>JAXMNT010000017.1:0-145668 GCA_034670305.1 Deltaproteobacteria bacterium
TCCGCTGGGCATCGCGCTCCGATTCGCGCCTCGCCGTCGCGAAACACACGGCGTCCACGACGCGGGCAAGGGCACGGGCAAGGGCAACGGCAAGGGAGCAGGTCGCTTTTCAGCGACCTGCTAGGGGGTAGAGGGCGGGCGCTTTGCGTCTGCGGTGAGGATCGTACACTCCGGGGTATGCGTTCCCGCTCCTTGGCCGCTTGGGCCCTCTTCGTACTCCCGATGTTCGGGTGTGGGGAAGAAGTCGAAGCGGAGGTTCCGGAGCGGCGGGCGGCGGAGTACCGCAGCGAGCGCGTCGATGTGGAGATGGATCGGGCGAGCGAAGTGGTGCGGACGCGCGGCTTCACCGACCAGGGCGTGGTGTGGCGCGGGTTTCTTGTCGACCGGGGTGCGGCGACCGACCAGGTGAGTCTGCGCAGCGGCAACTGCTACGTGGTGCTCGGGGTCGCGAGCTCGGCGGTCGAGTCGCTCGAACTCTCGCTCTTCGATTCGGACGGCGCGGCGGTCGCGCGCAACACGCCGGGCACCCCGGCCCTGCACTACTGCCCGCCGGGTTCGGGCACCTTCTTCGTGGCGGTGCGGGCCAGCGGCAGCGGGCTGTTTGCGGTTCGCCGGTTCGAGGGACCCGCGGGCATCGACGTGCGTCTCGACGACCTGGCGCCGAGTCCCAGCGAGCGCCCGTGAGGCGGATGGTCGCAGGACCGGTCCTTCTCTGGACCGGGCTCGCGCTTGCAGCCGGGTGCGGCGCGCCGCCCGAGGAGCCCGTCGACGAGCCGAGCGAACTTCTGGGCCCGCTCGACGATCTCGCGCGCCGGTTCGGTCGGCTCCGTCGCCGCCTCGAGACGCGAGGCTACGGTCAACCGACGCAGGCCTTTCGGACGTTCGTGCTCCAAGGGGAGGGGGAGGCCCTGCCCGTCGACCTCGCGACCGGCACCTGCACCACGTGGGTGGCACTGGGGGGCGGCGGATTGCGCGACCTGGGCATGACCGTGTTCGATGGGGACGGAGCCGAGGTCGCGAGCGATGCGGTGCGGGGGGAGGGCGCGCTGGTCCATGTGTGTCCGCCGCAACGACAAGAAGACACGGTCCGGCGAGGGTTCACCGAGACCGCGCCCTACTACGTGGAGCTCGATGCGGCCGACGGATCGGGGGCTGTGGTCGTTGGCAGTTTCGTGAGCGCGGTCGGGGCCGGCGAAGGGTTCGCGGATCTCTTCGAAGGGTTGCTCGTGCCTCCGGTGCCGTTCGTGGAAGTCGAAGCCGCATTGACCGAAGCGCGCGAGACGCTTCGCGAGCGCGGCATGCAGCCGGAGGGCGAACCGGACTTCGAGCGCATGGTCGCCGGCCGCAGTTGGCGCCGCCCGATCGCCCTGGAAGCGGGGCGATGTTACGCGGTGGTGGCGCGCGGTGGAGCGGGCGTCGAGGACGTCGACCTCTACCTCTACGACGCGGTGGGTGCGGAGGTGGCGCGGGACCTTGGCCAAGACGCGGCGCCTCGGTTGGAACACTGTGTCGACGAAGACGAGTCGGCGACGCTCGAGCTGCGGGTGTTCGCCGGCCAGGGGGCGGTCGGGGTGCTCGCGTTCTCGGCGCCACAATCCGAACATGTGGAGCCCACCCACACCACCGAGGAGAACGAGGAAGAGCCCATCGTGGTGTTGGGCGAGACCCTGCGCGAGTTCGAAGCGCGGGGGTTCGACGACGTGCTCTACGTAGTGCGGGACGCGGCGATCAACCCGGGCGAGAGCCGGACGCACCGACTGACGCTCGGCCCGGGCTGCGCGCTTCTGGCGGGCGCCGGGGGACCCGAGGAACTCGACCTCGATCTCTACTTGGCGGACGACACCGAGACCGTGGATCGAGACACGCGGGTGCACCGCCGTGCGTGGGTGGCCGCCTGTCCGGCCGTCGCGACGCCGTACCGCGTGACCGTGAAGGCGTATGGGCGCGGCCGGTATGCGCTGGCGCGGGTCGTCGCCTCGACCGGGGAGGGTGCGCTGCCGGCGATCACCGACATCGCCCGCGTGCGCCTCGCATTGGCCATGGACGCGGACGCCGCCGACGCGCCGGTCGAGACGTACGTGGTCGGCCCGGACGAGCCGGTGGAGATTCGGGTGCCGCGCAACGACGGTTGCGTCGATGTGGCGGTGGCGGCGAGTGAGAGCGTGCTGGACGTGGACCTTCTCTTGCGAGAGGGCGACACGTTGCTCGCGTCGGACACGGGTCCCGCACCCTGGGCCCGCGTCACGCATTGTCTGAGCGGTCCACGCACCGGACCGCTGCGGTTGCAGATCGTGGCGTACCGAGGCGAAGGAGAGGTCGTCCTGCGGTGGCTGCACGACCAGCGGCCCGAACCGCGTGTCCCGAACGAATCGCCCGCGCCGAACCTCGCGCCCGTGCCGCCCGTCGCGCCCGTCGCGCCCATCGTTCCCGCCATGCGGACCCACATGGCTGCCACCCGCGCAATCGAACCCCAGGAAGAGCCCTTCGAATGAGAGGTCAGGCGCTCCTCGTGTGCGCGGGGTGCTGGTTTCTCGCCACGACCGCAGGCGCCGACGAACGGACGGCACGGTGCCTGTCCGCGGCGGTGGGCGACGCGCCGAACGAGCGTTTTCACGACTTCGTCCAGCCGGGTCGGGCCGTGCAGCATACGGTTCGCCTCACCGACCGGTGTGCGACCTTCGTCGCGGTGGGTGCGGACCGTTTCGCGGACGTCGACCTCGAGATCCATCGGCCGAGTGGCGAGACGGTGGCCCTCGACGAGCGCGCGCATCCGGAGGGCTGGGTGACCTATTGCGGCGAGCCGGCCGAGCGGCTCCACCTGGTCGTACGCAGTTCCCGGCGCAACGAGGTCGAGGTCTGGCACCTCACGGGTGTGCGCGAGCGACCGAATCTGGAACGCGACGTCGGGTTGTGTTTTGCCCTGGCCCCTGGCCCCTCGACCTCGTCTCGGACCGAGATCGGTCCGTCGCCGCCGCGTCCGCTCGACACCCGAGCCGCGCTGACCGTCGAACGCTTGGAGGCGGAGGGGTGGACCGTTCGCGAACTGCCCGCGGGCACGCGCTCCGGGCAGTGGGACGTGCCGCTGCAGCCGGACACCTGTTACCAGGTGGTGGTGTTGTCGGAAGGACCGGTGGACGCGCGCTGGCTGGACGCGGACGGAACCGAGTTGCTTCACGACCGACGCGGTCGATCCGAAGCCACGATGCAGGGCTGCCCGGAGTCGTCTCTGGCGACGACCGTCGCGGTGTCCGGCCGTTCGGATGCCTCCGGTGCACCGCTCCCGGTCCACGTGTTGCTGGCTGAGACGAACGTCGGCGCTGCGGGAGACGGGCTTCGAGGCGACGGGCGGCTTGGGTTCGTGGTTGCCCGAGAGAGTGGCGCCCGACGTCTGGTGCGTCGCGCATGGTTGACGGTGGGCGACCGACTCGCGGTTCCGCTCGGGGCCGCCATGCCGGGCGCGTGCGAGGTCTTCGTCGCGGTGGCGGCTCGGCGAGAGACCCGCCTCCGGCTGGCGACCTACCGCAACGGAGTGCGGCACTCGTGGGGTCAGGGCCGTGGGTCGGCACGGGTGTTCGTGTGCGGCGCGCGCTCCCACGTAGAGCTTCGGTCGGACGCCCCCGGAGAGGTGCAATTGTGGACTGGGGCTCCGTCGCCATGAATGCGGGGACAGGTCGGACCGGCCGTCGCCCTGCGGTTGTGCAGTGCTCCAGCGCGTTTCTCTCGGCGTGCCTTGTGTGTGCGTGTGGGGCCGCGCCACGACCGGTGCCCTCCGGCAGTCCCCCGACGGTGGACCCCGCGGAACCTGGACTCGACGTGGGTTTCGACGCGTTCGAACGCGCGCTCGCGCACGCAGAGCTCGCCGTGGTGTCGACCGAGCTGCACGTGGGCTTCTTGCCGGCCCGGGAACGCATGACGGTGCCGGTTCGGCTCGGGGCTGGCTGCACTTCGGTCGTCGGGCGCGCACAAGGCATCCGCGATCTGGATCTTGCGCTCTACCTGCCCGACGGCACGCTCCTGGCGGAGGACACCCAGGTCGACGCGCACCCGACTGTGCAGGTGTGTGGTGCGGCGCGCTCGGTCTGGGTGCAGGTCGCTGCGTATGCGGGGGCGGGCACATTCGAGTTGCGCGGGTACGCGCACGACGAAGCGGCGCTCGATGCGTTTGCCGAGGTGGTGGGCGGTCGGCCGGGGCGGCACCGCGGGGTGAACGATCCGCCACCGGGTGCGGTGCAGCGCGGGTTCGGACGCGAGGAGCGCCGCGCGAAGGTCATGGTCGCGCACGGGGTACCGACGCTGGTGGCGATCCGGTGGACGGCGGGCCGCTGCTGGATGGCACAGGCACGGACGGATCAACCGCGCTCCGATGCACGTCTGATCCGTGCACGGCTGGTCGACGCACGCGGAGGGGTTCTGGTGGACGAGGCGCCCGGCGCACTCGTCCAACTGCAGTGGTGCCCCCGCGAGGACGGGGAAGGCGCGATCGAAGTGGGCGTCACGGATCCGGGCTCGGTCGAGGTTCAGGTCACGTTGTACAGCGGGCGGGAGGACGAGGTCGGGGGCGAGGCCGGATTGTGGCAAGGCAACCGTTCCGAAGGTGTCGCGGATGAACCCTGAGCGCCCCGCGGGCTGAACGCGCCGGGCGGTGGTCGCGCCGTCGCGTTGGGGGGCGCCAGAAGCGTGCGGCACCTGCCGAACGCTCCGGAACGAATCGCTGCGGGTGGGTTGCGGATCGATCGCGCCCCCCGTATCTGGCCGGTTTGTTGACCCGCGAGATCGCACCCTGATACCCGAGTCAGGTGCGACGCAGACCCTCCATGCAACGACATTCCCAAACCACCTCGAGCGACCGGGCCACCGAACCCGACGATCGGGACGTGGCGTCCAGGGTCCACGGTGGAAGCCACTTGGACAGCAACAGGGCAGGGCGGATCGCGAGATTGCACACACGGTTGTGGACCACGGGACGCGGTCAGAGCGCGCCCGGCGGTGTTTCCCAGCGCGAAAGCGCGCCCCGCAACCTGGCACAGAACCCGCAACCGCTGTCCTCGGTCGGGCACGCGGACGCACCGTTCGAATGTTCCACTGAAAATCCCCACGGCCCTCTCTTCTCCACCGGATCGGCCGGTGGAAAAAAAGGACGATCATGAGTCAGTCCCCTCGTATCGGAGTTTTGCTCGGAGGCCTCAGCGCCGAGCGCGAGATCTCTCTTCGCACCGGTGAAGCGATTCACGCGGCGCTCGTTCGGCGCGGCCACGCAGCCGAGAAGATCTACGTCGACGAAGACCTGGATCGGGTCCTCCGCCAGAACCCGATCGACGTCGCGGTCATCGCACTTCACGGCACGTACGGCGAAGACGGCTGTGTCCAGGGGCTGCTCGAGTTGCTCGGCATTCCGTACACAGGCTCGGGTGTCATGGCGAGCGCGCTCGCGTTCGACAAGCTCAAGTCCAAAGAGATGTTCCGACTGCACAACGTGCCGACGCCGCCGTACTACGCGCTCGACGCCAGCCGGCTCGACGCGCTCGCGGAGATGCACGGGTCGTTTGGGTTCCCGGCGTTCGTGAAACCGCGGCGTGGCGGGAGCAGCGTGGGCGCAGGGCTCGCGACGGATCTTGCGGAGCTCAAGTCCCGCTGCGAAGAGGCGGCGCGCTTCGATGGTTCGGTCCTGGTCGAGCGCTTCGTGCGCGGCCGGGAAGTCGCCGTGGGTGTGCTCGACGGACGCGCGCTCGGTGCGGTCGAGATCGAACCGCTCGGCGGGTTCTACGACTACAAGTCGAAGTACCAAAAGGGCCAGAGCCAATACCACTTCCCGGCCCGACTCAGCCCCACCCGATACAAGGGCGTGCTGAACATCGCGGAGCGCGCAGTGCGCTGTCTCGACGTGACCGGCGCCGCGCGGGTGGACCTGTTGGTCACCGAGGGCGAGAACGAATACGTACTCGAAGTGAACACCCTCCCAGGCATGACGGCGACTTCGCTTCTGCCCATGATCGCCAAGGGCGCCGGCTACGACTTCGACGACCTCTGCGAAGCGATCCTCGAGCGCGCCACGCTCGGCACCCGGCCCAGCGTGGATGTGGAGACAGTGGTGTCCGCGGCCGCGTCGGTCCAGGCCTCCGCCAAGATCTAGCCCCCAACCAACGGTCGATCGAGCCCGGTCAGGGCCCCAGGTAGCGCGCGTAGAGGAGGCCGCGTTCGTCCTCCGATATGCGCAAGGGCACGACATCCGTCCGCCGCACGCGAAGCGCGGCGAGGGACTGGGCGAGCGTGTAGTAGACCTCGATGCTGTGCTCCCCGAGTGCATGGCGGCACGTGAGGAGCTGGTGGTGGGTCGCTCCTTCGACCAGAGGTGTGTCGTCGGCCGCGACCACCGCGGGCATCGGCGCGCCGGCGAACTGAACGGCGCAGAGCCGGTCACCGCGGGTGATGGAGACGTTGTCCCCGGCGGCCACGTTCGCGTGGAGCCAGCGGCGGGCGGGGTAGGACGGCGCATCGCCCACGGTGGCGACGAAGCTCATCGCCGGGTTGCCGTCGTGTCCCGCGTGGCCACGAATCCGCACCCGAATCCGCTGACCGACGTCGACGAACTCAGCGAGCGGCGCACTCTCCTTCGAGAAGGTCAGATCCGCCCAGCCCTCCCCAAAGGCGGTGCGACAGCGAACGGTCGCGCGCTGGCTGACTTCTTCGAGGGGCCGCGTCTCTTCCTCCAGCTCCAAGCGGTAGCGTGAGCGATCCGCAGGCCGCACCGACTCGAGCCCGCCCACTTGGGCCAAGTCGCACAGGCGCTCTTTGCCCCGCAGCCCGTCCGGGAACATGGAGGCCAGCCGCGGATCGGCCGGATCCTCTTCGACTTCGGGCCAGTCTTCCGGCGGTGCCTCCGTCGGTAGCCACTGGGCCGTCGTGGGTTCGACCCGAACCGGCGGCGCCGGAGCGTCCGCGCATCCCGCGGTCGAGGCGATGCATCCGAGGGCCATCAGGCCGATCGCTCCGTTGAACCATCGGCCGGGCGCCTGTCCGGGTACCTGTATGCGTTCCGTTGCCATTCCCTGGACGTGGTGGTAACTCTCCAAGCGCTCGGGAGCCAGTCCACCACGCGTTGCGTGCCACTCCTTCCGAACATCGCGGGCGCAGAGTGCCCCCGCGAACCCCAAGGATTTGCGTCGGACCGATGGTTCGGCGCCCTACATAAGAGAACCCATGACGTTCACCGAAGCCGCCGTAGAGGTGCTCCGGCTGGTTGGCAAACCACTCCACTACAAGAAGATCACCGGCATCGCGATCGAGAGGAACCTCCTCTCGCACTTGGGCAAAACGCCTGAGACCACGATGTCCTCCCGCCTGGCGACCATGGTTCGCAAGGATCGCGGAGACGCCCCGATCATCAAAGTGAAGCCCGGTGTGTTCGGCCTCCGCGAGTTCCAAGAAGAAGTCCTGGAAGCCGCCAAACACGAGTCGGGACACGACTACGAACTTCCCGAAGACGCCGACGAAGCCGAGCCCGTCGAGGCGGAGGCCAAGCCGGCCGAGAAGAAGGCGCCCAAGGCCGACGCGCTTCCTGGCTCCGATGTCTTCCCAGAAGAAGACGACGACGACGAGCTCATCCTGGCCAAGCTCGACGACGAAGACGACGACGAGCCGAAACGACGGGGCAAGCGCCGCCGTCGCAAGCGCCGTGGCAAAGAGGACGATGACGATCGCACCGATCGCGACCGGGACCGGGACCGCGGTGGCGACGGCGGAGGCCGCGATGGCGGAGGCCGCGATCGTGGAGGCCGTGACCGGGACCGCGAATCCTCGCGCCGGCGACGCGGGGGACGCAAAGATCGCGATGGCGGCCGGGGCGAAGAGCGGGATCGTTCGGCGCGTCGGAAGCCCATCGCCGGCGATTGGGAGATGCAGGCGTCCGGGGACGACAACATCGGCGGAGATCTCGCCGATGCCATCGTGGCCGTGCTCTCCGGCGGCTCCAGCGCCCGCACGCTCACCGATGTGGCGAGCGCGCTTGTAAAGAAGGGGCGGCTCTCAGGGTCGCCCAGCCAGCTGCCGCCGACCTTGGCTGCCGCGATTCGCGGAGACGAAGCCCGCCGAGGCCTCCGGGGCGACACCCCGCGGGTTCGGTTGCAGGGATCGTCGGTAGAACTCTGTGCGTGGGGCCATCCCTCCGACGCCGCCAAGGCAGAGAACGACGCGCGCAAGGCCGCCGAACGGCAGCGCGAGACCGTACACCGGGCGCTCATGAAACGCATGGCGCGGCTTCCGGCCGCGAGTCTGCTCGAACTGCTCGCCACTTGGCTCAACGCCGAGGGGGTCAGCGGTCTGCGGGGCGTCCGGATCGAGGGCTCGAGCTCGAACGAGTTCCACCTCGCCGGGTCCCTTCGACAGGGCCCGATCGAAGTGCCGCTCGCGATCGCCGTCCTTCGCGATGGCAACCTCTCGCGGGAGAAGGTCGTGGAGCTCCGCGGTGGCCTTCACCACTACGGGGATGCCCGCCAGATCTGGCTGATCGGTCTGGGAGGCGTCCTTCGAGGCGCCCGGGAAGAAGCCAGCAGCCCTGGTGTCGCGCCGGTGGCGCTCTTCGGCGGGCTCGAAGTCGCCGCGGCCATGGAGCGATGTGGCGTTGGCGTGCGGACGGTGCATGTCCCGCTCGCGGTCCTGGACCTGGACCTGCTCGACGAACTTGCGGGACCCGGACGGGCCGAACCCGTACGTGCGGAGAAGGCGGACGCCAAGGACTCCCAGGACTCCAAGAGCGATGCGGAAGACGGGGAGACCTCCGAAGACGATGAGAACGAGGAAGGCGGCAAGCGCCGTCGTCGTCGTCGGCGGCGTCGTGGTCGCAAGGGCGGCGACGGAGAAACCGCGGAGGGCGAGACGGCGGAAGCATCGGCCGAGGCCGGCGCCGACACTGCGAAAGCCAAGTCGAGCGATGAGGACGCGGACGAAGACGACGAAGACGAGCCCTTGTTCCCGTCGGACGACTCGGATGAGGACTCGGACGATTCGGACGACGACTCGGACGATTCGAACGACGACTCGGACGACGACTCGGACGACGACTCGGATGACGACTCGGACGACGACTCGGACGACGACTCGGACGACGACTCGGACGACGATTCGGTGGACGATGGCGAGACCGACGAGGCGCCCCAGGGCAAAGGCGAGAGCGAGTAGCGCCTAGGCGTTGCGCAGACGAGAGAAAGCCCAACTTCCGGCGAGGAGGTTGGGCTTTTTGTTCGTTGGTGGGAGGCTGAAGGCCGAGAAGCCGAAGCCGAAGCCGAAGCCGAAGCCGACGCCGAAGCCAAGGCCGAAGCCGATGGCCGACGCCGATGCCGAAGGCCGAAGGCCGAAGCCGACGCCGATGCCGAAGCCGATGCCGAAGCCGATGCCGAAGCCGATGCCGAAGCCGATGCCGAAGCCGATGCCGAAGCCGATGCCGAAGCCGATGCCGAAGCCAAGGCCGATCGCCGCCAAGGCCGATCGCCGATGCCAAGGCCGACGCCGATCGCCGACGCCGACCGCCGATGCGACGCCGATGGATGGGCGGACGCCGATGCTGAAGCGGGCCCCAGTTTTCTCAGGCCTCAGTCGACCAGGGTCGCGGCTTGGACGGTGACGTTTTGTTTGGCGAGCCGCAGGAGGTTGGAGCGCTCTTCCAGGACCCGGCGAGAGTAGCCAGTGATTTGGCAGACCCCTGTGTTGTAGGCGCCGAGGCCCTCTCGGACCGAGCCGCAGCGGGCGATCGCGGCGGAGACGAGCCTGGCGCCCGCTTCGAGCACTTCACCCTGGCAGGCGTCGGGCCGGCGTTCGCAGCGTCGACGGTAGGCCTCGCTCTGAACGAAACGCACCCGGGCGCCCACGCCCCGGGGATGGAGTTGCACCAAGCCGCGCTCGCCGATCGATCCTTCGGCGAAGGGGTTCAGTCCGCTCTCCCGCAAGGCCATGGCGGCCACGAGGAACGGATCCACTTCATGGCGCCAGGATGCGGCGGCGATCAAACGTGCGATGGCCACCACGCGCGCGCGACATTCGACGCGCGCCGAGCGGCAGTGACGCACGTAGACCCTCCGGCCTCCGTGCTCCCACACCGTCAATCTTCGTTCGAGTGCCCGCACCAACGCCACGGCACCCGCGGCGGCGGCATCGCTCAGCACATCGTCGTCTTCGGTTCGCTCCCCACTGCCTGCAGCAGGGAGCTCCGGATTTGGTGGTGCTTCCTCAGCGTCTTCGGGAGTCTGCGCATTCGCCCGCGCTTCTGCTCCACTCCATGTACCAAGCACCACACCGATCGCGATGAGGGTTCGCATGAAAAAGTCACCTCCTACACGCCCCAAGTTCTCGACCAAGTGAACGAGCGCCCGACCCCTCGGGCGTGAACCTCGCTCACCTAAGAAGATGGCTTATGGGTGACCCTCCACCCCGGCGCCAGCCTACACTGAACAAAAAATCAGGGCGCTGGGTTCAGCGTTTCTGTTCGACGATGAGACGCTTGAAGGCCTGGCCCGCGGCGTGGGCCAACACGCCGATGCGCTCGTAGCCGGCTTCCGCGAACGCCACTTCGTCGGCACACAGCAGTGCGACGACGCGACCACCGACTTGAACGGGTTGAATGGAGAGTCGGCCGCCACGCGAACCGGTGGCAGCGCGGTAGAGATTGTCGGCAGCGGTCGTACCGTACGCGCCTTCGTGGGGGGCGCCGGACTCGAGGACCACCTTGAACATCGACGGGCTCGACGCAGGCAACCAGAGGTTGCGAATCGCATCCGCTGCGATGCCCGTTCCGACGCCGGTCCAGCCACGGAGCACACCCTTGCGGAGCGCCAGGAAGACCGCCGCGCGCGACACGGTGAGCACCCCTTCACACGTCAGCGCGACGACCTGGTCACGCGTGGCGGCGGCTCGAATGTTCGCGAGGGTCGCGCCGATGTCTGGCAGGCGCCGCTCGTTGCTCTCCTGGCGGACCTTCTTCGGCCCGCCTTTTGTCCGAACCGGCGCGGCCGCGAGGTCGCCCCAGGTGGCCTCCTCGGGCGGAATGATCGACCGGGGAGCGGTGGCGGGAGGACGGGAAGGGGCTCGGGTACGGGGCCGGCTGTAGGCTTCGCCGGACTCGGATGGCTCAGGAACGACGGCAGGTGCCGTCTGGGGTGCTTCGGCCGCTTCGGACGGGGGCACGCTCGCTGCTGGCTTCTTGAACGTCTTCCGAACCGTCGCCCCCGCGACCACCGCCGCTTGCGCGCCGGGCACTTGCGAAGCGGACGGCGCCGATTGCGGCGACCGGGACAGCGGCTTCGTCTTCACGAGTGGCAGCGCCGTCTCCCCATCGTTCGCCTCAGGCAGGGCCTCCTGCACCTCGATGTCCTCCTGGAGCCCGATGTCTTCGTCTGCGAGTTCGATGTCTTCGTCTGCGAGTTCGATGTCTTCGTCTGAGAGTTCGATGTCCCCCGGCGTCGTCTTGCGCCGGGTGAGGTGCAGTGGTGTGGCCTGGGGGATCCGATCGTCGCGGGCCCCGAGCACCGACGCGATGTCGGAGACCCGCGTGACTCGGGCCACGATCTTGCCGTGGATGAGGTGCTGGATTTCCCGCAGGGCGTGGCGATCGGTGGGATCCGCCATACCGACGAGCAGCCCCTGTGCCTCTGGACGGACCGGCATCGCCAAGAAGGCGCGGCGCATCTCAACCGGAATGCGGTCGACGACCGGGGACGAGGCTTGCAGCAGCTCGTGCATCTCGAGCACCGGTCCATGCCCTTCGCTCAAGAGCATGCCGACCACATCGTCCTCGGACACGCCGTGGGCGATCAGCCGCGCCACCAGCAATCCGCCACCGACCGGTCCTGCGGCCAGTGCGGCGGCCAATTGGTCCCGGGTGGCCAGCCCCGCTCGGACGAGCCGAGCTCCGAGATCTTCGGACACGTGCTGGGGTGTACGCAGTCCGGCCCCATCCGGTCAACGTCTTTCCGGGACAGGATCGGGATGCACCGACCAGCAATCCGAACGCTCCCAAGGCAGGGAGTGGTAACTTGGGGTCGTGGCCACGGTGCTCCACATCGAAGACGACCCGGGCAGCCGTCGGCTGGTCGAGAAACTCCTGGTGAGGGCGGGGCACCACGTCGTGGACACCGACTCCGGTCTGGAAGGAGTCGAGCTGGCGCGGACCATCGGCCCAGACCTCGTGCTGGTCGACATCAACATTCCGGACCTCGACGGGTACGAGGTGACCCTTCGGTTGCGGGGCATCCCGCACCTGGACGGGGTGCCGATCGTGGCCATCACGGCCGAGGGGGACCGAGAGACGAGTCTGGCGGTGGGTGCCGACGGATTCATCGCCAAACCGATCGACGCGCGGCACTTCGCCGGGCGGGTCGAGTCCTTCTTGAGCGGTCACAGAGAGTTCCCGCAAGACGAGAAGACAGGCGAAGACAAGCTGCGAGAGCAGAGCCACAAGATCGTCGAGCGGTTGGAAGCGAAGGTCCGCGCACTCTCCGCTGCCAACGCGGACCTCGAGGAGATGGCTCGGCTGCGGCGCGAGTTTCTCCAGAACGTGACCCATGAACTGGCGACACCGATGACGCCGGTCGTGGGCTATCTGAAACTTCTCCTGGCCGAGGAGCTCGGACCGCTGACCGAGCTGCAGGCCAAGTCGCTCAAGGCGGTGGAACGTGCCACCCGCCGGCTGCGAGAGGTCACCGACACGCTGCTGGACGTGAGCGCGCTCGAGAGCGAGCGCATGCACTTCTACGATCGGGCCTTCGACTTCTCAGCCATCGCTGCCGAAGCGGTGAAGGCATCGACCGAGTCGGCCGCGAGCCGCAACGTGAGCATCGTCTTCCGTCGCTCGGATCCGCTGATGACGCGCGGGGATCCCGACAAACTTCGGCGGGCGATCGTCCACGTCATTCACAACGCGTGCAAACACACCCCGCGCGGAAACGACGTGGCCGTGGAGGCGGTGGAGGCGGGCGAACACCTCGCCCTGCATGTCCTCGACGGCGGTCCGGGCATTCCCGAACAAGAGCGCGAGCGGATCTTCGAACCCTTCGTGCAGATCGACGGATCCGCCACCCGCAAACACGGCGGGGTCGGACTCGGTCTCGCGTTCGCGCGCCACGTGACCCTCGCCATGGGCGGCGGGGTGAGCGTCGAGAGTCCGCCGAGCGTGCAGGTGGCGGGCCGCGCCCTCACCGGCACCCTGGTCACGCTGCGGGTCGCCCGGCTGACCGAAGCCGTCCCAGTCCCTGGTGGCTGAGCGCCGATGATCTACCTCGATCACCATGCGGCCACGCCGCTGAGCGAAGCCGCGCGCGCCGCGATGCGGGACGCCGAAGACGCCTGGGCGAACGCGTCCAGCGCCCACGCGGCCGGGCGCCGCGCGCGTTCGGTGCTGGAACGGGCACGGGCGCAGGTCGCGGCGACCCTCGGCGCCCAACCCGCGGACCTCGTCTTCACCGCGGGCGGCACCGAGGCGTGCAACCTCATGATCGCGGGCGCGCCGCAGGACACCCCGGATGGATCGGGCCGCATCGTGACCACGGCGCTCGAACATCCCGCCGTCCTGGAAGCCTGCGAGGCCGCCGCCGAGCAACGAGGGGTGGCATGTGTGGTTGTCCCGGACTGGGACCTCGAGCGGTTCGAACTTCGGCCGGGAGACCTCGTCGCAATTCAGTGGGTCAACCACGAGGTCGGTGTCGTCGCACCGCTGGCGGAGATCGGCGCCCGCGCCGTGGCTGTGGGGGCGACGATGGTGGTCGACGCGACTCAGGCGCTCGGCCGGCTGCCCATTCGACTCGAAGACCTGCCAGCGGTCGCGGCGCTGGCACTGGCCTCGCACAAGATCGGGGGCCCGAGCGGCGCGGGCGCACTCTGGGTCCGCCGGGACTGGCCTCTGCAGCCCCAACTCGTGGGAGGCGGACAGGAGCGGGGCCGACGACCAGGCACCCAGCACGCCCCCACGCTGGCGGGATTCGGCGCGGCGTGCGCCGAAGTGTGCGAACGACTGGCCGAGATGCCCCTGGTCGCCGCGCGGCGAGATCGACTCGAGCACGCGCTCCGAGAAGCCGGTGCCAGGATCAACGGGGTCGAGTACCCGCGCGTGGCGACGGTGGTGAACGCGAGCGTGCCCGGCTGGCGCGGCGAAGAGCTGGTCGCTGCGCTCGACCTCGAAGGTGTGTGTGGTTCCGCGGGCGCCGCCTGCTCCTCGGGGGTCGCCGGCGCCTCCCCCACGGTGGCGGCGCTCTATCCGGACGAACCATGGCGCGCCCGGGCGACCCTGCGCCTCAGTCTCGGTCCTGAAGTCACCGACGCCGACGTGACCGCGGCCATCGCGGTTTTGAAGACGGTGCTGGCCCGGGTCGACCCGCCATCGGCTTGACCTCGCGCGCTTTCGTTTGTTGTCCGAGGGGGATGGGCGCATCCCCCTCCGGCCTGCGGGGCAAAGCCCCTCCGGCCTCCTCCCCAACTTCGCTTCGCGCAAAGTGCTGCGCACTTTGACGGTCTTCAGCGCTTGACCGCTCCGGGCTTCTGGACGCTTGTTGCCCCGAGGGATTGGGATTGGGCGCATCCGGGCCTGAGAGACCTGGCCCTCCGGCCTCCTCGAACTTCGGTTCGCGCAGGATGCTTCGTGGTTTGACGGTCGCGGGCGCTTGACCTCGCGCGCACGGGTGCCCATTGAACTCCTCGATGATCGCCTCGGCCGAGCCACGTCGCATTCTCGTCGCCATGAGCGGCGGGGTGGACAGCTCCGTCGCCGCCGCGCTGCTCCACGAGCAGGGACACGAGGTGCTCGGCGTGACGATGCATCTGTGGGACGCGACCGGCGAACACCAGGTGGGACGGTGCTGCGCGCCCGAGGATCGGGACGACGCCCGCCGCACCTGTGAGCACCTCGGCATTCCCCACTACGTGATCGACGAACGCGAGGCGTTTCGAGCCGAAGTCGTCGAGCCGTTCCTCGCGGAGTACGAGTCCGGCCGCACGCCGATTCCGTGCGTCCAGTGCAACCGCACCGTGAAGCTCCACCGGTTGGCGGTGCTCGCGGACCGTTTCAACTGCTCGCACATCGCGACCGGCCACTACGCACGCATCGCGATGGCGGCCGGCGAGGTCCAGCTTCTGCGTGGGCGTGACCGCGCCAAGGACCAAACCTACTTCTTGTTCGGCGTTCGTAAGGATGTGCTCGCCCGTCTGATCTTCCCGCTGGGCGAGATGGTGAAGGACGAAGCGCGCGCTGAAGGCCGGCGGCTCGGTGTTCCCAACGCCGACAAGCCCGACTCGCAGGAGTTGTGTTTTGTGCCCGACGGGGACATCTCCGGTTTCGTGCGTCGCGAGCTCGGTGCGACCAAGCCGGGCCGGGTCGTCGACGAGAGCGGCGCGAAGCTCGCCGACCACGACGGCGTCTCCGGGTTCACCGTGGGGCAGCGCAAGGGACTCGGGCTCGGCGGCGGGCCGGTGCGGTTCGTCTTGAAGATCCTCGACCAAGGCGACGTGGTGGTCGGCGGCGACGACGCGCTGTACCAACACGAGCTCCTGGCCAGCGGCGTGCAGTGGTTGCGGCGGCCGGCCGGACCGATCGACGCGTCCATCCGAATCCGCCATCGGCACGGTCCCGAGGCCGCCCGCATCGAACCGACCGAGTCCGGCTTCCGCGCCGTGTTCACCGAACCACAACGCGCGATCACGCCAGGGCAGGCCGCGGTGGTGTATCTTGGGGACGAGGTACTTGGTGGCGGATTCATCGACCAGCTCTGAACGGACGGCACGCCTCAGCGCGCGTGGCCGGCGGTGCGTGCTCCTGGCGGGTCTGCTCGCGCTCGGATCGGCGTGTTCGGTCGGGGTTGGGGAAGGCAGCATCACCGCGCAGGTCACCGACGAAGGCTGCGGCATGGACGGCGAGACGGTGGAGCTCTTCCCGGACTTCTTCGCCGCCGATCCTTTCGAAGGCGCGCTCGAAGTCCGGGTGCAACGCGGCGGCGACTTCGAGTTCATGAGCGACGGCATCTCGCTCAACATCCAGGACAGCGCGATGGAAGCCATGCGCACCGGCACCCCGATCGAGGTCAGCCCCGAAGCCGGCGAGCCGCTGCGCATGACCATCTACCTGCACGACACTTGCCGCGTCGACCGAGCCCACGAGCCCCCGGTCACCTTCGTCGCGACCGAAGGCACGATCACCTTCCTCGACGTCTACGCGCCCGACCTCGACCCGGACCAGCTGCGGACCTCCGCGTCCTTTCGGGGGGTGCGCTTCGTCGACACGTCGCGTCCCAACGAACGCTTCGCCATCGTCGACGCCGAGTTCTCGTTCCTGTTCAACCGCGGCCGCCCAGCCCAGCGCTTTCCCTAGTTTGCTGCCAATACGGGCCTGGCTCGCTTCGCGAGACTCGCAGCCTGCCCCTTGCCCCTGCCCTTGCCCCTGCCCTTGCCCCTGCCCTTGCCCTTGCCCGCGGATCAGCGGTCAGATCGCTTGATCAGCGCGACGAGCATCGCGACGACTGCTCGAGGTGGGCGAGAGCCCGTTCGATATCGAGGCAGACGCAAGACACAGTTCGCCGCCTACCTGGCCGGCGCCGCATACAACCTCCTACGCGTCGCGCGGCTGCGGAGTTGCGCCGCGTAGCACCGACCGATGCCCGGCGGCTTCGTCCGCTGGGCATCGGGCTCCGATTCGCGGCCTCGCCGTCGCGAAACACACGGCGTCCACGACCCGGGCAAGGGCACGGGCAAGGGCAACGGCAAGGGAGCAGGTCGCTTTTCAGCGACCTGCTACGTTCGTTCGAGGACGAGTAGGGTCTCGAGGTGCGGCGTCTGAGGGAACATGTCGAACGCGGCGGCGCGAACGATGCGGTAGTTCCCGTCTTCGATCAGCACCCGCACGTCGCGCTCGAGCGTGGTCGGTTCGCAGCTGACGTAGACGACGTGTTTGGCCCGGTGGGTGACGAGGCGACGCACGCTCTGTTCGGCGCCGACGCGCGGCGGATCGAGCAACACGAGTTCATGGGGCCGCTTGGGCCAGTCTTCCGCGCGACCGCACACGACCTTGCCGCGCAGAGAGCGGGCGGCGAGGTTGCTGCGCAGCGCGTCGCATGCGTCGCGATCCTGTTCCACCGCGGCGTACTTCACCGAAGGGCTGGCCGTCTTCTGCGGCGCGATGAGCACCCCGAAGTTGCCGCTGCCCGCGAAGAGCTCGAGTCGATCGCTCGCGTTGCACTCTTCCACCACCCGCGCGACCTCCCGGGCCAGCACGCGGTTGAGCGTCTCGTGCGCCTGCGCGAACCCGATGCCCCCGAACTCCAGGCTGCGCCCATCGCCCCCGAGCCGGCGCTCGCGCGGCTGTCCTTCGACCGCCGGCGCGCCTCCATCGACCACAAGCGACGCCCCCGCGATCGCTCCGTCGCGAACCCCCGCCGAGAGGGCCGCGTAGAGCGGTGCGGCTTGAGACTCGGCCTGGATCTCGAGCACCGGTTGGTCGTCTCGAACGCCGATGCGCACCTCGCCCCGACCGACGAGCGGCAGCCCATGCACGAACGTCAGTCCTGCCTGCGCGGCCGGGGAGAGCACCGCACACTCCGGAATCGAGACCAGCTTCTTCGAGGCGCGGGATCGGAAGCCGCGCTTGGATCCATCGAAGGCGATGCGGGCCCGGGTGCGGTACGCGAGCGGCGCGTCCGCGAAGATCTCGACGTCGGGCGCGCCGGGCTGGAGTCGCTGCACGACCTCGGTGAGCCGCCGCACCTTCTCGCGCTGTTGCTGCGCGTCGTCGACCACCATCCACGGGCAACCGCCGCACTGATGCACGTGCGGGCACACGGCATCGCGCCGGTGTTCGGATGGATCGAGCACCCGCTTCACGCGCGCGACGCTGCGGGTCTTGCCACGCTTGCGGGTGCGCACGACTTCGAGTTCGAGCACGTCGCCCGGCACGGCCGACGCCACGAACATCTTGCCGTGCTCGGTCTCGACCACCGCGTCGCCGCGCCGTCCAAGTCCGACGACGTGGCCGCGCACGAGCTCCGTGGGTCCGGAGGGAACCTCTGGACGTCTTCGACCTTTGGACACGAGCGCGCACCTTAGTACATCCGGAACGGCGGAGGAGGACGAAGCGGAGACCGCGTGCCCGTGCCCTTGCCCTTCGTGCCCGTGCCCTTGCCCTTCGGTCCGATCCCGAAGCCGACACCGAAGCTGACACCGAAGCCGAAGCCGAAGCCGAAGCCGACGCCGAAGCCGAAGCCGAAGCCGACGCCGACACCGAAGCCGAAGCCGAAGCCGACACCGAAGCCGAAGCCGACACCGAAGCCGAAGCCGACGCCGAAGCCGACGCCGAAGCCGAAGCCGAAGCCGAAGCCGAAGCCGAAGCTGACGCCGAAGCCGACGCCGACGCCGAAGCCGAAGCCGAAGCCGACGCCGAAGCCGAAGCCGAAGCCGAAGCCGAGCGACGCCGAAGCCGGCACCGACCTCGCTCCTCGCTCAGACGGTGACGGTGGCGCTCAGTGCTTCGAGGCTGCCGGCGTCCTTGCGGGCGACGGTGGCTTTCTTGCCGAGCGCGGCGCTGGCGACTTCTTCGAGGAGCGGAGAGAACGCGTTGAATGCGTCGTCTTCGTTGGGCGCGTTCAGTCGGTCGGGGATGCGGACGAGAACTTCGGCGCGGGAGAACTTCAGCGCGATGCCGGGTTCCGCTTCGAGCAGGGCGGCCGCGCGTTCGGCGCGTGCGAACGCGTCGGTGAGGCGGGCGCGCAGGTCCCCTTCGAGGTCGCGTTTGCGACTGTAGAGCAGGCCAGGTCGGCCTTCGTGCAAGTCGAAGTAGTAGTCGGACGCGTGCCCGATGAGCACCACGCCTGGGCCTTCGTGAACGTGGGAGTAGTCGGCGACGTCGATGATGAGTTCGTCGTCGATCACCGCTTCGCGGATCCATCGGTGGAAGACCGGAATGAGTGCCGCCGCATCGGGCGTGTCGCCTTCGGCGAAGAGTTTGACGTGGACGCGTTCGGCGTCGTGAATCGAGTGGGTCATGGGTGCTGGTCGTTCAGGCGCTGGCGTTCTGTTGGATCTGTTCGGCGGTCAGTCGCTCGTAGCAAGAGTGGCTGGCTTCGAGAAAGAGTCGGGCTTCTTCGAGCAGCTGGTGGGCGGTGTCCTCGTCGGTGGCCTCGAACGCTTTGCTCGCGTGCGCGTTCAAGAAGTACATGGCGAACTTGCCCTTCGCGTACTTGTCGTGGAACACGCCGGTGTCGTGCAGGTGGGTTCGGAAACCCGCCACGACGTCTTCGGCGTCTTCGCGGACCTGGGCGCCCGTGTGCCGCACGAGCGCCTGCGCCGCGGTCACCATGGAGGCAAAGGACCGAGCTGCCGCGTCGCCGAAGCTGCCCGCGTCGAAGTGGTCCTGCGCCTCGTAGAGTTCTTGTTCGCTCTCCTGCAGACCGAACTCGACGAACGGCACGATCTCGCCGGCGCATTCGCCGATGCCGAGGTCGCCGATGCCGTACTCGCGCGGGTCGCGCCAGTCGCTGTAGAAGCTCGGGTCTTCTTCGTAGCTGGGCGCCGCGCTGATCGGCTTGAGCAACGCGCGAATGGCCGGCTTGCCGATACGCTTCACGAACGCTTGGAAGGACTCTTCGCCTTCGCGTTCCGCGACGAACTTCGCCGTGATGGCTTCGATCGCCTTCGGCACACTCTTCGAGGGCACCGCGCCGACGACCAGGCCGTACGACTTGCCGTTCTCGGTCCACTGTCCGCCGAGCACCACGTTGAAGTGCGGCATCTTGCGCCCGCCGACGTTGCGGCTGACACCGAGGAACCCGAGGTCGGCCACGTGGTGTTGTCCGCAGCTGTTGAAACAGCCGGAGGCCTTGATGCGGAGCTGCTGCACCGCCGGATCGAGGTCGTCCTGGATCACCGTGAGACGCTTGCGCAGCTCGCCGGTCAGGCCGCGGCTCGCGCTGATGCCGAGCTTGCAGGTGTCGGTGCCGGGGCACGAGGTGACGTCCACGATGGTGCCCGCGCCGCTCGCGCCGAGACCCACCGCGTCGAGCGCTTCGTAGAACGCTTGCAGGTCGGCGCCGCTCACCCACCGCACCGCGACGTTCTGTTCGACCGTCAGCCGGATCGTGTCGCCGGTGAATCGGCGGGCGAGGTCCGCGATGACGCGTGCCTGCTTCGAGGTGAAGTCGCCGAGGGGCATCATGATCGTCGCGACGAAGAACCCCTCTTGGCTCTGCGGACGAATGTTGGTCTTCAGCCAGCGCTGGAACGCCGCGCTGCCGCCGGCGGGCAGGGGGGCAGGCTTCCGAATCGGTTTCTCGTCCGTCGCGTGGAGGTGGGAGAGGAAGTCGGTCCAGCGCGGGTCTGGGCGGAGCGTCTTGCGCTCCTCGGCGACGAGCCGCTTGAACTCATCCATGCCGAGCTTCTTCACGAGGAACTTGATGCGCGCTTTGGCGCGGCTGTCCTTCTCGCCGAGGCGGGCGAAGACCCGGCACACCGCCTGGGTGAGCGGCATCAGCTCTTCTTCAGGGCACCACTCGTCGAGCACCTTCGCGACGACCGGCACCGCGCCGAGCCCGCCGCCGACGACCACGCGGAAGCCGCGTTTGCCGTCCCGCATCTCGGCGACCGCGCCCAGATCGTGAAAGGTGACCAGACCGCAGGGTTCGTCTTCGCAGCCGCTGAACGCGATCTTGAACTTGCGTCCGAAGTCCTGCACGTCCGGGTGCCCGAGCAGGTACTGCATCGCGGCTTCGGCGTAGGGGGTGACGTCGAAGCTCTCCGTGTTGCAGACGCCCGCGAACTGACACGCGGTGATGTTCCGGACGCTGTTGCCGCATGCTTCGCGGGTCGTGATGCCGACCGCGCCGAGCCGTCGATGCAGGTCCGGGGTGTCTTCGATGTGCACGAAGTGAAGCTGGATGTCCTGGCGCGTCGTGACGTGCAGGATCTGGTCGGAGTACTCCTCAGCGAGGTCCGCCATGACCTCCATCTGCGCGACAGTGACCTTGCCGTACGGGTTCTTGATCCGCTGCATGCCCGGGGCGTCGAAGAGGGTGTCGGGCCCCTTCGTCAGCTCGGCGCGTTCGAAGGCGAGGGCGCGCGGCCCGTTGCCGTCGTTGCGGAACCCATTGTCGTAGCGCTGCCCGTAGGATCCGCGCCGCAGGCGGGCTTCCGCGAACAAGCGCTCGTCGAGTTTGCCTTCGACCCGCAGCGACATCTGTCCTTCGTACAGGTCGATCTCGCGGTCGAGGGTGTCGGGGATCTGTCCCTCGAGGGCCGACTTCCAGGTCTTCTTCATCGGTGTGCTCCAACAGGGGCGAGCCGAGGTGCTGCTCGGTTCATTTCTGTTCCCGGCATCTACGGCCGACAAACCCCATTGGTCAAGTCAAGAACAGCCGATTTCAATGCGAGCGCCCGGAATCATTGCGCTTATTTCTTGGTATTTCCGATGGTTTTAGTGATGGAATATAGATCCCGAGCGCCCTTCGGATTCTTAAGCCCGGCGAATCCGAAGCTCGATCGACGCCGAAGGTCGATGCCGAAGCCGAAGCCGAAGCCGAAGCCGATGCCGATGCCGATGCCGAAGCCGATGCCGAAGCCGAAGCCGAAGCCGATGCCGATGCCGATGCCGATGCCGATGCCGATGCCGATGCCGAAGCCGATGCCGATGCCGATGCGGAATCCGAATCCGAATCCGATGTGCGGTTCCTGCCCGTGCCCGTGCCCGTGCCCGTGCCCCTCCTGGTCTTTCCAAAGCCGGATGCCGGTATGCTCTCGGGGATGCGCTCTGTGCGAGAAGTGCTGAAGGCGTTGATCGCGCCCTTGGAGATTGGCGGGGCGCTCTTGGGGTGGCAGCTCGAGCGCATGTCGACGGAGCTGGGCATGCGGCTGACGTTTCGCGGGCCGGCGGGGGAGGGGCCGATCCACGTCGAGGTCGGTCCGCTTCGGGAGGGTGCGCGCTACGCCGCCAAGACCGAGCGGCTGGGGATCAGCTACCGGCGCTGTCCGGCGTTCGATCGGCAGGCGGGTGCGCTGTGTGCGGCGCTCGCCCCGCGCATCGCTCAACAGGAAGCCGCCCTCGAACGACTCCAAGATGCGAGCGCCGAGGCACGCATTCGAGACGTCGAGGTCACCCAGCTGCTCGAGCCGATGGGGGAGGGCCGCTTCTACGGACTGAGCCCGTACGTCGGGTGTCTGGTCGGTTGCAAGTTCTGCTACGCGCAGAGCCGCCTGATGGATCTGCGGACCCTGCTCGGGTTGGCGGACGTGCCGTGGGGCTCGTGGGTCGATGTGCGCGTCAACGCCGCCGAGGTGTTGCGCGCCGAGCTCCACACGCTGCCGCCGCTGCCGATCAAGTTCTGTCCGATCGTGAGCGACCCGTACCATCCACTCGAAGCCAAGCGGCGGATCACCCGCGCGTGTCTCGAGGTGCTGCTCGAGGTCGCGCCGAGCGCGCCGGTGCTCGTCTTGACCCGCACCGCGCTTGCGCGCCGAGACTTCGATCTGCTCGCGTCGCTCAACCTCCGCCTCGGCGTCTCGCTGCCGACGCTGGACGACGAGACCCGCCAACACTTCGAACCCCGCGGCGCGCCGATCCCCGAGCGGCTCGCGCTGCTCGCAGATGCCCGGGCCGCGGGCATCGCGACCTTCGCCGTCGTGCAACCGATGCTGGAAGGTCCGAGAGAAGCGCTCGCGGACGCGCTGGCCGCGCACGTCGACAGCGTGAGCCTGGACGTGCTGCACGGAGAACAAGGCGCCGCCTCCGACTTCGACGACCCGCGCTACGCCCACACCCGAGAAGCCGGCTGGCAGCAGAACGCCGCGGGGGAACTCGACGCCTTGCTGGAGGCGCGCGGGGTGCCGCGCTGGGCCGGTGAACTGCCCCCGGACTTGCGGTAACTAGGCGCTGCGGAGTTTTTCGAGGATCTTGGCGGCGGCTTTTTGAGGCGCCTTCTTTCCGACCGACGCGGCCTCGAGCAGCGGTAGCCAGCGTGGGTTGTGGGCGAAGTAGTCCTGCACGACGGGCCGGGTAGAGCGCTCGTCGAGGAAGCGCAGCATGTCGGTGGCGACGCTCTCTCCGGCGTAGGGGGAGATCGCGCGCGCGTAGTCTTCCGAGGCGTCGTCCCAGAGGTACCTGCGCATCAGCGCGTAGCCGCTCGGGCCGAACCGCTTCGCCAGGTGCAGTCCGTATTCGCCGGACCAGAACTGCCGCGCGCGTTCGCCGTTCATGATGAGGGCGAGATCTTCTGGTTCGGTCACCGAAGCGAAGAGGTAGTTCGGTAGGTTCTCGTGGAGAGGCGCGTTCGTGACGGCCGCCTCGAAGAACGGACGGTGATCCGGGAACAGGAAGGCGCACGCCGCCGCGATGCCGTCGGCTGCCCATTCGGTCACGACGCTTTGCGCCCATTCGAGCGCCTCGTCGTAGTCGGGCGCATGGGCGAGCAGAGTGCGCAGCCGATCGAGCAGCCAGCAGTCCGCGGCGTTGCCGGTGAGGCCGAAGATGGGGCCGCCGATCTCGAACGTGCCCGCGTGGGTGGGCAACCACGGCAGAAGCGCGATCGTCTTGCGGGCGCCGTGGTCGAAGAACCACCGGTCGGCGAGCGCGTCCGCGCGTTTTGCCATCGCCTTGCTGGGGGCGTCGATCGCGTGCTGCCAGAACGCACCGAGCACGCGGGCCTGCGCCTGCAAGAACGCGGTCTCGTCGGACGCGCCCTCGAGCGCGACGCGAAGTTTCTTCGGAACGGCGTCGCCGAGCAATTCCGCGGCGCTTGACGCGGGCGGATGCGTGACCGCGCCTTCACCGCGCATCGGAGGGACGTGGGCCCGGAGCTCCGGCCACCAGTTCATCTCGATCGACTCGTCCATCCGCGATCGCTACCACCCGGAGCGCCGCATCAACAAGCCCATGCCGACGCCGATGCCGAAGCCGATGCCGATGCCGAAGCCGATGCCGAAGCCGATGCCGAAGCCGATGCCGAAGCCGATGCCGATGCCGATGCCGAAGCCGATGCCGAAGCCGATGCCGAAGCCGATGCCGAAGCCGATGCCGAAGCCGATGCCGAAGCCGATGCCGAAGCCGATGCCGAAGCCGATGCCGATGCCGATGCCGCCGACGCTCACGCGGGACCGTTTTTGTGGGAGGGTGGGCAGCCGTGTTGTTTTGGCATCCGGAGACCGCTGTGTTGGCGACCTGCTCGGTTCCGTCCGGCGGGTGTGTGATCGCGGGGGCGGAGGCGTTGGACGAGATTCTGGCGGACGTTCGCGCCGATGCGGAGTCGGCGGTCGCGGTGCTGGATCACGACATGGAATCGGTCGGGTTGCTTCGGGCTTCGGAACGGACGGTTCGGGTGTTGGGGCGGCCGAGCGATGCGCCGTTTCAGCGCTGGGGGGCGCTGTACGTGGTCTGCCGGGAAGGCGTGCCGGCGCGCCAGCGCCCGCTGGGCGACGTCACCGTGGACAGTGCGGCGTTGGTGGTCCTCGACGAGGCGGCGTGGCGCGCGCCTCGGGTCGAGCCGGCGCTTTGCGACGTGCAGGTGTGGGGGCGCGATGCGGCGGCGGTGGCAGGGCGGCTGGGGGTGCCGGCCTTGGCCGGCGAGGGTGCGCTCTTCGGGGTGGAGGATCTGTCGGTGGCCGACGCGAACGCGGAGGTGGCCCGCATCCTGGCGGCGAAACGTTTCTGGCACGGGCTGCGGTGCGAGGCGCAGCCGCACACCTGGGCGCACCTCTGCATGCGGGGCGCGCGGCAAGGTCGGACCGAGGTCGTTTTGGGGGATGCGACGGCGGTGGTGGTAGGCGTGCACCAGGATGGAACGTGGCCGGTCTACGCGGTGGAGGACGAAGCGGGCGCGGTCCTTGGAATGACACTGGTGCTGGAGCAGCAGGAACGTGTCGAGTGATCGCATGACCGGCACGACGTTGCGGGTGTTCGCGCTCTCGCTCCTTGGGGGCTGCTATCTCTCAGCGTCGTTCGGGGACGATGCACCCGCGGAGCCGTTCGGCGTGTTCACGTTCGAGTCGTGTACCGGGTCGGGCATCTTCGAGATGATCACGCTCTGTGAGGACGGCCGCGCCGCGACGCGGGCCGGCGCGGTGGGCGAGGACGGCCGGGTGGACACTGCGGGGTGGCGCGACGCGGCGGGCGGCGTGGAGGTCCGTGCGCTGCGGGGCGGGCTCTGGTCGCTCACCTGGAACGAGACGCGCGGAACCTGGTGCCGCGAAGACCCCATCGACGAGTGCGCACGTTGCGCGCTCACCCTGGACGAGGTGTCCGCCGAACTTCGACCACTCGCGGACGCGATGACCTGCGACCTGCTCTGAGAGGCCCTAGGGCGTGGAACCTCTGGGCTGCCTCCCGGTCACGACCGCTTCGTAGTGCCGCGGCATCGGGCCGACCGAGTGGACCCTCAACGACCCATCGCTGCCAATCCTCCCGCGCACGAATGAATGACGTTCGACTCGGAGGGCACTGGCGGCGGTCTCCGGCGTGAAGAAGAGCCGGAGGTGGTGGCCCCGCTCGGTGGATGTACAGCTCGCGTGCATCTGGACGACCACGTCGGCAGGGACTCGGTTCACGGGCGGGTGGGCGGCGTCGACCCGCTGAGGTCTCAAGCCCGCGGCGACGACGCAGAGCTGTTCGGTACCGACGTGGCGGGCCCAGTGGGCGAAGTCGAACCCGGGGTGCACTTCGATCTGTGCCGGCTCCATCTCTGGGGGGCGCCTGCGTTCGCGACAGCAACGCGACGGCGGCTGGGTGGGGTCGTTGTCTCCCTCGAGCTGGACGCGGTGGACGCCGACGTACTCGGTGTTGGGGGTCTCGCCGCGCGGGTCGAGGCCGACGACCCGGACCCTGAGCTGGGTTTCGATGTCGGGGGCCCAACGGTCGCGCTCGGAGGCCACGATGGTCTCGGCATCCGGCGGGAGGGCGACGACGATCGCGACGGCGTCGCCTCCCGCGCGGCGCCGGCAGGTCACCGTGCAGGTCGGCCGGGTGGCGAGGGTCGGGTGGAGGAAGCGCGCTTCTGGAGGTTGGCGGGTCACCCGCGTGACCACACACATCCGCACCTGGCCGACGTGGGCGTCCGGCTCGGTGATCGTTCGCCAGAAGTCGAAGGGCTCTGCGGGTTCTCCCGGCGCCGGCGGCAACGTGGGGCCGGCTGTCTGAGGCGAAGCGACGGGCGGGGGTGAAGGCGGTAGAGGCACGGCGGCGGGTGCGCTCTCGCCACACGCACACAGCAGCACGATGCCGGCCGCCACTCGGATGCTCTCTCCCACGATCGAACCATACGATGGATGGGGGTTGCGCTGCCTTGGGCGCCACCAAAAGAAAACCCCGTCGACGAGTCGACGGGGCGGGTGGTGACCCCAAGGGGATTTGAACCCCTATTACCGGCGTGAGAGGCCGATGTCCTAACCATTAGACGATGGGGCCAGGGTCGTGAGCGTGCGCAGTGAATGCGCGGCTCGGGGACTAGGATTCGAACCTAGATAACCAGAACCAGAATCTGGTGTCCTGCCGTTAGACGATCCCCGAACGTTCAAGTGAACGCCCCCGGCAAACCGACGAATCGGTGTCCCGAAGGGTTGGCATAGCTAGTCCTCGCCGATCGGCCTGTCAAGCGCTGGGCAGGCAATTGTTGGGTGTGGGAGGGCCGGATGCGAGCGCTTGATTCTGCCCGGGGTGTGTTCACCAACTGGACGCGCGCGCACCAATTCGAGCCCAAAACGGTGGGCGGCGCTGGTACCGTCGCCGCCATGAAGGTCAAAGCAGCCGTCGCCTACGAGGCCAAGAAACCCCTCGTCATCGAAGAAGTGGATCTGGAGGGCCCGAAGGCCGGCGAGGTCCTGGTGAAACTCGCCGCCACGGGGGTTTGCCACACCGACGCGTACACGCTCTCGGGGGCCGATCCGGAGGGCATCTTCCCGTCCATCCTCGGCCACGAGGGAGCCGGTGTGGTGCTCGAAGTCGGCAAAGGCGTGACCTCGCTCGCCGTCGGCGACCACGTCATCCCGCTCTACACACCCGAGTGCCGCCAGTGCAAGTTCTGCCTGAGCGGCAAGACCAACCTCTGCCAAGCGATCCGGGCGACGCAGGGCAAGGGCCTGATGCCCGATGGCACGAGCCGGTTCTCGAAGGGCGGCAAGTCCATCGCGCACTTCATGGGCACGAGCACCTTCGCCACCCACACCGTGCTGCCCGAGATCTCGCTCGCCAAGGTCCGCAAGGACGCGCCCCTCGACAAGGTGTGTTTGCTCGGGTGCGGCGTGACGACCGGCGTCGGCGCCGTGCTCAACACCGCGAAGGTCGAGGCGGGCGCGAACTGCGTGGTCTTCGGGCTGGGCGGGGTGGGGCTCAGCGTCATCCAGGCCTGTTCGATGGTCGGCGCGTCCAAGATCATCGGCGTCGATCTCAACGACGACAAGAAGGCCTGGGGCGAGAAGATGGGCATGACCCACTTCGTCAACCCGCGGAACATCGACGGCGACCTCACCGCGCACCTGGTGGAGCTGACCGATGGCGGCGCGGACTACAGCTTCGAGTGCGTCGGCCACGTCGGCCTGATGCGGACGGCGCTCGAGTGCTGCCACAAGGGCTGGGGCGAATCGATCATCATCGGTGTCGCGGGGTCGGGCCAGGAGATCTGCACCCGCCCGTTCCAGCTCGTCACCGGCCGGGTCTGGAAGGGCAGCGCGTTCGGCGGCTGCAAGGGGCGCACGGACGTTCCGAAATACGTCGACTGGTACATGGACAAGAAGATCGAAGTGGACGCGTTCGTGACCCACACGATGCCGCTCGAGAAGATCAACGACGCGTTCGATCTGATGCACGAGGGCAAGTCCATTCGAACCGTGATCACGTACGACTGATGGACATCCTCAAAGACCAGAAGAGCTTCGGCGGCCGGCAAGTCCGCGCCAAACACACGGCGCTCTGTGGCTCGATGGAGGTCTCGGTGTACCTGCCGCCGGAAGACAAACTTCCTGCGCCCGCCGTGTACTTTCTCTCCGGGCTGACCTGCACGCCGGAGAACTTCACCGCGAAGGCCGGCGCGCAGCGCATCGCGTCGGAGCTCGGACTCATCGTGGTCGCGCCGGACACGAGCCCGCGCGGCGCGCACATCGAGGGCCAAGACGAGAGCTACGACTTCGGGGCCGGCGCGAGCTTCTACGTCGACGCGACCGAGGCGCCTTGGTCGAGCCAGTACTCGATGTACACGTACATCCAGCACGAGTTGCCGATCGCGATCGACGCGGCGTTCGAAACTCGGCACGGCGAACGCAGCATCATGGGCCACTCGATGGGCGGTCACGGCGCGCTGGTCTGTGGACTGCGCGAACCGGATGCGTGGCACTCGATCTCCGCGTTCTCGCCGATCTGTGCGCCCTCGCAGGTGCCGTGGGGCAAGAAGGCGTTCACCGGGTACATCGGCACCGACGAGTCCACGTGGCGACGCTACGACGCCACCGAGCTGGTGCAGCGGCCTCACCGAGCGAAGATCCTGATCGACCAGGGGCTCGACGACGAGTTCCTCGCCGAGCAGCTCAAGCCCGAACTGTTCGAGGCTGTGTGTCAGAAGCATGGACAGCCGCTCGAGCTCCGAAAGCACGCGGGCTACGACCACAGCTACTACTTCATCGCCAGCTTCCTGGAAGACCACCTGCGCCACCACGCCCGGCATCTCCTCGGGGTCGTGGGCTAGTTCTTCGCGCGTCGGTTGTCGTCGTCGTCGGCGGCGGCGGTTAAGCAGAAGGACCCAACTTTTGGGTGGTGCGCTCGCATCTGGCGCACAGGATTTGATACGTTCGTGGTGAGGGGTGCGGGGCGAGTGCGTGGGTGACCGCGCACAGCGGGCCTGCTAGGTGGGACATTCATGGCGAAGATTCTGATCGTCGACGATCAGCGCAACATGCGCACCACGCTCGTGATGATGCTCCGAGGGAGCGGTCACGACGTGGAAGAGGCCGCGGAGGGCGACACGGCCTGCGAGAAGATCGCGACGGAAGCGTACGATCTCGTCATCACCGACCTGCGCATGGGCGGCACGACCGGCATCGACGTGCTGCACCACACGAAGACCGCGGCGCCGCTCACCGAGGTCATCGTGATGACGGCCTACGGCACGATCGAGAGCGCGGTCGAAGCCATGCGGGTGGGCGCGCACGACTACATCCAGAAGCCGTTCGAAGAGGACGAGCTGCTGTTGAAGGTGGAGCGCGCGCTCGAGAAGCGGCAGCTCGCGGGCGAAGTCTCGGTGATGGCCGCGGAGTTTCGCGACCGGTACAAGTTCGAGAACATCATCGGCCGCTCCCAGGCCATCCGCGACGTGCTCGGGCGCATCGTGCGGGTCGCACCGACGCCGGCCACGGTGCTCATCACCGGCGAGAGCGGCACCGGCAAAGAACTCGTCGCGCGTGCGATCCATGCGAACAGCAAACGCGCCGATCGGCCCTTCGTCGGGGTCAACTGTGCGGCCATCAGCGAGACCCTGCTCGAAAGCGAACTCTTCGGGCACGTGCGCGGCGCGTTCACCGGCGCGGTCGCTTCCCGCAAGGGGCTCTTCGAAGAGGCGGACGGCGGCACCTTCTTCTTCGACGAGATCGCGGAGACCCCGCCGTCCTTTCAGGCCAAGTTGCTCCGCGCCATCCAGGAGGGCGAGATCCGACGGCTCGGCGACAACCGCAACGTGCACGTCGACGTGCGCATCATCGCGGCAACCAACCAGGATCTGAAGTCCGCGATCGAAGAGAAGCGGTTTCGCGAAGACCTCTACTACCGGCTGAATGTCGCGCGTTTCGTCTTGCCGCCGCTCCGCGAGCGCAAGGAAGACATCCCGCTGCTCGCCGATCACTTCCTCCAGAAGTACGGCCGCAAGATGGGCCGGCGTGGGGTGAAACTCGGCGAAGGCGTCATCGAATACCTGCAGCGGTACCCGTACCCCGGCAACATTCGCGAGCTCGAGAACCTCATCGAGCAGGGCGTGGCGCTCGCCATGGAAGGTGTCATCCAGATCGACGACATCGTGCCCATCGAGATGCAGGGCACCCGCCACGTGGAAGACAAACCGCTCCGTTCGCTCCAGGCGGTGGTGGACGTGGCGGAGCGCGACGCGATCGAGAACGTGCTGCGCGAAGTCGACGGCAACAAAGAGAAGGCGGCAGAGCTGCTCGGGCTCAGCTCGACCACACTCTGGCGGAAGATGAAACGCCTCGAAGTGAAGTGGCCCTAAGGCACCCAGCGAAAGCGTTTCAGGTCCACCCGGCCGCGTTCGCTGAACGCCACGCCTTCCGCTTCGAGGCGCTCCCGCTGCTTCGACTGGGGTCCCAGGCTGCACGCGCCTTGGGCGTTGATCACCCGATGCCACGGCACGTCCTCGACTTCGAGCGCGTGTAGGGCGTACCCGATCTGTCTTGGCCCACTGGCGTCCGCCAAGACCGCCACTTGTCCATACGTCGCGACTTGGCCGCGCGGGATGCGCCGCACCACCGCGTAGATCCGTTCGTAGACTTCGCTCAAGCGGCGCGTCGTCGCTAGAGCCCGAAGCCGTCGTGCAGCACGCGCACCGCGAGCTCGGCGTACTTCGCCCGGATCAGACACGAGGTCTTGATCTCACTCGTGGAGATGGCCTCGATGTTGATCCCCTCGTCCGCGAGGAGCCGGAACATGCGCGCGGCGACGCCGGCGTGGCTGCGCATGCCGAGACCCACGATGCTGACCTTCACGACGTCCGCGTCCACGGTGACCTCGCCGCCGCCCACCTTTTCCGTGATGGCGATCGCGAGTTCGCGGGTCCGTTCGATGTCTTCGCGCGACACCGTGAACGTCAGATCGGTGTTCCCGTTGGTCGCGACGTTCTGGATGATCATGTCGACCGAGATGTTGGCGTCGGCCAGCGGCTCGAAGATGCCGGCGCAGACACCCGGGGTGTCGGGCACGTTGCGCATCGTGACCTTCGCCGCGTTCTTGTCCGAAGTGACCCCTGCCACCACGACCGACTCGAGGGACTCGTCTTCACCCGTCACCATGGTTCCCTCCGCATCTGAGAAACTGGACCGCACATGGATCGGTACCGCGTACTTCATCGCGAGTTCGACCGACCGGATCTGAAGCACCTTCGCCCCGAGCGAGGCCAACTCGAGCATCTCTTCGTACGAGATGCGCGCCACCTTGCGGGCGTTCGGGCAGACGTTCGGGTCGGCGGTGTAGACCCCGTCGACGTCCGTGTAGATCTCGCAGACGTCCGCACGCGCCGCCGCAGCGATCGCCACCGCCGACGTGTCGGAACCGCCGCGCCCAAGGGTCGTGATGTTGCCGTGCACATCCATGCCCTGGAAACCCGCGACCACCACGACGAACCCGTCGGCGATCGCCCTTCGAAGCCGTTCGTCGTCCACTCGGGTGATGCGCGCTTTGGTGTGCACGCTGTCGGTTTCGATCCGCGCCTGGTGGCCCATCAAACTCATCGCGGGCACGCCGTGTTCGCCGAGCGCCAGGCAGAGCAGGGCGGCGCTCACCTGTTCGCCGCTCGAGACGAGCACGTCCATCTCGCGTTCGACCGGGCGCTGGCTCAACTCGCGGCCGAGCGTCAGCAGACGGTCGGTCTCGCCGGCCATCGCACTGACGACCGCGATGACGTCGTGGCCTTCGGCCCGCGTCCGCGCGATGCGGCGCGCCACGTTCTGGATCCGGTCGACCGATCCGACACTCGTCCCGCCGTACTTCTGAACATAGAGCGTCACAGCGCGCGAATGATACGAGCGCGACGCGTCGCGTCAATCAGTCCTCGTCTTCGGCGTCCTCTTCGACTTCGGGCTCGGGCTCGGGCTCGGGCGGCGGGGGAAGGGGGGTGCCGTACTCTTCGCGGAGTTTGCGCTGGAGTTTGTCGAGCACCATGCGCTCGATGTAGGAGGGCATCGCGGGAATGTGCACGGTCACCCGAACGGTCTCCCGGCGGTTCTCCATGCCGCGCACGAGCTCCATCGACCCGGGATGCGAACGGCCGCCTTCCACGTAGTCGAACATCACGAAGCCGATCTCAGGGTCGCGATCGTGGAGTGGAAACCCGTAGTCCACCCGCAAGAGCCGGACCGCGGAGCGCCAGACCTGCTCGTACCGATAGGCGTGGGTGTCGCTTCGGCGCGCAGCCGCCGGAAGCGAGAGGGTGAGTACGAGCGCGAGCGCGATGAGGTACCGCATGTCTCCACCTGGCCCATGTCCCCGTCCCGAGTCCAGTTTCTGGTGCACGCAACCTGGGGGCCGGATCGCCGAGGAGGGCTCCATGTCGGACCCGTTGCCTCGGAGCGCACCCATCCCCGTGCTCGCGCTGCTCGTCGCGACCATGGCCCTGGTGGCGCTGGGGCGAAGCCGGGTTCGGCCTCCGCCGGTCGTTCGATCGGTGCCGGTGCCGAGCCCGACGAAGGCCGCCGTGGCCCTGCGGGAGGGCGGCACGATCGACCTCAACGCGTCGTCGGCCGAAGAACTCCAGCTCCTGCCTCGGATCGGACCGGCCCTTTCGGCGCGGATCGTCGCAGCCCGACCGTTCGCATCGCTGGAGGATCTGACCCGGGTTCGGGGCATCGGGGCGCGCACGTTGGAGCGGTTGCGGCCCCGTTTGTCGCCGATTGTGCCTTCTGAGCCTCGTCCTGGGGTGCCGGGCGGGGAGGCGTCCAGGTTGCGCGAGGGCGGCCCCCCCGCTACCAAGATGCCGAGGCGCGAACCTCCGTGAAGGAGGCGTACCCGGAGGAGCGCAGATGAAGCGATTGACTTGGATTTGTGCGTTGGCCTTGGCGGCCACCGCGTGTGGGGATGACGATGCGGGCGGCGTGGATGCGGGTGGCGTGGACGCCCCCGGTGTCGATGCACCCGGAGCAGACACCCCCGAGCGGCCGGACACCGGCCCCTGCACCATGGTGGCGGACGAGGGCACCCCGGCCCTCTGCGACGACGGCTGCGACAACGACGGCGACGGCTTCACCGACTGCATGGACTTTGGCTGCGACGGCGTGGGCGCGTGCGGCGTGATGACCTGTGAGACCGAAGGTCCCGAGGACACGATGGAAGCCTGCACCGACGGCTGCGACAACGACCGCAACGGCTTCGCCGACTGCGACGACTTCAGCTGCCAGGCGCTCGCGGTCTGCCCGAGCGAAGCGACCAACCGCACCTGCTCCGATGGCATCGACAACGACGACAACGGCTTCATCGACTGTGCGGACTTCAGCTGCCAGATGGACGACGAAGGCCTCGCGGTCTGCGTGCGCGAGAACAGCAACGCGGCCTGCAGCGACGGCATCGACAACGATGGGGACGGCGACACCGACTGCGACGACGACGGCTGCAGCATGCGCGAGCACATCGTGGTCTGCGGCGAGGGCGCCGTGACGGATCCCTCCATGTGGGAAGCGGCCGTGCGTGAGCGCTGCAGCGACGGAATCAACAACGACGGCGACGTCAGCGCGATGGACGTGCCCTTCACGGACTGTGGCGACTTCGACTGCACCGGTGCGTTCGAGAGCGACGTCTGCCTCGACCTGCCGCGCGAGACCGGCAACGGCCGCTGCAGCGACGGAATCGACAACGACATGGACGGCCTCATCGACTGCGACGACGGCAACTGCCAGGGCGAAGCCATGGTCGTGTGCGTCGACGGCGAGGCGGTGGAACTCACCGACGAAGAGATCACCGCCGCGGCGAACCCGCTTTGCAGCGATGAGATCAACAACGACATGTCCGACAGCGACACGCGCGCGGACTGCATGGACTTCGACTGCTCGCTCGACCCGCTCGTCACCGTCTGCATGGAAGAGACCGGCGACGAGGCGTGCAGCGACGGGATCGACAACGACGACGACGGCTTCGTCGACTGCGCCGACTTCAGCTGCAACCGCAGCACCTTCGTCACTGTCTGTGAGACCACGTCGGCGCTCTGCGACGACAACATCGACAACGACGGAAACGGCTTCAAGGACTGCAACGATCGCAACTGCGAGAACACCGCGGCCTGTCGCTGAACGCTGATAGGGTTTGCGCATGACGCGAACCACCGACGAGACGGCGCTTCCCCCTGAGGGCGGCGCCGTTTCTCGTTCTGTGGTGTCTGGGTGGTGTGGTCGCGCGATCTGGCTGTTCCTGCTGACGGCGTCCGTAGCGTGTGGGGCCCGGACGCCTTTGAACGTCTCCAGCGCGCCCGTGCGCGATGCGGCGCCGGAAGACGGCCCGCTCGATGCGCCGACGCGACCGGACGCGGGGACCGACGCGGGCCCCGCACTTCCGACGTGCCGCATGCGCCCCGAGCGGCCCGGCACCATCCGCTGGTCGACCCGCTCGGAGGAACTCCAGGGCCAAGGCGGCTTCACCGAGTCTGGCGACGTCGTGCTGCCTGTCGCTGGACGGGAGCCCGGTGCGATCGAACTGGCTGCGTTCGATCGATGCACGGGCGCGCACCTGTGGCAGACGCCGATGGTGCCCGCGTCTTCGGGACAAGCCCATCCCGTGGTGCGCCGCTTGGCCGGCGGGGAACTGCTCGTGACGAACGCGCTCGGGGCCATCGTGCGGTACGGCGTGTGGTCCTTCGAGCCGGACGGGACGGTGCGTCCGGCGCCGCTCGCGATGGAGCGGCTCTTCGGCTTCTATGGGATCGCGGGTGGCGGCCGTGGCGGACCGGTGGTGCGGGTGGCGACCGACCCGGCGCGGCTCGAGCGCTACGACTCGGACTTCAACCTGGTCTCTGCCTTCGACGACCCACCGCGCGCCGAGGAGTGTGCCATCGCCGTCGACCAGGTGGTCTGCTTCGACGGGGTGTTCGACCTCGAGACTGGCGCGCCGGTCTGGGCCAGTGACCGCACCGAGATCCTAGACGGCACGTTCCGACACGTGGTCGGCCCCGCGGTCGGGCGCGAGACCCTGTACGCGGCGATCTACGGCATCTCCACCTACGACCTGGTCGCCCGCGATCTGACGACCGGACGTCAATTGTTCCGGGTCCCGCTCATGCGCACGAACCGTGGCCAGACCGACCTGCGGATCGGTGCCCCGGTGCTCGGCCCGGATGGCACCATTTACGTCTACGTGAATGGCCACCGCGAAGGGGTGGCGCACACGGGGGAGCTCGTGGCCTTCGCGCCGGATGGCGCCGAGCGCTGGCGCCATGTGCAGAACGCCACGCGACAGGAGTTCTTCCGGCACGCGACCCATCTGGTCGGGAACGCCGGTCTGGTCTACCTCGCGGTGGGCACCACGGTGACGGCGCTCGACGCGGTCAGCGGCGAGATGCGCTGGCAATCGGCGGGCGGGGTGCAGAACACGCCAGGGTTGAGCATGAACCGCGCGGGCGAGCTGCTGCTTCGCACCGACGCGGGCGTCGGCCAGTTGATCGTCACCGAGTCGACCGGACTCGCAGCGAGCCCCTGGCCCTCGCGCTGGGGCGACCATCTCCAGCGCAACGCGCGCTAGCGGTCGAAGACCAAACTCGCGCGCACCGTGACCGAGAGGTACACGGGGTCGATGCCGTTGGCAGCGAGTGAGAACGGCAGCACGTACGGCCGCACCGCGATGCCAAACGCCCAGTCGCGGTTCGGCAGCCAGTCGATCCCGAGCACCGCGTGCAGGCCGATGTCCGCGCCGAACGCCCCGTCCCGGATCGTCGCGATGCCGTCCACCCCGAGCCCGAAGAACGGGACGATCTCGAGGATGTCGAGCAGGTAGACGACCTCGACGCCAGCGATGCCGATGTGGAGGTTCGTGGTCCGGGCCGGGTGCAGCACGTAGGCCAGCCGCGGCCGGATCGACCACGCGTCGCCGACGCCGATGTCGACCACCACGCCAAGGTCGAACCCGTGGGCGGGGAGGGCGTCGTTTGCGAGCACCACCCCGTAGCCGGCTTCGACACCGACGGTGACCTGGTCTTCGTAGGCGTGGGCCTCCGAAGGCAGGGCGCCTTGGACCAGCAGGGCCAGCGCGGCCGCTGCCAGTGCGAGGCCCGCCCCCGGGATCGAGGACGCCGAGGGTGGAAGCCGCATCACCCGATCGATGTAGCAGGCTGCCGAGAACCGGCCACGTCGTGGGTGCCTCGCCCTGCTTGCCCTTGCCCTTGCCCTCAGTGGTCGAGAGCGCTGTCAAGCGCCGAAGACCGTCAAGTGCACAGCACTTTGCGCGAAGCGAAGTTGGGGAGGAGGCCTGCGGGGCTGTGCCCCGCAGGCCGGAGGGGGATGCGCCCATCCCCCTCGGACAACAAACGTCCGAACTTGGCCCGCCGAACTTCCTCACGCGCCGGCGGGAACGTCGCCGGCCGGAGCGCGGCCGGCCGGAACGCGGCCGGGCCGGAACATCGGCGCCGCCACTGTGTCGGAGGTTCATGACCCCTGCGCCCGTCCTGTATGCTCGCCGCGTCATGCCGCAATCCCCCGCTCCCCTCCGCACCACCCACTCGGCACCCCTGCTGGCACTCGTGCCGATGTGCGCCGCGATGCTGCTCTCGGCCGCGTGCGGTCCGGAGGGTGCGCCAGCGACGCAGCGGACCATCCTCCAAGAGGACATTCCCCGCATCAAGGAGATGCTCGAACAGGACCGCCACAAGCACCGCGCCGGCATTCGCGAAGCCGCCCGCATGTTGCGACGCGGCTTTCTCGTCGAAGACTCGGAGACCCGCGAGCGCCAGATGCGGGTCGCCCTCCGGCGCATCCAGCAACCTGCGGCGCGCGGCAGCGTCTCTCAGTTCATCTCGTCGCCGATGTCGTTCCTCGCGGCGATCGATACCGACGGCGTGGTCATCGCGCGCGACAGCGAGAACGACCAGATGCGCGGCCTCCCGTTCGGCGAACGGTACCCCACCGTCGCCGCCGCGCTGAGCGAGGGGACCGAAGGCCGCGAGATCGGCGAGTTCCCCTCGCTCGAAGAGGGCGAGCCGCCCTCGTATTCGATCCTCTTCACCGCCCCGGTCGTGAACCGCGGCGAGCGCGTCGGCGCGGTCGTGGCCGGCATCCCGCTCTGGCGCGAGGCGCAGCGGTTGAGCAACCAGATGCGGATCGACCACGCGAGCGAGATCCAGGACGGCCTCATCGTCTGGGTCTACGTCTACAAAGCCGACCGCGTCTTCTACGGCCCCGACACCCCGCCCGAGGTCAACGACATCGTCCCCGACCACGCCGCCCGCACCGCAGGCCTCGCCGCCAGCCCCGGCGGCTTCACCGGCGACCTCCAACTCCATGGCCGCTGGTACGGCTACGCCGTCGTCCCCGTCCCATCCCTCGGCGAAGACATCGGCGTCGTCATGATGCGCTCCGACCCTCAGTAGGCATCCGACGGGACCGGCGTCGGATTCGGCATCGGGATCGGCTTCGGGATCGGGATCGGCTTCGGGATCGGATTCGGGGTCGGATTCGGGATCGGCTTCGGGGTCGGATTCGGCGTCGGCTTCGGGATCGGATTCGGGATCGGATTCGGGATCGGATTCGGGATCGGATTCGGGATCGGGATCGGATTCGGGATCGGGATCGGGATCGGCTGATCCAAGGGCAAGGGCAGGGGCAAGGGCAGGGGCAAGGGCTGCACTCAAGGGCAGGGGCAAGGGCAAGGGCAAGGGAAGGTCTGCCCGCAAGGGCAAGGGCCGCTTCGCCGTGTCAGACTCGCGCATGCCCGCGGTGCCTCCCGGCTGCGATCCCGAATCGATCGTGCTCACGTTCTCCGTTGCGCGCGAGCACGCGGGGTTGCGGCTCGATCGGTTCCTGCAGATCAAGATCCCCCGCCTCTCGCGGACCCGGGCGAACGCCATCGTGAAGGCGTGTGCGCACCACCCAGACGGGCGCCGCCGCCGTGCGAGCGAGCGGGTGCGGGCCGGGGAGACGGTGATGATCATCCGCCCGCCGATGGACGAACCGCCGACGCCGCAGTTCTACAAGGTGCTCTACGAGGACGAGGATGTGCTCGTCGTCGACAAGCCAAGCGGTTTGCCCATGCACCCGACGGCGACCTACCACCGCAACACGCTCTCGCACTTGCTGGCCGAGGACTTCGGCGATCATCCGCCGCAGTTCGCGCATCGGCTGGACCGCGAGACGAGCGGCATCGTGGTGTGCGCCAAACACCGGGCGGGCGAGATCGAGATGAAAAAAGCGTTCGAGCGGCGCGAGGTCGGCAAGCGGTATCTGGCGATCGTGCGCGGAGATCTTCAGCCGAGCGAAGGCACCATCGACGCGCCGATGGCCTCCGCGGACGAAGGCCCGCACGTCTGTATGGCTGTGCACGAGGACGGGGTGCCGGCCGTGACCGAGTACCGGGTACTCGAACGCAAACCCGGCGCGGCGCTCATCGATCTGCATCCCGAGACCGGGCGGCAACATCAACTCCGGGTGCATCTGGCCCACCGAGGCTGCCCGATCATCGGCGACAAACTCTACGGTCCGGACCGGCACCAGCCCTTCCTCGATCTCATCGAAGAGGGGTGGACCGACGCGACCTTGAAGCGGCTCGGGCACCCGCGGCATGCGCTGCACGCCGCGCATCTGGAGATCTTGCACCCCCGCACCGGCGCGCTGCTTTCGGTCGATGCGCCGCTGCCCTGGGACCTGCAGCAGTTGTGGGAGAACCCGGCCGCGGCCCTCGACGGCGCAGCGGTCTGCCAGCCCGAAGACCTCCTGGTGCACCCAGCCGTTCGCACGGAAGCATGAGCCCTGCGGAAGCCGGGCGGACACCGTGGGGGAGTGCTGCTACAACGCGCGTCGATGCGTTCGATTGGAAGTTGTCTCCTCGTCCTCTGTCTCTTTCACTGCGGTGGGAGCGCCCCTGCCGAGGTCGTCGGCTCGCCGCTGACCGCAGAGGACATCCAGTACTTCGAGGACGGGATCGATCTCGTCGAAGACCCTGAATCGCTCGAAGGGGAGTGGCGCCGACAGTGGTCGACCGAGCTCGACCAGCGGGTCCAGCGCGCCGACGTGGTCGCGTACGTGCGGGTGCGGACCGTGCGCACGGACACCGACCTCGACCGCCGGACCACCTATCGGATCCTGGTCGAGAGCGAGCGCGATCTGGTCGGTGAGTTGCCCGAGGAGGGTGTCGAGCTGCGTTCGCGCGAAGGCGAGGTGGGCTTTGGCACCATCGACGGGAACGAACAGCGCATTCTCGAGAAGCCATTCGTCCTGTTCCTCAAATGGGACCGCCCCACCGGCGCGGCCACCGCGACCCCACGCTTTCATCTCTCGCCGCACGTCGAGCAGGTCACCACCCGAACCGAGTACCTCCTGGAACGCCGCCGCGACGTGCACACCCGCCCACAGGGCACGGTGATCGTCCACACCCAGAGCGACTGAACGGCTTGCCAGGACGGGCCTGCGCCGCTGGGTGTGCGTGGCCTTGAGGGGGTTCTCCCTCTGATAAGAAGTTTGAAACTTGGGGCGCGGACGGGCATCTTGGCTACCAGTTGCAAGATCTGGCTCCAGAGCGTCGGACGCGGCGAATCGGGCGGTACCACCTCACCGATCGCATCGCCTTCGGAGGCATGGCGGAGGTGTTCCGCGGGTTCACGTTCTCCGACGATGGGTTCCGGACCGACGTCGCGATCAAGAAGCTCCTCTCGCACTACGTGGAGGACAAGAACTTCGTGACGATGCTGACCGACGAGTACCGGCTCGTCAGTCGGATGGAGCATGCGAACGTCGCGGAGGTCTACGAACTCGTCAGCATCGAGGACACGATCCTCATCGCGATGGAGTTCGTCGACGGCAAGGACCTGCGCACCACCGTCGAGAAGGGCCGACGCTCGGAAGACCGGCTCGGCTACTCCGACGTCGCGTACATCATGGCGTGCGCGCTCGATGGGCTGCACCACGCGCACGAAGCGGTGGACGAACGGGGCGAGGGGCTGGCGGTCGTACACCGGGACTTCTCGCCTTCGAACGTGCTGATCGCGTACGACGGCGCGGTGAAGATGTGCGACTTCGGCATCGCCAAAGCGCGGCACAACCGCATCCAGACCAAGACCGGCATCATCAAGGGCAAGGTCAAGTACATGTCGCCGGAGCAAGCCTTCGGTCACAAACTCGACCGCCGCAGCGACGTGTTCAGTGCGGGCAGCGTGCTCTACGAACTGTGCACCGGGCGGCAGCCGTTCCGGGCGAAGACCGAGATCGATCTCATCTTCGAGGTGCGCGACGCCAATCCGATCCCCGCACACGATGTGAACCCGGATCTGCCGCCGCTCTTGGCCGAGATCATCAACCGCTCGATGGCCCGCTCACGCAAAGCGCGTTTTCAGACCTCGCTCGAGTTCCGCGACGCGCTCGTTCGGTTTCTGAAGAGCTACGCCCCGGACTATCGGCGCACCCGTCTGGCCCGCTACATGAAGCGGGTCTGGGCGACCGAGATCGAAGAAGAGCTGCGCACCCTCGAAGAGTGGGCGATCGACCTCGAAGCGGTCGAACAAGAGATCGACCTCGGCCAGAACCTGCTCGCGGCCGAACTCGGGCCCGACGCGCAGTACGCCAAGTTCTCCCCCCGCCCGACCCGCATCACCCGCCAACTCCAAAAAGAGTAGCGGGCGCCAGCAGACTGTTTGCACAGGCTGCAGCGGTTGTGAGCCCCCGGCAGTGCAACGGCAGCGTGGCGGACAACCTGTGGAAGATCGCGACGCGGGCAACGAACCCAAACCGACTGACCGGCCCAACGCGCCTCCCACGTGGCGCGCTTCTACCTCGAGCGGACGTCGAGGTAGGGGTGGGTGTGTTCGTCGAGCGCGAGGGGTGAGCTGACGAGCAACGGCTGGTCCGGCCCGCCGGCGCCAAGGCCCACGTAGACCACCTCGCCGCGGTGGTCGCGCAACAGAGGGGTCAGGTCGATGCGGACCGGATCACCCGCGCGTGGCATCACACGGCGGGCGTGGCCTCGCGCTCGAACCCGAGGCGCCGTCTGTCGGTCCAGTTCGGCGCCCGCGAAGGCCGCGGACCGAAAGGGCAACAGCCGCGTGTGCACCGAGGGTGGCTCGCCGGCCGCGAACATGGTGAGCACCGCTTCGACGAGATCGCGATCCGGCAACCGAAACGCGAGGTGAACGCGGCCCTTCACCGAGCCGCCGAGCAACCACCGATCGACGTCGCGCAATGAAGCACCGCGTGCGTCGGCGCGGGTGGCGCCCCAGTCGACCGGTGGCAGCCGGTCCGCCTGCGCGAAGCGGAAACCGTCGCGCTCTGCGAGCGGTCCACACACGCCGCTCAAGCTGCATCGGCTGCCGGTGGGGCAGGCGCCTTCCGCGCACCCTTCGGGTCCCGTGCAACCGGCGGATGCCCCGAGGATCACGGCGCATGCGGCCCAGTGGGCGAGGCTTTGGCCGCGTGCGAGGGTGGGGCGATGTTCGTGTGTTCTCGTCATGGATGAGACGGGACAACCTGCGCGCAAAGCATACACTATGCTTGGCCAGCAGATGTTCGATGAACCTGGAGTGTGGTGGTGATGCGATTCGTTGCGAGTGCGTGTGTGCTGTGTCTCTTCGGAGCGTGCGGGGATGCGCGAACGGCCACCCAGGCCGGCGAGCGCGCCGGGGCGTTGATCGCGGAGGCGGCCGAAGCTGCAGAAGCCGTGGAGGTGCCCGAGCAAGAGCCATCGGTGGATCCCGAGCCAAGCACGGAAGCCGACGTGCCCTCCGGTCCAAGCGCCCGTGACGAGACGTACGTCGCGCACGCCATCCCCGTCGAAGCCGGCTACGCGGCGGGCTCGCTCTCGACCTTCGCGGTCTCGATCGAGTCGCAGGGCGAGTGGCACCTCAACGAACTCTTCCCGTTCTCGCTCGCGGTGGAAGGCGAGGGACTGAACTTCCCGAAGGACACGCTCGCCCAGACGGATGCAGCCGAGTGGTCGGAGGAGTCGGCGCGGTTCGACGTGCCCTTCACGCCTGTCGCGGGAGAACACGAAGTGCGGGCGACCGTGCGCTTTGCCATGTGCAACCCGACCTCCTGCGTCCCGAAGACCGCCGAGCTGGCGCTGAACCTCGCGGCGCGCTGAACGGTGGACATCGACGCCGAACTGGAGAAAGCACGGGCCGCGGTCCGGGAACGTTTCGTCGCCGAGAAACGGGTGCTCTCGTTCCGCGAGTTCCTCGAACTCGTCTCCGCGGCACCGGCGCGGCACACCCGCGATGCGTCGCGCTACCTGCTGGACTGTTTCGAGCACTACGGCTCGTACGAAGTCGCGCGTCCATGGGGCAAGGTGCGTCGCTGGAAACTCTTCGACCTGGCGTTCGACCCCGAACACGCGGCGCCGAACCGCAGCGACCAACTCATCGGCCAGGAGATCCTGCAGAACGCGGTGTACCGGGCGCTGCAGGGGTTTCGGCGGGAGGGCCGGAGCGACAAGTTGCTCCTGCTGCACGGACCGAACGGCAGCGCGAAGTCGACGTTCGCCGCGTGTTTGATGCGCGGGCTCGAGGCGTACTCGAGCACCGAAGACGGAGCGCGCTACCGCTTCTCGTGGATCTTCCCGCGTGGTTCAGACGGCAAGGGCATCGGGTTCAGCACCAAAGGGGACGGCCCGGCACCGGGCGACACCTACGCGCATCTCCCTGAGGAGCGCATCGACGCGAAGCTCACCAGCGAGATCCGAGAACATCCACTCTTGCTTCTCCCTCTCGGCGAACGGCGCGCGCTGCTCGATCGCATGTACGGCGAGCGCGGCATCGATCTCTCGCCGCCGGATTGCCTCTACGACGGGGAACTCGGACACAAGAACCGGCTCATTCTCGACGCGTTGCTGACGGCCTACCGCGGCGACCTCGGCCGGGTGCTGACGCACGTGCAGGTGGAACGTTGGTACGTCTCCCGCCGCTATCGCGCGGGCGCGGTGACCATCGGTCCGGAGATGGCCGTCGATGCGCGCGAACGCCAGATCACCGCGGACCGTTCTCTCAGTTCCCTCCCGGCCTCGCTTTCGGCGGTGACGCTCTTCGAGTCGTTCGGGGAACTCGTCGACGCGCAGGGTGGCCTGGTCGAATACAGCGATCTGCTCAAACGCCCGCTCGATGCGTGGCGGTATCTTCTGCTCGCGATCGAGACCGGCGAGTTGATGCTGCCGATGAGCAACCTGCCGATCGACTCGGTGCTGCTCGCGAGCTCGAACGAGCTTCATCTGCGCGCGTTTCAAGAACATCCGGAGTACCAATCCTTCCGCGGCCGTCTGATGCCTCTGCGCGTCGCGTACCTGCGGGACTACGTGCAGGAACAAGGCATCTACGACGCGCAGATCGTGCCGCAGGTGCGAAGCCATGTGGCGCCGCACACGACGTATGTGGCGGGCCTCTGGGCGATCCTCACGCGGCTGCGGCGTGCTCGGCCCGAGCGGTTCGAGCAGGTCGAACTCGGTCGGCTGGCAGGAGACCTGACGCCGCTCGAGAAGGCGGATCTCTACGCCACGGCGAAGGTGCCTCGCCGATTCGACGAAGAAGAAGCCAAGGTGCTCGCGGGCGGCATCCGCGACATCTTCGACGAACCCTCGGGCACGCTCGACTACGAAGGGTTGATCGGCGCCTCGCCGCGCGAGATGCGCATGCTGCTGCTCGAAGCCGCCTCGGACCCGGGCGAAGCATGTCTCTCGCCAGCGTCCTTGCTCGACCGGATCGAGATCTTCTGCGAACGCGACGACTACGCGTTTCTGCGCACCGAGACCGACCGCGGCTACCACGACGCGCGCGCGTTCGCTCGCATCGCGCGGGAACGCTGGTTGGATCTGGTGGACGACGAACTGCGCACCGCCACGGGGCTCGTGGATCAGAACCAGTACCGCGAGCTCTTCGATCGCTACGTGACCCATGTGTCGCACGCGCTCGAGAAGGAGCAGGTGCTCAGCCCCATCACCGGCAAACACGTCGACCCGGATGAGGATCTGATGGAGAGCGTGGAGTCGATGCTGGGCGCCAAGGACGCAGATACGTTCCGGCGCGAGTTGATGAGCCGCGTGGCGGCGTGGGCGATCGACCACCCGGACCAGTCGGTCGACTACGAGCTCCTGTTCCCGCGCTTCATCGAGCGGCTCGAAGAGGCCTACTACAATGAACACGCGAAGCGGATCGCGGAGCTCGGCCGCGATGTGTTGCGTCTGCTGGAAGGCGAGACCCTGCCGATCGCAGACAACGAAGCCGCGGCCGCGACCCGGGCCCGACTCGAGTCGTTGGGCTACATGGAAGCGAGCCTGCGTGTGGCGCTCGGTGCATTGCTCAAGGCGCGGTACCCGCAGGGGCAGGTGGGCCGATGACGCGGAGCCACCGATGAGGGCGGACCTCGCGCAGGCGACGTTCCGACAGGTCGAGCACCAGCGGCGGGAAGCGGACGCACCCCATCAGATCTGGGAGTGCGTCGCACCGCTCGGCCACGTGTTCGGCAAGGTGGAGATCTGGACGGGCGAGACGCAGTGGGGCGTGCGCCTCATCGACAGCGCGCCGGACCTGACCGAACCGGAGCTGCTCACGGTGGTGTCGAACTTCCTCGTCTGGACGCTGAAGTGCCCCGCCGAGACCGTCGAAGTGGTGCTCGCCCGCAGCTACACCAAACACCTGCTCATCCGCACCGGCCCCGAGTACGTGTAGAGAGCGCCAGCTGCGCTGACGCTTTGAGGGGAAGCGGCGGCCGACGCTGTGGCAGGCGGCCGCCGGTGCCGAAGCCGATGCCGGTGCCGGTGCCGAAGCCGGTGCCGGTGCCGAAGCCGGTGCCGGTGCCGAAGCCGTAGCCGAAGCCGAAGCCGTAGCCGATGCCGATGCCGAAGCCGATGCCGAAGCCGATGCCGAAGCCGAAGCCGGTGCCGATGCCGATGCCGAAGCCGATGCCGGTACCGATGGCTCAGGTTCCGTTCAGGAGTCCTTCCACGCAGTGTGGAGCCGGAACGGGAGGTGGTTCGGCATCGCGCACCGCGCGCGGGTCTCCAGGGTGCGGGCGTCGGTCACGGCGACGAAGGTCTCGTGGGTGCGCGCGTCGTAGACGTGGGTGAGCAGCCAGCCGGCGTCTTCGTCCGTGCCGAGGGCGGCGTCGGGGACGAACGTCGGCTGGCCGAGGAAGGTGTCGCGCCCGAAGTCGACCATCGACGATTGGTTGCGCTCTACGTCGTACTTGGCGAGGCGGTCCTGCATGCCGCGGGTCGTCGCTTCGATGTCTTGGTGCGCGGCGAGGTAGACGTATCGGTGAGACGCGCCAGCGACGGCGGGATGGATCTCCGGGAAGTCGCAGGGGTGGTTCCAGAGCGTCTCGAACGCGACCTCTCCGGCTTGAATCGTCGCCCGGGTGAGCGCACCCCAGCACTCGAAGAGCGGCTCGCCGGTGTAGACGCGCCGAAGCCACTCGTTGCTGCCGAAGTTCGGGTAGCGGCAGAAGTCGATCACGATCTGGCCCCCGTGCTCGAACGCGTTCGCGAAGTGCCACTGGTAGAACGGCTCACACCGGAAACGGGTCTGGCGCTCGGGGGCGTCGATCGGGACGATGACGACTTCGGTCCCGCGCTCGGGTTCCCACGCCAGGCTCTCGTCGAACCCGGACAGACCGAGCAGCGCCGGGAGCAGCCGCAAGCGCAGCGGTGAGATGAAGAAGATCAGGTGGTCTTGGGTCGCGGCGAAGTCGTGCACCATGCCGAGCGGAGAGACCGGCACGCCGCCGAAACGGCGGGGCGGCAGGGCGGGGTCGTCCGGGAGTTCGAACAGATCGAGCACGCTCTTCGGTCCCGGGCAGATGCCAAAATTGTAGGCGGCCTTTCGTGCGGGCACGTGGTGCGGGTGGGCGGAGAACCCCATGCGCACGACGTCGTCGAAGGCGCCGGTCCCGATCGTCTCGAGCGTGACCGGATCGATCTCGGTGGGCAGGCCCGCTTCCCACAACGCGAACAGTCGGCCGCCCCGGACCATCATCGCCGTGTTCGCCACGTTCTTGCCGCGCTTGCCCGGCGCCCGGAAGAACAGGGACGCATCGAACCGGCGCCGGTACCCGCCGTAGATCATCCGTCCTGCGGTTTGTTCCGCGCGCAGCCCAGCGCTCTGCACCAGCCGCACGGCCCCATGCGCGGCTCCGTCTCCGAAGTGGACGGCGCTGACCGCGCCATCCCCGTCGAACCAGTGCGCGTACGACTCTCCGAACAAGCGGGTCTTGCTCGGGCCTGTCGCGTAGAGCGCGCCCCGCAAGCTGGGCGGCACCGAACCTTCGATGCGCAGGGGCAGCGGCCCGTGTTCGACCTCGAGGGACTCGAAGGCGCGCCGACAGCGGAGGCGCTGCGGCGCGTGCCGGTCTGCGGACGCCCCGAGGACGCGCGCAATGCTGCTCGAGCTGGTCGACCCATCCATGTGCCGAGGGTGCCAGACGTCGGGGTTCGGATCGATGGCTCGGAAGGTCCGGCCTCGAATCCGGTGGAACAAGCGCCGGATCGACCGCGCTCGGATCGACGCCGCCGGGTTTTGCGGTAGTCCACTGGATGCCCGTCGAACTGCACGTCAACGTCGATCACGTCGCAACCCTGCGCCAGGCCCGCGGGACCAAGTACCCCGATCCAGTGCACGCGGCGATTCAGTGCGAGCTGGCGGGCGCGCACGGCATCACCGTGCACCTGCGCGAGGACCGTCGGCACATTCAGGACCGCGACGTGCGGGTGTTGCGCGAAGTCGTCACCACGCGACTCAACCTCGAGATGGCCGCGACCGAGGAGATGCTGCGCATCGCTCTCGAGACCGCGCCGGATCTCGTCACGCTCGTGCCCGAGAAACGTGAAGAGCAGACGACCGAAGGTGGACTCGACGTCGTGGCACACCAGAAGTCCCTGAAGCCGCTCATCGCAGCGCTCCTCGAAGCCAACATTCCGACCAGCTTGTTCGTCGATCCGGACGCGCGGCAGATCGACGCCGCGGTGGCGCTCGGCGCCGCCACGGTGGAGCTGCACACGGGCGACTACGCGAACGCCCAAGGCGGCGCGCTCGAGAAGGAGCTGCAGCGGCTGGCCGACGCCGCCGAACATGCGGAGGGGCACCCGCTCATCGTGGCGGCCGGACACGGGTTGACCGTTCGCAACCTCGCGGACCTGTTGGTCGAAGCGCCGCCGATCGCGGAACTCAACATTGGGCACGCGCTGGTGTCCGACGCGGTGTTCTACGGCCTCGAGGGTGCGGTGCAGCGGTTTCTCGACGCCATCGCCGACGGGGAAGCGGAGTAGAACGATGACGTTGCCGCTTTGCACCCGCGCTCAGTCGACCGCCTTCGACGCCGCCGCGATCGACGCCGGCGTGCCCGGCATCGTGTTGATGGAGAACGCCGGCCGGGGCGCCGCGGAAGTGGTGCGCGCGGAGCTCGATCGGTTGCCGGCGGGCAGACACGAAGTCGTGTGCATCGGTGGCACCGGCAACAACGGCGGCGACGCGTGGGTGGTGGCGCGGCATCTGGTGCGGCAGCAACTGAAGGTGCGGGCGATCCTCGTTGGTTCGAGCTCGGCGCTCACCGGCGATGCGTCGATCGCGTTCGAGGCCCTGCGTGCGGTCGGCGTCGAGGTGCGCGAAGTGGCGCCTGGTCCCATCCCACTCGACGGCGCGTCGCTGATCGTCGACGGCCTCTTCGGCACCGGCCTCTCGCGTCCGATCGAAGGCGGCTTCGCGGAGGTGGTGGAGTCGATCGTCCGGGCGGCTGGAGACGGGACGCACGTCGTGGCGCTGGATCTCCCGAGCGGCGTCGACGCCGACACCGGTCAGGTGCTCGGGGTCGCCGTGCGCGCCGACTGCACCGTGACCTTCGCGGCGCGCAAACGTGGCCTCACCCAATACCCGGGACGCGCGCTCGCCGGCCGCGTGGTCGTGGCCGACATCGGTGTGCCCGCGCCCATCGTCGACCAAGCCTCGATCATCGAGGACAGCGATCTGATGCGCTGGGTCCCGGCGCGTGCCGCCGACGCCCACAAAGGCATCGCGGGTCGGGTGCTCGTCGCGGGGGGCAGCCCAGGCAAAACCGGTGCGGGCATCCTGGCGGGGTGGGGTGCGCTTCGCGGCGGGGCCGGCCTCGTGACCATCGCGACCAAAGCGCAGGCCGCCATCGACGCGAAGGTCGTCGAGCTCATGACCCGTCCGCTCGGAAGCGCCGAAGAGCTGCTCGAGCAGATCGACCAACACGACGCCGCGGTGATCGGACCGGGTCTCGGGCTCAGCGCGAACAGCGCCGACCGGGTGCGCGAAGCACTGACGAGTGAGACCCCATTGGTCTTGGACGCCGACGCCCTGACCCACATCGCCAAACTCGGGGAGGGCGGCTTCGCGCTCCTCAAGAACGCCACTGCGATTCGTGTACTGACGCCGCATCCGGGAGAAGCGGCACGGCTGCTCGGCACGACGTCGGCGGAAGTGCAGGCGGACCGATTCGGCGCGGCCGAGACACTGGCGCAGAAGTGCGGTCAGGTGGTGTTGCTCAAGGGCGCGGGCAGCATCGTCGTCGATCCGCGATCGGACCATTGCCGGGTCTGCGTGGCCGGCACGCCCGCGCTTGCGGTCGGAGGCACCGGCGACGTGCTCGCCGGGCTGGTGGGCGCGCTGCTCGCGTGTGGCGTGTCTGCGTACGATGCGGCGAGCGCTGCCGCGCAGCTGTGTGCGCGCGCCGGGGAACTCGCCGCGGTGGGGGATCGGGGTGTGCGGGCGCGCGAAGTCGCCGACCGGATCCCGCACGTGCTCGCCGCGGTGTTGTCTCGGGGATCTCAGGCGGCGGCGACGTAGCCTTCCTGCTCGGCGTAGTCGCGGAGCTTGGCGGAGAGCGCGCGGCGCCCGCGGTGCAGCCGGGACATCACGGTGCCCACCGGACAGCCAATGGCGTCCGCGGCTTCTTTGTAGGAGCGGCCCTGGAGGTCGACCATCACGACGACCTGGCGGAAGGCATCCGGCAGGTCTTCCAGCGCGCATTTGACCTCGTCCCCGACCAGGGCGAGCGCCGGACGTTTGGCTTCGAGGCTGGCCTCTCCGCGGGACCAGTGCGGATCGCGGACGGTTTCGACCCGGACCTGGGCGAGGATCTCGCGTTCGCGCTTCTTGCGGCGGTAGCCGTTGACGAAGGTGTTGAAGAGGATCCGGTGCATCCAAGCGCGGGCGTTGGTGCCTTCTTCGAAGCGGTCCCAGAAGGCCCAGGCGCGGGTCATGGCTTCTTGGAGGACGTCGTCGGCGTCCGAGCGACTGCGCGTGAGCCGCACCGCGGCGCCGTAGAGTTCGTCGAGGTAGGGGCTCACCGCCGCCTGGAACTCGGCGCGGGTGCGCTCGGCGGAGCGGGGGGTGTCGGTCTGGGGGCGCTGGGTCTGGGGGCGCTGGGTGCGCGCTTGGGGTGACTGGCTCGAATCGGTCATTGGAAGTCCTCCGGAGGACAACAGAGCAAGTCGGGTGCCAGGCCATGAACCTCCGAAAATACCGGAGTTTTCGTGTCCACGACCGCCTCGACCCGCCACGCTGTCCTCTCTCGTCCACATCGTCGTGTCAGGGTGTCAGCGCCGGCCCTCGGGTCCACGAAGCGGCGTTCGGAGCCGAACTGCGTGGGTGGGTGCGCCATGGAAGAGACAGTCGCAGCGAGATGTGGCGGAAATGCGGCGGCGGGGCGGAGAGGGGGAGGAGGTTGCGGAGCTGCGCAAGCAGCTCCCCTTGCCCGTGCCCTTGCCCGTGCCCTTGTCCTTGGTTCTCGTGCGGGGCCGGTTTCCCGAAGCCGAAGCCGATGCCGATGCCGATGCCGAAGCCGATGCCGATGCCGAAGCCCAAAGCCGAAGCCCGAAGCCCGAAGCCGAAGACGAAGCCAGGACGGCGGGCAAGGGCACGGGCACGGGCACGGGCAAGGGTCCTACCAGGGGCCTCTTCGTGGTCCCTGGTAGGATGCGCGGCATGTACCGCGAGAACGCTGGGCCTTCGGAGAACGTTTGGACCGTAGATGCCGCGCGCGTGGAGGCGGCGGTGGCGGTGGTGCGCAAACACCTGCTCGTGACGCCCCTGGTGCCGGCGCCGAGTGTGCATCCGCGGGTGTGGCTCAAACTCGAGACCAAGCAGCTCACCGGCTCGTTCAAAGTGCGCGGTGCGCTCGTACGGCTCTCGTTGATCCCGGCGGACCAGCGTGCGGCGGGCATCGTCACCGCGTCGGCCGGCAACCATGGGCTCGGCATCGCGTTCGCCGGGCGGGTGCTCGGGGTGCGGGCGCGGGTGTTCGTTCCGAAACACACTCCGGCGATCAAACGCAACGGCATCGCCGCGAGCGGGGCCGAGGTGATCGTCACCGAGTGCGCCGGCTACGACGAGACCGAGATGCTCGCGCGCACGGTCGCGGAGGAGGAAGGTGTGCCCTTCGTCTCGCCCTACGACGACCCGGACGTGGCCGCGGGCAACGGAGGCACGGTGGGGCGTGAGATCTTCGATGCGGTCACCGGCGTCGACGCGCTCGTCTGTCCGGTCGGCGGCGGCGGTCTCATCGCAGGTCTCGCCGCAGCACGGGATGCGTGGTCGCCGAAGACGGCGCTCATCGGGGTCAATGCGGAAGCCTCGCCTGGCATGCTGCGCAGCGTCCAAGAGGGACGGGCGCTCGACAGCCTCGAACCGGTGGAGACCCTCGCCGAGGGACTCGAGGGCGGGGTGTGTCCGTCCACCTTCGCTGCGGTCCTCGCGGCGAAGGTGGAGATGAAAGCCGTCGACGAAGCGTCGATCGCCGACGCGATGCGTTTCGCGAAGACCATGCTCGGCGAGGTCGTGGAAGGCAGCGGCGCGGTCGGCATCGCCTGGGCGCGCGCCCACGCGGACTCGGTGCCAGGCACCGGCAACATCGTCGTGGTCGCCACCGGCCGCAACGTCGACCGCATACCCGACTGATTAACTCGTCAAACTTCTGTGAGTCACGCTGCGCGCAGCCTCACGACCGAACCAGCAACCGACTTGACCCCTGATATTTCAGGGCCATAGTTCAATCCCCGGTTTTCCGACCGAATAGGAGCGACAAAGATGGCGAAGACATACGCCGACCTTCTCAAAGACGTCAAAGGCGCGATCCGTCAGGTCTCGCTGGACGACCTCCATGCCCGCATCGAAGCCGGCGAAGAGATCACCCTCGTCGACGTGCGCGAGAAGGACGAGTGGCGCCAGGGGCACATCCCTGGTGCCGTCCACCTGCCGCGCGGGTTCCTCGAGATGCAGGCGGAGAAGCGCCTGACCGACAAGCAAGCGACGATCGTCACCTACTGCGCGGGCGGCATTCGATCGGCGTTCGCGGCGAAGATCCTCTCCGAGCTCGGCTTCGAAAAAGTCGAGAGCGCGAACCCGGGGTTCAACGACTGGAAGGACAAGGGCTACCCGACCGACCGTCCCTTCGCGTTCACCGAAGCGCAGCTCAGCCGGTACAGCCGACACCTGCTCTTGCCGGAAGTCGGCGAGAAGGGGCAGGCCAAACTGCTCCAGAGCCGGGTGCTCCTGCTCGGCGCCGGCGGTCTTGGATCTCCGGCGGCGCTGTACCTCGCGGCCGCGGGCGTCGGTACACTCGGCGTCATCGATGGCGACGTCGTCGACGCGTCGAACCTGCAGCGCCAGGTCATCCATGGCCTCGACAGCGTCGACCAGTCCAAGGTCGCGAGCGCGGCGGCGCGCATCGCCAACTTGAACCCGGACGTCCAGGTCATCCCCTTCGACGAGCGGCTCGACAGCTCGAACATCGACCGGATCTTCGACCAGGGCTGGGACGTCATCGTGGACGGCCTCGACAACTTCCCGACCCGGTACCTCGTGAACGACGCGAGTGTCTGGAAAGACATCCCGGTCGTGCACGGGTCGATCTTCCGCTTCGACGGACAGGTCACGACGTTCTGGGCCGGTGAAGGTGCGGGACGTGGCCCCTGCTACCGCTGCTTGTACCCGGAGCCGCCCCCCGCCCACCTCGCGCCGAGCTGCGCCGAAGCGGGCGTGCTCGGCGTCTTGCCCGGCGTCATCGGCACCTTGCAGGCCACCGAAGCGATCAAGATCCTGCTCGGCCAGGGCGAGCCGCTCGTCGGCCGCTTGCTCCAGTACGACTCCATGGCGATGAGCTTCCGCAACTTCAAGTTGCCGAAGGATCCGGACTGCGTGGTCTGCGGCAAGAGCCCCAGCATCACCGAGTACATCGACTACCAGGGTTTCTGCGCCGCGTAGAGTGGGCGGGTCACACCGCGCCCAGGTGGAATGGCTGGCTTTGATGGGCGTTCGTTGCTAACGACACGCCAATGGGCCTGTTCACGAAAAAAGAAGAGCTGCCTCCGATGCCGGCTGGACCGCCTCGCGCGGCCAAGTGGATCGGGGTCTGCCTCGCGGCGACGGCGCTCCTCACGGTCGCGGATCTGTGGAGCAAGGATTGGGCGCTCGAGACCCTGTCGGCCGAACGCACGGCCGAGCCGCCGCCCGTCTGCGAGGCGAACGAACAGGGCTACATCGTCCACCAGCGGCGCCAGACCGAGGTGGTCGAGCTCGTCGAAGGCTCCCTCGAGTTCCGGTACCAGGAGAACTGCGGCGCGGCGTTCGGACTCTTCCGCAACCAGCCCGCGTGGGTGCGCAACTCGGTGTTCGGTCTCGCGGCCGTGCTGGCGAGCTTGGCGCTTCTGTGGATGTTCGCCAAGGGACGCGGGGGCCGCTTCTTCGCGATGAGCGTGCCCTTCGTCGTGAGCGGCGCGATCGGCAACCTCGTCGACCGGCTCCGGCTTGGTTACGTGGTGGACTTCATCCGTTTCTATTGGGATGGAGAACTCTTCGGCTTACGCGAGTGGCCGACCTTCAACGTCGCGGACGTGACGATCACCATCGGCGTGATCTTCCTGATCATCGACGGCTACCTCGAGGGCAAGCGACACAAGGCCTGGGCGGCGGAGCAGGGCGGCGTGCCAGCGCCCGGCGCGGTCGGCGACAAGAAGGCCAAAGCCGTCTAGCCGCGGCGCCGTAGCCCCGCCGCCATGTACCCCAACCTCCTCGAAGCGTTCGCCGAGCGTCTTCCGGAGTGGTTCCAGGAGCTGCCCGCGTACTTCGCCATGTTGATGGTGGGGTTCGGTCTCGCGATCTACCTGGCGCAGCGGCAGACGCGGCGCATGGATCTCGATCACGACACGATGATCGACCTCGGCCTCTTCGCGCTGATCTGGGGCATCGTCGGCTCCCGCCTGCTGCACGTGATCGCGGACGGGTACTTCTGGGACTACGTGCACCTCTGTACCGATCCCAGCCTGGTCGAGTGGCAGATCACCGAAGCCCGGTGCGCGCGTGCCGAAGGGATCTGGGACCAAGCGGCGGGGGTCTGCCGGCCGGCGGGGCGCGACTGCTTTGCGTGGGCGGCGTTTTGGCGGGGTGGGCTCGCGTACTACGGCGGACTCATCGCCGCCGCGATCTACGGGATCCACTTCCTCCGCAAAGAGAAGTTCCCGGTGATGAAGGGCGTGGATCTGGTCGGCATGGTGATGCCGATCGGACTGTTCTTCGGACGGCTCGGATGTTTCCTCGGCGGGTGCTGTTTCGGCACCGTGACCGACGCCGGCCACTGGTCCGCGGTGCGCTTTCCGGCATGGAGCGCGGCGAGCGAGTCGCAGTGGAAGCGCGGCCTGCTCGAGTGGCCGCACGTCGAGTCGCTCCCGGTCTACCCAGCCCAGCTCTTCGAGTCGATCGGCTGCTTGGCCATCGCGGCGTTCTGCATGCTCTGGGTGCATCCGAGAAAACGTTTCGACGGCCAGGTGATGTTCACGTTCCTGGGCGCCTACGCGGTGCTTCGGTTCGCGCTCGAGTACATCCGGGACGACGACCGCGGGGCGTTGCTCGGGCTGTCCACCTCGCAGTTGATCGGGGTCGGCGTGCTGGCGTTGATCGCGTACCTGTGGGTGACGATGCAGCGGAAGGCGCGGGCGGGGCTGGCGGCGCAGGAAGCGCCGAAGCCGTAGTCGGCGCTGGAGGCTGGAGCCGGCTGAGGCTGGCGCTGGTGCCGAAGCCGAAGCCGAAGCCGAAGCCGACGCCGAAGCCGAAGCCGAAGCCGAAGCCGAATCCGAATCCGAAGCCGAATCCGAATCCGAATCCGAATCCGAAGCCGAATCCGAAGCCGAAGCCGAATCCGAAGCCGAAGCCGAATCCGAAGCCGAAGCCGAATGCGAATCCGAAGCCCGAAGCCGAGCCGAAGCCGACTGCCCGACCCCGGCCGGAGGGGGTTGGGTTGCCGTGGGGACGGGGGGGGCTTATCCCTCCAGGGTGAGCGACGACGATTCGGCCGAAGAGAGAGAGCCCACTCGACAGGAGCGGCGGAGCCGGCTCGAGGGGCTGTTTCGCGAAGCGTTTCGGAAAGCGATCGAGAAGGGGGTCGAAGCGGGCGTCGGCACGCTGAGCAAGGCCGACAAAGCCGTGCGCGACGTCGTCGACGATGTGCCGCTCCCGAAGGAGCTCCTCGGGTACGTGTTCAGCCAGGTGGACGACACCAAGAACGCGCTCGTGCGGGTCGTCGCCGGGGAGGTGCGCGAGTTCTTGGACGCGACCGATGTCGCCGGCGAACTGCAGCGCGCGCTCACGAGTCTGTCGTTCGAGATCAAGACCGAGGTTCGGTTCATCCCGAACGACGCCGGCGGTGTGAAGCCCCAGGTGAAGGTCGCCGCTGTGCCCAAGGTCAAGAAGAGTGACCGCACCGACCGCAAGTCCGAGCGTCCGCCGAAGGCCGAAGAAGAGTAAGCCACCGTGCCCTCGGTCCTGTTCGTTTCGAAGCCCGTCGAGCCCCCGTGGAACGACAGCAGCAAGAACCTCGTGCGCGACCTCGTCGGGGCGCTGCGCGGGTTCGAGCCGACCGTCATGGTCCGGCAGGGGTCGCGTGCACCGGGGCGTGCCCGCGCCTCGGGGGTGTACGGCGCCAAGTCGGGCGGCTTCTCGCCGGCGCTGGTCGACAACGCGCGGGTGCTGGGGCGCTTGGCGGCTGGTCCGTCGGCGGACATCTGGCACTTCTTCTTTGCGCCCAACCCGAGGACTGCGAAGGCGGCCCGCGCGGTTTCCCGCCTGCGCCGGGTGCCGACGGTGCACACCATCTGTTCGGCGCCCCGCGAAGACCTGCCGCTCGCCCCGAGCCTCTTCGCCGACCGCATCGTCGTGCTCAGCGCCCACACCCAGCGCCGGTTCGCGCGCGAGGGCATCGCGTCGACCCGCATCGCTCCAGCGATCACCCCGCTCGATGTGCCGACCGAGAAGGAGCGGCGCGCCGCACGGGCGCGGCTACAACTCCCGATGGACGGCGCGCTCATCGTGTACCCAGGCGACCTCGAGTTCGGCCACGGCGCGCGCACGACCATCGAAGCGTTTGCGCGATTGCCCGACGCGCACTTGGTGATGGCGTGCCGGCGCAAGACGCCCGAGGCGCGCGTGAAAGAAGACGAACTGCGTCGGCTGGCACGGCGCCGTGCCCCGGGTCGCGTGCACTGGATCGGCGAGACCCCGCACGTCCACGCGTTGCTCGGGGCGGCGGACGTGATCGCGCTTCCGACCGACACGCTCTTCGCGAAGATGGACTACCCACTCGTGCTCTTGGAGGCGATGTCGCAGGAGCGGGCCGTCGTCGTGGCCGAACACACGCCGGCGGCCGAGCTCGCGGTGCCCGCGCCGGAAGACGGGGCGGATGGGCAGGAACACGCGGCGGCCGCGGTGCCGCCCGACGTGGACGCATTGGAGGCGACCCTTCGGCGCTTGCTCGAGAACGACGACGAGCGGGCGCGGATCGGGGCGGCCGGCCGGCGCGCGGTGCTGCAGCGTTTCTCCCCCGGTCCGATGGCGCGCGCGTACGAAGCACTCTACGAGGAGTTGCACACGTGAGGCGCCCACGCGCCGACCTTCCCCAAGACGCATCATGAACTCCGACAACCAGGCCTATTACGACGACTTCGCGAGCGGCTACGAAGACGAGCGCGGCCGCGGCTACCACCAGCTGATCGACGACCTCGAACTCGACGTGCTGCGCCCGCTCGTTCAGCATCGAGAGGTGCTCGAGCTGGGCTGTGGCACCGGCCTCATTCTTCAACACGTCAAGCCACTGGCCAGGCGCGCACACGGCATCGATCTCTCACCGGGCATGATCGCGACGGCGCGCACCCGCGGTCTCGACGTCTCGGTGGCGAGTGTGTACGAGCTGCCGTTCGCGGACGGCGCGTTCGATCTTCTCTACAGCTTCAAGGTGCTCGCGCACATTCCCGACTTGCCGCGCGCGCTCGCCGAAGCCGCACGGGTCACGAAGCCAGGCGGCAAGGTCGTCATCGAACTCTACAACCCGATGAGCCTTCGCTACCTCGCGAAGCGGATTGCCGGTCCGCAGCCGATCAGTGACGGTCGCACGGAAGCCGACGTGTTCACGCAATGGCATGCGCCGTGGCAGGTTCAGGAGAATCTTCCGGACACGCTGAAGGTGTCTCAGGTCGCCGGGGTACGCGTGTTGACGCCGGCCGCATTCTTCCATCGGCTGCCCGTGGTGGCGCCCATTCTTCGTGCCGGCGAACGCGCGGCATTGCGATCGCCGCTCCGGTGGTTCGGCGGTTTTCTGGTCGTCGTACTCGACCGGGTCTGAGCTCGCGAACCGGTCGGCGGAGACTCGGTGTTGCGGGCCCGGTTGGGACTCGTTATACGAGCGACTGATGGTCGGACCAGGAGAGAGCGCGGTGGGACGTTTGCGGCGTCGTGCCGAAGACGCGCTGGAGGGGCGACGCCACACCGAGGCGGAGACGCTCCTCGATCGTCTGCTGGAAATGGCGGAGGGCGAAGACGCGCTCTTCGCGCACCGTCAGTTGGCTCAGCTTCGACTCGAACGGCACCCGTGGCGCGCGGCGCTGCATCTGCGCCACGTGCTCAAGTACACCCAGCACGACGACGTGCCGCACGCGATGATGGGGTTGTGCCAGGCGCTGCTCGGCAACTACCGCGCGGCGGTCTCCTCGTACCGGCGCGCGCTGCAGGAGGCGCCCGGCACGCCGTGGTACCTGCACAACCTCGGGCACCTGCTCGACGTCGCCCTCGACCAACCCAAGGTCGCGCTGGCGCCCCTCGAAGAAGCCTTCCGGCTGGAACCGACCCACGACGAAATCGCCGCGAGCCTCGGTCACTGCGTCGCGCGGCTCGGCGACCTCGAACGCGCGCTGCAACTCGCGAAGCAGGCCACCGACTACGCGCCGCAGAACCGCGACCACCGCCGACTCCTGAAGTGGGTCCAGAACGGCGCGCCCCCGGAAGGAATGAGCGACCCGGCGGAGCCCACCGCGGGTCTCGACACCAAAGTCCGCGAGTCGTTCGAGAAGCACATGGCCTCGGCCGGCTTCACGCACGCCCAGGTGGATCATGCGAGAGACCTCTGGCGCGACTTCACCGAGCGGCGCGTGGTCCGCACCCGCAAGCCGGCCGTGCTGGCGGCCGCCATCGAATACGCCATCGCGGTGATTCACCGTCGGCGCGGCGTCACCCAAGCCAAGATCGCGCGACGCTACGGCGTGGCCGCCGGCTCGCTCTCGTCCCGCTACGGCGAGATCCGAGACGCGCTCGCGCTTCGTCCCAACGATCCGCGCTACGCCGGCTGAGTGCCGAAAACTTGGGCGCGGCGTTCGGTGCGCGGTACCCCGAGGGAGATGGATCCCAACGTCCCCACCGCGAGCAGTCTGGGCCGCGCGCTGCTGCGGTTGTCGCACGCCCGTGCCACCGGCACGCTCGAGGTACGCGGTGGGCGGTTTCGTCGTGGGGGGCGTCGAGCCCGCTTCGTGCTGCACTCCGGACGTGCGGTCGCGGTGGACCTACCGGGCGTCGCGCCGCTCCATGAGTTCGTGGACATGGATCTCGACGCGCACCGGTCGATGCTTCCTGAACTCGAGGGGCGGGCGGGTCCCATCGGGCAGCGGCTCGTACGCGGTGGACTCTTGCCTGCGGCTGGGCTCACCCACGCACTGCGGCGGCAGATGCGTGCGCGGACGATCGAAGTGTTCTCTTGGCCGGTCGCCGAGTTCGCCTTTGCGCCGATCGCCGCGGCGGTGCCCACCATCGATCGGCCGATGTCGATCGGCGACCTGGTCGCGTTCGCTTGTCGCGGATCTCTGCGGGTGCCCAGCGTGGTGCGCCGTCGACTCGAGCGGGCCACGTTTGGACTGACCGACCGGGGACGGCACGCGCTCGCGGAGTCGGCGCTCTACCCAGAAGAGATGGCCATGCACCAGGTGCTCACCGCGCAACCGATGTTGGGCGAGTCCCTGCTCTCGGTGGGCGGCGGCGCGCAGCGTGCGGAGACCGCCCTCTACGGATGGAGTCTCGTCGGCATCGTGCGCGAGCGGTCGGTCGAGACGAGCAGCCACCGGACGCTCCTGCGCAAGCGCCGCCAACTCGGCCAGGCGGACGCACGCGGCCTGCTGGAGCTGGATCAGACGACCGGACGCAGCGCCCGCCAGAACCTCACCCGCCTCCTCTGCGACGTACACCCCGACAAGTTCGGCCCCGACCTCCAGCGCAGCTCCGGCGAGGTCGTCCAGGCGCTTCTGCGCGCCGAACGAGACCTGCGAGAGAAGTAGCGCGCCGCGCTTCGGGCGGGTTCGGCCTCGCTCGGCTTCGGCTTCGCTCGGCTTCGGCTTCGCTCGGCTTCGGCCCCGAACCACGGGCACGGGCACGGGCACGGGAACCGCGCAGCCTCTCCTTCGGATTCGGCTTCGGATTCGGCTTGGGGCTCGGCTTCGGCTTCGGGATCGGGATCGGGATCGGCTTCGGGATCGGCTTCGGGATCGCCTTCGGGATCGGCATCGGGATCGGCATCGGGATCGGCCTCGGGATCGGCTCCGGGATCGGCCTCGGCTTCGGCTTCGGCTTCGGCGGCAACAGACCGCCAAGAGAAAACCCCCGAGCCAAACCGGCGCGGGGGTTCACTTCGCTTTGGGGGCGCAGAGGCGCCACCGACGTCACTCTTCGGGCAACCACCAGGGCACGCCGCCTTCTTGGCCGGCGCCGCCTTCTTGGCCGCCGCCTTCCTGGCCGCCGCCGCCTTCCTGGCCGCCGCCGCCTTCCTGGCCGCCGCCACCTTCCTGGCCGCCGCCGCCTTCCTGGCCGCCGCCGCCTTCCTGGCCGCCGCCTTCGCCACGCATCCACCACGGCTGATCCGGGTCACCGCCCTGGTTGCCCTGGCCCTGGTTGCCTTGGCCCTGGTTGCCTTGGCCCTGGTTGCCTTGGCCCTGGTTCGGGTTCGTGGTGCGTGCGGCCTGGCGCACTTCCCACCACGGCCGACCGATGGTGCCGTTGCTCGCCAGTCGTTCGGCGCGGGACCACCAGAATCGGTCCGTCGGCGCAGCCCGAGGAGCGGTCGGTTGGGCACCGGGGCGCAGGTTCACCGTGAAGGTCGCGCGCATCCGGCGCTGCCGGAACGGCGGGAACTCGATGGCGGCGACCACGGGGTTGATGCACGCCGCGAACTCGGGCGTGTTCGGTGCGAATCGGAAGTCCCGCGGGGATCCGTCTTGTTCGAGAATGAACACGACGCGCATCTGTCCGAGCCGCGGGTTGCGTTCCAGTTCGTTCTCGACACAGCCGCGCATGCCCTCGGTCTGGGTCGCGAAGGCGTCGTTGATCTGCCGCTGACTCAAACGCATCGGCCGGCCGGCGCGCTCCTGCCGAGCTGCTTCCGCAGCCGCTGCGGCGGCCGCTTCCGTCTCCGCCAGCGCGGCGGCTTCGGCGTCTTGCACTTCGCGTTCGAAGAGTCCGTTGATGGCGAGGGTGAGGGGCGCGAGCGTGCCGGCCTTGGCCATCAGTTCGCGCAGCAGTGTTCGTCCTTCGTCCCCGCCGTGGCGGAAGATGCCCTCGGCCGCGACCGCGATCGACTGCGGCGCCTCCGCGAAGGTGGAGTCCGCGTGGTAGAGGATCAGGAACGAGCGAAGCGCCGGAACGACGCTCTCGTCGCCGAGCTCCACGATCCCGCGAATCACCAGCGGCAGTTCAGCGGCCGGGGTCTCGTGGTCGAGCATGTGTCGAACGAGGCCGGTGACGGCGTCCTTCTTCTCCTGCTGAAGCAGGGCCGGCACGATGAGCGAGAGCGGCGGCGCCGGCGTCTCCTCGAGGTAGTCGTAGCGGGTCTCGAGCGCAGTCACGAGGTGCTCCGTGCCGACGGTGCGCTCGCGCAGCACGTTGCCGATGGTCTCGCGGAGGGCACCGGGCACATGGCGTTGCGCGTAGAGGTCGAGCAAGACGCGCGTGATCTCTGGGTCCTGCATCGCCGCCAGCTGTTCGATCGCGAACGAGCGTGCAGGCACGAGGCGGTTGTCCGGGTCGCCTGCGATCTCGGTCAACGACGTGAGCAGGTCCACCGGTTCGCCGGCTTCACCACCCGGGTCGAACCCGAGCACGTCGATGCCCGCCGACGCGAGCTCCATCTCGGACCCACCGGTCCAGCGGTCGTTGCCAGTGGCCGGGTGCAGCACCCGCATCGCGCCCTGTTCGCCCACGGTGAAGAGCCCGCTCTCGAGCACGGTCGCGTTGATGACGTCCTGGTCGAGCTTGCGGCTCCACACGAGCACGTTGTCGGTGTCGAACGCGAAGACGTAGCGGTAGTAGACGAAGTAGAACCGGTCGCCGAGGACGGGCACCGTCTCGGGATCCGTGCTGGTGGCGGGTGCGAAGTAGATTCGGATCCGGCCGCGCGCGCTGCGGGTGCCCGGAAGTGGGTAGAAGCTGTCGTCTTCGACCAGCGGCTCCCGCGGCGCGAACGGAATCGGCGGCTCGCGGTAGGTGCTCTCTGCTTTGGTGCCGGCGAACGACCGCTCGTTGAGCTGGTAGATGCCTTGGGCGCCGTAGAAGAGTCCAGCCGGTTCCGCGCGCACCCAGGCGAGCACGTCGTCCGTGGAGCGCAGCCGGGCCTTTTCGAGGCCGGTGGCCAAATCGAGGATCGCAATGTTCTGCCGGTCCCACGGGACGAACGCGTAGTTGCCGTAGGCCACGGGGCGGCCGAGCACGCCGGCGATCTCGTGGTCCCAGATTCCGCGCCCCGTACGCGCGTCCACCGCGCGCAGATGTCCGACCCGGGTGGCGCCGCCCGCGACACCCACGCTGACGACGTAGAGCACGGTGTTGCCGGTGCGGCTGGCGCCGACGTACGCGAGGCTCTCGAGCGGACCGGTCCAGAGTTCGTTTCCGGTACGAAGGTCGAGCGCCACGACGGCGTCGCGCCGGCTCGTGAGGATGACGTCGCCGAGGATCTCGGGCCGCGTGCGGGCATCGAACGCTTTGCGCCAAAGCGGCACGCCATCGAGGCCGAGCGCGATCAGTTCGGGCGTCTCGCCGTGGGTGGTCGCGACCACCATCGGTTGGCCGCTCGCGTTGTTGGGCGCGGCAGGCCGTACGCCGGGGAGGGAGGCGAGCACCGGCTCCATGTCGGCCTGCTCGTTGTCTGCGAAGTGGTGGCTGAACGCGTCCGTGTAGCCGGTGTAGCTCACGCAGCCCGAGGCGAACGCCAGGATGCCCACCAAGAGGAACTTCGGAACGTGGTTGGTCGAAACGCAGGTCATTGCGCTGCTCCTTCGGCGGCTGCCGGCGCAGCGGGTGCCGCCGGTGCCGCGGGTGCCGCGCCACCGACGCGGGTTCCAGCGGCTTCTTCAGGGATGCGTCGAATGGTCTCTTCGAGCAGGGTCTTGAGTTCGATGATGCCGCGGTTGCGGGTGCGCTCCGGCAAGGTGCGGAGGTAGTCCTCGAGGAAACGTCGAACCATCACACCGGCGACTTCACCGAGGCGTTCGATCATCTCCTTCTTCTTGCCGAGCGCGATGTCGTCGCGGCGCAGGAACTGGCTGTACCCCGAGAGCATGACGCCGAGCGGTTCCCGACCGAGGAACCCGTTGTAGCGTTCGATGGATGCCGCCGGTGCGATCTTGCCAATCGCGATCGCGGCTTCGACCACGTTGCGTTCAAACGCTCGGAACAGAAGGTCGAGCGACTGTCGGGCGCCGGTCTCTCCCAGCGCGAGGGCGGCCGCGCCGCGAACCGTGCGATCGCTGTCGCGGAGGCCGCGCTCGAGCAGTCCTCGAACCCGCCCGTCTTCGATCACCGCGAGCGCCTGGTAGGCCCGGCGTCGGGCGGCTACCCGGCGGTGGTTCGTGAACTCGGTGAGAACTTCGATCGAACTCGGGTGGGCCAGGCCGCGAAGCGCGACGAGCGCCCGGTTCGTCAGGTGGTCTGGAGGGCCGGAGCGCAAGAACGCGGCGAGGTGCGGCACGACCTCGGGACGGTCGATGATCACGAGCAGGTCGATCGCTTCCTGGACTTCATCCGGGTTCGCGCTCAGCAGCCGCGGTGCGACCGTGTCGAGATCGGCGATGGTCACCTGGGGCCGGCTCGGCGTGTCGTTGGCCGCACGTCTGCCACGTCGTTGGGCCTCGGCCGGTACGGACGCGAACAACACGAACAGCGCGAGGGCGCACACGAATTTGCGGGGCATCTTGGGGATGCGAGACATCTCAACCTCTCTGCGGCTGCGCCAGGTGGTCCCCCCCAAACTGGCGGCCCGACGCGATTCCACGAGCCCCATAGCAGAAACCCCAGACCGTCCCAACGGACGATGTCGCGCACAACGGTCGATCGATCGCACAGGCGTACGAGGTCTGCGCAGCCCCAACCCTTGGATCGAATCGCGCACCGTGCCGAAGGATCGACTCGCGCCCACTGTGGAGATGCGCTTTAGTCCGAGCCTCGATGTCTCGGATTCGAACCATGCTCCGGTCCCGTCGCAGGCTGATCGCCGCCGCCGCCCTCGTGTCGCTGGGCTTGGTTGCGCTTCGGTGGGGGGCGTACGCATCCGCGGGCGACTCGGCGGCATCGCTGGCCATGGCGCTTCAAGACGAGGTGCTCGTCGACACCGAGAGCGTGTTGTTCTTCGGACCGGCCGGCGGTGCGATCCAGGCGCGGGCCGCACTCTTTTGCGGACAGGTCGAAGAGAACGCCCCTGCGGACCTCTACTATGTCGAAGCCCGCCTTGGTTCCGACGGCGAAGTGCTCGGCGTGCGGGGGCTCTCCAATCTGACGCGCACGAGTTCGGGCGACGAGACCACGCCGACGTTGGTTGGCGAACACCACGCGGTCTACCTCACGCGGGTCGGTGGCCAGTTCAACGCCTTCACGGTGCTCGATCTGCGCGGGGAACCAGAGACCATCACTGCCGATTGGCCGGGACGCGCGCGGCTACAGAACGCGATCACGAACCTCCACGACGCAGGCCGAACCGAAGGTTTCGGCAGGATCCGCTACGCACTGCGACCCGCGGCGGACGACGTGCAGGTCGAGCTCGAGGACGAACTCATCGCGGTGACGGCCGACGGTGCGCGCGTCGAAGTGCGGGTCGACACCGCCACCCCGATCGCGGGTGCGGACCGGGTCGAAGTCCAGCCGCTCGAGAAGGGCATGCCCGGCACGATCACGTGGGTGGTCGACACCGTGCGCAACCTGAGTTTCGTCGGACCCGAACCGATCGCCTGGCTCGAGTCCCGCGTCTTCGCGGTGAAAGACTGGGTGCAGCGCCGCTGGTACAGCGTGGCCGGGTCCGAAACCGACACCGCCGCGGAGGTCGCCGCAGAGACCGGCGTGACCGCCGAAGAAGCACGGCGCCGTCTGGAGCTCACCACGCCGCGGCCCGAACTCGGTTGGCCGCCGCCCGCGCTCGAGCCGATCGTTCGGCGGCCGGCAGAGGGAGAGGGCGCGTGGATCCCGATCGTCGACGACCCGATGGTGCGGCAGTACCCGAACGCGCCTCCGCATTTCTACAGCACGTTTCTCCAGGTCGATCCGGAGCGTCCGTTCACCCGCGTCTACATCGTGCTGTGGGATCCTCGCGCACTCCAGCTGCGCATCATGAGCGGCACGCGCGAACCCGAGAGTGCGACCGGCGAGACCGCGCCGGGCATGGTGCCGCGGGATCCAGAAACGCTGTCGCGGGTGGTCGCTGGGTTCAACGGAGGCTTTCAATCGTTGCACGGCGAGTTCGGCATGATGTCCGGCGGGCGCGTGTACCTGCCGCCCAAACCGTGGTCGGCCACCGTCGCGGTCTACGACGACGGGCGCGTCGCGATGGGAAGCTGGCTCGACCCGCCCGAAGGTCGACGCCACTACACCGAACACTGGGCCACCGAACAGATCCCGGACGGCATGGTGGAGTTCCGCCAGAACCTGACCAGCGTCGTCGAAGGCGATCAGTGGAACCCGTGGCGTCGCTGGTACTGGGGCGCCGCACCGCAGGGGGACGAGGAGCAGGTCTTCATCGATCGCAGCGGCATGTGCCTGACGTCGGAAGGATTGATGGCGTACTTCTGGGGCAAGTCGATGGGTGCCGAGGAACTCGGCAAAGCGATGCTCGCGACCCGATGCGTGCGCGGCCTGCATCTGGACATGAACCAGAGACACACCGCGTTCGAACTCTACAACGCGTTCCCCCGCGAGGAAGCGCCGCCGCTCGACCGCCGGCTCCGCTCCGAGCTCGAGTTCGAGATCAACGTCCCGTACGCGCGCGGCTGGCGGGTGCGTGGGCGAAAGCTCGTGCAGAGCATGACGCCGATGACTTTCCCGCGGTACATCCGCCGAGACCCGCGCGACTTCTTCTACCTGACGCTTCGGCCTACGTTGCCCGGCCCGGATCTCCCACTCGCCGAGGGCCCGCTGACACTTCAGACGGAAGGTCTGCCCCATGCCGGATGGCCGTACGCGTTTGCCCGGGCGGGGCTGCCTCTCGGCGACGAAGCGCCGGCCGTGTCGCGGCGCACCTGGGTCGTGCGGATCGATCCGAGGCGCGCCACGCCCTCGCTGGACCAGGAGGGGGCGGGACGCACCCTCGCGCTCCTTCCGCGCTTGTTCCCAGGCCGGCCCACGGCGCCGGGGCCGCTCGCGCTATTTGCGCAAGGAGAACTCATCGGCCGCCGCTACGTCGTGGCGGATGAGGTTCCGGACGGTGCCGAGGTCATTCTGCGCGGCGAAGCCGTCTCGTCGTCCACGCTGGTCGCGCTGGGTGTCGATGCCGACGGGTTCTTGGTCTACGTCGAGCGCCCCGCCGATGGGGTGGGTCCGACGATCTTGGAAGCGCTCGCGCTCGCCGGGGTCGAGCAGGCCATCGCGCTTCCGGACGAAGGACGGCTCGCGTTCGCCCTCGAGGCTGGCTACGCGGGTCCAGATGCCTACGAGCGAGAGGTCGATTCCGGGGCGCCGCTCCGCTTCGTCGCCAATGAATCGCCCGCGTCCGAGGTCTTGTTTCCAGACGTGGCACCTCGTCCCTACATGTACTGGGGTCCAATGCAGGACACCCGAGTGCGGTACTTGCGCGATGGCGGTCCCGGCCGTTTTCAACCGCCGGAGACAGCCGAGGAAGAAGACGAGGAAGACGCGGAGTGACTGCGAGCAATTCGCGTTCTGTCCCACCGTCGGTCAAACTTCTCTCAGGCCTTGCCCACCCATGATGCGTGAACAAACTCACGGAAACGATGGCGATTCCGTCCCCCGATCCCCACCGGTGCACCCTTGACCGCACTTGTGCACGCTGGGTACAGTGCCGCCGCGAATCCGCTTTCGGGCGGGCGTGAGGCCTTGTGAAGAAGCCCATCCCATTCGGCAAATACTTGCTGCTCGAACGCGTGAACGTCGGCGGCATGGCGGAGGTCTTCAAAGCGAAGGCATTCGGGGTGGAGGGCTTCGAGCGCCTGGTCGCTGTTAAGCGGATTCTCCCGTCGATTGCGGAGGATCAAGAGTTCATCGAGATGTTCGTCGACGAAGCGAAAATCGCCGTCGAGCTCACGCACGCGAACATCGCGCACATCTTCGACCTCGGAAAAGTCGCCGACAGCTACTACATCGCGATGGAGTTCGTGCGTGGCAAAGACACCCGCGCGATCTTCGACCGGGTGCGCAAACGGGGCGAGACGATCCCCGTTCCGATGGCTTGCTACACCATCATGAAGGTCTGCGAGGGCCTCGACTACGCGCACAACAAGAAGGGCAGCAGTGGCCGGCACCTGAACCTCGTGCACCGCGATGTCTCCCCGCAGAACCTGCTCATCTCGTACGACGGCGAGATCAAGCTCATCGACTTCGGAATCGCCAAGGCGGCGAACAAAGCGAGCAAGACGCAGGCGGGCATCCTCAAAGGCAAGTTCGGCTACATGTCGCCGGAGCAGGTGCGCGGTCTGCCGCTCGATCGCCGCAGCGACGTGTTCGCAGTGGGCATCTGCCTCTACGAGCTGTTGACCGGCGAGCGTCTCTTCGTTGGGGAGAGCGACTTCTCCACTTTGGAGAAGGTACGCAACGTCGAGATCATGCCCCCGAGCACCTACAACCGGAAGATCCCGGAAGAGCTCGAGCAGATCGTTCTGAAGGCGCTCGCGAAGGACGTCGACGACCGGTACCAGACCGCGATGGACCTGCACGACGACCTGCAGTCCTTCATGTACACGAGCGGCAACTTCTTCGCCCGCAAGGACCTTGCGGCGTACATGCGCAAGGCCTTCCAGGACGAGATCACCCGCGAAGAAGCGCGCGACGAGCAGTACGCGAAGATCAAAGCGCGGGACCCCGTCTCAGGACTCGACGCGTTCAGCGACATTCCCTCGCGGCGCGAGGCCAAGGGCGCCGCACCACCGCCGCCCCCACCGGCGGGCAACGTCTCGAAAGCGCCGCCGCCTCCCCCGAAGCCGCGACCGAAGGCGACCCTCATGGGCATCGGTCAGCAAGGCCTCGGCAGTCTTCCGCCCGTGCCGCCTCCCCGCGCGAGCCTCGGCCCTTCGGTCCCCCCGCCGCCTCCGCGCGTGAGCGCACCCGCCGCGACCCCGCCGCCTGGCCCCGAACTCGACATGGACTGGGACGACGACGAACTCGCCACCCAGATCTACGACAGCCCACCGATCACGGCCGCGGAGCCCGCGGTTCACGCACCGCTGAGTGCAGTGGCGACCCAGGTGCCCACGCCCGCGCCGGTCGGCGCGCCGAGTCCCTTCGACCCCCAACCCGCGCAGCCGGATCCATTCGGGCCGGGCCCTGCCGCGCCCCTTGGGGTGCCGAGCGGTGCGCCGAGTCCCTTCGACGACCTCGGCGGTCCCAAAGCGCCCGTCGTGCCGGAGCCGACCTCGGTCACGTCACGCCCTTCGCGGGAAGGTGGCTCGAACATCGGGCTGCTCGTGACCATCGGGGTCGTGTTGTTGCTGGCACTCGGCGGAGGCGCCTGGCTTCTGCTTCGTCCAGCGGACCCCGGCACGATTCAGTTCACCACGAGCCCAACCGATCCCGTCGTCATCTTCGACGAACAACCGGTGCAGGCCACCTCGAGCCCGTTCGTCATTCCGAACGTCTCGCCCGGCGAGATTCACCTCATCGAGGTCCGCAAGACCGGCTTCCGCACCTGGTCGACCCAGGTCACCTTGCAGCCGGGGCAGGCGCTCCAACTCGCGCGGGTCGAGCTCGTACCCGAAGAGGGCACGCCCGCCGTCGGCACCGGCGGCTTCGTCGTGAGCAGCGTTCCCCCAGGGGCACGGGTCACCGTCGACGGCCAGCCGCGCGGCACCACACCGGTCACCGTCGATGGTCTGCCGCCCGGTCCGCATCAGCTCCGGGTCGAAGCGGATGGACGCGCGGCCAACGAGCAGACCGTGCAGGTCGTCGCGGGCGCCGCGACACCGCTTCCGCCGATCGCCCTTGGTGCGAGCAACGTGACGGTGCGCTTCACCTCCGATCCTTCGGGTGCGCGTGTGAGCCTCGTGCGGGGTTCAGAAGTGCGCCGGGTGGGGACCACCCCGACCGTGTTCGATGTCGACCAGTCGGGCGGCGCCTGGACCGTCGAGATGACGCGCAATGGGTACGACACCTGGGAAGAGCCGCTGAGCATTCCTGCGGGCCAGGCCGTGCACAGCGTCGAAGCCGAACTCGAGCGCACCGAAGTCGCCAGCAACGGCGGTGGCGGGACCCGCGTGATGCGCATGGTCGTGCGCATGGACCCCGTGATGATGGAAGAGGCCATGGGCGGCGGCGGCGGCTTCGGCACGCTGCGCCTCAACTCGCGTCCCTGGTCGGAAGTCAGCATCGATGGCCGGAGCGTGGGCAACACGCCGCAGATGAACCTCCGCCTCAGCGCCGGTTCGCACCGCGTGACGCTCGTGAACCCGGAGTTCAACATCCGGCACAACATCACCGTGAACATCACGGCGAACGAGACGACCACCCGCATCGTCACGCTCCCGACCAACTAGCCCGCCAACGCCTTGCGGAGTCCGGGCTTGGCTCACACGTTACCGCCCGTGCACGGCCGAAGAATCCACGAGCGCGGCGTGACGCTGGTCGAAGCGGCGATCGTGATCTCTCTGGTCGGGATCCTCCTCGCGGTGTTCTTGCCCACCTTCGTGCGCAATCTGCGCGCGAGCAAGATCGGGGAAGCGCCGGCCCACCTGCAGAGCCTGGTGGAGGGGTTCGCGCGCTACTACCCCGAGAACGAGTGCGTGCCTGCGGCGGCGGCCACCCCCGACGCGCCGTCGGACGAACCGAACCCGATCGTCTTCCAGGATCCCGAGACACCAGGATTCGAGACCTGGGCCGCGCTGGGCTTCGAACCGGACCGGCCGGTTCGCTACCGCTACGAGGTCATTCCGCACATCGAAGGCTGCGGGGTGCGGGTGCCGCCCGGCCAGGTGCTCATCACGTTTCGCGCGGTGGGCGACCTGGACGCGGATGGCCATCAATCGGCGTTCGAGCGTGAGCTGACCCTGGACGAAGCGACCGGTCGGGTGATCGACCGAGGCCTGCTCTACGTGCGCGACCGCGTCGAATAGATCCGCGGGCACGGCTCGAGTTGTAGACGTTCGAGTCGCGATCCCTCGAGCCGCGTCAGTCGAGCCAGCGCGCCTTGCGCGTGGCTTGCACATCGACCGGCGGTCGTTCGCCCAGGTGCACGTAGAACTCCTGCGGCACCCACGGGAAGTCGCGCTGCCAATGTTCCACGAACGTACGCTGGGCCCGCTCGATGCGCTGCGACTCGGACCGGCTGCGAAGCTCTGCGATCTCCTCCGCGATGCGCAGCCGGGCGTCTTCGTCGTCGACGACCGCGTACATCTCTTCCAAGTGGCGCGCCGCTTGTTCGAGATGCCCGAGCCGGCGCAGTTCGCTGGCGGCATTGAGGACGAGCCAATCCGGCCCCGCGCCGAGCCGGTTCGCGGTCACCAGATGGTCGGTTGCGCGTTGTCGGAGCGCTTCGCGTTCGGTCTCGTCTTCGACCCGCGGCAGAATCTCGTACAGCAGCGTCGCGCCGAGTTCGTAGGCCATCTCTCCGTCGTCGGGGAAGCGGCGGACGCCTTCTTCGAGGATGTCGACCGCCGGCCACATCTGTTCCAGCTCGATCTCTTGCGGGCGGTAGAGCCCGACGACCGCCACCCAGGGGTAGACGTCGCGGAACTCGGGGTCGAGGTGGAGGATCGCGCGGGCGTACGGATAGATGTTCTCGACATCGCCGCGGTCCTTGAACTCGTTGCCGATGTAGACGAGCGCCTTCATCCAGACGAGGTCCGCGGCGGCTTCTCGGTGTCCGAGCGAGAACACCGCCAGCCACTCCGGCGGCGGCAGGTAGTAGACGTCTTCGTAGCTCTGCGCGTCGACGAAACGCGTCATGGCTCCATCGCGCAACACCGCGCCGGCGGCGAGGAGCGCGCACACGGTGAGGAGCTGGAGGGAGCGAATCAGCACGAGGCGCGAGCATAGCAAACGGGCGGCGCCAAATCCGAAGCGCCGAAGCCGCCCTCAATCGTTCTGGAGGACGGCTTCGAGTTCGGGGCGGGTGTTGAGGAGGCGGCGGAGGGCGGCGCGGTTTTCGGCGCGGTCGGGGGCGGTGCGGAGGAGGGTGCGGAGGCCGGCGGCGCAGTCGGGGCGGCCGGGCCAGACCTCGAGGCAGCGGACGAGGTGGCCGACGGCGAGGCCGGGGGAGCGTGTCTGCATCGCGCCGACGGCGGTCATGTGGAAGACCGCTTCTTCTGGGCCGCCGGCGAATCGTTCGATGCCTTCGGTGGCGGTGGCGGTGGCGCCGGCGCGGTCGCCGCTCTCGAGCAGCGCGATGCCGGCCTTCGCCAGATAGCGGTGCGTCGATGGGTCGAGCTCGGACGCTTCGAGCAGGAGCGGCGCGGCCCGCGTGGGCTCGCCGTGGTTGAGCAAGCTCATGCCCCAGAACCCGCGCGCCATCGCGCTGTCCGGGTCGATCTCGACCGCCGCGCCATAAAGCGTGTCGGTGCTCTGGAAGTCGCGGGTGAACGAGAAGGCGAGCACCCCGAGCAGCCCCACGTGCACGCACGCGAGCGCGGCGAGCAGGCGCCGGCTGGACGACGGCCGGGCGAGCACGCAGCGGGCGAGATCGGCGACCACCCACGCGAAGCCTGCCGCGGGCAGGTAGAGGTACCGCCCGAAGCCGGGCCACAAGACCGTGGTGATCACCGCCACCGGCACGAGCGGCAGCGCGATGAAGAAGAGGCCGAAGAGGGTGGTGGGTGCTTGGCGTCGGAACCGCCACGCGAGACCGAGCAGTGCCAAGAGCAACACGCCCGCCACGAGCGCGTGCGGCAGAGCGATGTCGAGGTAGTCGTCGCGCATGCTGCGCAAGTGCGGCGCGGTGGGTGCGAGCAGCTCTCGCGCGGCGTCGAGGAGCAGCACCGGACCGCGGACCGCGGCGTCGGCGACCATCGATCCATCCCGGTGGGTCTGGACGCCGCCGAGCACCGAGGTCCGAACGACGAGGTAGACCACCGCTGCGGGAAGCAACGCCACGGCGCGTCGCCACACGAGCGCGCGTTGCGGCCAGACCGTCGTGCCGTCCTTCTCGGAGGGCAGAAGCGGCAAGGCGACGAGCGGAAGGAGCGCGGTCTCCTTGGAGAGAAGCGAGAGCATCGCGACCGCGAACGCGAGTGCGCGCCAACGGAGACGCCGCCATTGGTGATCGACCCGTTCCGCCCGCAGCATCGCGAGCGCGGCGGCCAGCAAGCACAGCAGGGCGGCTGGATCGCTGCGCCCGTTGATCCACACGTGGGCTTCGACGCTCCAGGGGTGCACCGCGAAGACCGCCGCCCCGTAGAGGACAGGCAACCGGTGGCGCGCACCGAGCAGACGCAGACCCAGGACGAACACCAACCACGTGCATCCGAGATGCAGCAGCAGGTTCGTGAGGTGGTAGCTCCAGGGCGCGTGTCCCGAGACCCAGGCGTCCCACATGAACAAAGTGATGGGCACCGGACGGTAGGTGTCGACGGACGCCACCACCCCATCGTCGGCACTGGACGCGAACATCGTTCGAGAGGTCCACACGGCGCCGAGTTGCGACGGGTCGTGAATGACCGTGCCGTCCTCGATCACATGTTCGTCGTCGTAGACGAAGCCGTTGTCGAAGCGGGCCCCGGTGGTGGCCACCACCAAGAGCGCCAACGCGGCGAAGGGCCACCACCGCCGGCCCGCGTGCGATGCAGAGGACTCCGCACTCACGGGCGAACGACTCCATCAATCATCGGTCGCACCATCGCACACTCGAACGGCATCGCTGACGTCTCCCTTGTTCCATTGGACGGAAACGAAAAAAGGCAGCGCGACCGAGGTCGCGCTGCCATGGATTCGGAAGGGTCTCGGACTATTCGAGTTCGGCTTCAACGTAGATGGCGCCGTTTCGGTAGAGGGTGTTGCCCTCATCGACACCAACCGAGAGTTCGTAGAGGCTGGACACGTCGTCGCCATCGAGGTCGCCGTTGGCCCGCATCTGGTAGAGGCGGGTACCGACGGCCGTCGTGTCACCGCATCCTGCAGTGCCGGTCGTCACGACTTCGTAGTTGAAGTACACCGGGTCGGAGACCTGGAACTGGAACGACTCGAAGGTCGAGGTGGCCGCGTTGATGGTGGCCCAGTTGAGGACGCTCTTCTGGTCGTCGGCGGCGTTGGCGGTGGTCGCCGATGCGGCCTTGCAGCGCGTGACGGTCACGACGCCGGCACCACGAGCGGGGAGGGCGGCCGGGCCACGCTCCGAGGTGTAGTAGGAGGCCGCGCCGGTGAACATCGCCTTCAGGTTGGCCGGTGCTTCCGAGGTCTTCGAGCGCTTGACGTAGTTGATGAACGCCGGGATCGCGATGGCCGCGAGTACGCCGATGATGGCGACGACGATCATGAGCTCGATGAGCGTGAAACCCGACTGATTCTTCCTGAACTTGCGCATTTTGAGAGACTCCTTCCGGCGGTTCCGCCGTGACGTTGGTGACGGGTACAAGAGCAAGTCGTGTGCCACCGGATTCCGTCCGCCCTGACTGCAGAATCGGCTCGTCTCCACAGGGAAAATCAGGAATCCGACGATAATTGTCACCCGCGGGTGGGCGGGGGTGACGATTTTTGTCAGTCCGAAAACCGAAAGGCCACCAACGAAAACGCCCCCGCACAGAGAGTGCGAGGGCGTCCAACGGTCTACGGTGAAGGCTACTCCCAGCCACCTGCGGCACTGGTCCAGATGGACTGCCGATGAGACGTGATCTCAAACGTCACCGTCACTCCGTCCCCGTCCAGATCTCCGACGCCATGTGCGATGTGCCAGAACTCGTCCGCCCGTACCACGTTCGCCACTGGAGGCGCGGTGTTGGGAAGGCCGCCCACCGCAGCGTATTGGAAGCGGACCGCTGCGCTGTCGGGGATGGCGCCGAGCTGCCGCCATCCGGCCTGCTCTTCCCAGGCGACCAGGTTGCCGTCCGTCGGTAGAATCGTGGGGTTGAACGTCGTCAGTGCACCGCCGCTCGGGTTGGCGTAGATCCCGAACTCAGCGCGGTAGGCCTCTTGCCGCTGGTGGATCTCACCGAGGAACGTGGTGGCTTCACTCGTCCGTGCCTTGTGGACGTAGTTGATGAAGGTCGGGATGGCGATGGCCGCCAGCACCCCGATGATCACCACCACGATCATGAGCTCGAGCAGGGTGAACCCCGCGTGACGGAGAGTGCGGCGCCGTCGGCGAGGACCGCAGGGCAATCGTTTCGTGACGCGGGGTCGGTCGCTGCGTGCGGGGGACATGGGGCTCCTAGATTCGGACAGCAGTGCGTTTGGAAGGGCCCGCACTGGGTTGCAACCACGGTATCGCGTGGAGGTGGCGTGGACAACGGCTGCAAGAACGAGGCCGGCAGGCTGTGTTGCAGAGCCGTTTCCGAGGGGCCTCCGGCGGCCCGTTCGAACACGGTGGTTCAAAGCGGTGCAGCATGGACAATTGGCAACAAGCCCCGCATCCGTGCCGCCTGGTCTCAACGGCTCCCTGGAAGTCCCCAGCCGGAACCCGGCCCAGCCAGCCCCGCCTTCGCAGACGCGCACAGTCGATCAGTCGTCGTCGGTGAGTTTGGCGAGTCGGTAGCGAAACGACCGGAAGGTCATGCCCACGAGCTCAGCGGCTTTGGTGCGGTTGCCGTTGGCGACGTCCAGCGCCTCCAGCAGCAGCCGCTTCTCGATCGCCGCGAGGTGCGCGTCGAGGTCGATGCCCTTCGAGAGATCGAGTCCAGGGTCGGTCGGGAACATGGAGGGCGGCCGCGAGGGGGTGCCGCCGAGGTCTTCCACCGAGAGGACGGGCCCCCGCCCGAGCGCGACCGCCCGCTCGACCACGTTCTCGAGTTCGCGGACGTTGCCGGGAAACGAGCGGTGCGAGAGCCACCGAAGGGCCTCCTCGGAGAGGCTCAACGTTCGGCGCTGAAGCGCGGCGTGTTTCTCGAGCAGGTGTTCGGCCAAAGGTCGGATGTCCTCCGGGCGCTCTCGAAGCGGTGGCAGCACGAGGCGGATCACGTTCAGCCGGTAGTAGAGATCCTCTCGAAAGTTGCCGGCCTCGATTTCGGCTTCGAGGTCTCGGTTGGTCGCAGCCACCACCCGCACGTCGACCGACGTCTCCGACTCGCTCCCGATCGGCCGGACTTTGCGCTCTTGGAGCACCCGCAGGAGTTTGACCTGCAGGGGCAACGGGAGTTCGCCGATCTCGTCCAGGAAGAGGGTGCCGCCGTCCGCAGCTCGGACGAGCCCTTCTTTGGCCGCCGATGCACCGGTGAACGATCCCCGCTCGTGTCCGAAGAGCTCGCTCTCCATCAGGTTCTCGGGCAACGCGCCGCAGTTCACGACGACGAACCCCGCCTCTCGGCGGTCGCTCTGTTCGTGAAGCGCGCGGGCGACGAGTTCTTTGCCGGTGCCACTCTCGCCGGTGATGAGCACGCTGGTTGGCGCTGCGGCCGCACGCGCGATCAGCTCCCGGAGCTGGGCGAGTTTGGCACTGACGCCCACGATGCCAGAGTCACCGCCGCGCACCTGTCGGCGAAGGGTGTGGTTCTCGCGCACGATCGACGTTTTCTCGAGGGCCTTCTCCAACGTCGCGAGGAGCACGTCGTTTTTGAAGGGCTTCTGGAGGAAGTCGTAGGCGCCGCCCCGCATCGCTTCGACGGCCCGTTCGGTCGTCGTGTAGGCCGTGATCACGATCACCTGGGTCTCGGGCGCGCGTGCGATCGCCGACTCGAGCACGTCGAGTCCCGAACCATCCGGCATCAGCAGATCGGTGAGGATCGCGTCGAAGGGTTCGTCGGCGGTTTGAATGCGGCCGCGCGCGGCCACCACGCCTTCCGCTTCCGTCACATCGTAGCCGGAGCGTTTGAGCAAGGTGTGGAGCATGCGACGCAGGTTCTGCTCGTCGTCGCACACGAGCACGCGCGCACCGGTCGTCGCCCGTCCGTCTCCGTCCATCACGCCGGCCCCATCCCGCACACGCCGAACGCAGCTTCGGCGAGGCCACTCGCTTGGATGCGGGGGAGCGCGCTCATACCGTCACTCTAGCAGGCCAGGAACAGGCTCAGGCGAATCCGGTCTTGCGCTCGCCCGGTGCGGTCGTGCCTTTGACTTCGACGACGTAGACCGCCGCGTAGGTCGCGAACACTTCCTTCTCTTTTTGTCCGAGCCGGACGTAGCCGTCTTCGAGCGTCACCGTGAGGACCTCCTGCACCGGCATCGCGCCAATGGCCTCCCCGAGGTAGAACGTCACCCGATGTCCCTCGGAAGTCGTGAAGGTCGACCCCTTCTTGGAGAAGCCGTTGGAGGATTCGAGAATTGCGCTGAGCGTCTTGGACTCCATCGATCCGATGGTTGGAACCCCAGGAGAGCCCTGTCAAGCGCCGCCACAGAACGACGTGCCCGTCGGCTCGCCGCGATCGGGTGCGTGCTGGGGCTGATGTGCGTGGCGTGTTCGCCCGCCGAGGTCCGTCGCGGCCGCCGATCCATGTCGGAAGGTCACTTCGAGGATGCGGCGCGACACTACGCACTGGCGGCCGCCGACGAACCGAACAACGCCGCCCGGTGGCGCGACCTGGCCCGCGCGGAACTCCTGGCCGAGCGTCCGATCCATGCACGCCGTGCGTTCCGCCGACTCGCCCGACTGCGCCCGAACGACCCGCGGCCGGTCGTGGAGATCGGGTTCACCCAAGAGCTCGAGCGCGACTACGACCAGGCGCTGGCCACGTACCTGGAAGCGGTCGTCGTCGATCCCGAAGACGCCTATCCGTACCGCGTGCTCGGAACGCGGCTGTTGCGCTGGGGCAAGGCGGACGAAGCGATCGAACCACTCGCGCGCTCGGTGGAGATCGATCCTTCCCACCCGGAGACCTGGAAAGCGCTTGGGCTGGCGCACCATGCGGCGGGCCAACCAGAGGCGAGTGAGTCCGCGTTCCGCGCCGGACTCGAACACCATCCATCGGACCTCGGACTCAACTTGAGTCTCGCGGCGTTGCTCATCAACGCGGGCCGGTTCGAGCCCGCGCTCGAGATCTACGATCGGTTGATCGAAGGGCTGCCGCGGTTCGCTGCAGCGCACGTCGGTCGTTCGCTCATTCTCCACGAACTCGGACGAGAGAACGAAGCGGAGGCGGCGCTCATCCGTGCGGTGGCGGTGGCGGACGATCCGGCGCGCTACGAGCGGCGGCTCGAGGCGTACCGGGCGTTGAGGCGGCGGGGCGTTCGGGCGCGCCGGGTGGGGCGCGACGGGGGCGGAGCCGGTGCCGAAGCCGAAGCCGAAGCCGAAGCCGAAGCCGAAGCCGACGCCGATGCCGAAGCCGAGGCCGATGCCGAAGCCGAAGCCGAAGCCGATGCCGATGCCGAGGCCGATGCCGAAGCCGATGCCGAAGCCGATGCCGAAGCCGATGCGGAAGCCGGTGCCGAGGCCGACGGGACCTAGGACTCCCAGTCGCGGTCAGTGGCCCTGGTACTTGGGCGCCCGCTTCTCGCGAAACGCGGCGAGGGCTTCCAGCCGGTCTTGGGAGTTGAGGGTCTGCTCGTAGCAGCGGCGTTCGTGCAGCAGGCCGGCGTCGAGGGTCATCTCGGTGGCGGCGTCGATCGCACTCAACGCGGCGCGCACGGCGATGGGGGCAGAGGTCGCGAGCTGCTGCGCCATCGAGGTCGCGAGGTCGCGCGCGCTCTGGCCGGGCTCAGAGACCCGGGTGACGATGCCGAGGGCGAGGGCTTCGTCGGCTTCGAGCCGACGTGCGAAGAGGATCAAGTCCTTCGCGATCGCCGGACCGACGAGGCGGGTCAGCCGCTGGGTGCCGCCAGCGCCAGGAATGATTGCGAGCGACACCTCCGTCAGACCGACCTTGGCTTTCGGCGACATGACCCGCAGGTCACACGCGAGCGCGAGCTCGAGTCCGCCGCCGTACGCCACCCCGTCGATGGCCGCGAGGATGGGTTGGGGCAGCCGGTCGATCGCGTCGAAGGTCGAGCGGTACAAACCGAGGAAGTCGCGCACGTCCTCCTGGGTCATGTCCTTGCGCTCTTTGAGATCGGCGCCCGCGCAGAACGCCCGCTCGCCTGCGCCTGCGAGCACCACCACCCGCACGCTGGCGTCCTCCGCGGTCTGGCGGGCGAGCGCGCCAAGCCGGCGCACGGTCGCGCGCGAGAGCGCGTTCATCCGGTCGGGTCGGTCCAGGGTCCAGAATTCGATCGCGCCTTCTCGGCGGACCCGAATGCCATCGAGCAACTGGTCGGTCGTCATGCCCAACCTTCTGCCCGCTCCATCAACACTCCGTCAAGCCAACGCGCTCCAGTCTCACGAAGCGCGCGAGGCCCGCGAGGTCAGGAGCAGTACGCGAGGAAGTCTCGGACGTCGCCGCGGAGGCGTCCCTCCACCTCCGACAGGCCGCGCGAGCCGGCGTGGTTGCGCTCTCGGTCCGGATCGTACCGGTACGTCGCCTCGTCCAGCAGGAGGATCTCGATCTGAGCGTCGTCGCCCGCCCCCGGGAGAATGCGGAGTTGGCCTGGCACCGGGGCGGGGAGGGCATCCCCGAGTCGTTCGCGGTCCTGGGCCGAGACCCATTCGATCGCGAAGCGGGTGTCGTCGAGGCGCACGTCGACCTCCATGGGAGACGCTTCGCCGATGCTCACATCGAACGCTGCATTCGGCGCGCGACCGGCTTCTCGGACCACCTGCGCCACGATCTGAAGCGCTTGCGCTTCGGTGAGTGAGCGCAGCTCATGCGCGGTGGGGGTGCGCGGCCCGGTGGGCGGGCCGCAGTGCAGGAGCAGAAGCGCAAGGGCCAACCCGCAGGACCACGTCGTCGTGTTCCTCACCGGTGGCGGGATTCGTTTCGGGTCGGAGGCTCGGGGAGGATCCGCTGGTGTCCGCAAAGAAGTCACTCGAGGGTGAGGGGGTAGTGCGCGATCATGTCGGGTCCATCGAAACTCGGAAGCGACATCTGGCGCGCTGCGGTGCGCAGGCAGTCGCCCGCCTCGCCGCCAGTGACGGCGGACGGACCCCGAAGATTCACCCGGGTGACCCGGCCGGAAGAAGCGATGCGGAGCCCGAACGTGATTCGCCCGCGCGACTCCCCTTCCACCAAGATGAGACAGCGGCGGATCCGGGGGAACACCTGGTCGAAGCCGCTCTCGATCTGGGCGTTGGTCAGCTGCTGCTCGCCCGCTCCACCGACGCCATCGATCTCACGGGGGTCGTTCTCACCCAAATCGTCGTCGCCTTGGAACATGCCTCCGCCGCTCATGCCCATGCCTCGCCGTCCACGACGGCCGCGTCGGCGCATTTTGGTTGGCGCCTCCTCGACTTCCTCTTCGAGCTCGACCTCCATCGCGACCGGCTCGGGCTCGGCGTCGGCGAAGATCAGGCCTTCCGTGTAGGCGTAGCCGAAGCCGCCCCAGAGCACGCTCGCCAACCCGAATCCTGCGAAAAAGCGTCCCACGGACGGGTGATAGCACGCGCGTCTGGAGCCGACAGTGCAACTCACACCCCTGTTTGACCACACTGTGGGCGGGGACTACCGTCCGGACGCTGTGAACCGAGCATTCTGCATTGTTTTTGGGCTGGTCCTTACCGTTGGGGCCTTCGCATCGCCCGGTCCGTGGGGCGGACCGTCGCGTGCGCTGGCACAAACCACTGGCGACGACGATCTCCCGCCCGCACTGCGGGAATCCACGCTCGACCCAGAGCTTCATGGACCGGCCGAGCCCGAGTCGGAGAGTCCTCCGCTTCGGATCGTCGCTGGGATCGGGGGGGGCGCGACCATCCGACTCGTCAAGCACCTCGACCTTCAGCAAGAGCGGTTCGCGCCGAGCTACCTCGAGGTCTTCGGCGGTGTCGTGTTGCCGGTGGGCGGACGAATTGGCCACCAGGTCACCCTGGCCGTCGCCACGAACCTGTCCGGCGACGGCTCGTACACCGCAGGCATCGATCCCCTCCAGCAGTGGACGCTGACGCCGGCGTACACCGCACGCATCTCCTTCCCAGAAGATCCCGTGCCCGACTGGATCCTGTTCGGCCGGTTCGGTGTGCCGCTGACCTTGTCCTCGGACTTCTCGTGGGGCCTCGGCCTCGACGTGGGCGCGGCCTACATGTTCACCGCCGGCATCGGGGTGTACGTGGAGATCGACTACTCCATGTACTTCGGCGCCGACGACCGCAGTGGCAACGCCACGATTCACCCGCTCCTGAGCGGTGAGCTCGGCGTGCTCTTCGACATCGAGGTGCTCTGATGAAACGTTCTCACTTGGGCGTACGACCCCCAAACTCCGCCCTGGTGACGCGCCTCGCTCGCTTCGCTCGGCGTCACCGCGTCGTCTTTCAGCTCCCGATGATGTTGGTGCTGCTCACCCTTGTGGTGGGACCCGCGCCTGGCGAAGTCGGCGGATGTGGCCAGGGCGACGTCGTCGCCGACGCGACCGATCACTGCCGTCAGACCCGGTACTGGGATTGCCGCCGCCAAGAAGCCCGCATGGAGATCACGGCCGACGAGGTCCAGGGCTGCGTCGATGCCGTCGAAGCCATGTGTGCTGGTCGCACTTGGCTCGCCAGTTGCGCACCGTTTCCGCTCCGCAGCCAGTCTCAGGCGTGCATCGATGCGTTGGCTCTTCCGGGCAATGTGTACTTCGATCCCAATGGAGACGAGTCGTACGACATCAATGAGATCCCCGAGTGTCAGCTCTGCTCGGGCGGAGGTTCGTGATGATGCAGCGCAACGTACTCGTTTTCTCCCTGCTCACGGGCCTCGTGGGCTGCGCAATCGTGGCCGGCAAGTCGGACTACCGCGCCTACCGTCACGTCGAACTCGCGGACGACGACCAGTCTCGCCAGCGGGCGATGGCGCGCTACATCGAAGAACACCCGGAAGGCCGATGGGCGCCCGACATTCAGTCTGAGCGCGCGCGTCAGGAACCAGGTCTCTTCGAAGCCAGCAAGTCCACCGGCGCCGGCCTCCAGTACTACCTCGAGATCTACCCCTCCGGTCAGTTCACCGATCAGGCGCAGGCCCGCCTCGCCGCGCTTCGTTCGGTCAGCAAGAACCGCGAAGGCGAGTCCACCGCGCGTGCTGATGTGCAGCGCGAACGTCGTCAGGACACCCTGGAGGAGCGTCGTCAGTGGGCGACCAAAGCGGTCACCTACTGGAGCCGCATTCTTCTGAGCGTGGACAACTGGGGCAGCCCCATCGCCGAGGTCGCCGGTGGCAACGCCGAGTTCAACCGCGCGTTCGGTGCCCAGCCCGCGCCGCGCTGCAGCCGCGCCGAGTGCATCAAGTTCTACGAGCTCGGGTTCGCGATCCCGGTGCCGGGTCAGACCCGCATCGAACGTCGGCTGCGCCTTCTGCTTCGACTCAAACTCGAAGAGGGCAAACTCGTCCGCGCCGAGATGCTGATGCCCGACCGCGGCTTCTCCCGCTGGTACGAACTGCAGAACCAACAGTTCATCGCCGACGCTGATCCGGAAGCACGCCAGTTGGCGATCAACTGGGTGCTCGAGCAGGTCATCCCACTCATCCGCGAGATGTCGCCGACCGCTCAGGGCGTCGACGTCGTGCCCGAGCCGATCGATCCACCGACGGTGCGTGCGCCGAACCAGCCGGATCCAGGTGCCTCTCAGGTGCCGGGCGAAGCCGCCGCCGGCGACGCGCCCTCGGGTCCCGCTGCGCCTTCCGGACCCGCCGAAGAGGTGGCGCCGGTCAGCCCCGATTCGCTCGTGCTGCCGATGGCCCTCCAAGGGCTTCGCATCGGTGATCTTCGGGTGGTGGTCTTCGCGGCCGCAGACGACGACGAGGGTCCTGCCTACGACGGGATCTTCCTCGAGCACTCGAGCGCCACGCCCTCCGAGTGACGTCCCCGATGCGGCTGAGAAGCGCAGTGATTGTTGGCCTGCTCGCCTGTGTTGCGTGCGGCGACGACGACGCGATGGGTCCGCGCGATGGCGGACCACCCCCGCTTCCGTCCGCGTCCCTGGGCCACATCGTGGCGTTCGAGGGGCACCAGACGTTCGTCAACGATCTGGTCGTCGAGGACGGTGGTTCGCTCCTGGGCGCGACCATCGTGCCGGAGCCCGGCACACCGATCGAGATCGTCGAGCAGCAGTGCGTCGCCGATCGATGCGGGTTCGTCGCGCGCGTGCTCGACACGCGGAACAACCGCGGGGTGGGGGTGCCTTCGCCCATCGACGCGCAGAACCACTTCTTGATCGTGCAGCGCGGGGGCGTGGACGCGTACCGTGCGCTCGTCACCGTCAACCCGGTCGATGAACTCACCGGGCGCGGCACCGAGCCGGCGCGGGTGGGACAGGCGATCTTCCTCGCGACCTCGGTCACGTCCGATGTGGGGAGTCAGTTCATCGCAGCCACCGACGACCCGGTTCGCTGGGTCTCGTTCGGCGACGTCCGGTTGGAGGGCGACTTCCTTCTGAACGATTCGCTCGGACTGGCCGGCGGCGGTCTCGGCGGCGACCCTCAGTCCGACGCGCCCGGTTCTTTCGGCGGCGGCGGTTCCACCGAGGGCGGCGGCGGAGGCGGCGGACACCTCGAGGTGGGCAGCCCGGGCCAGCTCGCGGGCGAACCCGACGCGGGCGGCTCCGGTGGTGCGGCCCGAACCGAAGCGCCGGGCGCGTGTCTCGCCGACTTCGCCCGAACCGACTGCGGTGGCGGCGGTGGTGGTGGTGGACGGGTCGGTGCGGGTGGCCGTGGCGCAGGTTCGATCCTCATCGCGTCGCTTGGCGACGTCGTGCTGTCCGGCAACATCCTTGGGGCTGGCGACGATGGTGTGGACGATGGTGGCGCGGGTGCGGGCGGCGCGGTGTTCCTCTCGGGGCGGACCGTCGCGCTCAACACCCGGCCCACCCTCGCGGGCGGCACCGTGAGCGATGGACCGGTGCCGGGCGGCGTCGGCAGCCCGGGGGTGCTCCGACTCGACAGCCCCGAAGCGGTGACCGGTGTGTTCGCCGACCCGGCCTCGGTCCCGCGTCTGACCAGTGACGCGCGGGTCGAACTCTCCGGTCAGACCCTGCCGGACACCATTGTGGAAATCGAACGAGACGGCGCGGTCGTGGGCTCTGCGACGAGCGACGGGACCGGCGCGTTCGCGGTGTCGGTCGACCTCGCGGCTGGACTCAACCGCCTCGCGGTCTTCGCCAACACGGACGCGGGCCGGATTCGATCGTGGACGGGCACGAGCTTCGAGTTCTTGCGGGTGGGGGACGCGCGGCAGGCGCTTCCGGTCGGTGCGCTGACCGACGTCGTGTACCTGCCGTGACCAAGCCGCCCGAGGACCCTGGTTCCGAGCCATCGGGTTCCGATCCATCGGGCTCCGAGCTGTGGTCCAGCGAGTTGCTCGTCAGCGACTCCATGGGACGGCTGATTCAGTTCTGGGGCTTCAAGCGGAACATGGGCCGCGTGTGGGCGGTGCTCTACCTGAGCGACGAACCGCTCAGCGCCAAAGACTTGCAAGACCGCCTGCAGCTCTCGAGTGGCGCGGTGTCGATGACCGTCAACGAACTCGCGCGGTGGAGCGTGGTCAAGAAGGTCTGGAAGCAAGGCGACCGCCGCGACTACTTCGTCGCGGAGGGCAACTTCTGGAAGATGATCTCGCGGGTCTTCAACGAACGAGAACGCGTAGAGATCCTCGACACCATCGACGCGATGGAAGAGGCGCTCACGTACGCGAAGGCCAAGGCGAAAGAAGGACCGGAGGAGGAACGCGCCAAAGCCGAACTCCAGGTCGAACGCATTGGGCAACTGCTCGAACTCGCGCGGCTCGGCAACCAGCTCCTGATCGCGCTGCTCGCCAAAGCGACCGTCGATGCCCGGCCGTTGCTTGGCATCCTGCTCGGCCAACGCGACGAGTGACCGACGCCAAGAAACGTCGACCGTCGCGCACCCCACGCCCGGTGGATCCGCCGAGTCGACCCGCGCGTCGAAAGCTTCGGCCACGCAGTCGTCCGACCCGCACGTCGCTCATCGGTGAGTTTCTCGAACACCGCACCGTTCGCTTGCTCGTGGCTTCGCTCATCGTCGTCTCGCTGCTTCCTTATCCGGAGCTCGAACGACTGCTCCGCCCATGGCTCTTGGTCGCGTTCGGCGCCGAGGTGGTGCTTCGATTCACCCGGCTGGCAATCGAGAAGGCCAAGGAGCGGAGCGACTGGCTCTACCTCTGCATCGACGTGCTCGCGTGGACGAGCTTCTTGCCGCTCGAGCATCTGCTCGGCGTCGACGCGACCTGGGTCCGCGGGCTGCGCCTGGTCCGGCTGCTCGTGCTCATCCGGTTCACGCGGTACCTCGCGCAGGACGTCTGGCGCGTGCTCACTCGGCGCGAACAGCTCCAACAGCTCGGGCTCGTCACGACGTCCGTACTGGCGCTCTCGTTCTTCTCTGCGGTGGTGATGAACCACATCCTGCCCGACGACCCGACCGTGCAGGGCAGCTTCTGGGATCAGATGTGGTGGAGCTTTCGCCAAGTCGAGAGCCCGGACAACCTCATCGCCCACCTCGATGCGCATCCGCTCGTGGTCATCCTCTCGCTCGGTCTGACCATCACAGGCATCTTTGTCTTCTCGTACCTCATCGGTGTGGGCACGACCGTGGTGGAGCTCGTGCTGCGGGCCGAGCGTCGCCGGCCGGTGCCGTACCACGGGCACACGCTCGTCATCGGTCCGATGTACGAGAGCGAGCTGCTCGTCCGCGAGTTCGTGCGCATCCACGAGAAGAACCGCGCGCTGCGCCGCATCTCGCCGGCGGACCTGTGGCGCTGGCTCACCCACCGGCACCACCCGACCCCGCGGCGGCACGCGCTCCCGCAGATGGCGCTGCTCGGGCCCGAGGTGGAGCCGCCGCCGTATCTCTACGAACCCGAGATGCGCTGGGTCGTCTACCGGCAGGGCGACGGCGTCGAGGCCGAAAGTCTCGACCTCGTGGGCGCGACGGACAGCAAACGCGCCATCTTGCTGGCGCCACCCTCCAATGCGCACGACCCGGACGCGATCACACTCTCGCGGCTGAGCGCCATCCGCACCATCAACCCCGATGCGCATGTCTTCGTCGAGGTCACCCGCAGCGAGAACGAAGGCGTCGTGCGGGCGGTCGGCGGCGTCGGCACGTTTCCGCTCGATGCGAGCCGGCTCGTCGGACTGTTCCTTTGCCACCACTTGCTCGTGCCGGGCGTCGACCGACTCTTCGAAGAACTGCTCAGTGCGCGCGGCCACGAGATCTACACCCACCTCTACGTCGACAGCTGGGAGCACCGCGCCCTGGATCTTCGCGCGTCCAAGGAAGGAACTGGGGGGACCGTCTCGTTCCAGGCGCTCCAGCGCTTCGCTCAGGAGCGACACCACGTCACCCTGCTCGGTGTGTTCCTCGGCGATCGCATCGACCGCAAGCAACGCGATCTCATCCCGGTCGACCTGCTCGACGCCTGGGTCAACCCGCTCGCGGCAGCCGAGGCAGAGGGCGCGTCGGCCGCCGGTCGCATCCCGGTCGAGCGACTGCAGGGCATCTTCGGCATCGCCGACACCTACGTACCGCTGCGCGCGTCGGGCCGCGAGGTCCTCGAGTCCGACCTCGGTGCGCCCACTTCCGGTGACCTCCATGCTGCCAAAGCGGTGGTCGACTCGATCGATCGCGAAGTCGATCCACCGATGGAACGCATCGTGGTGGTTGGGTACGGACACGCGCTGCCCGCGTTGGTGGATGCGCTCGCGCACTTCGTCCCCGGGGTGTCGGTACACGTCGTGCTGTGTGGCGACTCGCCCGACGCGGCGCGCTGGCTCCGCAAGTGCGGCATCCCCAAAGCCGGCGGCCGCTGCGCGATCGAGGGCGGCGGCACGCTTGCGATCGAACGCTGTGAGCGTGACGAACTCTCCGAGGTCGCGGCCGAGCGGGCTGCCGTCGCAGACGCGGCGGTCTTTCTTGCAGATGCGGGTGCGACCGACAGCGACGCGACCGTCTCGATGCGGGTGCTGCGGTTCGCCAACGCGCTGCGCCGCGGTTCGGAGAAGACCACGGAGATCGAACTCTGGCCCGACGACCGGGAGCGTGCGCAAGACCGCACTGCGATGCCGCTGCGACTGCTGGTCGAACTCGACTCCCGCCACCGCGGCGCGCAACTCGAAGGGCATCTCGGCGGGGGCATGTCCCAGGCGGAGACCGAGCTCGTCCTCGTCAGCACCGACCAGATCAAGAACTACTTCATGGTGCACAGCGCGTTCGTGCCCGGCGTCACGTCGATCTACGAACGGCTGCTGGGAAGCCGCGGTCAGGAAATCGTGCGCCTGCCCGTCGCCTGGCTGCCCGACTCCCACGAGTCGTTCACGTTCGGGGGACTGCGCGCCGCGCTCGCCGGGCGTGGCTGCATCCCGATCGCGCTCTCTCTCGACGGCGAACTGCTTGTGAACCCACCGTGCGCCCGGCCGCTGAAACGCGCGGACCTCGAAGCCATCTACGCCGTCGCCGACATGGACTCCCTCGACGAGATCTTCCCCGCGCAGTCCTGACTTCTGCTTCTGCTTCTGCTTCTGCTTCTGCTTCTGCTTCTGCTTCTGCTTCTGCTTCTGCTTCTGCTTCTGCTTCTGCTTCTGCGGGCCAGGGTCAGCGCCGGGGTCGCGTGCGCGGGCTTCGAGGGCTGCGGCGCACGGGCGGCACCGCCAGACTCAACGTCGCGACGTCGATCCGTTCGGTGCCGGCGGCGACTTGCAGCGCGACCTCCACCTGGGCCGGGACGTCGATGCTGGTGCCGATGGTGACGCGGAACCGCCCGTCCGGGTGGCGGAGGATGGAGCCAACCGCGACGCCGGGCGGGGCCCGCGCGACGAGTCGGTCGGGGAGCCGGAGCGGGCTGCGGATGCGCAGGGTGAGCTCGCGCCTCCCGCCGCGGCGGAGCACCGGCCGACCGACGACGCGGGCTTGGGCGCGCATGACGAGCACGTCGAAGCCAGGGATGTCGCGGTCGCTCGAGTCGATGCAGCGAATCGACTGACGCCCGAGGCCGCGCACGGTGGTGATGCCTTCGAGCGCCGCGTTCTCCCGGGACGAGACGCCGCAGCGCAGGCCGAGGGGAGAGACGAGCCAGGTGCCCGGCAACACCCGCACCGGTTCGTAGGGCCGGGTGGGATCGCCCGGATCGAACGAGTCCGGCGGTGGGTCGCCGCCGCCGGGCGGCACGATGCGGGCTTCGCGGATCACCATCGCGCGGCGGGGGGAAGGGCGCCCTTCGAAGAAGGCACTGTCGATGGTGGACACCCGCACGTAGTAGGCGCCCGCTGGAAGGCGGGCGATCTCGAAGCCGGTCGCGTCGCCCGGCACCTCGATCGCCGCGACGAGCTCGGAGCCATCCGCTTCCGCCGACACCTCCACCCGATAGGCGCGCGCCCCCTCGACCGCATGCCACTGGCCGCGCAGCGTGCCGCCGCTGCCGGTCACGCCTACGAACCGGCCGCTTCGGTCGTCCCGCCAGCGTGGCGCGCGGGGCAAGGGCCGCGGCGGCGTGGGACGCCGGCCCGCCGTGACGGTGGTGCCGCTGCCTTCGGGCAACTGCAACCGTCCGCGGTCGCCCGTCACGAAGAGCGAACCGCCGAGGTTGGCGACGCGGGTCGTGTCCTCGTCGACCTGGACGATCGCTTCACCGCCGACGTCGGCGCGCGCGGAGTCGGTCTGCACGGCGAGCCCACCCGCGAGTTCCCCGAGCCGGCCCCGCAGTGCGCCCCGTTGAAGTCGCGCGACGCGCCGGGGACGTGCGGACGACCCGCCGCCGCCGACCACGACCACGAGCGAGCGGTCGCGCATCTGGAGTCGCGACCCATCGCGGTACAGGAGCTCGGCCGCCGAGTGTTCGCCGGTGGCGACTTGGTTGCCTTCGTCGAGTCCATCGCCGCGCCGCGCGCGTCTCCAAGCGTCGGCGGCCGCGCGACGCAGTTCCACCTCGTGCACCACCCGCGCCATCGACGCCTCGTGCGAGGCCCGTTCCCGCGAGGGCAACACGAGCGTCGTGCCTTCTTGCAGCCGATGGGGCGTCGGCCCGAGCCACCGGTTGTACGCGTGGATGACATCGATTCGGGCGCGGTCGCCGTACACTGCGCGCGCGATGCTTCGGCACGAGTCGCCCGGCTGCACGACGTAGCGCAGGTCCTCGTCCGCATGCGCGTTCGGAGCCCTCAGCACGCACAGCCAGCCCACCAGCATCCACCACCGCAGCTTCGTGCGTTGCCCGGCGCGAGGCGGCCGACGCGCGAACGCGCCCCTCAATGCGCGCCACCATTGCGCCGGATCGCACGGAGCAGTCGGCGTACGACTTCGCTGGCCTGTGCTGGGGAGGGCACGACGTCGCTCGCACCCGCACGGATGAGCGCGCGCAGTGCGGAGACGTCCGACGCGTTCGCCTCGCAGACCACGGGCGCCAGCGCGACGAGGGACCCGAGCCGCTCGGTCGCGTCCGAGGCGAGGAAGACGGCGGCGGGCTGTCCGACCTCTTCGCCCTCGCCAACGACGTAGGGGGTGAGGCCGGCTGCGCCGAGTGCGAGGAAGAGGTCGGGGTGAACCCCGCCGTACAGCGCCACCTCGCCCGGCGCGGCCGCCTCGGGGGCGCCCTCCGGTGGCGCGGGCACCATGCGCGCCGCGCGACCGAGCACATGGGCATCCTCGCGACTGCGCCCTCGGCCTTCCTGGCCGGTCGCGTCCGCAAGTTGTTCTCGGGCTTCGAGTGCGGTGGGCCGCGCGTCGGCGCGTTTGTCGAGCAGGCGCGCGACCAGCGCTTCGAGCGACGCCGGCAGAGGCGCGCCTTGGCTGCGAAGCGGTGGCGGCGGCGCGTACATGTGGCGGGTGAGCACTTCCGCATCGGCGCCGAGGAAAGGCGGTCGGCCGGAGATCATCTCGAAGAGCACACACCCGAGCGCGTAGACATCCGTCGCCCCATCCACCGCGCCACCGCGCGCTTGTTCCGGCGACGTGTACGCGGGTGTTCCGGCGACCACGCCCTCGGCCGTCATGCGCGAGGTGCCGGTGCCCCCGCTGAGAAACGCGAGGCCGAAGTCGACGAGCCGCACCTTGGCGTCCGCGGTCTCCAGCATGATGTTCTCGGGTTTGAGGTCGCGGTGCACGATGTCGGCCCGGTGCGCGGCCCACAGCACGTCGGCGATCTGCCAGGCGATCTCGAGCGACTCGTCCAGCGACAAGGGCGTGGCCGGCATGGTGGCCAAGGGCGCTGCGCCGCCACGCGAAGGGTGCGTCACTCGGGTGCCTACTTCGAGCCGGGCGCGCAGCGGTGCGCCCCACACCCGCTCCATGGCGAGAAAGAGGCGGCCCTCGCATTCGCCGAGTTCGAACACTCGGACCGCGCCCGGATGGTCGAGCGCACTGGCGACCCGCGCCTCCCGTTCGAAGCGCGCCCGGGCACGCGGATCATGCTCGAGCGACGCGCCGAGAATCTTGAGCGCGACGTCCCGTCCGAGGTCTTCTTGATGCGCGGCCCACACCACCCCCATGCCGCCGCGTCCGAGCTCGTGTTGCAGGCGGTAGCGCCCCGCGATGCACATGTCCGCAGCGAGCGCAGACATCACGTGCGCACCTCGAACAGCTCCATCGCAGCGGCGTGTCCGGCCAGGTGGTGTTCGCCGACCGAGACGAACTCGAAGCCGTCGCCTGCGGCGAGCCGGGTCGCGCCCGAGACGAGGATCTGGTGCGGTCGCGCCATCGACTCCAGCCGTGCCGCGAGGTTCACCGCTTCGCCGATGGCGGTGTACTCCATGCGCACGTCGGAGCCGAGGTTGCCCACAACCGCCTCGCCGGTGTGCACGCCGATCGCCAGTTGGATCCGGACGCCGAAGCGCTTCTCCCAGCCGGTGTTGGCTGCTTCTACGAACGCGAGCATGTCCTCGGCTGCCCGCAGCGCGTCGGCCGCGTGCGCTTCGTTGGGCTCGGGCGCGCCGAAGAGCGCCATCACCGCGTCTCCGAGAAACTTGTCGACCGTGCCGGAGTGCCGGAAGACGACCTCCGTCAACAGCGTGAAGAGCTCGTTGAGGATCGCGACCACCTCTTCCGGTGGGAGCCGCGAGGTCAGCGGGGTGAACGCGACGACGTCGGCGAAGAGCACCGTGATCGGCAGCCGTTGTCCACCGAGCTGCATGTCGTGTTCGCGAGACGCCACCCGGCGGGCGAGCTCGGCGGGTAGAAACCGTTCGAGGTCCGCGCGGATCGCTTCCTCCTCGCGCACCCGTGCTTCGCTCGACTCGAGCGTCTCCGCCGCGACCGACAGGTCCTCCGCGAGCGCCCCGAGTTCGTCGCGACTCGCGATGTGCACGCGCCGGTCGAACCGCCGGCCGGCGAGCTCGGAGGCGAACGCCGAGAGCGTCCGGATCGGCGCGGTCAGCAGCCGCGCGAAGACGGCCGCGAGCATGAGCGAGACCACGATGGCCACACCGATGCCGATGCCGACGATGCGCCGCATGCGGCTGAGGCTCCGGAACGCGATGCGGCGCGGGACACTGACCACGGCGACCCCGAGCGAGGGCTCCGAGTCCCCGAGCGGCGCGACGGTGGCGACTGCGTCCGCGATCTCCGACGAGACGGGGCTGCGGAGGGTGGCGGGGTCGAGGTCCCGGAGCGCTTCGTCCAGCGACATCGGCCGTCCGGCCTGCACTGCGATGTCGCCGTTCGCCCGCACCAGTGCGATCGTGCCTTCGAGCAGCGAGAGGTGGGCGCGGGCCAGACTCTCCGCGCGCCGTCTCACGGGGGCGAGCGGGAAGGGCGTCGCCACCTGTCCGGTCTGTTGTGCCCCGACTCGGATCGGCACCGAGAGCCAGTCGTCGGGCAGGCGGGTGAGCGTGGTCGCTGGAGGTACCTCTCCGCTCTCGCCGCCTCGCACGAACCCGTCGATCACGTGGCCTGCGGCATCGAAGACCTGAACTTCGTCGAGGCCACTCGAGTCGAAGAGCCGGCTGCAGGTCTCGAGGCGCACGTCGTCGCTGAGCTGGGGGTCGGCGAGGGTCTCGGCCATGGCGCGCAGGTCGTCTTGGGCGGACTGCACTTCGCGTTCGAGCGTCCGCCCGAGATCGTCCGCCAGCGCGATCTGGAGCTGGAGCGCGCTGCGCCGGACCGTCTCTTCGTTCACGTCGAGCAGCAGCCACCCGGCGAGCAAGAGCGGACAGGCCGCGAGCAGCCCGCCAAACAACGTCAACTTCAGGCGGAGCGGGAAAGACACGCTGCGTGCCCGGGGCGGGCTCGCATCCTTGGGGGGCGTCCTGACGTCCGCGGGCGTCTCGACGCAGGGCACGTCGCTCCTGGGGGCACTCGGCACGGTCCGCAGTGTAAGGTCTATCGCATGCCAGCGACGACGCAGCCTGCAGACGACCGCCGAGGCCTGCCGATCCGGAGCCTCGAGGTGGTGGTCGTCGAGGGCCCCGACAAAGGCACCGAGGCGAGCGCGTCCAGCGAGACCCTGACCGTAGGCACCGCCGAAGGAAACGATCTCAAGCTCAGCGACTCGACGGTGAGCGGGTTTCATCTGGAGCTCGTGCAGGCGGGGGACGTCATCCGCGTACAGGACCACGGCAGCCTCAACGGGACGATCTTTGCGGGCGCCCGGCTCGGCCACGCGGAGATTCCACCCGGCGCCACGCTCACCCTTGGCAACACCAAGATCGAAGTGCGCGACGGGGCCCGGGTCACCGTCGAGATGCACGAACACGACGAGTACGGCGGCATCACGGGCCGCACGCCGGTGATGCGTCGGCTGATGGTGAAGATTCGACGCGCCGCGCGCAGCGACACCGCCGCGCTGCTCGTCGGCGAATCCGGGACAGGCAAAGAACTCATCGCGCGCGCCCTCCACGATCAGGGCAAACGCGCCGGCGCGCCCTTCGTCACGGTCGACTGCGCCGCGCTCGCGCCTTCGCTCGTCGCGAGCGAACTCTTCGGTCACGAGAAGGGCGCATTCACAGGCGCCGACCGGCGGCACGCCGGTGCGTTCGAACGCGCCCACGGCGGGACCCTCTTTCTGGACGAGATCGGAGAGCTCCCGCCCGCACTCCAGCCGGCGCTGCTCGGTGCGCTCGAGCGGCGACGGTTCCGGCGGGTTGGCGGCCGCGAAGAGATCGAGGTCGACGTGCGGGTCGTGTGCGCGACCCACCGCGACCTTCGATCGGAAGTGAACGCGGGCCGATTTCGGCTCGACCTCTACTACCGGGTGGCGGTCGTCGTGCTCGCGGTGCCCGCCCTTCGCGAGCGCATGGAAGACCTGCCGCTTCTGGTCGAACACTTCGTACGCGAGGCAGGCTGGGACGGACCGGTGGAAGAGGTGGTGCCGCCGGACACGATGGTCGCGCTCGCGGCGCATCGGTGGCCCGGCAACGTGCGCGAGCTCCGCAACGTGGTCGAAGCGACGATCGCGATGGGCGAACCGCCCGCGCTGCATCCCGAGCTCGGAAGCACCGACGAACGGTTCTTCGAGCTCGGCTACAAAGACGCGCGTGCGGCCATCCTGCACGACTTCGAATCGCGCTACCTGCGGCGCCTTGTCGAGCGGGCGGAGGGCAACGTCTCCAAAGCCGCCCGCGACGCGCGGATGGACCGCACGTACCTGATCAAGTTGCTTCAGAAACACGGCCTGCGATGAGCCGTCGCAAGATCGATTGGGGCAAGCACCCGGTGGCGTCGGTGGTGGTTTGGATCCTGACCGCGGCGTGTGTGATCGGCCTGCTGTACACCGCGACGCATCTGGACGAGTTGCCCACGCGACGTCCGGGGGGAGGGCGCGGCAAGAACCACCTTGCCGCGCTGATGTTCGTCTTCTGCCCGGTGGTGCTGGCGGTCACGTGGGGCATCTTCCTGCGCAACTTCCGAGGTCCGCCCCGCTGAGGACTCCGACGCCGAAGCCGACGCCGAAGCCGACGCCGAAGCCGACGCCGAAGCCGACGCCGACGCCGAATCCGAAGCCGACTCCGACGCCGAAGCCGACGCCGAAGCCGACGCCGAAGCCGACGCCGAATCCGAAGCCGACTCCGAAGGCGACGCCGACGCCGACTCCGAAGCCGGGGCCGTGTCCTTCACTCCGGGATGAGCTCCTGTCCGGCGGCGCAGGCGATCTCCACCCCGGTCGGGCCGGTGTCGGTGCGGAGGATCTTGACCTCCACGCGGCGGTTGGCCTCCCACGCGGTCGCGTTGTGGCGCGGGTCGGTTGGGCACCGCTCGCCGTAGCCTGCGCTGCGCAGCCGACCACCCGCGACGCCGCGCTGAATGAGTGCTTCGCGGACCGCGGCGGCGCGGTCTCGGGTGAGCTGGATGTTGTACTCGTCGTCGCCACGCTCGTCGGCGTGTCCCTGGATCTCGACCAATTCCACTTCGGTGTGGCCGGTCATGGCCGCGGTGATCGCGTCGAGCACGGGGTAGCTCCGCTCCTGGATGCGGGCGCTGTCGGTGTCGAAGTAGATCTTCTCCAGCAAGATGAACCCGCCGGTCTCGTGCCGCAGCAGCCCCACATCCGGGCAGCCGTCTTCGTCCTCGAAGTTGTTGTACTCCTCGGGGTCGAGCGGGCAGTTGTCGTTCACGTCGAGGATGCGGTCGTTGTCGTTGTCCGGGTCTGGACAGCCGTCGTCGTCCTGGAAGTCGTCGGGGTCCTCGGGGTCGTTCGGGCACATGTCGTCGCGGTCGAAGATGCCGTCGCGGTCGTTGTCGTCGTCCGGGCAGCCGTCCTCGTCCTGGAAGCCGTCGCGGTCTTCGGGGTCGTCCGGACACTCATCGACTTCGTCGAGCAGCCCGTCGCCGTCGCGGTCGCCGGATTCGCCCTCCGGGCATCCGTCTTCGTCGGCGTCGCCGTCGCGGTCTTCGGGGACGAGTGGGCACTCGTCGTCGTCGTCGAGAATGCCGTCGCGGTCGTTGTCCGGATCGGGGCACCCATCGGGGTCGGCGAAGTTGTCGAAGTCCTCGGGTTCGTCTGGGCACTCGTCGACGTCGTCCTTGTAGCCGTCGCCGTCGCGGTCCCCGATCGACGGTTCGAAGACGAACCCGACGGTGCCGCGCCACTGCGCTGCCGAGAGCCCGTCGGTCAGCCCGAGGCCGCCGCCGATCTGCAGGAACGAAGAGTGCTGCACGAAGATCTTCAGTCCCACCAGCGCTTCCACCGAGAGCGCGCCTTCTTGTCCGAACGCGGTGACGATCTGCGTGCCGTAGCTCTCGAGCACGACCTCCAGCCCGTCCGTAGCGCGCACGCCGATGCCCGCGCCAAACGTCAGCTCGTCGTCGTAGGTGAGGTCTTCGCCCACGCCCGGAACGAACATGGCCGAAGTCGCGTTGGTGCCGGTGGGTTCGGTGCGTCCGCCGACGCGCACGGTGCTGCCTTCGCCGAGCACGGCCCGGTATCCGACGTTGCCCACGAGTCGCACGCGGCGGTGCGGGCGCCACTCGAGCACGATCTCAGGCCAGATGCCCACGCCCGGTGCGCCCGCGAAGTTGCGCTCCGCCCCGCTCGGCAACTGCAGCCGCACGATGGCCGCGAGCCCGATCGGATCCCGCTCCGGGCGGAGCAGCCGCACCTTGCCGTGCAGGACGAAGTCCCCGATGCCCTGTTGGCTGAGCCCGCCGACGTCTGGGCCGACGTTGTACTGACCGGGCACCTCCACCGCTGGGCCGCCCACCACCGCGATGGGAAGTTGGGCACCGACGACCAGCCGGTTCGCGAGCCCGAGGTCCACGTGCAACGTGCCGGTGATCGAGTGATCGATCAGGTGCGAACGGCGCGACGCGTTGCCGGCCATCGCTCGGTCGTCGTTCGAGAACCCGTCGAACGGCACGATGCCGAAGCCGCCGTCCAAGACGAGGCCGAAGCTCACGTCGGTGTGGCCGAGGATGTCGGCGCCGTTGAGGGTGAGCAGGCCCTTCGAGTCCAGTGCCGGCCGGAACAGCCGCAGGTCCATGCCGCCGCCTTGCAGCTGGGCATCGGCGGAGGTGGGCCAGAAGAGGAGGGTCAGGGCCGCGCAGAGGAGACGAAAGCGTGGTTGCATGCCCTCGTGCATCGCAACGGACGTGCCGCACAGAAACCGGCGCGGCGTCCGCCCGGTCGTCGTGCCCGCACCACCGCCTGTCGTCTACAAGCGACAACACCCAGCGCGCATCGGCTTCGGCGTCGGCGTCGGTTTCGCCCTCGGCTTCGGCTTCGGCTTCGGCTTCGGGATCGGCTTCAGCTTCAGCTTCAGCTTCGGCTTCGGCTTCGGCTTCGGCTTCGGGATCGGCTTCGGGATCGGCTTCAGCTTCGGCTTCGGCTTCGGGATCGGCTTCAGCTTCGGCTTCGGCTTCGGATTCGGCGTCGGCGTCGGCCTCGCTTCGGCGTCGGCCACAAGAACGGCCTCATCCTCGACGCTCAGTTGAGTGAGTGCGGCATCGCGAGCGCGAACGGCGCGATCTCTGCGTCGAACACTTCGCCGTCGTCGGTATGCATCTGGTAGCTGCCGCGCATCTCGCCGCGCGGCGTCGTCAGGATGGCGCCGCTGGTGTACTCGAACCCTTCGCCGGGTCGCAGCACCGGCTGTTCACCGACGACCCCGGGTCCGCGCACCTCTTCGACCTCGCCCAGCTGGTTCCGGATCACCCAGTGCCGCGTGCGGAGCTGGACGGGGGCCTCGTGGGTGAGGTTCTCGATGCGCACCCGATACGCGAACACGTAGCGGAGCGCCTGCGGGTTGCTCTGCGCTTCCACGTATTGACTCTGCACCACCACGCGGATGCCGTTGGTCGTGGCCGTTGACTGGATGTCCATCGCGAAAAGGAAGGTGCTACGCCGCCGCGTTGGCGGCAGCGTCCCACGCGGACTTCACGGTCTTGAAGGTCTCGATGGCGGACGCCGCGAGGTTGAGCGCTTGCGCTTCGACCAGTTTTCCGTGGACCGCTTTCGGATCCTTGTCCCAGCCCTTCGGCAGGTCGAGGCGCACGTTGAGCGGAACGCCCCCGAGCAGTCCTTGCTCTTCGAGGGTCCACACCGCTTCCGCCGCGAGGAACTGTCCGGCGACTTTGCGCACTTCCGGGGTGAGGTGGCTTGCGAGCGGGAACAGGTCGTAGAGTGCGACCGTGCCCTTCGGAAGTTTCAGCGCTTTGCGCAACGCGGCGAATGCGGGCGCGGCGACGGAGAGTTCGACCAGGTCCATGCCGGCGATCTGGTGGGCGCTGGAGGAGACGATCGCGCGCTCCATCGCGTCCCCGTGGCTGCGGGTGGTCGCGGCGGGTCGCGCGCCGGAATCGAGCAACGCGGTGACGACGAGGAAGGGGGTAGGGCTGGGCTCTGCCATGGCGGCGGAACATAGCCAATTCAGAGCGCGCACGACAGGGGAGAAGAGCCGAAGGCCTCGGCAGCAACTCTAGGGTCGGCCGAAGACGAGCTTCTTTTCGCTGCCGTCTTCGAAACCGCACAGCATCTGCCCGGGCGCGACCACCTGCAGCACCTTGCCGACCCCGAACTTCGGGTGGACGAAGTACTGTCCGGCTTCGTAGGTCGCCCGCATGCTGTAGCGCTCGGCGCTGCCACGCGCGGCGGCGACTTCGTCCGCGGTCAGGCGCTCCGCGGCGCGGGTGGTGCCTTTGGAGCTCTTCGACTTCGAACTGGACTTCGCGCTGCTCGACTTCGAACTCGAACCCGCGGTGCGGCGTCGTTTGGTGGGCGCGGCCTCTCTTGGCGGCGCGATGCGCTCGGCGGACTTCGCCAAGCCGCGCACCGAATACTGCGCTTTGCGAAAGTGACTCAGCAGCGCTTCGCAGACGAGCACCTCTTCCACGACCGGCGCACGCCCTGAGGCGAAACACTCTTCGTGGTACTCGTGCGCGGCCTTCACGATGAGCACGAGTCGTTCGGCGCGGTCGAGTTCGTTCGGACCCCCACCGAGCGCGGGGAACGCGACGCGCTCCACGTTGCGTTCGGCGGCGAAGCGCAGCACCTGCAGCACGCCCTCGCGAATGATCGCCGCGGTGGGGGCGTCCGATCGCGCGGTGCCGGGTTCGGGTTCGCGGCTCGCGATCCACGCGAGGAAGTTGCAGTGCAGGCGGCCGGGATGCACGCGGATCACCGACGGGATCTCGAGCTTGCGGCCCTCGACTTGGCGCAGTTCGTTGTCGAGCGCGCGCTGCAGCGTGTCGCCGTAGTGCTCGCGCAGTTCGCTGTCCGGTCCGGGCCCCGGCCACATCTGCATGTCGGCGGTGCCGTCGTAGGCGATGCATCCGACGCGCTGTTTGGACGGGAGGGAGAAGACCGAGAGATTGATCAGCGTGACTTCCACTAGGTCAGGCGCTTAGCACGCGAACCGCACGCGTCTCGTGCCGATCTCGGAAATCAGAACAAGCTGTCGATGGGGCCGGCGCCTTCGCGGACGATGGTCGGGTCGGGGGTCGAGAGATCGATGACGGTCGACGGGTCGAGCGCGCCCCAGCCCGAGTCGATCAGCAGGTCGGCTTGTTTGAAGCGAACCGCGAGGTCGTCCGGGTCGTTGAGCTGCTCGCCGTCCCAGGTCGCCGAGGTGGAGACGATGGGGTTGCCGAGCTCCCGCACGAGCGCCAGCGCGACTTCGTGGTGCGGCACGCGGATGCCCACCGTCTTGCGTTTCATCATCAAGATGCGCGGGACCTCGCGCGTCGCCTGCAGGATGAACGTGTAGGGCCCGGGCAGCAGCCGGCGCATGATGCGGTAGGCGCGGTCGTCCACAATGGCGTAGCGCGCGATGTCTCCGAGATCCGGACAGACGAACGCGACCGGATGGTCCTTCTTCATCTGCTTGATCTGGTAGACCCGATCGAGCGCCTTCTTCTGCATGGCGTCGCAGCCGATCGCGTAGACGGTGTCGGTCGGGTAGCAGATCACGCCGCCGCGCCGGAGGATCTCGACCGCCTTGCCGATCTTGCGTGGCTCGGGATGGGTGGGGTGGATCTCCATGCGCATGGCGCGCCAGGTAGCGCGTCTCGCGCCAGGTTCAAGTGGAGCGCTCCTCGAGCAGCCTCCGCGCGGCGTGTTGATGTTCGAGAAGCGCCGGGTCGAGTCCATCGCGCCACCGGGCCGGCGTGACGAATCCGTGGTGGCCGGCCCACGCGCGTCCCAAGCGTTCCCATGCACGGGGCGCCACCCCGATCAGCCACCCGTCCGGCGTGGTGAAGACGTGATCAACCGCCCAGTCGAGCGCGAGCGCGGTCGCGTCCAAGAAGGCGCGCACCGCTTGGTCGCGGACCGAGGCAGCGCGCTCAGGTTCGACCGGTTCGTAGAGTCGGTCGAGCATCTCCCAGCTCTGAATCCGTCCGAGCAGCTCCGCGTGCGCGATGGGGCGTTCGGCCTCGGGCCGCAACACCCCTTCGAACCCGACCCCCCCGTCGACGTGGATCACCTGCTGCGCGTCGTAGAGTACGCGCGCTTCGGCGGTCCGTCCGGCGAGGAGCGCGGCGGCGAACGGAGCGTCGCGCCAGCTGCGCATTCAGCCCGAGAGCACGAGGCCGAGCACGGCCACAAGGGCGATCGCCGCGATGCTGAGCACGGCGATCATCACGTAGAAGAGTGTCTTGTCGTTCGAGCCCTGGGCAGGCGCGATCGGTTGCTGCGCCGATGCGATGGGCGCGACCGGTGCGTGCGCGACCGGGGCTTGCCCCAATGGCGCGACCGGTGCGTGTGCTGGAGCCGCTGCCGCGGTGCCGAGCCCGGGGATCGCTTCGAGCGCGCGCAACATCTCTCCGGCGTCTTGGTACCGGTCGGTCGCCTTCTTCGCCATGGCCTTCACGATCACCGCGTCGAGTTCGGCAGGCAACCGCACGCCGCCCTCGAGCACGTCGTTCACGCTCGGCACCGGCTTGCCGAAGTGCGCTTGGAACATCGAGATGCGGTCTTCTTCCATGAACGGCCACAGCCCGGTGAACACCTCGAAGAGGATCACGCCGGCCGAGTAGACATCGCCGCGTGTGTCGACGGGTGCACCAGCGCATTGTTCGGGCGCCATGTACGCCGGGGTGCCCATCACCGAGCCTTGCACCGTGAGGTTCTTGGACTCGCCCCAGCGGTCGTCATCCACGAACTTCACGAGGCCGAAGTCGAGCAGCTTCGCGGTCATGGTTCCGTCGGCCGCGGTCGAGACGAAGACGTTCTCGGTCTTGAGATCGCGGTGCAGCACGGATTTGGAGTGCGCGAACGCGAGACCGGTGAGCACTTGACGGCACAGGTCGTAGGCGATGGGCGGTGCGAGTGGTCCGTCCTCGACCATCGCGTCGAGCGGGCTGCCGCTCAGCAGCTCCATCGCGAGGTAGGGCATGCCGTTGACGATGCCGAAGTCGTGGACCGCGAGCACGTTCGGGTGCTCGAGGGCAAAGAGGGCGCGGGCTTCGCGTTCGAAGCGTTCGCGCAGCTCGGCCTGGTCGCCAAGCTCTTCGTGCAGCACCTTGATCGCGAGCTGTGGCCCGTTCGGCTGCTCCGCCCGATACACCGCCCCCATGGCCCCCTCGCCGATGAGTTCGAGGATCCGGTAGCGCCCGTCGAGCACGGCGCCGATGAGGTTCATGACGGTGGGTCGTCCGCTCTGCACGTGCGCCGATTCTTCACGCTGCCCACCCCACGTCAAGCCAACCCGCCAAACCCGGCCCAAACACAGAGTCATGGGGACCGCAATCGGGATCGGCTTCGGGATTCGGCGTCGGAGTCTGCTGCTTCGGAATCGCCGTCGGAATCGGCGTCGGAATCGGCGTCGGAATCGGCGTCGGAATCGGCGTCGGAATCGGCGTCGGAATCGGCGTCGGAATCGGCGTCGGAATCGGCTTCGGAATCGGCGTCGGAATCGGCGTCGGAATCGGCGTCGGAATCGGCGTCGGAATCGGCGTCGGAATCGGCTTCGGGGTCGACCTCCGCGGCCACCCATCGGGGATGGGCACGGACCTGTCAGCGTGCGATCAGCGCGGCGACTCGGTCGAGGATGGCGTCGGCGAGTTCGCGTTTGGTGCCTCGGGGGAGTTCGGTGGCGCTGTGGGCGTCGACCAGGGTGACCAGGTTGTCGTCTTTGCCGAACCCGTCGCGCGCGAGGTTGCCGACGATCAAGTCGACCTTCTTGCGCTCGAGTTTGCCTCGGGCGCGGACGACGACGTCGGACGTCTCGAGCGCGAAGCCGACCAACAGGGGTCGACTGCCGGTTCTCGCGGCGCCGAGCTCTGCGAGAATGTCCGGGTTGCGCACGAGCTCGAGCACGCGGCCTTCCTGCGCGTCCTTTGACTTCTTGATCTTCTCCGCCGCCACATCCTTCGGGCGGAAGTCCGCGACGGCGGCCGCCATGATCACGACATCGGCGCCGGCTTCCAGGCTGCCTTCGAGTGCGGCTTTCATCTCAAGCGCGGAGCGGACGGGGACGCGGCGAATCGCGGGGTGGGGGTCCGGAAGGGTGGTGGGGCCGGAGACCAGCACCACCGACGCTCCGCGGGCACGCGCGGCTTCGGCGAGCGCGTAGCCCATACGGCCGGTCGAGCGGTTGCCGAGGTACCGCACCGGATCGAGATCCTCGTGGGTGGGACCGGCGCTGACGACGACGGTGAGGCCGCTCAGATCCGACGCCGGTTTCGCGTCGGCCGTCTCGGAATCCGCGAGCACCCGCTCGAGGGCGTCCGCGATGTCCTCCGGTTCGGCGAGGCGTCCGTCGCCCACCTCGCCGCTCGCGAGTGGGCCGCACACGGGGCCGACGAACGCCGCGCCGTCCCCTCGGAGCCGTTCGACGTTGCGGCGCGTCGCTGGGCGCGACCACATGCGGTGGTGCATCGCCGGAGCGAACAGCACCGGGCAGGCGACGCAGGAGAGGGTGGCGAGCACCGCGTCGTCGGCGAAGCCGTGCGCGCTGCGGGCGAGCAGGTTCATCGTGGCGGGCGCGACGACCATCGCGTCGGCCCAGACGCCGAGCTCGACGTGGACTTCGCCCGCGTAACTCGGGTCCCAGAGATCGGTGACGGCGGGCCGGCCAGTGATGCCGGTGAACGTGACCGGGCCGACGAAGCGGGCGCCGGCGCGGGTCATGACGACGCGGACTTCGTGGCCGCGGCGCTGCAACTCGCGGACGAGGAGCACGGCTTTGAACGCGGCGATGCCACCACCCACCCCGACGACGATTCGAGCCACGAGCGCGAGCATAGCAAGGCGCGCGGGCTGGGGTTGTTGGCGACGCAGTTCTTGTCGCTGCCGTTGTCTCTGTCGCAGTTTCTGTCGCTGCCGTTGTTTCTGTCGCTGACGCTGGTTCTGTCGCTGGTTTGGCGCTGGTTCTGTCGCCGACGCTGGTTCTGTCGCTGACGCTGCTTCTGACGCTGACGCTGGTTCTGTCGCTGACGCTGGTTCTGTCGCTGACGCTGGTTCTGTCGCTGACGCTGGTTCTGTCGCTGACGCTGGTTCTGTCGCTGAACCCGATGCCGACGCCGATGCCGAAGCCGATGCCGACGCCGAAGCCGAAGCCGAAGCCGATGCCGATGCCGATGCCGAAGCCGATGCCGACGCCGAAGCCGAAGCCGATGCCGAAGCCGATGCCGATGCCGAAGCCGATGCCGATGCCGAAGCCGATGCCGACGCCGATGCCGATGCCGATGCCCATGCCGAAGCCGAAGCCGAAGCCGATGCCGATGCCGACGCCGATGCCGATGCCGTGGAAAAGTTGACCACTGAAGCCCGTCTCTGGAGCATCGGGCGCATGCGACGACTGGTCTTGCTCGTGGCGCTCTTGATGGTGCCGGCCGGGTTCTCGGCCCGGGCCGACGATGCCGTGGTGCGGGTCGCTGGGGTGGCGGTGCCGGCGTCGGAGTCTCCGGGCCAGGCGGCGCAGCGGTTGGCGGAGACGTACCTCCAAGAGACGATCACGATCGGGGGCATCGGCGCGACGCAGACGCGGACGCGTGCTTCGCTTGGCGGCAAGGTCGATCTCGAATTGCTCGAGCGGTGGATTCGAGAGGCGCGCGACCCGGACTCGCGGCTGAGAGAAGCGTCGAGCCTGCCGATCGATCTGCGTCTGCCGGTGCTGCTGGATCCCGAGGCGCCCCGGGGGTGGCTGACCGAACTCAAGGCGCGGCGCGATCGAGCCGCGCACGATGCGACGCTCGATCCGGAGACCGGCGAAGTCGTTGCGGAGCTCGCTGGGGTCGCGGTGGATGTGTGGGCCACGCTGGACCGTCTGGACGCGGCGCTTCGCGACGGCACCGACCGGGTGGAGATCGTGGTGCGCACCACCGAAGCGCGGCGGACCGCGGCCCAGCTGCACGCCGCGGATGTGCGCACGGTGCTCGGCACCTTCGAGACGCCGTACAACGGGAGCGGCGAAGCGGCGGAGCGGACCCACAACCTCCGGGTCGCGGCCGCGAAGATCGATGGGCTCGTGCTCCTGCCGGGCGAAGAGTTCGACTTCAACGACGTGGTCGGCGAACGCAGCTTGGCCAACGGGTTCAAACCGGCGCCGGTCATCGCAGGCGGCGAGCTGGTGGATGGAGTCGGTGGCGGCGCGTGTCAGATCGCCGGCACGCTGCATGCGGCGGCCTACTTCGCGGGCCTCGAGATCGTCGAGCGCAGCCCGCACAGCCGGCCGAGCTCGTACATCAAGCTCGGCCTCGACGCGGCGGTGTCGTACCCGAACCTGACCTTCCGGTTCCGCAACAACCGCGACTTCCCGATCCTCGTCCGGCTTGTCGTGCAGGGCGGCTGGGTTCGGGGTGAGCTGCGCGGGGCGGAACGGACCGAACGGGTGGCGTTCATCCGCCGCATCGACGAGGTCGCGCCGTTCGACGAGCGCGAACAGAACGACAGCCGGCTTCCGAGCGGCGTGCGGGTGCTGAGCCAACGTGGCGTTCCTGGGTTCAGCCTCACCACCTTTCGACTTCTCACCGATGTCCGAACGCGGCAGTCGCGGCGGCAACGGAGTGAGTCGAGCTACCCGCCGACCACGCAGATCTGGCGGGTCGGGACCGGACCGGCAGCGGCGGCAGGCTACGAGCCTCCGAGCGGCGACACCCACGGCGAGTACACGGCGGACTCGTACCTCGTGACCACTCAGGGACCGGACGTGGAAGGCACGCCGACGATTCGCCGGGCGGGCCGGACGGGCACACGTGGGTGGACGGCGCGGGAGGGCATGCCCCAGCCGGACTGACATCTTCCCGAAGCCGACGCCGACGCCGAAGCCGAAGCCGAAGCCGAAGCCGAAGCCGATGCCGATGCCGAAGCCGATGCCGATGCCGAAGCCGATGCTGATGCCGATGCCGATGCTGATGCCGACGCCGAAGCTGAGGCCGAAGCCGAAGCCGTTGCCGAAGCGCCGAGGCCGAGGCCGAACGCCGTTGCCGTTGCCGATGGTGCTGCTCGACATGGTCGGTGGCAGGGCTCTCGTGCTAAATTGTACGGGTGCCTCTTCGACTGTGCGTGTGCTTGTCCCTGCTCCTCACCACACAGCTCGGCTGCGGCGGGGACGACGACCGACCCGACCGCGACGGGGGGCTCGACGCGACCCTCGAGGATGCGCGCGGCACCCGGGATGTGATCCTCCCCGACGTCCCGTTCTTCGGGGACGCGGCGTGCGCGACCGCGACCTCTGCCGCCGAAGTGGGGCGCGCGCCGGTGGACATCATCTGGATGGTCGACAACTCGACCAGCATGGCGCCGGCCATCGAGAACGTGCAGAGCGGGCTGAACGCGTTCGCGACCCGCATCGCGGACAGCGGCCTCGACTACCGAGTCATCATGCTCTCACTGCAGGGGCGCACCGCGACCTCGCGGTTGCCGGTCTGCATTCCGTCCCCGCTCTCGGGCGACGAGGAGTGTGGCGACGGGGACCGGTTCTTTCACATCTCGATCGACGTGAAGTCGACCCAGCCGATCGAACAGTTCATCGGTTCGCTGGCTCAGTCGGAAGGGTTCAGCGCCGGCGACGAACGTGGGGGCGGGCCCTGGCGCATGCACCTGCGGGACGACTCGACCAAGACCATCGTGTTCGTCACGGACGACAACGGCCGGACCTGCGAGCGTCCGTGCGGCGACATCCCGGCCGGGTCTCCCGGCTGTTCGGGCACGCGCCTCTGCCGCGACGGAGATCCCCTCGTCACGGAGCTGGCGCTCGAGAACTTTCCGGGCGGCGGCAACCCGTTCAACATGACCTCGCTCGGGCCAGGCATCCTCGACGCGAGCTACGGCGGCCTCTTCGAGGGCTACACGTTCAACGCGATCTACGGGTGGGGCTCGGAGGTCGATCCCGAAGTCGTGTGCACGTTCCCCGGCGGCCGGGAGCCGCCCAACCCTGGCTGGACCTACACCACGCTGGTCGAGCGCACCGGTGGGGTGCGGGCGCAGATCTGCCAACAGGCGGAGTCTGCGGCCTGGGATGCGTTCTTCGGCGAGGTCGCGAGCACCGTGGAGTCCACCTCGAGGCTCTCCTGCACCATCGACATTCCCGCGCCGCCGGACGGCATGAGTTTCGACGCGACGAAGGTGAACGTGCTGCTGGATTCGGACGGCAGCGCGCGCCCGTTCTTCAAGGTCGGCTCGGGGTTGACCTGCGACGACGTGCCGAACGGCTGGCGCTACGACAACGACGCGGCGCCGACCCAGGTCATCCTGTGCCCGACGGGGTGCGAGGAAGCCCAGGCCGCGCTCGAAGCCGCCGGCGAAGCGGCGATCCTGGTTCAGTTCGGCTGCGACACGCTGCTGATCTGAAGCGGGCGGAACTCAGCCGCGGCGGCATTCCGACGGCGAATCCGATTCCCGACGGCGAATCCGGAGCCGCCGAAGTCGATTCAAGCCGAAGCCGACACTGAAGCCGACGCCGAAGCCGAAGCAGACGCCGAAGCCGAAGCAGACGCCGAAGCCGACGCCGAAGCAGACGCCGAAGCAGACGCCGAAGCAGAAGCCGATTCCGAAGCCGACGCCGAATGCCGATTCCGAATCCGAGGGCGACGCTAGACTCAGTCTGCGCGGAGGAGGCAGCCGCCAGCGTCGCAGCGGACCGACTCGGGGGGCGGCGGGCATGCGCAGACCGCGCCGCCGCACCCCAGGCGCACCCAGCGCTCCGCGATGCCGTCGAGTTCCGACTGAGAGACGCCAGTGTTCACGCCGTAGTAGCAGCCGCCGAGCCCGACGCCGCAGTGGCCGCTCAGGATGTGGCACTCCGCCTCGCAGCGCATGGCGTCCCCGGTCGTAGCCGCCGTGTACGCCGCTTCGATGTCTTCGCAGGTCTCGGCCGGCGGGCCGCTGCACATGGCGACGCCGTCCTCCACGAAACAATCGCGGTCGCCGCACGGGGCGACGGTGAAACAGGATCCGTCGGCGGAACAGTTGGTCGCGGACGAACCCGAACACGAACCGCCGAACCCTTCGCAGGGACAACAGCCGCACGGCGCGTCGCAGGGCTCGCCGCAGCGGGGTGGGGCGCCGCATCCGATCACCGAACAGTCGATGCCCGTGTCTTCGCCCGAGTCGACACCGGTGTCTTCCGCGGTGCCGGTGTCTTCCACGGTGCCGGTGTCTTCCGCGGTGCCGGTGTCTTCCGCGGTGCCGGTGTCTTCCGCTGTGCCGGTGTCTTCCGCTGTGCCGGTGTCTTCCGCGGCACCGGTGTCGACGCGTGCGGCGTCATCCCCGCCCCCAGCGTCCACGGAGGCATCGTCGTCGCCTCCGCATCCCAGCGCGAGCACCACCAACAACGAACCAAGCCCCACCATACGCAGCGTCATGTGGGCAGTATTGCTCGTCTCTCGCGGGCTGTCAGCGGGGCCGGACCGCTTCGGCTTCCGAACACGGCTCCGGATCTGCTCGTCCGCTTTCGCTCCTGCCGGGCCAGAGCCTCCGTGCTGCCTGCCGAGAAAGTCGATTGCAGTCGCGTCAGTCGCAGAAGGTGCCCATGGGCCGGCAACCGAATTCGCAGCAGTGATCGGTGCCGGTACAGGTGTCCCCCGGCTGGTTGCAGGAACCGGTGCTGTTGCAGCGGGTGACGTTGCAGACGAGGAACATGTTGCAGATGGTGCCCGCCGGTTCGTAGCTGTTCGAAGGACACGAGGGCGAGGAGCCGCTGCAGGTCTCGGCCACATCGCACGAGCCGGCGTCGGCGCGACAGACGTGGCCGCTGGACTGGTATTGGTCCGAGGGACACGTCTTGCTCGAGCCGGTGCAGGTCTCTGCCACGTCGCAGGTCCCGGCCGCGGAGCGGCACACGGTGCTCCCGCTCGCCACACCGTCCGCGGGACAGTTCGGGCCGCTGCCATTGCAGCTCTCGGCCACGTCGCACACCCCGCTTGCCGCGCGGCATTGTCCGCTGGAGGCGAACGAGTCGCCGGGGCAGCTCGCGCTGCTTCCGGTGCAAGTCTCCGCCACGTCGCACACGCCCGCGGTGCTGCGGCAGACCGTCGATCCAGACGCAAACGAGTTGCCCGGGCAGCTGGCGCTGCTGCCGGTACAGGTCTCCGCCACGTCGCACACACCGGCGGAGGAACGGCAGACGGTGGAGCCGGAGGCGAAGGAGTTGCCCGGACAGCTCCCGCTGCTGCCGGTACAGGTCTCTGCCACGTCGCAGGTGCCCGCCGAGGCGCGGCACACGGTGGAGCCCGATGCGAACGAGTTCGACGGACACGCAGCGCTGCTGCCAGTGCACGTCTCCGCGACGTCGCAGACGCCCGATGCGCTGCGGCAGACGGTCGATCCCGACACGAAGGAGTCCCCCGGACAGCTCGCGCTGCTCCCGGTGCAGGTCTCTTGCACATCGCACGGTCCGGCGGATGGACGACAGATGGTGCTGCCCGAGGCGAACGAATCGCCAGGACATGCCGCGGTCGAGCCCGTGCAGGTTTCTTCCGCGTCGCACGCCCCCGCCGAGCCGCGGCAGACGGTGCTGCCGGAGCGGAACGCGTCGCCAGGGCAGGTCGCACTCGAACCGGTGCAGGTCTCTTGAATGTCGCAGGGTCCGGTCGCCGAGCGGCAGACGTTGGCGGGCGGCTCGAAGCCGTTCGCCGGGCAGGCGGTCGACGCGCCGTTGCACGTCTCCGCCACGTCGCAGACACCGCCCGACGCGCGACACTCGAAGCCGCTGGCGCGCACTTGATCGGCCGGACAGCTCGGTCCGGTTCCGTCGCAGGTCTCGGCGACGTCGCATCCACCCGCACTGGCCCGGCAGGTGTTGCCGCTGGCGAACCCATCGGCCGGACAGTTCGGACCCGAACCGCTGCAGGTCTCGGCTTCGTCGCACACGCCAGCGCTGGCGCGGCAGGTGAACCCAGGGTCGCGGAATCGATCGCGCACGCAGACCGGGGCACCGCCTGAGCAGTCGATGATCCCGATCTCACAGAGGTTGCCGGTCTCGCAGGGATCACCGCATCCAAGGTCCAAGCACATGCCTCCGCCATCGCAGACCCGCCCGCCCGAGCAGGTCACGCCCGCGGTGGTGAACGCGTCGTCGGGACACAGGTCGCTCGAGCCGTCGCACATCTCGGCGGTGTCGCACTCACCCGCCGCCGCACGGCAGGTGGTGCCGCCGCTCATGCGGCTATCGGAGGGACACATGGCGCCAGCGCCAGAACAGGTCTCGGCCACGTCGCACGCGCCGCGGGACGCGCGGCATTCGGTGCTGGCCGCAACGAACGCGTCGGCTGGGCAAGCGGCGGTCGTTCCGTCGCAGGTCTCGACTTGGTCGCAGGCGCCTGCAGCGCCGCGGCAGGTCGTCCCCGCAGACTCGACTCCATCGGCTGGACAAACCGGCGAGTCGCCAGTGCAGGCTTCTTCGATGTCGCACGCGCCGGCGGAGGGCCGACAGGTCGTGCCTGGGTCCACGAACCCCGAGGCCACGCAGGTCGGCACGCCCCCGTCGCACGAGACCTCGCCGAGCTCGCAGACGTTGCCGGTCTCGCAGGCGACGCCCGGTTCGCATTCCCCACACACCGCGTCGATGCAGAAGCCCGAGGCGCACTCGGTGCCGGTCGGCACGAACCCATCTTCGGGACAGGCGATGGAGGTGCCGTCGCAGACTTCTTCCACGTCGCACTCGGAGACCGATGCGCGACAGACCGTGTCCGCGTCGACCACGCCGGTGGCGACACACACTTCGCTGCCGGAGCTGCAGTCGGTGACCCCGGTCTCGCACGCGTTGCCGGTGTCGCACGGAAGCTCGTCCACGCATCCACCCGCATCGCCCATGCTTCCATCCGGCATGCCGCCATCCGTGCCGGTCGGTCGCGTCGTGCAGCCGGTCTCGGGCTGGCAGAAATCGGTTGAATCGCAGCTGCCGGCGACCTCTTCCACCAGACACGCGCCGGCCAGGCAGACGGCTTCGGCACAGTCGGCCGTGGGGGCAGGGCAGTCGGTGGCGTCGGTGCAGTTGGTCTCGCCGCACGCATCCGGGTTCTCCGGGCTGCATTCGGGCTCGACGCACATGCCGTTGTGACACGCGGTGCGGCTGGCGTCGCCGGCGCCAGGACAGGTCACGGCGAGACAACTCCGGGTGAAGACGATCGTCACGACGGTGTCGCCGTTGATCTCGATGGTCACCTCTCGTTCGCCGATGCGGCGTCCATCGCGATCGAACAAGCGCGCTCGGGCGGTTCGGCGGCTGGAGGTGAGGTTCTCGAACGCGGCCACCCGGACCCCACGGAGGTAGTCGCTGGCGGGGGAGACGGCGTGGGTCTGGGAGACATCGAAGTCGTCGCCCAACAGTTCCACGGTCACCGAATCGAATTCGATCCCAGGCACGAGATCGGTTCGAAGATCCACCAGAAGCGAAGGATCGTCCCCCGAGCAAGCCACGAGGGCCGTCAGGAGTAGAAGTTTGGTCAGTCGAGTCATGGATGGCTCACGACGAGGCCCCACCTCCTCGCTCCTAAGGTCTTTGGGCCAGTGTACCTCATTCGGGGGAGGGTACGGAGCGTCGCGGGTGGTCAGGCCCTTCAAAAGCTTGGAAGAAGTCGGGTTGGCGTGCGTTGACTCGCCGGTACGCCCATGCAACATCGCCCGCTCGACCGCCTTCTCCGGCCGATCCGGGGAGGCCAGGAGATAAGTACGTGCCGAGCGACGAAGACACCCGCGAAGAAGACGAACGAGACGAGTCCGAAGAGGACGAGTTCGAAGAGAACGACGCGGACGACGAAGACTCGGACGACGAAGGCTCGGACGACGAAGACTCGGACGACGAAGGCTCGGACGACGAAGACTCGGACGACGAAGACTCGGACGACGAGGACTCGGACGACGAAGGCTCGGACGACGAGGGCTCGGACGACGAGGACTCGGACGACGAAGACTCGGACGACGAAGACTCGGACGACGAAGACTCGGACGACGAGGACTCCGACGAGGATGCGGAGACCGCTCCGGCCAAGAAGACGCGTCGCAAGACCGGCCGCAAGAAGCGCAAGCCGAAGGTCACTGCCGGACAACGTCTCGCCGCGGCCAAGGCCGCGAAGGCCGCCAAGAAGGCCGCGCTCCGTGGACGCGACGCGGAACAGCTCGAGGACAAGGCCACCCAGCGGGCCGAAGCCGCGGGCAGCTGGCTCGAAGATCACCGCGGTCAGCTGATGGGCCTGGTGCTCGCGGTGGTCGTCGGTGGTGGCATCTTCATGGGCTGGACCCATTACGCCAAGAGCCAGGACGCCGACGCCGCTGGGCTGCTCTGGCGGGCCACCGAGACGCTGGAAGCACCGATCGTACTCGAAGGCGAAGACCGCCCCGAGGGCGTCGAAGAGGACGACGAGGTCTACCCGACCATCGCCGCGCGGGCAGCCGCGACCCTGGAACCTCTGGACGCGCTTCTACGCGACCACAGCGGCTCCGGCGCAGCCATCTACGCCCAGCTCGAACGGGGGAGGGCGCTCTACCAACAGGGCGAGTTCGCCGACGCCCGCACGGCGTTCCAGGCGGCTCTGACCGGCAGCGCCGACGTGCGCGTGCATGCTCGGGCACTCGAGGGCATCGCGTTCACCCACGAGTCCGAAGAGGCGTGGGGCGAGGCGATCGCTCGGTTCGAGGAGCTGCGCGAGGCCGCCGAAGACACCGAGACCGAGATCCTCGCGGACTACCACATCGCCCGAATGCACATTGCTCAGGACGAAGAGGTGCCGGCGAAGGAGAAGCTCCAGGCCGTGCTCGCTGCGCTTCGTGAAGAAGACGCGCCCGAGATGCCGTACGTGCAAGACCAGGCCGAACTCCGGCTGATGGCCATCGACTCGAGTCTCGTGCAGCGGACGCCCGACGCGATGGACCCGGAGCAGATGCGCCGGCTCATCGAGCAGATGCAGCAGCAGCAGCAGCAGCAGGCACCGCAGTAGTGCGGGCTGGGTCCGCAGTGTCCGCAGTGCGGACTTCCCGCAGTGTCGCGCTGCTGGGCACGCTGCTCTTCGGTACGATCTCCCTCGGCGGGTGTTCGGTCCACGGGCCCAACACCTACGGGTGGTTCGGCGACACGAACAACAGCACGCTCGCGGGCACTTCGGGGCTTCGCATCCGCTGGACCGAACAGCTGACGGAAGAACTCGACAGCTCGTATCAGCCGGTGGAACACGCCGCGGCCGCGCTGGATCCCCGCCGAGACCGGATCTACGTCGGGTCTTCGGGCGGCGACTTCTACGCGTTCGACTCGGGTGGGCAGCGCAAGTTCCACTACAACCCGCGCTCCGGCATCGAGGCGGCTCCGGCCATCGACCCGCAGTGGGGCGACATCTACTTGGCGTCAGAAGACGGCGTCGTGCACGCACTTCGTTCTCGAACCGGCGAAGTGCGCTGGAAAGAGTCCGCCCCGGGTCCAGTGCGCCAGTCGCCCGTGCTGACCGAAGACGCGGTCTTCGCGATCACCGAGAGCGACGAAGTCGTCGCGTTCGCACGGGAAGACGGCGAGATCCTCTGGACCCACCGCCGCGACGTGGATGTGGAACTGGCGATCGTCGGCCACAGTGGTCTGACCCTGCACGAAGGCGTGCTCTACGCCGGGTTCACCGACGGCATGGTCGCGGCCTTGCGGGTCGCCGATGGCGGCGTCGTCTGGGAGCGGCCGACCCAGCTGGACATCGAAGAGAACAACGACGCGCACACCTTCTACGACGCCGACGCCACGCCGGTCGTGGTGGATGACATCGTGTACTGCGCGTCGTTCGCGGCGGGCGTCTACGCGCTCGACCGCAGCAACGGCACCGTGCTCTGGCGCGAGCCGATCAAGGGCGTCAACGGGTTGACCACGGCAGGGCGGTTCTTGGTCCTGGCGAGCGCCGACGAAGGTGTGATCACGCTGGATCGCAACACGCGGGAGCGGCTCTGGGGCCGGCCACTGACCCGCGGCGCGCCTGGACAACCGGTCATCACCGGCAACGGCACCGTCCTGGTCGCGGAGAGCACCGGCTCCTTGCTGGCGCTCGACCTGCGCTCGGGCCGAGAACTGAGCCGGATCGACAGCGGCCACGGCTTCGCAGCGGCACCGGCCGTGGCAGGCGAGCTCGGTTGGATCCTGTCCAACGGCGGCACGCTCATGGCGTTCCACCTCTAGGCAACTCCGCTGCGCGGACTCGGATGCGAGCCCGGCGGGCTTCCTAGGCTCCGCTGCACGGAATGGCGCGGCATCGGCACCAGTGGTCAGGGGCTGGATGTCTTTTCTGGCCATGAGTTTACATAATCTACATTATGCGAAGTTGGGTTCGTGGTTTGGGCCGAAGTTTGTTCGTGGTACGACCCTCTGATGCCAAGTCACGACGAACTCGTCGGGATCGCGGTAGATGCAGCCGCGGACCTAGACCCGGTCGTCGTCGCATCGGCGTTTGCCGCCAGCCTGACGAGTCGCCGGTTGGACTGGCGGTCCGCGTTCGGATCCTACGCCGCGGCGTGAACGAGGAACGCATCCGTTTCTGGTTTGGCGATCTGGTCGGTTGACGCGGCAGACGTCTGACCCAGCAGACGTCAAGAGTAGCAGCTGCTGAAGAACGCCCGCAGGGCGTTCTCGCAGCCTGCCCCTTGCCCCTGCCCTTGCCTTTGCCCTTGCCCGCGGATCAGCGGTCAGATCGCTTGATCAGCGCGACGAGCATCGCGACAACCTACAGACGCAAGACACTGTTCGCCGCCTACCTGGCCGACGCCGCATACAACCTCCTACGCGTCGCGCGGCTGCGCCGCGTAGCACCGATGCCCGGCGGCTTCGTCCGCTCGGGGCATCGGGCTCCGATTCGCGGCCTCGCCGTCGCGAAACACACGGCGTCCACGACGCGGGCAAGGGCACGGGCAAGGGCACGGGCAAGGGCAACGGCAAGGGAGCAGGTCGCTTTTCAGCGACCTGCTACGGGCCGAAGCCTGGCGGTGGCGGCATGGTGTTCGGGTTCTGGGGCGGTGTCGCGCCTGGCTGTTGGGGCTGACCGTTCGGGTTCACCGCGCCTTCGAGGAACCCTTCTCCGAAGTTCCGGGTCGCTTCACCCAGCGCGCGGCCGGCTTCGCGGACCTGGTTGGAGTCACCCGCTGGGTTGGTCGGCGTGCCCGTCATGGCGCTGGAGCCGCCTGTAAAGGCGGAGCCGAGGCCCTGGACGAGGTCGCCCAGCGCGGCGGCGGCTTCGCCCATGGCGGCACGGAGCTGTTCGCCCACTTCGCACGCCGGAACGGGCCCCACGAGCGGCTGGGTGCCGGTGCCGGCGCTCACGTAGAGCGTGGGCGGCGATCCGCCACCGATCGCGCAGGCGTCGTCGTGAAGGACGAGTTCCTGGTCGAGTTTCGCTTGAACGGCCACACCGCCGGCCGGATCGATCGCGACCGCGGAGACCTCACCGACCCGCAATCCGTTGATCTCTACGGGAGATCCGACGCCCAGGCCGGCACCGTTGTCGAGGTGAACATCGACCTGGTGGCCACCGCACGCCATCGACATGCTGAGGCAGACCAGGAGAACCCAAAATTTGGCGCGCACGGCTGTCACGGTGTGTCCTACGTGCGCAGTCCGCAACACATTCCGGCCCAATCCGCCGATGACACCACTTCGCTCGCGCGTCGGCTGCTACTCCGCGAGCTGCGGCGGCGGCCCAAGCGAGTTCATCGGCTCCGGCTGTTGCCGCCGCATCGCCTCGCCGAGCACCCGGACGTCTTCGAGGTACTGGTTGCCGAGCGTGACGGCGTAACCGGCGAGGATCGCGGCGATGAGCGCGACCGCAAGTGCGGAAGCTGCCAATGCACGGGCGAGACGGTCACTCACGATTGAGGCTCGGTGTCGTCGGCGTCCTCGGTCTCGAACAGATCCTCGATCCGCTGGTCCACGTAGCCCGCGCCCCGCACTCGGAAGACGGCCGGGTCACCGATGAAGGTCCCCGTCAGCGCTTCGATCTCGTACTGGTCTCCGTCGTAGACGAACTCCAACTTGGGCCGGATCTCGTACACGCCGGGCACCGCGAAGGTGTCGTCGGGACAGTAGAGACTCGACGAGAGCGAGGCGCGGCTGCCGCGATTCAGGCGCCGGAAGAAGTCGACGATGGGCACGATGGTGGTGCGTGGCATCGCGCAGACCACGTCTCCCAAGGGACCCGAGACGAGGAACGACCAGAGGTCGTCGCGCATGTACGCCCGCCCTGCCCCGCGCGCCCGCACGCTGAAGGTGGGCCCGCCGCGGGTGGTCCGCCCGCTCAACGTTACGGCCAACGCCGGCGCTTCCGTGCCTTCAGCGGTTGCTGGGATCGCTGGGGCGGTCCACGTCATCGAGGTCCCGGCGACCTTGTTCGGGGGCCGACGCTCGTCGGTGCGCTTCGCGACGTAGCGGGTCCGGCTCCGGGTGCGGAACCCATACTCCACCTCAACGGTTGCGGACTTCGACTCGAGCGCGCGAAGGGCCCGACCCGTGCAGTACATCCGCAGATCGATCCACTCGCGGTGCGTGGCGCCGTTCGGCATCTCTTCCACGCGGCTCGGATCGACGCGCCGGGGTGCGTCTGGGTGCACGCATCGAAGGCGCTGACGGCTGCCCTCGGGTCGCACCGTGAGCCGCAGCAGGCGGCGGTCGCGCACCACCTCCTGCCGTTCGTTGGAGCGGATCTCGAGCACCCGCCGCCAGTCGCCGTGCCGCACCGGTTCGGTGTGTCCGGCGGGCGCGGCGATGGGACGCAACGAGACCGACAAGCGCGGGGTCTCGTAGGTCTGGGCGTGGACAGACGTGGCGACCACAAGGATCGTGAGCGAGGCAGCGACGAGGGATGCGGGCTTCATGAACTGGGCTCCAACAGATCCTGGATGGCATCCAAGACCGGGGTACGAAATCGCGCTGGGAAGATGAGTCGTGTGTTGCGGATCCGTTTGCCGCGCAACTCGCCGAGCAGGAACGAGTGTTCGGAGAGCGGAGAGATCGGTTGGTGCCGGATCAGCACGAAGAGACCGTCGGCGCCGGGTTTCTCCTCGTACGGAATGTCGCTCGGCGAATCGAGCACCACCCGCAGCGCGGCCGACGCACCGCCCTTTCCTTCCGCATCCATCGCCCCCGCGACGACGTCGGTGGCCCGCTCGAGGATGAGCGGCCACCGCGACTGGTCGCTGGGGAGCGGGACCGTCTTCGGCAACCGGCGCGCGCGCAATCGGGACGAGAGCTCCGCCAGCGCGGGGTCGTCGCTTTGTTCCCAGCGGGCGAAGCAATGGAGCAGCGCCACGTCGTCGAGTTCGAGGTAGTCGCCGAGAGAGACCGGCGCACCCCGCGCCGCACTGATGAGCGCTTGGGGCGTCGCCTCGGGCACCCCACCGTCCCGCACCAGCTCGCCAACCCGTACGAAGAGCCCGCGGATGAGCGCCTCGGCGGCTCGGGTCGCTTTGTGGTGGTAGACCTGCTGGAACATGAAGTGCCGCGCGAGGAAGAACCCCTCGATCGGCGGCAGGCCTTTGCGGCCCTCGACCGCGAGCACCCACTCCTCGTGGCCGTCCACGTCGATCGCGCCGAACGCCAGCGCCCGCAGCAACCAATCGAGATCGTAGAGCCCATACCGCACGCCGGTCATGTGGCTGTCGCGCAGCAGGTAGTCCGCGCGATCCACATCCAGCGCACCGCTCACCGCCCGCGCCAGGTACGGAATTCGATACGTGCCACCCAGCAGCGAGGTCACCCGCTCCGCCATGCCCGCGGACAGCCGCTCGAGCGCCCGGTGCACCTCGGTGCCGGGATCCCGAAGGATGTCGAGCGTCCACGCTTCGTGATGCCGCGCGCCCGGACTGACCTCCTCGAACAGATGCGAGAACGGTCCATGCCCGAGATCATGCAGCAACGCGGCGGCCAGTGAGTCCATGCGCGCCTCGTCGTCGAGTCGCAGATCGACTGGCAACGCGTCCTGGACCTCGTCGATGCGCGCATGCAGCCGCACCATCACGTGCGCCGCCCCGAGCGCATGCGCGAACCGCGAATGTTCCGCCCCCGGAAACACCAGCGAGGTCAGCCCCAACTGGCGGATGTGCCGCAACCGCTGCACCTCCCGCGTCTCGAGCAGCGCCGCCACCACCCGCTCCGCCGATCCCTCGAACGTGATCAGTCCATGCACCGGGTCCCGAAGAATCATTGCGGCCCTCTGTATACTTGAAATCCGCCACCACCCCAGCCCCCCGCTTTGGAGTCGGCTTCACGGTCAGCCTCGGGATGGGCGTCGGCTTCGGCTTCGGCGTCGGCCTCGGCTTCGGGGTTTCGGCTTCGGGGTCGGCTTCGGTCTCGGCTTCGGCGTCGGCTTCGGCGTCGGCTTCGAGGTCGGCTTCGGCTTCGGGGTCGGCTTCGGGGTCGGCTTCGGGGTCGGCTTCGGGGTCGGCTTCGGGGTCGGCTTCGGGGTCGGCTTCGGGGTCGGCTTTGGGGTCGGCTTCGGGGTCGGCTTCGGGGTCGGCTTCGGGGTCGGCTTCGGCGTCGGACTCGGCTTCGGCCTCGGGATCGGCTTCGGCTTCGGCCTCGGACTTCTGAGCCCGACTCACCCGTGATCACGCCTGACTCACCCATGATCACGCCTGACTCACCCATGATCACGCCTGACTCACCCATGATCACGCCTGACTCACCCATGATCACGCCTGACTCACCCGTGATCACGCCTGACTCACCCGTGATCACGGACGATTCCGGCCATTTCCAATCTTGACAATCCCGATGGGGTAACCCATAGAACCCGCAGGCCAGGGATGAAGCTCAGCAACAAGAGTCGATACGGCGTGCGCGCCATGTTCGACATCGCGTTTCACAACGACGGCAAACCCACCCAGGTGCGGACCATCGCCGAGCGTCAGGCCATCCCGCCCCGCTTCCTCGAGCAGATCTTCCAGGATTTGAAACGCGCTGGGCTCGTGACCAGCAAGCGCGGCCCACGCGGCGGGTACGCGCTCTCCCGAGACCCGGACACGATCCACATCGGCGATGTCATTCGGGCGCTCGAAGGCGAGATCCGCCTGACCGGCGACGAAGCCGCTGGGGGAGACGCGATGAGCCGCGCCATCACCGACGGGGTGTTGACCGAACTCGCGTCACGCATCGACCAAGTGCTCGACGAACTCAGCCTGCGCGACCTCTGCGAACGCGGCGAATCCGAAGGGGTTCGACGCCGCCCGCCGAGGCGCTACGTGTACAGCATCTGACCATGACCCTCTCCGCCGACACCGAAGACACCGACCCTGGCTTGCCGAGGGACACCCTCCCCGATCCCGGCCCGCAAAAGCGCGCCCCCGTGGTCGAGAGCGTGCTCGATCTCATCGGACAGACCCCGCTCATTCAGCTGCGCCGTGTGGTCTCGGGCGCGCAGGTCTGGGCGAAGGCCGAACACCTGAACCCCGGCGGTTCGGTGAAGGATCGGATCTGTCTCGCCATGATCGAGCGGGCCGAACGCGAGGGCATCCTGAAGCCCGGCATGACTGTGGTCGAACCCACCAGCGGCAACACCGGCATCGGCCTCGCGCTCGTCTGCGCCCGCAAGGGCTACAAGCTCGTGCTCACCATGCCGGCCAGCATGAGCCTCGAGCGGCGCGCTCTGCTCGAAGCCTACGGCGCCGAGATCGTGCTCACCGATCCGAAGCGCATCATGGAAGGTGCGCTCGAAGCGGCGGAGAAGATCAAAGGCGAGCGCGGCGCGTTCATGCCGCAGCAGTTCGACAACCCCTCGAACCCCGAGGCCCACGCCGAACACACCGCGCGCGAGATCATCGAAGCCTTCGAGGGCGAGACGCTTCACACCTTCGTCGCATCGGTCGGCACCGGCGGCACGATCAGCGGCGTCGGCCGCGCGCTCAAAGCGCACTGGCCCGACATCCGCATCGTCGCCGTCGAACCCGAGGCCAGCCCAGTGCTCAGCGGCGGCCAAGCCGGCCCTTCGAAGATCCAAGGCCTCAACGCTGGGTTCATTCCGAAGAACTTCGACCGCACCCAGGTGGACGAGATCGTCCTCATCAGCGACGCCGACGCGTGGCGGATGAAAGAGCGGCTCGCGCGCGAAGAAGGCCTCCTCGTCGGGGTGAGCGCCGGCGCCAATGTGCACGTGTCCGCCGCCATCGCCGCCGAGCTGCCGCCCGAAGCGCACGTCGCCACCGTGTTGTGCGACACCGGCGAGCGCTACTTCAGTCTGGGCGTGCACTTCCAAGATCTCGACGACCCCAAGGGCGCGGACCCGGGCGCATGACGCGGACGTGGCTCATCGTCGGCGCGGGCGGCCTCGCGTGTGGTGCCGCCCGCGTGCTGCAGTCGGCTTTCCCGTCCGGCGCCTCCCGTCCTCGGTTCGTGGTCGTCGACGACGACGTCGTGGACGCCACCAACCTGCACCGGCAGACCCTCTACACCGCGTCCGACATCGGTGCGGCCAAAGCCGTACTCGCTGCTCGCGCGCTCGGTGGTGAAGCCCGCCGGGAACGCTTTCTGCCGGACAACGCAGCCGCTCTGCTCGAAGGCGTCGATCTGGTGATCGAAGGCGCGGACAACTACGCGACGAAGTTTCTCGTCGCCGACGCCTGCGCGCTCGCCGGCATCGCGTGTGTGCATGCGGGTGCGGTCGGATGGAACGGCTGGGTGTTCGGGAGCCGGGGTCACGCGGCCAACCAGCCGTGTCTGCGCTGCGTGTTCGAAGACGTGCCTTCGGGTCCGGTGCAGACCTGCGAGAACGCCGGCGTGGTCGGTCCGGTCGTCGGTGTCGTCGGCGCGGTGCAAGGCCGCGACGCCCTCTCGGTGCGCCGCGAACCGGCACACCTCTGGAACTACCAGGGCCTGCGTGGCTCTCTTCGCCGCACCAGCGTACAACCCCGTCCCGACTGTCCTCACGCGCTCGGTTCCATCCGTGCGCTCGACCCCCACCGCTACGTCGCCCCCACCATTCACGACGCGTGCAACTAGCCCGCGTCGAGCAACAGGAGACCCCCATGGCCATCACACTTCGAATCCCCCCTGCCCTTCGTTCCCTCACCGGCGGCGACGCCGAGCTCGCGCTCGAAGGCGCCACGGTCGGCGCCCTCATCGACGCCGCCGAGAGCTCCTTCCCCGGCATCAAGGGACGCGTCTGCTCGGACGACGGAAAGGTGCTGCGTTTTGTGAACCTCTTCGTCGGCGAAGACGACATTCGCATGCTCGACGGACTCGAGACCCCGCTCAAAGAGGGCGACCAAGTCTCGATCATCCCGGCCATCGCAGGCGGCTGAACGGTTGACCCCTGAGGAGCGTCAGCGGTTCGTGCGACCCATGCTCGTTCGAGAGATCGGTGTGGCGGGACAAGAGCGGCTGCTCTCGGCCACCGTCCGGTTGTCCGGTCGGCCCGGCGACGAGACGGCCGCGCTCTACCTCGAGCGCGCTGGCGTGACGGTCGAAGTCGGAGCGCACATCCGCGTCGTGGAGTCGCCGGACGAGATCGTCGCCGGTGCGCTTCGCGCGGTCGAACAGATCAAAACCCTCCTCTCCCTCTCGGATCGATCATGAGACACGGCAGACTCTCCAGCGTGTTCGACGCGGTCGGACAGACCCCGATGGTCCGGCTGCGCCGGATCGAACAAGAGACCCCCGGCGTCGAGATCTACCTGAAGCTCGAGTACATGAATCCGGGCGGTTCGGTGAAAGACCGACCGGCGCGGCAGATGATCCTCGACGCCGTCCAGGACGGCCGGTTCACCTCCGACAAGATCCTCATCGACTCGACGAGCGGCAACACCGGCGTGGCCTACAGCCTATACGGCGCCGCGCTCGGGTACCGCGTTGCGCTCGTGATGCCGAGCAACGTCAGCAAGCCCCGCAAAGACATCACCCAGGCCTACGGGACCGAGCTCATCTTCAGTGATCCGATGCTCGGCAGCGACGGAGCGATCGAGAAGGTGAAGGAGATCGTGGCCGCGGATCCGGAGCGCTACTTCTACCCGGACCAGTACGCGAACCCCTCGAACCCGCGGGCGCATTACCTGGGCACGGGCGCGGAGATCCTGGACCAGGTCGGTGACCGCATCACCCACTTCGCCAGCGCGCTCGGCACGAGCGGCACCATGATGGGCACCACCCGCCGGCTGCGCGAACACAGCCGGCCGATCCAGTGCATCGCGCTCGAACCCGCCGAAGCGCTGCACGGCCTCGAAGGCCTCAAACACATGGCCTCGTCCATCGTGCCGCCCATCTACGACGCCACCACGTTCGATGAGGTCATGCCGGTGAAGACCGACGACGGCTGGGACATGTCGGAGCGGCTTGCGGCCCAAGAAGGCATCTACGTCGGCCACTCCACCGGGGCCAACGTCGCCGGCGCGGTCCAGGTCGCGAAGCGGCTCATCGCCCAGGGCGAAGAAGGCTGCGTGGTCACCATCGCGGCCGACCGGGGCGACCGGTACTTCGCCCCCATGAAGTGGGAGAAACACTATGTCTGGTAGCCCTGCCCTGCGGTTTTCGGAGCCCCCTCATGCCCGCTGACCACCCTCAGTTTCCAGGGCTGCCCTGGATCGCCGGCGACCTCGTGGTGTCGCGCGAAGTGATGGACGCGATCGAAGCCCACGCGCTTGCGGCCTATCCGAGCGAGTGCTGCGGCTTCGCGTTTGGTCCGGCGGACCAGCCGCTCGTGATCGACGAAGAGATCGAAGTCGAGAACGAAGCCGACAAGTACCACGCGATGGATCCCGAGCAGTTCCCGCGCACGTCCAAGACCTACTTTCGGCTGAACCCGATGAAGGCGATGCGGACGCTCGACGAAGCGTCGGCCAAGGGGCGTCCGCTCAAGGTCATCTACCACTCGCACTGCGACGCAGGCGCGTACTTCTCCGGAGAAGACAGCGCGACGTTCGCCCAGGGCGAGATGCTGATGTGGCCGTGCGCGTTCCTCGTCGTCAGCGTCGTCGACGGCGCGGTCAAGGAACACAAACTCTGGGTGCACGAAGTCGGCACCAACAACTTCGTCGAAGCTCCGATCCGCATAGGCTGAGCGAAGCGAAGCCCCCGTGCCCGTGCCCTTGCCCCTGCCCTCGCCCTCGGTTTGATTGAGGGCGGCGGAAACCAACTCCGAAGCCGACCCCGAAGCCTTGAGCGAAGCGAACCGGCCTTGCCCCTGCCCTTGCCCCTGCCCTTGCCCTCGGTTTGATTGAGAGCGGTGGCGGAAGTTGCTGCCGTCCAATGCGAAGCCGAGGCCGACGCTGACCCCCGAACCCGACTCCGGACCCCGAAGCCGAGTCAGTCTCCGCGCCAGCGGCGGTCGGGCCCGATGTCGATGTGGATGAAGCCGCTCACGGGGTAGGTGCCGATGCCGCCGACGTGGAGGGCTTCGGCTTCTCTTGCCATCTGCCGGGCGCCGACGCCGGGGATGCGGAAGTCGAGTGCCTGACCGAAGGTGTGGCGGCTGGTGCGGGCGACTTGGCGCCCCTTCTTGCGCAGCATCTCGTTCATCTTGGAGGACCGAAATCCGCTGACCACTTCGATGCGCCGGCTTTCGTGAAGCACGGCGAGCGCGGCAGCCACCCGAACCGGCGCGCGGGCCATCTCGGTCTCGGCGCCGGTGATGCGGCAGCGGAGGAAGCGAGAGAGGTGCCCGGCCTGCTCGGGGTCGCTTCCGTCTTCGAGCGTGGCGTGTTGCAGCGGTAGGACCTCGAGGGTGTGCATGTTCACCAGCGTCAGGTCGTAGCGGGTCGTCGTCGGCGAGGCGTTGCTTGGCGCCGACTTCGAGTCGTCCGAGGGCGGCGCGTTCGGCTCCAGGCGGGGCGTTTGCCAGACCGGCATGGCGTCTTGGTACTCGGCCCAGTCCTCGGCCTCGAGCGCGGGCGGCGGGGAGAGCGCGAGGGTGTCGTCGGGCGCGAGGACGAAGACGAGCGCGGCGCCGAGCGTCAGGGCGAACGCGAGCTCGAGGACGGTGCGCACCTCCAGGGGGCTAACATGCAGTGATGGTCCAAGCGGAGTTTTCGGGACCGAAGCCGAAGCCGATCCCCGAAACGGATCCCGAAGCCGAAGCGGAAGCCGATCCCGAAGCCGATCCCAAAGCCGATCCCGTGAGCCGGGCGGACCCGAAGCCGGCGGTTCTTGTTCACGCAGTCGAGCATGGGCGGGTATCGTTGTCGGCATGGCGGACTACCGGAATCCTTTCCCGACTGTGGACGTGATCGTGGAGGTCGCGGGCGGCATCGTGCTCATCGAGCGGGCGAAGACCCCGAAGGGCTGGGCGCTGCCCGGAGGGTTCGTGGACTACGGCGAGTGCGTCGAGGACGGAGCCATTCGCGAGGTCATGGAAGAGACCGGGCTCGTGGTGCGGCTCGAAGCGCTGCTCGGCGTCTACAGCGCGCCCGACCGCGATCCGCGCCAGCACAACCTCTCCGTCGTCTACGTCGGCCAAGCCGAAGGCGAGCCCAAAGGGGGCGACGACGCCGCCAACGCCGAAGTCTTCCCCATCGACGCCCTCCCCTCCCCCCTCTGTTTCGACCACGCCCAGATCGTCGCCGACTACCGCGCCTACCGCGCCACCGGCAAGATCCCCCTCCCCCGCCCCACCCACTAGCAGGCTGCGGAAGACGCCCGCAGGGCGTTCTCGCAGCCTGCCCCTTGCCCCTGCCCTCGCCTTTGCCCTTGCCCGCGGATCAGCGGTCAGATCGCGCGACGAGCATCTGGTCTCGGAGGTGAGCACGGCCTCGCGGGAGCTGCTCGGCGATGAGGTCGCAGGCGTCGAGGGCCTCGAGCGCTCGTCGATCGGCTTCGGGGTCGGCTTCGGCTTTCGGCGTCGGCTTCGGCTTCGGCGTCGGCTCCGGGGTCGGCTTCGGTCTTCAACCACCCCAAACGCAGAAAATCGCCCTCACCGGATGGCGAGGACGACCTTCGAAGTACCGGAAGAACTACTTCTTCTTCGGCTTCTGGGAGCGGATGACGTCTTCCGCACCGTGCGAGCGGCTCGCGCGGAGGCGGGCCTTCTTGCCGCGCAGGTCGCGGAGGTAGTAGAGGCGCGCCTGGCGGACGTGGCCGCGGGCGGTGATCTCCACCTTTTCGATGCGCGGCGAGTGCACCGGGAAGATGCGCTCGACGCCGACGCTGTAGGAGACCTTCCGGACGGTGAACGTCGCGCGGGAGCTCTCTCCACGGCGGCGGATCACGACGCCCTCGAAGACCTGGACACGCTCTTTCTCACCCTCACGGATGCGGAAGTGAACGCGGACGGTGTCACCAACCCGGAACTCGAGAACGTCGGGGTTCAGCTGCGCGGATTCGATGGCGGTGATTTGGGGGACGGTGCTGCTCATGGGACTGTCTTTGTTGGGGGCCCGCAAAGAGGAGGGGCCGGTTCGCGCAAAAGGTGCTGCGAGGGACGCGGTCCGTAGCATGGCCGGCCCGCGGTGCCAACCCGCTTTGTACCCCTCAATCCAGGCGAATCGTCCGGGAGAAGACCTCGTACCTCGAGTCGGTCTGGGTGAAGACCTCCAGGAGCACCGGTTCGGTGGGGTCGGGTCGGGGATCGGTCGGCCCGGCCACCCGCACATCCAGCCGGTAGCTCGAGTCCGCCCCGTCGCTCAGCATGGTTCGGTTCGGATCCCGGACCGTCTCCACGGTGCCCAGCGTAGGACCGGTCAGTCGCGCCCACACGAGCGTGCATGTGAAGCTGTCGCCGTACGCCCTCGGGTCCAGGACCAACTCGACGAACAAGCCGTCCGTGTCGCACTGGAGCGGCAAGACCTCGTCTTCGGCCACCAACCGGGTGGGGTCGGATGCTGGGCCCACGCCATCGGCGCGCTCCACGGGGCCCCCCACCGGGTCCGGGAACGCCGGCGCGCACTCGTTGCCCGGATCGTGGGGGGCGAAACACGCCGGTCCTCCGTCGCGTGGACCTGCGTCGATCGGGCCCCCGTCCGAAGGGCCGCCGTCGATTCGGTCGCCGCAGGCCTCGATGAAATGGCGGCACACGTCGTCGGGGAGGTCCGACGCGTCGTCGTGCTCTCGGTCCCCACACACGACCCCGCTGTCGAGTTCCACCCGGCTCGGGAATTCGGGGGGACACTCGAAGCCGCCCCGCACGACGATGTAGACGCAGTAGCGGCCGGTCCCGCCCACCTCCGCCACCCCTTCCGTCGGGCAGGCGTGGAGCATGGGCTCACTTCCGTTGCACGCTCCGAGAACCCCCAGCACCACCGCCACAATTGCTGTTCTTTTCATGAGTTCCACTCTGGCGGTGCGACCGATGCACTTCAATCCATCCGGACGAATTACCGGTGCAACTCACTGCACCCCGCTGACGGATCAGAGGCGCTGAGGTCGAGTGGTGGCGCAGAACACCACCGATGCTTCGATCGCATCGTCTTTCGATTCGGCCCGCGCGTCGGCCTCGATCACCAACCGCTCGAGGTGTTCGTACGCTTGCTTTGCGAGGGCTGGGAGCTCGTCTGAAGCCACCGAGAACGTCAGCACCCGCGCCATGGACGCATCGTCCGAGGGCACGAAGAACCGCTGAAAGATGGTCTGGGTGACGACCTCCAGCAGGTGACGCAGCGAGCTGAATCGCTGATCGAAGTCGCCGCCCAAGAGATCCAGAAGCGCGGCGCGCACTCGGATCGATGTGCCCTCGCGCTCGAGCAGTTGATCCTCCAACAACGACTCCAGCTCGGCCGAAAACTCCGGGTGGGCCCGAACTCGCACGCTGAACTCGGCTTCCGTGGTGGCGGTCGTCGCTGCTTCACGAACGATCCGGCGGCGCAGTTCCAGCCGCTCCGATTGCGGCAAGGGCGCGTTCTCCGCCGCGGACTTGGCGAGCGTCGCCACGGTCCGTCGGCTCTTACCCAGTCGGCGCGCCATCTGCTCCCAGCTCAGACCGCGCTTCTTGAGAAGCTGGAAGTACCCGCGGTCGAGCGAGTTGCGAACGTCGTCGAGCGACATGCCCGTGTGGCGCGCGAGGGTGGCGACCGGTTCGAGGAGCGCTTCGACGACCCGGATCCGCAGGTCGATCGCGGAAGGTTGGTTGGCCATGCCGCGAGTCTATCGCTGCGTTGGGCGTCGTCTCCCGAGTTCCGCCCCACCGCTCAGGTTTCCAGCCCTCAGAGTCACTCCCCGACGAGGCGGTCGAGGGTGATCGCGACCGCGGACCGGACGCTGAGGTGGTTCCAGCGGCCCGCGCGGATGGGGGCGAGCACCGCGTCGACGCTCGAGAGCACCTCGTCGGCCAAGCCGTGGCCGGTGCCGAAGAGCAGGAGCGTGGGCTGGGTCTGGGTTTCGAGCTGCGCCCTCCCCTCGGCCCAGCCGATCACGGGATGGTCGCCGCTGGCCGCGGTGGCGAGGATCCGGGGCGCCTGCCCTTCCCGCTCGGTGATGTCGGCGACCGCGTCGGACACGAGCGCGACGCAGCGGGCGCGGGCCAGTGCTTCGACGCGCTTCGGGACCCGGAACCGGCCGTCGCCTTCGGTCCAGTGGGTGAGGATGTGGTCGACCACCGCGCGCTGGGCGGTGATGGGGTTGACCAAGTACGTCGCCTTCACGTCGAACGCGCGCGCGCTGCGCGGGAGGTCGTGCACGTCGAGGTTCGTGACCGAGGTCGTGATGGTCGCGCCGGTCTTGTCCTTGATCGGGTAGTGCACGAGCGCGATGTAGAGGGGGCTCACGTGGAGGTCTTTCGTTCGTCCTGGAGTTCGCGCAGGAGCACGCGGTCGTCGTCGCTCAGTTCGGCGCGTTCGATCAAATCGGGCCGCCGCTCCATCGTCCTACGGAGCGCTTCTTTGCGGCGCCAGCGTTCGATCTTCGCGTGGTGTCCGCTGAGCAGGATCGGAGGCACCGACACCCCACGAAACTCAGCCGGGCGGGTGAACTGCGGGTACTCGAGCAGACCGGTCGAATGCGATTCTTCGACCGCCGACTCGCGGTTGCCGAGCACGCCGGGCACGAGCCGCGCGGTGGCTTCGACCAGGGTCAGCGCCGCCATCTCGCCGCCGAGCAAGACGAAGTCCCCCAGCGAGACCTCTTCGTCGACGAGACCGCGGATGCGGTCGTCGAACCCCTCGTAGCGTCCGCACACGAGCGTCAGGCATGGCTCGAGCGCGAACCGCTCCGCCATCGACTGCTGGAAGGGTTGGCCCTGGGGCGTGAGCAGGATGCGTTTGGTGCATCCCGGCGTTCCGTCTGGCTGCACCCGGCGTTCGTCGAGCGCGTCGAGCGCGCTCGCGACCGGCGGCGCCATCATCACCATGCCGCTGCCACCGCCGTACGGGGTGTCGTCGACCGAGCGGTGTTTGTCGGTCGCGAACTCGCGCGGGTTGATCGCGTCGAGCGTGACCAGACCCTGGTCGACGGCTTTGCCGAGCAGTCCGATCTTCAGGGTGTCGAGGAACTCCGGAAAGAGCGTGACGAGCTCGAACCTCACCCGTCGATCACCGGCAGATCGTCCCAGGCGCCGACGACCAACACGCCTTCTTCGACGTCGATGGCGAGGGTCCACGGCTCCTGGAGCGGGACCTCGCGGATGCCGTCTTCGCAGACGACCTTCACGCAGGTGGCGGCCGGGTACTCGTAGACCTCTTCGACTTCGCCGACCTCTTCGGGTTCGCCTTCGCCGAGATCCTGGAAGACCAAGAGGCCCACCAAGTCGCGCAGGTAGAACTCGTCCGGGTCGGGCGGCGGCAGCTCGCTCCGGCGCAGGCACACCTCGTGACCACGAAGTGCCTCGGAGCCCTCGCGGGTGTTCACCCCTTCGAGCACGAAGATGAGGAACTTCGCCGCGCGGGAGATCTTCTTGACCTTGATCCGGCGCTCTTGGCCCTCGTGCAAGAGCACCACGTGGCGCGGTCCATCCCACAGCGGCGACTTCGGGTGGAACGCGTGCACGCGAACGTCGCCCTTGATGCCGTGCGGTTTGATCACGACCCCGAGCGGGACGAGTTCGTCCGGATCCGGGCCCGATGGTGCCGGAGCAGGATCCGCGCCGGCCCCCGCGCTCGAAGTGGACTTCGGTTCTTCGGGGGCCATGCGCGGCGCGCTACTCGAGGATTTCGAGGATGGCGCGCTTGCGGCTGCGTGCCGACATCGTGCTCAAGAGGGTGCGCATCGCACGGGCGGTGCGGCCTTCTTTGCCGATGACCTTGCCGAGGTCGTCTTCGGCGACCGTCAGCTCGATGACGTGCGCACGGTCGCCATCGACGACGGCGACTTCGACCTGATCGGGATCGTCCACCAGCGCCTTGGCGAGAAAGGAGACGAGCTCCGTCATCGCTTCGACGTGGGTCAAGACTCGACCGTCGGGGTGGGAAGCTTGAGGTGGTCGCGCATGAGCTTGTTCACGCGGGTGCTGGTCTTGGCGCCGACGCTCAACCAGTAGCCGATGCGCGCATGGTCGACCTTCGCCTCGGCGAGGGGCCGGGCGGGGTCGTAGTGACCGACCTGCTCGATGAAACGACCGTCGCGGGCGCTGCTCTTGTCGGTGACGACGATGTGGTAAAACGGGCGCCGTTTGGAGCCGCCGCGGGAGAGTCGAATCTTGACCATGGTTGTTTCCTTGTCCGGACCTGGTTGGGTCCGTGAAGTGCCCGGGTGGGCGTGGAGAGGCGGCACAACGCGCGCCAATCCAGAATCGTGGGGTGGCCGAAAAGGCCGTCGAGGCCGCGGAACCTAACCCCGCCCGCCAATCGAGGCAAGCCGAGGGCCCTGCGAGACAGTGGCAGAGACAGCGGCAGAGACAGCGGCAGAGACAGCGGCAGAGACAGCGGCAGAGACAGCGGCAGAGACAGCGGCAGAGACAGCGGCAGAGACAGCGGCAGCAGCAGCAGCAGCAGCAGAGACAGCGGCAGGGTCAGGTCGGCTTCGGTGTCGGCCTCGGGGTCGGCTTCGGCTTCGGCTTCGGGGTCGGCTTCGGGGTCGGCTTCGGGGTCGGCTTCGGCTTCGGCTTCGGCGTCGGCGTCGGCTTCGGCTTCGGTCAGCGGTCAGCGGTCAGTCGTCAGCCTGCGTCCGCGAGGATGACGTCGAGCACTTTCTGGGCATGGCCCTTGGAGGTCGCCCGCTTCCAGTGTTTCACCACTTTGCCGTCCGGTCCGATGAGCACGGTCGAGCGGATGACGCCGACGGTCTTCTTGCCGTACATGTTCTTCTCGCCCCAGGCGCCGTACTTCTCCATGACCTTGCCGTCCGTGTCGCTCAAGAGCGCCACCGTCAGCTTCTCTTTGTCGCGGAACTTGCAATGGGTCTCGACCGAGTCCTTGCTGATCCCGAAGACGATGGCGTTGGCCTTCTCGAACTTCTTCTTCAGCGCGGTGAACTCGGTCGCCTGGATGGTGCAGCCCGGCGTCATGTCCTTCGGGTAGAAGTAGACGACGACGTATTTGCCCTTCTGGTCCGTGAGTTTGACCTTCGATCCGTCGTAGGTCGGGAGCGTGAACGCGGGGGGCTTTTTGCCAACTTCGATGGGCATGATCTGGGTTCCTTGCAGGGTCAGGCCGGACGCGCCGGCGGGTTCAAAGTCTCAGGGCTTCAGGAGCGCGCGAACGCAGCCTGGACCGTGTTGGAGAGCAGCATGGCGATGGTCATCGGGCCGACGCCGCCGGGGACGGGCGTGATGTGTCCGGCGCGCGCTTCCGCCGAGGCGTAGTCGACGTCGCCCGCCAACGTCCCGTCGTCGAGCCGGTTGATGCCGACGTCGATGACGACCGCGCCTTCTTTGAGCCACTCGCCGCGCACGAGACCCGCGCGGCCGACCGCCGCGACGACCACATCGGCTTCGGCGACACGCGCCGCGAGGTCCGCGGTTCGGGAGTGGGCCATGGTCACCGTCGCGTTGGCGGCCAGCAGCATCAGCGCGATCGGCTTTCCGACCAGCAGGCTGCGCCCAATGACGAGCGCGCGTTTGCCGTTCAAGTCGAGGCCGGTCTCCGCGATGAGCCGCATGCAGCCGCTGGGTGTGCACGGACGAAGGCCGTGGCGGCCGTCCATCAACAGACCCGCACTGACCGGCGTGAGTCCGTCGACGTCCTTGCTCGGATCGATGCGGTCGAGCACTGCCTGGGCGTCGAGTCCATCCGGCAGGGGCAGCTGCACGAGGATGCCGTCGATGTCCGGCGCGTCGTTGAGCTTGGTGACCAGCGCTTCGAGGTCTGTCTGGGAGACGTCGGCGGGCAGCCGGTGCACCTCCCCTGCGATCTCGCACTTCTTCGCGGAGCGTTCTTTGTTGCGCACGTAGACCTGCGAGGCCGGGTCGTCGCCGACGAGCACCACGTGCAGGCCGGGCTTGCGGCCGTGCTTCTTCGCGAAGGCTTCCGCCTCCGTTTTCACTTCCGCCCGCACCGTCTTGGCGAGGGCTTTGCCATCGAGTCGTGCCATGGCCGGGGCGATACCACAGCGGGGGGAAGGCGTCAGCCGGGCATGTGATCCCGTGCCCTCACCGCGGTGCCCAAACGTGCCCTTGCCCGTGCCCTTGCCCGTGCCCTCAAGGCACGAAACCGACCCCGAAGGCGACTCCGAAGCCGACCCCGAATCCGACCCCGAATCCGACCCCGAAGCCGACCCCGAAGCCGACCCCGAATCCGACCCCGAAGCCGACCCCGAAGCCGACCCCGAAGCCGACACCGAAGCCGACACCGAAGCCGACCCCGAACGATTGGATCGCGGTTCAGGCGGGGGTGATGCTCAGGCCGAGGTCGGCTTCTCCGACCGCGTCCGTGCGCTCGACGTCGCCCTTCGCGAACGAGGTCGCGAGGGTCTCTTTGGCGATGGTGGCCTTGTGTTCGTCGATGGCGGCGGCGAGTTCGCCTTCCGCGCTCCACTGCACTGCGATGCGGGCTTCGAAGGCGAGGTCCAGGTCCTTGCGCATCTTCTGGATCCGGCTCGTGACCTCACGGGCCAACCCAGCACGCACGAGGGCGGGCGTGAGCGTCGTGTCGAGCACCACGACGTGTCCGCCTTCGGCGGAGGCGGCGAACCCTTCTTTGGCGGCGAGCCGGATCTCGACGTCGTCGGGGCCGAGTTCGATCGCGCCGCTCGGCAGGTCGACGCTGATCGATCCGCCCTTCGAGAGCACCGCGTACATCGCGCCCGCGTCCGCTCGGGCGAGCGCCTTCTTGCACGCGGGCACTTCTTTGCCGAGGCGCGGTCCGAGCGCGCGGAAGTTCGGCAGGAGCTGGAACGTCACGTACTTGGCCGGCTCCTCGCTCATCGTGATGGTCTCCACGTTGAGCTCTTCGCGGATGGCGTCCGCAAACCGTTCGATCGCGGCGCGCTCGGCTTCGGTCGCGACCACCACGATGGCTTCGCCGAGCGGCTGCCGGACCTTGAGTTTGTTCTCGTTTCGCACCCGCTGACCGGCCGCGACGACCTGGCGGGTGAGCGCGACCGCTTCGCGCAGCGCTTCGTCCGCGTGTGCGTCGTTCGGCTCGGGGAACGAGGTCAGGTGCACCGACTCGGCTTCGCCGAGCATCGAGGTCAGGTTGCGGAAGATCTCTTCCATCGTGAACGGCACGAACGGCGCGGCGAGTTTCGAGACCCCGACCAGCACCTCGTACAGCGTGGCGAACGCGGCTTGTTTGTCGGTCGCGTCCCCTTCCGCCCAAAAACGCGAGCGGGAACGGCGCACGTACCAATTGCTCAGCCCATCGACGAGCGACTGGATGTGCCGCACCGCGAGGTACGCGCGGTAGCCATCGAGCTCGTAGCGCACGTTGCGCACCGCGTGATCGAGCTCCGCGAGGATCCACCGATCCATGTCGCTCCGCTCCGCGACCGGCACCCGATCGGCGGCCGGATCCCAGCCGTCGATGTTCGCGTAGGTGACGAAGAACGAGTAGCAGTTCCACAGCTTGAGCAGGAACTCGCGGGTGGCGTCGGAGATGACACCGGGGTGGAACTTGATGTTCTGTCCCGGCACCGAACCCGAGTAGAGCGCCCAGCGGACCGCGTCGGCGCCGGTCTCTTCCATGAGCGGCATGGGGTCGGTGTAGTTGCCGCGCGACTTGCTCTCTTTGAAGCCGTCCTTGTCGGTGGTGAACCCGAGCACCACGCAGTTGCGGAACGGGTGCGGTTGCTCCGCGCCGTCGTGCAAGAGCGTGCTGATCATCATCTGCGAGTAGAACCAGCCGCGGGTCTGATCGAGCCCTTCGGTGATGAAGTCGGCCGGGAAGGACCGCTTGAACGCTTCTTCGTTCTGGTGCGGGTACCCCCACTGCGCGAAGGGCATGCAGCCGCTGTCGAACCAGCAGTCGATCACTTCCGAGACCCGCCGGTAGACGCCCGGTTCGCCGTCCTTGGTCCACGTGATGTCGTCGACCCAGGGTTTGTGCACCTTGAGGTGTTCGCTGAGCGATGGGTCCTTCTTCTTGGCGGCTTCAAACGGCGCGAACGCGTCCGGGTTGCGCTCGAGGATCTCAGGCACCGAACCCACCACGTCGAGCGTGCCGGTCTCGTCGTTCACCCAGATCGGCAGCGGCGTGCCCCAGAACCGTTCGCGGCTCAGCGCCCAGTCCACGTTGCCTTCGAGGAACTGACCGAAGCGGCCGTCCTTGATGTGTTTCGGCTCCCAGTTCACCTGCTGGTTGTTCGCCTTCACGCGATCGATCTCGCGGGTGGTGCGGATGAACCAGCTGTCGCGCGCGTACTGGATGAGCGGGTCTTCCATGCGGCGCCAGGAGAACGGGTACTCGTGGCGGTAGACCTCTTCTTTGAAGAGGATGCCGCGCTTGCGCAGATCCCGGATGATGTCGCGGTCCGCTTCTTTGCAGAACCGGCCGGCGAAGTCGGTGACCTCGGGCGGGAAGGTGCCGTCCGGTTTCACGAGCTGCAGAAAACCGAGTCCCTCGGCTTTGCACGCCGCGAAGTCGTCTTCACCGAACGCTGGCGCGAGGTGCACCATGCCGCTTCCGGTCGAGAGTTCGACGAAGCCCGCTTCGATGACTCGGTAGGCCTTGCCGGGTTTTCCATCGGCACCCTCGGGCTCCGCGTAGCGGAACGGCGGCTCGTATTCGGCGCCGACCCAGTCGCTGCCCTTCTTGGTCTCGACCACTTCGTGTTCGGCGTCGCCGAGCAACTTCGCCCGGAGCGCTTCGGCCATCACGACCTTGGAGCCGTCTTCGAGTTTCACGGTGACGTAGTCGGCCTTCGCTTTGACCGCGAGCGCGATGTTGGACGGCAGCGTCCACGGCGTCGTGGTCCACGCGAGGAAGCTCGTGTTCTCCACGCCGACGACCGGGAAGCGGACCATCACCGAGGGGTCGTCGACCTCTTTGTAGCCCTGGCCGACTTCGCCGCTCGAGAGCGCGGTGCCGCCCTGCGGCCACCACCACACGACCTTGTAGCCCTTGTAGAGCAGGTCTTTTTCGAAGAGGGACTTGAGCGCCCACCACACGCTCTCCACGTAGCTCTGGTGGAAGGTCACGTAGGCGTCGTCGAGGTCGACCCAGAAGCCGATGCGGCGGCTCATCTTCCGCCACTCGTCGATGTAGACGAAGACCGAGTCGATGCACTTCTTGGAGAACGCTTCGATGCCGTACTCGGCGATCGCTTCGCGGCCGCTGATGCCGAGCGACTTCTCGACCTCGACCTCGACCGGCAGACCGTGGGTGTCCCAGCCCGCGCGACGGGGCACGTGGTAGCCGCACATGCTGCGGTACCGAAGGATGACGTCCTTCGAGACGCGGGTCAGCACGTGGCCGTTGTGCGGCATGCCGTTGGCAGTCGGCGGTCCCTCGAAGAAGACGAAGGGTTTGCCGCCTGCGTTCTGCTCGATGCTCTTCTCGAAGATCTTCTTCTCGTCCCAGAACGCTTGGGTGCGTTGGTCGAGGGCGGGAAAGGAGACCTGCGGTGTGACGGGATCGAACGTGGACATTGTCCGCTGCATAACACCGCTCACCGATGATGCGAGCGCCTGATGTCGAGCCCCGAGAGCGCTGTATGCGAGTGTCCTCCGACCTCGGAATCGTCGGACCCCGTCGGTCTCGCGGCACACGCGGCATGTAGATTGCGTACTCTGGGCGGCGTGGGACGTTGGCACGCGGTGGCACAGACACCGCTGGGGAGTCGAGGATGAGTAGAATCGCTGGGGTTTTGTTGGTGCTGGCGGGGGCTTCTCTGCCGATCGGATGCGGGGAGACCCACGACGACACGGACGCAGGCGGAGGCCGCGACGTCGGTACCCGAGCGGACGCGCCGGGCGCCGATGGATCCGCGCTGGATGCCCCAAGCGCACTCGACTGCGGCCCCGTGGGGCTGCCGACCTGTGTGTCCGGCGACTGCTGTACGAGCCCGGTCGATGGGATCTTCTTGCCCGGGACCTGTACCCCCGGGTGCCCCGACGGCACGGTGGACCAAGCGCTCTGTGACCCCGCGCCTGGTTGCGGCGGCGGCTTCGGGCTCTGTACGTTGACCGAGGACTGCGTGCTTCAGGCCAACACCTGCTGCGGGGTGTGCGGCGCGCCGGAGCTCACCGATCTGGACGCGATTCACCGCGACCAGCGCAGCGCTCACTTCATGTCCGTGTGCCCGGAGCCGATGCCGTGCCCTGAGTGTCCGACCGCGCGCAACCCGAACCTCGGCGCGACCTGCAACGACGCGAACCGCTGCCAAGGGTTCGACGTGCGCGACCTTCCGCTCTCCGAGTGCGAGGTCGACAGCGACTGCCGCCTTCGGGTGACCGAATGCTGTGAATGCGGCGGCGACGTCTCACCCTTCTCGCTCATCGCCATCCGGACCGACGGCGGCGCGGCGTACGAGGCCCTGGTCTGCAGCGGCGACGTGATCTGTGACGACTGCGCGCCGACCTACCCGGACAGCCACCAGGCGTACTGCCGCGACAGCCATTGCGTGGTGGACTTCGCGCCGGACAGCGGGGGTTGAAGATGAACGCAGGCGAACTCCGCGAGGTGCTGCGCCCCGCGCGCTGGTTTCGCATCGAGACCGTCGCGCTGTGCTTGATGACCGCGTGTGTCTGCCCAGCGGATCCACCACCCATGGTGTGCGACTTCCCCACCTCGTGTGTCGACAGCACCTGCTGCGAGTTCGTGGCCGAGGTGTACTGCGCGCCGTGCCCGCGTGGGACCGAGCCGATGGGCGCGTGCAGCCCTGGGATCTTCTGCGGGGACGCCGGTGTTCCGACCGACACGCCCCCGCCTCTCGACGGGGGCGACAGCGGTTCTGGGTGCGGTGCGGTGGACGCCGGGCCCATCTGTCGACGGATCGACGACCTGTGTTGCGACTCGGAGTCCCGCTACCCGCGCATGGGACCGGACTGCAGCCTCTCGTGCGAACCCGGCTACAGCGCGTCTCCGGATGCGTGCGTGCCCGACCCGAGCTGCGAGCCGTCGGTCGAATGCGACGAACCGAGCGAATGCACGACCACGTTCGAGACGTGTTGCGGCACCTGCAGTGAAGTGGCCCTCAGCGACGTCATCAGCATCCGAGCCGATGCGGAGCGCGACTACCGCGACGCGGTCTGCGACGGGGACATCGGTTGCCCACCCTGTGCGCCTCCGCCCCACCCCTACCTCGTCTCGACCTGCAACGCCCGCCAGTGCCGCGCGCTCGACACCCGCGTTCTGCCGCTCACGCAGTGCACCGCCGATGAGCAGTGCCGGATGCGGGCGACCGAGTGCTGCGAGTGTGGCGCCGACACCTCACCGGACGCCTTGATCGGCATCCGGATCGACGCCGAAGCGGACTACCTCAACCTGGTCTGCGACAGCGACGCGATCTGCGACGACTGCGTCCCGATCTACCCAGACACCCACGAAGCGTTCTGCAACGACGTGGGCGCGTGCAGCGTGCGGCTGATCGGCGACGACGACTGACGGCTACTCGTCGGCGCAACCCCCGCACAGCCGAAATACCGGAATCCGAATCCGACAGCGAAGCCGAAGCCGAATCCGACGAAGCCGAATCCGACAGCGAAGCCGAAGCCGAAGCCGAATCCGACAGCGAAGCCGAAGCCGAATCCGACAGCGAAGCCGAAGCCGAATCCGACAGCGAAGCCGAAGCCGAAGTCGAATCCGACAGCCGAAGTCGAATCCGACAGCCGAAGTCGAATCCGACAGCCGAATCCGACAGCGAAGCCGAAGCCGAATCCGACAGCGAAGCCGAAGCCGAATCCGACAGCGTAGCCGAAGCCGAATCCGACAGCGAAGCCGAAGCCGACAGCGATGCCGAAGCCGATGCCGATGCCGATGCCGATGCCGATGCCGATGCCGAAGCCGAAGCCGAAGCCGAAGCCGAAGCCGACAGCGAAGCCGAAGCCGACAGCGATGCCGAACCGACGGCGATGCCGACGCTGGTAGCCTCTGCCGTATGGATGCATGGGGGGCGTTGGCGGGGTGGGATGCGGTGGAGACGGCGGACCGGATCCGGGCTGGGGAGGTCAGCGCGGGTGAGGTGAAGGCGGCGGCGGTGGCGCGCGCCGAAGACGCGCGGCCGCTCGGTGCGATCGTGACGGAGACGTTCGAGGACGCGCAGCGTCCGGCCGCGGGGCGGTTCGCGGGGGTGCCCACGTTCATCAAGGATCTGGCGCCGGTTGCCGGTGTGCCCATCGCGTGGGGCAGCCGGGGCGGCAAGGGCCTTGTCGCGTCCAAGAACGATCCCTTCGTCGACCGGCTCTTCTCACTGGGTCTGGTGAGTCTCGGCAAGAGCGCTGCGCCGGAGTTCGGCATGACGGGTACGACCGAGCCACTCGGGTTCGATCCGTGCCGCAACCCATGGGATCCGAGCCGCACCGCCGGTGGCAGCTCGGGCGGGGCGGCGGCGCTGGTCGCGGCAGGTGTGGTGCCACTCGCGCACGGTTCGGATGGTGGCGGGTCCATTCGAATTCCCGCCGCATGTTGTGGCCTCGTCGGGTTCAAGACTTCGCGCGGCCGCATGGACATGGAGGGCTCGGGGCTCTTGCCGATCAACGTGGCGGTCAACGGGTGCCTGAGCCGGACGGTGCGCGATACGGTGGCCTTTCACGAAGCGCTCGAAACCACCCGTCCTCGGCGGGCGCCCATCCTCGACGCACGGCCGACCCATCGCGGGTCTCTCCGGGTCGGACTCTACGTGGAGGCGGGGCGCGGACCGCTCGACGCGGACGTGCGCGCCGCGGTCCGTGCGGCCGGCGCGACCCTCGAGTCGCTGGGGCACGCGGTGGAAGAGATCCCCTACCCATATCCAGACACGGTGATCGACGACTTCTTCTACTACTGGGGGCTGCTCTCCTGGGCGCAGGTGCGGCTCAGCCGGTTCCTCATTCATCCCGACTTCGATCGCAGCGCGATCGACCCGTGGACGCGAGGGCTCGTCGACTACTTTCAGAACAACAAGCGCAAGACCGCTCAGGCAGTCATGCGCATGCGCGCGGTGACGCAGGTGCACGAGCGGTTGATGTCCCGGTTCGACGCGCTGGTCAGCCCGGTGCTCGGCTCGGTGGCGACGCCGATCGGCCACCTGGCCGCCGACCTGCCGTTCGAAGAACACCTCGGGCGGCTCCAACGGTTCGCGCCGACCACCGCGGTGCTCAACCTCGTCGGTGCGCCGGCGATCTCACTCCCGCTCGCGCGGAGCGAAGCAGGCCTGCCGATCGGGATTCAGATCGCGATGGGCACAGGCGACGATGGCAACCTGCTCCGGCTCGCCGCCGCGCTGGAAGAAGCCGACCCATGGCCCTTGGTTGCGCCGCGACAGTGGGCGACAGCCTGATTGTCTACTCCGGTGCGGGGCGCTCGCGCATCGTCGAGCCCATCGGGTTGAAGCGACGGGGGTCGAAGCGTTCGGCGCCGGGGTGCCGTTCGGGGTGGCCGGGGATGGCGAGCTCGGCCGGACCAGGCGAGGCCTCGCGACCAAACTCTTCGGGGTTCACGCCCTCCGGAATCGATGGCGGCGTGCGCACCGCATTGGCCGCGCCGCCTCGGACGCGCCGGACGGTGAGCATGTTGATGACCACGTCGGTGGTCGGGCGGTTGCCCTCGGCCTGCGGCACCCGTGCGATGTGTTCGACGACGTCGGTCTGGCGGCAGCGTCCGAAGACGGTGTAGCGGTCGTCTTCGAGCTGGGGCGTCGCCCCGTCGGTGATGAAGAACTGCGCGCCGGCATCGTTGGCGCCTTCGAGGTTCGCCATGCACAGCAGTCCCGCCCGGTCGTGTTTCAAGTCCTCGTGCGGCTCGTCGGGGATCGTGTACCCGACGGTGCCCGTGCCGTCGCCGAGGTAGTCGCCTCCCTGAATGAGGAAGTCTGGAATGACGCGGTGGAAGATCGTTCCGTTGTAAGCCGGGCGGTTCACCCGCCACTGTCCCGCGCGGGCGTCCCACCAGGCGCGTTTGCCCCGCGCCAGGCCCACGAAGTTGGCCACCGTGTTGGGAACTTCATCCGTGTACAGGTCGCACATGATGGTGCCGAGCGTGGTGCTCATCTCGACGACGAGGCTGCCGTCGGTGCCAAGCCCCTCGACCGCTTCTTGGATCGTGAAGGTGCCGCCGTGCGGGTCGGGCGAGGTCGGTTCCCGGACCAAGTTCTCCTGAGCTTCGCGGCGAGCGGCCTCCGCGGCTTCCCGCTGCGCGCGCATTCGCGGAGACGCTTCGATGACCTCGTAGCCGTCCTCGGTCCGGGCCCGCTTGGTCAGGGCTTCGGCGTTGGCGACCGAGCCGCCTTGGGCACGCACGATGCCCTCTTCCGCCACTTCTTCATCGCAGCCGCTGCACGCCGGGTGGAAGGCGGCGAGCGCCAGACAGACCATCATCGTTCGAGAATCACGCATCGTTCACACCATCCACCATCGGCTCAAAGAGGCAAGCCGAACCGGTTCTTCGAGACCCATCCCGACCCCAGAACAACCCCAACCACGCGGCATTCCTTGGAATCTTCAGAAAGTTCGGACCGCCCTGGGCGGAGCCGGGAGCCAGTCGTGTGCCCAGAAAACCGTGCTAGAGGTCTGGCGTGGCCGGCAAAGTCTATTTGGTGGGTGCTGGACCGGGCGATCCGGGCCTCCTGACGCGGGCGGCGGCGGCGGTGCTGCGCCGGGCGGATCTCGTGCTCTACGACGCGCTCGTACACCCCGAGCTGCTCGACCTGTGCAGCGGTGAGACGGTGTTTGTTGGCAAACGCGCAGGGCAACCGAGCGCACGCCAGGAGCGGATCAACGCGCGGCTCGTCGCGGAGGCGCGCGCGGGCAAGATCGTGGCGCGCCTCAAAGGCGGGGACCCCTACCTGTTCGGTCGCGGCAGCGAAGAAGCCGAGGTGCTGAGCCGCGAGGGCATCGCGTTCGAAGTGATCCCCGGCGTGCCCTCCCCGCTCGCCGCGACCGCCTACGCAGGCATCTCGCTGACCCACCGGTCGATGTCGTCGAGCGTGGCCTACCTCACCGCGACCGAGTCGCCCGAGAAAGATCAGACGAGCCACGACTGGGCCAAACTCGCGACCGCGACCCAGACGCTCGTCATCTTCATGGGCATGCGGAAGATCCGCTCCCTGATGGATCTGCTGGTCGCGAACGGCCGGGATCCGAAGACGCCCGCGGCGGTCATTGCGCGCGCGTCGCTGCCCACCCAGCAGACGGTGGTCGGGACGGTGGCCACCCTCGCCGACCTCGCCGAGGCGACCGAGATCGGCATGCCTTCGCTCCTCGTCGTTGGCGAAGTCGTGACGCTCCGGGACAGTTTGCGGTGGTTCGACACCCAGCCCCTCTTCGGCACGAACGTGCTCGTGACCCGTCCGGTGCACCAGGCTGGATCGATGGCGGCGCTGCTCCGGGATCGCGGCGCGCAGCCGCTCATGGCCCCCACGATCGAACTCTCGGCCCGCACCGCCGAACTCGATCTGCTCAGCACCCGGCTCTCCGAGTACGATTGGGTCGTGTTCACCAGCGCCAACACCGTCGACTTCGTCCTGGACGCGGTCGATCGCACCGGAGGCGACGCTCGACGTTTCGGAACCGCGCGCCTCATCGCAATCGGCGACAAGACCGCCTCCGCCATGCGGCTGCGGGGACTCCGGGCGGACGAGGTGGCGACGACGAGCCGCGCGGAGGGGGTGGTCGACGCGCTCGAGCCGCTCCTCACCGCCAAGAGTCGCGTCCTGATTCCGCGGTCCGGCCGGGCCCGCAACGTGCTCGTGGATCGCCTGGTGGCCGGTGGTCACCACGTGGATGCCCCGGTCGCGTACGACGTGCGGCCCGTGGCGGACGCAGCGGCGGACGACGTGCGGGAGAAACTCGCGCAGGCGGAGGCGGTGACGTTCACCAGCGGGTCCACCGTCGACGAACTCGTCGCGCTGGTGGGCGTGGACGCCCTGCGGGCGAAGACCCTCGCGTCCATCGGACCGGTGACGAGCGACGCCATCCGCGCCCATGGACTCGAGGTCGCGGTGGAGACGTCGCAGCCCAGCATGGAAGGGCTCGTCGCGGCGCTCGCGGACCACGTGAAGGACCAGCCGTGACCTGGCTTCGACCCGTGGCTGCGTGGAGCGTCGTCGGTGCGCTCGTGGTGCTCGGCTCCAGTTGCGGAGACGCGGAGGCACAGGACCCGGTCGCGATCGAAGCGGCGGACTTGCCCTGTGCGGATGGCGACGCGGCGTCCTGGCAGAGCGCGGAGTGGCCGCCCTTCTCGACCGAAGGTTGCGCATGGCTCGCGTTCGACGGCCGCACCTCGTACCGGATCGCGCACGAGCTCGGACGCACGCCGCGGTCCGTGCAGCTCTACCTCTCGTTCGGGGCGGATGGACGCAGCTCCGCCCCCACCGCTGGCGACCCCACCCGCATCGTCTCGGTGACGGACACCCACGTGGAACTTCGCAACGGCACCAACCAGGACTTCTTCCTGAAGATGGTGCTCCAGTGAGCGAAGACGAGCATGCCGACGACAGCTCAGTCGCGGACTCGGGCCCAGACTCCGCCGACGAAGCGGTCGAGCGCGTCGCCCAGCGCGCACGGCATGTCGGGGTGAAGGGGCAGCGCAAAGCTCGGGGTTCGAAGTCCAAGAAGAAGGGCAAGCGCCAACCCAAGGCGCCGGCCTCGGAGAGCCCGCTGGCCCGCCGATTCGAGTTCGACCTCGCGGCCGATCGGGCGGCGGCTCGGCTTCGACTGGTCGGCGCATGCATCGTCACCCCGGCCGGCGTCTGGTTGGCCACGACGCCGCTCGAACCGGTCGGCTGGTTCTTCGTGCTGCTGGCGTTCGCGGTGGGGATCGGCTGGACCCTCTCCTTCGTTCGATCCTTGCGACGCAAACCCGCGCAGTGGTTCCTGGACCTGTCTCCGGCGGGCCTCGAGGTTGCGTACGGCTCGGATCCCGAGGTGACCCCCTGGAACGATCTCACCAAGGTGGAGGTCGACGAAGACCAGCTGGTGGTGAAGGTCACGCTCGTCTCGAGCGAAGAAGAAGAGATCTTTTACGCCATCCCGCCGGTCTGGCAGGGGGTGTCGCTGCACGAACTCGGCGATGCGATCGAAGATGCCCGCGCCGAGTGGGCGGACCCGAAGACCGCGCGCGCACGCGAGACCCGCACCGACCAAGAACAAGAGTGATCCGATTCGTGCGGAACCGGCTCGCCTGAAACGTTTCGGCTGGTAGATTTCGCCGCATGGTTCCCGAGTACGAAGACGAAGGCGACGCAGGCGTCGTCACGGTCACCCAGCCGAAGCAGAAGACGAAGCGGCCGCCCCTCTACAAAGTGCTGATGCACAACGACGACTACACCACCCGGGAGTTCGTGGTGTGGGTGCTCGAGTCCGTGTTCCAGAAGACCGAGCCCGAAGCGATCCGCGTCATGATGCACGTGCACATGAACGGGGTCGGGGTGGCCGGCATCTACACCCGCGACATCGCCGAGACGAAAGCCGCGAAGACCGAACGCATGGCGCGGGAACAGGAATTTCCGCTCCGCCTCACCGTGGAACCCGAAGAACAGGACTGAGCGGCCCCACCGTCCTGGGGTCCTGGGGTCCCACGGGAGCCACGACTCTTGCCAGCGGGCCTTTCGAACCCCACAGAGGGCGGAGGCTCCCCCCACCAAACCACCCTGCGCCAAACCGCGCCGGGCGCGGTATGTTGGAGTCCCCCCTCGAACACGACCGGACGGAAATCATTCATGGCTGGCCCCATCATCGCCAAGGAGTTGCAGGAGACCCTGCGCCGCGCGTTCGACGACGCGGCAGAGAAACGTTTCGAGTACGTGACGCTCGAACACTTGCTCATGGCGCTCCTCGACGAGCCCAAGGCGCGCAAAGCGATCCGCGCCCTCGGCGGCAACATCGATCGGCTCCGAGGCCGCCTCGAGGAGTTCCTCGACGAACATTCGACGCGGGTGCCGGACGGCGCGCGCCACGAGACCCAGCAGACCCTCGCGGTCGAGCGGGTGCTTCAGCGCGCCGCCATCCACGCCATCTCGAGCGAGATGAAGATGATCGACGGCGGCAACGTGCTGGTGCAGCTCCTCAAAGAAGAGGACAGCCACGCGGTGTGGCTGCTCTCCCAGGAGGGCATCAGCAGCTTTGATCTCAAGCAGTACGTCGCGCACGGGGTTCGCCCCGACGGCATGTCGGATGGAGAGGCGCTGGCCCACCCTGGCGCCGGCGAAGACGCGGACGTCGACGAAGACGGCGAACCGGTCGTCAAAGATCCGCTCGAAGCCTTCGCCACGGATCTGAACGCGGAGGCCGAAGCCGGACGCATCGATCCACTCATCGGTCGCGCGCTCGAACTCGAGCGGACCGTCCAGGTGCTGTGCCGCCGCCGGAAGAACAACCCCGTCTACGTGGGGGAGCCCGGCGTGGGCAAGACCGCGATCGCGGAAGGCCTCGCGCTGCGGATCCACCAGGGCAACGTGCCCGAGGTGCTGCTCGGCGCCCGCATCTTCTCGCTCGACATGGGCAGCTTGATCGCCGGTACCAAGTTCCGCGGCCAGTTCGAAGAGCGGCTCAAGGGCGTCATCAAGCGCGTGCAAGAGATCGAAGACGCGATCCTCTTCATCGATGAGATGCACACCATCGTCGGCGCGGGCGCGACCACCGGCAGCTCGATGGATGCGTCCAATATTCTCAAGCCGGCGCTCGCGAGCGGCAAGATCCGCTGCATCGGTTCGACGACCTTCACCGAGTACAAACACATCGAACGCGACCGGGCGCTCGCGCGGCGGCTGCAAAAGATCGACGTGCTCGAACCCACCCTCAGCGAGACGGTGGAGATCCTCAAGGGGCTTCGTTCCCGTTACGAGGAGCATCACGACGTCAAGTACGACGACGACGCGATCGAGGCGGCCGCGAAGCTGGCCAACAAACACATCCTCGAACGTTTCCTGCCCGACAAGGCCATCGATGTGATCGACGAGGCTGGCGCGGCGGATCGGATGAAGTCCGAGAAAGACCGCACCCGCCGGGTGACGATCGCCGATGTCGAACGCGTGGTCGCCAAGATGGCGCGTGTGCCGGTGGAGTCGGTGACCGCCAAGGAGCGGGACCAACTGCAGAAGCTCGAGCCCGCGCTCGCGGCGCAGATCTTCGGCCAGGACGACGCGCTTCAGAAGGTGGTCGACGCGATCACCTTGTCGCGTGCCGGGCTGCGTGCGGATCGCAAACCGGTGGGTTCGTTCCTCTTCGCCGGTCCGACCGGCGTCGGCAAGACGGAACTGGCCCGCCAGCTGGCCAAGGCGCTCGGCGTCGAGCTGCACCGCTTCGACATGAGCGAGTACGGCGAACGCCACAGTGTGTCGCGGCTCATCGGAGCGCCGCCCGGCTACGTCGGGTTCGACCAGGGCGGTCTTCTGACCGACGCGGTCCGCAAACATCCGCACTCGGTGCTGGTGCTCGACGAGATCGAGAAGGCCCACCCGGAGCTCTTCAACATCCTCTTGCAGGTGATGGACGACGCGCGGCTCACCGACAACAACGGCCGCGAAGCAGACTTCCGCAACGTGGTGCTCATCATGACCACGAACGCGGGGGCTTCGGAAGCGACCGAGAAGGTGGTCGGGTTCGGCGCCAGCGACGACGCGTCCGTGAAGGCCTTCCAGCGCAGCCGAAGCAAGAACGCGATCGAGAAGATGTTCCGGCCCGAGTTCCGCAACCGGCTCGACGCGATCATTCACTTCGACGGCCTCAGCCTCGACGTCATCCGCAAGGTGGTCGACAAGGAAGTCGCCCTCCTCTCCGAAGCGCTCGTGGAGAAGGAAGTCGCCATCTTGCTCACCGACGAAGCGCGCGACTGGCTCGCGGAGCATGGCTACGACCCGGCGATGGGCGCGCGTCCGATGGGGCGGCTGATCGAACAGGAGCTCAAGAAGCCGATCGCCAAGGCGCTCGTCTTCGGAGATCTCGGTCCGGGCAAGAAGAAGAAAGTCCGCGTCGGCGTGCGCGACGGAGCACTCGAGCTCCGGTTCGAGTAGGTCCGGTTCGAGTAGGTCCGGTTCGAGTAGGGGCGTTTCGGATCGTCGATGGTGCGTGGAGGTGGGTGAGCGATCTACACTGCGTCCGTGTTGAATACATCGAGTGCAATCGAAGAAGGCCTGGCCCAGACCCTCGAGGATCGGCGCATGTCGAAAGGCGAGAAACGCGCCCTTCAGGCCGTGCTGGCCGACGCGGCCGAGTCCACCTTCACGACCTGGCGCGCCCGCGCGTTTGATCTCGCGCGTGAGGCGATCGACGAAGCCAAGACCGGGCACGAGCGCGCGGAGATCTTCGCGTGGCTCGAAGAGGTCGTGAAGCTGCTTGAGAAGCGCACCTCGTCGTCGCCAGCGGACAGCCAGACCGCCGAGGTCTTCTTCAGCCCGGGCGACGCCTGCCGTGGGCGGATCGCGACTCTGCTCGGCCGCGCCCGCAAGTCCGCGCAGATTTGTGTCTTCACGATCACCGACGACCGCCTCGCGCAGCCGATCCTCGAAGCTCACAAGCGCGGGGTCACCGTCCAGATCATCACCGACAACGACAAGGCGCACGACAAAGGGTCCGACGCCGCCAAGCTGCGGGACGCGGGCGTGCCGGTCCGGGTGGATCGCAGCGAACACCACATGCACCACAAGTACGCCATCTTCGACGGCGACACGCTCTTGACCGGCAGCTACAACTGGACGCGAAGCGCGGCGCGCTACAACCGCGAGAACATCGTGGTGAGCGACGACCCGCGCCTGGTCGCACCTTTTGCCGAGAGCTTCCGGCAGACCTGGAGTGATCTGGGCTCGGACTGAACGCGATGGTGTACCTCCTCTCCGAAGACCTGGCGTTCCCGCCAGCCGAGCTCGCGAACGACGATGGCGTCGTGGCGGTGGGGGGCGATGTGTCGCCGAGCCGGCTCGTGCTGGCGTACCAGAGCGGGATCTTTCCGTGGCCGGTCGATGGGCTCCCGCTGCTCTGGTTCTCGCCCGATCCGCGCTTCGTGCTCGAGCCCGCGCGCGCGCATCTCTCCAAGAGTTTGCGGCGGGCGATGAAACGCGCGCCCTACCGGATCACCGCGGACACCGCGTTCACGGAGGTCATCGACTTCTGCGCCCACACCTCGCGTCCGGGACAGTCCGGCACCTGGATCACGCCGGAGCTTCGAGATGGCTACGTGCGGCTGCACCAGCTCGGCATCGCACACTCGATCGAAGCCTGGGAAGCCGACAAACTCGTCGGTGGTCTGTACGGCGTCTCCCTCGGCGGCGGCTTCTTCGGCGAGTCCATGTTCGCGCGCGCGCCCGACGCCTCCAAAATCGCGTTCGGAACTCTGTGCGCGCAGCTGACGAAGTGGGGCTTCCCGCTCATCGACTGCCAGGTCCGCACCCAGCACCTGGCCCGCTTCGGCGCCGAAGACTGGTCGCGCACCAAGTTCCTCGAGCACCTCGGCCCAGTGCTCGAGATGCCGTCGCGCCGCGGCGCGTGGCAGCTCGACGTCGACTCCGTCCAGGCCACCGCCATCCTGTAGCGGGACAGTTGGCGCGCACCTCGTGCATCGCTTGAGCCTGAATCCTGAACCCTGAAACCCTGACTGAACCCTGAGCCCTGAACCTTGAGGGCAAGGGCAAGGGACTTTAGGGGAGCGGGAGCGGGTTCGTCATGCCGTAGGGGGCGAAGTCGACGACGGGGCTGGCGCGGCGGGAGCCGTCGGCGCGTACGAGGATGAAGTCCGCGCCGCCGAGGTCGACGTCGAAGGTCTCGTCGACTTGGAGGATCTCGCCGGTCGGCACGATCGGTTGGTCGAGCACGACTTCGGTGCCCGCGTAGATGCGCAGCCGGTCGACCTCCGCCCACGGCGGGACCTGCACCCGCACGCTGACGGGCACGGAGTCGCCAGCCGCAACGCCGACTTCGGCGGTCACGAACGCGCCGCCGCTCACGGTCATGCGGGCCGCGCGAATCGAGGTGGCGACATCGGTCCAGTCGAAGTTGCCAGGCGTGTCGTCCGGCACGGAGATGTACGTGCGCGGAGAACCGGCCGGGTTGCCCGGTTCGTGGGAGTCGCTGTTGCCCATCATGCCGAAGCGCCACCCGTGGCTCCACAAGCCGAGCAGTTGCTCGACCGTGATCTCGTCGTTCTCGTCCGGGCTCTTGTTCCACGCTTCGATGACGTCGAAGTCGAAGGTGTTGAGATCCGAGTCCGGGTCGATGTTCAGGTCGGCGGGGTTCGCGGTGGCCATGCCGGACACCGGGTCGAGTCCGATCGAGCGGAACCAGCCGGAGCCGTTTCGGTTCGGGTGGTTCACCTGCACGATGGGATCGCCGAACGCCGGGTCTCCGAGCCCGCGCAGATCCGCGAAGGTGTCGATCGGGGACTGGTCGAACCACTCGATGGCGCCGCCGCCGGACGCTTCGGGCGAACGCCGCAGCGGGTAGCCGTTGATGTGCGCGAGGATCGGGTCCGAGACCTCGGCGCCCGACACCGCCAGCACCCAGTCTTCGAGCCCCGCGTCGAGGATGGCCGGGCGGTAGTCGGTGATGGAGTCGTGGTCGGTCGCGGCGACCACCTCGAGTCCTTCCGCCGCGACGATGCGCACCGCGTCCGGCACCGCGTGCAGGCTGTCGGTGCTCATCTCCGAGTGCAGATGAAAGTCGCCCCCGACCCAGCCGGTGGTGTCGACCACCCGGATCAAGTCGGGCGAGAGAGACACCGTCTCATCGGCGAGCAACGTGCGTTCCTCCTGCACGAGATCGTATTCGATGCCGCGCGACACCGTGATTGTGACCGGTCCAGGCGGGACCTGGATCGACGTGGCGCCAAACGCGACGTGGCGCACCTGCCGGTCGGCGAGTTCCAACGTGACCCGAACCGGGGCGGTCTCTCCGTCGGCGGTGGCGTCGACGTCGAGGGTGGCCCGCGGCGCGGCTTCGAGCGTGACCTCACCGGGCACCGCCACGTCCATCGGTGTGCCTTCGAAGTAGTCGCCGAAGCCCGCGCGCACCGTGGCCGGCCCAGGCGCGAGCCGGAACGTCGCGGTGCCGTCTTCGCCGAACCGCGACCGCAGCACGGTCCGGTCGTCCCGGAGCACCTCCACCCGGTCGCCGGCGGGTCCGGTCACGACGAGATCCCCGCGCGTGTCGTCTCCGTCGAGCGCGGTGTCTTCGGTCGCGGCTGCGTGGGCGCGTGCGGCCGTCGGTGCCAGCCCCACCCGCGCTTCCCACACGGCCGTCTCTCCGGCGCGCGCGACGATCACTTCGTCCGCGGCCATGAGGTGGATGCTGTCGATGTGCCCCACTCCGCCTGCGGCCTGAAGGATGCGCACGGCGTACGCGGAGTCGGCGCTCTCGCCGACCAGGAAGGACTGCATGGTCTCGCCGGGTTCGTCGTCGCTCAAGACGCCGACCCCGGGCTGTTGCAACTCGGACGCGCCGCCCGCGAGTGCGATGATTTCTGGGCGACCGGCGACCATGGCAACGCCCTCTTTGGCTGCGACCGAGACGGTGACGCGCACGAAGTCTTCGTCGGGCCGCAGCTCGTAGTCGATCGCCCCGAACGCAGCGGGCACCCGGCCGATGCTTCCACCGAGCACCCCCCGGACCAGCCCGAGTTGCGCGTTCTCGTAGAGCACCCGGATGCGCGCCGGTTCCGACCCGCCGCCGTCGGTGACCACGATCGCGCTCGGCCGCGAGCTGTTCAGGTCGAGGCCGAAGAGCAGGTCCTTGATGAGATCGGTGCCGCCCTGATGGGCCGCGTCGACGATGCCTCCGGCGAATGCGCCGATGGTGCTCACCGCGCCGGTCCCAGTCCGCACGAGAACCCTCACCCGGTCGTTCTGCAGGAGCAGATCGCCGATGCGCCCTTGGGCCACCGAACCCGGCAAGAGCTCCTCGGCGCACTCGACCTCCTTGGCCATGGCGGTGCCGGTGTCCGGCGTCTCGGTCTGGCACCCGGTGAGCACGTCGGGATCGGGCACCGCTTCGAAGACGGGCGGCGGAGCCAGGGGCGCGTCGGCGCCGACGTCTTCGAGCGGACCGCCGTCGATCATCGTGCCGTCGTCGTCGCCACCACATCCCACGGACAGGAGAACGGCAAGAGCAAGAACCCAGCAGCGTCGGCACGTCATGGCCGGCAGCTTAGGACAATCCGTTCAACCACCCCACCGCAAGATGGTTGCGGTTGGTGCGCGGGTTGGCAGAGGCGGAAACCGATGCCGAAGCCGATGCCGAAGCCGATGCCGATGCCGAAGCCGAAGCCGATGCCGATGCTAGCAGGTCGCTGAAAAGCGACCTGCTCCCTTGCCGTTGCCCTTGCCCGTGCCCTTGCCCGCGTCGTGGACGCCGTGTGTTTCGCGACGGCGAGGCGCGAATCGGAGCGCGATGCCCAGCGGACG
>JAXMNT010000018.1:0-137070 GCA_034670305.1 Deltaproteobacteria bacterium
TCCGCTGGGCATCGCGCTCCGATTCGCGCCTCGCCGTCGCGAAACACACGGCGTCCACGACGCGGGCAAGGGCACGGGCAAGGGCAACGGCAAGGGAGCAGGTCGCTTTTCAGCGACCTGCTAGGAGCTGGTGCGCCAGAGGATCAGCGTCAGGTCGTCGGGCTTGGTGCCTTCCAGTCCAGAGAACATGCGCGCATCGCATTCTTCGGCCAGGCGGCGCGCCGCTTGTTCCAGGGGCCGGATGCGCGCGAGCGCGGCGACCTCGTCCACCCGGAAGTTGTCGAAGAGCCCATCGGACGCGAGCACGATCGTGTCGCGCTTGGCGAGCTTCGTCGGGCCGGTGATCTCGTAGCGAAGCGGCCGCGCGCCGATGAGGTTGCACACCAGATGGCGGGTGTCGTGCCGCAGCGCTTCGTCTTCGTCCAGAAACCCGCCCGCCAACCCGAACCCAGTCGGGGAATGGGAGACGGTCTCGAGTTTCATGTGGGAGCGCGCACCGACGATGATGCCTTGCGCGTCGCCACAGTGGATGAAACGCACCCGCTGGTTGCTCACTTCGGCGGCGACCAACGTCGTGCATGCGCCGCCCAATCGGCGCACCGACGCTTGCGCCGCGTCCATGCCTCGAACGACCCAGTCCTCATGGACACTCGCCCGGCTGATCGCTTCGAGGGCGAGTCGCGCGGCGCGGTCGCCCTGCGGCAACCCACCGACGCCGTCTGCGACCGCGAGAAGCACCCCCCGCGGGGTCTGCTGCACGAGCAACGCGTCTTCGTTCGAGCCGTCTTCTTCCGCGGGGCGCGACATCACCGCGACGCGCGATCCGTCGAGCTGCACCAGCCGAGGCGCGGCCATTCGACCTTTGGCGATCAGGACGCGCGATCGGGGTTCGGGCCGTGGTTCCGCCCGTGGCTCCGGCTCGGCCGCCTCCGCCGCGGCCTCCTCGGGGACGTCAGGCACGCAGCGCACGCTTCCAGGATTTGTCGAATGCGGTCTTCATGTGTCGTCCGTTTCGGAATCGTTTTCGTTCGTCGACTTCGATGGCCCGACGCAAGAACTTGATCGCCTCCGGTCGCAGCTTCCGCTTCACCCGATCGTAGCCCGGCGGCGGCCAGGCGAACGGCCACCGCGGCAACTGGCCAGAGAACATCCGGTAGATCAGCAGGCCCAAGCTGAACACGTCGCTCCGGAAAGACGGCTGTCCCATGGCTTGCTCAGGGGCGATGTACCCGACCGTGCCCGAACCGGAACCGTCGATGATCTTCGTGCGCGCGGTGACCTTCGCGATGCCGAAATCGGTCAGCTTCACTTCGTTGTCCTGGAAGACGATCACGTTGTGCGGACTGATGTCGCAGTGGATCACCCGCTGCGAATGCGCGTAGCCGATGGCGTCGACGAGCTGGCCCGCAATGGTCGCCGCGGTCTTCGACGCCATCCGGAGTTTCAGCCGATCGTGAAGCGATCGTTCCCCGAGCGGGTAGGCGATCACGAGCTGGTTGCCGACGAACGTTGCGTTTCGAATGTCCAGGATGTTGGGGTGGTCCAGCTTCAGCGTGATCCGCACTTCGCGAAGGAGCTCGTCGAGCCCGTCCCGGAGGACGTGTTCGTGAGGCACCTTCAAAGCGACATCTCGCCCCTCCACCATGTCGTGGGCGCGGTATACTCTGGCGAACCCACCCACGCCGAGGGGCGCGACGATGCGGTATTTCCCCAGCTGGCTTCCTCGCGGGAGTCGATCACGCGAGCGACGCGCCATCGCGGCATCCTACACGGACGCGGTTGCGTTCTGTGGGAAATCTGGTCTTTTTCTGCTCGTTTTGGGCAGTGTGTTCGGCGGTCTGTTCGGCAGTGTGTCCGGCTGCGCCCGGGCACCCGAGCAGGTGACCACGCTCGATGACCGAGTCTGGCTCTCCCACGACAACCGCCCGGTGCGCCCCGTCGACGACCGACTCGCACGGGATTGGTATGGCCTCGGAGACGAGCGGCTGTGGCTGCCGCTCGGCGACCAGGGCGACCTCTCGCTCGGCTCCCACAAACATCGATGTTCGGTGGGCGGGCGCGACATCGTCGCCCGCGATCGCACCCACCGGCGGGTCGATCTTCGTTTCGCGCATTCGGAGCACCCCGAGGTGCCGCTTCGCCTGGTGGGCGACTGCGGATGGGCGAGCGCCTCCGGCGTGCCCACCCCGAGCCCCTTGGTCGACGGTGTGCCACTCGGCGCCGGTTGGTCGGCCGAATGGAGGGTTCGGATCTCCGAGGGTGCATCGCTTCGGGTCCGAGTGGCCGAGGGACCCGTCGAGCTGACCCTCGACGGCGATCGTCATCGGCTGGGGATCGGCACGCACGAACTCCCATTCCGGGTCGCCAAGGAGGGGCCCCTCTCGAGACTCGCCGCGATCGAAGCCACGACCCGCAGCGCCGCGTCGGTGTCCGTCGCCACGGTGCGTTCGGTGCGGGCGCCTCCGGCGCGTCGTCCGGTTCGTCACGCGATCGTGTTCTTGGCCGACACCCTGCGCGCAGACCGACTTCGGGTGTACGACCCGACCACCCGCGTCGAGACCCCGGCGCTCGACCGCCTCGCTCAAAGCGCGGATGTGTTTCTCGACGCCCATGCGACCGCAGCGTGGACCAAACCGAGCGTCGCCAGTGTGCTGACGGGGCTGTATCCCTGGCAGCACGGCGCCTTCAGTCACGACGCGGTGTTGCGACCCGACGAACCCTTGCTCGGCGAACGGCTCCAAGAGTGGGGCGTCAAGACCGCGGCGTTCGTCGGCAACGGGTACATCAGCTCGACCTACGGATTCGAGCGCGGGTGGGACCACTTCGCCCCTCCGAGAATGAACCGCGGCCGGGCGCGCGGCTTGGTGCACGAGCTCTTCGAGTGGATCGACGAGCGCCGCGCCGCGACGCCGGAGCAATCGCTCTTCGCGTACGTGCACAGCACCGATCCGCACTCTCCCTACGCGGCCCCGAGTCCGTACCTCCACCGCTACGATCCGCTCCCCTACGCGGGCCCCGTGGACTTCTCGGACCCGCTTCTGCTGCGCCGCATCGCGGCCGGCGAGATCCCGCTCGAGCAGCGCGACCGAGACCATCTGATCGCCGCGTACGACGCCGAGGTCGCGTACCACGACGGCGCTCTGGCGGAGCTCATCGATGGGCTGGTCGAGCGGGACATGTGGGACGACACGCTGGTCATCTTTCTGTCCGACCACGGCGAAGAACTCTTCGACCACGGGTCGGTTGGGCACGGCGGACTCCGCCTCCACGAGGAGTTGGTGCGCATCCCCATGGTGGTGCACTGGCCGGGCACGAGCGCCGGCCGACGCGTGCGCGGCCCGGTGAGCCAGATCGACGTGGCCCCGACCGTGCTCGATGCGCTCGACCTCGAAGTCCATGGGTTCGGTGCGGAAGGCGCCCGCTCTCTTCGGACCCGCGCGGTCGCGCCCGACGAACGGTTCGTCCTGCTGGCGGAGGGGCGTCGGCGGGTGGGGGTCACCGACGGCCGGCGACGCCTGATCCGACACCGGAACGGGACGTTTGAAGGAGAAGAGGATCCAGCCGTGCGGCGCTACCTGCTGGATGCGCTCACGCGCGAGATGGCGCGCCATCCGGTGCTGCCGGTCGGTCAACCGGTGGGTCCCCGCGTGGGTGCCAAGCCGCTGCGTGTGGTGGTGCCGGTGCAAGCTCCGTCCACCCGCCCACTGGACCCCGAGACCGAAGCCCAGCTGCGGGCACTCGGGTACCTCGGCGACGAGAACTGAAAGGGTCGGTCTCCCGAGGGGAGAGGTGGTACACCGTTCGCCGTGGCTCTCGACAAACGCGACGCCTACGCGCGTGCCAACGCGGCGGTCCAAACTGGGCGACCGGCCGATGCGCTGCCGCACCTCTGGTCGCTGGTCGATCGAAGTCACCTCGTGGACGAAGAGTTCGAGAGCTACCTGCGCCTCATGGGCACCGCGTACCAGCAACTCGGTCGAACCCGCGCCGCCGCCACCATCGCGCTGCACCTCGGCAACGCGGACGCCGCCTACCGGATGAGCGAGGCGCCCACCGACCAGGCGCGGTGTGCGATCAAACTCGGCCGCTCCGCGGACGCGGCCCGGTCGTACAGCGACGCGGGCTGGCTTGGTCACGCCGCGATCCAGCTCGAGGATGCCGGGGACGATCGCGGGGCGCGGGTGCTCTGGGAACGGTTGGCCGACGATGTGCGGTTGCGCGAGGACCTCTACACCCAGGGGCTCGTGCGCTTCAACCTCGGCCGGGCGTGCGAGCGACTCAAGGATCGCGACGCGTCGCGCAAGGCGATGGTGCAGAGCATGCACCTGCTGGAGGCGGCGGCCGATGGGTTCGAGACCCGCGGGCTCCGGGAGCGCGCCTTCGACTGCTACCAGGTGTTGCTCACGCTCGGCAAAGAGGGCGCGTTCGAGAACCTCGCGGAGGGGTACCTCAATTGCATCCGCATCCTCAAAGAGGACAACCTCAAGTACTACGTCCTGCAGTACTACGAAGACTTCCAAGAGCTCGCGATGCAGCGCGGTGAGTTGCACGCAGCCGCCACCCTCTTCCGGGAGGCGGCCGAGTTCACCCGCCGGTACAACATGCCCTACGAGCGGCACTACCGGCAGAAGGCCGCGGAGACGCAGGTCGCGGCCGCGGTGAAGATGGTCGGCGACGGGGCGATGCACGAAATGGCAGAGAACGCCTACGCGGCGGCCATCGATGCGTACAACGACCTCGGCCAGTACTCGATGGTGCGGAAGATCTACAACGCGCTCTCCCAGCTCGAGCTCGGCGACAAACGGCGGGCGCGGTACGCGCGGCTCGAGAAGCGGCTCGCGGACGTGGAAGACGAGAGTGGTGCGATCCACGGGTTCCCGGACTACCTCCGCATGGACACCGCCTATCCGGAGATCTGGCGGCTCGACGTGATCGAGTTCGAGCAGTCCGGCGACGCGGCGGAGACGATGGGCGAAGTCTTGCTGGACGAGAAGTGGCCCGACTTCACCAAACGCCGAGCGCTCATGTGCCGCTTGCATCAACTCGAGGCCGGCGATGGGCCGCTCTTGCCCGAGCGCCTCGTGAACCTCGCCTACCACCTGGGCCGGGTCGAGATCTATGCATCGCTGTCTCCGCTCGAACACCTGGTGGAACACGAGGACGGCCGGGTCCGCGCCGCGTGCTTGAAGGCGGTGCGCCAGCTGTTCTTCAAACGGTCCTTCGTGCTCGTGATCCGCGGACTCGACGACGAACACGTCGAGGTGCAACGCGAGGCGCTCGAAGCGGTCGGGCAGCTGCACTTCGGCCACGCGTTCGACCCGCTCCAGCGGATCTACCGCGGCAGCGCGGTGCCCGAAGTGCGACGCAAAGCGCTGCAATCGATCGGAAAGATCCCGAGCATCGAAGCGGCCGAGATGCTCGTCGACGTTCTCCGTCAGGGCGACCCCGAAGAGCGCAGCCTCGCCAAGCAACTCCTCGTGAGCGTGGACAACAACGAAGTCGAACAGCTGCTCAAACGCGCCGCCGCCAGCGAAACCGGCGCCGTCCAAGAAGCCATCCAAGGCGTCCTCCGCCAACGCGGCCACTGACTGCGGGGGGTCGACGGGATCGGGGTCGGCCTCGGCTTCGGCTTCGGCCTCGGCTTCGGCTTCGGCGTCGGGATCGGCTTCGGCTTCGGCGTCGGGATCGGCTTCGGGACCGGCTTCGGCTTCGGCTTCGGGATCGGCTTCGGCTTCGGGTTCGGCTTCGGGATCGAGTTCGAGGTCTGATTCGGACCCGGGTCGGTTCCGGACCCCAACCCCGGGCGGGCACGGGCACGGGCACGGGCACGGGCACGGGCGAATCCGACTCCGACTCCGAAGCCGATCCTACTCGGACTCCGAGTCGAGCGCTGGCATCGCGTCGAGCGCCGCGTCCAGCGCGGCCTCGAGTTCGGGCATCGTGCAGAGGCGGCCTTTGGACTGGTCGGTCCAGCCCCGCGCCCGGATCGGTGTCTCCACCCCGGAGACGCGTACGGCGAACCGCTCCGACTCCTCGCGCCTCACGACCTCGATCCCGTCCTGCACCAGCGTCGCTTCGACGTGCACCTCGAACTCGAGCGCACCGCACCGCAACAAGAGCCACCGCTGCGCATGGGTGGTCTGCAGTCGTCCGGAGCGCAGCGGCTTCTTCTCCTGCGGTGGTTCCGACTCGTACTCGTTGAGTTCCAGTTCCAGTTCCAGCGTGCGCCCAGCGAAGCGGTCCGCGCGCCTGGTCCCGGTGAGCAGCTTGCGCGCCATCTGAACCCGCCGGTCTTCGGCGAGCTCCGGGTCGAGCGACGCGACGAAGATCCACACCAGGATCACCACCACGCCGATCGCCGCCATCAGATCGTACTGCTTGGTGAAGAAGAGCAACGACACCCCGGCGATCACCCCCGCGGCGATCACCCCGCAGCCGAGCTGCCGCTTGCGTTCATGCGATGCCCCGCGCCCGAGCAACGCGTGCAACTCCGTCGCGATCTCCTCCGCCGTCCCCACGCACGCGAATCGAGTGCCGCGCAGCGCTTTTCGCTTCTTCTTCCCGCTCAAGGTCAGTCGTCCGAGGAGCCCGGGTCGCAGCGCAGCCAGTGCAGGTACACCCCGTCGCCAGCAGTCATCGTCACGCCGAAGGTGCCATCTTCATCCACCGCCACGTGTCCCCACCGCCCGGTCCCGTCTGGTGCGGCGAGCACGAGCGGTTCGGAGAGGCGCCACTGTCCGTTCTCGCGGCGCGCGAGCCTGGCGTGCAAGTTGCGGCTGCTGTCGCGTTCTCTTCCGGTCGCATGGTCCGCGACGAAGAGTACCCGCTCCCCGAGTGCCGCAGCCGATACATGAAGCGCGCCGTAGCCTTCGCTCGGCACGATCGGAATCGGCGCGGGCCGCTCCTCGCCTTCCACCCACGCGAGTCCCACCGCCGTGGCCGCGGCCTGGCCCATCGCGGTGAAGCCCACCACCGTTCGAGTGTCGCTGAGCTGGACCGGCGCCACGACCGCGGGTTCGAACACGTTGCTCAAGGGGCGCACGGTCGTCGCGGGCGCGGAGCGGTCCCCGGAGACATCGGAGGAGAGCAGCACCGAGAGCCCCTCCCGCGGATCCACGAAGAACAGCCGCTCCGATCCCGCGATGAACACCGGCGCGGCCGCGCTCATGTTGGCCGGGGTCAGATCGATGCGGGCTTTGACTTCACCGAGCGGGTCGAGGGCCACGCTCCACACCGCCATGCCCTCGTCGCCTCGACTCTCGGTGTAGGCCACCACGTGCCGCCCACCCCGCATCGCCACTGCGGGTGGGAAACGCCGGTCCGCGCCGGAGCCGACGTTCCGCCACGGGCGCGCGTTGCCCCCGAGCTGCACCACCGCGAACTGCACGTTGCCCGCCATGTCGGTCGTCGCGACCCCGACGTGTCCGAGGTCGAGCGGGCCGAGCCCAGGCGGCGCGACGCGGGTCCCGGTGTAGGGCCGCTCGAGATCTTCGCGCAGCACCGGGCGCGCGCTTCCACCCGGCTTGATGGTTCCGACGAAGAGTTCTTCCCCCGAACCGCTCTCCGGGTGCGCATACCCCGCGAAGGCGAACCCGTCGTCGCCACCGGCGCTCGCGATCGCCGTCGGTCCGGCGCGGGACCAGATGCGTTCGGGCAACTCCGAGAACGTCGCGCAGCCGCCAGCGGGGACGCGGGCATCGACCTCGCTCGTGTCGGGTCGCGCCGCCACGTCTGGGGTCTCCGCTTCGAGCGCGGCCACGTCGTCGAGTCCGGCGAGTGGATCGCTTTCGGTGGGGGTCGGTGCCGCTTCAGCTTCACCCGGTTCCACGGCTGGGGTCTCGTTCGGCTCGGGCGGCGCGTCGTCGTCGCAAGCCCCCATCGCCAACCCCGCCAGCAGCATCGCCGTCCACACCGAGTGCTTCATGCCCGCACGATATATTACTTGGGGGCACAGCCCACAGGGACACCGCGCGAGCGAGGCCCGACGAGTGAATCGGTGGCACGGATCGGCCGACCGGGTAGAGTCCGGCCGTGCGCGCATCGGATTGGCTCGGTCCCATGGGCCCGCTCGTAGACGCCATCGAGGGCTACGAACACCGGCCAAGCCAGATGCAGATGGCCGACGCGGTCGAAGACGCCCTCGCGCACGACGGGGTGCTGCTGGTCGAAGCGGGCACCGGCACCGGCAAGACCTGGGCGTACCTCGCCGCCGCACTTCGCAGCGGCCGCAAAGTCGTGGTCTCCACCGGCACCAAGAACCTCCAGGACCAGATCGTCGAGCGGGACCTGCCGACACTCTTGCGCCACCTCGACCTGCGCGACCCGCCCCAGGTGGCGTGCATGAAGGGCCTCGCCAACTACCTGTGTCTGCGCCGCTACGACGAGTTCCGGAGCAGCGCCGACTCCGTCTCGCATTCCGCGGAACTCGGCGTGGTGGAGCGCTGGCGCGAACGCACCCGCTTCGGCGACAAGGCGGAGCTCCCGCTCGCGGAGGACGCCCGCATCTGGCCTCGGGTGCAGAGCGGAAGCGACACCCGCATCGGGGCGCGCTGCAGCTACTACGACCAGTGTTTCGTCACCAAGATGCGCGCCCGCGCCGAAGAAGCACAGATCGTCGTGGTGAACCACCACCTCTACTTCGCGGATCTCGCGCTCCGGGCCGGCTCCGGGCCGATCGGCGGCGCGGTGATTCCGGATCACGACGCGGTCATCTTCGACGAAGCGCACCGGCTCGAGTCGGTCGCCACGCTGTTCTTCGGCAGCCAGATCTCCAGCGCCCAGATCGAACGCCTCGCCAAGGACGCGACCCGCGCGCTGCGCACCGTCAAAGATCCGAGTCCGCTTCCAGAGTCGTTGCGCGCGGCCGCGGATGCGTTCTTTCTCGCGCTCCCGCGTCCACCCGAACGCGAAGGATCGCGCGCACCGCTCGACCGCAGCAGCTTCACCGAAGCGCTCGAACAACGGTTCTTCAAACTCGACGACGCACTCGCGGCGCTCGGGGCCCACGTGAAGTTGCGCGCGCGCGAGGACGAGTCGCTCGGCCAGGTCGGGCGCCGGTGCGGTGCGATGCGCGACACGCTCGCGCGCGTGACGGAGGGCGCGACCGGGGAGTCGGTCGCGTGGACTTCGAAACGGGGGCACGGCGTCGCGATCGGTCTGAGTCCCATTCGAGTCGGTGGCGTGCTGGAGAAGGAACTCTTCGGCCGGGACGGAGCCATCGTGCTCACGAGCGCGACGATGACCACGGGCGGCACCTTCGACTACATCAAGCAGCAGGTCGGCGTGGACTTCGAAGTCGACGAACTCACCTTGCCGTCCCCCTTCGACTACCCCCGCCAGGTCGGGCTCTACATCCCCGAGTCGCTGCCCGATCCGCGGCAATCGACGTTCATCGAGCAAGCCGCCAAGACCACGCTCTCGCTCGTGGCCATCACCGAAGGCGGCGGGTTCGTGCTCTGCACCTCGCACCGCAACATGCACGCGCTCGCCGACGCGTGCCGACCCACCTTGGTCGATCGCGGACACCCGGTGTTGGTCCAAGGAGAGGCGCCCAAACTCGCGCTGCTCGAGCGCTTTCGGGACGCCGGCGATGCGGTGCTCTTTGCGACGGCGTCGTTCTGGGAAGGGGTCGACGTGCCGGGTCGCGCGCTCCGACTCGTCGTCATCGACAAACTCCCCTTCGAGGTGCCGAGCGACCCACTCGTGCACGCGCGCTGCGCCCGCCTCGAAGAAGAAGGCCGCCAACCGTTTCTCGAATTGCTGGTGCCCGCGGCCGCCCTCTCACTCAAGCAGGGCTTCGGCCGCTTGATCCGTTCGCGCCGCGATCGTGGCATCGTCGCGGTCTTGGACTCTCGACTCGCACGCAAGACCTACGGCAAACACTTCCTGGCGAGCCTGCCGGACGCGAGCCGCCTCTACACCGAACAGGAGGCGAAAGCCTTCTGGGAGTTCAGCGGATGAACCTGCGCCCCCTGCTCGCGATCACGCTGCTCTTCGGGTGCGGTTCGTGCGAAGACGACAACCCCCCGCCCGTACCCTCGGTGAACAACAGCCCGGCCGACGCCCCCGAGGACCTGGTCGGCGAGGTCTACTCGGCGGGAGACGCGATCTCAGTCGAGAGTGCGGCGTCGTTCCGGAGCCTTGTGCATTCGTTCGTGGCGCTGCCTACCGAAGTGACCTCGCTGGAGACGGACCTCCTGCGGGCGGTGCTCTTGCGCGGAGACGAACGGGCGGTCGCGGTCCACCTGCCTGCGGGCCTCAACCTCCGGACGTCCGCGGGTGCGCCCCGTGGCACGCGATGGATCGGCGAGGGCCGCAGCGCGGCGCTGTTCGAGCGCACCCTCGTGGTCGCCAGCTCGCCGGAGGCCTTGGAGAAGTCGCTCCCGTACGTGCTCTTCGGCACCCCACCCGAGGCGAGCGGCAGCGCCGTGGCGCGGTTCGCACCCGGTGAGGCCGGCCGAACGCTTCGGCCCCTCGCGACGCTCTTCTGGGCCGGCTACGTGTCGCAGGGCCGTGCGCTCATCGCCCACGAACGCGAGACGCGTCCGGAACCGCCGGACTTCGGCGACCCCGAAGCCATGCTCGAAGCCCTCGACGAGTTCGTCCAGGGCACGCTCGCTTGGCTCCCGGACCTGGGCGAGATCCGGGTCTCGTACCGGATCGAGTCGTGGGGCAACCGGCTGACGATCGACGCGGACGTCGTCCCGGATTCCCCCCTGGCCGGTTGGCTGCAGACCACCGATGCCAACCGCAGCGGCTCGGAGCGTGACCTCGGTGCGTTGCCGAGCGACGCCGCCTTGGCGGTCTGGCGCGCGACGCCCTTCGATTGGCCGGGACTGCTCAACCGCGTCGGCGGGGACCGCGTTCAGACCCCGCTCCGTGGACCCGGCAGTCATCTCGTCGCGCTCGGCGGCGGCGACCGGGGTGCGTGGCTGCGATTCGGAGCGGGACCCGATGGCACCCCACCCGTCGAGCGTCTGATGGGCGACTACCGTTCGACGGTGTTCGGCGCCGCGTTCGGGTGTGCGCGTCCGAGTCTGCGACCGGGCGCCGAGGTGTGTCCCGCGACCGAGGAGCGGGCTGCGGTGCGTCTCGACTCGACCGCTGTCGAGTTCGTCCGAGGCCGCCGCGAAGAAGCGACGCTCTCGTCGGTGCCGGACGCGGCGCGGCTCCTGCCCCCGGGTTCGCCGCTCTTCACGCTCTACTTCAACGCAGGCGCCGTGAGCCCTGCGGCCGCCCTGTTCCGTGCGCCGGTGCCGCCGCTCGACGACAAGCCGTTCGTGTTCTGGATCGCGAAGGACGGCGAGGCGCTGCACCTGGAGCTCCGGGCGACGCCCGGCGCGCTCGACCCCATCGTGGCGTTGATCGCAGAGATCTGACGGGTCGCCGTCGCGTCTGAGCGGTCTGGTTCACGCCAAGCGATTCAACTCTTCGGCTGCGAGTTCCGAGAATCGGGCACGGGCACGGGCACGGCCACGGCCACGGCCTAGCCGACTTCGGGGAACCGGCCGGCCGGTGCGATGCGTCCGATGTGCGCAATGCGTGCGCCGGTGCCGCCCGCCGGGTTCACGCTCTTGCCGATGACGATGCCATCCTCCGCGGCGCGGTACTCCCGCGTGATCTCGCCGAACACATCCGTGAGCCGGGCGATGATCTGCCCCTTCTCGACGAGCTCGGTCCGGTCGGGATACACGTCGAGCAGCCCGCCCCGATCGGTGTACGTCCACTTCGATCGGTCGCAGATGATCGGGGGGTCGGCGACGATCGGCTTTCGTTTCGGCAGCATGCCGGCGTGCGAGAGCAGGCGGCGCACCCCCTGCACCGAGGACTTGATGAGATGCGGCTGAAACCTCTGTGGGTCGCCGATCTCCAGCGTGACCGCGGGGATCCCGAGACCCATGGCGGTGCCGCGGAGCGTGCGGTCCGAGGGCCGGTTGTGCAGGATGATCTGGGGACGCAGCAGGTAACCCATCTTCGCGGCGATGGGGCTCTCCATGTCGACCCGGACGTAGAGCGAGTTGATGCGTCCGAAGCTCGCGGTGTGCAGATCGAGCAGCCGGTCGAACTTCTTGACCAGCCGCTGCATGATCCGGTGCCCGTACACCTGCGCGACGTTTCCCTTCGCGCGGCCTGGGAAGATCTTGTTCAGGTCCGTGCCTTCGTGGAGCTCGCGCTGATGAAGTTTGAAGCCCGGCACGTTGAGCACCACGACCGCCACGATCGTGCCGCGGAGGACATCGAGGTCCAGGTTGCGGAAGAGATGGTGAATGACCGGGATGCCGTTGAGTTCGTTGCCGTGCAGCGCGGCGGTCATCCCGAAGATGGGTCCGTCGCGCCGACCGCGGGCGACCAGCACCGGCACCTCGACCGGCTGTCCGAGCCCATCGTCCATCAGGTCGAGCCTCAGCCGATGGATCATGCCGCGCTGAAGCGAGTCGACGTGGAGCGTGCTCACCACCTGAGTCGGGGTCCGCGGCGTCTGCTTCACGGACTTCTCTTTGACGGGTTTCTCTTTGCTGGTCATCGGGTGATCTCGTCGACGAGCGCGGCGTCCGGCACGAGCTGCTGGAAGAACCGGCGTCGAAATACGAGTTTGGACGTGAGGAGCTGGCTCGCCATGCGGTCGATGGCCGTGACCGCCATCACGGTCTGCAAGTAGCCTTCGATCAGGTCGTCGAGGCCGATGCCGAGTTTGTTGAAGTCGCGACTGTCGACCAGCAGCAGCCGCTCGGTCTCCGTGGTCCAGTCGCCTTCGGGGGTCTTGACGGAGAGGTTGGTGCCGAGCATCGCCCAGGAGGACGCGCCCTCCTGAAGTTCGGCCTGCAGGGCGGTGCGCGCGCGGCGCGCGTAGATCGCCGTCGGGAAGAACCCGTTCGGTCCGGCGCCGACCATGAAGCGCAGGTCGGCGGCGAAGATGCGGCCGCGTTTGTCCGGCACGGTGCCGACGTGGTACAGGCGGCCGCCGTCGCCACGGGAACTCCATCGCAGGTTGCCGACGAGCGCCTGCACGATGAACCGTTCGTAGCGCCCTTCGAGCGCCATGAACGCCGCCAGTTCGCGCGGGCTGGTGATCGTCCACACGCCCTGGCCCGCGTTCGAGTACGGGTCTTTGACGACCGCGACCCCGCCCATGCGCTGCACCCACATCGGCACCTCGGTGCGCGAGACATCCCAGATGGTGTCGGGCGTTCGAATGCGCAGCCCGTGGGTCCGCAGCTCGGCGTCGTAGAGGTCGTAGGCCTTGGAGGCGAGCGCCTTGTTTCGGCCACCGGCGAGACAGATGAGCACCGGGTTGTAGATCATGGTCCGCGCGTAGGGCGGCACCCGCGTCCAAGGCCGCTGCGTGACGTACCGGAGCGCGGCGCGGATCTGAACCCACGCGCCGTCCGAGAGCACCTCGAGCACGCCGTCGACGAATCGGTACGCCGGGTCCACCCCGTCTGCGTCGCATCGCACCAGGTGCACCTCTTCGCCCGCGACCTCGGCCATGGCGGCGGCGTAACCAGACGCCTCCATGACGTTCTTGTCGTAGAGCACCGCGAGGCCACCGGTGGGCAAGCGGCGCCGGGATTCCAGGTTGGGCAAGAAGGACCGCTCGATGAGCGTCCGGTAGCCACCCATCTCGTCCGACTCGTCTCGGGTCGGCATCGACTTCTGCCCCGAAGGACACGAGTTCGTCTCCACGACCACCATGCGGCGGATGCCCTTCTCGGTCGTGGTCAGGAAGAGATCGCTGCCGCCCCAGCGGAAGAACTTCGGGGTGCACGCGAGCAGCTGCGCGACGTGCACCGGATCCGCCTCGGGATGCAGGTGGGCGTAGCGCTCCGCGATGCGCTTCGGTCCGAGGTTGAGGAAGTGCCGCACCAACGGATGGAGCTGGGCGTTGAGCACCCTCGGGTAGAAGTGCTCGGACGGTTCGAAGTCACCGGGGCGGTAGATGGCTGCAGGCATGTTCGATCCGTGTGAAGGGACTGCGTTTCAGGAAAGATGGCACCGCGTGTTTCAGGGACGACGGCACCGCGCCAAACAAGCGATCGACAGGGTCAGACTTGGGCGTGCGGTCGCGCGACCGGGGTCTTCTCGCCGCTTTCAGCGCCGCGGGAGACTCTCACTTGTGGCTGCGGCCCGCCAGGATCTTCACGAACGAGCGGGTCTCGACTTCTTCCTGCGTGAGGCCCGTCGACTTGAGCTCTTCGAGTGAGACCGCGCCGCAGTTGAGTCCGCAGAGGAAGTAGTTCAGCAGGCCCTGGCCGGTGGCCGCGTCGTCGAACACATCGCCGACCAAGGTCGCCTGGGCGGCCTTGTCGATGAAGTTGCGAAGCCGGTGGGCGGCCTGCTCGAACCCCTGGAGGAAGAACGCGTAGGTCGCGCCGTAGCGCACCACCAGCTGGGCTGGGTGCAGGTCCCAGCCCTGGTAGAAGCCGTTCTCGAGCGCGTGGGTGATGTTGTCGTAGGCCAGCTTCCACGAGGCGAAGACCACGTCTCGGTTCTCGTTCTGCTGTGCTTCGGTGAGCGATTCGCCCTTGGGCGCGCGGTGCGGCCCGACCGGCATCACGTTGGTGGCGCCGTCCGAGAGCCAGACGCCGGTGCCGCCGAAGGCGACCTTCATGAAGTGGAGCGCGAAGTCGCAGGCCGGGTGGGTGATGTTCTGGTACGCGGCGGTGATGTTGCAACTCGCCGTGTAGTCGTACGTCCCGAAGTGGGCGCCCCGGAGACGTCCCTCCGCCGCCGCGTGCAGCTGCGGCAACATGGAGCGTCCTTCGTGGTCGAGGATCGAGGTCGTCAGCTCGATCATGATCTCCATCTGCAACGATCCCTGGGCCAGCTCGAGCCGCTTCTCGAGCGCTTCGAAGAGCCGCACGAGGGTGGTGACCTGAGCGGGGATCGGGATCTTCGGGAGCGTGACCACGAAGTTCTCGGGCACGGCGCCCGCTTCGGCGATCAGCGTCGTGAAGAAGAGATCCAACGTGCGGACCGAGCGCGAGAAGAGTTCGTCGTTGAGCGGCTTGATTCGAATGCCCAAGAAGGGCGGCAGTCCGCCTTCCTTCATGCCTTTGGCGACTTCCTTCGCGGCCTGGATCGCGACCGCGTCTTCCTCTTCGTCCGGCCGGTTTCCGAACCCGTCCTCGAAGTCGATGCGGAAGTCCTCGACGGCTTCCCGCTCCAGCTTGGCGCGCATGCGGTCGTAGACGACCTTGGCCAGTTCGAGGTCCTCGATGCCGACGGCCTGGGCGAAGGTCGCGGCGTCCGGCGCGTAGCTGTCGAGCGAGCGCAGGGCGAGCTGTCCGAGCTTTCCGCAGGTGGTCGACTTGAAGAGGTTGGCGCCGCCGTAGACCGTGTGCACGGGCTGGCGGGCGGAGCGATCACCAGGGTACCGGCGGGCAAAGGTCTGGTTCGCGGTCCGGAGAGTGGCGAGGGCGCCGGCGCACTCTTCATGGAGGGTCGAGGTCGGGGACTGAGTCATGGCACGGGCTTAGCGTGAGACCTCCGGCGATGCCAACGCCCCGCGGTCCGCGGATCGACCGGCCGAACATTGCTTGCGTGAACTCGCGACGGCCGCTTGAAACGCCTATGATGCGCCCATGACGACCTCCCTCGGACTGGTGTCGCGCGCACTCCCGGCGACGTGTTTTCCCCTTACGCTGTGTCTGCTGGCATCGATGGCCTGTGGGGGCGGCGAAGAACCCGCGCCCGAGCCCACGACCGGCGCCGAGGTGGAGCCGGATCAGCCCATGGACATCGACGACGACATCGACGAGTCGATCGACGAAGAGCACCGAGAGCCGTCCGACGAACCGGTCGCTGCGACCCCGACCGGACCCGGCCGATTGACCGTCTTCAACCGCGTCGGCACCGACAACGTGGGCGGCACGGTCTCGGTGTTGGACCTGGAGGGCGAAGTCGTCGCCGAAGGGGCCTCTGGGGAGACGTTCGATCTGCCCTCGGGCCAGTACACGCTGGCCGGTACCATCACCGACGCGGCGGTCTTGATCGACACCCCCACCGACCAGGGCGACGACACCGTGACGGTTCGGCCCGGTGCCACCACCGAAGGCTTGGTCCGGCATGGACGCGCGCGCATTCGCCTTCGCGTGCGGCGCGGCAACCGCGAGATCAGTCAATGGCGGCTCGAGATCACGCGCGGCGAAGAGACCATCACGATGCGGCCGAACGGCAACGAGTACATCCCCGTGAGTCCCGGCCGCTACAACGGTGTGCTTCACTTCGGGACCAACCAGATCACCGTCAACGACTTGATCTTTCCGGACGGCGCGAGCCGCGACATCCCCGTCAACGTCAACTGACCCGCCTTTGAGCCTGAGACGATCCCAGCGCTCGCTGCGTGATTGGTTCGGTGCGGTGGGTCGGGATCTGCCGTGGCGCCGGACCACCGATCCGTACGCGATCTGGGTCAGCGAGATCATGCTTCAACAGACCCGGGTCGAGACCGTGGTCGGGTACTACCAGCGGTTCCTGAAGGCGTTTCCCGATGTGCGATCGCTGGCCCGGGCCCCCGAGGATCGGGTGCTCGGTCAGTGGAGTGGACTCGGCTACTACCGCCGCGCCCGCCTGCTCCACCAAGGCGCCAAGGCGGTGGTGGCGTCGCACAGCGGACAGGTGCCGCGCGACGCTGCAGCGCGTCTCGCGTTGCCCGGCATCGGTCGGTACACCGCGGGTGCCATCGGCAGCATCGCCTTCGGACTTCGGGAGCCGATCGTCGATGGCAACGTGGCGCGGGTGCTCTCGCGCCTGTACCGGATCGAGAGCCCGCTCGGCCGCGCCGACACCGAACGGGCGCTTTGGGAGCGCGCGGCCCAGTGGGCGGACGACTCCGATCCCGGTGCGATCAACCAAGGCCTGATGGAGCTCGGCGCGACGGTGTGCACGCCGAAGAAGCCGGACTGCGGGTCGTGTCCCCTCCGCGCGATGTGTCGGGGTCGGGGTGTCGCCGAGACGTTGCCCACCCCACGGGCCCGCGTGAAGAAGAAGCGCGTCCAGCTTGCGGCGGTGGTCGCGACGGTGGGGGACGAAGTCTGGCTCGTGCGCCGAACCGAGGCCCTGCATGGTGGGTTGCACGGTGGGCTCTGGTCGTTGCCGCGCGTCGAGACGGAGCCAGGCAACGCACGCGCGGCTTGCCAGCGCGTCCTCAAGGAGGTGGGCCTGCTGGGCGCGCGGGTGGCGAAGAAGCCGGCGGGACAGCTCCGGCATGTCCTGACCCACCGGGCCCTCGAGGTGCGCATCTTTCGCGCAACCCATGCCCGGGCCTCGTCCGCGCACCCCGCCGCGGGCCTCCGATCGGCCGATCTGGCGGGTCTGCGCGGCCGAACCTTTGGCATGTCTCGGTTGGACGAGAAGATTCTCCAGGTGGTTGGGCTGGTGCCCCAAGCTTCCGCGTAGTGCTATGGCTCCGCGGTGGAGCTTCGAACCGACCAAGTCGTCCTGGTGCGCCTGGGGTTCGCTTCTCTCCTGCTCGGCCTGGTCGCGCTTGCCTGGGAGCTGTTCGCGCGGCAGGCGCCGCACACCGCGGCGTCCATCTCGACCCTGGAAGCGCCGGTCGCGCAGCTGCGGGTCGGCGCGTTCACCGCAGGGCTCGTGGTGCTCGCGGTCGCGTGGCTCGCCCCTTGGTTCGCGCCGAAGCCGCTGTGTCGGCGCTGGCTGATCTTCGCCTGCGGTTCGACCGCGTTCATGCTCGGTGCGCTCGTGATGTGTGCCGCGTTCAATGTCACCGGGCTGCAACTGGCGGACCCGCAGTCGGACGTGGGCATGCTCGTCCGCGCGCGGGTGGGAAGCCAGGTGCTCGTCGGCGTCGTGCTGCTCGACGTGGCGATTCGTGTCTTCCGTCGCCCACAAACCTGGACGCCGGGTGGTTCCGCATCGGAAGCTGCCGTCTTGCCGTCGCGCGACCCACAACGAACCGAGCCCGCGCGGGGTTCCGAACCCGCGCCGGACGGAGAGTCCGAGTGAGCGCGGCCGACGCCTCGGGCGCGGTGCTGGCTTCGGGAACCGCAGTGCCGGCCTCGGGAACCGCGGTGCCGGCCTCGGGAACCGCAGTGCCGGCCTCGGGAACCGCCGTGCTGGTCTACGAAGACGTCGCCAAAACGTTCGGCGACAACGTCGCGCTGCGCGGGGTGAGTCTCGAAGTCCAAGAGGGTGAGGTCTTCGGACTGCTCGGTCCGAACGGCGCCGGCAAGACCACGCTCATCCGGGTGGGCCTCGACATCCTCCGGCCCGACACCGGGAACGTGTCGCTCTTCGGCCAACCGCTGCACCGCGACACGCTCGACCGGGTCGCCTACCTCCCGGAGGAGCGCGGGCTCTACAAGAAGACCTCGCTCACCGATGCGCTCGCGTACTTCGGTCAGCTCAAGGGCCTCGGTCGCCGCGACGCGGTGGCGGCCGCCACCCGCTGGCTCGAGAAGGTCGGCCTCGGCGCGGTGGCGAAGCAGCCCGTGGAGACGCTCAGCAAAGGCATGAGCCAGAAGGCGCAGATCGCCGCCACCCTGATGACCGAACCCGAACTCTGCATTCTGGACGAACCGTTCAGCGGGCTCGACCCGGTGAACATCGAGGTCGTCAAGCGGCTGATGCACGAGCGCCGCGCGGCCGGCCGAACGACGATCTTGTCCACGCACATGATGAGTCAGGTCGAGGCGCTCTGCGATCGGGTCGGGGTCATTCACGACGGCCGCCGGGTGGTGTACGGCGCGCTCGAGGACGTCCGGCGCGCCTACTCGAACCCAGTCGTGCGGGTGCGGCTCGACGGTCCACTCGGGGAGCCGCCGGACATGGTGGAGCGGGTCTCCAAGGCGGTCGCCGGCAGCGTGCGTGGCACCTTGGAGTTGCATCTCAAAGAAGGCGCGACCTCGGGCGAACTGCTCCGGGCGCTTCTCGCGCGCGGCATCGAAGTGCGCCACTTCGAAGAGGTGCTGGCGACCATGGAAGAGATCTTCCTGCGAGCGGTCGGCGCGACCGTGGACGTGCGAGACGCGGAGGCGCGCAACCACGCCGCGCAGAACGACGACGCGGAGGCCGACGATGCGCGGGCCGACGATGCCCGGGCCGACGATGCCCGGGCCGACGATGCCCTGGCCGACGATGCCCTGGCCGACGAGGCGCGGGCCGGCGCTCCGGACGAGGACGACCGGGACGCGGACGACGTGGCTTCGGAGCAAGCGTCGTGATCCGCGCGCGCAAGGTCGCCGCCGTCTCGCGGTTCGAGTTCCTGAACGTCGCCCGCCGCAAGAGTTACTTGCTCGTGACCTTTGGTCTGCCGATCTTCTTCAGCGCGCTGAGCGGCGGCATGCTCGCGCTGCAGGGGTACTTCCTGAAGTCCCGCATCGAGCAGGCAGCGGTCTACGGTCTGGTCGATCACTACGGGGCCACCGAGGACCCGCGCCTCTGGGGAACGCTCGCAGACGTCGACGACGACGACGCCCGCGAAGCGGTGATCCAAGGCAACCTCGCCGAGCTCGGCCAGGGGTTCATGCTGCTGGACGAGGTCGTATTCCAACGCTTCGACGACGAAGCGGCCGCGCGTGCACTGGTCGCGAGCGATCGATTGACCGCAGTGTACGTGGTCGAGGAGGACTACCTCGAGACTGGCAACGTCTCGCTCTACGAGTCGGAGCATGCGCCGGTCTTGAGCGTGCGCAGCGCGACGATCGAACCGGTGCTGGGGCGGCTGCTCTCGGAACGTTTGCTCGATGGCAACATCGAGGTGGCGCTCATGGAGCGGGCGCTCGAACCGCTGATCATCAAACGCACCGTCACGTTCGAAGACGGCGCCACCCGTTCGAGCGAAGACCGCGTGATGGAGATCGTACTGCGCACAGGCGTGCCCTTCTTGCTCGGCGTGCTGCTCCTGACCGCGCTGCTGAGCGCGTCGGGTTACCTGGTGCAGACCATCGCGCTCGACAAAGAGAGCAAGGTCGTCGAGGTGCTCTTGAGCAGCGCGGACCCGGACGAGATCCTGACCGGCAAGTTGCTCGGTCTCGGCGCGGCGGGGCTGCTGCAGTTTTTCGTGTGGGCGTCGATGGTGGTCGGCGGCGCGCTCACGGCGGCGGCGGTGGTCGCGTCCCTCGACGTGCCGATCCCCTGGGAGGCGCTGGCGATCTCTCCGCTCTTCTTCGTGATGGGCTACCTGTTCATCGGCAGCCTGATGCTCTGCACCGGTTCGCTCGGCAGCAGCGTCGCGGAGACGCAGAAGCTGACCCTTGGCTGGGCCATGCTCGCGGTGCTGCCGCTGATGATGTTGGTCGTGCTGCTCGAAGAACCCCACGGCGCGGTGGGACAACTGCTCACATGGATCCCGTTCAGCGCGCCGCTCACCGTCATCGTGCGCATGTCGCTCGATCCCGGCGGCATCGCGTGGTGGGAGGTCGTCGGTGCGCTCCTCGTGCTCGTGGCCAGCACCTGGCTCAGCATTCGGTTCGGCGCGCGGCTCTTCCGGGTGGGGCTGCTGGTGAGTGGGTCGCGACCGAGCCTGCGCGAGATCCTCCGACAAGCGCGGCTGCTCGACTGATGCGTTTCGGAGAAGCACTGCGTTTGCACGAGAAGCTGCGTTTGCACGGGGGCGCCCCGTGACCTTGCGCCGCATCGGAGCGCTGGGAGACGTCCACACCGAAGACGTCGCGGTCGAGCGCGCGCTCGAGTTCTTCGCCCGCCGCGAACTCGACGCGGTGCTCTGCGTCGGCGACATCGTAGACGGCCTCGGCGACGTCGAACGCACGGTCTCGCTCCTGCGGGAAGGGTCGGTCGTCTGCGTCGCGGGCAACCACGAACGCTGGGCCCTCTCAGGCAGCATGCGCGACCTCCCCGAAGCGACCGCCACGCTCTCGGACGACGCCCGCGAATGGCTTGCGGCGCTGCCCGCGTCGCGCCGGCTCGCGACCGTCGCCGGCGGGCTCTTGCTCTGTCACGGGGTCGGCGAAGACGACATGGCCTTCCTCAAGAGCGACACCAAAGGGTACGCGCTGCAAGGCCTCTTCGAACTCTTCGATCTCATGAAGGATCCGAGCATCGCGTTCATGCTCGGGGGACACACCCACGAACGCCTGGTGCGCCCCTTTCAGGATCTCGTGGTCCTCAACGCCGGCACGCTGCATCGGGGCCAATCCCCCGGTGTGGTCGAACTCGACTTCGAGACCCGCGAAGCGGTGTTCTTCGATCTCGGCGAGACGATCGAAGAAGCCAGCCGGCACAGCTTCTGACGCCGAGCGGTGGGACCCCGGTTCGGGGCTTGGAGAATCCGGGGGAGGGCGTAGAGTGCGGCGTGGCGTTCTTCGAGATCCGCGGCGTGACGAAGTCGTTCGGTTCGACCGAGGTCTTGACGGGGATCGACCTCGACATTCACAGCGGCGAAGTTCTCACGGTCGTCGGGGTGAGCGGCTCCGGCAAGAGCTTGCTGATGAAGATGCTGCTCGGCCTGCAGTCGATCGACGCCGGCACCATCCACTTCGATGGCGAACTGGTGTCCGACTTGCGCGAGCGGGAGTGGACGCGGGTCCGCCGGCGCGTCGGCATCATGTTCCAGGAGCCGGCGCTCTTCGATTCGATGACCGTGAAGGACAACGTCGCGTACGGGCTGCGGGAACAACGCGAGTTGGCCGAGCCGCAGATCGCAGAGCGCGTGACGAAGTCGCTCGTCTCGGTCGGGTTGCCGGGCATCGAACACCAGTTCCCGAAGGAACTCAGCGGCGGCATGCAGAAGCGCGTCGCGCTCGCCCGCGCGATCGCGGTGCGGCCCGAGATGGTCATCTACGACGAGCCCACCGAGGGCCTCGATCCGATCAACGTCACCCGCGTCGACCGACTCTTGCTCAGTCTGCGCGATCAACTCGGCATCACGACCGTGATCGTCACCCACAACGTGCGCAGCGCCTTCAAGATGAGCGACCGCATCGCGTTTCTGCACGGCGGCAAGGTCGCCCTCGAGGGCCCGCCTTCGGTCTTCCGGGACCACAAGAGCGACGACCGCTTCAAACACTTCGTCCGCGCCGCCACCTGGCGCCCTCCGACTCCCTGAACAGGCGGCGAGGTCTTCTTGGGGCACGGCCCCCAAGGCTGATCGACTGTGCGCGTCGCGTCTGCGAAGACGGGGCTTGTTGGCTGGATAGGGCGGCCAGGTTCCGGCTTGTTGGGGGCTCGCGGAACCGTTGAGACTGGGCGGCACGGGTGTGGGGCTCCTTTGCCCAGCAGGGCCGAAACGTGCAGGAACCCCGCGAGAGACCAGCAATACCAGGGAAGTTCGCGCGCCCACCGCGCCGCACGGCTGTTGGCAGCAACCTGGTAGAGTCCTGGCATGGCGGCGTTCAAGTGCGAGAGCTGCGGGGCGCCCTTCGCGCCGGAGCCAGGTCAGACCATCGTCAAGTGCGCGTACTGCGGGGCCAGCAACCAGGTCGGGCGGCTGGCCACCATGGCGCTTCGTGTCTCCAAGAGCCGCGACCCCGTGCGCCTGGGACGAATCGTGGTCGCCATGGTCGTCGCGCCCATCGTTGTCACGTTCGTGATCGGCATCGTGGTCGCGATCGCGATCGCCTCTGCGGCCAGCTCGGCGACGGAGTTCGCGTCCGGGCAACTTCCACCTGGCCTGAACCTTCCGGGCATCCCCGGTCAGACCGCGGCCACGGACTGGGATCGGCAGAGCACGCTCGAGTGCGGGATCAACCAGACGGTCCGGATCACAGGGGAGGTGAACTTGCCCTCGGGTCCGATCGTTCGGACCGGCATCAACTGCCGCGTGGAGATCACGGACGCGACCCTCAGCGTCGGGAGCGGGACCGTCATCGAGGTGGGCGCCCCCAACGCGCAGATCCACATCACGGGATCGACGTTGCGTGGGGACACGATCGTCGAGGGCGGCATGACGACCACCGTGCACGTCACCGACAGCGCGCTGCATGCGACCCGCCTTGCGATCCGGGCGGAAGGAATGGCCGGAGGGGTGCGGGTCGAAGGCGCGAGCACGGTCGAAGGCGCGACCGGCGCGATCGCCCTGTCGACGTCCACGGGCCTTCATGTCTCCGGCACCAGCAAGATCTTGAGCGCAGGGGAAGCGATCGTCACGGCCGGAGGTGAGGTCGTCATCGACGGCGCAACGGTCGAGGGTGGCCGCACCGCGATCTCCACCACTGGCGGCAGGGTCGACATCCGCGCCGGCAGCACGGTTTCGTCGGAGGAGGGAGACGCCATCCGAGGCCACGGCAACCTCCGACTCACGGTGCGCGACGCGACCGTCCGTGCAGGACGAGACGCAGTCGCAGGCGCCACGAACCCCCACGTGGCGATCACCGGCGGCAGCATCGAGGGAACCACAGCGTTCCGCTTCGAGGGGAACGCGCACCTCGAACTCGACGGCGTCAGCGTGACCGGCGCCCGTGAACTCGGCCGGCGACCCGACGTCACCGAGCGCTGATCGCAGACGCCGGGACGCTGCTGCGGTGGGTTGCAACAACTCGGGAACGCGGTCGTTGAGCCGGCCGCTTCCGGCTCAACGACGGCTGACGACTTTTCCAAGCCGGAAGCTCGCCTCGCTATTGGTTACACCAAACGCTGACGTCGTCTGTCACGGCAGGTGACGCTCGCCGCTGTAGGAGAGCCCATCGGCCCATGAACTGCCATCTACGGGAGCTGGCCTGGAGTCGGTAGGGGCCGCTGACGTCAGGTGCGGTCGAGTCCACGACGATCCAGTAGCGGCCCACGTCGGCATGAAGTTCTTCCGACCGTTCGGCCGCGCTCCCGGCCGACGACCCGGCTCACCGGCTCAGTGCGCGGGCCCGGCGTTCGTAGCGCGTGCGTTTCGCGGCATCGTCGGTGTGTTCGGCGGCGCGGCGGCAGCCATCGACCTGGCCCGCGCGGCACGCCCACTCGAACGCGACGAGGGCCGCTTCGCGGTCGCGCTCGAGCAACATCTCGCCGTAGAGCACGCAGCCGAGGGTCCGGTCGTCGGTGCAGGTGAGGCGCGCGTAGCGGCGGCCTTCCTCCGGGTCGCTGGCGTCGCGCGCGCGCTCGAGACAATCGGCGAGCGTGCCTTCGCACCCGTCGTAGGGTTCGGTGCACGAGGCGGCGATGCCGGCGCGGCAGGCGACCGCGGCCGCCCGAGGGTCCTCCCAGAGGCCGCACGCGCGGACGTCTCCGGCGAGACAGCCGCGCTCCAGGTAGGGCCCGGCCTGGTCCGGTTGCAAACGCGCGGCGTCGACGCAGCCGACGTGGCCTTCTCGACAGGTCCGGCGAAAGAGCCGGCGCGCGTTCTGCGGATTCGCTTCGACGCCTTCGCCGCGTTCCCAGACTTGCCCGAGCAACCAGCAGTCGAGCATCCGGCGTTGGTCGCAGGCTTCGGCGAGCGCGAGTGCGGCGGCATGTTCCGGCGCGTCGGTGAACAGGCTGGCTTCGGTCAGCCGGTCCGCGATCGAGAGCCGCTGGCCCGAGATGGCGCTGGGGGTCACCACCGGGCTCGCCATGGACGAAGGTTCGTTCGAGACCGCTTCGCCGGCTGCGGTCGCGGCGTCTTCTCGCACCTCGTCGGAATCACAGGTGCACGCGACGACGCAGCACAGCAGCCAGGCACCCCAGTGACTGCGAACAGGTGTCTTCACCGCGCCGGACACGTCAGGCTCGGATCTCCGAGTGGCCACCCATGTACGGCCGGAGCGCTTCGGGGATCTCCACCGATCCGTCCTCGCGCTGGTACTGCTCGAGCACCGCGATCAGCGTGCGGCCGATCGCGAGCGCGGAACCGTTGATCGTGTGCAGCAGCTGCGGCTTGGACTTGACCTTGGGGTTGCCGGCGGGCCGGTAACGGCAGCGCATGCGCCGCGCTTGGAAGTCGCCGAACCAGCTGCAGCTGCTGATCTCGCGGAACTTCTGCTGACCCGGCAGCCACACTTCGATGTCGAAACACCGCTTCGCGCCGAACCCCATGTCGCCCTTGCACAGATCCATCACGCGGTAGTGCAGACCGAGCTGCTGGAGGATCGCTTCGGCGTGACCGGTGAGTTTCTCGTGCTCGGCCTCCGCCTCTTCGGGCCGCACGAAGCGCACGAGCTCGACCTTGTCGAACTGGTGCTGCCGGATCATGCCGCGGGTGTCGCGGCCATAGGAGCCAGCCTCGCTTCGGAAGCACGGCGTGTAACCGCAGTACGCAAGCGGGAGCTCGGCGTCTTCGAGGATCTCGTCCGCGTGCAGGTTCGTGATCGGCACCTCGGCGGTCGGACACAAGAACAGGGTGTGGTCGACCGCGTGCACGGAATCTTGGCCGGACGCCGCCCGGTGCGCCGCATCGAACTCGTCGTCGGTCGCGAGCCGAAACAGATCCGCTTCGAACTTCGGGAGCTGCCCGGTGCCGCGCAGGGCCGCGCCGTTGACGATCGCGGGCGTCCAGACTTCCTGGTAGCCGTGCGTGTCCACGTGGTGGTCGAGCATCATCTGCAACAGCGCACGTTCGAGCCGGGCACCGAGGCCGCGCAGCACGGAGAACCTCGGCCCAGCGATCTTCACCGCGCGGTCGAAGTCCAGCACCCCGAGCGATTGCCCGAGCTCGATGTGGTCCTTCGGCTCGAACCCGAACTCGGGCCGCGTGCCCCAGACCCGAAGCTCCACGTTCTGAGATTCGTCGAGTCCGTCAGGCGCGTGTTCGCTTGGAAGGTTCGGCAGCTGCAAGACGAGCGCTTCGAGCTCCGCTTCGACCCCGCGGAGGATCTCCTCTTCGACCGAGAGTTTGTCGCCCAGCTTCTTCAGCTCTTCGCGCCGCGCGGCGAACTCATCGGACTTTTTGTCTTTCACCTGCCCCATCTCGGTGCTGGCGACCTTGCGCTCGTGGCGAATGCCCTCGACCGTCGTGATCAGGGCCCGACGCCGATCCGAGAGCGAAGCCAGGTGCGCGAGCACCCCCGGCTCGCGGAACCCGCGGGCTTCGAGCTGCGCACGCACCTCGTCCAGTCGTTCGGTGACCTCTCTGACATCAAGCATGCGGCTCCATAACGCCCCCTCCCGGGCAGAGCAATGCAGGCAGAGCAATGGCGGTCGCGCGCGGCACGGGCTATCAATACCCGTGCACGAGCCTCAGCGTGACAAGCCCCTTGCCGGCCTCACGACCTTGGAACTCGGTGGATCCGCGGACCACTACGTGTGCGCGACGACCGACGCCGAGGTGCTGGACGCGGTCGCGTGGGCCGATGCCAACGCCCATCCGCTCACCGTGCTGGGGGGCGGGTCCAACAGCATCGTGCCCGACGACGGGGTGCGCGGATTGGTGTTGCACATGGGCACCATGGGTCGCGAGGTCCGGACCGAAGGCGACACGGTGTGGCTTCGGGTGGCCGCCGGAGAGCCCTGGCCGGCGCTCGTCGATTGGACGGTGGCACAGGGTTGGGCCGGACTCGAATGCCTGGCTGGGATCCCTGGCCAGGTGGGGGCCACCCCGATCCAGAACGTGGGCGCGTACGGACAAGACGTCGCCGAGACCATTGTCCGAGTCGGGTGTCTGGACCGGAGCACGAAGCAGCGCGTGGAACTCGAGGCGCCAGATTGCGGCTTCCAGTACCGCGACTCCTGGTTCAAACAGAACCCGCGCCGCTACGTGGTGCTCGACGTGGACTTCGAGCTGCGGCGCGGCGGGCCGCCCTCGCGCCGGTACGCCGAACTGGTGAAGGCCACCTCGGAAGACGCCACGCTGCAGGAAGTGCGCGACGCGGTCGTCGGATTGCGTCGCCGCAAGTCGATGGTGCTCGACCCCGAAGACCCGAACCGCCGCAGCGCCGGGAGCTTCTTCACGAATCCGATCGTCGACCCGCAGGTCGCGGAGGCGGTGGTCGAGAAGGCGCGCGCGCTCGGGTGCGGCGACGTGCCGCAGTGGGTGCACGGGTCGCAGGTGAAACTCGCCGCGGGCTGGTTGATCGAGAAGGCCGGGTTTCCGCGCGGCACCCGGGCGGGCGCCATCGGATCGAGTTCCAAACATGGGCTCGCGCTGGTGCACCACGGCGGCGGCACCACCGCAGAACTGCTCGCGTTCGCGCGCTCGGTTCAGGACGCGGTGTTCGAGGCGTTCGCCGTGACGCTCGAACGGGAGCCACGGCTTCTGGGGCAGTTGTGATGCGCGCGGTCGGACGCGCATGGGTGCTGCTGGCGGGCCTGGTGGGCGTCGTCGGCTTCGCGGACACTGGGTGCGCAGGGTCCACCGCGATCGTCACCCCGGTCGAATCCGAGCTCGCCGATCGCTCGCAGCGGCTCGATGGATTCATGATGTCGTCCCGTTTCAGCCCGCTGCAAACGTGGCGATCGCTCGATCTGGTCCAAGAGTTTGCCAGCGCGGAGGTCGAAGTACCGGCCGCACGCTGTGTGTTGGTCGTCGCCATGGTGCGTGAAGGCAATGTATTGATCCGTCACGAAGGACGTCCCGGGCTCCAGAGCCTCGGGGGCGCGTGGCTGACGTTGTGCGCGCAGGAAGACACGACCGTCGACATCACGCTGCACGCGGAACCTGGTCAATCGATCGCACTCGGGGTGTACGGCGCCAACCTCAACGATCGAGAACCGGCGCTCGCGGTGTTTTTCGACCCCGACGCGCACGCCGCTCGGCCGCGGCCGATCCAGGTCTCGTGGGGCAACCTGCCCGAGAACCCGTTCGGCGAGCAAGAACCGCTCGTCGAGTCGGTCTGTCCGACCTGGGCGGCGGTGGCCGCGCCAACCGGCACCGCGCAGACCCCACAGACCGGCACCGCGCAGACCCCACAGACCGGCACCGCACAGATCGCGCAGACCGGCACCGCGCAGACCGCGCAGACCGGCACCGCGCAGACCGGCACTGCGGTTCCCGAAGCCGGCACCAGGGTTCCCGAAGCCAGCACCGGCACCGCGCAGACTGGCCAGACCGACCCGGCCCGTTCGGCTCGCAGAGAGCGGCTTGCCCGCCAGCGGTTCGAGCGTGGCACCGATGCGATGAACCGCGATGCCTGGGCAGAGGCCGCACGCAACTTCGAAGAGTCGATCGCGTGCCATCCCTTTGAGCCGGCGGTCATCAACCTCGCCGCTGTGCGCGCGGAGCAGGGGCTCAACGCCGAAGCCGCTCGGCTCTACGAGACGTTCCTCGAGCGTTTTCCGGAGGCGGCCGACGCCTACCGGCAGGCGGCGGAGGCGGGACTCGAGCGGTTGGCCCAGACCACGGCGGTGCGGGTGCTGCTCCACGAGGCGCCCCTCTTCGAGGGGTCGTGTCGGCGTTCGGGACGCGCCGCGCTCCGGGCGGCTGGCGAACATCAGCGGCGCGCGGTGGCGGCGGCCCGGCGGCTCGAACACGCACAAGCGCTCGTGCAGTACCAGAAGAGCTACGTCTGCGATCCGCGGGCGCGTTCGTTGCTCGGTGCGGCCGAGACCCTCGAACGACTGGGCGACACCGCCAGCGCGCATCGGCTCTACCAGGAACTCCTCGGCCGTTTCCCTCGGGCGAGTTCGCTGTATCGTCGGCGTGCGAGCGTGGGCTTGCAACGCACCATGGACCCCGCCCCCGAACTGCAGGACCCACCGCGATGATCCGGTCCTTCGGACCGTACGACATCGTGGCGCGCATGGGCTCGGGCGGCATGGCCGACCTGTACCTCGGCACCATGGAAGGCGCGGCGGAGTTCCACCGCCCGGTCGTCATCAAGGTCATCAAGAAGCGGCTCGCGCAAGACGACGCACTCGTCCAGATGTTCCTCGACGAAGCGCGCCTGGCCGCGGCGATCCACCACCCGAACGTCATCCGCATCGTCGACCTCGGGGAGCTCGAGGGCAGCTTCTATCTGGTGATGGAGTACGTGCACGGCGCGTCTCTCTCCGACCTCCTCAAGAAACTCGCGTCCCTCGGCCGCCGACTTCGTCCAGGCGCGGCGGTGGCCCTCGTGGCCGACATCGCCGCGGGACTGCACGCGGCCCACGAAGCACGCAACGAGGAGGGCGAGAAGCTCGAGGTCATTCACCGCGACGTCAGTCCCCACAACGTGCTCGTCGGCGCGGACGGACTGGTCCGGGTGATCGACTTCGGGATCGCCAAGGCGCGGGACCGACTGCACGAGACGCAGGGTCTGCGGGTGAAGGGCAAGCTCCGCTACATGCCGCCGGAGCAGCTCAGTGGGGGCCAACTCGACCGCAGGGCCGATGTGTTCGCGCTCGGCATCCTGCTCTCGGAGGCGCTCTCGGGGCGCCGCATGTTCGGCACGATGGAAGACGCCGACGTCATCCGGCGGATCCAGAGCGGGAAGTTGCCGTCGCTCGGCAAAGACGTGGCGGTGCCCGACGAACTGCGGGCCACGCTGGTCTCGACGTTGTCCGCCGATCCCGAGGGGCGTCCGGCGACCGCGCACCGGTTCCGTTCCGCGATCCTCGACGCGGTGCCGGCGGCGTTCGAGTTCGACGAAGTGCAGCGGGCTGCGCTCCTGTTGGCCGTGCTCGGCGCCGAGCTCGACGACCGTTCGCAACGGCTCGCGGTGGCGGGTGCGAACACGCTCGACACCGGAGAGTTGTCTTCGTTGCCCGCGCAAGCGATCGAACGCTGGACCGAGGACCTTCCGCCCCACGTGCCAAGTCTCGAGCCGCCCCCGCCGCCGTCCGCGAAGCCGGTGTCGGTGGCGCCACCCCGTCGATCGATCCTTGGCATGAGCGTCCTCGCGGGCATGTTGGCCGTCGGCGTCGGCGTCGGCGCGTTCGTCTTCCTCACGGCGCGTTCGGACCGCGCCGAGAACGCGACCACGACGGCGGCGGTGGCGGAGCGGGCAGACGTCGGCGTCACACTGGATGCCGGAGCGGATGCCCAACCCGTCCGCGAGGATCCAGCCCACCTGGTGGGCGCGGTGGACGCGGAGTCCGACTCGACCGAACCGGAGACCACGATGGAAGTCGAGACCCCCACGATGCGTGACTCGATGCGCGGCATGCACCGCACCATGACCGATCGAGGAACCGATCCGCCGGAGTCGACCATGTCGACCAGCATGGAGCCCTCCAACATGCAGACCCCGTCCGGCTTCCCCACGTTCACCGAGCTCCCGTAACCGCATCCGACTCCGAAGGAGAGGATGCTGCGCCCGTGCCCGTGCCTGTGCCCGTGGTCTGTCCCGCGAAAGCCAATGAACGCCGGATGCAGATCTGGCGCGGTGGCACGGATCGGCCCGGCCGCGCCCGCCAACTCCCGAACGATGTGGGCGGCACGGGGATTGCGTTCGCGCGGTGCATGGCTTGCGTTCGCACCCTCTGCCTTCTGACTTTGCTGCTGGGTTGTTACCAGAGCCATCGGACGGAGCTGGCGGACGGCGGACCAACGGACGGCGGACCGACGGATGGCGCCCGTCCGGACGTGCCCGCCGCGGACGCGTCGGTGCCCGAACCCTGCCGCGAGGTCGCGGCGCTCGAACCGGTCCCGATCACCCACTCGCCGCCGAACGACTTCAACCTCGGCGCCATCGCCCGAAGCCCCACCGGCGGCGCCGGCGGTCCCGTGGTGGTCGCGTACACCAGCAGCAACGATGCCTCCGAGATGGATGTTCGGCGGTGGATCCGGCCGGTCGATCCGCGCACCGGCACCTCACTCGTCGACGAACGCATCGTGGCGTTTGGCGAACCGCGGGGGGCCGCGTACGCCGGTCTGGCGCGCGTCTACTACAGCGACACCGACCGCGAAGGCATCGCCTTCACGTACTCGGGCGGCGAAGGCTGCGTCCTGCGTCCGATCGATGCGGCCGGGCAGCCGACCCGGCCCGAGACCCGCATCGCCGACGACGCCTGTCTGTCCGCGCGCGTCGGTCCAGACGGGAACTTCATCTTGTTCTTCCGGGGGCGCGACGACTCCGACTTCGCGTACTTCGCGTGGCTCGATGATCGAAACCGCATCGTCCGGCAGAGCGAGCCCTCCGAAGCGCTCGGCGCGTCCCGTGACTACGACTGGACCGTGCGCGGCGGAGAGATCCACATCGCGCGCGGCGGGCCCGCCGGCCTCGAAGTGGGCCGGTGGGACGTGGAGCGCAACGCGTTCGTCGACGTCCGGGTGCATCCGGGCGTCGACGCGACCGCCCCCCGCATCGTCCTGGGGTTGCGGCCCGCCGTCGGGTGGCTCGAAGGCCCGTCGGGCGCGGTGCACTTCGCCCTGCTCGACAGCGCGGCGTCCGCGTCAGTCGGCATCGACGCGTATGCGCGCGCGGGGTGGTCCGCGATGTGGCGCGGCGACGAACTCTGGCTCGCCACCGCCGAGGCGCGCGGAGACGATCACGCCGCGGCCCGGGTCGCGTTCTCCCGGCTGCACGCGGACTTCTCGGTGCGCGACCAGCAAGTGGTGGGCAACGGTTCGTTCCCACAACGCATCCGCATGGTCCGCACCGAAGCGGGCGCGATGATCGTCAACCAGGCGTTCCGCCGAGGCCTCGACGGCGGACACCAAATCTTCACCACGCCGCTTCACTGTGCCGATGCGCCACTTCCACGAAGCTGCGAGGTCGCCCGCCTCGACCCCTGCGCGCCGGTCTGCGACGACACCGATGGGTTCGTCTTCACGATCGAGGGATGCGTGGAGAGCCATTGCAACTGCGTCGGTCCCGGCTGCGCCTTCGCACATCCGAGTCGTGCCGCCTGCGAAGCGGCGACGAGCGACTGCGATCGGGCGCTCTGTCAGGCGTCGTCCGGGATCTGGGTCGCACCCAACGAGGTCTACTGCGACCACCCGCAGTGCGGCACCGATCCCGCCGACTGCCTCGCGCCCGCCGAAGCGGTCTGCCACTGCGGCACCCGCGCACGCTTCCGACCTGGCTTCGGCTGCGAACCGGCGTTCGACTGCCGCGGCATCGACACCCGCGCAGATCTCTGCACCCACAGCGGGGGCCGCTGGGGTGGCGCCATGTGTTGTCCGACTATGTGCGGGGAGCACTGTGGAGACGCCTGCACCACGCCCGAGTGCGCGTGCCCATCGTCGATGATCTGGACCGAGTTCGCCGGCTGCATCCCGTCGCCGATGTGTCCCGAACTCGTGCTCTGCCCCTGAGTGGCTTTGCTCCCGCCAAAGCGTGCGGTACCCGCCCTCGCCCCGACGTGCGACGCGAAGACGGCTTGAGCGCGAACGGAAAGGTCGGGCCTTCACCTCAGAACGGGCTCGGTCCGTCGCGGCGTTTACAAGAGCGCTGCGAGCCCGGGCAGCTCGTACGCACGGCGGCCAGAGGCGCGCCGTTCGTAACGATGCGTCGCTGACGAGTCGTCGGGCGTCGGAAGAACCTGGTACACCATCGCGGGCGCACGACGAAAGCCTTCCGGCAACGAACGTGGCGTCGTCAGGAACCGAACGGGAACCCGTAGGGAAACAAACGGGACCCACTGGGAACTAAAAAGCAACCGGGGTGTCGGGAATGGCGATGCAGCGGCTACGCAACGCGAGGGTGGGTCGAGTGGGCAGAGTGCAAGGGTGGATGTTCTGCGCGATCGTGGTCCTGGGGGCCGCGCCCGCGATGGCGCAGGTCGATGACGACGGCGAGCGGACAAGCGGCATCGAGGTGGCCGTGCACGGTGGCAACACCGCGCTGCGTGGACGCCCGTTCGGGGTTCGAGGGCGCGCGTTTCGCGTGCAAGGGCTCTCGACCCTGGCGGCGTATTCGGGTGCTTCGGTGCGGGGACGCGTGGTCGCGGTCGTGCGGGGCGACGAAGGCACGGAACGGCGGATCGAAGGCGCCTGGGGCCAGACGCGCGCGAACGCCAACGGCGACTTCGACGTCTCCTTCGAGCTGCCGACCGACGCGCCCGCCAGCGCCACCTTCGAGATCGAAGTCGGCGGCGAAGACGGACGCACGTTCGACTTTCCGCTCTCCATCCAGTGGTCGGAGCACGTGGAGATCCGGACCGACCGACGCTTCTACCAATCTGGCGAGACCGTGCACGTCTGGGCCCTCGTGCGGGATGCCCGCAGCGGCGCGCCGATCGCCAACCGACCGGTCACGTTCGCCCGCGTCGAAGAGATCGCGGCGCGCACCAACGACGCGGGCGTCGCGAGCATCGACATCGAGCTCGGCGCGTCTCCGGCGATCGGATCCCATTCGGTCTCGGTGACGGTCGGGGGCACGCTTGGACACGTTCGGGCGAACGCCAACTATCAGATCGGGGTCCGCACCACCGAGCGGTTGATGGCGACGCTCGAGTGGGACGAACGACAAGTTGCGCCGGGCGAACCGTTTGCGCCGCGCGTCACCGCCACCGATCCCAGCGGCGCACCTGTCCGCGACGCATCCGTCTCGCTCACCGTGCAGGGACGCGACGCGTTGCAGGCCCGGACCAACCGCGACGGCGTGGCGGTCTTCTCGGCCCGTGCGCCGGCGTTTCTGGTCAACGAGAGCGGCCTCGTGTCCGTCTCCGCCGTGGTCACCCACAGCGCACACGGTCAAGCGCGGGCGAGCCGGAACCTGCTCCTCGCGGTCCCTCTCGCGCTCCACGTCGAAGCTTCCGCACGCACCGGATCGGCGATGTTGGAGGTCCCCTCCGACGTCTACATCACCGTGCTCGATGCCGCAGGCGATCCACCGCCGGTGGGCACCGAAGTCGTGGTCCGAGGGGCCGGCATCGCGCGTCCCACCACCTTGCGTACCGACAGCCACGGCATTGTCTCGGTGACGCTGCGGTTGCGGTCGGGCGAGGTCGCGGAGCTTCCAGCGTGCACCGGTACGGCGACGATGCTGGACGTCGAGGTGCTCGGCACCCGTGCGCGCCGTGGCCGGGTCTGTGTGCCTGTCGATCCCCATGCGCTGGTGATGCCGCTCGCCGATGCGCCGGTCGCATCGCCCGGAGACCGGGTCCGGGTGCGGGTGGAACGGCGCGCGGCGGCGCGGCGCGAAGTCGTGGCGCTCACCATGTGGGTCGGGCGTCAGCCCATGGCGACCGAGTACCTCGCACCGAACACGCGGGAGGCTTCCTTCGAGGTCCCTGCGACCGGCGGCTTGTTGCGTTTCGAAGCGATGCCGATCTTCGACGCCCGCACCGCCGAGGTGTTCGCTGGCAGTCCCCACAGCGACGCGCTCCTGGTGCGGCCGCGGGTGCCCTCGTTCGTGGAGATCACCCCAGAGCAAGACTTCTACCCGGTCGAGGGAGAAGCGATCCTCCGCGTGAAGACCGAGCCAGGGCAGGGCGGCTGGTTGGCGCTCGACGTCCGCGACATCACCCAGCACGGCGGCGAGGTGCCGTTCGCGATGCACTTCCTGAGTTCGGCGTTCAGCCGCGCGATGCTGGACCCGGCGACCGAAGACGCGGAGACGTTCCTGCGTGCCGCGCTCGGTGCGCACATCGACGCGGCGGATCCCGTGGACCTGGTGGGCCCACTCCTGGGACCGTTCGGGCGGCGGAACGACCCCCCCGACGACCACCACGCCGGCTACCAACTGCGCGATCCCGTGCGCGAGGCCCGCATCCTCGAGCGCTGGGGGGTGGCCGACATCTACCGGTCGATCGAAGGCGCCTTGAAGGACGCCCAAGATCCGACGGAGATCACCCGTGGCAACGGGACCGGACGCCGGTTCACGGAGTCGCTTCCCTTCGAGTTGAACGAAGCGCGCAGCCTCGGTGAAGTCCCGATGACGGTCTCCATGCTGACCCGCGCCGACCCTTCGTTCACGTTCGAGAACGTGGCCCGGCGGATCGCTCGAGTCCGGTTGCTCAAAGCGCTGATGGCGCTCGCCCAAGCGCTCGGCTCCGACGAAGAAGAACCGACGCCGCTCGCGGCGCAGCCGTCGAGTCGCTGGGTGTCGCAGCTCATCCGCTCCGGCGCGCTGTCGGCGGAACTCATCCGCGATCCGTGGGGCGGCTCCATCGGACTGCGCACCCGGCCGAACGATGTGCCGCCGCTCGCACCCGGCGCACCGGACAAGACGCTTGCGTACCCGGGGCCCGACGGTCGGCTCGGGACCGCGGACGACATCGTCGATCCATTCGCGCGTGTGGTGCCGACGGGCACCCCATACGCGGTGGCTTCGGGCGAAGACGACTGGATGCGCGCGGTGGCCCGATTGGCGCCAGGGGTGCAGGCGCTGCAGGCGATGTTGGCGGCCTACGAACGCATCACCGCAGACATGCAAGACGCGCTCATCGCCAGCGCGCTCTTGGCTGGCGCCACCGAAGGCTACGGCGATGGCGAAGGCACCATCGGGCTCGGCAACATCGGCACCATCGGCCACGGTGGCGGCGGTGGTTCGGGCAGCGGCTACGGACGCGGCTCGGGCGGACTTCGGGGCCGTTCGGCCCGCACGCCGAGCATCCGCACCGGCCACGCCAACGTCAGTGGGGCGCCGAGTCTGATGAGCGGTCTGATCCGCGAAGACATGCCCGCGACCCTCTTCTTCTTGCCCTCCCGCGCGGTGGACCCAAGCGGCACCACCCTGATCTCGGTGCCGCTCGCGCAAGCCGCGACCACCTACATCGTCGAAGTCATTCATTGGCGACCGGACGGCTGGGTCTGGAGCGATCACACCCGGGTGCGCGTGGACCAGGAGCTGGTCGTCGATGGTCCCGTGCCGCGCTACGCGATGGTCGGCGACGAGCTGCACCTCTCGTTGCGGGCGAACAACCGCGGCACCCAGCCCCGCACGGTGCAGCTCTCGGTGCATCCGGAAGGGGACCTCGGCATGTCGGTCGTCGCGGCCGAGCCGGTCGTGGTGCCGCCCGGTGATTCGGTCTCCCGTTCGGTCGTCCTCGAAGCCACTCAGGTCGGTGCCGGCAAGCTCGTCGTGCAGGGCACGTCGGGCGACCTCGAAGACGGGACACGCCGTTCGCTCGACGTGTTGCCCGCTGCGCGTCGCTCCACCGCGTCCACCGAAGCCATGGTGACCGGCACCGGCCGCACCACCCTCGCGGTTCCCGCCCATGCAGTGCCTCGCGGAGGCGGCCGGGTGGTCGTCACGAGCGGCCGCCGGCTCTTCCCCGCCCGAGGCGCCTACGACGGTTGGGTACAGCGGGTTCGCGGCGAGACACCCAGCGATGAACAACTGCGCGTCGCCCTCGAGACGATCGACAACGGCTACAACCAGCCGGTTCAGCTGGCTGCGGCGATGACGGTGGCGGGCGACCGCATCAGCCCGGCCGCGCTTCGCCGTTCGGTGATCCGCCTGACCTCCGAGATCGGTTCCGCGGAAGCATCCCAGCCGGTGGAGCAAGCGGCGACCTTGTTCATGTTCCTCTCGCCGTTGCGCGCATCGGCCGAGGAGAACTCGCCGCTCGCGCGTCTGCTCACCTCGCTCGAGCGGGTCTTCTTGGAGGGCGCCACCGCACGCTCCGACGACCCAAGCATCCAGGTGGCGGCCGCCGCGGCGTTTGTCTTCGCAGGAGACAACGAACGGGCGGAAGAACACGCGCGGCGGGCGCGACGTTCACTGATCCAGTTCGGGGACGAAGCGTGGGTGCAGGCGCGCTCGTTCACCACGGGTTCCCAGAACATTCAGAGCTCGGCCCTGATGGCGCTGGTGGAGCTCAAACTCGGCCACCGCGAGGCTGGTTTCCGACTGCTGCAGACGCTCACCAAGCGCACTGCGCTCTCGCTGCGCACTGGCGCCCGCCCCGAAGGCCTCAACAGCCTCGCGAGCGCGTTCGCGCACGCAGCAGCCAGTCTGGTCAGCCGCGAAGCCACACAAGCCCGCGTTACGGTGGACGGTGAGGTCGTCGTGGTCTCGCTCGAGGGCGGCCGGGGAGAAGCCGCGATCGAATCGCTCGACCGCCCTGGAGACCACGTGCTCGAGATCGCCGGCGACACGCCCGAGGTGCTGCATGTGTTCGCCGAGAGCGAGTTCGCCATTCCTTGGGACGTGCCCGGCGCCGAACGACCACCGCTGCGGATCGAGTTCGCAGACCGCGAGCCGGGTGTACTTCACGTGGATGGCACCACCACCCACACCCTCGTCGTTCGCAACCTGCGGCCGCGCACCATGTCGCGGGCATCGGTCGAAGTGCAGTTGCCCACCGGCGTGGAGCTCGACGAACAAGCCATGAACATCCTGACGCACCGCCTGCGCGCCCGTCCCGTGCGGGAGCGCAACACGTTGATGCTGAACCTGAGACCGCTGTTGCCAGGGCGCACCGTGCGGCTGGCGATCCGGGTGCGCTGGACCCTCGCCGGTCGCTTCTCCGGGTTCGGGATCGCCGCGCGATCGGACGATCGACCCGACCTCGAGACCGTGCTGGCCCCGGAACGTTTCTCGGTGGGAGCCGGACAATGAACAACGAACGAACGCAGCGGCTCTTCCTCTTGCTCCTGTGCAGCGCCATGGTCTGCCTGCACGGCGAAGCCTCCGCGCAGGGCTTCACGCGGCGCGCGCTCCCGGGCGGTGCGATCACCGGTTTGGAACTGACCCTCGAGGGTCCGCAGGCCGTTGAAGCGGGCCAGCGCGCGCGCTGGTTCGTGGCGCTCCACGAGGTGGTGCGGGATCAGGCGTACCGCCCGGCGTCCGGTGCGAACATCCAGGTGCTCGCTTCCTACCAACACGGCGAGCCGGTGGCGGACATCACCACCGATGCCAACGGTCGCGCCGTGATCGAGTTCGTCGTGCCCGTCGACGTGCACAACCACTTTCAGCTGCACATCGACGCGCGATCTGCGGCGCGCGGCATGCGGCGCCGCTTCGAGCTGCCCGTCTCCATCCGTTCCTCGTACACGATGACGTTGAACTCGCCGGTCGCGCAGGTTCAGCCCTTCGAACGTTTCGTCGTGCACGGGCTGTTGCGCGGCCCGCGCGGGCGACTCATCGGCGACCAGGACGTCATCGTTCAGACCCAGGTCAACGGCCGCACCCACGCGCCCCCGCAGACAGTGCGCACCCACGAGGGGGCGTTCGTCGCGACCATTCGCGCACCACGCGCCGATGACATCCGCGTGACCGCGCAGGCGCGCATGACGGTGCCGCCCGCACGCGCAGGCGAACCCGCCGGAACCGCGACCGTCTCCGCCTCCCTTGGGCTTCGAGTGCAGCGTGTCTCGCTCCCCCGCGTCGCGGTGCAGGTGCAACCCGCCCGTGCCGTCGTCCGGCCGGGTGAGATCGTGGATGTCGCGGTCGCTGTGTTCGACAACCTGGGCAACCCGCTCGATGGCGCCCGCGTCGGTGGGGTGCGGTTCCCGTCCGATGTGCCCGAGGACGAACGCTTCGCGTTGACGGACACCCGAGGCCGCGCCGTGCTGCGCTGGCAGATCCCGCGCGACGGCAGCAGCAGCCGTACCCTCCAGACCACCATCACCGCCACCGCACCCGGCATCGGGAATGGCCAAGCAGCAGCGTCGGTGCGGGTGGCTGGATCGTCGGTCGTGATGCGTGCAGCCCCTGAAGGCGGTGCGCTCATCCCCGGCGTCGTCTCCCGTCTGTTCGTACGTCTGGTGTCTCCCGATGGCACGCCTTCGGTGGGCACCGACGTGGAAGTCGAAGCGCCACGGCTCGGCCGCTGGGCCGGAACCACGGACGCAGCGGGCGTGGCCATGCTCGAAGGCACCCTACGGGCTGAAGGGCGCGACGCACCCGACGCCTGTGGCGGGGCGACCGCGCTCGCGATCGAAGTCCGAGCGCTCGGGCAAACCCGCGAGCAGTGCGTGGCCGTCGACCCCGACTCACTCGTCCGGGTGCGGGCGGTCGCTGAGAGCGCGGCGGCCGAGTCGCGCGGCATCGACGTGGCCATCGCGGTGGCCCCAGAAGCGCGCGCGCTCCCGCTCCGCATGACGCTGCTCCGTGCTGAACAGCTCTCCTCGGCGACCCACTGGATACCGGTCGAGGACACCATCCTGCCCGCCGTCGGGCGCGGTGGAGAGGTTCGAACGCGGGTCGCGGATCCAAGCCCTCCGGGTTCACGCACCCCGCTGCTGGTACGCGTGCGTCCGCTCGTGGGCGAAGGACGCGCCGAAGTCCGCGGTGGCGTGGCCCGAGTCGTTCCCCCCGCGGTGACTGCTTCCTCGCGCCTCGAACTCGATGGCTCCCGCGCCCGGGTGGCCGGTGCGCTGCGTGGCTTCGTGGTGGCCGCCGATGAGTCGTCGGCGAGCGCGCTTCGAGAGCGCCTGCCCCGCCTGGAGCAGCCGAGCGAGCCGCTGCGTCTCGCTCGACTCGCGAACGAGACCCCGCGCGATCTCAGCGCCCCCTACATCTTGCGCGGCCGTGCGTTGAGCCCGGTCCCTTCGGTGGACGACCCCACCCAGTTCGGTTTGCTGCGCGATCCGTGGCGTCAGATGGCGCTTTACCAGAGCGGACGGCTGGCGCTGGTGCTCCGGGCGATCGAAGCCCACGTGATGCAACTGAGTGCGGAGGGCACCATCGAGACCGTCGCCGAACGCACCGGTCGCGGGTACCGGTTCCACCGCGCACTGATCGATCTCATCGGCTCCGAAGAGTTCGGCCCAGAGGGTGCCCGCGATCTCGGTGGTTTGCCGCTGACCGTCGCGCACCTCGAGGCAATGGACCCTGCCTTCACGTTCGACCGGATGGCGCGGCGCATCACCCGGCAGCGGCTCTTGCAGGTGCTCGTGTCGCTGCGCGACTGGGTGCACACGAACAACCACGACCTCGACTTCGCGCGGGTCGGAAGCCCGGGCGAGTGGCTCGGCATCATGCTCGAGGACGGGGAGCTCCAGGAGCAACAACTGCGGGACGGATGGGGTCGGCCCATGGTGTTGCGCGAGGTGCGTGGTCGGGCCCGCTTCGATCTGCTGCAACCGGTGCGGGGGTGGGAGCTGGTCTCCGCTGGGCCCGATGGTCGCATGGGCAACGCGGACGACGTCGTTGACCCGACCGCGCGAGTCCTGCCGAGCGGCAGCATGTACGGGCGCGCCATGGACGAGGATGGCTTGCTCGCGAGGCTCAACGGCGTCGCCTTGGGACGGGCGACGTTGGCAGCGCTCTCCGACGCGGTCGACATGGAGGACACCTTCGGTTCGGCGCCCGCCGAAGCGGTGCTGGCGTCGTTCGAAGACGTTCCGACGCCGTTGCCCGAGCCCACGCCGCTTCGGGCCCCGAACGTCTTGCGTGGCGACGGGTTCGCGCTCGAAGGCGGGCCGGGCACGTTCTCGCTCTCGCCGCGTCCGGGCACCTACCGGGTGTTCGGCGCGGGCTACGAACAGGGGCGGCTCGTCGTGCACGAGGCACCGCTTACGTGGGGCGGCCGAGTGGACGTACGGGTCACCTTCCCGCGCCGCTTGGCGCTGCACGAAACACTTCGAGTCCCGGTTCGCGTCACGCGCCCCTTCGCGCTCGATGGTTCTGCCGTGGACCCGGTCGAGATCGATCTGCGGGCGAGCTCGGCCAGCGTCGAGGTCGAAGGCGGCCATGTCTCGCTCTCTGCCAGCGAAGAGTCGAAGACCACCTACCTGACCTTGCGCGCGACCGCGGCGGGGCGTCCGCAGATCGAGTTTCAAGCGGTCGATGCTGCTGGCGAGGTCCTGTTCGAAGTCACCCGTCACGTGCGCGTCGCAGAAGCCGGCGCCCGCCGCACCCGATGGGCAAGCGCGCTCGTCGACTCCGAGTGGCCCATCGAGTTCGACCTGCCCGAAGGCGCCACCCACCGGAACATCGAGCTCGTGCTCGTCGCGCCGAATCGGCTCGACGCGGACCCGCTGCTGCGCCCCCTGCGGCAGTCTCACCCGCATCTGCTCGCTTGGAACCGGGTGCTCGCGGGGGTTCCGCTCGACGAGGAGCTTCGGCAGGGCCTCTCCCAAGCGCCGGCCGATCCCATCATGGCCGCATCGGCGCTCGTGGCAGCCACCGCGCTCGCGGACGATCTGAGCGGTTGGGCGGGTGTCGCGCGGCGTTCGGAGAGGGCCATCGGCCGAATCGCACAGCTGTCGATGACGACGGAGGACAACGCACGCATCCTCGCGGCGCTCTCCCCGATCGCCGCTGGCGTGCCCGTCGACACCGACGGCTCGAGCCGGGTCGAGATCTTCGTCGACCATCTTCGCGAACAGCTCTGGGATGCGTCCCGACTGCACGCGGAAGACGACCACGTGCTCGCGCAGGTGGCTGCTGCGCTGCTGATGGTCGACCCCGCCGATCAAAGCGGGCGGGCCTTCTTCCAGGTGGTGCGCCAGCGGCTCGAGACCCGAGGCGATGCGCTCGTCGTCGTTGCCGACACGGACCGAGCGCGGGTCACGGCGACGGCCGCGATGGCACTCGCGGCGATGCAGCTCGGTGACGAGCCCCTGCGCCAGCGGCTGGCCCGCGGCGCCGCACACCGCTCCTGGCAGGTTCTGCTCGACGCGTCCCAGGCGCCGACCCCACCCCCTCAGACGCGGAGACGAGGGCGTCGGGGCGAATCCACCGAGCCGCCGCCTTCGCTTCCGGAGCGCGCGTTCTGGCTCTTGGCGGCGTCCAGCCACGGTGCCCTCGGTCGCGCAGGCACCGTCCGCCTCGACGGTCAGAACGTCGCCATCGACGGTGCTGTGCGGCGCATCCTCGAAGACCGCGACGAGGTCCGGGCCGAGGTCGATGCGGAGCATGCCGTCTGGAGCCGGGTGGAAGCGCGGTACGACTTGCCGGTCGCCGAGGTCCAGCCGGAAGGAGGCGCGGTGCTCTCGCTCGAAGGCGTCACAGGCGATCTCCGTGGACCCGCCGCCCTCGAAGTGAAGGTCGTCGCGGGTCCTGCCATGACGCACCCCATCCTCGCCATCCAACTGCCGGCCGGCGCCACCCTCCCCGAGGGCGCGCTGGAGGCCATTCGGCGAAACGACGCGGTCGCATCCGTGGGACGCATCGATCGCAACGGTCAGGTCCGCATCCAGCTCAGCCCCTTGCCGGCCGGCAGTGAGATCCGGCTGCCGCTGCCGATTCTTTGGCTGGCGTCTGGTCGCCGGAGCGGCCTGAGCCTCTCGCTCTGGGACGACGTCACCCCATGGCAGGTGTCTTCCATCCCCGCCCGAACCATCGAGATTCCAGATTGACCCATCTGTAAGCGCTGGTTGTTGCAAGTCTTGGTGGTCGTTGCGAGTCTCCGCTCAGGGATTGTGAGGTGCTTGCGATGCGTGTAGCGAAGAGATGGGTTTTGCTTTCGGTCTTGGTGGCGTCGGTCGGCTGTGGTGAGTCGACGACGGTGGAAGACGGTGGAACGGGCGAAGACGGCGGAGGCGGCGTCGATGTCGGAACGGGCGTCGACACCGGCCCCGGCGTCGACACCGGCCCTGGCGTCGACAGCGGCATTCCACCCGAAGACGCGCCCGTCATGGACTGCGGCGCGCTAGGCGAGGTCTGTTGTCCAGACGGCTCGTGCGATGAAGGCGACTGCCTGGATGGTTTCTGCACGGCGCCTCCGATCTGCGGTGAGCTGGGTGGCGAGTGCTGTCCCGACGGCACGTGCGAAGACGGCCTCTGTACCGACGGCCTCTGCACCGCGTGTGGCGGCGCCGGTGAGACTTGTTGTGCGGGCGCATCGTGCGACGCAGGCGCGGCCTGTGCGGGCGGCACCTGTGTGACGTGTGGCGATCCCGGCGAAGAATGCTGCGCGAGCAACTCGTGCAATGGCGGCGGTTGCTGCGTCGAAGGCACGTGCACGGGCGAAGGCTCGACCTGTCCCGGACTCGGCATGGAGTGCGCGGCCGGAAGCTGCGGCGATTGTGGCGGCGCCGGCGATGTGTGTTGCGACGACGGTCCGGGCCCGGGCTTCTGCACCGCGTCCGGCGTCGACTGTGTCGGCGACACGTGCGTGAGCTGCGGCGACGCGGGCGAAGCGTGTTGCGATGGCGCGTGTGGCGACGGGCTGGCCTGCAACGGCGGAACCTGCGTGACCTGTGGCGGCCCCGGCGAAGCATGCTGCGGCGGCGACTCGTGCGACGCAGGCTTCGCATGTGGCGGCGACGTGTGCCGCGCATGCGGCGACGTGGGCGAAGTGTGCTGTCCTGGTTCGACCTGCGGCGACGGTTGCTGCGACGCGGCGTCGAACGTCTGTGTCGGGGTCGGCTCGGACTGCGGCCTCGGCGTCTGTGGCGACGACGGCGACTGCAGCATCTGTGGTCTCCCGGATCGCGCGTGTTGTCCCGGCGACGAGTGCAGCGGCGGCGCGTGCTGCGACGGCGATGCGTGCACGCCTTCGGGCACCGAAGCGGGCGGCACCGGCATGGTCTGCATCGACGGCATGACCGAAGCTTGCGGCGGTGACGGAGAAGCCTGTTGTGGTGGTTCGGCGTGCGACGATGGCGGATGTTGCGTGAGCGGCACCTGCGTAGCGGAGGACGACGCCTGCGGCGGCAGCACGACATGCACCGCAGGCAGTTGCGGCAACATGGACTTCCGATGTGGCGCGGAAGGTGAGTTCTGCTGCCGCACCGGCGGTGGAAGCCCTGGCTTCTGCACCTCGGCCGACCTCGCATGCACCGGTGGGGGCGGCGGACGCTGTCAGCCTTGCGGCGGCGACGGCGAAGCCTGTTGTCCCGGTCAGGCATGTGGCGATAGTGGCTGCTGCGTCGACGACACCTGCGTGGAGGATGGCGGCGACTGCGGCGGCGACCTCGGCATGTGCACCGGCGGCGGCTGCCTCGACGGCGCGTGCGGACTCATCGGTGGTCCGTGCTGTCCCGACGGCGTGGGCTGCAGCGAGTCCTTCTCGGTCTGCGGCGGCGGCGTCTGTCAGCCCTGCGGGGGCAGCGGCGAGACCTGTTGCGGGTTCGACTGCAACACCCCGTTCAGCTGCAACTTCAGCGCGGGTGGCCGCGTCTGCCGGTGAACGTGCACCCCTGATCCGGACCTTCTGTGGTCGGAGGGGATGGGCGCATCCCCCTCCGACCTGCGGGGCAGCCCTCCGGCCTCCTCCCCAACTTGTTCCGGATCGCGCAGAAGGGCTCTCCTCGATTCCGGGGAGGGCCCCTTCTTTTGGGGAGGCGAAGCGTCCGCAGCGTGGAAGGCCTTGGAAAACAGCTGCCCCGACGACCCGTTCGGATCACCCGAGTGGGGGTTCCCCAGCATGTAGTATTTCAGTATCATGCCGCGTGTGAGAAGAATGCGCGGTGCCCTCGGGTTGCTCTTGTTCGTTGCTGTGACGGCGACGCTGTCTCCTCCGCAGGCCCGCGCCGACCGAGGGCCCTACACGCTCCGGGTGGAAGGCGCGCTGGCGCTGATGCTCACCGACCCCCAGACCGATCGATTCGACCTGGGTGGAGGCGGCGCGCTCGGGTTCGAGTACCGGCTTCACGACTACGTGGGCGCGGAGGTGCGCTTCGGGATCTACGCGTTCCCGTCGACGCCGCTCGCTCCGACCATCGATGGCTTCGGAAGCTACTACGCGCCCGGGCTGGCGGTGCGAGCCCATCCGATCCCCGATCTCGACTTCGGCGATCTGTGGGTGTCGTTGGGCGCCAACTTGGTCGTCACCGGGAGCGAGACCCTGTTCGGCATCGAAGCGGGCGTGGGTTTCGACATCGACATCCTCTGGTGGCTGCGCGCCGGCCCCTTCGTCCGCTACGCACACGTATTCGAATCGGACGCCGCCAACGCGGGGTTCCTCCAGTTCGGCGTCTCGCTCGCGTTCCTCGGTGAAGAGCCCGCCGAGCCGGAGCCCGAACCGGAGCCCGAGCCGGAGCCGCAACCGCTCGACACCGACGCGGACGGGTTGCTCGACCCCGAGGATGGTTGTCCGACCGAACCCGAAGACCGGGACGAGTTCGAAGACGAAGACGGATGTCCCGATCCCGACAACGACGGCGACGGGGTCCTCGACGGAGTGGACGCGTGTCCGATGGATGCGGAAGACGCGGATGGTTTCGAAGACACCGATGGGTGTCCGGATCCAGACAACGACCAAGATGGTTTCCCCGACGGCGCCGATCGCTGTCCCGACCAAGCGGAAGTCGTCAACCAGTTCGAGGACGAAGACGGATGCCCCGATGAGCGACCGGCCGTCGACGTCGAGCTCGAGCGGCTGGCACACCAGCTCTACTTCCCCAACGATCGAGTTCGCCTGACCCAGCCCTCGCGCCGGGTGCTCCAACAGATGGTCGAGTTGCTGCGGACCCACCCCGAACTTCGACTCGTCCGGATCGAGGCGCACGCCTCCGAGACCGGGACTCCAGAGTACAACCTCGACCTGAGCCGCCGTCGCGCGGAGCGGGTCGTGCGCGAGATGGTCTCGGCCGGAATCGCCGAGGAGCGCCTGCAGATCCAGGCCCTCGGGGACACGCAGCCGGCCGTCGCCGGCGATCAAGAGGATGCCCACACACGAAACCGCCGGGTGGAGTTCGTGGTTGTGGAGCGAACGGCGCCAGCGCCGACAGAACCTGAGGTGGAGTGATGGGTGGGAAGCAGTTGATCTCGGTGATGCGCGCGGGCGTGTTGCTTTCTTCGTGGTTGGTGATCGCGAGCTGCGGCTCGAAGATCACCGTCGACAGCGACGCTGGGACGGACGGCGGGTGCGCCGTCGACTGCGACGACGGCCTCGACTGCACCCGGGATGAATGCGTGGGGGGCGCCTGCGTGAACACCGCCGAAGACTCGGCGTGTGGCGGCGACGACATCGCGTGCACCACGGCCCGCTGCGATTCGTCGCTCGGCTGCGTGGTCGACCTCGACGACTCCCGCTGCGACGACGGCATCTCGTGCACCGCCGATGCATGCACCGAGGTCGGCTGTTCCCACACCCCGACCGTGGGCGCCTGCGACGATGGCATCGACTGCACCGACGACCTCTGTGGTGAAGAGGGCTGCTTCGCGGTCCCGAACAACGCACTCTGCGGGGCCGGACAGATCTGTCGCGCCGACGCTGGGGGATGCACCGACCTCGTCGAGTGCGTCGCAGGGGACGACGCGCGTTGCGACGACGGTCAGCCCTGCACCACCGACCGCTGCAACGGCGATCTTGGGCGCTGCGAGAACGTGCCGGACGACACCGTTTGCAACGACGGCCTCTTCTGCAACGGCAACGAGATCTGCGTGGCGTTCCGTGGCTGCGTGCTCGACCGGGCGACGGCGTGCGACGACGGCGTCTTCTGCACGCTCGACCGCTGCAACGAGGACAGCGACAGCTGCGAACATTCGCCGGCCAACGTGCTCTGCAGCGACGACCTGTTCTGCAACGGGGCGGAGACCTGCGATCCCACGGCTGGCTGCACCACCGCCGCCGACCCCTGCGACGACGGCGACGTCTGCACCACCAACTCGTGCGACGAAACCACCAACATGTGCGCGAGCGGCCCGTTCGACGAAGACGGCGACGGCGATCCGCCCCTGAGCTGCGGCGGCACCGACTGCGCCGACGACAACCCGGACCTGGCCGGCACGCTGCCGGAAATCTGCGACGGCGACGACGACGACTGCGATACGCTCATCGACGAAGGTGTGCTGAGCTCCTGCGGCGACTGCGACCCCGGGTGCGTACGCGAGACACGGAGCGGCGCCGACTTCACGGGACCCGGCGCCAACGGCACCGAGTACGACCCGGCCGAAGGCGGACTCATCATCTCCACCGACGTCACCAACGCGGACTACCTGTGGATCGTCAACACCAACGAGAGCACGCTCGCCCGTTGGGACGCGGGCACGCAGCTCGAGGTCGCGCGCTACCGCGTGGGCAACCCCGCCGGCGAATGCCCCGGCATCTGCTGTCACAGCGGCCCGTGCAACATGGCGAGCCGCACCGTGGTCGACGGCAACGGCGACGCCTACGTGGCGAGCCGTGGGTTCAACATGGTCGGCTCGGTCACGAAGATCGCCGGGCACATCTCGGACTGCGTCGACCGCAACGACAACGGCATGATCGACACCTCCACCAGCACCACGCCGATGGCGTATGGAGAGGACGAATGCGTGCTCTGGACGGCCGACGTCGGTCCTTCGAACACGCTCCTGCGCGCGCTCGCGATCGATGGCGGCGACGCGATGCATCCCGAGGGGTACGTCTGGGTCGGCGGGTACAGCACCTCCGAGTTCTGGAAACTCGATCCGGACGACGGCTCGGTCCTGCTCAATGTCCCGACGCCTGGGGTCAACCCCTACGGTGCGGTCGTGATCGGGGACGGGCGGCTCTTCGTGGGTGTGCTCGGCAACGCCCAGACCGCGTACTTCGACACGACCGCGGCGGATCCGGCCGCGACCTACACCCCCTTGCCGTGGCCCGCCTTCCGGGGTTGCTCACAGGCGTACGGCATCACGGCCGACGCCGATGGCCGGGTGTGGTTCGCCGGCTGGGGCTGTCAGGACGCCTTGGCGTACGACACGACGAGCGGGGAATGGAGTCGCTTCATCGGATTCGGCTCGACGGCCGGCCGAGGCATCACGGTCGACTCGACCGGCCGGGTGTGGATGGCGATCACCGCCAACCCGTCGCGACTCGCGTGGTGGAACACCTCGGACTTCGTCGCGGGCGGGACGGTGACCGTGCCCCCTGCGCAGATCATCAACAACATGGTCGGTGACAGCGAACCGTCCGCGATCGGCGCCGACCAGAGCGGCCACATCTGGATGGCGCACACGGACACGACGAGCAGCCTCTACCGGTTCGATCCGGCGGACCTGAGCGTGCGGGAGACCTTCCCAGGCACGACGAACCGCGTGTACAGCTACACCGACTTCACGGGTGGTGTGTTCCGATCGATCATCGGAACGGGTTCGTTCGAGGAGGAGTGGGACGCGACCTGCGCCGCTCCGGTGTATGACGACCTCGAGTACGACGTCTCGACCCCCGGTGGGACGTCGGTCGAGTTCGTTCTCCGCACGGCGGACACCGCGGCGGGTCTCGACGCCGCGACGCCGGTGATCGCGGCGACGGTTCCGGCCGACGTGTCTCCCTTCGACATCAACGACGCGCTCGTGGGGGCCGGCGAGACGCCGGGTCAGTTCCTTCGACTCACCGTCCGCCTCAACGGCGACAGCGGGGAGACGCCGGTGCTGCGCGACTACACGATCACGTGGCGCTGCCCCTAGGGTCTTCGCATCGGACTCCGTAGAGAAGGGCTCTCCTCGATTTCGAGGAGGGCCCTTTCTCTTTTGAATACGTCACGAATCACCCAGTGAAACACGGGGCAACGCAAGTTGGGCGTCCAGGTTCGGCGCTGGCATGGAACGCCGACAACGAATCAATCGAAGCCGCGGGTCGTCTACTCGAATGTACCCACCGAGGAGTTCTCATGACCCCCCGCAACCTCAACGACATCCCCACCGTTTCCGATCCGACCGCCGACTCGGGCGTGTTCGACCTGGCCGCGCTCCACGCACAGGCGCGTGCGTTTGCGGAATCGAAGGACCCGTCCAAGTCGCTCGTCGTGTACGGCGTGGCGTCGCTGCACGACGTCAACCCCGGCGCCCGACGACAGGCGCGCAAGACGCGCCGGAGCCAGGTCATGCCGCGGCTTGGCGCGGTGCTCTCGGCGCTCGTCGTGTGCACGTCGGTGGCGTTCGCGCTTCACACCCGCGCGTCGATGGCCCCGGCCGATGCCGACCCGGTGCTGGGCCTGTCTGTGGACAAACGGATCGAACGCGCGGCAGCACCGGTCGTGGACGTCGCGCCAGAACCGGTCGCGGAGCCTGAGGTGGCGACGGTGACCGAGCCGGATGCCGAGCCGCCGGTCCGCCGGACGCGTCCGACACCCCGAGCGACCACTCGACCCGCCGTGCGTGCGCCGGCACCTGCGCCCACCCCGGAGCTCGCCGACCGCTCGATCGAAGAACTGATGCGGCTCGCGGCCGGGCTTCCGGAAGTGCCCACCGCATCCTCGAACTCGCTCGAGGAGACACCGATGCGCACCTTGCGCCCGAGTCGCGAGCGCGTGGCCACGGCCTTCCGGAGCAAGACCACCGAAGTGCGGCGTTGCGGCGATGGCGGCGTGGCCACCGCCCGCGTGTTTCTCACCGGAAGCACCGGTCGAACCCGTTCGGTGCGCGTGACCGGCGTCGATGCCGCGGTCGCCGCGTGTGTTGCGTCCGCGCTCGAAGACGTGCGCGTCGATCCCTTCCTCCAAGAACGGCTCGAAGTCACCTTCCCGTACCGCCTGTAGCAGGTCGCGTGAGCGACCTGCACCCGTGCCCGTGCCCGTGCCCGTGCCCTTGCCCTCGTTGGCTCCGACCAGTCACACGAGAGACCAAGAGGGGGCAAGGGCAAGGACGGGGCAAGAGTTTGAGCTCCAGAAAGCCTCCGGCGCGTAGGGGAGCGCGGTCAGCCGACCTCGGCGGGCCGCGCTTCCACGCGTTCGGCGTCCGCCAGCACGTCCGCATCCGGTGCGTCCGCCAGCACGTCCACCAGTGCGTCCGGCAGTGGCTCGACGACCGGCTCGCGCTGGAAGAGTCGACCCCGCTCGGTGACCAGCACCACCAACGTACCGAGGACCCCGAGCGCGACGAACCCCCGCAGGAGCGGCACGGTGCTTCCGTCGAACGAGCGACCGATGAGGCCGCCCACCACGCCGGAGAAGGTCGTCGTCACGAACCCGTAGGCGGCCGACGCGGTGCCTGCGATGTGACCCAGCGGTTCCATCGCGAGCGAGTTGAAGTTCGCGCCGATCATCCCGAAGAACATGAACGAGAGTGAGAAGAGCGGGAAGAAGAGCCAGAGGTGTTCGCCGACCGTCTCCGTCAACACCAGCAGCAGCGTGCCGACCACCGTGAAGGCGAGGAGCGCGAAGTGCCCCATGCGGCGCATGCCAATGCGCTCGACGAGCCGGCTGTTGAGAAAGCTCGCGATCGACAACGTGAACGCGATGCCGGCGAAGTAGAGCGCGAACGCGTCCCCCGTGTGAAACACCTCGCGAAAGATCTGCTCGGACGAAGAGATGAACGCGAAGAGGGAGCCGAACGCGAGCCCGCTTGCGAGCGTGTAGCCGCGGGAGGTCGGGTGCTGCCAGACGGCGAGGTACGAGCGCAGCGTGCCGCGCAGGGTCAGGCGGGCAGGCCGCGACGATGGGACGCCGGTCTCTCCATCCGCGGAAGCCTCTGCGACGCCCACGGAAAGCACTGGTTGTCGCTCGAGGGTCTCGCCGAGCCGGAAGAAGGTCCAGCCGAACACCGCGACGCCGGCGAACGCAAGCACCGCGAAACACCATTGCCAAGGCGCGATGAACAGGATGGCCTGGCCGAGCGAGGGCGCGACGATCGGCACCACCATGAACACGGTGAGGACGAGCGACATGATGCGCGCCATGCCGACGCCCCGATACACATCGCGCACGATCGCGATCGCCACCACCCGGCAGCCCGCGGCGAACATGCCTTGCAAGAAGCGGAACGCGAGCAACGTCTCGAACTGATCCACGAAGGCGCACGCTGCGCCCGCGAGCGTGTAGCCCGCGAGCGCCGTGAAGATGACCGGACGGCGGCCATAACGATCCGAGATCGGGCCGAAGACGAGCTGCGGCGCGCCGAACCCCAAGATGTACGCGATCACGATCAGCTGGCGGTCGTTCGCGTTCGCGACGCCGAGGTCGCCTGCGATGGTGCCGAGCGCTGGCAACATGATGTCGATGGCCAGCGCATTGAGCGCCATCAACGACGCGACCACGAACACCAGCTCCATGGAGCCGACGCCTGCACGCTCGCGGGCGAGGTCTGCAGCTGCGGGTCGGACGTCCACGGAACGAACACATGTGGTCGAACCGGCCCGCGCGCCACCCCACAGGCCCTCTCGGGGTAGAATCCCGGTCATGAAGTCGTTTGACTCCGAGATCCCCACCTTCCCGGCCAAAGACGTGGCGGCCCTTCGGGTTCGAGACGAAGCCGCGTTGCGTGCGGCTCTGGCCGAGGTCGCGCCTCCGTTGAGCGACGCGATGCAGGCGGAGTTGATCGCGCTGGGTTTCGTCCACAAGGACGCCAAGGTCCGGAAGAAGGCCATGGCGCTCGTGAAGAAGCACGTGCCCGACCACGCCGACTTCAAGACCCACTACAAATCGATGGCGGGCCGGTACCAACACGTGGTGGCCGAGCGGGTCCGCGCGTTTCCCCACCGACTGCAAGTGTCGATCTCTCGCGCGATCTTCTTTCACCGCCGGATGGCCGGTTCGCTGGCCTTCGAGCACGACGCCAAGTTTCGCCAAGCGGTGCTCGCCGAGATGGTCGCCAAAGCCAAACGCGAGAAGGAGTCCTGCATCGAGCTCGGGCAGGTCTACTGGTACTGGAAGCAGCAGCATGGTTGGTCCACGAACTTCGACCACCACGCGCTCTCGCCGAAGCTCTTCGCGGAGCTCGCCAAGTTGCGCAAGGTCCACCCCTTCGACGGGATCAGCGTGCATGGCGGCTCGCTCAAGGATCTACCGAAGGAGCTGAAGAAAACCAAAGCCTGGCTCGAAGAACTGGACCTCACCTACAACCCCTTCGAGAGCGTGCCGAGCGTCGTGTTCGAACTCTCGAACCTCAAACGGCTCTCCCTGTGCGGGACCGACCTGACCGACATCTCCGACGACATCTCCAAGCTGAAGAAGCTCCGGTCGCTCGACATCGGCAATGGCCGCAAGATGAAGGCGATCCCGGACTCCGTGTGTGCCCTCGACAAGCTCGAGCACCTCCGCATCGGCAACGGATCCATCCGGAAGATCCCGGAAGCCATCCGCGGCATGAAGTCCCTCCAGGTGTTCGAGATGTCGAGCACCAACATCCAAAAGGTCCCGGCGGGTCTGGGCGAGCTGCCGAAGCTGAAGAAGGTCGTGATGCACTTCTGCCGGCTCGACACCGCGGCGGTGAAGGCGGTCGTCGGCGGCAAGGTGCAGGTGGTCGGGTAGCCGAACAACGGTGCCGACCGTCGCGGTCAATCCACGGGTCCGCCGTGGTTCGGCCCGGTCCCGGAACTGCTACGATGGCGCCGTGCGTGGTTCGATCATCGCCCTGCTTCTCGGAGCCGCAGCAGCTGGCTGCGCACCAGCGGACGACTCGGCCGGGCCATCGGGTGAACGGGTGGCCGGGCTCGCGATGGAGCGCACGCTCGTGTTCTCGAGCCGGGTGTGGACTGCGCCCGTTGGTGGCGACGCGCCGGCCCGCTACGCGGTGCAATGGCGGTACGCGGACGGCCGGCTCGAGGACGTCGGCATCGGTCGACCCGTGGTCGCTGCGGTCGAGTTCGACGGCTCGGTGTACTTCGTCGACGGCTCGGAGACCCTCTTCCGGTTTTCCGAAGGCGAAACACTCGTGCACCGCGACGTGCTCGAAGCGCCCGCCCTCTCCGAGCAAGGCGACCGCCTCGCGTACGTCGTCCGGGACGAGACCGGACCGGAGAGCGTGCGCGCCGAAGTGCACCTGGTCCTCGATGGCCGCGACGTCGTCGTCGACCGCAGCTTGCAGAGCTTCGGCGCCGCGCGCTTCACCCCGGACGGCGCGGCGCTCCTCGGCGTCGGTGCCGGCGAGGGCGGCGTCGCAGGCGTGCACCGCATCGCGCTGGCCGTGGACGGCGACGCCGTTGGCGCGCGCTGCCTGAGCAATTGTGAGCTGCGGGTCGGCCGGCCGTGGACGAACTTCGTCGCCAACCCAGGCAGCGCCCAGGCGCTCCAGTTCGACGGAGACCAGGTCTCCTGGGACGCGCACGGCGAGCGCGCAGTGCGGAGCTGGCGATGAAGCTGCGTGCGCTTCTCGTCGTCGCCTCGGCGCTGTTCTCGGTGCAGCCCGCCACGGCGCAACTGAGCCGCCCCACCGCCTGCAGCGACTGCATCGCGGGCTGGTTCTACTTCGACAACAACGGCACGGCTGCCGGTGACGTCGACTACACCTGCGCATCGAGCAGCTACGACACCCACCGCGGCACCGACTTCAGCCTCTCGGGTGGCAACGGCGCGATCGCCGCCGGACACGATGTGCTGGCCGCGGCAGACGGAGTGGTGGAGCGGGTCGAGGACGGACACGCCGACCGCTGCACCGCGTGCGGCGGCACCGGCTGCGGCACCGCGTTCGGGTTCGGCTACGGCAACCACGTCGTCATCAACCACGGGTCCATCAAGACGACCTACGCCCACATGCGCACCGGAAGTGTGTCGGTGTCCACCGGCGACACCGTGACCTGCGGCCAGCGCGTCGGTCAGATCGCCAGCAGCGGTTGCAGCACCGGGGCCCACCTGCACTTCGAGACCCGCACCCTCGGTGGCGCGAGCAACACCGCCTACGATCCGTTCCAGGGGAGCTGCGGTGGCGCGTCGAGCCGCTGGAGCGAACAGGGCCCTTACCGCGGCCTGCCTGGTGCCACCTGCGGCCCGCCTCCGCCGACGTGTCCGGACGGAACGTTCCCGCTCTGGACCTGCGACGCTGGCGCAACCGCCCGGACCCGCTGCATCGACGGCGAGGTGATGACCGAGTCGTGCGAGTTCGGGTGCGTGGGCATGCCAGTCGGTTCCGACGACGTGTGCGGCGCCGCCCCCATGTGTCCCGCGGGCGTGGGCGCGACGTGGCAATGCGACGGCGGCGACCGCGTCCGCTGTGTCGACGGCGAGGTCATGCGCCAGACCTGTCCATTCGGCTGCGACGGGAGCGCGGCGGAAGCCACCTGCATGAGCGGTCCAGACGACGCCGACGGCGACGGACACAACACCAGCGTCGACTGCGACGACGCGGACGCGAGCCGCTACCCAGGCGCCCCCGAGACCTGCGGCGACGGCATCGATTCGAACTGCGACGGCATGGATCCCGCGTGCCCCGGCACCGACGGAGGTCCGGGTCTCGATGCGGGGCCGCGCAGTGACGGCGGTGCCTCCGAAGACGCCGGCGCAGACATCGACGCACCGGCCGCGGACTTCCGAAGGGTGACCGGCGGCTGCGCCTGCCGCAGCTCGGGACCCGCGCCCCACGCTGCCTGGTTCCTCGCCCTCGCCGGCTGGGCCTTCCTCCGCCGCCGCCCGCGTTGAGTCTGTCGCTGTCGCGGCAGAACCTGCGCGGCTACTGCCGCCACAACGGAGCGAGCGCTACTTGTCCCAGCTGCCGGTCAGGTCGTCCCAGGTGTTGCCAGCCTTCTTGCTGGACACCGTCAGCACCCGGAGCCGAAGCACCACCCGCGTCACGGTCGAGGTGTTCACGTAGCCCTTGCGGTCCTTCACCTCGAACACCGCCTCGCATCCCGGCCGAGGGCACGGGAAGGTGACCTCGATCGAGTCTTCGTGCTGCACCTGGCCGCCGGCCAGTTTGGCCCCGAGCAACGAGTGCGTCGGGTCCGGGCTGTTGGTCTTCAGGTCGAGCACCTCGATGCAGCGCATCGTCCAGTCGACCGAGTAGATCCGGTTGCGGGTCCAGATCTCGAGTGCCCGCCACGGGGACGGCTTCATGCCCGCGTGGCCGGTCTCGTAGACCAGCTCCACTTCGACGAAGGGGGGCAACGTGGCCTGGGTGTGTTCGTCGTCGCCGGGAAAGTCGACCATCGACGGGACTATACGCGAACTTCAACCGCCGCGGGTCGGCTCACTCCTGGAGTGTCTGTCGCTGGGGTGTCCGCCTCTGCCTCCGCTTCCGCTACCGCTTCCGCTTCCGCTTCCGCTTCCGCTTCCGCTTCCGCTTCCGCTCCCGCTTCCGCTTCCGCTTCCGCTCCCGCTTCCGCTTCCGCTCCCGCTTCCGCCTGTCCTCTCCTTCGGATTCGGATTCGAAGGGGGGTGGGGTGGTGCCCGGCGGGTGATCAAGCGTGTCGTCTGGCGTGCCAGGCCTCAAGGGTGCCTTCGGCCCGGCGCCTGCGCGCCGCTTCGCCCTTGACCCCTGACCCGCCAGACGGGCCGGCGTCCCCTGGGCGCCGGCTGCTTCTGCTTCTGCTTCTGCTTCTGCTTCTGCTTCTGCTTCTGCTTCTACAGGCTCAGTCGCTGACCGAGGGCGTCCTCTGGGCGCCGGCTGCTTCTGCTTCTGCTTCTGCTTCGCTGTTCGGCTGAGCCGCTGGGGGTGGGGTTGGGGGTGGGGCTGGGTCGGGGAGTGCGCCCTGGGGCTCCAGCACGTACATGCGTGCGTTGTTCCAGCTGGTCGCGAAGACGCGCAGACGGGCGGCGCCGTTCGGCCCGTCGCTGGTGAGCCGGATCGCCAGCCCGACGAGCTGGTCCGCGCCGGGCACCTCGCTCGTGCGGTGGGTCATGAGCGACGCGTCCATCAGCGAGATGTCGCTGCTGTGGAAGTTCGCGGTCGCCGCCCAACGCCCATCGGAACTGAGCCCGAGCGACCTGGGGTTGCGCCCCGTGCGCGAGAGCGCGACCCGCCGCCCAAGCGCGACGTCGTACACCCCGATCGTGTTGAGCGTGCAGGTGACGAAGACGCGGTTCGGGTCCACGTCGAGCTGCAGATGCCGCGGGTAACGACAGGTCGAGAAGCGCGCGGTCTCGTCCCCATCGGCCGTGAGCACTTGCACGATGTCGCCCCGGAACGAGGCGACGAGCAGCGTGCCATCCGGCCGCATCGCCATGCCGCGCGGTTGCCGCTCGGTGCGCACGAGGCGCCGCACCTCTCGGCTTGCGAGATCGACGATCGCGACGCGCTGCTGCGAGTAGAGCGCCACGTAGAGGCGCGTGCCGTCCGGCGAGACCACCATGAACTTCGGGTTCGCGCCGACTTCGATCTCGTGCCTCACCTGGAAGGTGGTCGTGTCCACGACCTCGATCACCCCGCGGCGGAAGTTCGAGATGTAGGCCGTCGCACCGTCCGGAGAGAAGGTCGTCTCGACCGCGTTGCCTTCGAACTCGACCGTGCCGATGTGATCGAGTGTCTCCGAGTCGTAGACGAAGACGTTGTCCTCGCCCGCGCGCCCGAAGTTGCACACCCAGACCCGCCGGCCGTCGGGGCTCACCTCGACGCTCTTCGGTTGCACGCTCGTCTGCACGGTCGCCACCACATGGAGCTCCGGTGCGCCGCGCGATGTGCGCACCACCCGTGGCCGCCGCGTCCGTCGCCGCTGCGCTTCGGCCCTCGGTGCGAAGACCGTGACCGAGAGCGCTCCGATCGCCAAGGTGGTCGCCGCGCCCGCGCCCATGGGTGTGCCAAAAGACAACACCGCGCAGACGAACCAGACCGCTGGCTTCACGGCTCGACGCTCACGTGTTCCCCCAGCGTCTCTCGGATCGCGGCGAGCCGTTCGGTGCGCACCTCTTCGGGCGACTCGGCGAGCCGCTGGATGTGGATGTCGTAGTCGCTCGCGCGCCGCCACACCCGATCCCAGAAGTTGTTGTGCACCCAGAAGGGCACCCCGCGCAGGTGAGGGAACCGGATGCGGCCCGCTTCCACCACGACTTCGGAGCGGAGCAGGATGGCGTCGCGGGTGCCCGGAATGCGCAGCGCCGGATGGATGGCTTCGTTCACCCGACGTCCGACGCGGTAGCGCATCCCTTGATTCGAAACGAGGTTGCCGAGCGAGTACGCCACCACCGCTTCGCCCCGCTCGGACTCGAACCGCTCGACTTCCTGCAGCACATGCGCGCCCGTCCCGAGGATGAGATCGACCCCCGCGTCGATCCACGTCCGAGCCAGCCGCCGCTGGGCGATGCGCGGCGTCGCCACGAAATCGTGGCTCCAGTGGATCCCGAGCACCACCACATCCGCGTCCGCCCGCGCCGTGGCGATCGCTTCGAGCAGTTTGTCGTCGCCGCGGTGTCGCGTGTTCGCGACGTAGGTCATCGGCCGCCGCGCGCCGGGCCCGCGGTTGATGCGCTCCGAGTACGCCAGAAACGCGATGCGCAGCCCGCCGCGCTCCACGATCTGATGCCGGTACGCTGCGGCTTCCTCTTCGTCCGCGCCGACCGCGAGCATGCCCGCCGCCCGCACCGAGGTGACCGTGCGCGAGAGTCCCACCGCGCCCTGATCGTACGCGTGGTTGTTCGCGCACTGCAGTACGTCGACGCCCGCGCGTGCGAGCGCCGGCGCCACCTCCGGCGGCGCGCCGAGGATCGGCGGCGAGCCGGTCCGCACCTCGATCACATCGGTCACAAGCGGCGTCTCGAGGTTGGCGAACGTCACGTCGCCGTCCTGCACACTCTCCCGCAGCCCGCGGAACACATGGTCCCAGTCGTGGTCGTTCGCGGCCTTGCCGACCTTGATGTGCAGCAGCAGGTCGCCGGTTCCGGCGATCGTCGCCGTGCCGTTCGCCCGCCTCGCCGCGGGCACGGTCTCGACCGGCTCGGCCGGTTCCGTCGGCGCCCGCTGCGCAGACGTCCGAGCCGCGATCCAGAGGCCGCAAAGAAGCGACGAACCCACCACAAAAACAAGTACCCGCCGCACGGCCGCCAGCATACCCGCGCCGAGCCCCCTGTCGAAGAGACTGGGATCGAGGTCGCGCGGCCGAGCCAACGCAAACAAAGATCCCTTGCCCGTGCCCTTGCCCGTGCCCTTGCCCTTGCGGTCCGAAGCCGAAGCCGACGCCGAAGCCGAAGCCGACGCCGACGCCGAAGCCGACGCCGACGCCGAAGCCGAAGCCGACGCCGACGCCGACGCCGAAGCCGACGCCGACGCCGACCCCGTCAGAACGTGCCGCGGACCTCGAGGCTGCCGACGCCCGGGCCTACGCCCGGCAGCACCGCGAAGGTCGGGCCGGTGGTGCTGGCGCGGCCGGAGTTTCGGCCGCCGCCGAGCGCACCGATGATCAGGCCGCCGAGGCCGACGATCTGGAGGATGCCGTTCCAGACGAGGCCCGTGACGGCCGACGTCGGATCTGCGTAGACGAGGTCCACGTCGGGGATGGCGAGGAAGGGGCCGATCAGGGGGACGAACAGGATGTTCTGGGGATCGGGCCGCCCTTCGCGATCGCGCAGAATGGACCAGGCGCTGACCGTGGCCAGGTACATGCCACCAAAGAGCACGACCCCGCCCACGACGGTCTTGATGTTGGCGCGCCCACCACGGCGGCTGTTCGGCGGCGCGGCGTAGACCGGTCGCCGGTACACCGGTTGCGGTTGCGCGTACTGAGGCTGCGCGTACTGGGGTTGCGCTTGCCCGTAGCCCGGTTGGCCATACCCGGGCGGCGGTGGTTGTTGGGGCGCGTACCCGGGCGGGACCGGTTGTTGCGCCTCGCCCGGCGGTGGCTGTGCGGCCGCCACCGACACACCGCATCCGAAGACCAACACGAAAACACTCAGTCGCCCCGTCGTTCTCCCCATCCAGGCTCCCCTCCATCCCATACTCGCCCGGATCCCGGGACCTGTCGATTGAGACGCACCGCTCCGCCGTTGCTTCATCCGACGTTCGGAGTCGCTGCGTCCATGAACGAGGACCGTCGCAACGCGTTCAATCAGCGACGCCGGTCAGCGTTGCCAGAGCCCGTGTTGTACGTCGCCGTGGATGACGATGGCGAAGGTGCCGTGGGTGCCGAGTGGGGTGGCCGGTAGGGCGATCGTGGCGCCGGCGCGTTCGGCCGCGGCCAGGGACTGTGCGAGGTCGTCGACCGCGACGTAGGTCCGCACGATCGGTTCTTCGTGATCGGCGAGTGGTTTGCGGATCCCCACGAACGTTCCGTTGTTGCGCGCCGCGACCCGCGCTTGGCCGAGGTCGGCGTCGGGCGCACCGAACGAGAGGCCACACATGGTTTCGTAAAGCGCTGCGACGCCGTCGACGTCGTGGGTGACGATCTCCAAGTAGTGAACGGTCATGGGACTCTCTTTCTGGGTTGGGACGGTGAGCGAAGGGAACCTGCGGCGCCCGTCGAACGCCCAAGGTCGTCATCGATGACGACCTCGCCGAATCGCGGCACGGTGCATTCAAACAGAAGGCCGCGGCCAGGTCAGTACCGATTCTGCCATTCGGGGTCGAAGCCGGAGCCGGTCTTCATGACAGCACGCACCGCGGACACGGCGTCGTGGAAGAACATCGGTTGCACCTCGCCGAGTTTCAGTGGTGGTTCGGTGAACTCGGTCGCGAGGTAGTCGCCCTTCGGGAAGTCGCGTGGACGGTACGCGGTGCCGAGCCGATAGAAGGTCAGGCCGAGCAAGATCTCTTCGTCGTCGTCCGCGAACCGGAAGCGCAGCTCGACGCCTTGTTCGATGCGGGGGTCTTCGCGGTAGAAGCTCTCGTAGATCATCTCGCGATCGATCGCGCCGACCCGCCACCCGCGCCGCCGCAGCAAACTGCGCATGCGTTTGTGTCCCACGCGGTGGCCGAGGCATGCGTCCCAATGCTCGGCGGCCGGGTCTTCCGGTCGCTCGCCCGACGCCGGCACCACTTCGGCGGGATCGGGGCCGGCCATCTCGACGTGCGCGCGCAAGATCGTGCGGAGCCCTTCATTCCAGATCTTCGGCGCGAGCTGTTCGAGCTCCTTCTTCGCGCCGAGTGCGACGAGCGCGCGCAGCAGGTCTTCCGCCAACGCGATCCGTTCGAGGTAGTCGCGGTGCTGCACCTTTTCGTCGGCGTCGAGCACGTCCTCGGCGAGTGCGGGCGCCAACCGCGCGTCGGCGAAGGGCAGGACGAACGCCGGCACGTACGACTGCTTCGCCTTCTTCTGGGCGCCTTCGTAGAGCGCGTGGGCGAGCGCGGCTTGGTCCTTGGGATCGAGCAACGCGACCAGCGCGGAGGCGTGGTGCCGTTCTCCCACCCCTTTCGCGACGAGGTGCACGAGGTACCGAACCACGGCGTCGTCGAGCACGTCGCCCGACGCCCACTTCAGTTCGGGCAGCGCGCAGCCCTTCCGCAGAAGGGTCGCTCGTTTGCCGGTGTGCGCCGCCGCCCGTTTCTCGTACGCGGCGCGGGTGATGAACGCGGGGTCCAAGTAGGCGAGCGCTTCTCCGAGCTCGGCGCGGAGCGGCGGTCGGTCGCGGTAGGCCTTCGTCATCGCGTCGAGGCTCGTCTCGTCGCGCTTCCGCGCGCAGAGGAGCAAGGCGAGATCCGTTTCGGGTCGAGTCGCGCGCTTCGAGTCCAGGCGCCGGTGGGCCCACGTGAGCGCGTCTGGGTCGGTCGCGGCCCACGCCAGCACCCAGTCGCGCACGGCGCGGGGCGACTTCTGCGCGAGGATCCATTCTCGGTGCACGTCGGGTGCGATGGAGGCGAGCAGCGCGAGGCCGCGGAGGAAGAGCTCTGTTCCGTGACCATGCGGTTGCTTGGCGATCCGGGTCAGCGCCCGCTGGGCCCCGGTCGGACTCGCCTTCACCAGGGCGACCAGCGCGCGTCCGAGGCGCCGCTGGATCGGTGGGAGGCGGTACTCCTCCTCTTCGGGAACCTCCGACCAGTCCAGGTCGGCGTCCTCTTCGGGATCGATTCCGAAGAACCGCTCTTCGCGATCGAACTCGCCGAGCAAGAGTTCGATCATTCCGGGCGTGGAGATGTACCCCCAGAGCTGGCCCACCTCCCAGACCGGCAGACCGCGCCGTTCGAGTTCGACCCGGATCGCGTCGACGTTGAAGGTGCAGGAGAGCCGGGTCGCGCGGCGGAAGAAGTCGTTCGCGGGGAGCATGCGCCAACTCCGCACGTCGCCCGGGAACTGCGGGTCCTTGACGCGCAAGGAGTGGAGCAACCGTTCCGCGTCGTCCCGTCCTTCACCGCTCAACCATTTCGCGATCCGTTCGGCGCGCGGGCTCACGTTCTCGAGCAACCACTGGGTGACGAGTTGCACGTAGCCGGCGACGAGGTGGGTTGGATCGAGGAGTTGAAGCAGTTCTTTGGCCTGCCAGTCTGGCATCCGGCACGCCGAGCCCGTGGCGGACGCGCCCTCGAGGTACCCGAGCGCGCGTTCGGTCCATTGTGGGTCGACCGACCGGAGCAGCGCCGCGTACTCGGTGCGCTGGTCCTCGAACGCTGCCCACGCGCGGTCGACAAAATCTTCGCGTGCACCGAACCCATCCAGGTAGCTCCAAGCCCCCTCGAACCAATGGTCCCCCGGCGACGAGGGCAAGACGCGACGCACCAGTTCCCAACCGCGGTAGCCGGCCGGCTCCACGAACTGCAGCGTCTGCCGGACCGCTTCGGGCAAGTTCGCGAGCGGGTGCATGTAGGCCTCGACGAAGTTGCCGAGTTCGCGGCCGTCGTTCTCTCCGAGCGCCGAGAGCAAGCGCCGCATCATCGGGTGGTCGTCTGGAATGAGCGCATCGAGGAGCGCCTCGCAGACCGGCATGTACGTCCACGCACCCTTCGGCCAACTCGGCGCGCGGCCGAGGATGTAGTCGCGCGTCTCTTTCTGGATCTGGCGATCGACGAGCCGCCGTTCGACCTCGGCTTCGTCGTCGAATGCGACCGCGTCCAGTGCGTCTTGGAACTCGGACGCGAACGCGTGCAGCGCTTCGTCCTCCGGATACCGGCGCCGATGTCGCGCGACCTTTTCCACCGCTTCGTCGGCCCGTCCGACCGAGACCAGAAGCCGCGCGTACACTTCGAGGAACGTGTCGATGCGCGGGCTCAGCGATTGCGCCCACGCCATCCACCGCACCGCGTCTTCGTGGCGCTCCGGTTCATGCGCCAACACGAAGCGCGCGGCCTCGTAGAATGGGGTGCCTGGCAGGGTCGACAGCGGGACCTTCATCCCATGCTGCCGAAAGCAGTCCCACACGTCGAACCAGCGTCCGGCGAGTTCGAACGCCGGCCGCGCCGCCTCCACGTCGCCAAGCTGTACGAAGCCGATGCCCACCGCGACGCAGTCGACGAGGCGCTCCTCGATCCGGAAGACGTCCAGCATGCCCGCGTGCAGTTGCTCCGGCGTCGGCGGGCCCTCGAAGCACGCCGGAATGGACTCTGCCCGCAGGGCGTCGAGCAAGGGGGTCAGTGTCGCCTGGTCCATGCCCGCATCCTACGTGGCACACGCGACGGCATCCCCGGTTTCCCCGAGGCGCCGCCGACGTGGCGCTTCCCTCCACAACCGCCAACGCGTCTCCCTCCGCTTCGCCACCTCTCTGTGGTGCCGCGAATGCGCTCAGAACTCGAAGGTGTAGCGGAGCGCGACCCGGCCGGAGGCGAACGGCGCGACCCGCACGCGTTGATTGAGCTCGCGCTGCACGCAGTAGCGGGCGTCTCGGCTCGGTCCCCGGCCGATGCGGGTACGCACGGTTCCATCGTTCGAGAACGTCGCGGTGACGAGCAGTCCGTCGTCGAACTCGGCGCCGACACAGCGGCGTACATGGGCGCGCTGCGACTCGAGGGCGCGTCGCATCTGGGCTTCCGACGGAGGCTGCGCGGTGGGCACGGTCTCTGGACGAGCGACCACCATCGACTCGGCGTGGTCGACGATGCGGATGTCCGGAGACCGCTCGGTCATCTCGGTCATGGCGGCCGCGAACGGGTCTCCGGCCTGCGTCACCGTGGCCGTTCCGGTCTGCTCTGGATCCGCGGTCATCGCGGTCTCCGCCATCGCGGTCTCCGCCATCGCGGTCTCCATGACGACGGTGTCGGTCATCGCGGTCTCGGTCACCGCGGTCTCGGTCATCGCAGTCTCGGTCATCGCAGGCTCGGCGGTGTCTGGCCGCCGCCGCCGCATCGAGGTCGGCCGCACGTCGGCGACCGTCTCCACCACGTTCTCCTCTTCGGTCTCCCCGAGCGTCAGGCGCGTGGCCTGGTCGAGCTCGAGCACCAGCGTCGCGGTGGCGAGGATGCGGTCGTCGCTGCGGGCCTCGAAGATGTGCTGGCCCGGCGTGAGTCGGATCGCGACCGCCTCACTGAGCACGCCACGGTCCAGCCCATCGACGTACAGGTTCGTGCCCGCGAGCGACGTAGCGATCTCCACCCGAACGAGTTCCGGCGCCAAGTCTTCGGTCGCCGCCACGGGGGTGTCGAAGGGCGGGTCGGCCGGATCGTTCTCGTCGCCGAGGTTGCGGAACACGAGAAAGACGGCGAGCGCGCTGACGAGCGCCATGCCGAGGAGCGCGACCACCAACCCGAACCGCTTCTTCGGCAGATGGATCGAACTCTCGGCGGTTGGCTGTGCCTGTGCGACTGGCGCTTCATCGGAACCGGAGACCGCGGAAGGCGCGGGTGGGTAGGGCGCCGGCGGACCTCCCGCGATGCCCGAGACGGCGGCGGGCCCACTCGGACCACTCGGGCCATTCGGGCCATTCGGGCCACTCGGCGCATCCAGTGCTCCGAGCGGCATGGTGCCGCCAGTGGGCGGTTCGACCGGCGAGCCGTGTGGCATCGTGCCGCCGCCGGAGGCGATCGAAGGCATCGCGCCGGTGGGCGCGAACACATCGACCGACGCCGGACCCGCGGGCGCTGGTTCCGACGCCGCCTGCTGCGCTGCGGCTTCGGCGGCGAGGCCGCGCTTCATGCGTTCCGCGACCCGCGGCACGAACGTGGCTTCGGGGCCATCGGGTGCGAGCCGGGCTTCCTCGAATGCGAAGCGCAACGCGTCCGCGTCCTTCGGACGGTTCGCCGGCACCCGCTGCAGGCACCACTCGATGAGCGCCTTCCACGCGCTCGGCACGTGGTCCGGCACCGCCTGGCGCCGGTTGCTCGCGAGCGCGGCCAGCACCTCTCCGGCGTTCTTGCCGCGGTACGGGAGCCCGCCCTCTGAGAACACCTGGAACACCATCACACCGATCGCCCACACATCGGCGGCCGGTCCGACGTGTTTGGCGTCGCCGGCCTGCTCCGGGCTCATGTACTGCGGTGTGCCAAGCGTGGTGCCGCTCTGAGTGATGCCGCACTCGGCCGCCTGTTTGGTCAGCCCGAAGTCGAGCACCCGGATCCCCTCGGCGGTGAGGAAGAGGTTCTCCGGTTTCAGATCCCGGTGCACGAACCCCTTCGCGTGCGCGGCGGCCAGCGGTGGCAAGACTTCTTCCAGACGCTGCAGCCGCTCGGCCCGCGTGGTGTCGGCGGAGCCGAAGTACGCCAAGAGCGACTGTCCGTAGAGCCGCTCCATCGCCACGAACGCGCGTCCTTCGTGGGTGCCCACATCGACGATGCCGACCACGGCCGGATGATCGATCGCTTCGAGCGCCCGCGCTTCGCGTCGGAACCGTTCGAGCGCGGACTCGTCCCCGACCAAACGCACGTGCGCGATCTTCAGCGCCACCGGCTGCCGGGTCGCGACATGTTCCGCGTCCCAGACCACCCCGAAGGCACCTTGTCCAATCGTGCCGATGAGCCGGTACCGGCCATCGACGATGTACCCCTTCGCGGCCGGATCCTCCGACGCGAACTCGTCGCTCACTTCTTCACTTCTTCTTGCTCGGGTGCACGCCGTGGCGCTTCGCGAGTTTGTGAAGGTACTTGCGATCCATATCCGCGGCACGCGCGGCCGCCGAGATGTTGCCCTCGTGCCGCTCGAGCAACCAGCTCACGTACCGGCGTTCGAAGAGCTCCTCGAACGCGGTCTTGGTCTGGCGGTAGCTCAGGCCGGGATCGAACGCGGGCACGATGTCCGAGCCACCGAGCGGGATGCCGACCGGCACATGCCCAAGGCGGATCTCGCTCTCGCCCACTGCGCGCGCGAGGTAGACCCCGCGGGCCAGCGCGTTGCGGAGCTCGCGCACGTTGCCGGGCCAGTCGTGTTCGGAGAGCGCGTCGAGCGCCGACTTGGCGATCGTCAGCGGCGGCAGCTTGGGTTCGTCTTTGCTCAAGTCGGCGAGCAGCCGCTCGACCAGGACCGGGAGGTCCTCGAGCCGTTCCCGGAGCGAAGGCAGCTCGATCGGCACGACCGCCAGCCGGAAGTAGAGGTCCTCCCGGAACTTCTTCCGCTCGACCTCCATGCGCAGGTTGCGTTTGGTCGCGGCGATGACCCGGATGTCGACCCGATGTTCGGTGTTGCCGCCCACCCGGCGGAAGGCACGCTGCTCGAGCACCCGGAGCAACTTGGGCTGCAGGTCGAGCGGCAGCTCGCCGATCTCGTCCAGAAAGAGGGTGCCGCCGTCGGCCAACTCGAACGCGCCTTGGCGTGCGGCGGTGGCGCCCGTGAACGAACCCTTCTCGTGACCGAAGAGTTCACTCTCGATGAGCGTGCCCACGACTGCGCCACAGTCCACCACGATGAACGGCCGCGCGCGCCGGCCGCTCTCCGAGTGAATCGAACGCGCGAGCACATCCTTGCCGGTGCCCGTCTCGCCGCCGATCAACACGGTGGCGTCGCTCGGGGCAATCTTCTCGAGCAGTCCGAAAATCTGCCGCATGCGCAGACTGCGCCCGACCACTTCGCCGAAGTTGCGGCGTTCGCTCGGCAGCACTTCGATGCGCTCGGCGAACGTGCGCACCTTCAGTTCGACCTTGCCGACGGTGAGGATGGCGCCCGGGCGAAGGAACGCCTCCCGGATCTCGGCTCCATCGAGCAGGGTGCCGTTGGTGCTGCCCAGGTCCCGCACGACGTGGCCGCGGGTCTCCCGAACGATCTCGCAGTGGTTCCGGGAAACGGTGCCGTCCCGCAGGACCAGGTGGTTGTCGCGGCTCTTGCCGATGCGACAGACCTCGCCCTGGACGGTGTGCTCGTCTCCGCGCCGGTCGCCGGAGAGCACGACCAGGGCAAGGCGCGGGATCTCGACGATCCGGCCCTTGCCTCCCAGTTCGGTCCCCAGACCTGTTTGCGGTTCGCTCACCCCCGACCTCCGTCTCGACCCCGACGCCGCCCTCGACCCATCCGCCCTCGACCCATCCGACTCATCCGCCCTCGAGAACCTGCGATCCGCGCAGGTCCACCCACACGGTACCCTCCACCGGGACGTCGAGGGTGCGGGTTTCCACGCGGGTCGACCCGTCCTCTTGCCGGAGGGTCGCTTCGATGACGTAGCGCCCCGGGGAGAGCGAAACGCTGTGGTCGAACTCCGCTGCTGGGCCGGAAACCGTGACGCCGCTCACGTGTTCACCGGCGTGGGCATAGTCGATTCGGGCTTCGGTGACGGCCTGATCGAGGCGGTAGCGAAGCTCGATGTCCCTAGGAAAGGCCTCAAAGAGCTGCAAAGCGAGGACCATCACCCCTGCCACCGCCACGAACTTGGCGAGGCGCCTTCGGTTCTCCACGAACCAACCTTTGAGGCCGCTCACGACTCCAACCTATCGGGATGCGAGCGAGGACACAAAGTGAACGTGTGCACTTCTCCACGGATGCGGGTCGATGGGCACGGGCGCCTTCGATCGGCCCCCGTGACGCCACGTTCTTGCTGCCCGGACACCGCGGGTGTAGCGTTTTGAGTTCCCCACGCTTGGTGATGTCTTTGTCTCGTCGCGTTTGGTTCCGGTCCGCGACTCTTCCCCCACCGAAGAGATGCGAAGATCCACCCGCGGCCCGACCCACCGAGCGGGCTGCCCCGACCACACGCGCGGCAACGCGGGCTCGGAAGGGAGATGCCTGAGACCGTGTCGGTCCTCGCAGCGCTCGTCGAGAAGGTCCGGGGGTACCACCCTCAGTCGGACGTCGATCTGATCGATCGCGCGTACCGCTTCTCCGAGAAGATGCACGACGGGCAGATGCGGAAGTCGGGCGACCCCTACTTCATTCACCCGGCGTCGGTCGCCGGCATCATCGCCGACATGAAGCTCGACACCGCGAGCGTGTGTGCGGCGCTCCTGCACGACGTGGTGGAAGACACCGACGTCACGGAGAAGGACATCGAGCAGCAGTTCGGATCCGAGGTGGCGTTCCTCGTCGATGGGGTGACGAAACTCGGCAAGGTGAACTTCGCCTCGAAGGAGGACCGCCAAGCCGAGAGCTTCCGGAAGATGCTCGTCGCGATGGCGCGGGACATCCGCGTGCTCTTGGTCAAACTCGCCGACCGTCTCGACAACATGCGCACCCTCGAGCACATGAAGATCGACTCCCGCGAACGCATCGCGCGCGAGACGATGGAGATCTACGCACCGCTCGCTGGCCGTTTGGGCATCCAGTGGCTCAAAGCGGAGCTCGAAGATCTCAGCTTCCGCCACATCCATCCGGAAGCGGCCGCCGAACTCACCGAGAAGGTCGATCGCGCAGCGCGCGACACGGACCGCTACGTCAAGGACGTCTGCAAGAAGCTCAAGACGATGCTCATCTCCCGAGGCTTCGCGCTCGAAGTGAGTGGGCGCGTCAAAGACCTCTACTCGATCCACCGCAAGATGAAGCGGCAGGGCATCGAGTTCGAACAGGTCCACGACTACGTGGCCTTCCGCGTGCACATGGAGACGGTCGCCGACTGCTACGCGGCGCTCGGCGTGATCCACAGCGAGTGGACCCCGGTGCCGGGCCGGTTCAAGGACTTCATCGCGCTCCCGAAGCCCAACATGTACCAGTCGCTGCACACGACGGTGATCGGGCCGGGCAGCCGCCGCATCGAGGTGCAGATCCGCACCCACGAGATGCACTCCACCGCGGAGTACGGCATCGCGGCGCACTGGCAGTACAAAGAGAAGACCGGCGGACTCGACGCCCGGGACGCCGCGCGTTTCGCGTGGCTCCGGCAGCTCATGGAGTTCCAGAAGGAAGTCACCGACCCGGCCGAGTTCCTCGAGTCCGTGAAGGTCGACCTCTTCATGGACGAGGTCTACGTGTTCACGCCCAAGGGGGAGGTGAAGACCTTCCCGCGCGGCGCGACACCGATCGACTTCGCCTTCGAGATCCACAGCGAGGTCGGCCACCACTGCTCAGGCGCGCGCGTCAACGGCGTGATGGTCCCGCTCCGCCACCAGCTCCGAAACGGCGACGTCGTCGAGATCCTGACGAACCGGAACCAAGAACCGAACAAGGACTGGCTCGAGTTCGTCAAGACCGGTCGGGCCCGCTCCCGGATCCGTCAGCACGTGCGCGGCAAAGAGCGCAAACGCAGCGCCAAACTCGGCCGGGACCTGCTCGAGCGCGCGATGCACAAACGCGGCCTCTCGCTGACCCGCTTGCTCAAGGGCAAGGACATGCAGAGCATCGTGCAGCACTTCGGGCTGAACCAAGACGAAGAGCTCTTCGCCCAGATCGGCTACGGCAAGATCTCCGCCGATCGGGTCGCCGAGATCGCCGAGCCGGACGATGGCAAGAAGCGCAAGAGCCTCGAGCCGAGTCTGCTCGAGCGCACGGTGCGCGCGGTCACGCGCAAGAACGACGACACCATCCGCATCGACGGGATGGACGACATCCTCGTTCGGTTCGCGAAGTGCTGCAACCCGGTGTCCGGCGACCCCGTCGTCGGCTGGATCACCCGAGGCCGGGGCGTGACCATTCACCGCCGAAGCTGTCCGCGATCGCTGGAGCTCGACCCGCAGCGCAAGATCGACGTGGAGTGGTCCGGCGACACCCGAATGGAGCTGCCCGTCTCCCTCAAAGTGGTGACGATGAACAACCCCGGCATCCTCACGAAGGTGAGCTCGGTGTTCACCGAGAACGGGGTCAACATCAGCGAAGCGATCTGTCGAAGCGACAAGGACGGCAAGGCGGTGAACCTCTTCCAGTTCACCGTCGACGACCTGCGCCGCTTGCGCGAGGTGATGCGCGGCATCGCCCGCATCCAGGGTGTGAAGGACGTCGAACGGGTATGAGGTGCGGGGCGGCCGAGCCTCTCGCCACGTTGCGGGTTTCGCGCGTCTTGAACCTGGTAGGCTGAGGTCGTGGGTGAGCCGTTCGATCCGTCCATCGAGATCGACGAAGGATCGGACGAGGAGATCTCGTTCTCCGACTCGACAGCGGTGGTCGAACCCTTCAGCGCGGGGTCCTTCTTCGGCGATCGGTTTCGGATCGACTCGCCGCTGGGCACCGGTGGCATGGGCGCCGTCTTCAAAGCGACGGATCTGAAGGCCCAGCGTCAGGTCGCACTCAAGGTCCTGCTCAAGGCGAGGCGCGACGGGGAGAGCCGTCAGCGTTTCGCCCGCGAAGCGGAGATCCTGAGCAAGCTCAGCCATCCGGGCATCGTGGGCATCCACGGGTTCGGCCATGCCCAGGGCGGCGTGCCCTGGCTCGCGATGGAGCTGGTGGAAGGCGAGAGTCTCGGAGACCGCGTGCGTCGCAAAGGGCCGCTGCCCGCCGACGAGGTCGCGCCGATCCTGCGCGCGGTGTGCGATGCGCTCCAGACCGCGCACGCCGCTGGAGTGATCCACCGGGACCTCAAACCCGACAACATCATCCTGCGCAAGAACGCGAGCCCAGCCCAGTCCGTGAAACTCATCGACTTCGGTCTCTCCCGCGTGGACGACGCCAAACGGCTGACCGCCACCGGCACGATGATCGGCACGCCCCGCTACATGTCGCCGGAGCAGATCTCCTCGATCAAGAACTCTGGCCCCCGGTCGGACATCTACGCGCTCGGGGTGATGGTGTTCGAATCACTGACCGGCGAATCGCCGTTCCAAGCAAGCGACCATGGCCAGCTGCTCGGGGCGATCCTTCAGGGCCGGATCCAGAAGCTCGGCGAGATGCGTCCGGACCTCCCACCGGACACCGAAGCGGTGGTCGCGCGCGCCATGGACAAGGATCCCGACGTGCGCTTCCAGACGCCCCTCGAGTTCGCCCAAGCCTTCTCCGACGTCACCGGCGCCCGCACCTCACATCTGAAGTTCACCGTGGACGAGAAGATCATCCTGCCGGCCACCAAGACGTACGGCTGGAAGTTCTACGGCGCGCTCGTCGGACTCGGTGTGCTCGCGGCGGTCGGCACCGGCCTCATCACGTACCTGCTGTTGCGCTGACCTGAATCGTCTGCTTCGGGCGTTCAGCCGGCTCGGCGACGACGCCACGCGAAGAGTCCGAGCGCCCCGAGGACCAAGAGGCCGTGGCGCGGCGAGGTCCCAGTGCTCATCGACACAGTGCCCGGCGCGCGGCATCCGCACCCGTCGTCGCTGGGTGCCACGGTGCCGGCGTCGGAACCCGTTCCTCCGCCATCGGCCCGCGAGCCACTGTCGCTGCCCGGGCCACCGTCTACGCCGGGGCCAGCGTCCACACCCGGACCAGCGTCCACTCCGCCCGGGCCCGCGTCTTCGCCCGGCATGGGCACCGAACCGCCGGGATGGACCACGCTCGTATCGCAGGGCGCATCGGTGTCGTACTCGACCGCTCCCAGATCCGGCGCACCGTCTTCGCGCACCCGGCCGCAGTAGTCGTCGGTCACGTCGCCGCTGGCGACGCCCATGTCGACGAAGGTCGAGCCGTCGGCGCGCGTGAAGTCGAGGTTGTCCGGATCGACGAACCAGGTGTTCCACGCGGTGACCATCTCGAGGTTGTTCGACGCCGTCGCCGTGCCCCCGTCGCGTTCACGGATCCGTCCGCTGAGGATGTTCCCGTCGACGACCACCGTGGAGACGCCGAAGCGCACGTCGATGCCCGTGGTGTCGTAGACCGTGTTGTGCAGCAACGCGCAGTCGACGCATTCGTTCACGTAGATGCCGACGTCGCTCGGGCAGTGCGCGATGAGGTTGTTCCGCATGATGCCGCCCTGGTGTTCGATGCTGCAGTCCGCGTCTTCGCAGATCCGGTCCGGGTTCGAGCCGCCGCCCCCGAACGAGAGACCAAGCCGCACCTGCCCGGTGTGCAGTCGTTCGCAGACGATGAGGTTGCGTTCGATGATCCCGTCGCGGCTGTTGCCCTTCAGGAACGCCGCGTAGCTGACGTTGTTGCCCATGCCTTTGGCGAAGTCGTGGATGTAGTTGGCGCGGATGATCCAGCGGCGCCCACCGACCACGTCGATGGGTGTGACCGGCCGGTCGGTCATGCGAACCGTCTCGCTGTAGAACTCGTTTCCTTCGATGAGGACGTCGTCGGGGAACCGCGGGTCGCCGGCGTCGCCGTTGCCGTTGCCTTTGATCTGCGCGTTGAAGTTCCGCGCGACGTTGTTGCGGATGATGGTGAAGTCGGCGTCGACGACGACGTGCCAGGCGTGCTCGCAGTCGTGCTGGGAACCGCAGTCTCCGACGAGGACCAGATCCTCGAACGTCCAGTACGGATGCGCGACCACGAAGCCTTCGACGATGCCGGTCGCGTCGCGGAACAAGACGTTCGCCCGTCCCGGGTTCTCGGCGCGGACGGTGATGCGCGCGCCCTCGGTGCCGGCCGCCGATGTGTTGAGCCGGTGCCGCATCCCGTAGTCGCCGTTGGCCAGCACGATGTCGTCGCCCGGCATCGCATCGGCCATTGCAGCGGTGAGCCCGTCCGCATCCGAGACGTTCACGGTGCGCTGCGCCGTGGCAAGCGTGGGGAGCAAGACCGCCAAGGCGGCGGTGACGAGGAGGGTGCGCAGGGTCGACATGGCCCGACGCTATCAAGAACCGCTCGGCCGCGGAACGGGCTACGCGCGTCCGTAGACCGGTACGACTTCACCCCAGGTGAGGGTGTTCTCGGCCGACGCCAGAAAACGAATCGTCGCCGCGACCTCGTCGACCTTGGGCCACTTGGCGTACTCGGCACCCGGCATCGACTCACGGTTCGCGGGGGTGTCCATGAGGGAGGGCGCGATGGCATTGACCAGGATGTTCTTCGGCGCGAGCTCCACGCCGAGGCAGCGGGTGAGGGTTGCGACGGCGCCTTTGGTCATCGCGTAGGTCGCGACCTCCGCCGTGGCTTCGAGCACCGGGCGCGCGGCGACGTTGACGATGCGTCCGCCCGTCTCTTCGCCCGACATCTTTCGTACGGCGGCTCGGCAACAGAGCCAGGTCGACCGGATGTTCATCGAGACCATCTTCTCGAAGTCCGAGAACGCCGCGTCTTCGAACGCTCCGAACGTGAAGCCGCCCACCAGGTGAATCGATGCCCAGAGCGAGGGGACCGAATCGTAGAACGACTTCACGGAGCCTTCGTCGGCGAGGTTCACCTCGGTGGCGACATGGAGGTTGTCGCAGTGGAGCGGTTCGAGCTGTGCTGGATCGCTGGTGCCGTACGCGGGCACGTGCACCCGGGCCCCTTCGTCGAGCAGCCTGCGGGTCACCGCGACCCCGAGCGCTCCGCCACCGCCTGTCACCACCACCGTTCGTCCGTCGAAGTGTCCCATGCGCGCATCCTGTCACAGCAGGGCCGGAAACAGAGAAGGTCGTCTCCCGCTTCTTCGGGCCGGACGCTTGCGGCTTCCGGGCCCGAGAAAACGGCTCGGGACTTGCGCGTCGCTTCGCTCGGTGGTCCCGAGAGACTCAACCGCCGTAGCGGGGTGCGGCGCCTCGGCTGGGGTCGGCCGGCCGGGTGCGCAGCTCATGCGAGGCGGTGAGTTCCGCGACCATGTCTTCGACCCGGATGAGCCCCACGGGGCTCCCGCCGGCGTCGACCACCGGCACCTGCCGGAAGCCGCGTACGACGACCCAGCGCAGCACGTCGGCCAGCGTGTCGCCGAGGTGCACGACTTCCGCGGCGCTCATGATGGATTCGAGCTGGGTGTCCCAGGGGAGCCCGCGCACGATGGCCTGGGCGATGTCTTCGAGCGTCACGATGCCCTGCAAGAGCCCGTCGTCGTCGACGACCAGCAGCACCCGCAGGCGGCCGTGGTTGTCCGTGCCATGCGCGGATGTTGGGTCGGCCTCTCCGACCGCGCCCATCGTCGTCGTGGGGAACGCGGCGGCGATGGCGTCGCCCAGCGTCGCGTCCATCGGCTCGATCTGAGCCGCGACGGTCGGGAGCTTGTCCACCCTGCGGGCGAGCACCTCACTCAAGTCCTTGTCGGAGGCCTCCACGCGTTCCGCTTGGATGCGCAACTCGTCGGCGATGGCGTCGTCGAATGGAGAGAGGGAGAGCTTTTCGTAGTCGATCATGCCCCTTCACGGTGCAATCGGCGCGCCAGCTGGATCCCCCGGGTTTCCGAGCCGCGCCGCGTAGCGATTCGCTACATCCGAGACGGGATGGTCGTTTGTTGTTTGATCGTGCGGCTCAGCCGTCGTCCTGGGCACCCCAGCGATCGAGCTTTCGGTAGAGCGTCCGTCGGTCGACGCCCAGCACCTTGGCCGCCTGGGTCTTGTTGCCTGCGACCGCGCGCAGCACTCGGCGCACGTAGCGCTTCTCGAGCGTCTCGAGGGTGGGCATCTCCGAGGGGTCTTGGGTGTCGATGACCACCCGCGAACTCTCGAAGGACCGCACCTTCTCTGGCAGGTCGTCGATCGTCAGCTGGTCGAACCGGGCGAGCGTGACCGCGCGTTCGATGCAGTTCTGAAGCTCGCGCACATTGCCCGGCCAGTCGTACGCGAGGATGCGCTCGGCTGCGGGTTCCGAGAGTCCTTGGACCGCCCGGCCCGCGGACTCGGCGAACTGGGTGACGAAGTGCTGCGCGAGCCGCAGCACGTCGTGGCCGCGCGCGCGGAGCGGCGGGAGGTGGATGTTCACGACGTTGACTCGGTAGTAGAGATCTTCGCGGAACTGGCCCTTGGCGATCTCGGCTTCGAGATCTCGGTTGGTCGCGGTGACGATGCGTGTGTCGAATGGCTTCTCCTCCGAACCGCCGACCGGTCGAACCGTCCGCTCTTGGAGCGCACGCAAGAGCTTCGGCTGAAGCTCGATGTCGAGCTCGCCGATCTCGTCCAGAAAGAGTGTGCCGCCGTTGGCATCCAAGAAGAGCCCCTGGCGCGCGCCCTTCGCGTCCGTGAACGCACCCTTCACGTGTCCGAAGAGTTCGCTCTCGAGCAGGTTCGCCGGCATGGCCGCGCAGTTGATCGCGACGAAGCGCCCGGTGCGCCCGCTGCGTTTGTGCAGCGCGCGCGCGGCGAGCTCCTTGCCGGTGCCGCTCTCACCACTGACGAGCACGGTGGTGTTGCTGTCACCGATGCGGTCGATCAGGTCGAACACCTCGCGCATCGGCTGGCTGCGACCGAGCATGTCGAAGTCGAGGGCCGGGCCTTCCACCTCGCGGCGCAGTCGCCGCACTTCGGCGGTGAGCTCGCGATGGGAGGTGGCGCGTTTCACAGAGGCGCGGAGTGCGTCCGCGTTGAACGGTTTGCCGAGGTAGTCGTACGCGCCGGCGCGCAAGGCGCCGATCGCGGTGTCGATGGTCGAGTAGCCCGTCATCACCACGACCGGGATGTCCGGGCGTCCCGAGATGACGGACTCGCAGAGCTTCAGGCCGCTGCCTTCTCCGATGCGGAGGTCGGTGAGCACCAAGTCGAGATCGTCGATCGCTTTGGCGAGCCGGGTTCCATCCTCTTCGGTGGCTGCGGTGGTGACCGTGTAGCCCTCGCGTTCGAGGAGGTGCTGGGCCAGTTCGAGGATCTCTCGTTCGTCGTCGACGATCAGTACGTGGGTCATGTGGGTCCGTCTTTGCGATGTTCGTGCCACACATTTTCATGCGGTTTGTGCCTGAGAATGACACAACTGCGACACCGAGAGGCAAAACGCCACGCCACTGCGGTTCCCAAGGTCAGCACTGCGGTTCCGGAGGCCAGCACTGCGGTTCCTGGGGCCCGCACCGCGGGGCCCTATCGCGGCCCGACGAACCGCCAGTCGAACCCACGGTCCACTGCGGATTGGGTAGGCCCTGGGTACACGATCCATCGGCGGGCCTCGAGCTGCGCCACGATCTGTTCGGCCTCGAGCAACGAACAACCGATGATCTCGCTGACCGAGTCGCGGATGGCGGTCCGGCCGGCCAGGTAGCCCGGTGGAGGAGCGGGACGGAGCGCGACCTCGCGGAGGAGCTCCGCGAGGTCGAGTCTGCCTTCGGCGAACGCGTCGCCACGGTCGTCCGTGTCGAACGGACCTTCGCTGGAGTCCACCACCTTCACGAGGGGGTGCTTCCGAGTCGAGGGGCCGCGACCGGTTGTTTGCCGGCCAGCCGATGACGTTCGGGGTGCGAGAGGCGCTGGAGGGTCGACGCCCTCAGCATCCATGCGTGTTTCTCCAGACCGGTGAGCACACCGATCAGCAGGTCGTGGCTCCCGACGTCCATGGGTTCGAGGATCGAGAGGCGATCTCGAATCGCGGCGGCCGTCATGAGCAGCCGCTCCACCATGAGGTGGGCGGCATCTTCGTCTTGAACGAAGAAGGTGGGCGGTGCGGGCAGGGTCGTCGACGCGCTGATCTGCTGGGCGGTGCCGATGGGGGCGACGCCCAAGGCGGAGCAGCGCTCCGCGACGTCGTCGCTCCACGCGCGCACATCCGCAACGATCTCATCGAGGTGCATGTGCAAGGGGCGGAAGGACGGACCGACGACGGTCCAGTGAAGTTGTTTGCTCTGGAGGGCGACGTCGATGAGCTGCACGAGCGTGGCTTGCAGTTCGGCCGCGACGGCGTCGCGGTGGGCGTCGGAGAGGGTGGTTTCGAATCGATGGTCGATGATCATGCATCGAGGTAGTGCAAGCCCTGGTCCACCCACCCAGACCCGGCGTTTTCGTCGGCCTCCGTGGCGGCTTGCCCCGGGTGGGGCACTCGGTCCGCCGCAGTTGCGGGGAATGCACCCCCTCCGATCACTCGGCGCTTGCTCCCGCCCCGAAAGCCAGCGAAAGAAGAGGATGATTCCGGTCCTGGAGCTGCCCCTGGCCAACGCGGGAGACGTCTCGTTCGCGCGCGGTCGAGCGTTCCGACTGGCGAGCAAACTCGACCTCTCCCCACCGGACAAGACCCGTGTGGCGGTGGTCGCGGGCGAGCTTGCGCAGCGTGGGTTCGAGACCAAGCCAGCGACACTCACGCTCGGCATCGACCGAGACGATCTCTGGCTTCAGCTGCGCGTCCCCGGCGGCATCGACTTCGACGAAGAGCTTCTGGGTGCGAGCCAGCTCCTCGACGATGCGGCGCACGAGCAGGACACCCTGGTGTTGAAAACGAAGTTGCCGAACCCGCCCGTCTTGACGGATGCGTACGTCGCGGCCCTTCGGATCGAGTTGCTCGCGAGCGACCCAGGCGACGCGCCGGCGTCGGTCAAACGTCAGAACCGCGAGCTCGTGCTCGCACTCGCGGAGCAGGAGGCGTCTGCCGCCGCACTTCGGGCCAGCGAAGAACGGCTCAAACTGGCGGTGCGCGCGGCTGGTCTCGGTAGCTGGGAACTCGACGAGGACGAACTCATTCTGTCTCAGCGTGCCGCCAAACTGCTGGATGTTCAGGGCGACGTCACGCTCGACATGCTGGCGGCGAAGCTCGGTCCGCGAGGGGCAGAGTTGCTCGAAGCGCTCGAGCTGCTGCAGGCATCGGGCGAGCCGCTGCACGTGGAGTTCAAGATGCCAAGCGGACGCTGGCTCGCGTTTCACGGGGCGCGGCTGACGAACAAACGAAAGAAACGTCGTCGCATCACCGGCGCGGTGCTCGATGTCACCGAACACCGGGAGCGCGAAGAAGAGATGCGCAAGCGGCTCGATTTCGAACGCCAGCTCGTCGGCATCGTCAGCCACGACTTGAAGTCCCCCCTCACCGCGATCTCGATGGGCGCGAGCATGCTCGAGGGCGCTGACGACTTCGTCGTCGACCGCATCAAGCACTCGGTGAAGCGCGCGCAACAGCTCATCTACGACCTGCTCGACTTCACGCACGCCCGGCTCGGCAGCGGCATTCCGATCTCCCCGCAGCGCACCGACATCGCGCAGGTCGTCGCGACGACCGTGGAACAGATGCAGTTCGCGCACCCAGACCATACGTTCGAACTCTTGCCGTACGGGGCCGTCTTCGCGATGGCCGACGAACCGCGGCTCGAACAGGTCGTGACGAACCTGCTGGCCAACGCGGTGGAGTACGGTGACTCGAAGCGGCCGATCGTCGTGCGCTGCTTCGAAGAAGACGGGCTGGCCATCGTCTCGGTGCGCAACGAAGGCGAGCCCATCGACCAGGATCGCGTGCACACCATCTTCGAGCCGCTCGAACGCGACGAGCCCGCCGAGAGCGGTTCGCTCGGGCTCGGACTCTTCATCGTCGATCAACTCGTGCGTGCGCACGAGGGCGAAGTGGAGGTGCATTCGGGCGAGGACGGAACCGAGTTCCAGGTGCGCCTCCCGCTGGCAGCGGGCGCCTAGAGCGCGGAGAGTTTCACCCCTCCGAATCGGCGGTGGCGGCGTGTCGGTACGCGCGCTGCAACAACTCGCGCCCCGCGTGGGTGGTCTCGAGCGTCGCCAGCCGCGCGGTGTTCAGCGCGAGTTCCAACCAGCGGTCCAGCGCGCTCCGGGTGCTCTCGTGAAGGGAGACGGGCGTCGAGCGGAGCAAGCGCAGACTGTGGAGTCGACCCTCGAGCTGGGCGTAGGCGCGGGCGAGTTTCCGCACCATGCGGCGGTCGCGGCCGAGGTCGTGGAGGAGTCGAACCACGCTGGCGTCGAGACCTCGTTTGTGGGCATGCAAGGGCGCCAGAAACGCGTCCAGCGTGTCCGCACGCGAATCGGGGTCGGATGTGAGCGCAGCTTGCAAGCGCACGCGGAGCAGGTCCGCCTGCGCCTTCAGGTCGTCCTCCAGCCCCGTGAGATTCAGCATCCCCGCGTCGCGTGTTTCCGCGCACGGGTGCACGCCGCTGGGCGAATCCTCGGTCCCGTCTTCCTGGGTAGATGATTGCAGTTTGGGTGCTTGTTCCATGGTCGTTCCTTCACGTGACGCATCGCGGGAAAGAGGTGCAACTCCCGGTCCAGCCGGAACACGCCCGACCGCACATGTCACCGGGGCACATCGCCCCGAGCGTGTCGCATCGCCCCCGCGTTCCGACCACGGCCGCACGGTTCTGCCTCCTGATCCACCGCGGTCGGCGGGTCGGCACGGACTTCGCAATGCACCCTGGTCATGACCAAGACACACAAGACCCTTCTGGTGGCGGCGTCGCTCTTCTTCGGCGTCGCATGTAGCGAATCGACGGAAGACGCACTCGAGATGACCGCCGCGTCTGCGCGCAACGACCTGGTCGCAACCGGGGTGGCCGCGCACGAGGTGGTCGAGGAGACCCACGAGGCCGTGGACGACGAAGCCGCCGCCGCGCTCCTCGCGTTGCGGACCGCCGACCAAGCGCTGACGGAACGCGCCCGCGAGGCCGCCGACCGCCTCCAGGAGACCGACGAAGAAGCCGCCGACGCGCTCCGAGCGGCCGCCGCCGAAGCGGAGGCCGCCAATGTCCGCACGGGTCAAGCCATCGTGCGCGAGACCCGCGGCGCGGCGGCTGAGATTCGAGCCGAGGCCCGCGCACTCGGCCGCGGTGCCGCCGCCACAGTGCGCGAAGCGGACCAAGCCGGCGAACGCGCCGAAGAGGCCGCCGAGCGCGAATGACTCGGGCACGCTCCTCCATACATACACTTTTCATTCACTGACTCCCACAGCCCCGTTCTCGAAAGGAACCCCATGCTTCGCTGGTCCATTACATTTTTCATCCTCGCGTTCGTTGCAGCCGTCTTCGGATTTGGAGGCATCGCAGCCGGCGCGGTCTCGATCGGCAAGATCCTCTTCGTCGGATTCCTGATCATCGCCATCGCCACCCTCATCATGGGGCGACTGCCCCGCGAAACGTGAACTGAACGCGCTCGCCCCCAAGCCAGGCGACGGCCGCCTCACCTCCGGGTGGGGCGGCCGTCGCCGTTCTCGTACGCGGTGCTGGTGCGCCCCACCGGCCCTCACTGCCTACCACGCGAGATTGGCACAGGGTGTGCGTTCAGTGGCGATATGCCTCCCACGACCCACGGCCATTCATTCGCCACACTTAGGCGCCTTCTTGCGGTGCTGGCGCTCTTCTCCATCGCGATCCCGGCCGAAGCACAGCGCGACCCCCGCGGCGACGCACCGTCCAACGCCTCCTCGCCCAACGAGGTCGCGCAGCCAGGCGAGCCGATCGGGGACGACGACATGAACCTCGAGACCGCGACGCCCGATCCCTCTCCGCCGGTTCCGCGGATCCTCCAGCGCGACATGTCCGAGGCTCGCTTGGACGTCATCGAACAAGCGGGCGTCGGTGGCCCGACCGCGTATGCCTCTGCTGGCGTGCTCGAAGTCGGCGGCACCGGATCGTTGTTCGCGACCGACGAGTACGTCGGAGCGCGGCTCGCCCCGTTCGTCGGCTGGTTTCTCTTCGACGGCATCGAGCTCAGCTACATCCACGAGATCTACGGCGGTGCGTTCCAAGGCGAACGGTTCTTCGGCACCGTGCTCTACATCGAACTCAGCGCGCACCTGCGTTTCGGAGATCGTTTGCTCGGCTTCCTCGGCCTCGCGCCGGGACTTCTCTACAACGGCGAGGACACCGGCTTCGCGATCAAACCGCGCATGGGCTTCGACGTGCTCGTCGGCCGCTCGGGCATCTTCCGGCCGGACATCTACTTCGTATGGGCCACCGATCCACTCATCGTGCCGGTGAACCACCCGGCCGCGCCGAGCGCGCGTTGGGGCTACGGACTCGAGATCAGCTACGCCGCGATGTTCTGAGCGGCTGTGGCGTGGCGCTTCGCCCCGCCGTCGCAGGGCCGCCCCAACCCCTGAGTTCAACCATGCACGAAGCCACCGGCACGGCACCTGCACTACCCAACGACATGAACCTGATGAACACCCCACTCGCCTGGTTGCTCGTCCTTCCCGCCGCCTGTGCCCATGGTTCGGGCGTCGAGGCCGAGACGACCTCCGCCACCACCCCGTCCGAGTACGCTGCCGAGGCGGCGTACCCAGAGCCGATCGCCGTCGTCACGACCGGCGTTCGAGACCAGGACGGCGACCCGTCGATGGTTGAAGTCGACGTCTCGCTCGCTGCCCCCGCGCTCCCTCCGGAACCGGTCGTGAGCCAGGACGTGTGCCCTGAGCCGCTGGTCTACTTTGCGCTCGACTCGGCCGTGCTCGATGCCGATGCGCAGCATCGACTCGCGGAGTTCGCCGAGTGCGCCCGTTCGGTGGAAGCAGAGCGCATCCGCGTCTCCGGCCACGCCGACCCGCAGGGCACCGACGCCTACAACCGCCGCCTCGCCCTCGAGCGCGCACAGCAGGTGGAGCAGCACCTTCGCGACGAGCTCGGTCTGACCGTCCCCATCGAGGTCGCAGCCCACGGCGAAGACCGCGCCCGCAACCGAGTGCTCTGGCCCAACGACCGTCGCGTCGAGGTCGAGCTCATCGAAGGCAGCTGACACCCGCTGCAGTCCCTCCAACCCTTTCACTCCGAAACCCACCCCCAAGGAACCCCATGAATCAGAAACAAGAACTCAAAGCCCGTGTCACCGCGAAAAAGAAGGAACTCGAAGCCCGGCTGGCCACGCTCCGCGCCGACGCAGGAGCGGCTGCCCGCGATGAACGCGCCAAGATCGAGTCGAAGTTGAGCGAGCTCAAGACATCGATGACCGACGGTTGGAACGACCTGACCGAAGACGTCTCGGCCAAGCTCAACGGCTGGCTGAAGGACGACAATCCCGACATCAACGCGTGACCCGGTGGGTTCTCACCGAACCCATCCCCGAACAAACAAGACGGCGGCCCAGCAGACATCTGTTGGGCCGCCGTCGTTTGGTGGCCAGCGTGCGCTCCGGGCGGCGACTGAGGCGTGGAGGCGATCGTGCCACACGCGTGGCGTGGCGCCCCACCCGGGTCCGTTTCTCGGTGTTTGAGGCCGGTACGGTTGCTGCAAATACCCTCCGCATGAAAATGAACATCACACACAAGCCGACTTCGTTCGCTGTGGTGTGCGCTCTGTCCGCCTGTGGGCATTCGACCGCGCCACCAGCGAGCACGACCCCCGAACCCGCACCGCCGCTGAGCGCCGTGATGGAGACCGAGCCTCTGCAAGAGATCGAAGTCGCCGCGCACACACCGTCGACCGAACGAGACGCCTTGGTGCCGATCGACGAGTCGCGCTGGACCGGACGCGAGGCGCTGACGCTCGAAGGCAACGATCTGATCGTCGACCGACTCGCCGTTCGCAGCCTCCCCGACGGAGTCCGCGCGTACCGCGTCTCGACCCAGCCGGAGACCTTCGAGCTCCGCAACGAAGAGGGGCGCCTCGCGGTCATCGAACGCCAGACCTGGAGCTCGGTCGCACAACCCGGCGCCCACCCCATCGGTCCGGTGCGGGTGCGCGAACGCGCCGTTCAGCTCGACGACTGGGACGGGGAACGCGCCAACGTGATCCTGCAGCACTGGTCGGACGACATGTACGTCTACACGGTGGAGCATCTGCCAGACGCCGCGTGGGTCGGCCTGCAGCTCGACCTCGACCCGACCCTCCGCGCGACCGCGTCTGCCAACAATGAGGTGGCACAGTGAAATCGTTCTCAGAACTCTACAACCGCCTCCTCGAAACCCTCAACAGCTGGCTGACCGACGGGGTCGCCTGGGCGCCCCGCCTACTCGTCGCCCTCGTTGTCCTCGGCATCTTCTGGATGCTCGGCAAGGGCGTGCGCCGCGGCGTGACGAAGGCCCTCGCCCGCACGAAGATGTCGGCCAGCGCCTCCGATCTCTTGGCACGCGCGGCACACTTCATCGTCATCCTGGCTGGGCTGATGGCCACCCTGAGCGTGCTTCAGCTCGATGAAGCGGTGACCGGCGTGCTCGCGGGTGCCGGTGTCGTCGGCCTCGCGCTTGGATTCGCCTTTCAAGACCTTGCGTCCAACCTCATCAGCGGCGTCGGGCTCTCGGTTCGCCATCCGTTCCGACAGGGCGACATCATCGAATCCAACGGCGTGCTCGGTGTGGCCGAGAGCATCGAACTGCGGGTGACCGTCATCCGCACCCTCGACGGCAAACGCGTCATGGTGCCCAACAAGAAGATCTTCCAGGACGTGCTCATCAACCACAGCACCTCCGGCACGAGGCGCGTGGAAGTCGCGTGCGGCGTCTCCTACGACACCGATCTCGACATGGCGAAGGCGACCGCGCTCGAAGCGCTCGGTCAGCTCGAGTGCCTGATCGACGGACGCGAACCCGAAGTCTTCTTCGGAGAGTTCGGCGACAGCTCGATCAACTTCGACGCCCGGGTCTGGATCGCATACGAGAGCCAGCTCGACTACCTCCGCGCGAAGGACGAACTCGTGCGGGCCCTCAAGAAGGCATTCGACGCCAAGGGCATCGACATCCCGTTCCCGATTCGAACCCTCGAACTCGGCGAGTCCGCCTCCGCCACCATCACCCAGCTCCGCAAACTCGAGAGCCTTGGTGGAGACGACGACACGAGCCAAGAAGCCGCCTGACCCAGGCGCCAACGCACCCCGAAGTGCAACACCCCAGGCGGCCGTTCCCGAAAGGGAGCGGCCGTTTTCTTTCGTACATGTGGACTCCCGACGGGTGCGGCCATGTGTTCGCCTGTGTGCCGGCACGACAGGCGCACACATGTGGCGAGGCAAGCCGCCTCATTGCGGCAGCTTGCGTCACCCACCCATCGCGCTCGGGCCGCATTTCGTTGGCCCGGTCCGTGCTTTGTAGGGAGGCATGAAACGACGAACCCTCACTTCACTTCTGTCCGCGGTCGCCCTGCTCGGCACGTGGGCATTCGCCACCACCGCCCACGCCCAGCGCGACAACGGCCGCATGACGATCCGCGCCGACGTCGGGGTGCTCGGCTACTCGGAACTCATCGACGAGGACAACCCCGACAACCGGGTCTACGAAGACCTCGACGAGACATTCGGCATGTCCCTCGCTGTCGAGCGCCCCTTCCACCGCTTCGGCTGGGTGGGCTTTCAGATCGGCGCCCACGGGTGGCGCCCCGAGACCAGCGACGGCTACGAGCTGCGCCGCAACGTGTACGTCGACGCCGACTTCCTCCCCACCCTGCGCGTCCCCTTTCAGCGTGACCCGCACGGCAGCGCGTTCTACGCCGGCGGCGTCCTCGGCTTCACCGGCGCCTTCCTCCGAGACGAGTACTCGAACGCCTTCGCCCGCGCCGACCACGGCTTCGGATTGCACGCAGGCCTCCGCGCCGGCGTCGAGATCCTCGTGCACCGTGGCGGCATCGTCGCGGAGTTCGGCTACGACGTCCGCGTCACCCGCCACCGCGTCGACCGCCCCGTCTTCAACGACGACGCCGTCGCCCTCGTCTTCCGCCAACCCCGCTTCAGCCTAGGCTTCGTGACCCGCTACTGACCTTCTCCGCGGAATCGATCGAACGATGCGACGCCCCTCCTGTAGAGGCGTCGCATGCTTCGTTCTCGGTCAGTCCGCCGGTGGTGTCGCGGGCTCTGCCGGTGGCGGGCAGGCGAGGTCGACGATCGAGAGGGTCTCGGTCGCCGGGCCGTCGGTGCCCTGCTGCCGCGTCACCCGGATCCGGCCCGAGCCAGCGGAGGCCAAGCTCCAGCTCGCGACTTCTTCGATCGCGTTCAGATCTTCGCAGCAGTCCCAGTAGTCGGAGTACACGACGTCGTCGTCGCAGTCGCAGTCGACCCACTCGCCGTCGTAGTAGAACGTCAGCACCTCGACCGCGCCGTAGAGCACGGGGCGGCCGTCTTGCCAGCCGACGAAGCCGCGGACGGTGCTGCCCATCTCGTTGGCGATGCCTTCTTCGCGTCCGTGCCACGCTTCCCGCACCTCGAAGTCGAGCTCGGGGCGGCCCCCCGCGATCCACTGCCGCGCGTGGACTTCGTCGTACTGATAGTCCGCGCCCTCGTCGGACATCACGAAACACGCATACCAAGCGTCGTCGTCCGGCACCGCGAGGAAGATGCCCTCCTCCATACCGAGCTCGCCCGACACGCCGCCCCGAAACAAGAACGGAGACGTCCCTTCGACGCCCTGGTTGGTCTCGGCGGTGTCCCGGCCGTAGTGCTGCGCGACGAGCGTCGCGAGGACCGTGTCGTCTGGACCACGGGCCGGACCGACGCAAGCGCGGGGGGCACAGGTCGAGCTCGGCGGCGGCGCATCAAGCGCGTCGAGCCGTCCCTGCACGACGCGGTTGCCCGGCCGCACCTCGAGCGACTCGCGGTAGTACGCCGCGGCCGCGGTGGGGTCGCTCTCTTCGGCCACCCGGCCGAGGTTGTAGAGGCACGCGCCGAGCGTGTTCGATTCGTTCTCCCGAACCTCGGCCCGCCGCCGCAACATCGCCGCGCCCCGCCGGAGCTCCGGACCGGCCAGCGCGAGGTTGCCGGCCTGGTAGTGTGCCCAGCCGAGTTCACAGCGCGCCGACGCGCTGTCGTTTTTCGCGATCGACGCCTGGAACTGCGTCACCGCCTCCGCCCAGTCGCCCGCCCGCCCCGCCACTCGGCCGGCACGAAGCGCGGTCCGGGCTTCCCGTGTCTGGTCGAGTTCCGCCGGCGTCGGCGCGGCGGGTTTCGCCGGCGGCGTCGGCGCTTCGGCCGTGGTGGGCGCCGCGGTGTCCACCGTTTCCTCGGGTGGCGCTTCGTCCGGCGCGGTCTCCGTCGAAGGCGTCTCCGACGCTGCGACCGGCGCGGCCGGATCCGCATCGCCACAGCCATCGCACCCAACAGTCAGAACAAGGAACGTGAGGACCAGCCCAAGGGAAGTACGCATGCGCAAGACGCTACACCAGAGTTCGAGAATCGGGATTGCATAAGGCACCGCCTCGGTGACCGTGCCCACGTATTCTCTTGCGCAGGATGACCTTGAAGATCCCATGGTCCGTTGGACCCATCGAGCTGGTCGATGCGTCGGCAGACCGGCTACTCGTTCGGACCGCGGAGGGTCTGTGCGCCGCAGGTGCGGCTGGGTGGGAGAACCGTTCGGTAGTGGTACCTGCGGGGGACCTGGCGCACCGCCTCGACGACGGCCGTGTGGTCGTCCAAGTCGGAGAGCAGAGCGTTGCGTGGGACGGCGCTGGGTGCTCGGACCTTCCCGACCGGACCCGCGTCCTGGCAACACGTGGCGAGGAGTCGGTGCTGGTCCATTTCGCCGAACACAGCGGCATCACGCATCAGATCGGTGCGCGTCGTGTCGCTTTGGACGTGCCCGACTTCGTGGAGCCACTGCTGATCACGAACGGCGGTCGGCTCGGCATGATCGAGGACACCCGGATCGTATTGGCGCTGCACTCGGAACTGGTCGTCGTCGACAAAGCAACATGCCGCGTCGCACGTCGGGCCGAGATGGCCGGACTCGTCTCTGGCCTGCAACCGTGCAGAGATCGTCTGCTCGTATGGGTCGATGCATTGAACGGTGAAGACTTCGTCTTGGAACTGAGACCAGAAGACCTAGTCGCTCAGCGACGGGTGACGTGGCCGCCAAGTCTGGGCTCGGCGCTGTTCGCGTTGGTCCTTCCGGACGGGAGTCTCGTCTGCAGGGACGGCGACGGATGGAAGCTCGGCTTGGTGTCGAACATCTGGCACCCCCGCGTCGAGAACCGGTGGGTCGCACTCGACTGGGACCGTCGACCGCCGGAGGCCCTGGTCGATGTTCATCCTCCGTGCCCGCATTTCCCCGAGGCCATGGCGCTCCCGTATCAGAACGGTGTCGTCGTGCCCTCGCGCTGCGGAGGATGGCTGTGGGTCGAAGTCGAACGCGGTCACGTCCAAGACGAGTTGTTGCTGATCGAGCGCACGGCGTAGTTGGCTAGCTCGGGATGCCGAGGCCGGGCCAGAGCACTCGGTCTTCTTCGATCTCGCGCATGAACCACTCGTGGTGGCCGCGGGCGAGGACCCACTCGATGCGGTCGCCGCGCCAGAAGATCTTCTTGCGTTCGACGTCGAGCGCCGAGGGATCGGAGAGGTACTCCTTGGTGCGGCTGAGATCGCCGGCGAAGAGTGCGTCGGCGCGGCAGCGTTTGTACCAGCCGAGCAACTTTGGAAACCGCGCGCCGTCGATGGGCACGCCGAGCAGCTTTGTCGCGGACAGGTGCGGGAAGAGCGCCATGTCCGCGACCGAGACCTCTCCGCAGACGAAGTCGCCTTCGAGCGCGGCTTCGAGCGCTTCGTAGATCGTGTCCATGTCCGCGCGTGCGGCATCGAGCAGGCCCTGGGGACGCTGGTCGTTTCGAATCGCCCAGGTCCAATACGAGATGTCGATCAAGATGGGATCGATGGTCGAGTCCGCGCACCGCTCCCACGCGCGCGCCTTCACCCAACCGGCATGGTCCGCCGGAAACACCGGCCGCTCGGGAAACACCCGCTCGAGGTACGCGACGATGTCGGCCGAGTTCACCACGACCACTCCGTCGTGCACGATCGTCGGCACTTCGACCCGCCCGTTGACCCCCAGCAGCTGGTCTCGGTTGCCGAGGCTCAACCCATCGATCGCTTCGTACTCGATGCCTTTGTGCTCGAGCACCATGCGCACCTTGCGGGCAAACGGACTGAACGCGTTCTCGTAGAATGTCAGCATGGCCGACAGACTACGCGCTCGCGCGCGGGGATGCAGTCGATGGTAAGATCTCCATACGACGGCCATCCCCGCCCTCTGGTGTAGGCGATGGCTTCGTTCGTAGGCGGTCCTTGGATGCAGACGATCCCAGAGGAAGAAGAGGTCGAAGAGGTCGATCCGCTGCTCGGGGCCGTGCTCGCGGACACCTATCGGCTCGACGCGCTGCTGGCCGAGGGCGGCATGAGTCGCCTCTACCGCGGCTACCACTTGCGGCTCGAGCAGCCCGTCGCGGTCAAGGTGAGCACCGCGTCACGCTCCGGCCGGTCGTCCTCCGCCGAACGGGCCGCCCGCGAAGCGCGGATCCTGGCCGGCATCCGCAGCGACCACGTCGTGCGGGTGCTGGATCTCTGCGAGACGCCAGATCGTCGACCGGTGATGGTGACGGAGCTTCTCGAGGGCATGGACCTCGCGCAACGGATCGCGGAATCGAAGCGTCTGTCGCTCGACGCCGCGATCCACATCGGCATCGGCATCTGCAGCGGCGTGGCTTTGGCGCACGCGCGTGGTCTGGTGCACCGCGACCTGAAGCCGTCGAACATCTTCCTTGCCCGGGACGGCGAGGACGAAGTCGTGAAGGTGATCGACTTCGGGGTCGCCAAGCAGGAAGGCGCCGCGACGTTGACGCAGGACGGCGCGTTCCTCGGCACGCCCAGTTTCATGGCGCCCGAACAGGCCTCGCGTCCTTCGGACGTGGACGCGCGCGCGGACATCTACGCCGTCGGCGCGATCCTCTACAACATGGTCGCCGGGGTCATGCCGTACGGAACGCACGAACCCCACAAGACCTTGATGCTCTTGATGACCGAACCGCCCCCCGCCCTCGACTCGGTTGCGAAGGACATCCCGCCCGCGTTCGTGGAAGTCGTGGAGGCCGCCATGGCGCGTGCGCCCGAAGACCGCGTCGCCACCGCCGCGGAGCTCGGCCGCCGACTCGAACAACTGCGCGGCGCGATTGGGACCGCACCGGGCGTGCGATGGGCCCGGCTGCGCGCGCTCATCACCGCACTCGTCGCGGCCGTCGCGGCTGGCACCTGGGCTGCGGCGCTCGCGTGGGTGGTCACCGCAGGGTGGTCCGACGTGACCGAATGGAGCGGCACCGGCCAGCTCGCATTCCGCGCCATCGGACCGGCCGTCGCCCTCTTCGCGTCCGGCCTCTTCTTCCGCTCCGTCGCGCGCGCCTGGTCCAGCCGGAGCCGACTGCTCCAGACCACCACCCGCCTCACCCGATCCCTCGCGGTCGGCCTCTCCGTCTACGCCATCGCCTCGGTCGCCGGCATCGCCGCGCACGGATGGATCCTCGACGCCGCCGAACTCTTCCCCTTCGAACACCTGAGCAGCCTCCTGCTCGGCGCCACCGCCACCCTCATCTACACCCTCCGCCGCAGGCGCACGTAAGCTCGGCGCCGAAGCCAGAAGCCCGCGCGGTATGCTGCGGCGATGATCATCGACGCTTGGATTCAGCATCCGTCGCCACAGATGTTGGCCGACCCCATGTTCGATGCGATCAAACGCTGGGTCGGCGGGACCATGCCGGAGTCGATTCCGTTTTCGTTCACGCTCTCCCAGATGGACGCAGCGGGCGTCGACCAAGCGCTCGCGTGCGCGTGGCACGGACCGCAGGGCGCATTGATACGCAACGACGAGGTCGCCGCGCTGGTGGCGCACGCGCCGACGCGTTTTGTCGGGGTCGCGAGCGTCGACATCCGCAAACCCATGGAAGCGGTCCGTGAGTTGCGCCGCTGCGTGAAGGAGCTCGGGTTCAAAGCGCTTCGGCTCTTGCCCTGGCTCTGGGAGGCGCCGCCCGACGACCGCCGCTACTACCCGCTCTACGCCGAGTGCGTGCAGCTCGGCATTCCGTTCTGTCTCCAGGTCGGTCACGCTGGCCCGCTCTACCCCAGCGATCCCGGCCGGCCGATCCCGTATCTGGACCGCGTCGCGCTCGACTTTCCGGAGCTCGTGATCGTCGGCGGCCACATCGGCTACCCGTGGACCGAAGAGATGATCGCGCTCGCGACCAAGTACGAGAACGTCTACATCGACACGAGCGCGTACAAGCCGAGCCGCTACCCCGAAACGCTGGTGAAGTTCATGCAGAAACGCGGGCGGACCAAGGTGCTCTTCGGAAGCAACTTCCCGATGCTCTTCCCCAAAGCGTGCCTGGACCAACTCGACCGCCTGGACCTCGACGACGAAGCCCGCGACCTGTTCCTCGGCGGCAACGCAGCGCGGGTCTTCGGTCTGCGCAGTCCACCGCGGTGACGCGCGCCCACGCGCCCGAAGGTCACGCCCTGGGCGCTGGCGCGACCAACCCATGCGGGGCCTTTTGTGCCGCCTGGAACTCCGCGACGGCTTGGACCGTTCGCTCTGAAACCGCCGCATCGCGGCCAACCACGGAACACGACATGAAGATCGACATCGGCATCGAACAAGAGAAACGCGCAGAGATCGCCAAAGGGCTCTCCCGCGTGCTCGCGGACTCCTACACCCTCTACCTCAAGACCCACAACTTCCACTGGAACGTCACCGGTCCCATGTTCCAGACCCTGCACTTGATGTTCGAGACCCAGTACACCGAGCTCGCGCTCGCCGTGGATCTGGTCGCCGAGCGCATCCGCGCCCTCGGCTTCCCGGCGCCGGGCACCTACCGCGAGTTCGCGGAGCTCTCCGCCATCGACGAAGAAGTCGGCGTGCCCGCCGCGCAAGACATGATCCACAAACTCGTCGCCGCCCACGAGACCGTGGCGCGGACCAGCCGCGAGGTCTTCAAGATCAGCGAAGCCGTCAGCGACCAGCCCACCTGCGATCTGCTCACCCAGCGCATGCAGGTCCACGAGAAGACCGCGTGGATGCTGCGCAGCCTGCTCGAGTGAGGGGTCCCGCACGGCGGGGAGTCAAGGGCGGCAGCCTTAGATGTCGAACCAGAGTCGTGAACAGCGTGAGCGTTGCGCGAGCCCGACGTCTTCCATCTCGCATCCATGCAGCACGGGAACGCGCCGGCCAGCCCGCGCAGGGTGGAAGAACGTACGAGCACGTCCATCGTGCGCGCGCCCATCCAAGCCCGTCACTACTCGACGGTCGATCCCAGTGGGCCTCCGAGAAGCTCGCAGAGCTGCTCGAAGGGTGAGTGCAAAACCGTCGGGGGACTGGTCGGGGGACTGGCCTCAGTCCGCCGCGCGAAGTTCGGCCCCTGTCAGATACGAGTGAGGCCGGTCTCCTGTTGGAGCCGGCCTCTGGAAACGCTTGAAATCTAGTGCTTATCGAGCAGCTGGACTTCGGGTTGGGTGGAGCGGGAGACGAGATTCGAACTCGCGACGTCAACCTTGGCAAAGTCGCAGGTCGTCCAACAAACACAACAAAACAGGCCCGAAACGGCCTTCGCACGATCACGGACGACCACAGACGGACACCAAGGACAGTCCCCCGCTCCACCCAACAGCGCTCCACACTTAGGACTCACGGTCCATCTCCATGGCGGATTGCGGAACACGGTTGGTAGCTCGCGTTCTGGAGCAACGACGTATCCAGAACTTCGTGGCGATCAGTAGCCGATGCGCGCTGCCGCTTTCGAGAGCCGTGCCGCTACGTGGTCCCAAGGATCGTCTTCCGCCCGCTTGAAGGCAACTGCCATCGCTTCCGCTGCCGCCGCGAGTTCGGGCATCTCACCCTTGTACGTTGAAGCGAGGCGCTGAAGCTTGCCCACCGGCGCCTTCCCAATGACGTCGTGTGCCGCCTTCCGATGCTCGCGGAGCAAGCTGCTGATGACCTGCGCGTGTGCTGCCGCGTCGATGAGTGTGAGGAGCGGTTGTTCCTTCCTCTTGTGCTCGCGGAGCTGGCGCAGGTGGACCAGGGTCGTTTCGGCCTTCTTCCGTTCTCCTCGCGCAGCTTGGATTCGAGCCAGATGCCGACGCAGGCCATGCGCGGGATACGGCTTGTCGTCATCGGTCACCCAATCGAGCGCGTCGAGCTTCGCTCGGTCCACTGCAGCGCCCAGCTCTTCGAGATCGCCCGACGGGTTCTCCAGCATGTGAGCCACCAGTCGGGCCCAGTGCAGCGCACCGAAGCCCTGAGGGATGCCCGTGAGCCGGTTGACCTCATCGGCGATGGCAGTGTGGCTCGGGTCAACACCGAGTGCGGTCGCCAGGTGCGCCAGTGCGCAATCGAAGTCGCCGGCGTACGTCTCGAGCTGGGCGCGGTATTGATGCTGCTGGGCGACGTCGTGGGGTGCGTCGAACTCCGCGAGTGCTGCTTCACTCAGCGCTCTCGCTTTGGCGAAGGCCTCCGGCTCACGGAGCCCCCGGTACATCTCGGCTTGCATCGCGGTTCCCAGCGCTCGCGCACGTTGGTCGGAGCCGACCTCCTCAGGGAAGACTTCCGGTAGGAGGGTGTTGAAGAGGCTGCCAAGCTCGCCGTAGTAGTCCGCGACCAAGCGGGCCCGCCGCGACGCCACCTCGTGCTCGAAGCAATCGGTGAGGTGGACTGCTTGGTGGGTGAGCGCGTCGAGGATCGGCTCGGCGTGCTCCCAGCGTCCCCCGAGTTCGTGGACAGCGTCGTCGATCGCTTTGCACGCTTCGCGCGCGGTCTTTGGCTCGCCTGCATGGTTGGCGGCAGTCAGGTCGTATCTGTGTACGACCAATCGATGCGCCGCGAGTGCCGGGTCGCGTTCAGGCACCCACTTCTGCAATGGCTTCATCACGTCCTTCTGAATCCACTGGATCAGCTGTTTCGCGAGGACCGAATCGCGGCGCTCCTCGGCGACCGAGTGGAGCCAATCCTCGAGAGCACGAAGCTGAATGCGTCGAGACGCCGCCGGCAACATGCCGAGCTGTTCGAGGAGTTTCGCCCGCAAGCTGCTGAGTCGCCGGCGGGGTTCGTCCATGAGTCGATCCGCGACGAGCTCTTCCCCGACTGCACGTAGTGCAAGTCCTACGGCGCCTTCTTCCGCTGCGGCGCGGGCACGTCGTTCCACGTCGACCGAAGCCACGCTGACGTCGTACTCACCAAACGCACTACGAACGGTGCGCTTGGCGGACTCGCCCAGTCTATAGTACCCATCATGGCTCGCGTTGCTCAGAACGTCGCAGATCTGGAGCCGCCGATCAGTGCGACCAGATCCCAGCTCCACACCCTCAACTTGCCAGAGTGCCGATGTCGCCGCGTGGCCGCGGCGGGCACTGACGTCGCCGAGTCGGCTACGAACGGCTGAGAGGTATCGGTTGCGCTCGATCTGAACTCCGCCCTTCACCATGTAGCGCGCGGCGAAGAGTCTGAGTGTGACCTGCTCTCCGCTTACCGATGGCGCGAGCCGTTCGAAGATCCGCGCACAGAGTTCCGCGACCAGCGTGACGTAGGTGTTGGAGATCGAGTCTTCGGCCAGGCGCTCGCGGTTCTCGAAACGGACGGGCTGCCAACCCAGCTCCACGACACCGTTGGCGACCTCAGTGGCGAGCGTGTCGTAGCGTTCACCACGGCCGAGTTCCGTCGCGTGTAGCAGCTTCTCGAGAGTGCTGCCGTTCGCGCCTGTTGCAGCACGGAGGAGTGCTTCCGCCCGCTTCTCGGTCACGTGACCGGCCGGGCCGAAGAAGCCGACCAACTGACTCGCGAACGGGACGTCTCCGTCTCTCTCTCCCTCTTCGAACTTCCCGCTCTCGTCCAAGCACAACTGATAGGTCTTCATGTCGTCCCCCGCTTCGTTCCATTGCATGGCGCGTAGGCCTCGGCCTTGTGCCGGCCAGCCCCTCGCGCGACTACCCCAACGCGTAGGCTAGTACGCGGGCTCCTTGAACTGGAGGCGTCCGACTCGTGAGGTGTCAGGTCTTGATTCGCAGAACGTCTACTCGGCATGGACATGACCCCACTCGCCCAGCTCTTCTCTCACCTCGTCGTGGGGCCCGCGCTCGGTTCGGGCGGGGCTTCGCCGATCCGGTTCTTTCCGCTCGTCTCGGCCGGTGCATCGGCGCGCACGCCGGTCGCGCTCACGTTCTCGGAAGCGGTCGCACGAGGGGCCACGGCGCGCGAACTCGCGGACAATCCGAAGGTTGGGTTCATCGCGCTTCACAATCCGCTGCCGGTGCCGGTCGTCCTCTTCCAGGGCGACCTGGTGGTGGGGTGCAAGCAGGATCGCATTGCGGTCCACACCGTGGTGGTGCCTCCGAACGGCACCCTGGAGGTCGAGGTGTGCTGCGTGGAAGCCGGGCGCTGGCAGGACGAGCGTCGCGACGAACGCTTCGACGTGAGCGACTTCTCCGCGCCGGGTTCGATGCTCCGCACGATGAAGACCCATGTACGTGCGAAGGAGCCGGGCGCTCGACAGCAGCGCGTCTGGAAAGACGTCGCGGAGATCGTCTCGGAGACCCGGACCCGTACGTCGACCGGGACCCTCACCTCGTCGTTCGAGCTGCTCGGCGTCCCGATCGAAACGCTTCTCGAAGGCGTGGAGCCAGTGGTCGACCAGGTCGGGGTGGTCGTCGCGATCGGCGACCGCATCGAACACATCGTCGTCGTCGATGCCCCAGCGACCTACGCGCACTTGCACCGACGGCTCGCACGCGGTCACGCGCTCGACGTGCTTCGTCGTCCCCAACGTCCATGCAGTGTCACCGCGCCCGAGGTCACCGAAGTCCTCGCCTGTGCCGGCGCCTCGCCGATGTCGGTCGATCAGGACCAGTCCCGTCTGCGCACCGACGACCCGCTGCCATCTCACGGCAAAGACTCTCGGCGGATCCGCTTCGAAGGCGACGCGACCACGCACGCGGGCACGTTCGTACACGTCAGTCTGCACACGCCCACCCGCGAGAGCCTCTCCGAGCGTGGCTTCCGAGTGCGCACGTCGATGACCGATCCAATCGGCGTCGGCTGGATCGACCTCGCTGGGCTCATCGGTTCGCAGTCCGAACGCAAAGGCCGCCTCGGCCTCACCTTTGCGCCGGGCAAACGCGCGTCGAGCCTGTCTGGAACCAGTTGGGTCCGTGACCTCGAGCTCGACCTTCTCCGACTGCGCCACGCCCACCACGTCGAACACCTGGTGTGCCTCGTGACCGACCGAGAGCTGCGCGCGCTGCACATGGGCGGCTACATCGAAGCCGTCCGCCGCCACGGCGTGACACTGCACCGGCTCCCGATCGTCGATGGCCGCGTTCCGTGCAACCTCGATGCGTTGCGTGCCGTGCTCACAGAGCTCGCCGACATACTCCGCGCGGGTGGGACCGTGGTCGCGCACTGTCGGGGAGGCCTCGGTCGTGCTGGCACCTTCGGCGCGTGCCTCGCGATGCAACTCGGCGCGAGTGGACCCGAAGCGCTCGACCTTGTGCGTGCGGCCCGCGGCCACAACTGCCCCGAGAACGAAACGCAGCGCCGGTTCGTACTCGACTTCGCCACCGCGGCGTGACCGGGACGCTCGGCCACTTTCGCAGCGCGAGTTGTCAGAAAGAAGTGGCCGCAGACGTCTACCCAACATGGACGCCGCACCCCTTCCGCCTGCCGACGAACCTCCCGTCTGCGTACAACCCCACACCGACCGCGACGACGAGGACCGCCGCAGACCCGGTCGTTGCCGAGACTGCGACGCCCCCGCGATTCCGGGCGACTGGCGCTGCTACTCCTGCGCCGGCGACTGAGACGGCTGAGTTGTCACCGGCCACCCAGTCGAAGCCGCATCAGTTGTCCACGATCGAAGCAGAGCAGTGAGCCGTCCTTGTCGAATAGGATCGGGGAACCGTCCCCATTCGTCTCCCAGGTGCCCAGAACTGAACCATCGAGAGCGGATCGAAACTGAATCTGTCGTTCACACTCGAGCGCGAAGACTTCGCCGGTCTGGTTCACCGCGAATGCGCGGACCGGAGTTTCGGCAATGTGATGGCGACGGATGCGGCGACCGCCGACCCACACGTTCAGCCACCCGTTTCGTTCGAGCGTGAAGGTCTCGTCGGAATTCGGGGGCGCGACGACTGTATCCACCGTGCTCGAGTGACCTGAAGCGAAAGGCGCGACCGCTCCGGTCGCCAGGTCTACGCCAAACACGGTCTCGTGCGTCCCCCCGACCAGCACCCTTCCTCCATCCTGCGCAAGCGCGCCCGACCACTGAGTGTCCATGGTGGTTCCACACAACTGGGTGAGCTCGAAGCTGGGAAGTTCGATACGGAAGATGCCGTGATATCGCGTGACGACGAGGACGGCGCCTGGAATAGCGACCAGACTCTCTGGACCCGCCCCCTCGTGGACTGGGACACCCTGGTCACGCGGACCCGGCACGTCGATGACTCCACGGTACTCTCCCATCTCGTCCCAAATCTCCACCTTGCCGTCCCATTTTCCAATAGCGACGAAGCCACTCGTAGAGACGACCAGGGCCGTCGGGCCCTCGGGACACGACAGCCGGCACTCGGCCCACGTCGCCGAGTCTCCATCGACGGGCCATCGAATGACCGAATCGTCGAATCCAGCCGATACGAACTCGCTCCTGCCCTCCGACAATGCGAGCGCGACCGGTCGAGCGTGTGCAACGTCTTTGTCTGAGCGCGCGAGTACGTCGGAGACCGACCATCTCTCAACCTGCCCACCGAGGCCCCCCAGTGGGAGCTACGAGCCGACCGCTGTTGCAGTAGTCGGGGAAGATAGCCGCGGTCAGCCCCTCGGCTGTCCAGTATACGGATCCACCCCAACCCCAGTGCGGGTCGAGGTTCCGACGTTCGGGTTCCGTGCCAGCGTCGAGGTGTCACCCGGTCACATCAGTGACGTCCTGCTCCCAGTGCTTACTGCACACCCTCCGACCGGCGAAGTCGCTGACCACTCGATTCGCATCACGGCGCCCGTTTCGGTCTGTGTGTACGGAATGGTGCACGCCCCAGAGGTTACCGATGCCTTCCTGGCGCTTCCCACTGCTGGCCTAGGCACCGAGTACGTGGTGCCGAGCTATGGGGGACACATCGCCTTCGGTCGTTCAGACGCGAACCTGACGGTCACGGCAGCAGAGGATGGAACGACCGTCACCATCGTTCCGTCGGCCGACGTGGATGGCGGGCCGGACACGCCCAACACGATTGAGCGCGCCGGCGACCCCCTCACGTTCTCGTTGGACCGAGGAGAGATGATTCACCTGCGGGCGCGCCTGACCGGCGCCACCGGTTCTCTCGCAGAGCACGATCTCACTGGCAGCCTCATCACCAGCAACAAGCCTGTGGCTGTCTTGAGCGGACACGACTGTGCCGAGGTTCCGAACAACACGCAGGCGTGCGACTACCTTGTGGAGCAGATCCCCTCGACCGACGCGCTGGGAGACGACTTCTTGGTGGCGCCCCTCGCCACGCGTGAGGGGTACGAACTGCGCGTTGTGGCCGCACACGATTCGACGGACGTCTCAATCGATGGCGCCGTGGTCGCCACACTCGACACCGGAGAGTTCCATTCCATTCTGGTCGAAGTGGAGGGAACCGCGCTTCATGTAGAGACCAGCGAACCCGCACTCCTCGTCCAGTACTCCCTCGGGCGCCAACACGACAATCGCGACGGCGACCCCTTCATGATGTTGGTGGTCCCGACGAGCCAGTTCGACGACAACGTCCTGGCGGCGACGGTCCCTTCCGAGGTGATCGTGTTCGACAACTACCTCACCGTGGTCATCGAGGCGACCGAGGCGGGTGGCATGCGGGTTGATGGGTCACCGATCGCCGAGCCATTCACCCCCATCGGTTCGACGGGCTACGCCTACGCGCACGTCGCGGTCGCGGACGGCAGCCATCGTCTCGAGCACCTCGGGTACGGCGTCACCTTCGGCGCGTACGCGTACGGGTTCGGGAACTTCGACAGCTACGGCTACCCCGCGACGATGCGGCTTTCAGCCCTCGCTGAACCCTGTGTTCCCAGCACGACTGTCCCTGGTGACGGAATCGACAACGACTGCGACGGCCTCTACGACGAGGAAGACGACAACGGCGTGGACGATGACGGGGACGGGGCGGACGATGAAGACCTTTCGTTCGAAGCCTCTGCCACCAACTCCACCCCGCATGCTTACGACGGTTCCCTGTCGACCCGGGAAGACACCGCCATCTCGTTCGTGCTCACGGGCTTTGACCCTGATGGGGACCCGTTGAGCTACGCGATCGCAAGCTCACCGTCGAACGGCACCCTCACGGGGACACCGTCCACGCTGGCCTACACACCCGCTCTTGACTACACGGGGACCGACTCCTTCACGTTCACCGTGAGCGACGGATCTCAAGTCTCCGCCGCGGCCACCTTCACCATCGTCGTGGTCCACGAGAACGACGGGCCGGTCATCAGCGGCGACGTGATCAACGGCGTCGAGAACGAGGTCATCCAGGTTCAACTGGTCGCGACCGACGACGACCCGGCATGCACTCTGACCTGGGCGCTCACGAGTGGTTTTCCTGGCATGCAGCTGGATCCGACTGGCGAGTTCTTCTGGCTCCCCGAAGACGGCGGCTCCTACCCAATCGAAGTCCGCACCACCGACTGCGACGGCGCGACCGATACCCGCCCACTGACGGTCATCGTAGACGAGGTCTCCGAGCCACCGATCATCGTGTCCACGCCAGTTCGACGCGCGAGCTACGCGTACCCCTACCAGTACGATGTCGATGCAATCGACAACGACACACTCGACCTCGCAGCCATCGTCGATCGGTACGAGCTCCGGGTGAGTCCCGCTGCCATGACGATCGTCGCGGCGACAGGTGTGATCGACTGGACGCCTGGCCTCGGCGACGTGGGCGTGCACCAGGTCGAGGTCGTCGCGATCGACGGCGAAGGACTCGAGAGCGAGCCGCAGCGGTTCTCGATCACGGTCGAGGGCGACGATACACCGCCACTCGTGACCATCTCAGCAACACCGTTCAGCGTCCTGCCAGGCGAAGACGTTCTCATCCGCGTGGTCGCGTCGGACGACGACGACGTGCTCGTCGACCATGTAGAAGTCGATGGCACGATTCTCACCCTGGACGGCAGCGGTGAAGCCATCTGGACCGCTACCACCGTCGGTGTGAAGGTCGCGTTGGCCGAAGCCGTTGACCCGTCTGGGAACCGGAGCACCGCGCAGACGAATGTCCGCGTGCTCGACGCCAGCGACGACACCCTGCCGGTCGTCACGCTCACCGCACCCACGTACGACGACGAGCTCCTCTACCTGCACGACGTGGTTGGCAGCGTCGCCGACGACAACCTCTACCGATGGAGCGTCGACCTGCGCCCCACCGACCACGGCGCATGGCGAACCTTGCTCCAAGGTGGGGAGAACGTGTCCGGCACGCTTGGACAGGTCGATGCAACGTTGCTCGAGAACGGCCGCTACTACCTCCGGCTCCGAGGCGAAGACGTCAACGGCAACCTTGCAGAGGAGACGGTCGGCGTTCGAGTCACGGGCGAAGCGAAACTCGGACTCGTCCAGATGAGCTTCGTGGACCTCGCACTCGACGACATCGGCATCCCACTGGCCTTGGTTCGCAGCTACGACAGTCGTCGGGCGAGCGAGAAGGGTGACTTCGGTTACGGCTGGGAGCTCGGACTTCGCACCGGACGAGTTCAGCACAACCGCCTGATCGGCGAAGACATCGTCATCGACCCAGGCGCGGGCACGTTTGCAGAACCCTTCCCCTGCGTCCGCTGGGAAGAGCAAGAGTTCCACTTCACGGAGGTCCGGCTCAGCGACGGCGAGTACTACGTCTTCCGACCGGTCTTGGTGGACCTTCAACCCCTTAGCGGCTCGTGCTCCGCGGACGTCCAGTATGAGTTCGTGGACGGGACCAACCCCGGAGCGGTGCTGGGCATCGTCGGCAACACCACGGTCCGCGCCCGCGCCATCGGCCGGATTCGCGCTTCCACGTTCAATACACGTGGCCTGTTGACAGACATCGCCACCGGTGACGTCTACAACCCAGACCACTTCCGACTCACCCTGCTCGATGGCCGGCGAATCGATCTGACCACCCAGGACGGGGTCATCCGCTTCGAGGACCGCAACGGAAACTCACTCTCGTTCACGGACGGCGCAGTGATTCATTCAAGCGGACGGGCGCTGGAGATCGTGCGTGACCGAGAAGGCCGCATCGACCGCGTCCGAGACCACGCAGGCCGCGAGATCCGGTACCAGTACGACAGCGCGGGCGATCTCGTCGGGGTCACCAATCCACTCGAACAAACAACCTCGTTCGAGTACCGAGTCCCCACCCATCCACATCACTTGACCGACCTCGTGGATCACCGCGGCGTCCGGATCGCGGCGATGACCTACACCGGTGACGGTCGACTCGACGAGCTCTGCGACGCGGACGGAGTCTGCTTCGACAACGACTACGATCTCGTTGGGCACGAGCTGACCCGATACGACGGCCTCGGCCGCCCCACCCGCCACATCTACACCGACCGCGGCGAGGTCTCGAATGTCATCGACGGCCTCGGCAACGTCACCCAGCTCAACTACGATATCGAGATCCCCGGTCGGGTGGTAAGCCAGATCGATGCTGAGGGGAACATCACCCGCTATGAGTACACCGATCATCGCGGCAACCTCACCGCCAGGGTCGACCCCCACGACGTGAGCACCGACCCCGCCGACTTCACGACCACGTACACGTACGACGCGAACAACCGGATGACGTCGCTAACCTCGCCCGCTGGTGGATCCGTCGAGTTCGAGTACGACGCCAACGGCAACCAGACGGTGGTCCGCGACGGGGACGGCAACGAGGTTACACGAACGACATACGACGCCAACGGTCGAGTGCTGACCGAGACCAGCCGCCTGGGCACAATCACCCATGAGCACGGGGACGGTCCCGAACCCATGCGTACAACGGACCCAGACGGAACAACGTGGGACATGATCTACGGTGCAGACGGGCAACTCTCCGCGCTGTACAGAGACGGTGTACTGTTCTCAGCAAGTTCGTTCGATTCGCTGGGCCGTGCCGTCCATCATGACTTCGGTGGCGGTAGGGAGGGCACGTTCCAGTATGACGGGGCAGGTGAGTTCTGGACTCGCGTAGCAGGAGCAGACGGAGTTACTGAACGAAGAGTCTCTGGCGGAGCGCGGCTCCTTGGGTGGAGCCACGAGGGGGAGCAACAAGTCGCCTTCGAGTACGACGCGGTCGGGAACTTCCGCCGCGAGACCGACGCCGCGGGACGCGTACAGGAACGCACCTACGACGATGCGGGCCGCATGGCCTCGCAGATCGACCACGCCCGAGGCGCCACCACGAGTGTCGTCCGCGACGGCGCGGGCCGCGTCACCCGCAGCACCAACGCGCTCGGGTTCCACACCGACATGACCTACACCGCTGGCGGCCGCATCGCGACCATGACGGACGCGAACACCAACACCTGGTCGTTCACGTACACGCCCACCTCGACAACCGTGCGTGACCCGCTCCTTCGAGACACGACCACGAACACCAACGCCTACGGCCTCCCACTGTCCATCCTGCATCCGGACGGCAGCTCCACGAGCGTCACCCACCTGGCTCCCTCCCGTCTCGAGGACGGCGACGAGTTCGTCACCTCCGAGACCGATGAGATGGGTCGCGTCCGCTCCTTCGGGTACGACGCGGAGGGCACGCTCGTCTCCGCGACCGACCTGGCCGGCGTCGCGTGGTCCTACGGCTACCCCGAGGACCACGTGGAGAAGGTGACCAGTCCGCTCGGCCGGGCCTGGCGCATCGAGCGCACGGACGCCGGCGACCCCTCGCGGGTGGTCTACCCGGACACGTCCGAGACCACGATGACCTACACGGACTTCAACGAGCTGGACACCATGACCCAGCCAGATGGGAACGTCGTTACGTATGTCTATGACGCAGACCGCCGCGAGACTTCGCGCAGCACCGCCACCGGCGAGTCGCGGACCATCACCTACGATACGAACGAGGCCGTCGATACGGTGACGAACGCCGCCGGCGCCACCTCGTACACGTACGACGCCGCCGGCCGTCTCGAGACGCTCACCAGCCCGAGCGGCTCACGCATCCGCTACGAGTACGACGCCGGGGACCGGGTCACGCATGTCCACACGCGGCCGAGCGGCACCGCGCCGGAGGAGACCACCGCGTACGGCTACGATCCGGTTGGCAACCTGACCTCCATCACCGATCCTCTCGGTGGCGTGACCTCGTACACCTACGACGCGGCCAACCGTCCCGCGACCCGCACCTTGCCCAACGGCGTGATCACCACGTGGACCTTCGACCTGCGCGACCGGCTCAGCAGTGTCGTGCACGAAGACTCCACCGGCACCGTGCTCGCCAGCGAGACGTACACCCGCACGCTCTCCGGCGAACCCACCCAGATCGACCGCGAAGACGGCACATACGTGGAGTTCACCTACGACGGCGCGCTACGGCTCACCTCGGAGACCTACCGCAACGCCAGTGGGACGGTGCTCCGGTCCAAGACGTACACCTACGACCAGGACGGCAACAGGCTCACCAAGAATGCGGACAGCTACACCTACGGCGCCGGCTTCCGGCTGGACTCCGCTGGGGCGGACGGCTTCACGCATGACGCGGCCGGGCGGGTGACCCAGATCGCGCGCGGCGCCATCAACACCGACCTGACGTATGACAGCTTCGATCACGTCACCCAGGTGGACCAAGGTGGCGCTACGACGGACTATGTGTTCGACGGGGAAGGGCGCCGCGTCTCCGTGGATGACGGCACGAGCTCCCGGAACTTCCTGGTCGCCCCCAGCATGGCGCGCAGCTACGAGAGCCCGCACGTGATCACGGACGCGGTGACCGGCAACCAGCAGCTCGCCTACGTCTTCGCCGGCGAACACGCCGTCATGCGCTACGGCGCCTCCGGACCCCGCTACTACCTGCGGGACGCCATGGGTAGCATCATCGCCTTGACCGACGGCGCCGGCAACCGCGTCGCCCGCATCGAATACGACGCCTTCGGCAACATCGACGCCACCACCGGCGCTGAAGCCGCCCTCCCCACCGAATCCCTCGGCGACTTCCGCCACCACGGCATGTGGAGAGACCCCACCGGCCTCTACTACGTCCGGGCGAGGACCTACGACCCGGAGACGGCCCGGTTCACGAGCCGGGACCCTGCGGCGCCAGCGTCGCAGGCGCCGGAGATGTGGAGCCCCTACCAGGCGAACCGCTCCGTACCAACCTTGTACCGAGACCCATCGGGCCGCGTAAGTCTCATTGAGGTCCAGACGAACTTGCAAGCACGTGCTGCGCTCGCTTCGGCTGCGGTACGAAGTGGTCTGTCGCGTCTCTTGTTCACCGCTCGTGGTGGCATGGGGAACCTCATTCGATCAAGTATTCGCGATTTCGTTCGCGGCGAGATTATCGACCAGGCCATCGGGCAGGCCTTTAGCTCGGTAATCCCATCCAACTGGCTTGCCACCGCAGATTTTGGTCGGAAGTTCGAGTCTCTTGTGACCGACGAACTGTGTGAAATGTTCCAGGGGTTTCCGGGTGGAGTTCGCAACTCACTGTTCCTCGAGCCGCCACTCGATAGCTCGGGCAGACCCGTAGGAAACGGCTATTCGTGCAGCGACACGACTGGCCAGAACACAACTGTACCCACGACACTCACGAGAGGTCCACGACTTGGACCCACGGGCTCGAAGTTTCCCGATCTACTCTTCTCCCGCGCCCGCCCAACGAACCTCCAGCGTGGTCTCAGTGGCAGTCCGAAGTCCTACTTGCTTACGGAGATCAAAGCCCGGCCGGAAACTGCTCTCGGTAAGCCCGCTCAACTACGAACCTTCGTCCGGCATGCGCGTCGGTTCTCGTACTCACGAATGGTCGTGCTGATTACAGTAAAGGGAGCCAACTTGGCAACGCGACAGAGACTCCGGTCCTATTCCTTTGGATTCCCGTATGTTCCGATCCACGTTCTCTCGTTTCAGGGGTTTGATTGATGAATCGTTTTAGACTGCATACCAAGGTCGACGGTGCCCCGCGCAAGGTTCGCGGAGTTCGCCAATGGATTGTCGTGGATGAGTGGTGTGTGATGTTCGCACGCGCTCCGGCGCTGGAACTCGCCCAAGCTTTGGCAAAGTCGCGGGGTACGCAAGCTCGATCCCTGTCTCCGGACGATTCGGCACGTCTTGGCGAGTATGCGGTGGTCCGCTTCTCGGGGAGCGAGTGGTCGTATGCGCTCAGAGGTGCTAATGAATGTCCACTGTTTGAGGCGTACGAAGAACTCGAAAAGGCGAGCCAACTCCTCTCGGAGGAGCTGCATCTCCTCGCGCTAGAGGACACCAGTAACTCAGTGGTTCATAGATCTTTTCGCGATGGGAGTCAGACTCTGCGCCAAGATTGGATGGACTCGTCAAAGGTCGTTATCAAAGCGTCGAAGGACATGGAGGCGCTGGGTATCGAGTTGCCACTTCTGTGGTACGAATCGGAGGCGTTCCTCGCCGGAGTTCGGGAGCCAGACGCGATCGCCGTTTTTGGCTAAGGTTGTGTGTCTGGTCGCCCAGTTCCCCCGCGGGCTCGCTCCAGCCTGACGGCGACGCCCCATGCGCGCCGCGGACGCGGCGTTGGCGGCGGGGCGCAGACGCTCGGAGTGCTCTCGGATCAGAAGAGATGGTTTCGCGGGTCCAGTGGGGCTGGAGTAGGACTCGGTTGACGTCCTTGAGGTCGTTGTTCTCTGAGGGGATGAGCGCATCCCGCTCCGGCCTGCGGCCTCCTCCCCAACTCGGGTGCGGGTACTCCCCTGTTAGGAGGTTGCGACGCAGAGGTTGCGCACGTGTCGGAGGATGCCTTCGCTTGAGCGGACGACGAGCGCGAGCGCGTCGGGGGTGAAGACGTTGTGCGCGAGCGCGACGCGATCGAGCGCGGAGGATGAAGGCTCCATGTCGTCGTCGGGAGCGAGCTTCTGCGGGGACGGAGTACGTGTTAGCGACCGACTTGATGTGGCCGTCGGCGGCCGATTTGACGTCGCAGGGGGTTGGGGCGGCATAGTTGTTGAGAGAGCCAAGTCCGAGGAGCCGGAGGCCGATTCGTCCGCACCCGAACGGGTGAGCTCGTCGAGGTTCCGCTCAGCGCTGTTGGCCGCCGTTCCGCTGGTGGGTTCAACCTATGAGAGAGATCATGTCGAGCCCATTCTTCGATCGAGCCTACATGGTTGAAGCACCGTCTCTTGGGGATGGATTCTTGATGGGTGGGCAGATATCGGCGCCTGCAGCGAGCAGGGCGAGCGTCCGCGCGAGCTCGACGAGCACGTGGTGCGCGCCCGCGGGTCGGCGCCCAGCGGGCGGTGGGCGAGGTCGTTGCGGAGCGTGACCATGCGGCGCAGCGCCGCGACGAGGCGCTCGCTCATCCTCAGGTCGGAAAGCATCGCCCGGAGCGGCTTGTGGTCTCCGAACTTCTCGACCTGCTTCGCCGCGGCGAAGAGGACGTCCAGCCGAGCGAGAGCGTGCGCTGGGCAGCGGCCTCCGTGATTCGCCTGGTGTAGTTCGTCTGGAACCGGTCCCACCGAGGTTCGAACGCGACGACCGAACAACATCGGCGTGGGTGCGGACCGGGGCCAGCTCGGGTGGTTGCACCGGGAGGTTGGAACCGGAGGGGTTGCCGGCAGGTCTACCGATGAGGTCACCGGGAGATGGACCGGATGCCAAACCGGGGCCCGCGGGCAAGAAAACCGGGCGTTTACCGGGTACGTTGCTGATGTGGCGAAGGCAGTCGGGAGTGATGTGGCGGGGGCGGTGTACGAACAGCGTTTCCTGCGGCCGTGGTTTCAGGACGCGTGGTTGGGGTGGCTTCTGGCGACCCTCACAACGACTTCCGAGTACATCGTCCACGAGGCCGACCAGGCCCGCCGGCGTCGGGTTGGAGTTCGTCCGCGGAAGGACAGGGCGCTCCCGCCTTGGGCGGCGGTGGGGATTGAGCGTTTCGGTCCAATCCTCCCTGAGCTTGGGGTGGCGGCGCGGGCGGCAGCCGGCGTTGGGGAAGTGGAGGTCTTTGCCAAGGACCCGACGGTGCCCGATGAGGTTGTGGCCGATGCCGCGGCTGTCGTGTTTGAAAAGAAGGCGGCCAAGGTCGCGCTAAGCGCGTTTTACGAGGGCGTATTCTTGGTCGTGGACGGCCGCGGCGAGGACTGCACTGCGGGACGGTTGGCGCTGCTGTCGGGTGCGGTAGGCCTGGAGGGGTACGACCGAATCGATCCGGTGCGGCGCCGGTGGGAAGACCGGCTGGCGTCCTGGGTGGAGAGCCCGCTGGCTGGGATGGCGGAGGCCGAGGCGTTCCGAGCGCTGGGTCCCGAGGAGCTCGACCGACTCGCCGCTCGATTGAGCATCGCGGAGTAGGAGATCTGCGTCGCGCGAGGACGTGGATGGAAAATCTCACGGCGCGAAGCCGACGCGATCCACCCGAACGTGGTGCTCGAACCACCCGAAGACGACGTTCCAACCACCCGAAGTCGCTGCGCGCTGATTCCGGGCCGATGACGTCGCGACCATGATCCGCAGGTTCCTCGGGTCGTGGACGAACCCCTCATGAGCACCGCCGATGTCGCGCGCTACCTGCGCTACGCCTCGCGAAGTGGGGTGCTGATGCTGGTCCAGCGGGGCCAGCTCGAGCCGTTCGGACGACGAGGTCGGACGCTGCTCTTTCGGCGCAGCGACGTGGACGCTATGGTGAGGGCCGATCGTGCGAAGGCCTCTCGTGGCAGAGAGGAGCTTCGCCATGAAGCGAAACGAATTGGCAGGGAAACGGATCCTGCCCGGTCTTTGGAAACTCGGAGAGAGAACGTATCTGGTACGAGTCCAGGTCCAATCCCGGCGCCGAGTTCGGAGCCGAAAACGGGTCCTGGACAACGTGAGCCTGGCGGACGCGATCCGCTATCGGGACGCGCTGAAGGCGTCGCTGGTGACCCTCACGGCCAGCCCACGGGAGGTGCTGCTGTCAGCGGCACCGGCACCGCTTGCACCTGTCGCGACGCCCTGCGAAGCGACGCACCTGGAGCTGGTCGGCACTTTCGCGAGCTCTTGGCTCGAGCGAAAGATTGCTCGGGGTGATCTCGCGGAGTCGACCGCCGATCGATACGCGGTTGCACTGGATCGGGTGAGCGACAGGATCTTGCAGTTGCCGCTCGATGTGGTGACGGATGAGATGATCGAGGCTTGGCTCATCGCGGCTCGCCGCGAAGGGTTCGAGCCAACCACGGTCAACGGCTGGCTCTCGGTGTTGCGACAGATGTTTGCTGCATCCCCGTTGGAGCAGAACCCGGCATCCAACGTGAAGCCGCTCAAGGTTCCGACGAACCTCGAGGAGCCGAACGCATTGCCTCCGGAGGAACTGAAGCGATTGCTTCGGGCACTCCGGGACATCGACCCGACCCTCGAGTCGATGGCTTGGGTGCTGGCGCTCACCGGCATGCGCTGGCAAGAGGTGAGCGCACTCTACGTGACCGACCTCGACTTCAAACGAGGCGTTATCCTGATCCGGCGCAAAGTGAGCCGAGGAAAGATCGTGCCCACGACGAAGACGAACAAGGCGCGGACGGTGGGCCTTCCTCCGGTTCTCGCGGGGCTGTTCGAGGCTCAGCAAACGCGCAGGTCGGAGGACGGCTACACCGGGCCGTTGGTGTTCCCGTCATCGGTCGGCAAGCCCATCCTCAACTCGCGGATGAGCTCGGCGATGAAGAAGGCACGTGAGCGCGCTGGGATCTCCCAGACCTTTACGAGCCACGGATTCCGCCGGTCGGTGACCGACATGCTCCGGCAGTCCGGGGTCGATTCAACGACCTCGGCGGCCATCATCGGCCACGACACCGAGCGCATGCGCCGTCACTACTCGACGGTCGATCCCAGGGAGGTCCTTGCGGCCTCCGAGAAGCTCGCAGAGCTGCTCGAAGGGTGAGTGCAAAACCGTCGGGGGACTGGCCGGGGGACTGGCCGGGGGACTGGCCTCAGTCCACCGCGCGAAGTTCGGGCCCCTGCCAGATACGAGTGAGGCCGGTCTCCTGTTGGAGCCGGCCTCTGGAAACGCTTGAAATCTAGTGCTTATGGAGCAGCTGGACTTCGGGTTGGGTGGAGCGGGAGACGAGATTCGAACTCGCGACGTCAACCTTGGCAAGGTTGCACTCTACCACTGAGTTACTCCCGCAAAATGCCTCTCGGCGACGGGCTAGATACGACCGCCGAAGAGCGCTGTCAAGCGCCGACCGCCTGGGAAGTGTCCGGTCCTGGCCGAGCATGGAAGAGCGGCCTGCGGGGCAGGCGCTGTGGTCGTGCATCCGCGTTCCGGGACTTTCCGAAAACCATGGCCCTCGATACGCTGCCGGATGGGTTGGTTGGGACGGCAGCTCGGGGGTGGCGCAGTGCGCGCGGCTTCGCTCCTCACGTTGGTCTGTGCATGCGTCCTCGTCGCGGTGGCTTCCGGTCGGGCGGCGGCGCATTTCCTCGACGAACATGCCGACTTCACAGCGGCGGGGTCGAACACCCACGACCCCTCCGTCGCCCTCGACGACGCGGGCGACCGGCTGGTGCTGGGCGCGCCCGGCGCGGTGCCTAGGACCGTGGGGGCGACGCGCGGTCAGGTGACCATCCTCGTCCGGAGCGGCGCGTCGTGGAGTACCGAAGCGGCGCTCGATGGGAACACGGCTTCGTCCGATGCCTTCTCGGGTGCGTCGGTTGCGATCGATGGCGCCGGCGACCGGGTGGCGGCGGGCGGGCCCGGCGGCGCGGGTCACGTGCGCGTGTTCGTTCGCAGCGGCAGCGCGTGGAGCGAAGAGACCACGCTGCGGCCGTCCGAGGCATCCGGCGGCTTCGGCAAGCGTGTGGCGTTGAGCAACGACGGCAGTCTGCTGGCGGTGGGGTGGTCAACGGTCCAGCGGGTCGACGTCTACACGCGCACCGGATCGAGCTGGTCGCTCGGCGCGACGCTCACGCCTTCGGTGTCGAGCCTGGAGTTCGGCCACGCGCTCGCTGTGTCCAACGACGGGTCACGCATCTTCGTCGGCGCGGCGTTCCCTCAACGGGTGTTCGACTTCACGTTCGATGGCGTGGACTGGAACGAAACGGCGATCGTCCGGCCGGTCTCGCGGCGGATCGACTTCGGTCAGAGCCTCGCGGTGGATGGCACGAACTCGAGGCTGGTCGTTGGTGCGCGTGGTTCGGTGACCCAGTTCGACTGGGACGGCGCGGCGTGGATCGAGTCGGAGGTCTTGGCCGGGGACGATGGCTTCGGCGCGGCGGTCGCGCTCTCGGCGGACGGCATGCAGCTCGCGGTCGGCGCGCCCGAGGTGGTCCCGACCGGACGGGTGTTCACCTACGTGCGGTCCGGCGACGCGTGGATCGACGACGGCCGACCGGTGGGCGGCATCCGGGTCGATCCGATGGGCGCGTCGGTGGCGTTCGCGCGGGTCAGCGTGGACTGGTTGCTCGCGGGTGGGGTGCGGGAGGCCGACGACGGCTCGGGCGGCGCGATGCTCTTCGGCCGGGTCGGCCACGAGTGCACCGACGCGGGCCCCTGCCCGACCGGCCACTGCACCGAAGGCGTGTGTTGCACCGATGCGTGCGGCGAGGCGTGCGAGACGTGCCTGCCGACCGGCTCTCTCCCGGGGGCGTGCGGTACGTTCAGCCTGGCCGACGCGGTCGTCTGCTTTCCGGACACCGGTCCCTGCCACCCGGCGGTGACGTGCCGGCCGTTTCGCCGCACTTGTCCGCCCGACGCGTTCGCGCCGGCGGGGACCGTCTGCCGCGACGCCGCGGGCGCATGCGATCGGGACGAGGTCTGCGACGGCAGCACCGACGTGTGTCCGGCGGATGTCTGGTTTCCCGCGGCGTCCGTGTGCCGCCCAGCGACCGGGACGTGCGACGCGGAAGAGTTGTGCGACGGGGTGGCCGTCGACTGTCCAGTGGACGATGTGAGGGCCACCGGGGAGGTGTGTCGCGCGTCGACTGGCGGGGTGTGCGACGTCGAAGAAGTCTGCGACGGAGTCTCCACGACCTGCCCAGACGATGTGCCGATGTGCATCGACGCGGGACCGCGCGACGCCGGAGTGAGCGACGCAGGTGCGAGCGATGCCGCCGTGGACGACGCGGGTTCGAGCGATGCGGGCTCGGTCGACGCCGGCATGGACGCCGGTTCGAGCGACGCGGGCTCGGGTGACGCTGGTCTCGGTGACGCTGGTTTCGGTGACGCCAGTGTGGACGACGCAGGCGCTGCGACCGACGCAGGCGCCGACGCGTGGCGTACCGAAGGCGACGCTGGACACGTCGATGGACCGACCGCCGGGTGTGGTTGTCGAACGGGCTCGGGCGCGTCTCTGGGGTGGTTCGCGCTGCTGCTCGGTGTGCTCGCGCGTCGCCGTCGCTGACCCTACGCGCGCGCGTGAGGTGGGCACGCTGTGTCGCGATCGCGCGCGACTTCGAAGACACACCGCGACTCGAACACCACACCGCGATTCATCGAGGACAGCACCGCGATTCGAGGACAGCACCGCGATTCGAGGACAGCACCGCGATTCGAGGACAGCACCGCTATTCGTCGAAGACCGCAGCGCGGTGCGGTCGTCTTTCAGGGCACGGAGGGGGCCGGCGCTGGTACCGTGGGGCATGCGCTTTCTCTTCGTTGGGCTGTTCGTCGCGTCGGTGGGTTGCGGGTCGAGTGGAGCCTCCGCCCCGAGCCAAGAAACCTCCGCAGGCGCCTCTGAGTCAGGCACCCTGGTCGTCGCCGAACCGGTCGCCGAGCCTCTCGAGTGCGTGGTCGTCACCGACACGAGCAACGAGGACATCTTCGGCTCCGAGACGACCTGGCGCCAAGACGCCGAAGGCCGCTGGACGCGCTACTCCATCGTCTCGGATGGGCCCGTGCTCGGTGCCAGCTGGCGCTACGAAGGCGACTCGGTGTTCGTTCAAGAAGACGAGGACGAAGTCGGTCATGGAGCGCCGGAGAGCCGGCTCTCGGCGGTCCGCGGAGCCGATGAGATCGTCGTCGAGTACGCCCGCGAGTTCGGTTCCTACACGCTCACGGTCCAGCTCGACGCCCAGGGTCGTCCGATCGGGTACGACGTCACCGAGGAGGGGGAGTGGCTGCGCGGTGGCCGCTGCGAACGCGACGCGGCGGGCCACCTGACCCAGGTTCGTTCCGTGGTGTCGCCGGAACCGAACGCCGAGTCGGAGGACCAGACCGACTACGAGTACGACGACGGCGGTCGACTCGTCTCCTATGTGCGCACGAGGGCCCGCCCGGTCCGCGCCACCGTTCGGTACGAAGAGAACGCCGTGGTCGTCGCACAGACCCTGGACGACGAAGACATGGGCGAAATCACCTTCACCACGACCCACCCCGGCCCTTGCCGCCGGCTCGCCGAACCCCGCTGCGTCATCGACTCGGCGCTGCCGCCGGGCTGGCTCGACCGCGTCGGACGCTGACGCGATCCGCGATCCGCCGCACCGCACGCGAAGATTTTCGCGCGTGCTCGGACCGGACCGTCAGGCGAACTTGAGCGTGTAGGTCATCGAGTGGCCAATGCGCTCGGAGAACTGGCGCACGGACTTGGACGCCATGCGGGCGCTGATCGGGACCGGGATCAAGGTCGTCAGGAACGCGGGCAAGCTCGGGCGTTCGCCGCGGAGGATGCGCAGGCGGCCCGGCGGGGTGTAGTCCACGCGGGCTTGGAGGTTGCCGGTGGTCTTCAGGAAGTCGTGCAGATCCCGGAAGAGAATGAACGCGGTGTCGTTGGCGTGGGTCGGCCAGTTGGCCACCGGCAAGAAGTCCACGAGGTGGATGAGCTGGTAGTTCAGCTGGATGAAGAAGTCTTCGCCGCTGAGGGACATCGGCTCGTTGTCGATGACTCGGTGGAAGTCGATGCGCTCGAGCTTCTCGAGGCGGTGCGCGTTGTCGCGGAGCTCGGCGCGCATGGGCAGGTCGTAGAGGAGGCGCAGAATGGAGGGGAACGCGGCGATGTGGTTCCACTCGAACTCGGTGAGGTGTTCGCGGAGCGCGGGGATCTTGTCCGCGGTCATCGCGAAGGTGTTCGTGCCGGTGCCGAGGATGGAGTGCAGCAGGGAGACGAGCGGGGACTGCTCCGGGTAGTGGAGCGCCGAGTACTCGAAGCAGAAGTAGAGGTGGTCGAGGAACGAGCCGTCGGCATGCTCGACGTCGAAGTCGCACTCGTCGACGAGGAACGCGATGAGGTCCTTCGAGACTTCGGGCAGCTCGTGTTTCGCGCGCGCCTTGTCGTATTCGGCTTTGACGCGGGCGGCTTCGGCTGCGTCCCAGTGAGGCTCTTTGCCGATGCGCGTCTTCATCACGTAGCGCGCCGCTTTGCCTTCGAGCGTCTGGAAGATCGTGCGATCGAGATCGAAGTTCGGGATGGGCTTGATCCGGACGCGGCCGGCGTGGTCCATCGCCCGACCATGGGCGATGGCGGCCTTGCGAAGGATGGTCGGGTCGGGCCGCTCGGCAGCACTCTGTTTCATGCCGATGCCCTAGCACACCCCGGTCGCAGGAGGCAGCCGAGGGGCCCACATCGGCCCGTGCCCCCGCCCGCGCCCCTGCCCGCTGACTCTGCGCTCCAGCGTTTCAGCTGAACGGCGCAGGGACCGGCCGAGTCACTTCGGCTGCACGTGTCGTGCGCCGGTGTGCTTTGGCCGGGATGAGGGGGCGGACCTTGCCGAGGCCGAATGGCGGCATGTGGTGGTAGAGGCTCTCGGATGCGCCGGGCTCGACGACGTAGGTCTCGTGCCAGATGCCCATCGCGCCGGTGCTCCACTTCTTGATCCACGCGCGCCAGCCCTTCATGTGTTCCCGGTCGCGGGCGCGGGCGTAGCGCTGGAGGTGTTCGAGCGAACGCCAGTACTGGACCATCAGGGTGGTGCGGCCGCCGTACGCTTCGAACCCGAGCAGGCCCGCTTCGGGGTCCGCGGCGAGCTCCTTCAAGATCCGCTGCATCGTGCGGGCGACGCCCCACACGATGGGAATGTTCCACCAGCGGTTGGCGCGTGCGCCGATCAAGAAGACCACCAAGCCTTCGTCGTTGGCCACGGTCATTCGTTCGCTTCGTACCTCGGTCATTGGGGCCTCCATTCCTCTGGGGAAGGTGTTTGGCACCGCGGCTCGTTGGTTCGCGCTGCCGGTTCTCAATGTTGACATCGACAACATGTCGTTTGAAGTTGCCAGTGTCAACATCGGAGCGCACGATTGTCGTGATGGCTCGGAACTCAGATGGCTCGGGGAAGTCCAGGGCGACGAAATCGAAGGCTTCGAGCGCGAAGGCGAAGGCGTCGAAACCGGCGACGAAGGCGACTTCGAAACCGAAGCCGAAGGCGACGCCGAGGCCGACGCCGACGCCGAAGCCGAAGCCGACGCCGAAGCCGAAGCCGACGCCGAAGCCGAAGCCGAAGCCGAAGCCGACGCCGAAGCCGAAGCCGAAGCCGAAGCCGAAGCCGAAGCCGAAGGCGAAGGCGTCTGCCGCCTACCACCACGGCGACCTCAGGGCTGCGCTGCTCGACGCGGCGCTCGAGGCGATCGCGGAGCGTGGGGTGGTGGGGCTCAGTCTTCGGGATTGTGCCCGGCGGCTGGGGGTGAGCCACGCGGCCCCCTACCGACACTTTCCGGACAAGGACGCACTGCTGGTGGCGATCACCGAGCAGGGCTTCGGTATGTTGATCGAGGAGGCGTCGGAGGCCATGGCGGCGCACACCGAACCAGAGGCGCGGCTGGACGCGTACGGCGTGGCCTACGTGGAGTTCGCGGTCGCCCACCCTGCCCACCACCGGGTGATGTTCACTGGCAAGCTCGATGGGCCGAAGAACCCCGAGGAGAGCCCGAACGCGGTCCGCGCCTTCGAACTGCTCGTCGAGGGTGCCGCACCTTTGGTGCCCGCGGGCGAAGATCCCGTTGCGGCCGCGTTTGCGTTCTGGAGTCTGGTGCACGGCATCTCGATGCTCGTGCTGGACGGCCGGGTCCCGGAGGAACACCTCGGGGACATCGAAGCGCTGGTGCGCAACAGCTTCGCGTACTGGCGCGCGTAGAACGGCGTCGTGCGTAAGCAGGGAAGACGCATGGGCCGAGATCGAAGGGCGTGACTTCGAGCACTGGAATCACACTGGGTGTCGCGAGGTGCGGAAGTCGGACGGCACCCCAAGCCCGTCGATGACATTCCAAAAGAAACGCCCCGGGCGCGATGGGCCCGAGGCGTTCAGGGTGGTGAACCGAGAGGAATCGAGGAACGTGTTCAGCAGGGGCCTTCGTGCTGCACGGAGATGCCGGCAGAGGTCGCCTGGCCCGCACAGTCGTAGGTCACCTCGTCGCAGCCGCAGACCTGCGGTTCGGTGTCCATGCAGGGAAGGCCGGGCGGGATGGGTCCGCACTCGCCCGGTCCGCCGCACATGCCGTCGGGGAAGAAGCAGTACTGGTCGCCGCATTCGGCGGTCGAGAAGCAGCCCTCCGCACAATCGCGGTGGTCTTCTTCGCAGGTCTCGAACGAGCGGTAGAGCAAGCTGCAGTCCGCGCCCACGCACTCGCATCCGGAGATCGACTCGCAGGTCGCGCCGTTCCACACGATGCCGAGCGGGAGTGCGCACTCACCTTCCGGCGCGGCCTCCATGGCATCGCAACTCGGCGCAGGTCCGCAGCGGCCCTCGTGGTCGATCGAGATGCCGTTCGACGTGGCCTGTCCGTGGCAGTCGTAGGTGACTCCGTCGCAACCACACACCTCGGCATCCGAAGGACCGCAGGGGAGGCTCGGGGGGATGGGGCTGCATTCGCCTGGGCCGCCGCAGACGCCCTCCGCGAAGTAGCAGATGTCTCCGCCGCAATCGTCGTCCGAGTCACATCCCGTGGGTTCGATGCAGCTGGCGTAGTCGGCTTCGCACGCGGCGACGCTCTCGTAGGCCGCGGCGCAGTCCGCGCCTTCGCAGTCGCAACCGGAGTAGGACGTGCACGCGGTGCCGTTCCAGAAGATGCCGAACACCGCGGCGCACGCGCCGGTTCCGGTCGCGTCCTGGGCGGTGCATCCAGTCGGTGCGCAGCGGCCGTCGCGGTCGATCGACACGCCGGCGGAGATCGCGGCGGCGTCGCAGGCGTAGGTCTCCCCGTCGCACCCGCACACCGGCTCGGCGGCCGGGTCGCACGGAAGCGAGGGCGGGATGGGGCTGCAGGTGCCCGGCGCGCCGCAAGCTCCGTCGGGGAAGAAGCAGCTCTCGGTCGCCCCGCAGTCGGTGTCGCTCGAACACTCGACGCAGGTGGTGAAGTCGGCTTCGCATTCGGCGATGGACGCGTAGAGATCGTCGCAGTCGTCGCCTTCGCATTCGCATCCGGAGATCGAGACGCAGGCGGTCCCGTTCCAGACGACGCCGAGCGGGAGGGCGCACTCGCCCGAGGGGCTGGCGTCCTGACCGAGGCAGCTGCGCGACCCGCGGGTCGTCTGCAGCACCGGGCCGGAGGTGACGCATCCGCTGACCGGGATGGCGACGAGGAAGGCGAAGGCCAACGCGGGCGCGACGCTCGAGGAGTGGGTGATCCGTTTCATGAAAAGTCAGTTCCGCGAGTCGGCTGGACCGGCTCAGCCGCACTCAAGAATTCGTTTGATGCGCTCACCGGTGGTGCGCCCATGAGAGGCCGACGAGGAGGCCGACGCGCGGACCGATCTGTCCAGTGACGCGTCGCTCGTCTGCGCGGGCGTCGACGCCGAGGATGGAGGCGCCGACCTCGGGCGCGACGAGGATCCACGTGCGGCCGACTTGGAACCGGAACCGCGCGTCGAGCACGACGGTGAGCTGCGGCGCGTCCAAGGTGCCGCCGACCACCCCTTCGGCGCTCGGCGATCCGCGCGCGCGCAAGAAGCCCGCGTCCACACGCAGGCCGACCGCGCGCGATCGGGTGGCGGTTTCGCTCGCGTACCGGAGCGCCGCAGCGGCGACGATGCCGCCGACCCACACGTCGCCGAGATCGTCCGGCGCCCATCCGGTGATGCCCGCGAGCTCGACGCCGATGCGCAACGAGGCGCCGATCGGTGCGGAGAAACCGAGGCGGAGCTCGGCCGCCGCGTACGACGCGACGGGGTAGAGGTGGATGCCGAGCGCGACGTCGAAGAAGCGGGCGGGTTCGACCTCTTCGTCTCCGCCCGAGGGAACCGAGCCGGCGTTTCCGCGGCCGCGTACCTCTCGGCCCTGTGCGTCCTGGAACTGAGCGTCCCGGTCCTGTGCGTCCTGTGCGTCTCGGTCTTGTGCACCTCCGTCCTGTGGGTCGTGTGTGTCCGCTGCGCCCGGCCCCACGTCCGAGGTTCCCTCGCCACTTCCGTGCGCGGTTTCGACGGACGATGACGCGCCGAAACGTTGCCACCCTTCGCGGATGCGTTCGGAAAGCGCGACCGCGAGGATGCGAGGCTGATCAGGGGAGGGCGGTCCGACCTCGAGCACCCCGTCGATGGATTGGCCCGTGCCTCCGTGGACCAACGTGAACTCGGCCAACGAGGACGTGTGCATGCCCGACTCGCAGTACACGACGAACCGGAGGTCTGCGTGTTCGGGACCGGCGGATGCGATGCGGTCCTCGAATCGGCTGTCGCCTTCGACCAGGTCGCCGCCCATGGTGCGCAGTTCCACGCGCAGCGCGTGGGTGAGCGCCGCCAGATCGATCGCCCCGCCACACGCCATCCCGAACAGACGCAGCTGTGCAGGCACCGCGCTGCTGGCTGCACCCGGTGGCACCGCATGCCTCGCTGGCACCGCGCCGTTCTGTGCGCGCGCCGGTGAAGGGGCCACGATCGGACACAAGAGCAGCGAGAGCACGCACGACACGCGACACAGCACGCGGCGGTCAGTCCGGAGAATCGTCCTCGGGTCCTTCCATCGTGCCGAGCCTATCCGGGAACCGGCGGGCCTGTTCCCGCTGGAGTGCGTCCACTCGGTCGGCATGACCGGCGCGGCGGTGGGCTTCGATCAACCGGGAGAGCAGCGCGGCCTGCAATCGATCGGGCACCCGGAGCGTGCGGGCTTCTTCCAGCCAGCGCACCGCGTGCGAGGGTTGGTCGAGCGCGTCGAGGTGGAGCCGTCCGAGCGTGAACGCGGCGAGACCCGCGCGCGCATCGGTCTCGTGCTCTTCCACGATCCGGGAGAGCGGCTCGACCGCGAGACGGGGGTGGCCGCTGAGCCGCGCGGTGTCGCTGAGCGAGAAGAGCTCTTCCACCGACGCGGGCCCACGGCTGCGACGCGCGAGTTCGTCCGCGCCGAGCGACTCGAACGCCCGGTTGTAGTCGCCGCGCTCCGCGAAGCGGTGCCATGGCTCGCGCGCGGCCTGTCGTGGCAGCTCGTCGCCAAGTCGCGGCGACATCTCGTCCCCGATCTCTGGGCGGCCGCCTTCCAGCTCGACGACGTCTGGGTCGAGCGCCTCTGGGTTCCGGAGGTGGGGGGCTGCTTCCAACGCGTCCCGGGCGTCTTGGCCTGCAACCGAGTCTCCGCTCCGCGCGGCCTCCACGACGACGGAGTCGCCCGCCCGCAGTGTGCGCATGCCGCCGGGTACCAGCGCACCATGCACCAGGACCACGCCGCGTTCGACCTCCACGCGGGTTCGGGACGGGTTGCGATCGACCGTGAACTTCGTGCCGACGACGTCGATCTCGACATCGCCGAGGTCGATGGTCCAGCGCCGCGGGCCATGCGGCTGCACGTGGTAGGTCGCTTGCCCGTCGCCTTGCACCAGGCGCAACCGCGACGCGGTGTTCTCCACCGTCTCGATGCGGGTACCCGCGGACAAAGAGAGCACCGACCCGTCGGCTAGCGGGAGCTCCTGGGGGCCAACCTCTGCGGTCAGAACGGAGCCGTTGGTGCGTTCGATCGGGCCGCCGGCGTGCGGCCAGCTGAGCCAGAGCACCAACACCGCGGCCGCGGCGACGGCGGCGAGCGGTGCGGCCCACCGGCGGACACGCGGGAGCCGCCGGGTCGCATGGACCCGGCGCCGCACCCGTTCGAGGGAGGCTTGATCGACCGGGTCGTCGAGCCACTCGGCCAGCGGTGCTCGTTCTGGAAGTCGCCGTGTGTCGAGCTCGGGCGTCATGTCTCTTCTCCTGCATCCACCTGGAGCACTCCGTCCATGGCGCGTTGGGCCGCGGCGATGCGGCGTTTGGCGGTGGCGAGCGAACAGCCGCAGATCGCACCGACCTCGGTCAGTCGATGGCCTTCGACGAACCGCAGCATCCACGCGATGCGCTGATCGGCCGGCAGCCGCTGCAACACGCCGTCGACGATGGCCAAGTCGGCCCGCATCTCGGGGCTCACCCGCGAAGACGCGAGCCGCTCCAGACTTCCATCGTCCGGCGCCGGCAAGAGCCCGAGCCGTCGGCGAAGCCGCCGCCGCCGAATGCACCGCCGCACCCGCACCACCGCGATGCGCATCAGCCACGGCCGAAACGCATCCGGATCCCGCAGCTGACCGAGCTTCTCGAACGCGGCGACGAAACTGTCGTGCAGGATGTCTTCGGTCTCTTGTTGGGAGCCCATCAGCCGGGTGATGAGCCCCGCCACGGGGCGCGCGTAGCGGCGGTAGAGCGCGTCCTCGGCCGCGACCTCGCGTTCGAGCGCACGGCGCACCAGGTCGCCATCGGCGATGGACACCACCTCGGCCCCGCCTCCAGGCGGAACCGCGTGCAGCACATGTCTCCGTTTCGCATCGCCCATCCCAGGTCAGTTCCACGACGAGCCCAAACCGGCTCACCCCGCCCACCGATTGTCCGCCAAGACCGCGCACCACGCAGCCCGCCGCCGATCGACCCCCGTTTCGACCGGCCAGGTGCGTATCCAGAGCCCAGCACGGTCATGGGTCCGCGCTCGGTTGCGCAAAACGGCTGGGATCGCGATGCTCTTGGCATGACGAAGACTTGGGTGGGTGTTTTCGTCGTCTTTTTCGCGTGCGCGTGTGGGGATGACGACTCGACTGGGGATGCGGGCGCGGACGGTTCCGTCGACACAGGGGGGACCGGCGACTGCGCCCGGACCTGCGACGACGGGCTCTTCTGCAACGGCAACGAACGCTGCGACCGTTCGTCACCGGACGCGGATGCGGACGGGTGTGTCGCCGGTGCCGCGGCCTGCGAAGGCGTCTGTGACGAGGCCGAAGACCGTTGTGAGACCGGTTGCGCAGACGCCGACGAAGACGGCGCCTTCGACATCGCCTGCGGCGGAGACGATTGCGACGACGCGGATCCGAACCGGTTCCCTGAGAACGTAGAGATCTGCGATGCGGCCGGCTTCGACGAGGACTGCGACCCGACCACGCTCGGGGACGACGCCGATGGGGACGGATTCGTCGACGACGAGTGCTGCAACGGCGACGAGTGCGGCACCGACTGCGACGACACCCGCGCGGGCGTGAACCCGTCGGCGGCGGACGGCTGCGGTGGTGGCGACGAGGACTGCGACGGCGACTTCGACGAAGAGCCGGACTCGGTCTTCTTTCGAGACCAAGACGACGACACCTACGGCGACGACGACGACACGGTGAACGCGTGCGCACTCCCGATGGGATACGCCGCTCGCGGCGGCGACTGCTCGGACGACCCGTTCATGGACCCAGAGGCGTTCGAGGTGCATCCGGGTGTGATCGAGATCTGCAACCTGACCGACGACGACTGCGACCTCTCGATCGACGAAGGGCTCACCTGCGACTGCGACGAGCCTGGGATGGAACAGGCCTGCGGGTTCGACCCAACGTTGGACGGCATCGGGATCTGCCGGCTCGGCACCCAGACCTGTCTCCCGGAAGGCAGCTTCTCCACGTGCGCGGGTGCGACGCCGCCCCTCGAGGACGAGGTCTGCAACCTGGACGACGACGACTGCGACGGCGTCGTGGACGAGGGCGCGGTGGTGACCTGCTTCGACGACCCGGACGGCGACGGGTTCGCCGTGCGGGGTGCCGCTTCCAACGACGAGTGCGCGTGCCCCGTCGGCACCACTTCGGTCAACCCAGCCGACAGCGAGGATTGCGACGAAGGAAACGCATCGGTTCACCCCGGAGCCACCGAGGTCTGCAACCGGATCGACGACGACTGCAGCAGCGGCGGTGGCACGTTGACGGCCGAGGACCGGGACGACGACGGCCACACGGATGTGGACTACGTCGGCTGCACCGGCGGCTTCCCGGTGGACGATTGCAACGACTTCGACGGCCGCGTGTTCCCTGGGCAGACGATGTACTTCACGGTGCCGATCTGTTTGCCCACCCTCTGCGCCTGCGGCTCGGCCTGCAACCCGCGCGGACCGATCGGGACCTGTCCGATGTGCCCCTCGGGGGCCAACGGGAGCGTCGGGGGCACCTACGATTTCGACTGCAATGGGAGCCAGGACCCGCAGCCTTCGGCAGCCAGTTGTTCTTCGTGTATGCCCACCGATCCACCGACCGCGTGTCTCGGATCCGGGCCCAGCTACTCCACGGCCCCCCGCTGCGGCAACAACGTGAGTTGGCAGCACTGCGGAACCGGCGACTGCGGCGCGTGTTCCGGTGCCATGTCCCCCACCTTGCAACCGCTCCCCTGCCGCTGACTCGTGCGCTCGATCGGGCGTCCGCCGCTGCTACGGTCACCCGATGATGCGTTGCGCGCTTGGGTGGTCTCTCGTCTTGGCCCTGGTCGGGTGTGGGGACGACGATGGGTCAGTTCTCGATGCGGGGAGCGACGCCACCGTGGATGCGGCCACGGGAGATGTTGGGATCCCGGAGGATGCTTCGACCGGTGACGCGTCCGATGTGGACTCTGGCGTCGACGGCGGCGTGGATGCGGCGGTGGAAGTCGTGGCGCCCTGTCCGCGGGCGTTGCGCGACGACTCCGCGGCGCGGCACGTGGTGATCGGACACCCGTTCGCGGCGGCGGGCGTCGATGGCACCGAGTACGAGGTGTTTGGCGTCGACGCCGAAACCGGCAACTTGGTCGATCTCGGGATCCGGTTCGACATGGGGACCGGCAGCGATGGGGAGATCGCGTTCACGCCAGACGGTGCGCTCGGATTCGTGGCGCAGAAAGACGGGACGGTCGGCGTGTTCACGCTCGACGATCTGGGCGACCCCGTGGTGATCGACGCCGCGTTCTCGGATGGGTTCTACGCGAGCGGGGTGGTGTTCGATCCAGCCGGGTACCTGTACGTGCTCGACGCCCAGTTCCGGGAATCGGGCGGCGGCATTCATCGGGTGCCGATCGGTTGCGATGGGGAACTCGGCGCGGCGGAGCACCTGGTCCCGGCGCGGCTTGCGTACGGACTCCAGCTCGACGGTTCTCAGCAGGGCTGGCTCTTCAGCAAAGACGCGCTCGACGAACCGCTCGGCGACGATGTGCGCGAGGTCGACCTCACGACACCGGAAGTGCGCGGCGGCCAGGACGCGTTCGTGGACGACGACTGGATCGGCGCGGGCTTCGCGGTGAACCTCGGCGGCAGCCATGCGTTCCTCGGCGACAACGCCGCGTTCGGGGAGGGTGGCGATCGGGTCGCGGTGGTCAACCTCGCGGGGGGCGGGGTGCAGGGGCTGACGATCGAGGACCCGGTGTCGATCGCGGTCTCGCCGTTCGAGGATCGGGTGATCTTCGTGAGCGGGTTCGGCAACGCGATCTTCGAAGCGGCGTTCGACTCGGCGGCGGCCACGCCGGTCGGGGCGGCGACCGAGTTGAGTTACGTCGGTGCGCGGCCGGCGCTCCCGAGCGAAGCGGTGGTCATCGAGCGGGGCGCCCACATCGGCCTGACGTTTGTGGCGGAGAACGTTTCGATCCGGCGGCTGCAGTTCTCGGAGGGCGCGGTGGTGGATCTGGGCGCGTTCGCGGTGGGCGAAGGCATCCCGGCCATCGTCGGCGCGATCGGCGTGCAGCCCTAAGAGCGACCGCTCGCCTGGAGCACGGATGCACGCCGCACATCGGCGTTGTGCGCTGTGACATCGCACAGGTGCTGAACCGAACCGTGTCGGGCACACTGCGCGGCATGACCGACTTCCCGATGAAACGTCGCCGCTTCGTAGGCGGTGGTCTGGCGACCTTGGCGAGCGCACTCGCCGCTCCTTCGTTCGGCTGCGGCGACGACGACGCGCCGCTCCCCGACGTGGGCATGAGCGACGGCGGCATGGAAGCGGATGCGAGCATCTTCGACGCCGGCACCGACGCCGGGCCGACGATGTTTCGGGAGCGGACCATCCCCGCCGCGCCGCCGCTCCGATCGCTCATCGGCGACGTGGGTGCGCTCGGCGAACCGGACGCGCTCGGCATCCGGCTTCCGCCCGGCTTCACGTCCAAGCTCATTGCGTCGAGCGGCGCGATGGTCGAAGGCACCTCGCACACTTGGCACCAGTTCCCGGACGGTGGCGCGACCTTCCGGACCGAAGACCTCGGCTGGATCTACACCTCGAACTCCGAGATGCCGCTCGTCGGTGGCGTGGGTGCGGTTCGGTTCGATGCGGACGGTGCGCTCGTCGACGCCTATCCGATCCTCACGCGCTCCAACGTCAACTGTGCGGGCGGGCCGACGCCCTGGCACACGTGGCTCTCGGGCGAAGAGGTCACCCAAGGGCGCGTGTTCGAATGCGACCCTTGGGGCGAGCAGACCGCCGCGGTTCGTCCGGCGCTCGGGGTCTTCAAACACGAAGCGGTCGCGGTCGATCCGATCCGAAACCACCTCTACCTGACCGAAGACGACTCCACCGGCGGGTTCTACCGCTACGTCCCAGCCGGGATGACGCCGCTTGGTTTTCCGGATCTGACGACAGGCCGGCTCGAGATCGCCATTGTGGACGGTGAAGGACACGTGACCTGGGCGGAGGTCCCCGACCCGACTCGGAGCGGCGGCGTCGACACCCAGTCGCAGGTCGCGGAGAGCACCGCGTTCAGTGGCGGCGAAGGCATCTGGTTCCACGACGAAGTGATCTACTTCACCACCAAGGGCGACACTCGGGTGTGGGCGTACGCGGTCGACACCTCGATGTTGACCGTGCTCTACGACGGCCGGGCGGTGATGGACCCGCCCCTGACCGGCGTCGACAACCTCGTGGTCTCGTGCTGCGGGGATGTGCTCGTCGCGGAGGACGGAGGCTCGATGCAGATCGTCACCATCCTCCCGGACGGAGAGCTCGTGCCCATGCTCCAGGTCGTCGGCCAAGACCGTTCGGAGATCACCGGACCGGCGTTCGATCCCAGCGGCACCCGGCTCTACTTCAGCTCGCAGCGCGGCGGCGAAGAAGGCCGCGGCCTGACCTACGAAATCACCGGCCCCTTCCACGAACCCGCCTGAGGCCGTTCTCCAACGGGGCCGTTGGCGGCCGACCACAAGTGTGGCGGGTGTGCCGCGATCTGTTTGCGCTCGTGAACCTCGGTTCACGGCTCGTGACCAGCCTGCGCGACCCAGAAACGGCGGGTGGAGGGGCGTTTGGAGACTTTCTCGGACGATTTGCCGCTTGGGCCTACTCTGGAGGCCTTGGCACGGATCGTGGATCGTTGTGCCCCACCAGAGGACATGATGCGCCACCTTTTCCTGCTCTCCACTCTCTCTCTCGCCACCCTCGTGGGTGTCTCCGGCTGTTCGTCGGAGGAGTATTACTGCGACGAATCCGGCTGTTACTTCTGCGATGGCCTCGGCTGTCGAGAAGTCGACCCGCCGGACCGTCCCATGTGCCGCGGGGACTTCGAATGCCCCGAAGGGTCCATCTGCACCGACCTCGGTTGCGTGGACGAATGCGCGGGCGACGCGGACTGTCCCGACGGCACCGTGTGCCGCTCCGGGGTGTGTGTCGGCCCGACCGAACCGGACCCGGACCCGAACCCGGGCGTGTGTGAGCGCAACGCGGACTGCGACGCAGGACTCGTTTGCCGCGACGGCGTCTGCACCCCGGACGATGTCTCGTGCGGTGAGACCGGCTGCAGCTGCGAAGCGACCGGCATGTGCTCGGACGGGTTCACCTGCCTCGACGGCGAGTGCCGCGAGGACGAAGACGTGTGCCGTTTCAACACCGAGTGTGGTGGCGACGGACGCATCTGTCTGGACGGACGCTGCACCACCGGATGCGAGACCTCGGCCGAATGTGTCGGCGGACAAATCTGCGTCGACAACTTCTGCCAGGACGACACCGCGCCTGTTCCCGAGTGTGTCCGCAACGAGACCTGCGACGCTGGCGAAGTCTGCGAAGACGGACGCTGCGTGGCCGAGTGCGACCGGGACGCGGACTGTGGCGACGGCCTGTACTGCCGCAGCGGACGTTGCGCGGTGGACGACCGACCGCGGCCCTTCTGTGAGTCCGACGCCGACTGCCGCTTCGCTTGTGTGAACGGCGTCTGCCGAACGCCCTGCGAGACGAGCCGCATGTGTGCCGAAGTCGACGTTCAGTTCAGCGTCTGCTTCGAGGACTACTGCGCGACCGCCAACGAAGCGACCAGCGACTGCTCCATCTCCGCCGATTGTGCGAGCGGGCGGGAATGCATCGACGGCATCTGCCGTTGACCCACTGACTGACTGATAGGCGGCCGACCACCCACCACCCAGACCGGCCGTCTCCGAACCATCCAACCACCACCCAGAACGCCGGGGCCTCACCGCCCCGGCGTTTTTTATTCCGTCGCCTGCCTGCCGCGGAGACCGGCGGTCCGGAGTCACGCATCGCTGGGTTCAAGGACTTGCCGCCGTGGTTTCCGAAGACAGGGCTCCGATTTCGGGTAGATTCCCTCCAGTGTCGGGTCTGTACGAGTGGATGAAGTCGAGGTTGGCCACATCGGTCTGTGTCGTGTTGGCGGGGTGTGCCACCGCGCAGCGAGCGCCGGATCCGGCCCCCACGCTCGAAGCGTACGCGGCGGCGGTCCGCGCCGGAGATGCGGCGGCGTTGCACGCGCTCCTCGACGAAGAGACCCGAGCCGCGGTGGACGAGGCGCGGCTCGCCGAACTGCTCACCGAGAACCAGGCGGAGCTCCGCGAACAGCTGGATTCGGTGCCGACGCAGCGGCTCGAGACCCGCGCGGTGGTCGAGCTGCCTACGGGCGACGCCGCGGTGCTCTCGCTCGAAGATCAGCAGTGGCGCATCGACGGCGGCCTGCTTGGAACCCCGGCGCTCCTCACCCCGGTGGATGCGGTGCGGGCCCTTCGGCGCGCGCTCCTGCGGCGGGGGTTGAGCGACGTGTTGGCGGTCTTCGGACGCAGTCTGCGGGGAGAGGTCGAGGCCGAGGTGCAGCGTTTCCTCGAAGAGACGGCCGACGAGCTCGACTACGACACCGAGATCCAAGGCCACGCCGCGACAGTGCGGACGAGCGGCGGCCGGGTGGTGCGGCTCACCCGGGAAGCCGGCGAGTGGCGTGTGGTCGACTTCGAGTAGCGATGAAGAGCATCTCCGACGACCAAGCCGACATCTACTTCACCCGCGCGGAGGCCTACGACGCGCTGGTCTCGGCCGAGGACGCAGACGGGCTCTTGGCAGAGGCGCTTCGCTCGAAGTTGCCGGCCGGCGTCATCGCCGATGTGGGCGCGGGGACCGGCCGGGTCACGCGGTTGCTCGCCGGTCACGCGACCCATTCGATCTTGCTGGAGCGCGCGGCGCCGATGCTCGAGGTGGCGAAGGAACGGCTTCGGCCGCTCGGCCTCTCGTTCGAGACCCACGTGGCGGATGCGAGGGCGCTCCCCCTCGACGACCAGTGCACCGACGCCGCGGTCGCCGGTTGGGTGTTCGGTCACTTCCGGCACTGGATGCCCGACGGGTGGCGCGAAGAGGTCGACCAGGCCCTCGCGGAGATGCACCGCGTGGTGCGGGCGGGTCCGCTCGGACGGCCAGAGCTCGTGATCGAGACCCTCGGGACCGGCCACGAGACGCCCCGCACCCACGAAGCCTTGGACGAGTACTTCGGGTACCTCGAGTCGCTCGGATTCGAGCGCACGTGGGTCCGCACCGACTACGTGTTCGAAGACGTCGAGACCGCTGCACAGACGCTCGGTGGGTTCTTTGGCGAGACGATGGCCGAGAGGATCCGCGACAACGGTTGGGCCCGGGTGCCGGAGTGCACGGGGCTCTGGTGGCGGGCGTAGCGAAGTCGGGTGCCGAACGCCGACGCCGAACGCCGATGCCCGCTGACCGCTGAGAAGTCTCCGCGCTCGGTCTGCACGCGATAACCTCGCGTCGTGGGAGGAGATCGACGCGCGGCGATGGTGGCTGCGATCAGCGCGGCGTTGATCATCGCCCAACAGGTCGCCAGCAAGGCCACCCGCGACGTGCTCTTTCTCTCGGCCTACGGCGCGGACGAGCTGCCGCTCGCGATGCTCGGTTCGGCGGGCATCGCGCTCGTGGGTGTCGCGATGCTGGCACCGGTGCTCGCGCGTTTCGGACCGAGCCGCACGGTGCCCGCGCTCTTCCTGGTCAGCGCCGCGATCTACTGCCTCGAGGCGGTGCTGCAGGCCGACCTGCCCGGGCCGATTGCCTACGCGGTGTTCCTGCACGTCTCGCTCTTCGGTGCGGTGGTCGTGAGCGGATTCTGGTCGGTGGTGAACGAACGGTTCGACCCGCATTCGGCCAAGCGGTTCATCGGTAAGATCGCCGCGGGCGCGGCGTGTGGTGGGGTCCTCGGCGGGGTGCTCGCGGAACGGGTCGCGTCCACTTTCGGCGCGGGCAAACTGCTCGTGGTGCTCGCCGGCCTGCAGGTGGTCGCGGCGATCGGGGTGGCGCTGGTGGGCGAGGGGGCGCAGAAGCCGAACGACACCACGCGCGGCGCCTTCAGTGTGCTCGCCGGTTCGACGTACCTGCGCCGCATTGCGTGGACCGTGGTGCTGCTCGCCTTCGCCGGCGCGCTGCTCGACTACGTGCTCAAGGCGGAGGCCGACGCGCGCATCGTGGGCGAAGAACGGCTCACCCGTTTCTTTGCCGCGTACTACACCGGGGTGGGCCTGCTGACGTTTGCGCTCCAGAGCACGGTGGCGAAACGACTGCTCAGCACGCTCGGCATCGGCAAGACGATCGCCACGCTGCCGCTCGCGATGATGTTCCTGAGCGGGCTCGGGGTGCTGGTGACTCGCTTGTGGTCGGTGGTCCTCCTGCGCGGCATGTCGAGCGTGCTCGAATCCTCGCTTTTTCGAAGCGGGTACGAGCTGCTCTACACGCCGGTCTCCACCGCCAAGAAGCGCCCGACCAAGCTGCTGATCGACGTCGCCGGCAACCGGCTCGGAGACATGCTTGGTTCCGGGCTGGTGCTGCTGTTGCTCCTGATCGTACCGGTCAGCACCACGATGCTGAGCATGGCGCTCGCCGCCATCGCAGCCACGGGCGCGCTCATTCTCGTGGGGCACCTGCAGCGTGGCTACGTCGCGGAGCTCGCGAGCAGTCTCAAGAGCGGGACGCTGGTGTTCGAGCGCGCAGACGATCTCGACGCGACGACGCGCGCGACCTTCGAGACCACGATGGGCCTGCGGCGCGGACCTCTGCTCGAAGCGATGACGCGGGCGAAGGGCACGGGCGATTCGATCGACATCGCGGCGGGCCGGCCCTCGCTTCCGCCTCCGGAAGAAGAAGACCTGCCCGAGATGCTGCAGCGATTGCAGGGCGAGGACTGGAAGCGAACCGCGCGTGCGCTTCAGAAGGCCGCCCGGCGGCATGTGGGTCAGTTGATCGATGCGCTGCTCGATGAGTCGCTCGAGCTGAGCATCCGCAAGCGGCTGCCGCGGGTGATCGCGAGTGTGCCGAGCCGGCGCGTGGTCACGGGGTTGATGGAGGCGCTCTCGGATCCCCGGTTCGAGATCCGCTACCGCGCTGGCGTGGCGCTCGGCGCGCTGCTCGCGCGGCACACCAGCCTTCGCCCGCCGCGCGAAGAAGTGTTCGCGCTCGCAGCCCGCGAGGTGCGGGTCGGGCGCAACGTGTGGGAGAGCCAGGCGCGCATCGAAGAAGAGGAGGGTGGGGAAGACCTCGGCTCGCTCCTGCGGCAGCGCCGAGACCGATCGCTCGAGCACGTGTTCAACCTGCTCGGGCTGACGTTCGACCGCGACACCCTGCGCATCGCGCTCCAAGCGCTCGCGAGTGGCGACCGGAGTCTCGAAGGGACGGCGCTCGAGTACCTGGAGAACATTCTCCCCGACACCGTGCGGGACGGGCTCTGGCCGTACATTGCGCCCGAAGGGCTCACGCGTCGTGCGCGCCGACCGGCCGGGGAGATCGTCGACGAGCTGCTCTCGTCCATGGACAGCTTGAAGCTCGACCGGCGCGAGTTGCTTCAACGCATGGAAGAGCCGCGAGCGGAGCCGCGAGCGGAGCCGCGTCCGACCGAGGCGGACCTGCCGGACGCGGATCCGCCGAGCTCGGACTCCGGCGCCGACCCGAAGTGATCCCACCGCCTGGTGCCCCGTTGCGACGGGTCTGATAGAGAGCGCCATGCGCTTTTGGTGGGCTCTTGGGCTTTTGGTGTGGGCAGGTTGCGGGGACGACGACGTCGGGCGCGATGCCTCGGTCCGCGACGCGTCGCGGCCGGATGGATGCAGTGGCTGTGCGGCGGACGTGAGCTTTCCCGACGTGGGCGCCCCACCCGATGTGGGTGCCGACGCGCCCGATACCGGCACGCCGGTGATCGTCGCGGTGGGGTACGGAGGTCTGCGGGTGCGTTCGACCGACTTGGGCCAGACCTTCACGGACGAGCGACACACCACCGAGTCCGGCGGCGACGACATGGCGTTGCTGCGTGCGGCCGCGTTCGGCAACGGACGCTTCGTTGCCCTCGGCTGGTCGTTCTTCAGTTCAGAGGACGGCAGGACCTGGGACGCCCACGACAACCCGCACGGCCAGTGGGCGGGGGCGGTGGCGTTCGGCAACGGCATGTTCCTCGCGTCCGGTGGTGGCGGCTACTGCGCGCGCTCGACGAGCGGCACGGACTGGGCGCAGTGCACCGACGTGAACGGCGACGCCGGGTTCGTGCACGTGCGCTCGGTGCTCTTTCACGAAGGCGCATTCCATGCCGCCGACCAAGACGGTGTGCTCTACCGCTCCACCGACGGAGACGTCTGGGAAGTCGAAGACGCGTCGTTCGGCGATGCGTGGGCGGCGATCGTCGACGGGGCCATCGTGCCTCGCGCGCAAGACGCGCCGTGGGAGGGCGACGGCTTCTCGCTTCGTGGGGGCAGCGGCGTCATCCAGCGTTCGACCGGTGGCGGGTTCGAGGACGTCTACGACATCCCGGCGGGCAACGGCGTCTTCCAAGCGCATCGTTTCGCATTCGCGATCGGGCGCTGAGGAGCGGCCCCGCGCGCTTGCTTGCCGTCTGCTCACAGCCGAGCTGAGCATCCACGTGCGGACCGGATGCATCAGGGCACGTCAGGATTGCACGAGAAGATTCGGGCACCGGCACGCCCGGCCCATTCGGGCACCGGCACGCCCGGCCCATTCGGGCAAGGGCAAGGGCAAGGGCAGGGGCAAGGGAGCAGGTCGCTTGCGCTCCCTGCTACCGATGGGCGTCCAGCTTCTTGCGAATGGCTTCGATGTCGACCAGCCGGAGCAGCGATGCGGCGCCGCGTCGCTGACGGGCCAAGGCGCTTCCGCGTTTGGTGTTCGCGAGCGTCGTGATGCCGAGCAGCACTTCGGGTGGCAACTCGAGCATCGCGAGCCGCTTCGGCTTGAGCCCAGCGAGCTCCATCGCGAGCGCCTCGAGCGTGATCTGGAGCGCGCGCTGCTCCTTCTTCTTCTCGGTGCGCGACGGACCGAGGTCCTCGAGTTCTTCGAACGTCGAGGTGTCGATCATGGGTTTCTTGCGGCGGGCCATCTACTACTCAGTAACTTCGCGGCAGCCCGAGCACGTGTTCGGCCACCTGGTTGAGCACCATCTCGCGGGAGATGGGTGCGGTGCGGAGCAAACGTGCGTCGACATACGCTTGAATCAACCCGAGCTCGCGAGAAAACCCGTTTCCGCCGTGGGTCTGCAGTGCGGCATCCGCGGCTTTGATCGCCAACTCACCGGCCAGGTACTTCGCCATCGTGGACACCGGACCGAGCTCCATGGCGCTCGCGCCTTGGTCGAAGAGCGTGGCCGACTTGTAGAAGAGCAGCCGGACGGCTTCGAGCTCGGCTTTGATCGCCGCCAGTGGATGCTGGATCGCCTGGTAGCTGCCGATCGGCGCGCCGCGGAACACTTTGCGCTCCTTCGCGTACTCCACCGCTCGGTCGAGCAGCCGCTCGGCCATGCCCACGGCCTGCGCCGCCGCCAGGGTCCGCTCCGCGTTGAGCACGTCGAACATCGGGACCACGCCCATGTGTTCGTCGCCGATCAGATCGTCGACCACCACGTCGTCGAAGTGCAGCGTCCACTGCTTGAGCCCTTCGATGCCGTCGGTCGGCAGCTCGGTCATCGAGAAACCCTCGGCCTTCGGGTTGACGACGACGACGTTGAACCCGGCGGTCTTCGGCAGGCCCTTTTCTTTGCGCTCGGCGTCCTTCATCGAGCGGGTGATGACGAGGATCTTGTCGCAGACATCGACGCCCGTGATGAAGGTCTTCGTGCCGTTGAGCACGAGGTCGTCGCCGCGCCGTTCGGTGAACGTCTTCATCGCGAACGAGTTCGAACCGGCGTCCGGTTCGGTGATCGCGAACGCCATGATGAGGTCGCCGTCGGCGATCTGCTTCAGGTAGCGGTCGCGCGCCTGGTCCGGACCGGCCCGCAGGATGGTGAGCGCGTTCATCTGGGTGAGCATCAAGAGCGCGCTGCCCGCTTCGTAGCGGGACATCGTCTCCATCGCGAGCGCGAGCGGCCACAGCCCCATGTCGGAGCCGCCGTACTTCTCGGGCAAGAGCGCGCCGGCGAATCCGGCTTCGGCGAAGTCCTTGAAGAACGCCCGGTCGAACACGCCTTCGCGGACGGTGCGCTCTCGGATCGCCTGCATCTTCGGCCCCCACTTCTGGCCGAGCTGCTTCGCGCTCTCACGCACCATCTTCTCTTCGTCGCTGAATCGAAAGTCCACGTCCACTCCATCTCGTCGAACGTACAGAGGCCGACGGCCCACTAAAGCGCATCTCCACCGCCGTGGCGAGTCGAGCGGTGGGGCTGCTCGCTTGGGCGGTCAAACAGTGGTAGGTCCGCGGCGTGACCTTGATTGGAGTGAATGCGCCCTATCTCCGTGGTGCGTACGGCCACGACCTGGCCCCGAGCGGTCGCCATCCCGATTGGCCGGTCGACTTCGATCCGATGGTGGCCTACCGGCCGCTGATCGAGTCCAAGACGCTCGGCTTCGGCGCGGTCCGGGTGTGGCTCTGCGAAGCCGCCGAAGGCATCGTGTTCGAGGATGGGCAGCTCACGGGGGTGCACCCGGATCTGCTGGAGAGCATTCGGGTCATCCAGGAGGCGGCGCGCCTTCACGGGCAACGCATCTACTGGTCGCTGCTCGATGGCAACGCGGTGGCGCGTGAAGGGGACGTGCTCACCCGTCGGATCCTGACCGATGCAGACACCCGCGCGAAGTTCGCGGAGCTGGTGGTCGCGCCGATCGCGAAGACGGTGGACCCAGAGCTCACCTTCGCGTTCGAGATCGTCAACGAACCGGAGACCGCGACCGACGACTGCATGAAGGACTCCGACGAGGTCGCCGCCGGAGTCGAGCCGGTTTCGTGGGAAGATCTCGGCGCGACGATTCGTGTGAGTGGCGACGCTGCGCGGGCAGAACTCGATGCGCCCGTGACATCGGGCACGATGCACGTGTTCTTGCCGGCGCTCTTCGGTGCGGATCCGAAGCTCGATGCGATCGACGTGCACGTGTACCACCCGCGGGGGGGCATTCCTTCGCGCGAGGATTTGGTGGCGTACATGAAGGACGAGTCGGTGCGCGACATGCCGCTCATCGGCGGCGAGTTCGGCATCCCGAAGGACGCGCCCGAAGGCGAACCTTTCGCGCTGACCAACTACGTCTTCAACGCGGACGAGCTCGGCTACGCCGCGGCGTTCCTGTGGCAGCTCGAAGGCGACCTCGTGGACGCGCGCGAGAAGAAGCGCCCGATCACCGAACTCGGCTACGAGATGCAGCGGGTGCTCTCCGCCCGCTAAGCGACCTGCGTCCGCCGGGCCTCGGTTGCACCAGCGCATTTCGTGCGCACTGTCCGGCGCATGGAGCTGCTCTCCACAGAACCGACGCCGTTTCACACGGTCCGATACCTCAACGCCAAGAGCGGCGGGGGAACGGTGGTCTCGCGTCTGCCGATCTCGTTCGGCACCGTCGACGGCCTGCCCGACGGCCTGGATGCGCTGATCTGCGCCAGCGACTTGCAGGGTGTGGTGCCCGGCGCGGGTCCGCGCGGTGAGTCGGTGTTGCTCGGCGTCGTGCTCGCCGAGGTGTTGGCCGAGCTCGCCGAGCAGGGCCGGCTCGCGCGTCCCGAACGAACCGGGGTGCTCTTGGCCGGCGACCTGTACAGCGCGCCCGGAGGAGACGTCCGGGGTGCGAGCGGCGACGTGCGGCCCGTGTGGCGCGCGTTCGCCGAACAGCCGTTCTCGTTCGTCGTCGGGGTGGCGGGCAACCACGACCGCTTTGTCGATGGACCCGCGCGTGGACGCCACGGGATGGCCTTCGTTCCGTTCGCGGACGAGGCGGGCGTCGACGTGCTCGATCTCGAGCTGTGTGAGCGCGATGGGTTGGCCGTGGGTGGCGTGAGCTGGATCGCGGGCAACGCGAAGAAGGGCGGCCGCCGCGCCGAAGGCGAACAGCTGGACGCGGTCGAGTCGGTGTGGGGCGAACCCCTCGACGTGTTCGTGCTGCACGAAGGACCGTCGGGGGGGCCACGCCAGCGGGGGCACGAGGGTGTGCGTGCGCTGCTGGGCACCCGGAGGCGCGGGTCACGCACGCCGCGCTTGGTCGTGTGCGGACACGCGCACTGGGAGTCGCCGGTGTTCGAGATGCCGGAGTCCCGAACGAAGGTGTTGAACGTCGATGCTCGGGTCGTGGTGCTTCGACGACCCTAGCCAGCGGGGACGGTGGTCGGCTTGACGGCCCCCGCGCGGGCTGTAGGTCCGAAGCATGAACTCAGGACTCGAAGGCGCCTCGTCGGTCACCGCGGTGGAGGATGCCTCGGGCACTGCGAACACCGGGCATCTCCACCACACCGCGGACGTGCCGGCCGGGTGGGAGCAGGGCAACGGCGCCTATGGCGGGCTCGTCGTGGCGACCTTGGTGCGGGCCCTGCGGCGATCGGAACCGGACACCGAACGCAGGCTGCGTGCGCTGCACGCGGACCTCGTGGCGCCGCTTCAGCCTGGGCAGGCCACGGTCGAAGTGGAAGTGCTTCGGCGCGGACGCGGGCTGACTTCGTTGTCCGCGGATCTGACGCAGTTGTCGGGCGAAGTGCGGAAACGCAAAGCCCGCGCCAGCGCGGTGTACTCGTCCGCCCGAGACGAGGTGCCGGTCGCGGAGGGACGGAAGGCCGGCGCCGCCGCACCGACACCGACGGTGCCGGACTGGCGGTCGCTCGACACCACCGTGTTGCCCTTCGCGCCGCCCTTCGTGCAGCACTTCGATCTGCGCTGCACCGGTCCGCTGCCGACCAAGGGCGACGCGGCCGTCACCGAAGGCTGGGTCTGGGCGAAGGTGCGGCCCACGGTGTACCAAGACTTCGATCTGGCGGCCCTCGTGGACTGCTTCTGGCCCGCCGCGTTCTCCGTGATGTCGACGTTCCGGCCGATGGTCACCGTCGCGTTCTCGCTCCAGCTCCTGGTCGACCCGGCCACGGTGCCGACCGACGCGCCGCTCTACTACCGCGCGCGGGTGGACGGATCGTTCGAAGGTTTCTGCTGCGAGATCCGAGAGCTCTGGGACGGCGATCGCCTGGTGGTCTCGAACCACCAGAGCTTCGCGATGCTTTAGCAGGCTGCTGAAGAACGCCCGCAGGGCGTTCTCGCAGCCTGCCCCTTGCCCCTGCCCTTGCCTTTGCCCTTGCCCGCGGATCAGGGGACGCACTGGGCGACCATCGAGAACTGCTCGTCGGTCGGGTCGTAGGTCGGGTCGAACACGACGTCCTCTCCGGTCGCGCGCAGCGAACAACGCAGGGCATCCACGCCGACGCACAAGAATCGAACGTGGACGTCGAAGTCGATCGTGCCGCTGGCGGAGAGCCCTTCGCACTCGGCCGCATCGTCGCCGTGTTCGTTCAGGCATTGCTCGTGCGGGCTCGCATCGCACGAGTTCTGCCCGACGTCGTGCACGTCCACGACCAGTTTGTCGTCCGCGACCCACTCGAGTCGGATGATGCGGGACGCCGTCTCGGCACACGAGCGTTCGAACGAGGAGCCGAGGAGGCCGAGCACTTGGATCTGACCGTCGCGCTCGAGAGCGAGATGGTGGTCGACCCAGTCGTGGGTCTCGTAGCGGTCTTCGATCAAGAACAGATCCCCTCGGCCGCTGCCATCGGCTTCGTGGGTGGTGCCGCGCACGCACTCGACGCGGGGCACGCCGCTCGACTGGTCGAAGCCGGCGCACGCTTCTTCGACCGAGGCCACCATGCGCGCGTTGGCGCAAGGCACGGTGGGGCCGGGGGCCGCGGTCTCGCCCGGATCCACGGTGGTGGGTTCGGTGGTCTGGGTCCCGCCCCCACAGGCCGCGAGAAAGAGGATCAGGGCCGGCGCGGAGAGCTTCTTCGAGAACTGCATGGGGTCGACTTAGACGATCTGGCCCGGCAGCGCGACCCACCGGCGTTCGGGCGGCCGCCTGGGTCGAGCGATGGGTGCCGCAACAACGAGACGGCGCGATGCGGAGCGAGGGAGTGCGTGCAAGAGTGCGCTGGTGCGATTCGTTCGGCGGCACCGGAACAAGATCCTCGTGGTGATGATGCTCGGCGGGCTCGCCGCGATGACGTTCGGCTTCCTGCGCCGCATCGGCATGATCTGAGCGGGGTCCCGCGCAGGAGCAGACCACGGAGCCGACTCCCGAGCGGCTGAACGTGCGCACCGAACTCGAGTCGACGCTCGAACAGGTCAGATGCGTCGTTCAGTGGCCGGAGACGTAGCGCAGCAGCGCTCGGTGTTTGGGCGCCTCTGACAGTGGCTGTCCCTGGAACGCTTTGCTGCCCCACGCGCCGTACTGGTTCCACCCCGACGGACTCGTGAAGTGTACGAAGAGCGCGTCGTCGGTCAGCTGCGACCACATGGTGAGGTACTCGCCGTAGAGCGTCTCCATGCGCGGGTCCGCGTTGGCACGAAGCACGTGGGCCATGCGCGACTCTTCGTGGTGGTGCAGGTGCTGACCCCCCTCGTAGGTCACGTAGCGGATCGAATCTCCGAGGCGCGCGAGCGCGCGCACGTCTTTCTGGATCCAGTCGTACACACTGTCTCGGGCCGCGAGCAGCCGGTAGACCTCGGCGCCGGCACGCTCGGTTCGAACGAAGATGTCGTCCACGCTCTCGGGCACGAAGCCGCCGCCGAAGTAGGGCGCCACCGCCACCACGTCGAGCTGGGCATGCGCGGGTTGTCCGTCGACTTCGCGTTCGAGCAGGTCCGCGATCCACCAATCTTCGCCGCCGCCGATCTGCGATGCGACGACCCGCTGAACCCGCTCGGGCCGGTGTGCTTCGAACGCCTCCCGCCAGATGCGGCCGACCTCGACGCTTCGTTGCGCGAGGTAGCGGCGGCCGTGCTGGACGCAGCGTTCTTGGGTCGCGTTCCACTGGGTGTATTCGCAGAGCACGCCGTTGCCGTCGGGATCGCAGTCACGCGCCGGGTTCTCAGCGTACGCTTCGCACCCCCGCGCGTTGAACCACTGGTGCTGGTCGAAGATGTCGTTCCAGAGTTCGTTCCCGACTTCGACGTAAGGGCTCCGTTCCGGTTCGAGCCGCGCTGCGACCCGCTCCGCGAAGCGCCGTACCAGATCGTCGTCGGCGAGGGGCGGCATACAGAACCACGGGTCGGCATCGAGCAGGTTCGCGAGATCCACCATCACGTCGACCGGCACCGGCCGCCACCGCGCCGAAGCACGCACCGGAAGCTGCGCCGAGGTGCGAATGGGGTGCGCCTCTTCTCCGCCGTCGGTCAGCACCCGCATGCGGTTGGTGTCCTGCCAATCCATGAAGCGCAGCACCGCGAAGGGCGCGACCTCGGAGAGGAAGGTGGGGTGGAACGGTTGCTCGGCGTAGGTCTCTTCGAACGGCACGCAGCGCGGCTCGCCGGCATCCACGGCTGGGCACTCGTTGTGTTGGAGGCACGCGCTGAGCGGCGCGCCCGCGCAACTTCCGCCCGGCGGAAACACGCGGATGTTGCGGATGGGATCGTTGACCGCGGTCGCGTGGATCTCGAGGTAGAGACCATCGGTTCCGGAGAGGTCGAAGGTCGCGCGGCCGGCGCTCTCCTCGAGGTGGTCGATGCGTCCGTGGTAGCGCATCTCCCCGCGGCCTTCGTAGACCACCGTGAACCGGCCGGTGACGTGGGTTTGTTCGCCGCCGATCAAGAACGTGCGGGCGATCTGCCCCGGCCGGAGCGATTGGACCCAGCCTTGCTCGTCGAGCGGCAGGTTCCGGTGGTCGTCCCATTCATCGACGGTCCCGCTGATCCAGGCGTCGGTGTGTTTGAACAGATCGACGAAGGGCGCATTGCGCGACCAGTAGGTGGGGCTCGCCAAGTTGGTGCCGACCGCACGTGGTCGAGAGATGGACACCCCGGGCATCGTCACCACGGTGGGCGGATCGGGGACCTGGGCGCGGTTCTCCTGCCCGGCCGTCTGATGGGACGTCGTGTGCTGGGGCGCGGGATCGTCGGCGCCGCACCCGGTGCCGCAGCCGAGCGACGCGACCCCGAGCATCACCGTGCCGAGCGACACGAGACACGAGCGCGCAAAGGACGCGGATTGCCAGTGACTCAACCCGCCACTCCAGTGCGCGGGTCGGCGCGCACCACCCGCCAGACGAGCTCTTGAATCGCGGTCACCGTCTCGGCGGGAAGACCGGCCGGGCCGGGCAAACCGACCGGGGTCTCTCGGTACAACGTCGCGTAGTGCACGAGGGAGGTGAGCCACACGCCGAGTTCGCTCGGGTGAATGTCGTCGGGCTCTTCGCCCGGACGACGCAGGGTCAGACCGGCGAGGATCTCTTCGCGTTCGGAGCGGGAGAGTGCGTAGTCGAGCGGCCAGTCGGCTGGCCAGTCGATGTACGGGTTGAGAAAGAGATCGGTCATCTCGAGCGGTCCTTCGGGTCCCGCCATCGGGGACGCATCGAGCGCGTTCGCGAGCTCCACCATCACGCGCGCGACCGGCACGAGGAAGATCGGACCGCGCGGTGTGCACCCGGGTTCGGTGCCGCCGAAGAGCGCTGCGAGTCGGCGACGAAGCCGCGGTTCGCCGACCCGGCCAGTCATCGCGACATCGGCGATGTGCGACCACTGGTTGCGGTCGTCTTCGAGGCGCGGCACCCAGTCCCACTGTTCTCTCGGGCCGTAGTCCGCGTCCGGGTCGCCGGCCTGTAGATGCGACCAGGTCTCGTAGAGGTAGACGGACGCGTCTGGGTTGGCGGTGACCATCGCGCAGTAGAAACGCTGGGCGTAATACGCGGTGTGTTCCCGTTTCATCGACATGAGGATGGGCACCCCTTCGGTCATGACGAGCGCGTCGTACTGGTCACCGTGCTGCAACAGCTCCTGCAAACGGATGCTGGCCTCGGGTTCTTCCCGGTCGTAGCTGTGCGGTTGTCCGTTCCAGAGCAGAGAGAGCGAAGCGCCGAAGAGCGTGTCGTCGAATGCGCTGTAGGCACGGCCCCTGGACTCGGCGAACTGGCCTACTCGGTCGAGCACGTTCTGGCTGCCCGGCACGTGGGGATCGACCGCGTTGAGCAGGCTGTGGCCGACCCAGAACACCCGGAGGCTGTCGCGCGGTCCGCCGGCGAATTCGGCGTAGTCGACGTCACGCAACTCGGGCTCCGGTGCAGGCAGCACCGCGAACACGGCGAAGGCCGCCCCCACGAGCGCGACCACCCCCAACCCGATCCTGAGCCAACTTCGTTTCATCACCCCCGACCCTTTCTCCGGGCGATCGATCCATACCTCGGTTTTCGGCGAAAGCACGCAGAGGCCGTCGTGACTAAGTCGACCGATGCGATAGGGTGCGCGGGTGAATTCTCCGAAGCGCATCGCCTACCTGGTGTCCCAATACCCCGCGACCTCGCACACCTTCATCCGACGGGAGATCGAGGCACTCCGGGAAGCGGGCGCGCAGGTCGACACCTTCAGCATACGACCCCCTTCGGAGGCCGAACGTTCGGCCCGGGTGGACCGCGAAGAATTCGAACGGACCCACTACGTTCTGCCGCCGAAGCCCCTCTCGTTGCTGCGCGCCCATGCGAAGCAGTTTCGCAAACGACCGCGCGCGTACCTGGAGACACTCCGGGAGGCGACTCGGCATCGGGTGCCCGGTGTCAAAGCAAGCATGTGGTCTTTGTTTCATTTCGCCGAGGCGGTGGGGCTCGCGGACGAACTCGAGCGCCGTGGGGTCGACCACCTTCACAACCATTTCGCGAACTCGGGCGCGAACGTGGGGCTCTTGGCGTCTCGGCTGCTCGGACTCGAGTGGTCGCTCACGCTGCATGGGATCTCTGAGTTCGACTACCCGGCGGGCAATCTGCTGGCGGAGAAGATCACGGCCGCGAGCTTCGTGGCGTGCGTGACCTACTTCGGTCGCGCGCAGGCGATGCGGCTGGTCGACCCGGTGCACTGGGACAAACTCTTCGTCGCGCGGTGCGGGCTCGATCTGCAAGGCATCACCCAGGTCGAGGCGTCGGCGCCGGTGCCCGCGAAACGCCGCGCCCTGCGGGTGGTGAGCGTGGGCCGCATCAGCCCGGAGAAGGGGCACGTCGGGCTCGTGCAGGCATTCGCCGAAGTGGTCGCGGGCGGTGTGGACGCGGAGCTGCGCCTCGTGGGCGACGGTCCGACCCGCGGGGTGGTGGAAGCGGAGGTCACGCGCCTTGGGCTCGGCGACCGGGTCAGCTTCGCCGGGCGGGTGCCTTCCGGCCAGGTCATCGCCGAGTTGCTGCACGCGGACGCCTTCGCGATGTCTTCGTTCATGGAAGGCCTGCCGGTCGTGATCATGGAAGCGCTGGCCATGGGCGTGCCGGTGGTCGCGCCCGTCATCGCGGGGATCCCCGAGCTGGTCGTGCACGGAGAGAGCGGTCTGCTCTTTCCGGCCAGCGACTGGAGCGCGCTCGGCCGCGAGCTCTCGAAGCTGCTCTCCGACCCCGCACTCGGCAAACGACTCGCGACCGAAGGCCGCCGCCGCGTCGAAGCCGAGTTCGACATCCACCACGCGATCGCGCCCTTGATGGAACGCCTCGGCGTGCCGAAGTCGGCCACCAGCCCGGAAACGCGTCCCAGCCCCTAGCAGGTTGCTGAAGAACGCCCGCAGGGCGTTCTCGCAGCCTGCCCCTTGCCCCTGCCCTTGCCTTTGCCCTTGCCCGCGGATCAGCGGTCAGATCGCTTGATCAGCGCGACGAGCATCGCGAC
>JAXMNT010000019.1:0-137014 GCA_034670305.1 Deltaproteobacteria bacterium
CCGCTGGGCATCGCGCTCCGATTCGCGCCTCGCCGTCGCGAAACACACGGCGTCCACGACGCGGGCAAGGGCACGGGCAAGGGCAACGGCAAGGGAGCAGGTCGCTTTTCAGCGACCTGCTAGTCGACGTAGGTGACCATGCCGCGCATGTCGACGGTGTGGATGCCGCAGCGGTACATGTCGATGCCCGCTTCGAACGCGGCGTCCACGGTGAACGCGATGCTGCCTGCCGCATCGTTCCAGTCGATGCCTGGTTCCGCTTCGAGTGCGCCAGCGCCGCCGCCTTGGGCGAGCTGCAGGACGTCGTCGGTCGGCGGGGTGGTCAACTCGTCGATGAACTCCCACGGGTGTCCGCCCGAAGTCGTGTTGACGATGCGGTAGCGCATGCCGCGGATGAGCGCCCACGCCGGGTCGCTCCCAGTCGGAAGCGTGAACGTGGACGGCCGGGAGGAATCGAAGTCGAAGTCGACGCCGGTGCCGGTGACGGTGACCTCGAGGTCCGGGGTTCCTGCCGGCACGACGGCGGTGAAGGTCTCCACGACGTCTGCGGCGCGGAGGGTCTCGATCGGGTCCATGGCCGGCGCGAACATCGAGTTGGAGTCGCCGTCGACGTGGAGCGCGACGTGGAGGGTCTCGGCGTCGGCGACCGGTCGGTCGAGTTCGACGTCGACGTTGGTGCTCATACCGACCGGGACGCTCGCGAATCCGAGCACGGCGCCGAGTCCCGCCGCGTCGTCGTACACGACGACGAAGCCGGCTTCGGCGGCCATCACGGAAGGCACGGTCACGATGGTGGTGAGGTCGGCGAGCATGATCGAACCGCCCGCGCTCAGACCGCAGAGCACGGTCTCCGCGCAGCCGCCGGGCGCCATACAGACGTGCGAGGTGCAGTCGTCGCTGTCGTCGCACATGGCGTCGTCGGGGGTGTTGACGCACATGAAGCCCGTGCACTCATCGACGGTGCACGCGATGCTGTCGTCGCACATGGCGGGCATGGTGCACTCGACGCCTCCATCGGTGCCGGAGTCCGCCGGGGCATCCACACCCGCGTCCGACATCGGTGCGTCTTCCATGGGCGCGTCTTCCATGGGCGCGTCCATCATCGGTGCGTCCATCATCGGTGCGTCCTCGGCCGGCGCATCGTCCATCGGGGCGTCGTCCATCGGCGCATCGTTGGCCGGTGCATCGACGGCAGGCGCGTCCACGCCTGCATCCACCGCTGCGTCCTCGCCGTCGGGGATCTGGTCGCGGTCGAAGTCGACCACCAGCTCACACCCCATCGTCAGGCCACACGCCAACATCAGTCCAAGCACCCGAGTCATCGCAGTCTCCCTGGTCACGTCACGCACCTCAGAACCGGAGCCGCGCTTGCACGCCGCCGGCCCTTCGCCCCATCACCGGAGACAGCTCGAGGCCCGAGCTGGCCTCGTCGTCTTCGTCCCCCGCGTCGTTCGCGAGAAACAGCACCAAGGCGGTGATGGCACTCACAGCCGCCACCCCGAAGAGCACGTCCGCGAAGAGCGCGAAACGCTCTCCTTTGTCGGCACGATCGACGGTGGGGTCGTCTTCGAATTCGGCCTCTTGAGAGAGTGCGAGGAATCCGAGCACCGTGCCGCCCACGAGCGAGACGGCCGCGAGGGCGCTGGTCACCCACACCGCGGCGCCGGGACCATCGTCCGCGGCCTCGGCCGCGCCGTCTTCGCCCTCCACCGGGTCGATCGGATCGCCGACGCCGTCCAGCCCGTCGCCGCTGGATTCGAGGGTGCGGGCTGCTTCGACGCGGGCACCGGGACCGGTTTCGACCGTGAGGGTCGAGTCCGCGTGGCCGGCCAGTCGCAAGACCAGCGTGTGGGATCCCGAGGAAGCCTCGAGGTCAGCCGGCGTCGTGCGGCCGGTGTCGGTGCCATCGAGTTCGATGGTCGCTCCGGGCGGCGTCGAACGCACTTCGAGGATGCCCGGGCGTGCCCGAAGGCCGGTCAGGCGTGCTTCGATCGCTGCGCGGTCGGGAGCGTCGGTGCGCTCCGCCAGGTACGTCTCGAGGGCCTCGATCGTGCCGGGGATGTTGCCCAGCCGCTCGCGCGCTTCGGCCACACCCAGCAGGACCACCGGGTTCGGCACGTGTTCGTAGGCTTCGGCAAATGCGGCTTCGGACGCCTCGTAGTGCCCCGCATCGAACTCCGCTTGTCCGCGCGCGTACGCTTCACGGGCGATCTGTCGATCTTCGTCCGTGGTTTCGGCTTGGGCGTGGGCGGCTGCGGTCCATCCGCACACCACACCCAACACGACGCCGAGAATGCTCAGTTCCCGCATGAATCGTCCTCCAACAGGCTCACCTGCTCGTTCGGAACCTACGCCTGCGGCGTGGGGTCCGTCAAACATCACGCGGGCGTGGCACTGCCAGCCCACCGTTCTTGGACGAACCGTTCGACCCGGTCGAGCGGCTCGCGCAGCGCCGCGCTGAGGGCGTCCAGACGCGACATCTCGGCTTCGGCTTTGGTCACGAGACTCGCCAGGTGCGCCTCGACCCGCTCGTCTCGCCGGTCCAGTTGCGCCCTCAAGTCGGCGATCTTCGACTCCAGGTCGTCGCACTCCGCGGCGTGGCCTGCGACCGCCTGCTCCACGGTCGCGAGCTCCCAGAGCACCGCGTCCGCTTCGCCGTCGCCCTGCCCGGTCGTCCGGACCTTGGCCGCCAGTCCCTCGTGGCGGTGCCGCAGCGAGGAGCGGCGCACCGCGGAGGTCTCGAGTGCGCCGCGGGCGCGGCTGAGGCGCTCTCCGAGCTGATCGATCGCGCGACCGAGGGTGGTCTTGAAGTCCCGTCCCTCCACGCCGAGTTCGTCGATCTGCGCTTGGAGGGCCTCGGTGTGCGCGATGGCCCCCTCGAGCGAGCCGAGCGTCTGACTGGAGAACTCCAACGCGTCCGCGATGTCGGGTGGGAGCGTGCCCAGGCCCAAGACCGCCTCCGTGAGCGCATCGTACCGGGCCCGCCATCGTCGGACGCCCGCGAGTCCCTGGGAGGGCGCCTCACTCTCCCGTCGGGTCGAGACCACTTGAGGCGGGGTCGGAAAACCTTCTCCGGTGGGGAAGACCTGACTGCGATCCATCTCGTCCGTGTCCGGCCGGTCGTCGTCTCCGGATGGCCCTGGCGCGTCGGAGTCGCCGGGGGCGAACGTGCGGAACCCGTTGTCGTCGTCCAACACCGTCTTGTCGTCGAACATGCCTTTCGAGCCGTCCTCCGCATCGACATCCCGCTCCGCATCTTCCGTGGGCGCTGCGTCGCGTGGGGGCGGTGCCACGATGCCCGGTGACGATTGGGTGCCCATCGCCCCCCACGCATCGCCGCCGAGCCGTTCCCGGGTCGTGCGCAGCTCTTCCAGGAAGTGGTAGGCGTCGCGAAATCGGTCGCGCGGATCCTTCTCGAGGCAGCGCAGAATGAACACCTCGATCGCGGGGTCGACCTCCGCCCGCTGGCGCGGTGGAATCGGCGGCTCGGTGACGTGCTTCACCAAGAGGTCGCCCGGGTACTCGTAGTCGAAGGGCAGCGCCGCGGTGACCATCTCGTACAGGATGACGCCCAGCGAGTAGAGGTCCGCGCGGCCATCGATCGCGGTGGACTGGATGTACTCGGGCGCGATGTAACCGGGCGTGCCGAAGATCTGCTGACTGCCCGTGAGCGAAGGCGCGTCGAGGATCTTCGCGATGCCGAAGTCGAGCACCTTGACGAAGTCCCCGCCTTCTTTGCGCGGGACCAAGATGACGTTCTCGGGTTTGAGATCCCGGTGCACCACCCCCATCTGATGGGCGCGCGCGAGCGCAGTGCCGATCTGCTCGACGATGTCCAAACTCCGTTGGGGGGAGAAGGGCGCGTCGACGAGCGCTTTGAGAAGCGACTCGCCCGGGACGTATTCCATGACCAGATAGACCAGGCCGTCTTCGGATTCTCCGAAGTCGGTGATCTCGACGATGTTGTCGTGGTTCACCCGATTGACCGCCCGCGCCTCGCGGATGAATCGGTCGCGTTGGATGGGATCCTGCGCCAGGTCTCGGCGGAGTACCTTCACGGCGACGAGCCGATCGATCAGGACGTGGCGCGCCAGGTACACGCTGGACATGCCACCAGCGCCCAGCCGCGAGATCAGTCGGTACCGACCACCGACGGTTCGACCGATCCAGGCGTCTTGGACCGGGCGCAGGTCGGTTCCGTCCTCGGGGCACGACTGATACGTGTCCGAGTAAATCGCGCCGCAGTGGGAACAGACCTTCATGGACATGGGCCCGTCATGCGGCGCGGAGCCGTCAAACGGGGTGACCCAGGGTAACAAAGACGAGCGCTCCGCGGGGTCGCGGGCACCTCGCCTTCACTCGGGGGCGTCTTCTCCAGCGTCTTCCGGACCGGAATCTTCGCCCGCGTCTTCCGGAGCGGCGTCTTCGCCGGCGTCTTCCGGACCTGCGTCTTCGCCGGCATCCTCGCCCGCGTCGATCATAGCGGCGTCTTCGCCGGCGTCCTCGGGCTCGCTGGCGTCTTCACCGGCGTCGTCGAGCGGACCGACATCGAGGCCGGCATCTTCACCGCCCGGGCCGCTGTCGACGTCGCCCGCGTCGGTCCCCATCATCATGTCGCAGACGTCCATGCAGGTCCCTCGCGAGGAGGGAATGGGGCTGGGCTTGCAGCACATCAGGCCATCACCGCAATCGTCGTCCTCGCGACAGGTATCGCCGCTTCCGGCCTTGCAAGCAAAGAGGGAGAGACCGAACAACGTGAGTGTGATGAAAAGACGCATGAAAGAGCTCCTGCCCCGGCGGGCGCGCGAGCATAGCGCAAAGCCCGCCCCCGGCCAGTAGGTCAGTAAGCGCAGCGGACGCCGATGTCGGGCCCCTGGCTCGCGGCTGGCGCAGGCCACCGAAACGCGGTCCGGGCGGCGTAGGGTTCGGACCGCCACGAACCGCCCCGCACCACGCGCGGGCCACCGGTGTCGTTGGGGGCCGGATCGATGCGTTCCTCTTCCGAGTACCCGTCCGGAGAGAACGCGTCCGCCGTCCATTCACTGACGTTTCCTGCCGCGTCGAGGAGGCCCGCCGGCGAGCGGGCGTTGGCAAACGAGCCGACCGGCGCCAGCGTCCGGAAGCCGTCCAGGGCGCCCGCCAGGTTCGCGAGCCGGTCGTTGAACTGCTGTCCCCAAGGGAAACGCCGCGGGACCGAGCCGCGTGCCGCCCGCTCCCATTGGGCTTCACTGGGCAAATGGCCTCCAGCAAACGCACAGTACTGCCGAGCCTCGGACCAGGTGATGCCGGCCACCGGCATCTCCGGATCTCCGAACCGGGGGTCCGATGCTGGGATCCGAGACGGTGGGCATCGTCCCGCCCGCACGCACACGTCCCAGCGTCGACGGGTGACCTCCGTGCGATCCATGCCGAAGCGGCTGAGGTAGATGCGGGTGGCGGGCGCCTCGGCCGCGAAAAGTGGACTGAGCTGATCGCATTCGAGCGGATTGCGGCCGAGCGTGCGGGCCTGGTGGCGGCAGAGCATCAATGCGTGCCGCAGGTCGTCGTCGTCGCTGCCCCGGGTGAACCAGCCGGCTTCGATCCAGACCACGTCGGGTCCGAACGACACCGCGGTCCGTTGCGCGTCGACGACCCGGTCCGAGGCGCCGAGTCCGCAGATCACCGCCACTGCGAGCAGCCATCGGCACGCGGCGTTCACGCGGGCACCGCGTTCATGCGTGCACCGGGTCCAGCGGCACGCGCTGCGGCGCGCGGTGGTAGAGCACGAGCAAACCGATCGAGAACATCGCCATCGAGATCAACTGAGAGGTGGAGACGATTCCACCAAAGTACACGCCGCGAACGTGGTCGCCGCGAAACACCTCGACGCAGGTCCGGATGACCGCATACCCGACGAGGTAGGCGCCCGCCCGCTGTCCGGTGCCGATCCGCTTCTTGGGCCACGCAAAGAGCAGGATCCCGAAGAGCAACAAGAGCCCCGCCTCGTAGAGCGGGGTCGGATGGCGCGGCATGCCCATGGGACTCGAACCGGGCGCCATCGGATCGGTGTAGACGATGGCCCAGCGGCCGGCCCAGGGCGCGCCGTAGCAGCAGCCACCGAAGAAGCAGCCCAGCCGACCGATGGCATGCCCGATCGGAATCGCGAACACGGACACATCGAGCAAACGTCCGAAGTCGACGCCGAGCTGTCGGCACGCGAACCAGGCTGCGAGGCCGCCTCCGATCGGTGAGCCGTAGAAGACGAGGCCCCCTTGGGTGAGCGCGGCCATCGGATCACCGGTCCGCAGCGACTCGACCAGCACGAACATCGAGAACCCGCCGGCCAGTCCGCCGCCCGCGGTGTATCCGATGACTGCGATCACGCGGCCCACGTCCATGCCGGCCCGCCACGCCGCGCGCGTGGCGAGAAACCCCATCACGAAGATCGCGGTCGCCAGGCAGACGCCGTAGGTGCCGATCTCACGAGAGAAGCCGCCGACTTCGAGGACGTAGAAGAGCGGCTTCACGGAGCGGTCACCTGGGTCGTGTCATTGAACCGCAGATGGGTTCTGCAACCCGACGATCTTGAATCCGGTGTCCGTAGTGCAGCCAACGATCTTCGCCTGACCCGACGTGTAGAGGTAACACCGGTTCAGGTCGAGGCCCAACGCGGTGGCCTGCGCGGCCTCGGGGGTGCCGGCGAGCGGCTGGGCGGTGGAGCACGGGTGCTGGTTGTTGTTGCAGCTGCGTCCGAACGCTTCCGCCGCTTGATCGGTGATCTGACACGCCTGCGGCGTGAGCGTCGCCGCCACGTTCGGGTGGAAGCTGCCCGCGGACGAGGCCCCGGTGGGATCTCCGATGCAGCTGGCCTGGATGCCTGCGAGGCTGAACCCAAGCGAGACTCGGCTCATCTCGGCCCCGAGCCCAGCGAGTCCGCCGAGAGGTCCGCCCGCGCTGCCGGCACCGCCGGCGCCGTTGTTCGCGAATGGGTTGCCGTTCTGGCTCACGCCTCGACCGAATCCCTGCGCGCCGCTGCCGGCGTTCATCGCACCGGCCGACACGCACGCGTTGCACAGACCGCAGGTGATCGCGACGAGGAGCCCGCCGATGAATCCGAGGATGTTGATGACGAGGCCGACGATGGCGAGCGCCGAGTCTCCGCCTTCTTGTTTCGCCCGCGACATCGCGACGCCGCTCATGATCATGCCTGCGAGCGCACAGATCGGTGAACCAAACGAGAGAATGGACCCGAGAATCGGAATCGTGGTCGTGAAGAATCCACCGATCATGAGAATGAGCGAGAGGACCCCGAGAATGAGCGCGCCGGCAGCCATGGGAACGCATGCTCCGCCCGCCCTGCCCTTTTGTCCAGCCGCCAGTTGCATTGCCACTGCGGGCGAGTTCCCCGTCCTGCGGACGAGGCAGGTGCGCGCGTCTGTGGCAATTGTTGGTTGCCGCCCACGGGTCCCGCTCGGGTCGGGTCGCCCTTGGGCGTTCGCAGTACTAGGCTGCGCCGCCCCATGGCCGAAGACCCCCCCATCATGCGCGCCGGACGATGTGCGATCGTCGGCCGCCCGAACGTCGGCAAGTCGACGCTTCTCAATCAATTGCTTGGCCAAAAGCTCGTCATCGCGACTTCCCGGCCCGGCACCACCCGCGCTGCGGTCTTGGGCGTGTTCGTCCAGGACGAGCCTCCGACGCAGATCGCGTTCGTCGACACCCCAGGTCTCGCGAAGCCGAAGACCGTCCTCCACCAGGTGCTGGTGGAACAGGCGCACATCGGACTGACCGACGCGGACGTCGTCTTGCTCGTCATCGAAGCGCCGGCCCCCGGACGCGGCGCGATGGACGTGGTCCACCCCGGCGATCAGGCTGTGATCGACACGCTCGCGGAGGTGAAGGCGCCGGTGGTGCTCGCGGTGAACAAGGTCGATCGCATCAAGGACAAACGTTTGCTGTTGCCGCTCATGGCCGCGTACAGCGCCGCGGTTTCTGCCGACGACAGCGGCCGGACCTTCGAGGGCATCGTCCCGATCTCTGCGACCAAAGGGCTGCAGATGACAGAGCTGGTCGACGAGCTCCGCCGGCACCTCCCGGAAGGCGCCATGTACGACGCCGACTTTCTCACCGATCGGCCCGAACGGTTCTTTGTCAGCGAGCTGATTCGAGAGGCCGCGATCCGGCAGACCCGCGCCGAGGTGCCCTACGGGGTCGCCGTGGTCGTCGAGACCTACGAAGAGGGGCCAACCATTCGCATCGGCGCGAGCCTCATCGTGGAGAAGAAGTCCCACAAGGGCATGCTCATCGGCGCTCGAGGATCCCGGATCAAGGAGATCGGCATCGAAGCGCGTCAGGCGATCCAGACCTTCCTCGATCACAAGGTGCACCTCGAGCTCTTCGTGAAAGTGCAGGAAGGGTGGACCGGCGATCCGCTCCACGCGCGCCGGCTCGCCACGGCGGAGGAATCCTGATGGCTGGCCCGCGCCGCAAAGACATCGCCGACGCGCCCCGGCCCAAACGCACCGACGACTACCGCGGTCCACGTCGACCGGTCCCCGCCGGTGCAACGGCAGGCCGCCCCATGGTCGCCATCGTGGGTCGACCGAACGTGGGCAAGAGCACGCTCTTCAACAAACTCGCGCGCAAGCGGCTCGCGATCGTGGAAGACGTGCCTGGGGTCACGCGCGACCGCCACTACGCCGACGCGCGTGTCCGTGGCCGCGAGTACGTGCTGGTCGACACCGGCGGGTTCGACCCCGAGAGCGACGACCCGATGAAGTCGGGCATCAACGAACACGTGCAGATGGCACTCGCCGAATGCGACGTGGTGATCTGCGTGTTCGACGCCACCACCGATCCGGCGCCCGCCGATCGCGAAGCGGTGCGGCTCCTTCGCGGCGCCGGCAAGCCGGTCCTCTTCACAGCGAACAAGAGCGACGGAGAGAAGCAGGCGCTCGACAGCGTCAGCTACTACGAGCTCGGACTCGAGCGGGTGTTCCCCGTCTCGGCGCTCCACGGCCGCGGGATCGGCGACCTGGAAGACGCGCTCATGGCCGCGCTCCCCGAAGCGATCCCCGTCCCCGAGATCAACCTCGACGTGCCGCGCGTGGCGATCGTCGGCCGGCCGAACGCCGGCAAGAGCTCACTCGTGAACCGCCTCACCGGGGAAGACCGACAGCTCGTCGACAGCCGGCCTGGCACCACCGTCGACGCGGTCGACACGCTGCTCCAAAAGGACAGCCACCGGTTCATTCTGACCGACACCGCCGGCATTCGTCGCAAACGATCCGTCGACAACCGGGGCGTCGAGGCGCTGAGCGTTTACCAGGCGATCCGAGCGATGGAGCGCAGCGACGTCGTCGTCCTGATGATCGATGCCCACGCCGGCGTCGGTGAACAGGACGCGAAGATTGCAGGGCTCGCGGTGGACCGCGGCAACGCGCTGGTGGTCGGCATCAACAAGGGCGACCTGCTCAGCCGAGAAGAACTGCGTGCCGCGCGGATCCGGACCCAGGAGATCCTGGCGTTCGCCCCCTGGGCGACCGTCGTGCCGCTCTCGGCCAAGAAGGGCCGCGGCGTGAACAAGTTGCTCGAAGCGGTCGCCCGGGCCGGCAAGAGCCACCGCCAGCGCGTCACGACCTCGCACCTGAACCGGTTCTTCGAAGAGGTGGTGGAGCGTCAGCCGCCGCCTTCGATGAAGAGCCGTTCGGTTCGCATCTACTACGTGACCCAGGCCGCCGTCTGCCCGCCCACCTTCGTGGTCGTGACCAACCACCCGGACTACGTGCACTTCTCCTACCAACGTTTCTTGATCAACCAGATCCGGGAACGCTTCGGATTCGAGGGCACGCCCATCCGCGTGCGCTACCGCGGCAAAGACAAGAAGAAGAAGAAGTAGGCGCAGCAGCGAGCGCCCGGTTTGGTGCAACGTACCGACGTCTCACCGCTGCTACATGGGTGCGACCCATGGGGTGACGCTGGGCTGCCTTCCACGCTGTGATCCCTGAACTCGGGGGGCGCCGGTGTCGAAAACTGGACGGCTCAGGCCCGTTCCCATCATGTCGAAGCATGGACGTCGCAACCCACTCCCGCACGGCACAACCAGGCTCGAACCCACGCGGCTCCGCGGCGTGGATTCATCGGCAGGCGGAACGCCCGAAGCTCGCGGAGGTCGACTCGGCGCGGCTCTACTTCGACGACTTCCCGACGCCCATCGCGGCGAAGGTCACACAGCGGGACGCGCAGGGGTTGACCCTTCGGCAGGAGCTGCCGTTTCTGAAACTAGATGGGGGGCTGCGGGACGAGATCGGTCGTCGGGCGACGCTCGCCAGCGTCTCGGTGAGTGTGCGCGATGGGGTGCCGAGCCTGGTCCTGGAGGTCCGTTTCGATCCCGACCGCTCGGACGACCCGACCCTCGATGTGGTCGCGCGGCTCTTCCCCAGCGACGAACGCAAGCGCCGCGATGAGACGGTGCCGTACCGACTCGGCAACCCGGACGTGTCCGTCGAGGTTCAAGTGCAGGGCGTATGCGCGCCCGCGACGCCAATCACACCGCTCTCCGTGCCGGTGATCAAGCGGCCCTGGTACCGGAACTTCTGGATGCGGCTGCGCAGCTACCTGGCGTCCGTCTAGCCGGTCGCGTTTCAGCGACCCGCCTGCCTACTCGTTGGCCCGATCGGCCCGATCGGAGAGCACCCTGAGGCGGCGGCGCGCTCGCATCTCTTGGTTGCCGAGCTGACCGCACGCCGCCATCACGCTGCGGCCCTTGGTCATCCGGCGGCGGACCGGGAGTTGTTCTTCCTGCACCCACCGAATGAACTGGTCGACCTCGTCGTCCGATGGCGCGCGCGTCAACGGATCCGTGCCCGGGTTGTACGGAATGATGTTCACGAGCACCCGCTCGATCGGTCGGCACCACGCGGCCAGGCGCGCCACGTCTTCACGCGTGTCGTTCAGCCCAGGCATCAGACAGTAGTTCACGCCGAGCACGAAGTTCCGTCGCGGCTTGTACGCGATGAGCGCCGCCTGCAACTCCGCGAGCGGTGTCTTCCGATTGACCGGCATGATGCGGTCGCGCGCCTCGTCGGTCGTCGCGTTGAGGCTGACGCTGAGGTTGACCCGCCGGAACCCCTCGCCTTGAAAGCGGCGGATGCCATCGACGCGGCCGACGGTGCAGACCGTCATGCGCTCCTGACCCATCGCACACCCAGAGGGGTCGTTCAGGACGCGGATCGCTTGCACGAGTGCGTCGTAGTTGTCGAGTGCCTCGCCCATGCCCATGAACACCACGTTCCGCACCGGCCACCCGAGGACGAACCGAGCGGCCAGCACTTGGCCAACGATCTCGTCGGCGCGAAGGTGGCGGACCAGTCCGAGCTTGGCGGTCTCGCAGAACGTGCAGCCCATCTTGCAACCGACCTGGCTCGAGACACAGAGCGTGCGACCGCGGGCCATCGGGATGGAGACGCACTCGATCTCGTAGTCGTCGTCGGTCGCCAGGATCGCTTTGGCGGTGGTGCCGAGCGGCCCCTCCTCCTGTTCCGCCCGAACCAGCCGTGGAAGGCGGAACTCCGCCGCCTTCCCCCACGCCGCGATCGCTTCGGCACCGAGCTTTGTGTCGGTCGGGTCGAACCGGCCTTCCTGCACGACCTGCCGGTAGAGCGTCGCGGATTCGCCGTGGCCGCGCGGCACGCGTATCCGTGCTTCTGCCCGCAGCTGGGCGAGTGTGAGTCCGGCGATGCGGAGCGGTTCAGAGGGTTCGAGGGGTTCGCCCACCCAGCCAGTGTGACCGAGGTGCGGCCAGGCACCACCCGCGCGCTCTGCCTCAGTAAGACAACGCCTCGGAGAAGGTGCTGACCGCGCCATCCGCGGTCACCCACTGCAGGCCCGCATCGCCGCTCTCCGGAGGTTCGTGAAGATCGTCGGGCCACTGACGGCAACGGCGTCTCCACCCGAAGAGCGTCACATCGACTTCACCGGTGACCGTGTGGGCCCGCGAGACGACACCGCGGTTGACCCGCGTGATGCCAGCCACGATGCCGTCGGGCGCGGGCGCGTCGAGCTGCGCGTGGAGGGTGTTCGCGGGAGAGCGACCCCGGCGGGTGACGCGCAGGTTCACCTGCATCAGGGTGGGCCGCGGCGGACGGGCGCGCCGGTTGGTGCCGAAGGTGATCGTGGTGGGCAAGGTCGAGCCCCCGTTGACCAGGGTCCACTGCCCCGCCCCCGGCGGACTCAGGGGTTTGTAGCGGCCGAGGTCCGGCGCCATCGAGACGAAGCGGAGTCGGATGGGCGCCGCGCCTTCCTGTTCGAGTCGCATGTCGGTAGGAAAGCCGCGGTTGCGGGGATCGCCCGAGCTCACGAGCGCGACCACCAGTTCGCCGTCTCGCGCGTAGACATGGCCGTCGGGCATCAGGAGCCGCGGCGCCAGCCCCTGCTGACGGCAGCGGGCTTCGGCAGACGGCGTCGACGATCCAAGCAAGACGAGGCCGGCGACGAGGAACAGACCGGTACGGGGCAAGCGGGCGGAGGCGCGGACAGACAGCATCCCGGGGAGCATAGTTCTCAGACGCGGCGGGCGGGCCTGGATTCACGTGCGCGGGTGGAGGGTCGAGGGCGCTGTAAGCGCCGAAGACCGTCAAAGTGCGCAGCACTTTGCGCGAAGCGAAGTTGGGGAGGAGGCCGGAGGGCTCTGCCCCGCAGGCCGGAGGGGGATGCGCCCATCCCCCTGACAACAAACGGCCCGCATTCAACGCAACCAGAACGGCGGGGCGACCTCGCAGATCCACAGCAGCAGTTCGAGCGCTTGCACGAACTGCGTGGCGTGGGGGCCTTCGAGGCGACGACTTCGAGCGCGATCTGCAGCCGGTTCATCTCCCGCACCACAGACCGCAGCCTACACCAGGAACCGAGCGTGGGCGGCGGCGATGGGACGCGCGATGTCGTCCTGCCAGGCCCACGCATGCACGTTCGCCACGCGGCGCCCAGCCCGCACGACTTCCGCGCGCGCGAAGGTCTCCACCGCTTTGCCGCTGCGCAGGTACTCGACCGTGATGCCAACGACGCGAGGGATGCGCTCGACCGAGTGGGTCCACATGAGCTCGAACGCCGCAGCGGACTCGAGCAGCGCGCCGAGCGTGCCGCCGTGCAACGCGCGGATCGCGAAGTTGCCGATGAGCGGCTCCGAGAACGCCATCGTGGCCAGCAGGGTTCCGTCGTTCACGGAGACGCCGATGCCCATGGCCGCCATCAGCGGAACCTTGGCGGCCACTTCGGCGAAGTCGCCGGCTTCACGCGCCCGCGCGATGTCTTCGGTGAGCGTCACGCGTCGCCCGGCTTCGTGATTCCGTCGGCGAGCACCGACGTCGACGTTCCGTCGAACACCATGAAGGTGCCGACCACCCGGGCGATCGAATCCTCCTGGGTGTCGTGGAACGCCCAGCCTTCGGTGAACGCCACCTGCTTGGTCACCTTGTGACAGCGGCACCGGCAGAACACGTCGCGGCCGGGTTCGCTCGGACGCAGGTAGTCCACCCGCAGATCGAGGGTCGCGATGCGCCGCGGGGTGTGCAGCGCGAGAAAGACGGACGCGCCGCACGCCGCATCCATCGCCGCGGTGATCACGCCTCCATGAAGCACGCCCGTCGTCGGGTCCCCGACCAACTTCGGATCGTGGGGCAGCCGCAACGTCACCTCACCGTCGCCAAAGTCCACGGTCTCGAGGCCGAGCCACGCGTTGAACGGAATCGCTTTCGCGAAACTGCGGTCGAGACGGGCCAGGCGCTCGGCGTGGTCGGCGGGACTCATGGCGTCATTGGGTGCGCTGGATGACGTGGTAGCCGAACGGCGACTCGACCGGGTCGCTGATCGCGCCGACCTCGAGCGAGAACGCGGCGCGTTCGAACGACGGCACCATCTGACCGCGGCCGAACACCCCGAGGTCACCGCCTTCGGGGCCGTTGGTCTCATCGGAATGCTCGGCGTGAAGACGTGCCCAGGGCGCGCCACCCTGCGCGTCGAGCGAGATGCGGGTCGCCAGGGTGAGCGCCTCCGCTTGGGTGCGCTGGATCGCGTCGGTTGCGCTCCGTGCACCCATGTACGAGACGAGGATGTGTCGGGCACCGATCTCGGCGGGGCGCACATCGGGGTCGGGGCGACGCTCGAGAATCGTGTAGCCGCGCGGCGTGCGGATCGCCTGACTCGCACGGCCCACCGGGAGTTCGAACGCGGCGCGAAGCAGTCGAGGATCCACATCGGGATCGCCGCGCTCCATGCGACGGGTCTCGGCTTCTCGGTCTCCGTAGGTGCGCGCCAACTCCATGAAGTTGGCGTCGTTTTGCCGCGCCAGCCCGGCGACGGTCTCTGCGCGCTGTCGCGCGTTGTCCTCGGACCGTTGGATCAAAGCACCCGCACCTTCGGCCCCTTCCCACGCGATGACCATGAGCCGCACCTCGATGACCTCGACACTGGTGGATGGCTCGGCGTCGATCGGCGGCGCGAGGGCCGCCGCGGGTGCCGGCGTCTGGGTACCCCCGCACGCGCAGAGCGTGCAGAGAAGGAGGAGCAGTGGAAGCGCGCGCACGACTCCCAGCTACGGCAAGCCGCAACCGGTTGCAAGCACGGCGGTGGGCGTCGGGCTGGTGCGCATCGTGGATGGACTGCTACATGGGGGCCATGCGTCTGCTCCCTGCGTCTCGGATGTCCCGCCCTTGGAACGCGATCGCACGCGCGACCGGACTTGGCCTCGTCGTCGCAATCTGCATTGGGGGCGCCAGCGCTGGCTGCGGCGGCGACGCAGAGGAGAACGAAGCACGGCTGCTCCTCGACCGCCTCGAGGGCATGGACGAGATCGACCTCGGTTCCCGCAGCGATCGGGTCGCCGCACTGCTCCGCATGCCCTTCGGCTCCGAGCGGGTGCTCGCCGTGCGGGATCTCTGCGGCGGCATGCACGACGCCATGGCGACCGCCGAAGTCCGTGGCGCGGACGCCCGACGACTTCTGGAAGCGATGGAGGGCGCGCCGCCGGAAGAGCGCGGCGCCGATGCGGCGGCGGAAGTGGAGGCCGCGCTCCGCGAGTCCACCGAAGCGCTGGACCGGGTGCGGGACCTGCGCCCGCAGTGCGATGAAAAGCTGGCCGAGCTCCGCACGCGGTACGCCCCCCGCTCGAACTGAACCGCTGCCATCGAGAGTCTCTGGAGCCCTCGGCGGTCGCGGAGGCCGTCGCCCCGACGAAGAGAACCGACTCCGAGCACACCGACGCCGACTTGGGTTTTCTGCCGTCTACAGCGTGCGGGTCTCGAGGGCGCGTTGCAGCGCCCGGGCGTCGAAGCCGATGAGCATCGTTCCGCGGGCGTCGATGACGGGCACGCCGCTCGGCTGGATGCCGGCGGCCCGGGCCTTCCGCTGCATCTCGGCGAGCGCACCCGGGTCGCGTTCGACGTTCTTCTCTTCGAACGGGATGTTGTTCTGGCTCAGCCATTGGGCGGCGCTGCGGCACGCGCCGCACCATGAGGTGCCGTACACGATGACGTCGGAGCCCGCGACGCTCGCGACCGTGGTCGCGGCTTCGGCTTCTTGGCCGTGTCCAGTCGCTTCGTCGACGAGCGCGTCGAAGGACTCGCGGGTGTAGCGGCGCACACCGAACTTGCCGTCGGAACCCGCGGTCCGCAGATCCGCGACGAAGACATGTTCCCCGTCCCGCTGTTCTGGCGGCAGCTGCAGCGAATCCACCCGCACCCGGTCTCGGTGCGCTTCGGGAATCTCGTCCCGGTTCGCGGCCGAATGCGGCCCCTCGTCGTCGAACCAGGTCAACATCAGTCCCTCGAGCGAACCCGCGACCGCAAAGGGTGGGTCCACCGCCTCTCCGAGCGCCATGTGCGCCCCCGCGGCGGCAGCGGCCTCCGATTCCCCCGCGGGCGAGGCCTCGCCGTCGTCGCACCCGAAGGCGCTCGATGAGGCGAACAGAACAATGAAAGCGCAACGGCTGACGAACATCGCTCCCGTCATAGCAAACCCCAGCCCCCACGGCATGTGCCGCCGAACCGGTGCGTCGAGTCGCCCGTTCGGGATCCCGGCGGAGGCGGCACCGGCTTCGGCGTCGGCTTCCGCGTCGGCATCGGCATCGGCTTCCGCATCGGCTTCCGCGTCGGCATCGGCGTCGGCAGCGGCATCGGCATCGGCCTCGGCTTCGGCCTCGGCTTCGGCGCCGGCGCCCTGAGTCGTCGCCCTGAGTCGACTACTCGTACGCCTCCACCACGCGCTCGACCTGTCCCACGTAGCCCGCGCCGAACAGGTTCACGTGGACCAGGAGCGGGTAGAGCTGACAGATCGCCACCCGCCCCGCGCGCCCAGCCCTCGGCGGCGCGACTTCGTCGTACGCGTCGAAGACCCGCGCGCTGAATCCGCCGAAGAGTTTCATCATCGCGAGGTCCATCTCCCGGTGGCCACCGTAGACGGCCGGGTCGAACACCACCGGTTCGTCGTTCGCGGCGGTCATTCGGTTGCCACCCCACAGGTCTCCGTGCAGCCGTGCGGGCGGCTCCTCGTCCGAGAAGAGTGCGGGCAACCGGTCCAGCAACCGGTCGAGGCGCGCGCGCAACTTCGCGCCGAGCAACATGCCAGCCCGGTCGATCATCGGTTGGATTCGGTGGGTTCGATAGAACCCCGCCCAGCCTCCCACCTGGTCCGTCCGATGCAGATTCGGTTGGGGCAGCGTGGCGATGAAGTTGTCGTGATCGAGACCGAACCCGGGAGGCACGACAGCATGCAACGCCGCCAGGCCACGGCCCAAACGTTCGTCGGCGAGCGCGCTGCCCCGTTGCGGCTCGACCCACTCGAGCGCGAGCAACCGCTCAGTCGCCGCGAGCACCCTCGGCACCCGCAGCGCCGATGCATCGGCGAGCCACTTCAGCCCGCGTGCTTCGGCGTCGAACATACCCTCGCTCGGTCGCGGGTTGGTCTTCACGAAGACCTTCGTCCCGTCCGCCAGGGTGCAGCCGTACGCGTCGTGAATGTCGCCGCCCGAGACCCGCGTCGCCCGCACCACCGGCGAGGGCAACGCCGCGTCGAGCTCCGCTTGGACTGCGCCCGGAAGACTCAGAGTTCGTTCCGCGCGCGCAAGGTCTCGAGCAGTCCGCGGCAACCGGCTTCGCAGACGTCGAGCACTTCTTCGAAACCCGCGTCTCCGCCGTAGTAGGGGTCGGGCACCTCGGAGCCATCGGGGCTCTCGGGATCGAAGTCCCGCAGCAAGACGACGCGCGCGCGGGCTGCGTCGTTCGGTGCCATCGCTCGAAGCCGCTGCAGGTTGCTGCGGTCCATCGCCACGATGTACTCGAAGCGCCCGAAGTCGGAGACGACGAACTGGCGAGACGCGCCTTCGAGGATCACGCCGCGCCGCTTCGCATGTTTCGTCGAGCGGCGGTCCGGCGACTCACCGACGTGGTGTGCGCTCGTGCCCGCGCTGTCGATCTCCACTTGGTCTTCGCAGCCGGCGTCGGCGAGCAACCCCCGCATGACGCCTTCGGCCGTCGGCGAGCGACAGATGTTGCCGAGGCAGACGAAACAGATGCGGACCACCGGCTACCACCACTTGTCGAGCACGGCCGCGAGCTGGTCGTCCGTGCAATGCACATCCACCACCTCGTCCCGCTCGAGCAACCAGTCCACGAGCCGGCCCGCCCGCTCGGTGCCACGACCACCCTCTTCGAGCACATCGACGAGGTCCGCGACCAACGTCTTCGCGCCGCCCTCTTCGAGCTCAAGCCACTCTTGTTTCACGAGACCCACCAGCAACTCCGCCGCGCTCTGACGCAACAGCGCGGTCTCGGGATCCACGTCCTCGTCGGGCTCGTCCTCGGGCTCGTCCAGCGGCTCATCGTCCATCGCATCCGGATCGACCGGTGCGAAGAACGCCGTGAAGCTGCCCGCGTCGCCACGCTTGCTGATCTCGGGTGCCGCGAACACCTCTGGGTCGAGGTATTGGCTCAAGAGTTCGATCGCTTTTCGATCCGGGACCCGGCTGTCGACGCCTTCGGCGCGAAACCGAAATCGAACCCCATCGAAACGGACCGACGCGCTGATGTTGAGCGCCACGTCGGTGTCGTGCCCGTCGTCGAAGAAGACGTCACAGATGCCTTCGAGTTCCACCCGCAGCGAGGTGCCCTCTTGCGCGACGATGCGGAGCTTCGACTGATAGATCTCGCCGTTCTGCACGACGAAGAGGTTGGCTTCCGGATCCGCCTCGCCCCGCCACGCACCCTCCTGCTCGATCTCGAAGCCGACCATCTGGCGCCAGTCCTCGCCATCGAAGTGCAGGTTGTCGATCGTGAGCTTGGGCGTGAAGTTCTCGGTGGCACCGCCGAGGACCGCAACCTCGGTGCGCTCGCACACGATCTCGAGCGACCAGACCCCGCGGGGTGTCAGCACGATCTTCGAGCGTTGTTCGTCGATCTCAAAGGCCCAGTCGTCACCGATTCGGAGCATGCGCGGCGGATTAGCACGGACCAGCCCAGGCGCGAAGTGCTTTGCCCCACGCCGGGCCGCCGACCCGGGTTTCGCCGACGGCATGAGCACCGCATCGGCACCGGTATCGGCATCGGCAGGCGTCGGCGTCGGCGTCGGCATCGGCTTCGGCATCGGCTTCGGCGTCGGCTTCGGCTTCGGCGTCGGCTTCGGCATCGGCTTCGGCGTCGGCTTCGGCTTCGGCATCGGGTTCGGCGTCGGCTTCGGCTTCGGCTTCGGCGTCGGCTTCGGCTTCGGCTTCGCCGAGCTCAGAGCAAGACGTTCAACGCGATGCTCGCGGTGTTGAAGGTCGCGTGGACGGCGATGGCGGGCCAGACCGAGCCGGTGGCGAGCCTGGACCAGCCGAACACCACGCCCATCACGAAGGGCACCACCATCGCGGCGCCGTGCTGGACGTGGAGCAGCGCGAACAAGGCGCTGCCGAACCCGATGGCGGCGGGTTTGGAGAAGAAGCGATGGAGCCAGGTCACGAGCGCGCCGCGGAAGAGCAGTTCTTCGCCGAGCGGTCCGAGCAGACCGCCGGCGAGGAGCACGAGCACGCCACCGACCACGCCGAGCTCGGCGCCGAGCAGGTGCGAGAGCGGACCGGCCATTTGCATAGGGAGCAGCACGGCGCCCCCGTCCGGAAGACCAGCGATGTGGAGCGGGCCAAGGGAGGCTTCGATCCGTGCGACCACGAGCGCGAGCGCGAGCGCCCTCGGCGCCCAGGTGAGCGCGTAGAGGTAGGTGAGGCCGAGGCCTCGACCGAGCGGCATCTTCGAGGGTTCCCGCAGGTCGCGCGAGAGCCAATAGCCACCCGCCACGAGCGTCAGTGCCTGGGCGAGCTGCGCGACGATCAACGTGCCCGGCGCGTGGCCGCCACAAGCGGTGCAGAGCGCGCTCCGGACCAGCGCAGCGACCACGAACGATCCAGCCAACACGAGCGCGCCACCACCCAACAGCCGCAAAACCGAACGCGCTGAACCGCCGCGCCGGCGAACCACTCGGCCGAGCCCCGATGCGAGCAGCAACGCGGCGCCGAAGAAGACCAACGTGCGCCAGTCGAACTCGGGTGCCGCGTCGGCAAAGCAGGTCGCAGCGTCGCGTGCGTGGCGCGGTTCGAAGAGCCCATGCGCGCCTGCGCGTTCGGCCGCAGCGACGACCGGGCGCTCGGCGCGTGTGGTGGTGGCAGCTGCCGGCGGCGCGTAGAGCGCGACCAACACCGCCGCGCCGACGAGGGTGTCGACGAGCGCCAAGCCGAGCAGCCGACGGGCCCAACTGCGCGAGCCAGTGACGCGGGCCCTGCGGTGGGCCCAGATCGCGACGCCCCAGACGATCGGCAGGGTCGCGACCGGGATCAAGATCGCGAAGAGCAACCCGTGGTAGGCGCTTTGCTCCGCGACCCTCGGCCGAAACTCATCCACCGCCAGGAAACTACGGCGCTTCGTCGTCCAGGGACAGGAGGAACGTCTCGAGCGCGGCGAGGTCGGGTTCGGTCAGCGCCGAGGTCGACCCATGGGCGTCCCCTGCGTTGCGTGTGGTCAGCACGTGCCGCAGCGTGGCCGCGCTGCCGTCGTGCAGGTAGGGCGCGCTCGACCACAGCCCGCGAAGCGTCGGGGTGTCGAACCCGTCGAGTGCACCGCCGAGGCGCGCACCGCTGCCGAGACCCGCGGTGCCCACGTCGTGCCGCACATCGAGGGCGCTGTCGGTGTACCGCGACCCGCTGTGACAATCCGCGCAGCCCGCAGCAGTGAACACTTCGCCACCACGCGCGCGCCGGACATCGAAGCCGTCTTCGCCGCGCACTGGGCTGCGCCCGAAGGTGGTCAGGCTCGACACGTAGGCAGCCAACGCATCGAGGTCTGCAGACCGGCCGGCTTTGGGTGCGCCGAGCGGGTGCATCGTGGCCGTGAAGTCGGCGTCCGAGAGCAGCCCCGTGCCGCCTTGGCCGGCGCGGATGTCGTTCTCGAAGTCTTGGACCTCGTCGAAGTTGCCGGTCCAGTGCACCGGACCGTGCGCGACCCCGCCGCGACCGCGCAGCGCCACGGTGTTGCGCAGTCCTTCGCCGCGCTGGGTGAAGTCCCAGGTCAGCCCATCGCTCTGGGCATCGAGATGACAGCTCGCGCAGCTCAAGTAGCTGGTGCGGCTGATGCGTGGGTCGGCGCTCGCGTGAAACAGACGTTTGCCCTGCAACACTTCGGGCGAGAGCGGTTCGTCGTCGACGGTGGCAATCGATGCCAGTCGCACCGGCTCCGCGCTCAGCTCGGACACGTCGTACACGTGCAGCGCCCGAGAGAGATCCGCGTGCACCCAGAGGTGGCCGCCGCCGTCGAGCGCCAGACCGCGCACGCCCTGACCGACGTTCGCGATCGAGCCGACGATGTCGAAGGTGTACGCCTCGAGCACGACCACGCGCTGAGCGCCCATCATCGAGAGGTAGAGCCGGTCGCCGATCGCACTGCTCACGATCGCCGAGGCGTAGTCGAGGTCGTCGAAGGAGAACCGACTGCTCTCTTCGTAGTCGAGCCGGTCGCCGGGCAAGAGTTCGACGAACACGGCCCGCGCGGTGGTCTGGGAGGTGAGCTCGGTCCCGGTGCGGTGCAGACCCGTCACGACGTTCGCCTTCAGTGCGCCGAGCGCGACCCGGAACCCGTCCGGGGTGAAGGCCATCGCATCGAGGAAGGACGGCACGCCGCTGTTGTCGGTGTCGCTGTCGAGGCCTTCTTGCCTTGGGAGCAAGACCTCGCGGGACAGGACGGGGTCCCCCGACACGTCCAGCACGTACACCGAGGCGCCATTCTGCTGCGCCCGCCAGCGGGTCACGAGCAGCACGCCTGCATCGCTCCATGCGAGCGCGCGCGGATCGTCCACCGCGACCTCGTCGGTGATCTCGTCGAGGAAGAACACGACCCGCCCGGCGTCCCGCAACGATGCCGCGTACGCGCTGCCATCCGGGTTCGCGACGAGGCCGTACGCGCGGGAACCGGGTGGAAGCACCACGTCGCCTCGGCGCTCGAAGGTCACCGCGTCGAACCGCCGCACGACGTCTTCGTCTTCGCAGATCACCGCCACCTCGTCGGCTCGGACGGCCACCGTGCGGGGCCCGTCGCAGGTTTCGAGGAGCGCCGCTCGGGTCCGGGTCGTCGCGTCTACGACCACCACTTGGTCGGCGTCGGTGGTGACCGCCCAGATCCGATCCCGCGCCGCGTCGTACGCGATCGGGGAAGACCGGGTGGGCGCCTGCTCGGCCGGACGCAGCACCGCGGTGATGCTCCTGGTCGCGCTGCGCGCGCCCGCCCGCACGCCGATCGCGTACGAGCCGGGCACGGTCCACCTGTGGCACGCCTCTGCGGCCGGCACGGTGTCGCTCGAGCCGTCGCCCCAGAAGAACTCGTACGAGTCGGCGAAGAGCCCGGTGCGGTAACACGCCTCTTCGTCCACGACCGGAAACGCCGGACCGTCGAGACCGCCTGCCGGGTTCGTGTCCGGCGCCGGCGCGTCCATGCCCGCATCCAACGCGCCATCGCCCGCATCCGGTGCGCTGGCGTCGTCGCCTCCGCACGCGAACACGAGCCATGGCACCCACAGCCACACCCGAAACCCAAGTCGCACGCGCCGCGGGACGGGCGGTCTCCGAAACTCAGTCACACCGTGCCGTGCGGAACGTGGAGCGAAAAACCTCTGCGGTCGCGTTGCCGGAGACGTCCTGCACGCCACCGGCAGGCACGACCACCTCGTAGCGGGTGTCGGGCGCGAGTGGGCTTCGAGGGTGCGCGTTGACCACCCCTTCCTGTCCGGAGAGGAGCGCGTCGATCGGTGGTCCGATGGGCCGGTCGGCGTCGTCGATCGGGCGCACGTACACCGAACCCGGGTGCAGCGTGGCCGCGTCGTAGGGTTCGTTGAAGGTCATGCCGACGCGCGCGCTGAGCGCGACGTTCGTGTCTCCATCCAAAGGGACCACCATGTTGATGCGCGGCGCCTGCCGGTCGGGCGTGCGCGCCCAGGGCTGGACCGCGGTCGCTTGATCGGGCACCGCGTCGTCGTCGACGCTGACGGCGATCACGTTGCCCACCGGCACCAAGGTGTCCACGTCGCCCACGTGATCGATCCGGGCGGTGCGTGAGGGCGCGGTTCGATCGGAGATGTCGAGCACGACGCCGTGGTTGCTGAGGCCGACGAAGGCTTCGTCTTCTTTGACGAACACGTAGCCGCCGTTGGCCGGCACATCGATCGCCTGCCAGTAGCTCTCGAGCGTCGCGCGGGTCGGGTCGGTGGTGTCGTAGATCATCAGCCCGCCGCCCAGGAGGTTGCGCGCATAGAACGCGCGGTAGCCGCTGACGTGCGCGAAGTAGGCGCTCTGCACCCGCGGCCGACCGAGCCGGTCGACGGTGCCGTCGTCCGTTCGCCAGCTCGCGCCCGGCAACGCGCGCGGGTTGCGTGGATCCGCGATGTCGACGATCGCCGAGCGGGTGCCTTCGCTCGGAAACACATACAACCGCGTGCCGATCGCATGCACGCCGCCTACGCGGAACTTCGGGCGCGGTTCGAACTGGGTCACGAGCTCGGGCGCTTCGGGATGCGTCGCATCGACCACGAAGATCCCGTTGTCGGACGCGCCGACGAACACGTAGGGCGCCTGCCAGAACGTGCTCATCACGACCCGCGCGTAGCTGTCGGGGTACACGACGCCGGGCAGCGGCATGTCGGTGACCATCGCCGGCGCGGCCGGATCGGTGACGTCCCAGAACTGGATGCCGGTGAGCGAGGTCACGACCATGTAGCGTCGGAGCTCGCCCTCGAGGTTCGGGAGCCACGTGTAGCCGGCGGCGTGGGTCTCGCGCATGTCGTCGTGCACGACCGTGGCGACGGGCACCGGCGCGCAGGGATCGTCGAACTCGAACACGGAGATGCCACCGACGCCGCCTTCGTGCGCCCACGGCATCCAGAGGTAGCCGTCCAACATGAAGACGGTGTTGTGGTGGTCGCGGTCGCGCTCGCCGCCGTCGAGGTGCGCGCACGCGGTGCGGAGCTCGTCTTCCGTGAACGTGCGCGCCGGCCCGCCGGGACCGGCGAGCGCGGGCGGGATCGGAGGCGGTGGCTCGAAGTCGACTGGGCCTGCGTCGCGCATGCCGCCATCCATCGCGCCGGCGTCTTCCAGCAGTTCGCAGCCGGTGGGATCCGGACCGGCGTCGAAGAACAGCCCGGTGTCCGTACCGGCATCGGGCCGGAACGCGTCCACCACCACAGCGTCGGTGGTGGCGTCGGTGCTGGCGTCGGGCGCAGACGCGTCGTCGGGCGCCGCGTCGTCGCCGCACCCGCACACTCCGACCAGAAGCAGGCTGCACAAAAGTCGCACCCGCGGAGAGTAGCCAATCGCCGCGACCGGGTCCTTACGCTACGGTGCGCGCGTGCAGTGTTCCTCCTGCGGCCGCGCCCACGGCGAGGCAGCCAAGTTCTGCAGCCAGTGTGGCGAGCCGGTGGTCGAAGGCGTCACCCGCCCGGACATGACGGCGCCCGATCTCTCGGCGATGTCCGCGTCGACCCACAACGGGCCCTCCGAAGCGACGCTCGCGGGCATCGGCGTGGTGCCGGCGTGGCGGGTCTGGACGATGGTGGCGCTGGTCGCCGGGGTGCTGCTCGCCGTGGGCGTCGTCGCCCGTCTGCTTCTGTACACCGAAGTCGTCACCCACGGGCCCGCCGACGAAGGCGCCCCGGTCGTGATCGCGGTCGCGAGCGACGAACTCGACGAGCCGGTCGACTTCGAACCACCAGCCGGGCTCGTACCGCCGCCCCCGGAAGCGGATGCGCCCGAGACCGACATGGTGGCGCCAGCGACACCCCGGATGCGGGCCGCGCGAATGCGGGCGGAGGTGCCCGAGCCGTGGATGCAGGCGGCGCCATCGATGGCGGCCGTGCCCGCGCCCTGGAACGGAAGCAGCGGAAGCGGCAGTGGCAGTGGCAGTGGCAGCGGCAGTGGCAGTGGCAGTGGCAGTGGCAGTGGCAGTGGCAGCGGCAGCGGCACCGGCACCGGCAGTGGCGGCAGCACCAGTGGCAGTGGCAGTGGCAGCGGCAGCGGCAGTGGCAGTGGCAGTGGCAGTGGCAGTGGCAGCACGCCGACCTCTTCCGCGGCGTATGGACCTCAGGCGCGCCGCTTGGTCGCGTCGCAGTACGGCCGCCACGTGCAGCTGTGTTTCGATCGCGGAGACGCCGAAGCCCCTGGCTTCAGCGGCAGCATCCTGATGGCCTTCATGCTCCTGCCCGACGGCCGCGTCGCCTCCACCCGCGTCGGCCGCGACACCACGGGCGCCCCCGCCGTCCAAGAATGCCTCACCCAGGCCGCACGGCACTGGCAGCTCCCGCCACCCCCGCCACGGACCCTCGAGTTCTCGATGACGTTCGCCCGCTGAAAGGGTCAGAGTCGGCGTCGGATTCGGCATCGGCTTCGGCGTCTGCGTCGGCGTCGGCGTCGGCTTCGGCGTCGGCTTCGGAGTCGGCTTCGGAGTCGGCTTCGGATTCGGATTCGGATTCGGAGTCGGCTTCGGCTCCGGCTACGCAGCGCCGAGCGCGAGCAAGACTTCGTCCAGCTTCTTCGCGGCGACACTCACGCGCGTCGGCATGCCGCCGTCGAGTCCCAGCTTCTCGACCAAGTCGATCCCGCTGTCGAAGCGCGCGGCGACCGTCACGCTGCTCTCGTCGTGGACCAGCGAGATGGTCGCGAGCTCCTGTCCGAGCAAGAGCAGCGCAGTCTTGTCGTACCGATGTTCCCGCACCCGCGCGTCACAGATGGCGACGTCGCCCCGGATCTCGTAGCGGGTCGCGAGCCGTTTGGCTTCGTTCTCCATCGCGACCAGCGGACGGGCCGCGGTCTGCAGTTGTTCGAAGAGCGCGCGGTCCGTACCGCCTTCGACCAGGTAGCGGACCAAGAGGCCTTTGAGGCCGTCGTCGCGTGGCTGCGCGCGGAGCGCTCGGTCGAGCCACAGGGCGCGTTCGCTCGGTTTGCCGAGCCGGGTGTCGATCGCATGCGCGTCCGCGTCCGCACCTTCGTAGGGCTCCACGCCGGCACGGATCCACTTGGCCGCGCTGCAGAGACCGTCGAAGTCGACGTGGCAGCAGATGGTGTCGATCGCGCCCGCGCGCTCCACCATCTCTGGCGTGATGATCTCGGGACATGCCCCGTGTTCGGCCTTGGTGTGCAGCACGAAGCGTGGGTCGTCCGCGTAGTCCACATGTTTGTCGTGGTCGTGGTGATCGACCCACATCGCGAGCCGGTTGCCGAGCGCCGTGATGAACGGCAGCGTGACCTTCTCGAAACTCGCCCCGCCGGCCCGCGACGCGAATGCCACGTCGAGCACCACCACGCGGCCCGGAAGGTCGCTCGCTTTCGGCAACTTGCGCGGGGTTCCGTAGGCGATGTTGGGGTAAGCCATGCCGGAGGACTCTGGGCACGGGGGCATGGGGGCGCAAGCGATGTTTGGCGGAGGGGCAGCGAAACACGTAGCAGCCGGTGCCCAATCCGAATCTGAAGCCGATGCCGACGGCCGATGCCGATGCCGAAGCCGAAGCCGATGCCGACCCCGAAGCCGATGCCGATGCCGATGCCGAACCCGACGCCGACGCCGAAGCCGAAGCCGACGCCGAAGCCGAAGCCGATGCCGACCCCGAAGCCGAAGCCGAAGCCGAAGCCGAAGCCGAAGCCGACCCCGAAGCCGAAGCCGAAGCCGGAGCCGACCCCGAAGCCGACCCCGAACCCGACGCCGAAGCCGAAGCCGAGGACAGGACAGGATGCGCGGTTCCCGTGGCCGTGTCCGTGGTTCGTCCGCGCCCTCCTCAGACGTGTTGGTCGAACAGGATGTGGTTGCCGTCGGGATCCTTGATCACGAAGTGGCCAGGACCCTTGTCGGATTCGATCGGCGCGCTCTCGGCTTCGATGCCTGCTTCCGCGAGTTGGGCTTTCAGGTCCCGGACGTCGGTGAACTCGTCGAGCGGCTCCGCGTTCTCGGACCAGCCCGGATTGAAGGTCAGCAAGTTGTCTTCGAACATGCCTTGGAACAGACCGATCTTGGTCGTGCCGTTCTGCAGGATGACGAAGTTCTGCTCTGGGTCACCGGCCACCGGCTCGAAGCCGAGCGCCTTGTAGAACACCATCGACGCGGCGAGATCCTTCACCGCGAGACTCACCGAAAAACAACCGAGCTTCATTCCATCCTCCTTGGACATCGAAGCGACACCCTACCCCGAGGCCGTGACACCGTCGGAGGTTCTAGTAGCCCACCACCTCGGTCGGGGGCGTGTGGTTGCCGCCGAGGGGCAACCCATCGCCGATCTGACCGTTGAGATCGGTGCCCCAGCACATCACCCGGCCGTCCGCACGGCGGACGCAAACGTGACCTGTGCCTGAGCGGCTGCCACACGCGAGGTGCGTTGCGTCGACGATGGGCGCGCCACCATCCAGCGCCGCCTGCAGCACCGCCACCGCGTTGGTGGTCATGTTGCCGTCCGCGAGCTGGCCACCGCTGTCCCTGCCCGTGCACCAGACCGAGAACTGGCCTGCGACGCCGGTGCTCCGGAGCACGCAGCTGTTGTTGTCCGAGACGCAGACCTCGACGCCATCGTTGATGTCGCCCGTGCCGTCTCGCATGAGGACCGGCGTGCTGTACGCCGCTGAGTCGGCGGTGTCGCCGTTGGCGAGGGCGCCGCTGTCGGAGCTGCCCCAGCAGCGCACCTGGCCGCTCGCGTGCACGGCGCAGAAGTGGTCGGACATCCCGGTCGAGAGCGCCACGACGTCGGAGGGCAGCCCGATCACATCCTCCGGCGTGGCCGTTGCGTCGCCGGTGCCAAGATGACCGCGTCCGAGCTGACCCGATTGGTTGCGCCCCCAGCACTGGACCCGGTTGCCACCCCCGCCGAGCGGCCGCAGGGCGCAGTACGTGCTGCGACCCGCGGTGATCGCAGTGGCGTCGGTGATGCCTCCAACCGCCGGCCCAGGTGCCGTGCGTCGTGAGGCGCCGACGACGCCAGTGCCCAGCACGCCGTAGAGTCCTTGCCCCCAGCAGAACACCTCGCCGCCCCGGAGGACGCACGTGTTCTCTTGCGCGGCCGCGACCTGATCGACCTCGTCGATGGCGATGGGCACCGGCGCCGCCCGGTTGGCGGTCGTGCCATCACCGAGCCGTGCGTTGCCGTTGTTGCCCCAGCACATGAGTCGGCGGTCGGGACGGATCGCGCACGAGTGGAAGTTGGCGGCTGAGACGCCCACATAGGTTCCGATGACGGTCGGTGCGGGGATGACGTTCGAACCGAGGCCCAGCTGGTCGGCCGAGTTGGAGCCCCAACCGAGCAGCCCCCCGGTCTCCCGGAGCAGCAGGGTGTGGTCGTCGCCCGCCACGAGCTGTGCGACGCCAGACTCATCGCACATGCCGAGGGTGCCGCGTCCACAGGTGTCGCCGACACCGCAGACGTTGCCGCAACCACCGCAGTGTCCAGGGCTGGTGTCCGTGCGCACCTCGCAGCCGGAATCGAACCGAGTGTCGCAGTCGAAGAACCCGGCGGTGCACATGTCGATAGAACAGGCGCCCGCCGTGCAGGTGCCCGTCGCGTTCGGCGCGGTGCAATCCGCGTCCGCCATCTCGTCGACGGTGGAATCGCAGTCGTTGTCGATGAGATCGCAGTCTTCGGTGAACCCGGGGGCGCGCTGCGGATCCGAGTCGTCGCAGTCGCCGGTTTCGAGCGAGAAGCCGGGACCGGGATCACAGGTCTCGATCGCGCCCACCGACCCGCCGACGCCGTCACCGTCACTGTCTGGGTAGTACGTTTGCGGCGCCTCTTCGTCGACGGCCTCGTCGCAATCGTTGTCGTTGAGGTCGCAGAGCTCCGGAGCGCCTGGGAAGGTCGTGTTCGCGCCGTCGTCACAGTCGCCGGGGTTGCGGGCGCGCCCGGCCATGTCGCGGCACAAGAACACGATGGGACCATCGCTGAGTCCGAAACCGTCTCCGTCGGTGTCGACGTAGTAGGCGAAGCGCACCGAGTTCTCGTCGATGGCGGTGTCGCAGTCCTGGTCGACCCCGTCGCAGCGGTCCGCCGCGCCGGGATGAATGCTCGCGTCGCTGTCGTCGCAGTCGCCGCCGCGAGGAATGCGCGCGGGCTGCGGCTCGCAACTCTCGATGGCGGGCATGGTCTCGTCGCCGAATCCGTCGCCGTCCAGATCGAGGTACCACTGCGCCATCGCGTCGTCGCCGTCCGTGACGCCGTCGCAGTCGTTGTCTTTGCCGTCGCACAGCTCGGGCGCGCCTGGGTAGACGGTCGGGTCGGCGTCGTCGCAGTCGTTGCCGCCGCAGGTGCGGTCCGGGAAACCGTCGCCGTCGTCGTCTTCGAAGTTGCCGGGCGCGATCATGAAGTCGGCCCGTCCGTCGCAGTCGTCGTCGATCGCGTTGCAGCGTTCGCGCGCCGCGGGGTTGCGTTCGCCGTCCATGTCGTCGCAGTCGCTCGAGCGGAGCGAGTAGTCCGGGATGGGTTCGCAGCTGACGATGGTGCGATCGGAGTCCGCGCCGAAGCGGTCCCCGTCTTCGTCCACGTACCAGGTGACCGCCGCGGGGGCTTCGTCGATCAGGCTGTCGCAGTCGTTGTCCTTGCTGTCACAGATCTCGAGTTGCGCGCCGTGCACTTCCGGGTCGTCGTCGTCGCAGTCGTCGTTCACGGTCGAGAACTCCCGGGTGCCGGGACACGAGGTGATCGGCATCGACGGGTCGCCATGCAGGTCGTGGTCCATGTCCCGGAAGCCGGGCACGGACGCGCCTTCGTCGGTGAGTCCGTCGCAGTCGTTGTCGAGGAAGTCGCAGGTCTCGGCGAAGCCCGGCCGCATGTCGCGTCGTTCGTCGCTGCAGTCGTCGCCGCAGTTCAGCCCCGTCGCGCCTTCGTTGCAGCACACGTCGCTGACGAACCCATCGCCATCGGCGTCGCGGTCTCCGAAGGTCGTCGGGTCGCAGTCTTCGTCCACGTTCGCCGCGTCGCACACCTCGGTGTTGCCCGGGAAGCGGCTGGGGTTGGTGTCGTCGCAGTCCGCGCCGCCACAGGCGATGGCGTCGACGCCGTCCCCGTCCGCGTCCGCGATCACGTCGCACTGAGCGGTGCACTCGTCCGCGCCTTCGTCGCAGCGCTGGCCTTCGAGACACGGCGGCGCGCCGCGCACACAGCCGAAGCCGTCGGCTTCTTCGGCGCCTGGCGCACACTGCTCCATGCCGTTGCAGAAGAGCCCGTCGTCGCATTCGTCGACGGTGGTGCAGCTCATCGCGCCATCGGCGCCCCCGCCGTCTACGGCCGAGCTGTCGTCTCCGCACCCAGTGCTCAACCCGGTCAACCCGGTGCTCAACGCCACCAGTCCAAGCACCACCCACGCGTACCGTCGATCCATCACGCCCCCCCAAGTCGAGAGGAGACTATCAGACCGGTGGCGTCCTCACCCGAGGACGAACCCGCGGTCAGACAGCCGTGGCTTTCACCTACGCCTTGGCGAAGCGGTATTCGCTGCCGCGCACGGCGAGGCAGGCGAAGAACACGACAAAGAGGGTCAGTCCGAGAATCACGCTGACGCCGATCACCGGCGCGATCTCCGGCGCGGTCTCGGGCAGAAGCCCTTTCGGCTCGTAGCCGGCGATCTGTCGCGCGACGTAGTTCATGGAGACGCACCGGAAGTACCCGGGGAGAAAGCTGCAACAGAACTCGAGGATGCCGAGGTACATGCCAGCGATGACGCCGCTCGCGTCGGGGGTCAGGGCGCCCCAGAGCATACAGATCGCGCAATAGAACACGGTGAGTAGCGACAGTGCACCGAGGGTTCGCAACGTCTCTGGAAACGCCTCGAACATCGCGCTTGGTTCGGTGGCGTACCCGACGATGTGCAAGACGAGGCCGCTCGACACGATGAGGCCGACCGCCAGCACCGCGCCGGCGCCGAACTTGCCGAGTGCGATCGCGAAACGGCCGATGGGCCGCGCGGCGAGGTAGGAGAACGTTCGGTTCTCGACTTCTTCGGAGATGGCGGCGCTCGTGAAGAGGAACGGCAGGAGGAAGGCGAGGAGCTTGAAGAAGCCCCAGCTGAATCCCTCGGCGATCGCTTCGGAGGCGAGTTCGATCGAGCGGTCCGCGCCCACGTCCCGCTCGCTCGCGTAGCGTGCCGCGACGACCGCGAACACGACCAGCGCACAGGACACGGCGCCGAGTCGAAGTTTGCGTCCGCGAATCAGGCGCCGCAGCTGCATGCGGAACACCACCGACACACCGGTGCCGATCCCAGGTACCGGCGGCGGTCCAGCCCTTCGTGCGGTCTCGGTCACGACGACGACCCGCCCGGCGTGGCTTGCGGTTGGTACCCGCCCGGTGCCGCGCCTTGGGCAACCGCGGCGGCCGGGGGTGCGTGCGCGCTGCCGCCGCGGGCCCGACCGACACCGGCGTCCATGCCGGTGCCTGCGCCCGCGGTGCTGCGTTCGACCAAGTAGTGGAACAGCGCTTCCAGGTTGGCGTCGGGGCTCGTGATCGACTCGATCTCGAGCCCGTGCTCCACGACCTTCTCGGCAACGATTTGATAGGTCGCTTCCGGATCGTAGGTCATCAGTTCGACCGCACCCGCGGCAAAGGACACCGCCACGATGCCTTCGACGTCCAGGACCAGCGCGGCGAGCTTGCGTGGCTCCGGGCAGTACACGCGCACGTGGTGCGGGTGCTCCTCGAGCAGCCCGCGGATCTCGTGCATGTGCCCCTGCGCGACAAGCTGCCCGCGCGCGATCAGGAGCACCCGATCGGTGAGCGCTTCGATCTCTGGGAGCACGTGGGTCGAGAACAACACCACCGCGCCCGCTTCGGCGCGCCGCTTGACCTCTTCCAGGATCCGATGACGCGAGGCCGGGTCGGTGCCCGTGAGCGGTTCGTCCAGGAGGATCACGTCCGGATCATGCACCACGCATTGCGCGAGTTTGGCGCGCTGTCGCATGCCGCGGCTGTACCCGCCGATCCGCCGGTCCTTCGCGTCGACGAGTCCGAACGCGTCCAAACTCGACGCGGCGCGTTCGACCGCTTCCTTCTTCGAGAAGCCGCTGAGCTCCGCCATCAACGAGACGAACTCGAGCCCGGTCAACTCGTCGTAGAGCGCATCGGCTTCCGGACACAGGCCGATCCGCCGAAGCGCCTTCGGGTTGCCGAACGGGCGCTCTCCACAGACCAGGATCTCGCCGAGCGCCGGCCGCAACTGACCGGCCGCGAGCTGAAGGAAGGTGGTCTTGCCCGAACCGTTCGGTCCGAGCAGTCCCCAGACGCCGGGCCCGAGGTGCAGCGACACGTCTTGGAGCGCCGCGATGCGGCCGTACCACTTCGACAGACGCACCGCGCGGATGCTGACTTCGTGCTCGCCGGTTCCGGTCGAGTCGGTCATGTGATCACCTCCGCGCCACGCAGGCGCGCGCGGGCCACCTGCAACGTGAGCGCGACGAACCCGGCGAGGATCGGGAGCGCGTGGTACCAGCGCAGCGCGTCTTCGCGGGTGACCTTGAACAAGGTGTCGCCGACAACGGCCAAGAGCGCCGGCAGCGAGACCAGTTTGAGCCAGGGCCAGTCACCGACCTCGTTGACGATCGCCGCGAGCACCCAGGGCACGAGAAAGAGCAGCATCCAGGCGCTCATCGTCAGGGCGCGGCTCTTCGAGAGCGAGGAGATCCCCACCGACCCCACGGACACCGTCGTCGCGATGATCACCGCGTGCAGAAATGCCGGCAGCATCAGTCCGAGCGACTCGAAACGCATCTCCGGCGTCGCGGTCCCGACCAGCAGAAGCGTGAGAAGAAAGCCGGGCAGAAACAGGATCGAGAAGACCCAGATCGCCACCGCCATGATGCGGCCGAGCAGGTACTGCGTCGGGGTGACCGGCTTCGCGAAGTAGAACTGGAACGCGCGGTGGGTGAAGTCTTCGGAGATGGCGCTCGCCCCGGCGCCGAGCGAGATCATCAAGCCGAACAGCCACAACTGCCATCCGTAGAGGCTGTGCAGCAGGTCGCCGCCGTCGAGGGGTTCGACGACGCCGCCGAGCCCGTTGTTCGACATGCTGTTGTTCGCCATGTAGTGGATGCCGATGTAGGCGCCCATGATCAGCGGCGGCACCCAGCACAGGAAGCCGGAGACCTTCACGAGCCAGGATCCCCACGCGCGGCCGAGGCCATGCCGCAACATCACCCAGGTGTTGTTGGAGGGCGGCAGGCGCTTGCCCTCGTAGGGCCGATACCCGAGATCGCGAATCGGCATCGCGCGGACCTTAGTCGGCTGCCCCGCGGTAGAGCAAGCGAACCGTTGGAGAGTGGTGCTCAGTTGAGCTGATACGGGTCGTCGGTGCCGGGCTCGGGCGCTCGCGTCGGCTGGGCCACCGGTGAGAGCGGCCCCGCTTGATGGTGCACGAGCCGCCAGTGCCCATCCTCCATCGTGAAAACGTTCGTGGCGATGAGCCGCGGTGGTTTGCCTTCGTTGCCCTCGAGGCAGGTCACGAACGCCGACGTGCCGAGCACGTGTACCTCCACCGCCGAACACGCGATGCGGGGCGCGTGGGGGTGCCGCAGGATGCCGCGCCAGCTCCGGATGACTTCATCCCGCCCGACGATCGCCGGCATGCCCGGGTGCATGCACGCAACCGGTGCGCTCTCCGCCCAGACCCTCTCCATGGCGACGGCGTCGCGGTCGCGAAAGGCGCGGTAGAAAGCCTCGTTGCTACGGCGCAGATCGTCTTCGAGCGTCATGCGGGCAAAGGGTCAGCCTCGACCCTCACGCTCGACGGTGTCCGAGACCTCGTGCCCGACCGCGACCTCGACACCAGACTTCGTGCGTTGGCGCCGGTTCGCCAAGAGGGCCCGCGCGAGATCCCGCACTTCGCCGAGCCGGCAAGGCTTGGTTCGAATCTCGGCGAACAGGGGCCGCTCGTGAGGGACCACGTCCTCGGGCGTGCCCGTCAGCAGGATGGCGGGCGGCGCGTCCACGCCACGTTCGACGAGCGCGGCTCGAACGACGTCCGCACCGGTGCCGTCCGGGAGTCGATAGTCCAGCACCATCAAGTCCACGTGGACGATGTGGGGCAATGCAGCGCGCACCGTCGCGGAGACCCGGACATCGAACCCCGCCTTCGTGAGGAGCCGCAGGAGCAGCTGCCGCATCGAAGGCTCGTCTTCGACCACGAGAATGGTGGGCGTGGGTGGGCTTTCCACCCCGCGATATTGAACCTTCGCGGCGGTTCTGTCGAATGGCACCGCCACAAGACCCCCTTAGCCCCCTCGAAGGCGCGCCAAACCGCGTTTGGGGGCTGCGGAGCGGGGCAGGGATTGGCATGCTCTCCGCCTTGCCGTCGGAAAACACCTCAGCCCGGGAACCTCGGGGGCCCGTCGAGCGTCCACCCTCCGTGCAGGAACCCGTGGCAGACGGCGCCGCTGCAGGCACTGGAGTCGGTGCGGCCGCGGCGACCGAAGGAGCATCCGGCGGCTGGAGAAGCCGTCTTCGGCGCGGCGCGCGTCGGGTCGCCGATTGGTTTCCGTGGACACCGCTCGGTCTCGGGCTCGCGGTCGCGGCGGCGGTGGCGCTGGTGCATTTCGCGTACGCGCGGCTGGACCTGGTGCTGCTGGTGGTCGGCTACGGCGCCGCGGCACTCGCGATCCTGTCGAGCATCGCCGTCGTGCTCACCGCCCTCTGGATCGGGCGCGACCTGCGGCGCTTGCCCACCGAGCGGGTGGAGCTCGCCCTCGAGACGCACCAGCCGCGGCGCACCCGTTTCCAACTGCGTCGTCGCGCGTGGCTTCCGCTCGTTCGGGTGCGGTGGATGGCCGAATCACCGGCCGCCCTCGAGGTCCGTCCGCGACAAATCGACGGACTGCTTCGAGAGGACGTGACCGCACACCTCCGAGGACGACGCACGCATCTGCGCCGACGCATCGTCGTCGAAGACGTGTTCGGGCTGGCCCGCCTCGGCCTGCGCCACACGAGCGAAGAGGTGACGACCACCCTCCCCCACAAAGGCGCGCTCAAGCACCTGCCTTCGTTGCTCGCGACGAGCGGCGGCGACGACTGGCCGCATCCACTCGGGGTGGCCAACGGAGATCGGCTCGAACTTCGCCGGTACGCGCCGGGCGACCCGGCCCGCTTCATTCACTGGAAAGTGTTCGCGCGGACTCGGAAGCTCGTCGTGCGTCTGCCCGAACGCGCCCTCTCCCGCGCCCACCGGACGGTCGCCTACCTCGTCGCCGGAAGCGGTGACTCCGCTTCGGCCGCCGCCGCGCGGGTCGCCATCGAGTCGGCAGCGTTCGGAGACGACTGGGCGTTCGGCGCAGATGGCGCGTCGCCAGGTCAGCCCGCGACCTCCGTGGCGGCTGCGCGGGAGATGATCGTGTCCTCGGTGGCCCACCGCGCCGCAGGGGCCGTTGGACTCGAACGATTCCTCGCCGCGGAAGAAACCCGAGGACCCGCATCCATCGTGCTCTTCGTGCCGCCGGAACCGGGCGCGTGGCTGCCTTTGGTCGTGCACGCGTGCAAACGGCGGCCGGGCCGGGTGCGCCTCGTGGTGGCGGTCGACGGACTCGCCGAACCCCGTCGCTGGCCTTGGTGGCGCTCGATGTTCTCGCGCCCGCCCGCCGAGGAAGCCTCCTCGGCCACGGCGCTCGAAACCGTCCTCACCAGCCTCCACGCGACGCGGGGACCGGTGCTCGTGGTGGATCGCCGCACCGGTCGCGCGCTCGGAGAAGCGCATCGGCGCGCGGTCACGGTCAAGCCGTCCCAGGCCAAGCGAGCGGCCGCATGAGCGCGACCGAACCCGCAGAGCACCCGCGCACAGAGGCGCCCGAGCGTCCGCCCTCCACGTGGTTCTCGACTTCGTTGCGGGCGCTCGCCCATTTCATCGCGGGCGGGGTGTTCGCGTTTCCGCTCGCGGGCGGCGGCGCGGTGCTCTCTGCTGCGTTCGGCGGATTGTTCGGTGCAGCGATCGCCCCGCGCATCGCACGCACCCCACTCCGACTTCCCGCCATCGCGCTGATGGGTGCGTTGACGTTCGCGCTGGCGGTGGGCGCGCGCTGGTTCGCGGTCGACACGCTCTGGCTTGCGCCGAGCTTGGGCCCGGCGGCGGCGCTCCGCCTCGGCGACTCGCTCTCCTTCTTCATGGGCGTCAGCGCGGTGAGTCTGACGCTGCGCAGTTTCTCCCTGCGGCGCTCCGGCTTCGCGGCGCTCGAGGTCGGCGCGATCGGGCTCGCGTTCGCGCAGCTGGTGGTCGCGCACCGGCATGGCGCCATCAACCGCCCGTTCGAACTCGCCGACTCGATCATCGCTGCCGGAGGGGATCCCACCCACTTCTTCCTTGGTGTCGGCGCGGTCGGCACCGCGGTGGTGGTCCTCTTGCTGCTTGGGGAGACCCACCCAGGTCGGGCGCTCCTGCATCTCGGCGCGGTGGCCCTGCTGCTCTTTCTGTTTCTCGGCGTCGGGGGCGCCATGAAACTCCCCGAACCGCCGCCGGGCGGCATGGGCCTCGGTCTGCGTCCCGAAGACGGTGAAGGCGAGGGCGATCCGCAGGAAGCCGAAGGCCAACCGCAGGACGGACAAGGGTCGGAATCCCAGGAGCCACAGAACGACGACGAGCTCGAGTTTCGCGACGACCTCGACACCTCGAGCGACCGGGTCCCGGTGGCGGTCGTGCTCTTTCACGACGACTACCACGCGCCGACCGGCGTCTACTACCTACGCCAGGGCGCGTTCAGCCAGTACAACGGCCAGCGGCTGGTGACCGCCGTCGACGCGGCCTCCGACGACGACGTCGCGCGCGATTTCCCTGTGCGCCGGACCGACGTCGCGGGCGCCCCGGACCTCAATGCATTCCGGGCGTCGGTCGACACCACCGTGGCGCTCCTCGCAGACCACACCCGTCCGTTCGGGCTCGAGTCTCCGGTCACCTTCACCCCGGCGCGCAACCCAGACCCCAACCGGTTCCGGCGCGTGTACCGCGTGACCTCCGCGGTGCTCACCGCCGACTTCGCTTCGATGGTCGATCGCGACGCAGGCAACGCCGACTGGTCGCCCGAAGACTGGGCCCACTACACCCGCGCCCCCGACGATCCACGGTACGCGGACCTGGCCAACCGCATCGTGGCCGACGAGCTCCCCGAACATCTTCGCGAGAGCCCCGCGGCACGCATCGCCGCGATCACCAGTTGGCTCGGTCGCCGCGGCACGTACTCGCTCCAGAGTCGGCACGCGTCGGCCGAAGATCCCACGGCCGATTTTCTCTTCGGCGACATCACTGGCTACTGCGTGCACTTTGCCCACGCGGCGACGTACCTGTTCCGCGCGAGCGGACTGCCCGCGCGCGTCGCCACCGGCTACGCGATCGAAGAGTCCAACCGAGCAGGCGGCTCCGCCCTGCTCGTCGCCGGCGATGCGTCGCATGCGTGGCCGGAGGTGTACATCGACGGAATCGGCTGGGTCATCGCCGATGTCTCCCCCGCCACCGTCATCTCGCCCCCGGGCCCGCCACCGGACGCCGACTTGCAGCGGCTGCTCGGAGAGCTCGCGCGCGGTTTGGAGAACGTGCCGCCGGAAGAAGACGACCCGCTCCCCGCATTCGTCGCGGCGGCGCGGGGCGCTGCGTGGTGGCTGCTCCTGGTCTCGCTGCCACTGGCCGTGCTCGCGTTCTTCCTGCTGTTCGGCGTGAAGATCTGGCGCCGGCTCGCGCCCGCGTTCGCGCCGCCGGCTGCCCGACCCCGGGTGGTCTACCGCGCGTCGCTGGACCGGCTCAGCGACCTCGCGATTCGAAGACGACGCGGAGAGAGCCGCGAAGCGTTCGCGCGAAGAGTTCGCGAGGTCGCACCCACCTTCGGTCCCCTGACCGCGGGACACGTGGGCGCGGCCTTTGGTAGCCGACGGCCGCCGACCGAACTGGAGCGGCAAGCGGCGCAGATCCAGCGCGAACTCGAGCAGCGCTTTCCCTGGTGGCGTCGCGCGCTCGGTTGGCTCACCCCGTGGTCGTGGATGTTCTCGCGATGACTCACCGCACGGCCCGGGCCATGCACGTTGGATGCACGATGAAGATGGAACAGGATTGATCATGGAAGCGATGCCACAAGAGTCCGAGACCACCGACGGCCGTCCTGAGGGCGATGCATTGGAACAGGCGCACAGCGTGGTCACGCGCCTCTCGCACCGACTGCGCGCCGCCGTGCTCGGTCGAGAGGAAGTCATCGAACTCGTGTTGGTCGCGCTCATCGCCGACGGGCACGTCTTGCTCGAGGACTTTCCGGGCTCGGGCAAGACCACGCTGGCGCGCGCGCTCGGTTCGTCGATCGTGCAGGACCCGCCGCTGGTGATCGACGGAGTGACCATCGCGAGTTTCCGGCGCATCCAGTTCACGCCCGACCTGCTGCCGAGCGACATCACCGGTACGAACGTGTTCGACCTCGAGGCCTCGCGGTTCGACTTCCGCCCTGGTCCGCTCTTCGCGCACATCGTGCTCGCGGATGAGATCAACCGAACCTCGCCAAAGGTGCAGTCGGCGATGCTCGAGGCGATGGGCGAGAAGCAGATCACCGCCGACGAGAAGACGCATCCGCTCGACGACTTCTTCTTCGTCATCGCGACCCAGAACCCCGTCGATCTCGCCGGAACGTACCCGCTGCCTACGCCGCAGCTCGATCGCTTCCTCTTCAAGATCCAGATGACCCACATCGAACGCGACGCGGAGCTCGAGGTGCTCGACGCCTATCCGGTTCCGACCCTGAAACAGGCCGAAGCCCTCCCCGGTGCGACCCGCCAGGAAGTCATGGACGCCCGCGCCGCGGTGCGCGCCGAAGTCAACCTTGCGCCGATCGTGAAAGAAGCGCTGGTCGACACGGCACGCGCACTCCGATCCGACCCGCGCGTGCTCCAGGGCGCATCCACCCGGTCGCTCGTGCTCGCCATGCCCGCACTGCAAGCTCGGGCACTCATCCGAGGACGCGACTACGTCGGCCCGGAGGATCTTGAAGCGCTCGCACCGCGCATCTTCCCGCACCGTCTGGAGCTCGCGCCAGGCAGCGAAGACCCGATGGCGGTCGTGCGCGACGCCATGGCCCCGCAACTCGAACGGCTGGCGCGGGCGAGTTTGAAACGGTGAACGGATCGGCGCGCGTCCTCTGTCTTGCGATCGCGACCGGGCTGGCGGCCGCCGCCTTCGGCGTTCGGGCCAGCGGCGAAGCGCAGGAGGCCACGGCCGAACCACTCGAAACGGACCCGCTCGGAGCCGACCGAAGCAGCCCCGACCAAGAGGCGCCGGCGAAAGCGCCCCGGCCCACGCCCCGTCCACCGCCGACGCCGATCGACGAAGCCGCGATCGCGGCGCTCGCGGTGCCCGAACCCGGCGCGCCGGGCACCCCCCAGGAGCTGCGCGCGTGGGCGCTGGTGCGCGCCGATCATCTGATCGAAGCGCGGGAGGCGGCAGAGACCGCACTGCAAGCCGATGCCACCTCGTACATCGCGCACTTCGTCCTCGGCTACGTCTACCACTACGCCGAGGCGAGTTTTCCGCGGGCCCTCTACCACGAGCGCGAAGCACTCCGGTTGTTCGTACGCCGGCACGACAACCCACCGCGTGAGGCGTGGCGGTGGCATGCCCGCATCTTGCGTGAGATGGCCGCCACCCAGGGCGACCTCGAAAACCACCGCGAGCGCCTCGCACTGATCGAGGAGTACAACGTCCTCTACGATCCAGACGTCGTCGCGGAGACGGCGTGGGCGCTGATGAAACTCGGGCGCTTCGACGATGCGCGCAGCGCCGCCCGTGCCGGGATCGAGACCGGCGACCCACGCCAACTCGAGATCTCGCTGAACGCGTTGTGCGCCGTGGAGTTCGAGGCGGGCAACGACTCGGCGAGCTACGACGCCTGTCGGCGCGCGCTCGACCACGCCCGTGTCACGCCCGGCGAACCAAATGCCGTCGACCTCACCAACTTCGCCGAAGCCGCGCGCGCCGCGTTCCGACTCGCCGAAGCGGAAGAGGTCTTGCTCGAAGCCACCCGCGCCCCACCCGCGTGGTACGTCAACCCCTGGCTCGAGCTCGCCGAACTCTACACCCGCGGGGCGCGTTTTCCGGAGGCACTCGACGCGCTGCGGCGGGTGAATCCGTACCGGGCCCAGCGCCCGCCCCACGTGCGCGATTCCGATCTCAACGAAGGCCGTCGTGCCCTCGCGGCGTTCTTCCTCGTGGTGGGCCGCGCGGCGGACGCACTCGAGATCACCGACAAGGCGCTCGTCGCGCCCGATCGGCGGGGACACAACAGCCGTGATCCCGCGCAGGACCGCGCCATCATCGCGTTGCTCGACCGACGCGCTCGGCGTGTCGTCGCAGAGACCACGATCGAGCAGAGCAGTGCCCTCGGATTCACCACCCGCGCCATGGCGCACGCGGAGGCGTGGCGTGGGCGGTTCGAAGGATGGATGAGTGGCCGACAAGCGGTGCGGTTGCTGGCGGAGGAGGACCGGTTGATCGGCACCTGCAAGCTCGGCACTTCGAGCAGCGCCGTCACCCCGCCGTGGTTGCTCGGAGAGTTGGTTCAGATCGCGGGGGCCGGTGTGATGCTCGAAGCCCTGCGCCGCGCAGATCGCCAGGATGAACGAGAAGGCGCCGCCCCGTACTACGACGCGGTCGCTGCCGAAGCGGCTCTGGTCCGCGGCGACGAAGCCCGCGCGGAGGAGCTCGCCACCCGGGCGCGGGAAGGATTTGGCCCTGGAGAGGCCCTGCTCCAGGCGCGAACCGACGCGGTGCGCGCGGTCGCGATGGCGGCACAGACGGGGGTCGAATCGGCCCTCCCAGCCTTCGAACGTGCGCTCGCGAAGGACCCAGGCGTGTTTCGGAGGCTAGAAATCGCACTACCCATTCGGGTGAGAGTCGAGGGGGACGACTCCACGCGGGACGTCGCGGATGCCCTCTCCCGCTCCCCTCGGTTCGATGTTGGAGACGTGGGTCTCGAGCTGTCGGTGCGCGGTTCGGCGGCGTCGGTGGAGGTCTGTTTGCAAGGGGGTTCGGGCAACGCGCTCGGGTGCGTGACCCAAACCCCTCGCACCGACGAACCACTTGATATCTTTGTACAATCTGCCGTCAACGCATTCCACGAGGCCATCTTCGCCCCCCGGATCGACCTGAGCCAGGGGGACATCCACGGGCTCGACGGAAGCAACCGAGTGGGGCGTGACGCGTTGGAAGATCTGCTGGGTCCAGGGGCCCACTAGGACACTCTCCGGCACCTGTCCCCATCCGGGGGGTATACCACTTTGTTCTACCCCCAAGTCGGGCAGGCGCGGCCAATCGCCACGCCACCACTGGTTTTGGGGAGGCTTAGGGGTCAGTATGCAGACATGCCGAACGACAACTCATCCGCCGAGCTGGAACTTTCCGATGCTCCTGTTGAGACGTCGGGTGCTCAGACCAAGGACATCTCCGGGGTGCACGTCAGCTCCCGGCCGACATCCGCGGAGCAATGGCGGCTCCGTCTCACCGATCTCGGCGTGGATCTCGAAACCGACGTTGGAGAGCTCCTTCGGACCTTCGAACGGCTCGAGACCCGCAACCGCCTCCTCACCCGCCTCGTCGGGGCGTTTGGTGAGATCGTAGAACGCGTTCCACTCGGGTTGGGGATCGTCCTCAACCAAGAAATCTACGTGGCCAACACGCAGCTGAGGAACCTGCTGCACGACGACCCCGCCATCCATCGAGCACTCGAGGGCGGGCTGGAGGCCACCGACGCCCAGCTCGACCTCGAGCTTCAGGACGGCATCACCGACATCGCGCTCGGCCGCGTCGAATACCTGTGTCTCTCGATCCCCCGCGACGGACTGCCGCCCCTCGGTGTCTGTCTCGTCGCGTGCGGCGACCAGATCGAGGGCGGAGGCGTCATCGTCGCGATCGACGACGGCGTCCCGCGGGCGACCGACAAACTCGAGGCGTTCGAAACCCTTTACGATCTGACCCACGGCCAGGCCCGCGTCGCCGTGGAACTCGCGCTTGGCAAGAGCGCCCGACAGATCGCCGGCGAACTCGATCTCGGACTCGAGACGGTCCGCTCCCACATCAAGCACATCCTCGGCAAGCTCGGATGCAGCCGCCAGGTCGAAGTGGTCCGCCGCTTCGTGACCGGCCCCCTGCTCGTCCTCCGCTGAGCACGAATCGACTCGACGGGTCCCGCGCCGCTACATCAGGAGCGGGACGACCCAGAGCACGTAGACGAGGGCGAGCGCGAGTTGCGCCATCGCGAAGACGAACGCGGCTTTGACGAACTGCATGAAGCCCATGCGCAGCTCGTACTTGTGCATCAACGTGACCGCGACCACCGTGCTCGCCGAGCCGATCGGGGTGAGGTTGCCGCCCAGGTTGGCGCCAAAGATCACACTCCACCACAGACGCGGGTCGCTGAGCGGCTCCATGCCTTGAAGGATCTTCGCGAGCATCGCCGAGAGCGGGATGTTGTCCGTCACGGCGCTGAAGCCCGCAGCTGAGAGAAGCGTCGCACCGGTTCCAAGACCGTCCTGCACGTCGTTGAGCGCGATCACGTGCCCCAGCCCGACCCCGATGAGTTCCAGGACGTGCGCGTGCTCCATGACGTCGATGATGATGAACAGAAACGCGAAGAAGAGGAGCAGGTCCCAGTCGAGCGCACGGTAGAACCGGTCGACGCTGCCTTTGTAACGAAGGAGCATCACGATGCCGAACGCCATCGCCACGAACCCCATGCCGAGCGGGTAGTCGAGCACGCTGGTCATCGCGATCGCCGCGATGAAGAGGACCAGCATGGATGCGGAGAACCAGAAGAACCCCACCGACTCGATGCCGTCGCGTTCGTCGAAGCTGCCCACCCGCGCTGCGGCCTCCGCCTTCTGCGTCGGATCCTTGAGACGCTTGATCCCGTAGATGCGCGCGCCGAGGGCCAGCGTCAGGAGGCTCGCGACCAGCACGTACGGCCCGGCCACGACGAAGAAACTGACGAAGCTGATCCCCGCGGCCTGTCCAACGATGATGTTCGGCACCGAACTGATCAGGGTGAGCAGACCGCCCACGTTGGTCAGCAGGCCTTCGATGAGGAGGAACCCGAGCAACCGCTCGCGCTGCTCGAGCTTCTCGAGGGACACCGCCGTGAGGGAGCCGACGATGATCATCGCGGTCACGTTGTTCAGCAGCGCGCTGAACAAGACGGTGAGCATGCCGTACGCGAGCAGCAGCAGCATGGGATCGCCACGCGAGAGTTTGGTCAGCTTGATCGCGATGTAGGTGAAGAGCCCGCTCTTGCTGGTCACATCGACGAACAGACTCGATCCGAGAATGATCGCGATGACCCCCCAGTCGATGCCGAGGATGTAGACCGGCATCTCGCGCGTTTCGCCGAACGCGTTCGTGATGTCGCCGAAGGGCAAGAGCCCGAACACGTGCCCGAACGCGAGCGCGATCACCGCGTAGAGGCCGGTGATGAGCGACTTTTTCGCGTGGATGCGTTCTTCGAACGCCAGGGTCACCACCATGCCCAGCAGGATGGCGGCGAAAACGAGGGTCGTCGTGAGAGAGGGTTCGGGCGGCAACGTCAGACCATCAACAGCGGCGTGGTGACCAGCTCGACCGAAAGGGAGTACGCCACCCCGTGCAGGGCGATGCGGTCTTCCTCCAAGGTGGGGAAGATGACCAGGTCGACCTCGTGCGCATCGACGAGCGCCCGGTAGTCGGCCACGCGGTGCCCACTGAGGACGTGTTCGTGGATGGTCAACGGCGCAGCGATGGCTTCAAGGGCCGCCCGTGCAGAAGCGATGTACTCACGCGGCTCTTTCATCAGCAGCGCCTGGATCGTCTCTCGGGCAGTGTCCGTGTCGATCTCCGGGATCTTGGAGATCGCATCGATGTACCGGTCGAACACCTCGTCGTGCTCCATGTGGCACAGATGGAGCTCTCCCTGTTCTCGGGTGACGAGCGCGCCCCAGCTGACGAGTTCGTCGTCGCCCACGAGCGTGTCGTTGAGGACCATGACGCTGTCGGTCTTGGAGTGTTGCCACTCGAGCGAGGGGTACGCGTGCGGGTTCGGGGTGACGACCACGGGGATCTCGGTGCCGCGGGTCAGCGCGCCGAGGTACACCCCGAGGCTGTACGCCCACTTCCATGCGTCGGAGTTCAAGTTCCGGTACGTGACGATCACATCGGGTCGTTCTTCTTCGACCAGACGCAGGAGCCCTTCGACCCCTTTCCACTGACCGTGCGGCGCGAACGACCACTCGGGCGACTCTCGTTCGGTGAGCGGTTCCAACAGCCCACGGCACGCCTGGACGTACGCCTCCTGCGCATCGGCCTCGAGATCACTCACGACCAACACCCGCTTGGCGCTCGGCGGGACATGAACGAAATTCTTCTTCCACCCGGACCGGAAGACACTCTCGAACTCATCGACGTTCAGCACGGCGCAGAGTCTACACGCCCAGACGCCTGGTTCGGCACCACATCGCAACAGCGATCTGGACCGATCGTACGCCGCCAGACTCAGCGGACCAGCAATTCGAACGACCATGGGCCACTGGGCTCCGACACGTCGCGACGAAACTCGAGGCGCAAGCGGCGGCGTACGTCGATCGACCGCCCGAGGCCTCCGCCCTCCACTCCGGGAGGCAACGATTCGCCGAGGAACGAACACAACATGAGCGCATCGATGTGCCTGTCCTCATGCAGTGGCACCGTGGTGCTCGGTCCGGCTTCCAGGGAGACGCGCGCGCTGCCTCGCCGCTGGCAGTCGCGCACGAGCTCGAGCGCCGAGAGCGACGCGAGCCGGCGCACCGCGACGTGTTCGGGCGCGGGGGGCAGCTGCGCGCCCTTTGAGGTCACCACCACCGGCCGTGCCCATCCGTGGAAGGCTGGATGCGCGAAATCGAGGCCACGCCCCGAGGTCAGCACGCAGAGCTCGGGCGGCGGGCGGTCGCCGCGCATCGCCAAGAGCGCCTCCCTGCCCTCCCCCGCGGGCGTGTACTCGAGCTCCGGCTCCTCGCGCAGCACTTTGCCTGTCACGACGATCGCGTCGGCGATGGCGCGCGCGAAGTTGAGCGCGAAGAAGTCGTGCGGACTTCGAGGCGTGTCCGGACCGATGCGCAGGGTGGTCAGCACCCCATCCGGACGGGGCCACACCGCGGTCACGTGGATGAGCCCACGCAGTTCGAGCACGGCGGGCCCAAACAGAGAAACGGCGAACGACTTCGCGTCGTCCGCCGTACTCAGATCCGAGAGCTTCAGCAGAAGCTCTTACTCCGCGTGGATCGCGTAGCTGTTCTCGGCGCCCGAGTAGCCGTAGACGCGCACGAAGAACGGGCCGCCGTTGCCGAGGCGTTCTTCATCGGCCACCGAGGTGGAGCTGCCGAGGCGTCGGCCTTCGACATCGAACGCTTCCATGTCGAGATCGCCGGCTGCGTGGCTGAACACGATGACCGCTTCGCCGCCGTCCGGGAAGAAGTACCAGTCGTCGTCGCCGGCGCAGATGTTCGCGTTCATCGTGCCCACGACTTCGAGCGCGTGCTCGCGGTCGTCGTCCTGGCCGAAGCTGTCGCACGCATCGGGCGGGTCGACGGGATCGGTCGGGTCGGTCGGGTCGACCGGATCGGTCGGGTCGACGGCCACCGAACAGAAGTCCGTGACGACGCGGTCCGAGACGGTGTCTTCAGCAACGTCGCGCTGGGCGCAGGCTTCGTCTTCGCTCCAGGCGTTCCACTCGGCGCCGCGGCCGATGCTGCTCGCGTGGTTGGCCCAGCGGGCGAACCCATCGGTCTCGGAGCGGAAGACGCTCGGCGCCATGCACATGCCGGCCATCTCCGCTGCGGACTGCTCCACGGCAGCGAGGTCCATGATGATCTCGTACATGGCAGCGTTGCTCCGGTTCCAGCAGCAAGTGCGGGAGACTTCGTAGTCGAGCTCCGCGAAGACGTAGTCTTCGAGGCGGCGGTACTCGTCGTCGGTCCGCGCCTGGTCCCAGCCGTTGATGTCGGCGGTCAGCGGGTAGAGACGGGCGAAGGCGTCCTCGCGGCGGATGCGGGCGGCGCACGAGGCCGGGTAGCTGCGCAGGTGGATGCGGGCGGCTTCGACCTGCTCGAGCGCGACTTCGATCTGCTCTTCCGGCGGCACGTCCGCGAGCACGGTGCGGAACTCGTTCGGGCGGGCGGCGATCGCAGCGGTGTCGCCCGGGTCGATGTAGTCGTCCTGGTCCGCGGCAGCGACCATGTTGCGCCAGCGGCCGCTCACGCGGGTGGCACTGCGCCAGCGGTGGATGCCGCCACCGAGCTCGGCGTAGGGGGTGCCATCGCTGGCGTTGCCTTCGCCGCCGGCGGCCGCAAGCGTGAAGCTGTGCTTGGCGCTGGCCGGGTCTTCCCACACCGGCTGACGGCGGGGCATCGAGCCGCTCGCGACGGTCACTTGGAGGCGCCCGGGGACGAGCTCGTCGACGCGCATCACTGGGATGGTGTGGCCGATGCCGCGGCGCTGCCATCGCTCGAGCAGCACGTCGCCGGCCGAGGTGGCCGTCGACTTGATGTGGAACATGTTGGCTTCGTCGGCGAGGTTGGCGCTGCCGAAGTAGAGGAGGATGAGGCGCGCGAAGTAGCCGACGCGCTTGTTCAAGAAGAGCTCGTCGAAGTACGCGCCCGCGCCCGCGCCCGGCTCGAGGAACGCGTTCTCGTCGTCGTCGCCGAGGTGGTATCCGCGGAGGCGGCTGTCGGTGGGCCACTCGTCACCGGCCGACCAGCGGCCGCGGTAGTCTTCGTAGCGTGTGCGGAAGCTCGGGAAGCGGCCGATGTTGTTGCCCTCGGAGTCCACGAAACCGAAGTGGCCCGCGTACATCGACTGGCGGGTCGAGGCGTCCCAGCCCTGAAGGTAGAAGGGCAGCTCGTACCAAGCGGCGAAGGTGACGCGGAGCAACATCGCCACTTCGGCGCATTCGAGGCGCGGAGAGTCCAGCACTCGGTCGCCGTAGGGCGTCGGGACGCGGAAGGTCTCGCCGTGGCCGGTGGCGCGCGGGGCGCGCTCGAAGCTCGCGACCCAGGCGTCGAACTTCTGCTCCCAGGTGAGTCCGGAGTCGGCGCCCCAGGCCACACCGGCGGCGGCGTCGGTCGCGTCCCACTCGCGGGTGGCCGCCCAGACCTCGGTCGACGATCCGTCACGAACCCGAGGACCCCGGTCGCCATCCAGGTCGAACTTGGTGTCTTCGATGATGTCGAAGGGGCCTTCCACGCCGGTCTCGTCGAACGCTTCGTCGAGCAGCGAGCCGCTGTCGGCGGCGCAAGCACCGGAGAGGACCAGAATCAGACTGAGGGTCGAACGTCGCATGCCAGTCGTTAGAGCAGTTCTCATGCCAACGAGTATCGCCTGTTTCCGTCGGGGTTTCTAGCCCTCGATCGGCCAGGTGGCCAGTACAGGTGGCCAGTGCGGCCGCCGATCCCGACAAGCCATGGAGACCAATGTCCCCACGCCCTATTCACCCGAGACTTCAGGGTTTGGGCGCGAGGGACCCAGCCCGCCGTCGGCGGATCTCGGGGTGCCCGAGCACGAACATCAGCCCGACGAACCCCACGGTGAGCCCCAGCCCCACGCCGACGCGCATGCCGAGGTCGAACCGAAACGCGGGGTCCCAGAGAAACGCGAAGGCGACCGCCATCGCGGCGAGTGCGAGCCATGGCTGCCAGACTGCCTGAAGCCGAACAACGACCCCCTCCAGTTTCCAGAGCTCGACCACCTGGAGCAGGATGACGAGCGAAGCGCTGGTTGCGGTCGCGATGGCCGCGCCCATGAGTCCGAACCGCGGGATGAGCCACAGGTTCAGCCCGGTGTTCAGGAACGCGACGAGCAAACTGTTCGCCAGGTTCCAGCGGCTGTGTCCCGTGTAGGCGACAAAGTTGCCTGCCAACCCAAGCAGACAACTCATGAGTGGCGCGACCACCAGCACCACAACGAACGCGCTCTGCCCTCCGGCGTAGCGTTCGTCGATGAGTCCCATCAAGTCGTCGCGCAGCACGACGAACGGAATGACGATCGAGATCGCCAAGGTCGCGGTCCACCGCGAGACCTTGCTCAAGAGCGCCGTGAGATCGGTGGCCTCGCCCCGCTGGTGGTGGCGCGCGACCAATGGCGCGAGCGCGGTGCTGAACACGATCCGGACCTGCTGGAGGTTGCTGGTCAGAAATGCGGCGGTCGCATACCAGCCGAGCAGCGCGGGATCGAACCCGAACGCCGCGAGCATGATGGTGTCGAGCCGCGTGATGTAGAGCGAGAAGGTGTGGTTGAGCCCCTGCGGAATCGCGAACGCGATCATGCCGCGGTCTAGGCCAGGGCGAAGCGCGGTGCGCACGACCTCGCGCGCGTCGAACAGACGCTTCAACGGGATGCAGGCGAAGAGCGCGAGCCCCACCATCGCCACCGCGTAGCTCACGAACAGACCGGTGAGCCCCGTGTCCATCGCCCAGGCCACGACGCCGGCCACGAACAGGAGGGTGGGCCGCAAGCCGTTCAGCAGCGCATCCCACTCCATCGCCATGTGCGCTTTGGCGGCGGAGGTCACCACCTGCGCGAACGCCATCGGCACGAGCGCCCACGCCACTGCGTACACGCCGGGCAAGAGCGCGCCGTACTCGGGGAACACCGCACCGATGAGGGCCGCGCCGCCGAGTTGCACCAACCCCGCGAGGATCAGCGCGAGCCAGACCGCGTAGCCGAGCGCCCGACCGACGACCTGGTTCATCGGCGCCCGGGAGCCGCCTTGCTCCGCGGCTTCGGCGTGCGGGCTCGCGAACAGGGTGGCCGCATCCATCCAGCCGGTCGCGACGAGACTGGAACCGATCTCCGCGACGGTGAGACCGAGCAAGTACGTCCCCATGACCTCCGCGCCGAACAGCTTCGTGAAGACCACGATGAGGAGCGGGTAGACGAGTTTGCCCGCGAGCCCCGCCGCGTTGACCAGCGTGCCGCGCGCGAGCTGCTTCTCGTACTTCGCCCGCCGCTCCGTCGACTCGTGGTGCGTCTCGTCCGGCGCCGAGTCGGGTGCTGGCGCGTCCTCGTCGGTGGGCTCGGTCATCGGTCGCGCGGAAGCCCGCTCCGGCCCCACCCCTGCCGCGTAGCACGACGCCGCAAACGAAGGTACCGGCCACGCCATCGGCATCGGCGTCGGCATCGGCATCGGCTTCGGCGTCGGCATCGGCTTCGGCATCGGCATCGGCTTCGGCTTCGGCATCGGCATCGGCGTCGGCTTCGGCGTCGGCATCGGCATCGGCCTCGGCCTCGGCCTCGGCTTCGGCTGCGGCATCGGCATCCGCGTCGGATTCGGCTTCTCGCCACGGGAGCGGCGAGATGAGGCAGACTGTCGCCCACCCGGCGCCCCTGGTCGGGCACACGCCCAATGTCTGCACCGTTCACTCGACGCGCTCTCTCTCTGCGACGTCCACCTGCCGGAACCGCCGTGCGGTCTTTCGCGCTGCTCGCGCTCGCGCTCCTCGCGACTGGCGTCGCGCACGCGCAGCCGGCCGAAGCCGAGGCTCCGCTCGGCATCGAATGCGCACCGATCCAGATCGCTGGTGAGTCGTTCGAGGTCACCCTCACCGGACTGAACGCAGGCGACCGCTGGACCCTCCGAGCCGGCGACGAATCCATGGAGGGCGTCGCGCTCGATGCTTCGACCAAGACGAACGTCGCCATCGAGAGCGGCGCGTACCCATTCGAACTTCGGGTCCACGACGACCTCGGCGAGCGGCACACGGAACGCAGCATTCGCGGCATCCCCGGGTGGGTCGCGCTCGTGCCACCACTGCTGGCCATCCTGCTCGCGCTCCTCTTGCGGCAGGTCGTCCTCGCGCTCGCGCTCGGGGTGTTCGCCGGTGCGTTCGTGGTCGCGGGGTTCAACCCGTTGACCGGCGCGCTCCGCACTCTCGACCAGTACGCCGTCGGCGCAGCCGCGGATGCCGACCACGCGTCGATCCTCGTCTTCAGCTTGCTGCTCGGCGGCATGATCGGGCTCATCACCCGATCCGGTGGCGGCCGCGGACTCGCCGCTTGGGTCACCAAACGCGCCACCGATCCTCGACGGGGCCAGCTCGCGGCTTGGGGTCTCGGCATCGTCATCTTCTTCGACGACTACGCGAACTCGCTGCTCGTCGGCTCGTCGATGCGCCCCATCACCGACCGACTTCGGGTCAGCCGAGAGAAGCTCGCGTTTCTGGTCGACGCCACCGCGGCGCCGGTCGCATCCATCGCCCTGGTCTCCTCCTGGATCGGTGTCGAGGTCGGCTACATCGGAGAGCAGTTCGCCGAACGCGGCATCGAGATGGACCCGTACATGGCGTTCCTCGAGACCCTGCCCTACCGGTTCTACCCGTGGCTGATGTTGCTCTTCGGGTTGATGCTGGTCTGGTCCCGCCGGGACTTCGGACCGATGCGCCGCGCCGAGGTCCGGGCGCGCACCACGGGCAAGTTGATCGCCGACGGTGCGACGCCTGCGTCTGAGTTCGAAGACGACGTCACGCTCACCGCCCAACCCGTGGCCTCCAACGCGCTCGTGCCCATCGCGGTGGTCATGCTCGCGGCGACCGCCGGAATGGTCGCCACCGGCCACGCCGCGTGTCTGGAGGAGGGCATCGAACCGACCGCACGCGCGATCTTTGGCAACGCCAACTCGCTCAATGCACTCCTCTGGGCCAGCGCGGCCGGAGGCATCGCGGCTCTGGCCATGGCGATGAAGAGTGGCGCGCTCACACTCAGCAGCGGGCTCGAAGCGTGGCTCACCGGCATGCGCGCGATGTTGCTCGCGTGCGTGATCCTCGTGCTCGCGTGGTCGCTCGGCGCGATCTGCAAGGAGCTGCACACCGCCGACGTCGTCGTGGCGTTCATCGGCGACGGCCTGCCGCCCGCGCTCTTGCCCGCGGTGGTGTTCCTGGTGGCTGCGCTGGTCAGTTTTGCGACCGGCACCTCGTGGGGAACGATGGCGATCCTCTTCCCGCTGGTGGTGCCGCTTGCGGACGAACTGACGCAGAGCGCGGGCGGGGGGCACGACATGAACATCGTGCTCGGTTCGATCAGCTCCATTCTCGCCGGCTCGGTCTGGGGCGATCACTGCTCGCCGATCTCGGACACCACGATCATGAGTTCGATGGCGAGCAGCTGCGACCACGTGGACCACGTGCGCACGCAGCTGCCCTACGCGCTGACGGTCGGCATCGTCAGCCTGGTGGTGGGCGAAGTCGGCGTCGGGCTCGGGCTCTACCCGGCGTGGGTCGGGCTGCTCATCGGCGGGGTGGTGCTGGCGGGTGTGATTCGGTTCGTGGGCAAGGTGGTGCCGGACGGGGACGGGGACGGGGACGGGGACGGGGAAGCGGAAGCGGGAGCGGTAGCGGAAGCGGACTCGGAAGCGGAAGCGGGAGCGGAAGCGGAAGCGGAAGCGGACTCGGAAGCGGAAGCGGAAGCCGATGCGGAAGCCGAAGCCGATGCCGACGCCGATGCCGATCCCGACGCCGATGCCGATGCCGATGCCGATGCCGATGCCGAGGCCGATGCCGAGGCCGATCCGGACCGTCGCGATGGGTAGGCTCGCTGCGCTCGCGGACACATCGGGCAAGGGCAAGGCCGGGCTCGCGGACTCCGGCGGGCGCAACCTGGCCGTGCTCGCTGCGCTCGCCCTTCTCTTCTCCGCGTGCGGTGAGGGGCGGGCGGGGCCGGCGCATGTGGGGTGGGGCGAGGCGGAGGCGGCGTGGCGCGCGGGGCAGCTGACGGCGTACACGAAGTGGCAGTCGCTCGACCCGGACACCCCCGAAGGGCGGGAGGCGTTGGCGCTGCTCGAGCGGGCGGACGTGAGCTATCGGGCCGGGGTCGAGGCGCTCGAAAACGGGGAGGAAGGCGCGCGGGAGTCGCTGGCGGCGGGGGCCCGGATCGCGCCGATGAACCCGGCGTACTACCTGCGACTCGCGCGGGCGTGTCGAGATCAGGGCATCGTGCTTCGTTCGGCCGAGTACTATTCGAAGTACCTCGCCGCGTTCCCGAGCGGGGAGGAGTCGGACCGCGCCCGGGCGGAGCTGCAGGATCTCGACCCGCAGATGGCTGGCATCTTCGATCCGCCCGAAGGCGATCCCGCCACCGCAGCCGCGCCACCCGAAGCCGACGACGGACCTTGGCTCGCCGCGCTCGGCGGCGTGCTGGTCGGCCTGATGCTCGCACTCACCGGCGCCGCGCTGAGCCGATGGCTCTCGGGACGCGGGGTGTCGCTACAGCGCCTGGTCGAACGAAGCCCGGAGTTTCATCCCTCGGTCGCGTACCTGATCGGGTCGCTCCGCCACGAACTGCTCAAACACCGCATCGGCGCCGCGAAGGATGCGCTGGCGTCCGATGCCCTCGACGACGAACAGCTCGAGTTTCTTCGTGGCCGACTCTTCGGCGGGCAGCCGCTCGAGCAAGCGTGGGAAGGACACCTCGTCGGGTTCGAACGCGCGCTCGGTTCGCGGATCGATCTTCGGAGAGACACGTCGTTCCGGAAAGCCGGGCGCGCGATCCGGACCATCGCCACGCTCGAGCCCGGCCTGTCGGGGAGCGGTGCCGCCCGAGCGCGCGCGGTTCGAAAACTCGGCAAGGCCCACGACACCCTCATCGCGTTCGACGCGAAGTTGTCGTCGTTGGTCGGGGGACTGGTGCGCGCTTCGGTCGACGAGGAGCTGTTGCGGGAGGTCGTCGATGCGGTGCGGGGCGAACACAGCGCGAGCCGGGTCGACCTCGACGAGCTCGTGGTGGTCGGCCCGGACGAACCGATCGTGCTCGAAGTGTTCCGCGTCGATCTCGTGCTCGTGCTCAAGAACATCGTGCGCAACGCCATCCTCGCCGTCGGCCGCGACGGCCCTCCGCGACGCCTGCGCCTGGACGTGGACATCGACCTCGAACCCACCGGAGACGAGACGGTGCGGATCCGAGTGCTGGACTCCAGCTCCGAGACGCTCGACCCCTCGGTGATCTTCGACCGGCGCATCGACCGCGGGCTCGGGCTGGTCGCGGCGGCGGTGCATCGCTACGGCGGCGCGATCGACGTGGAAGCGGTGGACGATCCCGGCTATCGCAAGGCGGTGGTGATCTCGTTCTTTCGCATGGACGCGGACCTGCGCGCCTCGCTGGTGCCGGGCGCATGAAGCTCGATCTCGCGTGGCGGTTCCCCGCACTGGAAGGCGCCTGGTTCGAGATCGCGCACCTGCGCGAGACGCCCGCGGGCACGATCGGCGTCGCGTTCGATCCGAGGACCGGCGCCACGGTCGCATTCGATGTCGAGGCGGGTGCGGTGCGCTGGAGTGAACCGGCGCGCACCGACGCGCAGCGCTTTCGCTCCCTCGCCGCCGGACCGACCACGGTCCTGCGCAGCTGCGCGCTCGACGACGGCACGTGGCAACTCGAGTCGCGCGATCTCGCAACCGGCGAGATCACTTGGTCCACCGAGGTGGAAGCGCGCCGCATCGGTCGCCTCTTCGCCAACCAAGTCTCCTTCTTTGCGATGACCGCGCAGAACGGTCGATTCGTCCTGCTCCCGATCGCGCAGTCCGACGGCACGGTGGCCAAGAGCCGGCTGCTCGACCGGGGGCGCGGCATGGTCGGCCCCGACGGCACGCGCGCGTGGACCCGCGACCGCATGGGCGTGACCGAAGTCGAGATCGCGAGTGGCCAGCGCTGGCCGATCCGGCTCGGGCGGGGCGGCGTGATGGCCGCGGGCCCGAAGTGTCTCGTCACGACCCTCGGGCCAGGTCGCGCCGCGTTCGTGACCGGAGGCGAACTGCGTTGGTCGTACGAGGTGCCGCCCCGGGATCTCACAGACCTCGCCCAACAAGACGGCGTCGAGTTGGAGGCGGGCGAGCGCGACGTGTGGCCGCCCGCGGTGGGCCGCGGCGTGGTCGATGCGTCGCCCGATCTCTCGGGCAACGTCTATCTGCCGGACCTCAACGGTTCGTTGCACGCCCTGCGGCTCTCCGACGGTGCGCCGCTCTGGAGTGCGCAGTCGGGCCACTACCCAAGCTCGCGAACGCTCGCGGTGCCCGCGCTGCTTCAACATGCGAAGCGCGCCTACGTGGCTTGGCCCGCGAGCGACGAGTGCGTCTATCTCGTCGATGCCGAGACCGGCCAGACCGCCGCGACGTTCGAACTCGAGCGCCCGTTCGAAGCGGTGGCGTCCGCGTCGTCCGAACCCGGATTCGTGGTGCTGCCCAATGTGGGCGGGCTGCGCGTCGAGAGTGCGTAAGAAGGAGCACAACATGCCAGTTCAGTTCGTCCGAGGAGATCTCTTTGCCCAGCGTGGCCTCGATGGCCTCGCGCACGCGTGCAACTGCGCCGGCGCGATGGGCAAGGGCGTCGCGGTGCAGTTCAAGTCCCGGTTCCCGAAGATGTACAAGGAGTACAAAGCGCGCTGCAGCGACGGGCGCTTCGGGCTCGGCGACGTCTTCGCGTGGTCCGCGGACGGGGTCACCGTCTACAACCTCGGCAACCAGAAGACGTGGCGGGGAAAAGCAGACTTCGACGCCACAGTCACCTCGCTTCAGGCGATGGTCGAACACGCGGACGCGCACGGCGTGCGTCGCATCGGCATGCCGCAGATCGGCGCGGGCCTCGGCGGCCTCTCGTGGTCCGACATCAAACGCACCCTCGAACAGCTCGGCGCCAAGAGCCAAGTCGACCTCATCGTCTTCGAACGCTTCGCCGCCGGCGTCGAACCCCTCCAGCTCGTGTAGGTCGTCCACTCGGCTTCGACGTCGGCGTGGGATTCGGCGTCGGTTCGGATTCGGGTTCGGCGTCGGCGTCGGCTTCGGCGTCGGCTTCGGCGTCGGCATCGGCGTCGGGCTTCGGCGTCGGCTTCGGCTTCGGGTTCGGCTTCGGATTCGGCTTCGGATTCGGATTCGGCGTCGGCATCGGCTTCGGGTTCGGCTTCGGCGTCGGATTCAGTTTCGGCTTCGGCTTCGGCTTCGGCGTCGGCGTCGGCGTCGGCTGAGACGTCGGCTTCGGCGTCGGACTGCGTCCGCGACAGACTCAGCGACAGCCTCAGCGACAGCCTCAGCGACAGCCTCAGCGACAGACTCAGCGACAGCCTCAGCGACAGCCTCAACGACAGACGCAGCGACAGACTCAGCGACAGACGCAGCGACAGACTCAGCGACAGACTCAGCGACAGACTCAGCGACAGACGCAGCAACAGACGCACCCACCCACGACGCGTGTGGCAGGCCCGTTGAGATCGGGCTACCACGGGGGGGAGCCGCGCGCGTGCCCGCTTCGGCACCCGTGAGCGGGGACCGGCTCCACCTTTCGTAGGAGAAACCGTGTCTCGAACCGTCCTCGCGCTCGCCCTCTGCTTCTCTTGGCAGGCCGTCGCCACCGCCCAAGCCCCTGTCCTTCCGTGCACCGGCACCGAGACCCTGATCGATCCGCTGTTCGGCGACCTCGACGACGGCAGCCACGAGGTGTCGCTGACGGCGGTCTTCCCCGCTGGGCTCTCGCTCGCAGGCGACGAGTACGACGAGATGTTCATCAACACGAACGGCAACGTGACCTTTGGCGACCCGTTCACCGGCTTCACCCCGAACGCGTTCCCCGGCCTCGACCAACCGACGATCGCGCCGTTCTTCGCGGATGTGGACCTCCGGGCCCGCGGAGGCACCGCCAACCCAGGCGACGTGCTCTATTGCGTCGAGCCTGCCAACAACCGCGTCATGGTGACGTGGCACGAAACGGTGCACTTCCGAGCGACCTCGCCCACCACCTCGTTCTCGCGGGTCAACACCTTCCAGATGGTTCTCACGGCGTCCACGGTCTGCGGCGTCGACGGGGCGGAGCTGCAGTTCCGGTACGAAGCGCTCGTCTGGCATGCCGGCACCGCGAGTGGCGCTGGCCCCAACGGGATCTGCCCTCCGACGACGGTCGGCACCACCTGCTTCCCGGCGGTCGCCGGCGTCGACTACGGCGACACCCTCACCGCCGTGCAGCTTCCTGGATCGCTCACGAGCGAAGTCACGACCAGGCTCCTGACCGACAGCAACGTCGGCACACCGGGCGTGTGGGAAGTGCCGCTCGACCCCGATGCCATTCCGAACTGCGGCGACGGCACCGTCGATGGCAGCTGCGAGGACTGCGACGACGCCGGGGAGTCGGCGACGTGCGACATCGATTGCACCGACGCCGAGTGCGGCGACGGGGTGCTCAACACGACGAGTGGCGAAGACTGCGACGAAGCAGGCGAGACGGCCGACTGCGACCGGGACTGCACCCCGGTGCGGTGCGGCGATGGGCTCATGAACGCGGCGGCGGGCGAGACCTGCGACGACCGCAACAACGTCGACGGAGACGGCTGCTCCGCACTCTGCGAAGCGGAGATCTGCGGCGACGGAGCGGTGGTCGGCGGAGAGATCTGCGACGAGGGACGAGAGACCCGCCGTTGCGACGACGACTGCACACTCGTCGAATGCGGGGACGCCAACGTCAACGAGCGGGCCGGCGAGACCTGCGACGATGGCCGGGAGACCGCCACGTGCGACGCCGACTGCACCGCACCCGAGTGCGGCGACGGAGACCTCAACACGCTCGCGGGCGAACTCTGCGACGACAGCAACACAGACGACGGGGACGGGTGCTCGGCGGAGTGCACGGTCGAGGGCTGCGGCAACGGACGCGTGGACGCGCGGGAAGACTGCGACGACTCCGGCGAGAGCGCGACCTGCGACCTCGACTGCACGAGCGCCGTCTGCGGAGACGGACTGCGCAACCTGACCGCGGGCGAAGCGTGCGACGACTCCGGCGAGTCGGCGGAATGCAACGCCGACTGCTCCAGCGCCCGATGCGGCGACGGAATCCGCAACGAGACGGCCGGCGAGGACTGCGACGATGCCGGAGAGAGCGCGACGTGCGATCTCGACTGCACCGAGGCGCGGTGCGGCGACGACACGCTCAACGGCGTGGCGGGCGAGACGTGCGACGACGGCAACACCACGGACGGCGACGGCTGCGACGCGCGGTGCCGCGTCGAACCGGATGCCGACGCCGGGGTGGATGCGGGCGTGGACGGCGGTGTGGACGCGGGCGTGGATGGCGGCGTGGATGCCGCGGTGCCCCCCGACGGCGGCATGGACGCCGCACCGGAGGCTCCGGGCTACGCGGGCGGAGGATGTTCGACTGGGTCGAGCGGCGGCGCACCGCTGATGTGGTTCGGTCTGCTGCTGCTTCTGTGCCGCGTACGCCGCGGTGTTGTCTGACCGAAGCGCAGTGTTGTCCGACCGAAGCGCAGTGTCGTCCGACCGAAGCGCAGTGTCGTCCGACCGAAGCGCAGTGTCGTCTGACCCAACCGCAGTGCGGTCTGTTCAGCGCGGTGTCGTCTGACCGAACCGCAGTGTAGGCTGCGGCCGTGGCACGATTCGCCGCCATCGACGTCGGGTCGAACGCTTCGCGTTTGCTCATCGTGCAAGCCAAAGAACCCGGCCGCGTCCGCCCGTTTCGAACGATGCGGGTGCCGGTCCGGCTCGGTCATTCCGTCTTCCAGACGGGGCGGCTGGATCTGGGCACGATCGATCAATGCGTCGAAGCCATGCGCGCCTTCAAGGCAGCCATGGAAGATGCCAACGTCGACGACTACCGCGCGGTCGTGACCGCCTCGGCACGCTCCGCCAAGAACGCCGAGGAGCTCGTGAACCGGGTGCGCGACGAAGCAGGCGTCGCCCTGAGCAGTGTGGACGGCGCCGAAGAAGCGCGCCTCGTCGCACTCGCGGTGCAAGACGTCCTGCCCCTCGAAGGGCACAGCCTCATCATGGATCTCGGGGGAGGCAGCCTCGAACTGAGTGAGCTGACCGGCGACACGCGCGGCTTCGTGGTCTCCCTGCCCATCGGCACGGTGCGTCTGCTCGAAGCGTTCTTGACCGCTGGCGCGCCGGTCGACACCCGACAGGACCACCTGATCCGCGAATACGTCGATCGCCTGCTCGCGCCCCACCGCAAAGTGCTGCGCGACAGCCCCTGGAGCGACGTGGTCGGTTCGGGCGGCAACCTCGTCGCGCTGGCGCAGCTCTGTCCGCTCGAGGCGGCGGTGGGCGGCCTGCCCACCATCGACGTGGGCAAAGCGAGAACCCTGCGCGACGAACTCGCTGCGATGTCGGCCGCCGAACGCGCGGAGAAATACGCGCTCAAGCCGGACCGGGCCGACGTCATCGTGCCCGCGCTCTACGCGATCATCGCGGTCGCGGACCTCGCGGACGTGAACTCGATCGTGGTTCCGGGCGTGGGTCTGAAAGAGGGCATCGCAGTCGAGCTCGTCGAGAAGCACTACCGGGTCTGGAACTACGGCGAAGAGGACGACAAGGTCTTGCTCGCGGCCCTCCAGCTCGGACGGCGCTACCACTTCGACGAACGCCACGCGCTCCACGTGACCGAGAACGCGATCAAGTTGTTCGACGCAACGACAGAGCTGCACGGGCTCGGCGGCAAGTCGCGGGCGATGCTGCAGGTCGCCGCGCTCCTCCACGACGTGGGGGATTTCATTCACCCGCAGTCGCACCACAAACACACCCAGTACATCATCGACAACAGCGACCTGATGGGGGTCTCGCCCGAGCAGCGCCGCATCATCGCACTCGTCGCGCGCTACCACCGGCGCGCGCACCCCGCGGTTCGACACGCCGCGTACCGCAACCTCGTCGCCAAGGATCGCGACCGGGTGAAAGCGCTCGCCGCCATCCTCCGAATCGCCGACGGCCTCGACCGCGGTCACCGACAGAAAGCCGCGCTGGTCGCGGCGCGGATCGAAGGCGGCGCGCTTGTCGTCGACGTCGCGAGTGAGACCGACCTCGCGCTCGAGACGTGGACCGTCGAGCGCAAAGCAGAGCTCCTGCGCGAGATGTACGGCTGCGATGTGCGGTTGAACTTGGTGGCGCAGACCCCGGACTGAACACCCTCTGGTTGCGCGCATTCGCTGCGGCATTCACCGAAGAATCACTCTATTTTTTAGGCGTGAACGACTGTCGCACCCGCTGTGAGCGCCGGTTCACACCCGGAGTGCAGAAACCCCGCGAGCACCGGCCACGGAGCCGGAGGCGAAGCGCCCTGCAAAGACCACCAATGATGCCGGTGTGCTTCGGAGAACGAAGTCGAGGCACGCAACGTGCTTTGGCTGCGGGCATGACTCGCTCACTCTCCGACGCCCGCCTCGCTCCGGCCCGAACCTCGATCGGGTGTGCCCTCCTCGTCGTCGCCGCGCACTTGCTCGCGACCCCGACGGCCCGCGCCGATGCCCCCACCGAGGTGGACGCCGATGTGGACGTCGCCGAGGAGGTCTCGGAGCGCACGCCGTTCCGGGAGCGGGCCGCGTTCGACCGTGACTTCGCGCTCGCGATCTACGGCACCGGTTGGGTTGGAAGGTACGCGGCGGGCGGCGGCGGCGCGCGGGCGCGTTGGGAGCCCTTCGACCGACTCGGGGTCGAGGTCTACACCGAACACCTCAAAGTCATCGAAGACGAAGGCCTGCGGCACGACCATCCGATCGGCTTCAACCTCTACGTGCCTTTTCAGTTCGGGGAGCGCTTCCGGCTTCGCCCGCTCTTCGGCTTCTGCACCGTCTTCAGCTTCTTCCATCCGGACCAAGAAGGCGTCGAACGCATCGACGACGTGCACTTCGGCGTACACGCCGGCCTCGGCGCGGAAGTCTCCTTCGGCCGCTTCGTGAGCCTCTTCGTCGACGTCCAGGGCGTCGCCTACTTCGGCCACGACCGCTACGCCGGCGGCTGGGCGACCCACGTCGGCGACAACCTGAGCGTTTGGGGCCTCGTGCAAGGGGCAGCGGGCATCCAAGTCCACCTGTAGCTGCGGACCTCGGCTTGGAGGCGGCTTCGGCTTCGGCTTCGGCTTCGGGGTCGGCTTCGGGGTCGGCTTCGGCGTCGGCTTCGGGGTCGGCTTCGGGGTCGGATTCGGCGTCGGTTTCGGATTCAGGGCAAGGGCAGGGGCAAGGGCAGGGGCAAGGGCAACAGCGGGCAAGGGCAAGGGCAAGGGCAAGGGCGCCATCGGGCGGGGTCCTGGTCCCACACCTCAAACGGAGGTATCTAGCCGCCACGCCTTCGCCCTCCGCCCACCGGACGCCGTGAAGTCGCCTGGCTGGGCCGATGCTGTTTCAGAGCGCCGACTACTTTCTGTTCCTGACGATCGCGGTCGCCGCGTTCTGGTTGCTGGCGCGCCATCACCGCGTGCGGGTCGCGCTGCTCTTCGTCCTGAGCTGCGCGTTCTACATGGCGTGGAAACCCGAGTACATCCTGCTCATCCTCGGGTCGACGCTGCTCGACTTCGTGGCCGGCAACCGCATCCATGCGTCGGACCGGAATGGCGAGCGCAAGCTCTGGTTGGCGGCGAGCCTCAGCGGCAACCTCGGGCTGCTCTTCGCGTTCAAGTACTACAACTTCTTCGCGCTCGAGCTGGTGCAGACGATCGAGTGGATGGGCGGCTCCGCCAGCCTGCCGCTGCTCGAAGCCGCGCTGCCAGTCGGCATCAGCTTCTACACCTTCCAGACGCTCAGCTACACGATCGACATCTACCGCGGCAAGCTCGAGCCGACCCGAGACCTGTTCGAGTTCGCCGCGTTCGTCACCTACTTCCCGCAGCTGGTCGCCGGTCCCATCGTGCGCGCGTCGGAGCTCTTGCCGCAGCTCAGCCGCCCGCCCTCGGTGGACTCCGATCGGATCAGCCAGGGGCTCTTTCTGATCCTCACCGGGCTCGTGAAGAAGGTCGCGCTCGCCGACTACCTCGCGCTGAACTGCGTCGACCGCATGTTCGACCAGCCGGAGCTCTTCAGCGGCATCGAAGTGGTGGTCGCGCTCTACGCGTTCACGATGCAGCTCTACCTCGATTTCTCCGGGTACACCGACGTGGCGCGGGGCTCGGCGATGTTGATGGGGTTCGAGTTGCCCGCGAACTTCGACCGGCCCTACCAAGCCACGAACCCGGCCGACTTCTGGCGCCGCTGGCACATGACGCTCAGCCGCTGGCTGCGCGACTACCTGTACTTTCCGCTCGGCGGCTCCCGCGTGGGCCCCGTGCGCGCGTACTTCAACCTCGGGCTGACGATGTTCCTCGTGGGCATCTGGCACGGGTGGTGGGGCAACTTCGAAGTCTTCTTCTGGTACGCGCTCCTGCAGACCTTCGCGATGGTCGGTCACCGCTTCGTCTACCGCTTCTTCGGCCGAAGCCGGGACGCAGTCGACGCGCCGCACGTCACCGCGCTCAAGATCTTCGCCAACCTGCAGTTCGTCGTGTTCTCCCGGATCCTCTTCCGCGCGAGCAGCATGGAGAACGCCGAGGACGTGGGCGGCCGGATCACCCGGAGTGTCTCCACGCTCTGGCGCCACTGGACCGGGCCCGAGGCCTTGGACGAGAGCCAACTCGCGCTCGCGACCTCGACCCTGCACATCTCGGTCGGCGTGTGGCTGATCCTGCTCTTCACCTTCGCGGCGCACTACACGCCGAAGAAGATCTTCCAGTCGTTCGAGACGTTCTTCGTGAAGCTCCCACCGCCGGCGCAGGGCTTGATGGTCGCGATCGTCGCCGGTCTGCTCAGCCTGGTCGCGGCGACCGAAGCGGTCCCGTACATCTACTTTCAGTTCTGATCCGGCGAACGGGGATCAGGTCGGCGCGAGGTTCGGCCGGATCGTCTTGACCGCGTCGACCAGCGCCGCGGCGCTCGGACCGCGATCCACCTGAACGCACTGGGCGGCGAACACAGATGCGTCGGTCACGTTGCTGAAGAACTTCACCGGGAAGGCCGGCTTCACGACGATCGCCAACCCCCGCATGAACGTCCGAATGAGACTGAACTTGAGGGTGTCCCCTTCGATCGCGGACGCACTGACCCTCACCCGATCGCCGTAGGCCGCGGCTTGGGCCTTGGACTCGCGGCGAAAGTCGGTGCCCGGGAGTCTGCCGTCCACCGCGCTGTCGATGACGACGAGCAGGCCCATGCCTTCGTAGCGGCTGAGGGTCTTCTCGACCCAGGGCTTGCGTTCCCGCAGCGCGGCCACGTGCGGTGTGCCCCAGTAGAGCGTGATCAGGACGTTTCCGAGCGCCGCGTACCGGTGCGAAGGACCTTCACTGACCATTTCCGGGAACATGCCTCCCCAGTATAGGGGGCACTGACTCGGATCGGTCTCTTTCGTGCGGCCTAGACCTTGGCGTGGCGCCAGCGGCCGCGCTTGAACTCGAGGACGAAGGCCACTGTCTGGAGCTGGCGGTAGACGATTTGCCCGAGCCAGATCGCCAACATGCCCCACCCCAAAACGGGCCCCATCACATAGGCGAGCGGCAGGAAGAGGCCCCACTGCAAGACGGTCGCGATCACCATCACCCGCCGGGTGTAGCCCGCGCCGATGAGCGCGTTCATGAGCACCAGACCCACCGCGTCGGTGGCCATGAAGAACCCCAGCATGCGCAACGGCCACTCCGCGAGCGCCCGGGTCGCGGGGTCGTGAAGGAACGGCTGCAGCAACAAGTCCGGCACGATCATCGCGGGCAACGCGATCAGGCCGACGACCACCACCGCGATCTTCGCGACGTCCCACGCCCATTGCGAGGCGTCCTCCGGATCCTTGCGTCCGAGTGCCTGACCAACCAGCGACGCGGCCGCGAGTCCGAACCCGATGCCGGGAAGAATGCCGACGAGCATCAGGTCGATCATCACCTTGCTGGCCGCCAGCTCGGCGGTTCCGACCCGCGCCATGATCGTCATGAAGAGTGTCATGCCGGCCGCGAAGAAGAACTGCTGCGCACCGGCCGGCGCCGAGACCCGGACCATCGTCTTCAGGGTGTCCCAGCCCGGCAGCGCTTGGAGGAAGCCGGCCTTTCGCGCGTGCATGAAGCCGAGCACGAAGTACATCGCCGTGCCGATGTAGGTGGAGATGGCCGACGCCAACCCCGCGCCGACCGCACCCATTTCGGGTGCGCCGAGTTCGCCGTAGATGAACACGTAGTTCAGCGCGATGTTCGACGCATGCATCACCACCAGCGTCTTCATGTAGAGGGCGCTCCGGTCGACTGCGTTCCAGTACCCGCGGAACGAGTAGTTGCAGGCCATCGCGACCATCGCGACCAGGCGCCAGCGGAGATAGGGCACCCCGTCGACCACCACGTTCGGGTCGTCCACGACCAGCGGGAAGTAGTGCGGCGCGGCGAAGATCAAGAGCGCGCTCAATGGGATGGCAACGGTCAGGGCGATCACGAGTCCACCGTTGAGCGGAACGGCGCTCTCCGACTCGCGGCCTTCGCCCACCCGCCGCGACGCCATGGCCTGCACACCGGCGCTCAGTCCGAGAATGAACGCGGTCAGGAGGAAGTTGAGAAACCCGCCCACGCCAACGGCCGCAAGCGCGTCGTCGCCGAACGAGCCGACCATGCCTGCGTCGACCAGGTTCAGGACGTTCTGCGACACCATGCCGCCGATGATCGGCAGCGCGAGGTGGAGGATCCTGCGCCGGCGCTCCAGCGGGACGACGAGAGACGCCAACAGGTGCCTTCAGTTGGCCAGCATCGAGTCGATCAAACGACGCACCCGCACGATGCGGTCCGTCAGCTCGAGTTCGTGGGCCCACTCCCAAACTTCGGTCCGCTCTCCGTTGCGGGACAGCGTCAGCTTGGCCACGTGCGCGTCGATCGGCGGTTGACCGAGATCGTCGCTGGCGGCCTGGTCCCACGCTTCGATTTCGACCAGCGTCTCCACCAGCCGGCGAAGCGCTGCGGGATCGGCCGGGGCCGAACGCTCCAGCGCGCCTTCCTCGGTTTCGCCCGCCACCGCACTCGCGCTGAGCCCGGGCCGGGTGCGGCGCTCCACGATGCGGGCCCCATCGACCAGGACGTCACGGGTCCCGAGCGAGCCGCCGGACTCCACGTAGCGAAGGGTCAGCCCCTCGGGCCAGGCGTGGCGAGGGCTGTCCTCGAGTGAGGACTGGATCGCGCCTGCGCATCCGTTCAACAGGCCGAACGCGGCGACGAGAACGACGGCCAGGTACCGGGGCACGGGGAAGAGACGGGACACGCGGGATTCATACCACGTACGGCCGAACGCGCCCCGTGCGACTGCATTTTCGAGTCTCCTGCTTTTGAACCCGCAGAGACCACCATTGAAGATGCCGTGTCAGGGCACGTCCCATCAGGCATGATGACGTGCATGCGTGAGAACGAACCCGGCTTGGCCCGTGTGGCCCTTCAATCCATGGTCCTCGGTGGCTCGATGTTCCTGCTCGCGCAGCCGATCGCAACCGCCCAGGAGATGGGACAGGGCGAGGCCAACATCACGGCGCGCGCGGAAGTCCGCATGAGCCTGGAGAGCGGTCCAGCGACGAGCAGCCAGAAGCTGGCCCTCATCGGTGGGGTGGTCGGTGGAACCCTGGAAGCCGTCCGGACTTGCTACCGGACCGTCACCGAAACGAACCCCGAGGTGCAGGGACGCCTTCAGTTGATCATCGATTTGACCGGCCGCGGCGGCCAGGTGGAGATCCATCGGAACGAGCTCAACCACGAGCAGCTGCAGCGCTGTGCACTCCGGGCGCTGCGGGGTGCGAACTTCGAGATGGTCCGGCCGCCGGGTTCGGCGTTCGTCACCCTCACGTTCAACAACACCGCCGCCGAAGGCGTTGGCCGGACCCGGGCGCTCCGGGCCGAAGAAGACCACGCGACCATCACGCGAAACGCGGACGGCCACATGACGACCAGCGGCGGCACCGAGATCGGTGAAGTGCGGTTTCGGCTCGAGGGCAACGAGCGCACGACCGAAGCGCAGATCCAAGCGGTGCACAGCGCACTGCGCACCGCCATCCCCACGTTCCTCGACTGCCGGCGCAAAGCGGCCCGGCGCGAGTCGCCCTACGGTGAGGTGCAAATCGATCTCGTCATCCGGCGCGGACGTGCGCAGGCGCGCACCCGTCGATCCACGGTGGCGGACGACCGGGGGCAACGCTGCCTGACCCGAGGGCTACAACGCACCCGGTTCGGCAACGAAGCCAACGGTCGCATTCGTCTGGTGGTCGAGTTCCGCCCGCGCCCCGGCGACATCGCCCCGCCGCCCCGCTGACGGGGCAGCACGGCGCTTCGACGGCTGCTACAACCGGCGCGATGACGCGCACCATTCGTTTGGATCAGCAGGACTCCTGGCTCCGCACGTTCGAGGCCACCGTGGTGGCGACCGAGTCGGTGCCGCGGCCTTCCGGCCTGAAGAAGGGCACGGTGTACGACGGTCCGACCGCCGCCGTGATCCTAGACCAGAGTGCGTTCTACCCGGAGTCCGGCGGACAGAAGGGCGACCACGGCGTACTGCGGTGGAGCGATGGAGAGGTGGACGTCGTCGACACACAGATCGACGAACACGGCCGAGTCCTGCATCTCGTGGGCGACTCGGTACCAGAGGGGGTCGCGGTGCACGGCGTGCTCGATGCCGCACGGCGCCGCGCCCACATGTCGCTGCACACTGGGCAGCACATGCTCAGCCGCGCGCTCCTGGACGAAGGCGGGGTCACGGTCTCCTCTCGGCTCGGCGCCGAAGCCACCATCGATCTGGACCGGGAGCTCACCGAAGATCAGATCCGGTCCGCCGAGCGCCGCGTGCAAGACGCGATCGACGCCGACGGCGATGTGCGGGTGCTCTACCCGACCGACGCGGAGCTCGCCGCGATGAAACTCCGGCGCACCGTCAAAGTCGACGACGGAGTCCGGGTCATCGAGGTCGACGGCTTCGATCTCACGCCCTGCGGCGGAACCCACTGCACCCGCACCGCGCAGGTCGGGGTGATGCGGGTGCTCGAGTGGCAACGCAAGAAGGGCGGCATGCGGCTCGTGTTCGCCGCCGGACCACGCGCGCGTGACGTGCTCGTCGAGCGCAGCGCCGTGCTCGAAGCGCTCGCGTCGGAGTTCACCTGCGGTCCCACGGACGTGTCGGCGGCGGTGGCCAAACTGCAGCGCAGCTTGCAGCGCACCCGAGAGATCCTCGGCCTCACCCGCAACGCGTGGGCCCGCGCGCTCGCGGAGTTGCTCCACGACGAACGCGATGTCGTCCGCACGTTCGACGACGTCGACGTCGACGCCGTGCGCGCGCTCGCGGTGCTGCTCACGCGCGAAGGCGACCGCCTCGTCGTGCTCGCCGCCCGCACCGACCAAGCCCTCTCGGTCATCGTCTCCCGCGGCCCCACCCGCGACGACACCCACGCCGGCCAACTCCTCGGCGCGCTGGCGAAAGCCTCTGGCGGCAAAGGCGGTGGCCGCCCCGAACGCGCCGAAGGCCGCCTCCCCGCGGACGCCGATCTCGCCGCGTTGATGTCCGCGCTGTAGTTCGGAGCGGCCGACAAACCACGGGCACGGGCACGGTCGGCTTCGGCTTCGGCGTCGGCTTCGGCGTCGGCGTCGGCATCGGCGTCGGCTTCGGCCTCGGCGTCGGCTTCGGCGTCGGCGTCGGCTTCGGCTTCGGCGTCGGCGTCGGCGTCGGCGTCGGCTTCGGCTTCGGCTTCGGCTTCGGCGTCGGCTTCGGCGTCGGCTTCGGCTTCGGCGTCGGCGTCGGCTTCGGCGTCGGCATCGGCGTCGGCATCGGCTTCGGATTCAGTCGGATTCAGTCGGGTTCAGGCCAGGAGCAACACAACCCCCGAGGGCAAGGGCAAGGGCATGGGCACGGGCAAGGGCACCGGCCCGTGCTACGCCGGCGGTTCGGTCAGGGCCACGCGTTCCACCCGAGTGTCCGGCGAGAGGAAGTAGCCGGCGTCGTCCCGACACAGGATGCCTTCGAGGCCTCGTTTGCGGAGCTTGCTGAGGGTGACGTGGATGCGGTTGCGCGCGGCATCTCTCCGGATGCGTTCGCCCGGCCACGCGACTTCACGCAGCGCCTCCATGTCGAGCCGTTCCCCGGATCCACCCAGCGACACGAGCGCATCGAGCATGCGGCGCTGACTGAGGTGGCGTCGCAGGTCCGACCATGCGCCGGTTGGCAGCCGGATGCACCGGGCTTCGATCCCGACCAGCATCGCGTCCGACGGGAACGCCGAGAGGCTCGACCCATCGAGCGCGCCCAGCGCACGCTCCAGCAGCCGCCGCGCGGTGCGCGCGTCATCCGAGAACGACGGTTCGCCCGCCTCGTCCATCCGGCGACGCGCGTCGTCGGTCCAGCGCGCCCGTTCATCGTCCGAAGCCGCAGCCCGCGCGCGGGCGAGCGACAACCACGCGCGGTGCAGCCGCACGAGCGCGTCGAGGAGTGGATCGCTGCACCCGAACGCGCGACGCGCGGCCTCTTCGAGGTCGGTCTCGGCGTCGTGCACCGCATCCAAAGAGGCGTGGGCCGCGGCACGCCGGCACAGGCCGAGCACGGTGGAGCGCTGGTCCCCCATCCGGCGCAGGTGGGGCAAGGCCTGGTCGTGGAGCGCGCACGCGGCTTCGGCTTCGTTCAGTTCGAGGCGAAGCGTGCCGAGGTTGCTCTGATGAATGCTCGCGAGGTGCCGCGCGCTGGCCGCGTCGAGATCCTCGAGCGCGCGTTGGAAGCTGCCCTCCGCGAGCACGAGGTCGCCCCGCTCCTGTTGAAGCAACGCGAGGTTGGCGCGGACCGCGCCGAGTGAGCGCTGGTTGCCGCCGAGCGCCGCGAGCGCCCGCTCGTACCACCGCTCTGCGTCGTCGAGATCTCCTCGGTCGTGCGCCACGGCGCCAAGGTTCGCCAGGACCCGTCCCTGGGTGAACGCCGTGTCTCGGGCTGGGCCGAGTTCGAGCACCTGCTCGTACTGCGCCGCCGCGGCGTCCAGGTCGCGCTGGGCGTGGGACGCGAGCGCGCTTTGGAACCAGAGCTCCACCCGCGACGCGTCGTCGAGCCGTCCGCCCAAGTTGTCGAGGGTCGCGCGCACCATCTCGCGGGCCGCTTCGAACCGCCCGACCATGCGCAGACCCTCCGCGCGCGCCACGTCGAGGGCGGCCGCGAGGTCGACCGCGAGTTCTGATCGGTCGACCCCTTCGGTGAGCACGAGGATCTGCTCCGCGGGCCCGGCCGACCGGAGCACACTGCACGCCCGCAGCCGGACCCGAACCTGAGCCTCGAGACTCAGCGCTGTGGAGCCGGCATCGACGCGCCCGGCGACGTGGAGCACGTCGGACTCGTCCGCGGACGCGTCCTCGGCCACGCGCAGGTCGAGGCGGGCCATCGCGGCGGCGTGGTCCGACGCCCGCTCGGCCCGCGCGAACTCGCGAACCGCGTCGAAGAGCCGGAGGCGGCCGTCGACGAGTCGGATGAACGATCGGTCGACGAGCGACTGGAGCACGTCGCGCACCGTGCCTTGCGCCGGCTCGGTGAGGATGGCTTCGGCATCCACCGGGTCGAAGGCGTCTCGAAAGACGGACGCCTCCGACAGCGCGACCTTGGCTTGCTCGGTCAACAGATCCCAGGACCACGCGATCGCACGCTGCAAGGTCGTGTGGCGCTGCGCGCCGTCGCGGTAGCCGCCCCGCAGCAGCGCGAGCCGCCCTTCCCCGTCGAGCGCGCCGCCCAGCAGAGACGCGCGCGCGGCCGCGAGTTCGATCGCAAGCGGAATGCCCTCGACCCAGCGCAGCAGCGCGAGTTTTCGCTCCTCGTCGAGTACGACGCCCGTCTGAGCGGCCAACCGTTCTTCGAGCAGTGCGTAGGCTTCCGAGCCCGCGCCTTGTTCGCTGGAGAGGGGTTCGAGCACCAGCAGGCGTTCGTGGCGCAAGCGCAGCCGTTCCCGACTGGTCACGAGCAAACGAACCTCCGGCGCGTGCACGCGCAGGTCCGCCACGAAGGACGCCACGAACTCGATCGCGTGATCCGCGTCGTCGAGCCAGAGCACCATCTGTCCGCGCGCCGCGAGCGCTCGGGTGACGTCCGCTTCGGTGGCGCCGGCGAGATCCAGCGCTCGCGCGATCTTCGCGATGCACCCCGCTTCGTCGCGCTCGTTGGCCATCGCGGCCACGGCCGACTCGCCAGACCAGCGCGCGCACAACTCCTCTGCCAACCGCGACTTGCCGATGCCGGCGGTGCCGACGATCGTGATCGGCAAGGGTTGGCTCAACCACGCCTCGAGCTCCTCGAGTTCCTGGGCACGGCCCACGAACCGGGACCCCTCCGTGCCCACGTCGAGCGATGGCACCGGCCCGCTCCCCACAGCCGAGGTCGTCATCTAGCGCGCAGCGACGCGCTGCAAACGGACTTCGCGCGGGCCCGTGTCGTCGGTGAACGAAACATCGACTCCGTCACCCAACGTCGCCACCGGCCGAATCGGCGTCACCTGGAAGAACGGTCCAGTCTCCGCACAGAAGTGGGCACCTTGGGTGCGAATGCCAGCGGATGTGGTGATCGCCACCAGCGCGGTGCGGCAGTCGCCCTCTTCCGCGAGAAAGATGCCTGCTTCGCTCTCGTCGGTCCGCGCGAGCACCGGCGTCTGGGTGCCGCCAAGCGTCTCTAGTTGTCCCGAGATGTCCGCGTCGCGGACCTGCATCTCGAGGCGGGAGGTCGGGTGGTCCGTCACCGAGATCTCGTGGGCGTCCGTGAGCGTGCCGCGGAACCACGCGGTGTTGGAGTCGAGCACGCTCTCGTCGCCGCACGTGTACGCGACGAACGCATCCCCCTCGACGAGCACCGCCATCACCAGACCGGACGCGACGCCCGCGTAGACCGCCGGCCCTTCGTCGGTCGGGTTGCTGCAAGCAGGCAGCGCGACGGAGGTCGCGACGAGCGCCACCACCGCCACCGCCAGGTTGGTCCACCATCGTTCCCACATGCCGCCAACCTATCAGTCAACTTCGAACCGGTGCCAGTGAAGACCACCGCGCGCTCGTCGTGTCGAGCACCTTCGCCGAGGACATCCGAGGCCGGAGACCGAGGCAAGCCACGAAGACCGCAGCGAATCTCCCCGAACCCGCGGTCTTCGCGGATTAAGCGCTGAATAAGCGGAGCGTCATCCGGGCCTGACGCAGGCTGTCTGGACCATGAATGGCTTTCGATCACGCGCTGGGCTCGTACTTCTGATTTCGTTTGCGCTCGCTTGCGGCGACGACGACGGCATGACCGCCGACACTGGTCCGGGGGAGGACACCGGAGGGGGCGTAGATGCGCCGCCCACCGACGACACGGGAGATGTAGACGCTGGCGGGGAAAGTGGCGTGGCCGCTGGACCCGGGCGGGGCGCGTCGATCGCCGTCGACGACGCGAACACCACCATTGCGGCCGCCAACAAGGCGACCGACGACGTCACGTTCTTCGATGTGGCCACCCTCACCGAACGCGCCCGCGTCTCGGTCGGGGACGAACCGAGCCTCGTCGTCTTCCACCCGGACGGGGAACGCGCGTTTGTCGTCAACCGCGGAGACGGCACCGTCTCCGAGATCACCGGCGTCACGGGCGACGCCCCTTCGGTGGCACGGACCATCGACGTCGGTCCCGAACTCGTCGGCGCGGCGCTCTCCCCCACCGGCGCGACGCTCTACGTCTCCAGTTGGACCGCCGGAACGGTGTTCTTGCTCGACACCAACGCGGGCAGCGTCTCCAGCGTGGACGTCGGCGGCGCACCGTACGCGGTCTGCGTCACGAACGACCTCGACGACGAAGACGGCGACGAGACCGTGTACGTCACCGACTTCTACGCGCGCGCCGTCGCCGGCCAGAAAGAAGCGGTCGACGGTTCACGTGAAGGCCGCGTCTTCCGGCTCGACGCAGCGGGCGCGGTCCAAGGCGAAACGCGGCTGTCGCCTGTGATGGTGACCGGCATCGAAGCCGCCATCGACGCGGCCGGCACGAGCGCGTTCCCGAACCAGCTCTACGCCTGCGACATCGCGAACGATCACCTCCACGTGACCTCGGTCGGCGCGTCGCCTGCAGCCTTCGAAGGCGGCACGGACTTCCGCCAGAACGTGCACGGCCTCGTGCACGCGGTCTCTCTGGCCAGCAACGCCGAAGTCGCGGAGCGCACGGTGAACCTGAGCCAGCTGGTCGCCGCCCTCCCGGGCGAGAAACGTTTCGTCGCGATGCCGATCAGCATGGCCTTCGTGCGCGGCACCCCATTCGGCTACATCGCCTCGCTCGGCTCGAACTCGGTGCTCCGAGTCTCCTACGAGGCGACCCCGCCGGTCGCGGGTTCTCCGTCCGGCGCCAACTTCCTGGCGACCGACCTCGCGCCGACCGGCATCGCGATCGCGGGCGGCCAGGCGTACACCTACAACCAGGTCGGACGCTCGATCACCCGCATCGATCTGGCCAGCCAGACCACCACGGACATGTCGGTCGCCTCCGCGCCGCAGCCGACGAGCGCCGCCGAAATCGAAGCGCTCCGCGGCGAACGTTTCTTCGACACGGGTCTCGCCCGCTGGTCGGCCAATGGCTGGGTCGCGTGCGCCGCCTGTCACCCGTCCGGGACCACCGACAACGTGTCTTGGGTCTTCCCCGCTGGGCCCCGCCAGACGGTGGACACCTCCGCAACCTTCGACGAAGGCGGCGGCACGCAGCGCATCCTGAACTGGACCGCGATCTTCGATGAAGTCCACGACTTCGAGCTCAACACGCGCGGCGTCGCCGGCGGCGTCGGCGCCATCGTCAGCGACCCCGGTCTCGACGCAGCCAACCGCATCAACTTCGTCGGCGCCGGCGGTGTCGGCGACCCGACCAACGGCTTCAACGTCGGATCGGCCGGCGCCATCGCGCGCTCGGGCGCGGTGCCGGACGACTGGGACTCGATCGAGGCCTACATCCGCACCATCCGCACCCCCACCGCGGCGTCCACCGGAGACGTGGCCGCGGGACGGACAGTCTTCGAGACGGCGCGCTGTCAGAACTGCCATGGCGGACCGCTCTGGACACTCAGCGAGCGCTACTACACCCCGATTCAAGACGGCGACCTGCGCACCATCACCTTGGCGGAAGCCGGCGTGGCGGACGTGGGTGCGGTGCGGGCCGACCAGCTGCGCACCACCGACACTTCCGCGATGAACGTCATCGAGAACGACGCGAACGGCCCGCCGCAGCGTCACTCCTGCGTGGTGCGCATCGTGGGCACGTTCGACGCGGACGGACCGGGCAACCGGGGCGCGGACGAGACCCGACAGAACGGCGGCAACGCCCAGGGCGTCGACGGCTTCAACGTGCCTTCGCTGTTGAACATCGGCCTCGGCGCGCCGTATCTCCACAACGGGGCCGCCGAGTCCTTGGAAGACCTGCTCGACCCGAGCGGCGACTTCACCACCCATCTGCGCGCGGGCAACCAGGTGTTCGCACCGAGCGCGGAAGACATCGTCAACCTCGCCGCGTTCTTGCGCAGCATCGACGACAGCACCGCGACGATCGCGGTGCCGGCCAACCAGCGCTTCTGCCCCGAAGGCGTCGTGCCTCCGACGCCCTGAACTCCAATCCCTCCTGACCCGAAACGGTCGCCCGCCACCGCGGGCGGCCGTTTCATTTTTTCTATGGGCCGTGTCTTGGGCGCGGCCCGGTGACGCGAGGTCGAGCCAAGCGAGCAAGCCGCCGTGCGGCGAAGCCGATGCCGATGCCGATGCCGATGCCGATGCCGACGCCGATGCCGATGCCGATGCCGACGCCGACGCCGATGCCGAAGCCGAAGCCGAAGCCGATCCAGAAGCCGACGCCAATCCCGAAACCAGCCGATGCCGAGGTCCGAAGCCGAAACCGACGCCGGATCTTCCGACGGGCGGGCGATGACTCACAGGGATGGTTGACCCCGGTGGTGGGTCCGTGGTCGAAACCGGCCATGAACATCGAAGGCGCGGTCGCGCTGGTGACGGGTGGAGCCTCGGGGCTCGGAGAAGCAACGGTTCGACGGTTTGTCGGCGCGGGCGGCAAGGCGGTCATCCTCGACATGAACGCCGAACGCGGGGAAGCGATCGCGAAGGAGCTCGGCGACGCGGTCGTGTTCCAGAAGACCGACGTGACCGACGAAGCCCAGGTGCTCGCGGCCATCGACGCCGCTTCCAAACTCGGCACGCTCCGGGTGGCGGTGAACTGCGCTGGCGTCGGCTGGGCCGCGCGGACGATCAAACGAGATGGCACCCCGCACGACTACGACCTCTTCAAGAAGGTCATCGCGGTCAACCTCGTCGGCTCCTTCAACGTCATTCGACTCGCCGCCGGCGCGATGAGCCAGAACGACGCCATCGACGGGGAGCGCGGTGTGCTCATCAGCACGGCATCGATCGCCGCCTTCGACGGACAGATCGGCCAGGCCGCCTACGCCGCGTCCAAGGGTGGCGTCGTCGGCATGACGCTCCCCATCGCCCGCGACCTCTCCAAGAGCGGCATCCGCGTCATGGTGATCGCGCCCGGTACCTTCGACACCCCCATGCTCGCCGGCCTGCCCGAAGAGGTCCGCGAGAAGCTGGCCGCGGGCATCCCGAACCCGGCACGCCTCGGCAACCCTGACGAGTTCGCCGCCCTCGCCTGTCACATCGTCGAGAACGCGTACCTGAACGCGACGGTCATCCGACTCGACGGCGCGCTCCGCATGCCGCCCAAGTAGTGCCCCCCGACCCACGTCGGGTCGGCCTCTGCGCCACCTGCCGCTTCGTGAAGAAGGTGGAGTCCGCCAAAGGCTCCACGTTCTACCGCTGCACCGAGCCCTCGCTCCCGAAGTACCCCAACCTCCCCGTCGTCGTCTGCCCCGGTTACCTGCGGGGGTGAAGCGGGGGTGAAGCGGGGGCGGGCGTCCGAGGCAGCGGCAGCATCAGCGGCAGCGGCAGCGGCAGCGGCAGCGGCAGCGGCAGCGGCAGCATCAGCGGCAGCGGCAGCGGCAGCTACAGCTACAGCGGCTTCGGGCTCGGGCTCGGCGCCGGCTTCGGCTTCGGGCTCGGCGTCGGCGTCGGCTTCGGCCTCGGCTTCGGCTTCGGCGTCGGGCTCGGCATCGGCTTCGGCTTCGGCTTCGGCGTCGGCTTCGGCTTCGGCGTCGGCGTCGGCGTCAGCTTCGGCGTCGGCGTCGGCCTCGGCTTCGGCGTCGGCCTCGGCTTAATCGCAACCGGCTTCGGACCACGGCACGCGCCTCATGCTCTCCTTCGGTTTCGAACGAACCGAGGGCACGGGCACGGGCAAGGGCACGGGCAAGGGACAGCCGCCCTTGCTTCGCTACGGGCGGCTGTAGCTGTTGTGGGTGTGGTGGTGGTGAAAGGGCCAGCCGCCGTCGGCGCCGTACCCGAGGATGCGCGCGCGGCGGAGCTCGTCGGCGGTGATGGCACCGTCGGCGCGCAGGGCACTCAGTTCGCGTTCGAAGTCGTCGGCCAAGGTCTCGTCGATGCCGAACACGCGCACGAGTGGTGTCGAGGCGAGCTTCGCGAACCAGTAAGCCTGCCGCTCCCAGTCGATGATGTTCTCTTCGGTGGTGCAGAAGTAGCCGTCGTTGTGCACGCCCGCGACACCGTTGTTGTTGTTGTCGCTGCCGTCGCCGCAGATGATCTGCGGGTTGTTGCTGCCGTCGGTCTGGTAGTAGGCGATGTCGAGGTCGTCGCCGCGGTGGGTCGACTCCGGGTGCCGCGGGGATCCGCTGTCGACACCAGGCGTCAGGCCGTTCGACTGGCTGAGATCCGCGAGGCCGATCGGCTGGGTGCCCGGGTATCGGAGCAGGACTTCGCACGCGGCGTACTGGACCAGCATCGTGAGGTCGCGCCGGAGGTACGAGTACGCGCGCGTGCTGCCGATGTAGTAGCCGGCCGTCTGCGCTTCGGTGCTCAGCGGATCTTGCGAGCCAGGCATCGCGATGATGTCCGTGCAGTCGGAGCCGACGCACTCCCAAGTCGGGCAACCGCTGGGCAACAGACACACGCCTTCGGTGCAGGTGCTGCCTTCCGGACAGGGCCCGGTCGGGGTCTCTGCGCTGCAGCGCGCGGTGCAGGCACCGTCGACGCACGCTTCGGCCCCTTCGCACACCCCGTCCGGGTTCTCGGGCGAACACACGCCGGCACCGCAGTACGAACCACACCCTGGATCACAGGACGTGTCCGCGGTCGCGACGCACGAACCATCGCCATCGCACATGCCCGCGCAGGTGAACGCATCGCAGTCGGGCCAACAGATGGACCCTTCGGACTCCGACAGCCCCCAGCAGCGCGAGCCAGCGCCGCACTCGAGGCTCGAACCCGCTTCGCTGCACTCCGCCGATGCGCGGTTCATGCAGATGCCGAACACGCAGATGCCAGGGTTCGCCTCGGTGCCTTCGCAGTTGCTATCGCACGTGCAGAGCGACCCGGGCGGCACCACCTCGGTGGGGCCGGCGTCGTTGCCCGCATCGTCGACCGAGAGCGCGTCCGTGGCGCCCGCATCGCTCGAGCCCGCGTCGGTCCCGACCATGGCGTCGTCGTCCCCGCAACCCCAGAGCGCGAGCCCGCACACCAACACACACCGCATCCACGTCGTTCGAATCATCGCGTTCACTTTTCGACGGCTGCGTCCCCCGCGCCGTCCCCTCCGGCCCGGTGGATGGCACCCGCCCGTGTCGGCCGCAACCGGTCGAACTGTGCACAGTCGGGACGGTTGGCGGAGCTCGGGCCTGCGTGACAGGGTTTGGGCATGGCCGTCACCGACACGATCGCTCGCTTCGCCCCCAACTTCTCCATCGAGTCCGGCGACAGGAACTTCGTCAAAGACGCCTGGGATCGACTCCACAAGGTTCCTGGTGGCAAGGCTGTCTTCTCGAAGTTGATCGGGCGGGTCGCCCCCTACACCGGCACCGTCGGTGCGAAAGTGGAGTCGCTCTCGATGGGTCGGGCCGAGGTCCGAATGAAGGACCGCCCCCACGTGCGGAACCACCTCAAGTGCGTACACGCGGTCGCGCTGGTCAACCTGGCGGAGCTCACCGGCAACGTCGCGCTCGCCTACTCCATGCCGAGCGACGCCCGATTCATCGTCGCAGGGCTGAGCATCGACTACCTGAAGAAGGCACGCGGCACCCTCAGGGGCATCTGCGAGTGCCCGGTGGTGACCTCGAACCAGAAACACGAGTACCAGGTCCCGGTGTCGATTCAGAACGCAGCGGGCGAAGAGGTCGCGCGCGTCACGCTGCGCACGCTGGTCGGTCCGAAGAAGAAGCACTGACGCGTGGCCAGTGCTGTCGAAGCCAGTGCTGTCGAAGCCAGTGCTGTCGAACCCGGTGCGATCGAACCCAGTGCGATCGAACCCTTCGTTCGAATGGCCCTGGGGTGCACCGAGCAGGCCTACCCCAACCAGATCGCGCACCGACTCGACTCGGACGCGGACGCCCGGCTGCCCCGCGAGCTGACCCCCGTGTTCTACGGCTGCTACGACTGGCACTCGGCGGTCCACGGCCATTGGTTGATCGCGCGCGCCGCGCGCGTCCTTCCTGGCTCCCCGATCAGCGCGCCGTGCCGTGCACAGCTCGAACGAAGTCTCACGGTCTCTGGGCTCGAGGCCGAACACGCGTACCTCTCCGCCCACCCGGGGTTCGAGCGTCCTTACGGGCTCGCTTGGCTGCTCACGTTGCATCTCGAGTTGCACGAGTGGGCGCACGACGACCCCCAGGCCGCATCCTGGAGTGCCCGGCTCGCCCCACTGGCCGGGCTCGCCGCAGAGCGGTTCGACGCGTGGTTGCCGAAGCTGCTCGGCCCGACGCGGAGCGGGACCCACGCGCAGACCGCGTTTTCGCTCGGGCTCGCGATCGACTGGGCGGCGCGGCTCGACTCGGACCGAGCCACGGCCTGGAAAGCGCAGGCGGTGCGTCTGCATGGGGGCGACCGCGACCTGCCTGCGCACCTCGAACCCGCCGGGGAAGACTTCCTCTCGGGAAGCCTCGGAGCCGCCGACCTGATGCGCCGGGTGCTGAGCGCCGATGACTTCGCCGCGTGGCTCGAGCGTGCGCTCCCCGACTTCGGGTCAATCCCCTGGCGCCCGGTGAAGGTCTCCGACGCGGCGGACGGTCGGCTGGCCCACCTCGATGGACTCAACCTCTCGCGTGCATTCCAGCTCGCTGGCATCGCCGCGGCGCTCCCGGCCGGACCCACGCGCGAGGCCGCGCTCTCCGCGTCGAACGACCACCGCGAGTTCGGGATCTCCGAGACGTTGGCGAACGCGAAGACCCACTACGCCGGGTCCCACTGGCTGGGAAGTTTCGCGATGTACCTGCTGACCGAACGCGGCCTGCGCCCGCACTGAGTCTCGCGCACGCCGGCAGCGCTAGGGCACGAAGACTTCGCGCCGGCTCGCACCGGCGACCACCTGCACCGGAGTGAGCCTCATCGGCGTGGTCTCGTTCGCGAGCCACTGGGTGGCCTGGTCGGAGAACCGGTCGCTCTCGGGATCCCCACTCTGCCCGCCCGGCAGGATGTTGCGGCCCGTCGTCTCGTCGCCGCGCAGCGCCACGACCATCCGGAACACCGGGATCGATCCGAACCGGAACCGCGTGCCGCCGAAGCCACTGTTCGCGGCATCGAGCACGAAGTTGTCCCCGCCGCGGGGGAAACCGTCCAAGGGGAAGCGCGGGTCACCTTCGGTCAGATCCGGCGCGAGGGGAAGCGTCTCGGTGGTGATGGAGAAGCTGTCGGCGATGAACCCGAACGCGTCGTCGCCCTCGAGGAAGTCGGCGATGAGCGCATCGAACCGGGTCGTGTGCCGCAGACCCCAGCGCCAAGCGTCCATGTCCATGGAACCGAAGCCGCCGTCGGCGCCGTCCGGATCGGAAGCGAGGAACGCGAGCGCGTCGCCAAGTGCCAGGAGCGCGTCTTCGGTCGCAGTCTCCACCGGCGCGGTCTCCCGCACGTCGAAGAACGCGGACTCACCGGTGGCCGCGAGGAACGACGCGAGGTCGAGCGGGTTGGCGGCGCCGCGGCCTTCGATGAGTCGGGTCAGGATGCGCATGCGGCCGCCGCTGCCGGTCGGTGTGAAGGTGTTGGACGGGAACGCTTCGTCCCCGAACACACGCGCCTCGAAGGGTCCGAGCCAGGCGTTGAAGAGGGTCGTCGCGACCGAGTCGTTCGCGGCATCCGCGTCCGGGGCCGCGGCGTAGAACGTCTCGACGCCGCTGGCCGCCACGAAGCCCCGGTCCCGCCACCCCTCGAGCCGCGTCTCCACTTCGTCGAAGCGCGCGCTCGACGCGGTGTAGAGCGCAGCCAACCGGGCTTCGACCGAATCGGCCGGAGGGTCGCCCGCGGCGGCGGTGCGGCCGGCGTCGATGGCTTCGAGCACGAGCGGCACCATCAGTTCGCCGAGCGGTGACTTGATGTCCGCCTGCAGCGCCGCCATCGCGTCTTCGTCGATCGTGCCAGCCATCGCGCGCAAGCGCTCGTCGATGCGGTGCGCGCGGAAGTCCTCGTGCCACGGACCGCCGATGTACCAGGGGTCGTTCTGCAAATCGTTGTCGAGCGTCATGTCGCCTGGGTCGTTGTTCGCGCTCACGACGAACCCGCGCGTGGGATCGATCGCCGCCGGGTACTCGTCCGCCGGCACGACGCAGGTGCTGTCGGTGGTGCCCATGGATTCGTCGACCCGGCCTTCGGGTGTCAGCGGCAACGTGAAGCCGCCGAAGCGGGTGCCGTCGATCAAGAAGTTCGGATGCGCGCCTTCCGACCACCGGCCGTCCAAGTCGCGGGGAAGGTGCGCGCGGCATGGCATCACCTGGTAGGGCAGGTAGAGCACGCTGCCGGTCGAGTCCGCCGCGACGACGTTCTGCGAGTACGCGACCAACGCGCCGGCGGACGCGCGCATCTCTTCGACGGTCTCGGCGTGGCCCCAGTCGTCGAGCGTGAGCGCGAAGTTCGGTCCGTCGAGCGCGGTGTAGTCGAAACTGATCGCGCGGATGACGCCGTCGTCGTCCTCGTCTTCGGGGATCACCCAGTCGCCGAGCAGGTTCACCGCGGTCTCTCCGGGACCCGCGTCGGCCGGACCGTCGACCGTGCGCCCTTCGATGCTGGTGATCAGCCGACCGTCGTAGGTGACGTAGCGGGTGATGATCTCGGTGCGGCCCACGCTTCCGAGCGCCGGCCGATCGGCGATCTCGAACACCTCTTCCACCGCGACCAGCGCGCGCGACTCGGCGCCGAACCGCGTGGACACCGGCGCACCCTCGGCATCGAGCTCCAGCTCGTCCGCGTACCAGTCGGTGATGTCTCCGAAGAACTGCGTCTGGTTCCAAGCGACCCGTCCATTGGTACCCACCGCGAGCATCGGGATGCCTGGGAACACCAGCCCAACCTGTTGCGTGTCGCCGCCACCGAGCAGTTTCGTGTCGAGCCCCATCCGATAGAAGAGCGTCGGCACGCTGCCCGGCAGGTGCCCATCCGCCGCGAGGATCGCGGCGCCGTCGCGCGTCTGGTCGCCGGACACCGCCCACGCGTTGGAGCCGAAGCCTTCGTCATGGGTTCGGCCGAGCCGGAGTTGCTGGCGGTCGGTGTGGGCGATGAGCCGATCGAGCGCCGAACCCATCGCGGGTCGGAAGCGGAGATCGACCCGGCTCGGTCGCATGGAGATCAGGGCGAGGTCGTCGCCGGTCGCGAGCCCCCAACCACCCGCCGACGTGTAGCCGCGGCTGTTGGTGACGCGAAAGAACGCGTCGAACAAACCCGCGCTGCGTTCTGCCTCCAGCGGCGCACCCTCGAAATGGGTCTCGAGCGCCGCGAGACCACGCGCCCGGCCGAGGTCGGTGGTCTCGTAGCCCAGCGAGTACGCGATGGTCACGGCGATCGCTGCGACGTCACGCACCGCGAAGTCCTCCATCAACTCGTGCGGCTGCACGGTGAAGAGCGGGGCGGCCAACGCGTACTCGCGGGGCCCGAACACTTCCCGCCGGCGCACCGCGGCGATGTACGCGTTCACGCCCTCGGCGAAGCTCTGGTAGAGCGCGCGCTGCTGGTCTGTGAGGCGCGCCATCATGCCGTCGAGCACCACGGTCGTGCCGGTGCCGCGCTGTTCGAGGTCCACGCCGAGCGCGTCTTGACCGAGCAGCGCGCTGATCGTGCCCTGCGAGAGCCGGCGCGCCATGTCCATCTCGAAGAACCGATCCCGCGCGACCACGAATCCCGACACCCGCGCCAGGTCCTCGCGGTTCTCTGCGTAGACGTGTGGCACGTCCGATTCGGTGAAGACGACGTGCGCCGCGCCACCGAGCCCGGGCAGCGTCCAGCGCCTCGACTCTTCCACGTCGCCGATCACCGGCGGCGGTTCGAGAAACGCATCGGTGCCGGCATCCAACGCGGGCGCGTCGGAGCCCGCGTCGCCCACCACGTCGTCGTCTCCGCACCCAAGCGTGGCGCACGCCGCCCACACGAACAGCCACCCACGCCCGCTCCACAACCGTCCCGGTGTCCCCATGCGCCCATCATAGAGAACCCGGCCACCGCCGGTCCGCCCCGTCCTTGCAGCTGATGCGTTCAAGATCCGGACGATCTGCCACCCGGGGAACCATCGCGCTTAATCTATGAATCTCCATGGGTTGCGGCTCTTGCTGGCGAACGATGCGCCAGTCTGTCCCAGGCTCCGGGTGCGCATGGCTTATACTTTGGGGCCACTGCTCTTGGTGCACCGTTTGCAAAGCCAGAACCCATGACTTCCATCCCGCCCCGCAGCGCCCTTCTCTGCCTCGGTGTCACGCTCGCCCTCACCACCGCGTGCGTGGCCGCGGGCCCCTCGCCCGAGTTCGAGGAATACGAAGAAGTCGGCCAGCTCGAGTCCCTGCTCACGCCGGCCCAGCGCCGGGCGCGCGCCGCCCAGATCCGAGACGCAGCGTTCGCAAACGGCATGACCCAGGGCTGGATGTTGGCGGGCATCGCCGACGCCGAGACCTCGATGTCGCACTGTTGGTCGGAGCTCACCTGGGCATGCCAGGGACCGAACAGCGCAGACTGCGGTGGTGGTCCCGTGGTCGCGGGTGCAGGCGACGGACCGTGTTCCATCCGCCAGGGCGGACTCGGCATGTTCCAGTTCGACGCGGGCACCTACGAGCAGACGCTGGCACGCGAAGGCGATCGGATCCTCAGCATCGCGGGCAACGTGGCGGCCGCGGTCGACTTCGTCGTCGCGATGGTCATTCGCTCGGTCTACATCAGTGGCGTCGACAACGCAGCGCAGGCGATCGAATGGATGAACGGCGTCCGGGTGGGCAACGGTCGCTGGGACCCGTGGATCCGCACCGTCACGCACTACTACAACGGCTGCACGCCGAGCGCCGGCTGCTTCCCCGAACGGTACGGACGCTACAGAGACTTCACGAGCGGCGTGCGCGACGAGATGGGCGCGGACTTCTGGAGCGTGGACCAGTGGTCGGCCCAATGGGTCTCGCAGTCCTTCCCGCTCGCAGCGGCACCCTTCGAGCTCGCGCCCGGCGAGACCTCGGCCGGCAACATCGTGCTCCGCAACACCGGCACCCAAGCGTGGACCCCTGGCGCCACCTTCCTCGGCACCACCGAGCCGCGCGATGTGGCGAGCCCGATCGCTGGACCGGACTGGATCAGCGCCGGCCGGGCCGCGACGGTGGACCGAACCGTGGCACCGGGAGAGAACGGCACCTTCTCGTTCAGCGTGCAGGGCCCGGCGACGGCGGGCGACTACCCGCAGTTCTTCAACCTCGTGCAAGAGGGCGTGGCCTGGTTCAGCGCGCCCGCGGACGACCAGATGCAGATCCGGGTCACCGTGGTGGCCAGCAGCTGTCCGGCGGGCGTCGGCTCGATGTGGACGTGCGACGGCAGCGCACGTCAGCGATGCATCACCGGCTCGGTCGAACGCACCGAGTGTCCGGGCGAGTGCGCCGACGGCGCGTGCCTCGGCGTGCCGGGCGACGAAGACGGCGACGGACACAACGACAGCGTCGACTGCGACGACACCGACCCGGACGTCTACCCCGGCGCGGAAGACCCGTGCGGCGACGGAGTCGACTCCAACTGCGACGGCAACGATCTCTGTCCCGGCGAAGACGGCGGGCCGGGCACCGGCGACGGCGGCCCGGGCGCAGACGCAGGACCGGGCGGCGACTCGGGTCCGCGAGGCGGCGACATGGTCGTTGGCTGCTCGGCCAACGGTGGCGGCACGGGCGGCGCGGTCCTCCTCGCGCTCGCCCTGCTCTACCGACGGCGTGACTAGGCCCCTCCGGCCTCCTCCCCAACTTCGAGCCTCCTGTTAAGAAGGCTCTTTGTTCTCGATCGGATCGGGGAGCGTCGGGTGGGTCGGGCTTCGTTTGGTCGGACGGTGACGCACCGGACGCACGATGAACGGCCGCTCTGCGTGCGCGCGCTCCGACGCCTTCTGAGCAGCAGCCGCCGCGAGCTCGAGCAGCCGCTGCTGGCTGCGCAGTTGGGCGCCCTCGTCTTCTGCCCTGGGCACCGGCGCGAAGGTCCCGTCGGCGCGGAGCTCGCGCGCTTTGACGTCGTCCGCCAGGGACGTCTCCAGGATCTCGTCGATGATGCGCTTTCGCAGTCCTTCGTCGTCGACCGGGAACATGACTTCGACGCGGCGGTGAAAGTTGCGCGGCATCCAGTCGGCGCTCGCCCCGAACACCAGCCGGCGTCCGCCCGCCTCGAAGTAGAAGATGCGCGTGTGTTCGAGGAAACGGTCCACGATGCTGCGCACGCGGATGTTGTGGCTGATGCCCGGCATCTGCGGACGCAAGCAACAGATGCCGCGCACGATGAGATCGATCTGCACGCCGGCCTGTGATGCCCGGTAGAGCGCCTGGATCACGTCGGCGTCCTGGAGCGAGTTCATCTTCGCGATGATGCGGGCGGGTTTTCCGGCGCGCGCGTAGGCGGCTTCGCGCTCGATCATGCCGAGCACGGATTCGTGAAGGCCAAGCGGCGCCGCGATGAACCGGCGCCACTCACGCGGTGCGGTGCAGGAGGTGAGCAGGTTGAAGAGCGCGGTGGCGTCGTGGCCGAAGTCGGCGCGCGCGGTGAACAAGCTCAGGTCCGTGTAGAGCGTGGCGGTCTTGGGGTTGTAGTTGCCGGTGCCGAGGTGGACGTAGCGCCGAAGCTGCGGTCCTTCGCGGCGCACGATCAGCATCACCTTGCAGTGCGTCTTGAGACCGACGAGCCCGTAGACGACGTGCACGCCGGATTCTTCGAGGCGGCGCGCCCAGTGGATGTTGTTCTCTTCGTCGAACCGCGCTTTGATCTCGACGAGCGCGGCGACCTGCTTGCCGTTCTCTGCGGCCCGCACGAGCGCTTTGACGATCGGGCTGTCGCCGCTCGTCCGGTAGAGCGTCTGTTTGATGGCCAAGACATCGGGGTCGGAGGCCGCGCGCTCGAGCAACGCCACCACGGGGTCGAAGCTCTCGTAGGGGTGGTGCAGCAGCACATCGTTGGCCCGGATCACATCGAACGGATCCAGCTCGAGGTCGAAGGCCGGAGACGCGGCCGGCGTGAACGACACGTCCTGCAGATCCCGTCGACCGCGCAGCGGTTTGGCGAGCTCTCCGAGATCCGGGAGCGCGAGCGGCGCTTCCACCTGGAACACGAGTCGCGAGTCGACCTCGAGCGCCTCCTCCAGCACCGCGACCGCCTCCGGCGCGCAGTCGGCGCTGACCTCGAGCACCACCGAGTTGCCGCGGTCGCGCCGACGAACCTCCTCGCGGATCTCCTCGAGCAGGTCCTCCGCTTCTTCTTCGTCGATGCTCAGGTCGTGGTTCCGGATCACGCGGAACGTCCACGCGCCCCGCCGGGTGAACCCGCGGAAGAGCTCTTCGACGTTGTCGGCGATCACGTCGTCGAGCAGCACGTAGGCGCGGTGGGATTCGTCGCCCGGGCCTTCGCCGATCGCACCGGTCGAGTGCTCGTCCGGCAGCACGTTCGGGACCGCGATCAAGCGCGGCAACACCGCCGGCACCTGCACGACCGCGAAGGCCGGATCGCCATCCTCTTCGCCCGAGAGCATCACGATGAGGTGCAGCCGTTTGTTCGGGACGTGCGGGAAAGGATGCCCGGGGTCGAGTGCCAGCGGGGTCAGGATCGGAAACACCTGCTCCTGGAAGTACTGCCGCAGCCGCGCGCGTTTCTCGTCGTCCAGATCCGAGGGCCGGCGCAGGAGCACCCCCTCGTCCTCGAGCAACGGGAGGATCTGGCCGAGAAACGTCTCAGAGATCTCGTCGATCATCTCCCCGACCCGATCGGCGATCGCGTCGAGCTGTTCGCTCGGCGTCATGCCGTCCGGCGGCGTCTCGGTGACACCCTCGGCGCGCTGCTCGAGCAACCCGGCGACGCGCACCATGAAGAACTCCTCCAAGTTCGATCGCACGATGGTGAGGAACTTGAGGCGCTCCAGCAGTGGCACGCTCGGATCCCGCGCTTCGTCCAGCACCCGCTGGTTGAACTCGAGCCAGCTCAGCTCGCGGTTCAAAAACAGCTCGGGGCGATCGAGCGCGTCGGTCGTCTCTTCGGCGGTGCCGTCCACGCCGTGGTTGTGGCCGCTCCCGCGCGGTCCGGTCAAGCGTCGCCGCGCGCGATCTGGGCGAAACGCCGAAGCAGCTGGGTGCCGTGGTCGGTGTCGCGCAGGCCCGCACCAAGCGCTGCGGGCGAAAACCCCTCCGCTTCGAGTTCCACTGCGCGCACGTCCAGGTACGCTCGGATCACCTCCGCATCCATCTCCGGATGGAACTGAACGCCCCAGGCCGAGGGTCCGATGCGAAAGGCATGGTTCGCATCCCGCGCGGCGACCGCCAGCCGCACGACCTCGAGCGCGTCGGGGTCCGGCAAGCGCGTCACGGACTGAACGTGGGTGGTCATGATGCACAGCGGGTCGGGCAAGCCGCCGAAGAGCCGGTCGGTCCGCGCTGCGGAGAGCGCTTCGACCACGGTCGTGCCCATCTGCCGCCCGAGCGGGTTGTTCTCCACCGTGCCTCCGAACGCATCGGCCAAGAGCTGATGCCCGTAGCAGACGCCGAGCGTGGGCACGCCCTGCTCAACCTGTCGGCGCAGCCAACCCGCGCATCGTTCGGACCAGTCGGCGCGGTCGGTGACCATCGCGCCGCTCCCGGTGACGAGGATGGCCGACGGAGCCTCCGGGAGTGGCGCACCCGCCGCCACGTCGACGACTTCGGTCGCGACGCCCAGTCCGAGCGCGAACCAGTCTTCGAAGTCCCCGCGTCGCGCAACGAGTGCGGGGAGCGCGCTGCCGACCTTCACCACGAGGATGGGCGACGCGCTCAAAACAAGTCCTCGAACTCGTCTTCCCAGCCGTCGGGTTCTCCGTCCGAGGCACCGGTCGAGCGCTCGCGGGGTGCCGTGTCGGGCGGACCGAAGAGGTCGAAGTCCTCGTCGGCGACGTCCAACCCATCGGGCGGCTCCGCTTCCACGAACGGTTGACTCGGGTGGTCGATGTAGCTCTCTTTCGGATCGCCTCGGAAGTGCGAGACCGGTTGGGGTGGCAGGTCGGGGGGCGCAAACGCAGCCCGCTTCACCACGCCTTCCGCAAGCGGATCGAGCAAGCGGCCGGGCCGGACGAACCCCTGGCGGGGGTGGGCCTCGTTCTCGACCGTCGGGAGGGCGAAGGTGCTCCCCACGGACTTGAGCGCTTGGTCGTTCTTCTGGCCGACACGGAATGAACCCCAGGTCCACACTTCGCGCCAGTCCGCGGCCAGCACCGGCTGCGCGAGCGGAAGGCAGAGTCGGAACTTCGGCCGCTTCGTGGTGTGCGACCAAGTGGTGTGCACGATGTGGTACCAGTCCGACCAGATCGCCGACGCCTCCTCGATGCCGATGCCCGCATCGAAGTCCTGCACCAGACACGAGATGTGGATCACGTTGTCGGACTCACGTCGTTTGCCCTCTTCGTAGAGCGCCGGCGACCACAACCGCAGGTCGGTCTTGATGCGACCGTGCGCTTTCATGACGAGCCGCTCGTAGGCTGCGCGCGCGCCTTCCTTGCCACCCTTCTTCGCGGCTCGGACCAGGATGCCCCAACGGCGGCCACCGAGACGCTCGCCCCGCTCGTACGATGCCCAGGCTTCTTCGATGCGCTGGATGTCCCGTTGAACCTGCCGCGCCATCTTCGGTTTGGTCTGAAACCGAAGAAGGCCGCTGGTGAGCTGTTGAAGCGTGAGCACGTCCCGCGCGGGCGTCGTGTCGAACACCCTCTTGAACGTCGCAATGGCGAAACGCGAGGCCATTGCACAGAGTCTACCGCGCTAGCGGGCTGCTGAAGAACGCCCGCTGGGCGTTCTTCAGCAGCCTGCCCCTTGCCCCTGCCCTTGCCTTTGCCCCTGCCCGCGCGCGTCGCGCGGCTTCGGAGCTGCGCCGGCGCAGCACCGACCGATGCCCGGCGGCTTCGTGCTGGGCATCGGGCTCCGATTCGCGGCCCCGCCGTCGCGAAACACACGGCGTCCACGACGCGGGCAAGGGCAACGGCAAGGGCAACGGCAAGGGAGCAGGTCGCTTTTCAGCGACCTGCTAGCGGGCCGACATCTCGACGGTGCAGAGACCGGTGCCTTCGGGCGACTGGGCGTAGGCCACGCAGCGGCCCTCGTCGGAGGGACAGGTGTCCGCATCGAGCGAACAGATCCGCGCGCATGTCATCTCGAAGAAGCCGGCGCAGGTGAGACCCGCCTCGCAGTCGTTGGGTTCGACGCACGGGTCCGCGACGCCGGCGGTGCCGGCTTCGCGGCAGTCGGTGTCCCCCATGGAACTGACGATGTAACAGCCTTCGGTCGGCTCACAGGCGGTGGTGTCGAGCACATCGCACGCTCGGGGCGCAAAACACTCCCCGAAGGCGACCTCGGTACCGTCGATCAGCACCCCGCTTCCGCCGCAGCGATGCCCTTCTTCACACGCCCCCGTGGTGTCCGCGCCACAGCAGATCTGGCCGCAGGTCCCGACGCCACGCTTCAGGAAACACGCGAGCCCGGCCGCGCACTGTTCGGTTCGTTCGCAGGCAGAGCCAGCCAGGCCGCGACCGGCCATCGGGACACACAGCGGCGCTTCGGTGTGCAGTACGCAGACCCCCGCGACACAGCCGCTGGGTCCGGTGGGATCGCACGCCCCGCCGCACTCCATGGCGCCGACGTCTGGGGCCGGCGCGTCGGACAACGATCCGTCACGCCCGCTGTCGGAGGTGATGGGGGCATCGATGATGGACGCATCTCGGCGTCCTGAATCGACTCCCCCGTCGAACCCGCCATCGTCGTCACCGCATGCGCTTCCCGCGAAGACCGCGAGAAGCGCTGCGAACCAGATCGAGCCAGTCGGCGATTGCACGTGTGGACAGTGTGTGCCCATTCAGGGCATCACGCACACGCCCTCGTCGTCGAATCCGCTCAGCCCGCCGCACTCGAGTGGCGCGGTGCAGGAGGGTTCCCCACCGCCAACGCGGCAGAGCTTGGCGCAGACGCCATCGGCCAGACACACGAGGCCGGGCGCACAGCTGTTGGAGGCGGAGCACTCTTCGCCCTCCGCGTCCATACCCGCGCCAAGACAGTCCGTGCTGCCGTCCCCGCCGATGGGGTAGCAGCCGGTGCCGGAGCGGGTGCAGTCCTGCGTGAGCAAGTTGCAGCCCGAAGGCGTGATGCACGCACCGAAGCCGAGGCTGACGCCGCCTTCGCCCGCGAAGTTCAAACAGGTCTCGCCCGCCGCCGTGTTGCAGTTGAGGTCCGACCCTCCGCAGCACACCAGCGCACAGACGTCGTTCTGACAGACGTGGCCTTCTTGGCAGTCGTTCGGTGCCGAGCAGGCGGCGCCAGTTCCGGCGGAGCCCGCCGCGACGCAGACGGGCATCATGCCGTCCCAGTAGCACCCTTCGCCGGCCGCACAGCCCGCGTTGGTTTCGAGGTTGCACGCACCGGCCGGGCACATCGCCGTCATGCCGCCGGTGTCGACCCCCATCATGCCGGTGTCGACCCCCATCATGCCGGTGTCGACCCCCATCATGCCGGTGTCGATCCCGCCGGTGTCCATGCCCGAAAAGGCATCGGTGCCTCCGTCCATGCCCATACGGGAGTCATCGTCACCACAACCGACCAGCGCGAGCGCGGCCACCACCAAGACAAGCTTCCTCATGCGATCCTCCACCTTCGTTGTCCGAGGGAATGCGGGGCATCCCCTCGCTCCCAACCCCTGCTTGGTAGCAGGGATGGCGCGCAAGTGGCAATTGGTTGCCACGACGCCAGTCGCGCGAAGCGAGCCAGGCCCGTAGCGGCAGCAAAGATCAGTGGACGGCGGACTCGGCGGCGGGGCCGCCCTCCACGCTCTTCTGGCGATCGCGCACCCGCCGGCGTTCCACTGCGGCCCGGACGAAGCTGGTGAAGAGGGGATGCGCCGAATGCGGCTTGCTCTTGAACTCGGGATGAAACTGGCACCCGATGAAGTGCGGATGATCGGGCAACTCCACCATCTCGACCAAGCCGCCGTCCGGCGAGAGACCACTGAGCGCCAGCCCCTTGGCCTCGAGCGCTTCCCGGTGCTCGTTGTTGACCTCGAGGCGGTGTCGATGGCGCTCGCTGATCTCGCGTCGGCCGTAGATCTTGGCGGCCGAGGATCCCTCTTGCAGGACACACGGGTACGCACCGAGGCGCATCGTCGCGCCCTTTTCGGTGATGCCCCGCTGGTCGGCCATGAAATCGACGAGCAGGTGGGGGGCGTCGGGCGCGAACTCGGCACTGTTGGCCTGGTCGAGCCCACACACATGGCGTGCGTACTCGACGACGGCCATCTGCATGCCGAGGCAGATCCCGAAGAAGGGGATGCCGTGTTCTCGGACCGATCGGATCGCCGCGATCTTTCCCTCGGAGCCGCGGTCGCCGAATCCACCCGGGACCAGCACCGCGTCGTGGGCGTCGAGCCGCGCGGTGACCTCGGCGGGTGAGAGCTGCTCGAGCTCTTCGCTGTCCATGTAGGTCAGCTCGACGCGGACATCGTTCGCGATGCCGCCGTGGACGAGCGCCTCGTGCAACGACTTGTAGCTGTCCCGCAGGTGCACGTACTTGCCGACCAGAGCGATCGAAACCGCGCCCGCGGCGGGGTCTTCGAACGTCTTGGCGACGCGCTCCCACCGCGACAGATCCGGTTCACGCGACCAGATGTTGAGCCGATCGACCAACCGATCGTCGAGCCCCTGCTTGTGAAGCACCACCGGCAACGCGTAGATGACGCGGACGTCGGGGGCCGCGATCACGCAGTCGACCGCGACGTTGCAGAAGTGGGCAATCTTCTGTTTCAGCGAGACCGGGAGTTCGGACTCCACGCGGCAAATCAGGATGTCCGGCTGGATCCCGAGCCCGAGCAGCTCCTTGACCGAGTGCTGGGTGGGTTTGGTTTTGAGTTCGCCGGCCGCTTTGATGTACGGCACGAGCGTGACGTGCACGCTGACCGCGTTGGCGGGTCCGCTCTCGACCTTCAGCTGGCGCACCGCCTCGAGGAACGGAAGCGACTCGATGTCGCCGACCGTGCCGCCGACCTCCACGATCGCGACGTCCGCTTTGCGGGTCGCCTCGTAGACGCGGGCTTTGATCTCGTCGGTGATGTGCGGGATCACCTGAATGGTCGCGCCGAGGTACTCGCCCCGCCGCTCCTTGGAGATCACCGCGTCGTAGATCCGGCCGGTGGTGAAGTTGTTCGCCCGGGTCATCGTCGCGGAGGTGAACCGCTCGTAGTGGCCGAGATCGAGATCGGTCTCCGCCCCGTCTTCCGTCACGAAGACCTCGCCGTGCTGATACGGCGACATCGTTCCGGGATCGACGTTGATGTAGGGGTCGAGTTTGAGGTGGGTGACGCGGAGGCCGCGGGCCTCCATGAGAGCACCCATGGAAGCGGCGGTGAGCCCCTTACCGATGGAGCTAACCACGCCCCCGGTCACGAAGATGAACTTGGTCCGGCGCATTGTTGGGTCTGGCCCACACTTCCGCATGGGCTACGCCCGTGTGGAGCACGCGGAGGGCGGCCGCGCACCGGGAGGGAACGCTACGGGGCGGTGGCTGCGTTGTCAACGCGAGGTCCCGGCCCGATCTCGGCTGCATCTTTACAAACTGTTTACTTGTAAAGTGCCTGTGATGGCTGTTCCCCTGTAAAACACTGGGTTTCGGTCTTGACGCATTGCGTTGTTTTGGCTATTCCATGATGCGTTGCGCAAGTCGTGTGAAATAGTAAACGCACGCCGGCCCTTGGGACGAACGCTCTGCGTCGTCACCGCAACTGGTCGATTGGTGGCAACTTCACCTTGGAGAATCAGATGAGCATCGAAACCGTGGGTGTCGTGGGTTGTGGCCAGATGGGCCGAGGCATCGTGCAAGCGTGCGCAACAGCTGGTTTTCAGGTGAAAGCGATCAAAGCCACCGGCGGAGATCTGACGAAGGTCCAGGCGAAGTTCGACAAGTCGATCGGCCGGCAGCTGCAGAAGGGTCGGATCGACCAGGCGACGCACGATCAGATCTTGGCGCGCATCGAACTCACGTCCGACCTCGCGTGCATCGCCGATTGCGATCTCGTCATCGAGTCCGCACTCGAAGACATGGAGACCAAAGTCGCGCTCCTTCGGGATCTCGAGTCCCGCATGACCAACGGGGCGGTGCTCGCCTCCAACACCTCATCGCTTCCGTTGAACGACCTGGCGGCGAAGCTCAACCGTCCGGCGCAGTTCCTCGCGCTGCACTTCTTCAACCCCGCCCACGTCATGAAACTGGTCGAGCTCGGCGTGACCGAGCAGACCGCCCCGGGTGCGCTGGAGACCTGCCGCGCCTTCTGCGTCGCCATCGGCAAGACGCCCGTGCAGGTCAGCGCGTCTCCGGGCTACGTGGTCAACCGCCTGCTCGTCCCGTACATGCTCCACGCCATCGAGACCCTCGAGAGCGGCATCGCGGGGCCGGGCGCCATCGACACCGCCATGCAGCTCGGCTGCAACCACCCCATCGGCCCGCTCGCGCTCGCGGACCTCATCGGCCTCGACGTGGTCATGGCCATGGCGACCACCTTGTCGCGCGAGCTCCAGGACACCCGCTACCGGATCCCCTCCACCCTGCGCGCCCTCGTCTCGTCGCAACAGCTCGGCTGCAAGACCGGCGTCGGCATCTACGACTACGCCGGCGAGCAACCCGTCCTCAACCCCGCCCTGCGCTTCACCCCGGTCGCGGACGCCGCCGAGTAGCGGGCTCCAAAAGCGAACGAAGAGAGAAACCAGCGCCCTCCCGCGCTGGCTTCTTTCGTTTCGAGTCTCAGCAACAGCAGCAGCAGCAGCAGCAGCAGCAGCAGCAGCAGCAGCAGCAGCAGCAACAGCAGCAGCAACAGCAACAGCAACAGCAACAGCAACAGCAACAGCAACAGCAACAGCAACAGCAACAGCAACAGCAACAGCAACAGCAACAGCAACAGCAACAGCAACAGCAACAGCAACTGCAACAGCAACAGCAACAGCAACAGCAACAGCAACAGCAGCAGCAGCAGCAGCAGCAGAACCAGCAGCAGCAACAGACCCAGCAGCAGCTAGCCTCTTCCTTCGGAAGTCGGCTCCTTCATCCTTCGGACTCGGAGGGGCCTGGGTGGGCTTGCTGGCTCGGCGGCATTTTCATCGTGGCGGAGTGCTCGGCCGCCTCAAGGGTGCCTTCGGCCCCAGCCTTCGGAAGGCTGGCTTCGCCCTTGACCCGCCCTCCGCTCTCCACCGGGGGCGCACAGAGTGCGCCGCCGAGCAACGTTGCTCATCTTCTTCGGCGCGAGGAGGCTCGGATGATTGTTCTCGAATCTACTTTCGTTCTCGTTGGTGAGTTGCGCGATGTGCTGGCGGCGGTTTCTCGCAAGGACCGTTCGCTCGCGGACCAGATCCGGCGGGCGGCTCAGTCCGTCGTGTTGAACTGCGCGGAGGCACAGCATGCGCGCGGAAAGCGGAGCGTGGACCGTTTCTCCATCGCATACGGCGAGGCGAGCGAGTTGAAGGCGGCGCTGCGGTTGGTCCGGGTGTTTGGATACGCCGAGGTGGGTGAACCGGTGCTGCGGCGCTGCGATGAGGTCTGCGCAATGTTGTATCGCCTCAGTCGGTAGGTCGACACCGAGGCCCGCACAGGAGCGGGCCTCGGCCTCGGCTTCGGCTCCCTACTCCTCCGCGGGCGCGAAGTTCATCGCCACACCGTTGATGCAGTAGCGCAGCCCCGTCGGCTCCGGGCCGTCGGGGAAGACGTGGCCCAGGTGTCCGTTGCAGCGTGCGCACAAGACCTCGGTGCGGACCATGCCGAACGCGGTGTCGGCGTCTTCGAGCACCCGGCCGTCTTCGATCGGCGCGGTGAAGGAAGGCCAGCCGGTGCCCGACTCGAACTTCGTGGCGGATGCGAAGAGCGGCGCGCCGCATCCGGCGCAGACGTAGGTGCCAGCGCGGTGTTCGTCCCAGGTGCGGTCGGTGTACGGGCGCTCGGTGCCCTTCTCTCGAAGCACGTAGTACTGCGCTTCGGTCAGGCGCTCGCGCCACTCGGCTTCGGTGAGCACGAGTCGGTCACCGATCGGTGGCGCCGGTCCGAGCACGACTTCGTCATGGTCAGACTCCGAAGAAGCCGTGGTCGAAGACGCGCTCGGCGCTTCTCCACGGCTGCACCCGAGTGAGCCGCACGCCGCGAGCAAGGGAGTCGATGCGAGTCCGAAGAGGAAGTGGCGTCGTTGCATACAAGAGTCCTTACGTCGGGGCCCGCCCCCCGTTACGCGCGCGGGCATCCTTCGGATCGGCTTCTGCGTCGGCTTCTCTGCGTCGGCTTCTCTGCGTCGGCGTCGGCTTCGGCTTCTGCGTCGGCTTCGGCGTCGGCTTCTGCGTCGGCGTCGGCTTCTGCGTCGGCGTCGGCTTCGGCTTCTGCGTCGGCTTCTGCGTCGGCTTCTGCGTCGGCTTCTGCGTCGGCTTCTGCGTCGGCTTCTGCGTCGGCTTCTGCGTCGGCTTCTGCGTCGGCTTCTGCGTCGGCTTCGGCGTCGGCGTCGGCGTCGGCATCGGCTTCGGCGTCGGCTTCGGCGTCGGCGTCGGCGTCGGCTTCGGCGTCGGCTTCGGCGTCGGCTTCGGATTCGGCGTCGGCGTCGGACTCGGATTCGGATTCGGCTTCGGCTTCGGCTTCCGCCTCCGCCCTCAGGAGCCGCCCGGCTTCCCGTCCGGCGGCGCGTCGACCAGGGTGCCGCGCACGATCGTGCCGCTGCCGAACTTGTGTCCGAGCGCTTGGGTGAGCGCTTCGATCTGTTCGCGTTTCTTCTTCCGTTCGTCCGGGAAGAGCACCGGCTCGGGCGGCCCACTCGTGAGCTCGCCGACGCTCACCCCGGTCAATCGAATGCCGCGGTGCAGGTCCTCGAACTTCGCGAGGAGCACGCGTACGGCGTCGTAGATCGAGTCGGTGTCCGCCACGCTCTCTGGCAAACGCATTTGCCGGCTCCGGACCCGGTGGTTGCCGTACTTGATCTTGAGCGTGACCACCTGCGCGCGCAGGTCGAGTCGGCTGAGCCGGCCGGCCACCCGCGCCGACTGTTGCAAGAGCACCGGCTCGAGCTGCGCGGCGGTGTGTCGATCCTTCTCGAAGGTCTGCTCGGCGCCCAGGCTCTTCGCGCCCCGCTCGGACACCACTTCACGGTCGTCGATGCCGTGCGCGAACGCGTGGATGTGGCGGCCCCACGATCCGAGGAGGGACTCGAGCGCATCCGGGTCGGTGGAGGCCAGATCGCCGAACGTGTGAAACCCGCACGCATGAAGACGCTCCGCCGCCTTGGGGCCCACGCCCCACATGCGCTCGATTTTTAGCGGCGCGAGGAACGCGCGTTTGCCTTCCTCCGCGACCACCACCAGGCCGTCGGGTTTGTCGAGGTCGCTGGCCACCTTCGCGACGAACTTGTTCGGGGCGACCCCCGCGCTTCCCCGCAGCCCGGTCGCGTCGAAGATGTCCTGCTTGATGCGCTTGGCGATCGTGACCGGATCCCCGATCGCCGCGCGGCTCCCGGTGACGTCCAAGAACGCTTCGTCCAGGCTCAAGCCCTCCACAATCGGCGTGTAGCGGTGGAAGACGTCGAACACGGCATCGCTGACTTCTTGGTAGCGCTCCATGCGCCCCGACACGACGACCGCGTGCGGACAGCGCTGCATGGCTTCGACCATCGACATCGCACTGCGCACCCCGAACTTCCGAACCTCGTACGAGGCGGCGGCCACCACGCCACGACGCGAGTGCCCGCCCACGATGACCGGCTTGCCCCGCAGCGACGGGTCGTCGAGCTGCTCCACCGACGCGTAGAACGCATCCATGTCGACATGCAGGATCCCGCGCTCCATCGCGCGCATGTTAGCAGCCGGGTGAGACGGTCTGTGCGCCGAGCACGCTCGGACGCGGGAAGCTCAGCTGAACTGCTTCAGGTGGTGCGCGCGACGCGTGGACGGATCGTAGAAGACGAACACCGAGCCGTGCATGTAGTACGAGTCCACCCGGGCGACGAAACGCCAGCCGTCCCCTCTCGGGGGATCGGGCGACTGGACCCAGACCGGCTCGCCGAGCTGGAGCCAGAGCTTGTCCTCCGGCCCGTACGCAGAGGCCGCTTCGATGAGGTGGGCTTTGCCGGAGTCGACCTCTGCGAACGTCGCGGGGCCTTCTTCGAATGTCTCCGCCCACTCCGATCCACGGGTCGGGTCGGCCGGTGGGCTGCCGTCCACGTCGACGAGCGTCCAGGTGTCGCCGTCCTGCTGTACGACGAAGGTCTCATCGACCGCGCCGGTGGCGAATCCGACACAGAGCGCGTGGTGTCCCGCGAGGTCGTCGAAGAGCACGCCGAGATCGAGCAGGACGAGCGGCTCGAAGAACCGCGGGTCGAGGCTGGGCTGGGTGATCACTCGGGGCGGATGGCACACGTGCGGGCCCGAGGGCGAGAGTTCGAAGCGATGGACGGGAGGAGACATCGGCGAACCATGCCTCGCGAAGCTGGTCTCTGACCAGAGCGCGGAGACTGGCAAGGCCATCGAGAGGTATGCTGCACAACTTGCCAGGATATGAATGGGGACGCTGTCAGTCACCGAAATCAACGCAGCTTACGGCGCGGCAACGAAAACACCGTGAACTCCCGGTCACTTGGTACCTGGTACAACGCTCTCCAACTCCACATTCGTCATCGTCGGCGCAGCGATCCCTTCCGCTTCTACACTCAAGTGCCACCGCTTGAGCTGCGCCGTCTCGGCGATAGCAACCCAGTGACACGCCGCAGTCTTCGAGGGGGCAATCACCGGTACAGCGATCAGGCAAGCACCTGTTCCGGCCATCAGGATCCGCAGAACAAACGCACCTTTCTCCTGCGGCGCAGTCCTCGCTTGTCGCGCAGTCATGATAGGTACATTCGTGTTGGGTAGATGAGATTCGATGGCACCTGCCCTCGACTCCGTCGGTGCACTCCGAGTGAGTCCTGCAGCCCACGCCTCCTGGTCCAGGAAACAAACCGTCGAAGTCACGGGGTCCGAGATCGCAGCGATCGGCCACAACCCTCGGGTCGCTTTCCCAACTGGCGCATCCAACAACTAGGAAGAAGAGTAGGAACCTCACCACCGGCACTCCCCCCGCAAAAAGTAGATCGAGTTGGATCAGAAGGCCGTGACGACCAAGTCGCAGAAGGTGGCGCCGATGGGGCTCACGTCGCGGCCCTCGGTCTCGTGGCTGCCGAGCTCCACCGCGAACCCGCTCGTGGTCAGCGCGGTCTCGTAGTACGCGATGTCGCCCACCACGCGGCTGAAGGGCGCACCGTCGCGCGTGACGTCGAGGACTTGTTGGTGCGTCTCGGCGTTCCACTCCGCCCGCACCCGATAGCTGGCGCCAGGCACCCAGGGCGCGCGCTCCCGGAACGTCGTGTAGCTCATGAAGCCCATGCCCATGGGACGCGGTTCCAGGTCCACCCGACCGAAGAAGAGCGTCGTTCGATCGAGCCCGGGGGCGCGGGGCGGAAACACCTGCGCGCCGAGCCCACCGAGGTACCGCACGCGGGAAGGGGAACCGTTGCGCGTGAACCCGAAGAGGTTGTGGTTGAGGACGTCCCGGTCGAACAGGTCTTCGCGCCACGGCCCGGTTTCGATCGTCATCTCGATCACGACCACCGGATGTTCGGTCCCGACCTCGCCGAAGGGGATGCGCAAGATCTCGTCCGCCGCCTCGACCGTGAAGAAACACCCGTCGCGTCGAACGAGTTCCGTCCCAGCCGAGCCAGCGTCGTCGTCGATCGAACCCGCATCGACCCCGCCGTCCACCGCACCGCTGTCCGTGCCCGCATCCTCAGCGGCTGCGTCGACCGGATCGAACGCGTCGGAAGACGCCGTGTCGCCGCCCCCCGCATCGACCGCCGCGTCCAAGCCCACCGACGCGTCGTCCACCGAAGTCTCGTCCCCGCACGCCATCAACGCGCACAACAGCAGCGCCCAACACACGTGATTCAGCCCCATGGCCACGGAGTCTACCGCGAACCGCCCCCACACGCCCTGGACCCCCCGCACTCAGCGTCGGCGCTTCGGCTTCGGATTCGGATTCGGCTTCGGATTCGGATTCGGCATCGGCGTCGGCGTCGGCGTCGGATTCGGCGTCGGCGTCGGATTCGGATTCGGATTCGGATTCGGATTCGCGTCGGCGTCGGCGTCGGTATCGGATTCGGCGTATCGGATTCGGCTTCGGCTTCGGCGTGGGCTTGGGCTTCAGCTTCGGTTTCGGATTCGGCATCCGCATCGGTCAGACCTGCAGAGCCGCCTTCACTTCGCGCGCTTCGCCAAGCGCGCGCGAGAACCCGTCCGGGTTCCGGCCGCCCCGTGCGCTCCGAGACTCCGCAATCAGCAACGGAATCGCTTGAGCCGCCCGCCGGAGCTGCGACTTCAGCGAGGCCTCGCGAATGCGAGGCAAGACCTCACGGACGAGAAGCGAGAGAAGAAGAAGCGACTTGTCGGTATTGCTGGTCTCTCGCGGGGTTCCTGCGGGCCCAGACGCCTTCGGCTTTCTTGGGGCCCTTGGAAACGGCTCTGGACCTGCTCGTCGCTTCGCTCCTGCGCGGGCCCAGAGCCTCCCGCGCGCGAGAGACAATACCAGCATCGAGAACCTGCCTTGTGTACGCCGAGCGTGAACTCGCCCGAGGGCGCGTTTGTTGTCTGAGGGGGATGGCCACATCCCCCTCCGGCCTGCGGGGCCAAGCCCCTCCGGCCTCCTCCCCAACTTGGGCGCCCCCAGCTGTCGGCGGGGTGGCGGGTCAAGGACGAGCCAGCGCCGCGTCAGCGGCGCGCCAGCGAAGCGGCGGGCATCGCGCCGGGCCGAAGGCCTCCTTGAGGCGCCGCCCCGCCGACCGCTACGCTGGACCATCCATCGGGCCAGCACCCACCTCCACGAGAAGGGGTGTGACAGCTGCGGTTGTCGATTGCGGCGTCGGCCTCGGCGTCGGCGTCGGATTCGGATTCGGCTTCGGCGTCGGCGTCGGCGTCGGCTTCGGCGTCGGCGTCGGCTTCGGCTTCGGCGTCGGCCTCGGCGTCGGCTTCGGCGTCGGCTACCGCTAGCGCTTCCGTCTACGTCCGCAGTTCGCCGCCCGTCGCTTCGCGCGCCTGCGCTTCGGTCACGCCAGGCGCCAGCTCGACGAGGCCGAAGTGATCGCCCTTGCAATCGAACACACCCAGATCCGTCACCACGCGGCTCACCACGCCCACCGCGGTGAGCGGGAACGAGCACGTGGTCACGAGCTTGGGCTTGTTCTTCTTCGTGACGTGCATCGTCAGAACCAGGATGCGCTTGGCGCCCGCCGCCAGATCCATCGCGCCACCGATGCCCATGGTCCGTCCTCCGGGGATGGCCCAGTTCGCGAGGTCGCCGTTGGCCGCGACCTGCATCGCACCGAGGATCGCGAGGTCCACGTGGCCGCCGCGGATCATGCCGAAGCTCGTCGCGCTGTCGAACGTGCTGCCGCCGGTGACGATGGTGACCGTCTGCTTGCCCGCGTTGATGATCTGCGCGTCCTCGTCGCCTTCGTATGGGAAGGGACCCATGCCGAGGATCCCGTTCTCGCTCTGAAGCCAGATGCCGCGCCCCTCTTCGAGGTGGTCCGCGACCAGCGTCGGCAAGCCGATGCCGAGGTTCACGATGCTGCCGTCTTCGATCTCGGCGGCGGCCCGTTGGGCGATCTCGATCTTGCTGAACGGCATCAGCTGCGCTCCCGTACCGTGCGGTACTCGATGTGGTCTTCGTGTTCGGGGACGTGGAGCACGCGCTGGACGAAGACGCCTGGCAGGTGCACGTCGTCCGGATCGATGTCGCCCAGCCCCACGAGCTCATCGGTCTCGACGATGGTCGTCTTGGCAGCGGTCGCCATGATCGGCGAGAAGTTGCGCGCGGTCCGCCAGAACCGAACGTTGCCGAACGGGTCGGTGCGGCGGGCGCGAATGAGCGCGTAGTCGGCGTGCAGCGCCTCTTCGAGCAGGTACGCGCGGCCACCGAACGTGCGCGTCTCTTTTCCGTCTGCGACCACGGTGCCCACGCCGGTCGGCGTGTAGAACGCCGGGATGCCAGCGCCCGCAGCGCGCATGCGCTCGACGAACGTGCCCTGCGGCACGATGGTCACCTCGGCGCTGCCGTCGGCCATCATCCGATGCAGGTCCTCGTTGTTGCCCACGTAGGTGCAGACGACCTTGCGCACGATGCCGGCGCGGATCCACGCGGCAAGCCCCTTGCCAAGGTTGCCGGCGTTGTTGCTGATGAGCGTCAGGTCCTTGGCGCCGTGCGCGGCGACGCCCGCGATGAGCGCTTCGGCGTTTCCGCACAGGCCGAACCCACCCACCATCAGCGAAGCACCGTCGGAGAGTCCCTCGAGCGCGTCTGCGACCGAGGAGCGAACTTTCGTTGTCATCTTGGTTCCTTCCGAGGTCATGCCTCGGCCTCGGCGATCGCGTCACCGACCTGGCGCACGCCATCGCGCAGGGTGTCTTCGTCGATGCAGAGCGGGGGCGAGAACACCACCGCGCCGCCCGGTCTTTTGACCTGTTTCGGTCCTTTGACGTGCACGTGGATCGCGCGCTTCTTCAGTCCGGCGCGGAGCCGATCCAAGCCGGCCGGATCGAGGGTCAGATCGAGCCCGCCGAGCAAACCGAGGGAACGCCTCGAGGTCGCGGAGGCGCACCGCTCCACCAACCCATCGAGTTCTTCGAGGAGCACCGGCTCGAGGGTGGCGGCGTTCTGGACGAGCCCTTCGTCGTCCATCACGCGGAGGGTCTCGAGCGCCGCGGCCACGCCGAGCGGATGTGCGTGGTGCGTGAGCCCACACGCGAACACTTTGTCTTCAAACGCGTCTGCGACCCGCTCGTGCACCAACACCGCGCCGAGCGGCGCGTAACCGCTGGTGATCGCCTTGCCGCACGTGATCAGATCGGGCGCGAACTCGGGTTCGTAGAGCGAGGGCTCCACCCGTTCGAACCCGAAGAACGTGCCAAGCCGACCGAACCCGACGAGGACCTCGTCCATCACGAGCAGCGCGCCATGCGCCAGCGTCGCTTCCCGGATCTCGCGCAGTTGCCCGGGGCTCGGGATCAACACCCCGTTCGCGCCGACAACGCTCTCCAGAAAGACGGCGCCGACGTTCTCTTCGAGTTCGAGCACGCGCGGAATGCTGGTGCCTTCGGTGCCCCAGTCCAGGTCGGTCACATGCACGACGCCGGGAAGCGCGGGCTCCACCACCGCGCGCCGCCAGTCGCCGCTGAGCGACACCGCGCCGAGGGTGGCGCCGTGGTACGAGCGGTAGCGCGCGATCGACTTGTACCGACTGGTCACGAGCCGCGCGATCTTGAGTGCGTTCTCGTTCGCGTCTGATCCACCGAGCGTCAACAGCACCTTCGTGTAGCCCGGGGGCGCCTTCGCGAGGAGCGCTTCGGCCAGCGCCAGTTTCTCGGGGTAGACCGCGTTCGGCGGCGCGACGCAGAGCCGGTCCGCCTGCGCTTTGATCGCGGCCACGATCCGGGGATGGCCGTGGCCGACGTTCACTTGGTACACGAGCGCGCCGAGGTCGAGCACGGGGCCGTCGGGCGTCTCGAAGTGCACGCCTTCACCAGCGCCGAACGCCTGAGGCCGGGCACCCGATTGTGACTGCCAGGTCATGAAGAAGGGCCACGAAGATCGGTCGCTCACGAACATTTGCTCCATGCTGCGGATACCACGCCGGACAGCTCCAGCCACTCCTCTTCGAGCAGATCGAAGGGTGGCGCGAACCCAACCCGGCCGCCCGGAAGCGCCCACACCTCGAACGGGGCCGCCGTCATGTGCGCGAGAAACGCATCCCGTCGGTCGCCCACAGACGCGACCCGGTAGAGGCCTTCGCCCGAGAGCGCCACCCCCGCATCACGCAACGGCGTCAGCGACGCGTGCAGCAGCGCTCCGGCGTCCTCCGATTGAAGCGACGCAAGGTGCCTGAGCACGTGGTGCAGCACGACGAGCGACAGCTCGCTCGCACCGCCGCTGGCCGAACGTGCGCCGTCTCCGAGCGCACGGCTGAAGTGGGCGAGCCCGAGCCGAGGAGCGGGCGCCCACAAGCGCACGTCGGGTTCGAATCCGAGGTCCGCGAACGGCCGATGCACCCCATCCTCGGAGAGGCTCCGGTAACCACCCGTCGCCGTTTCGACCGAGACGATCGGCACCCCTGCCGCACGAAGCCGCTTGAACGCGCTCCAGTGTTCCAGGAGAAGCGGCGCGCCGGTCTGCACCTGAACAGGCTCCGCGAAGACCGCGAGGATCTGGGCCGGGTCGATCGCCTCGACCGCAGCCTCGAACCGTTGGGCGTCCTCACGTGGATGCGGCAGGCGCGCGAAGCCTTCTTCGAAGTAGGGGCGCACGCCTTCGAGCGATGCGGGATCGCTGAGCGAACGCGCCGCCGCGGTGGTGTCCCCGACGAAGCCGCCCTCCAGCCCGAGCGCCACCGACGCCTTGGGACGCGCACCCTTCAGCACCCGGAGCACTTCGTCGAACGCACACCCGAGCGAGCCGCTCAACGCGACCATCGGCTGGTGCGGCGTCAGCGCCGAGAGGTACTCGAGTCCGCGCACCGTGGCGGGTGTGACCGTGTGGTGGAGCCGAAGATGTTCGACCACCGGTCCGTAGAGCCCGCCCCGTTTGGCGTAGTGCACGAGCGATGGCGGCGGGGTGCGAAGCAACGACGAACGAAACAGTGGCCCGCCGACGGTGCAGCCCGGCGCGCGGAGCGGCAGGCGGTAGTAGATCGCCGCGCCCTCTCCGCCGTACTGACCGTGCAGCCGGTACAGCTCGGTGGCGCCCAGCCTCCGGTTGATGCGACGCATCGCGCTGGTCGCGCCCACCCGCATGCGCCCGGTCATGAAATCGTATCGAAGCGACCCGTCGCTCCGCCGCACCGCGGCGGCTGCGTGCACCAGCGCGCGTTTGAGCCGCATGCCGAGGCCAAGGCCGCGGGAGGTCGGGTCGAGGGTGGTGGCCACGACGTAGACCGTGTTCTGCCGGCCGCGGTTGAGGTCGCGGTCGGCGCCGTCCACGTCCACCCGCTCGAGCGGCACCCCGAGCGTCACCCCGAGCAAATCGATCGTTCCGTCCTCGGTCGGACGATCGGCGATGACCGCCACCCCCGCAGGATCCTCGAACGCGCGGGCGAGCTTCTCCCGCGGGTCGCGGCGCGCCGGTTCGTACACCCGTGCCTCGAGCGCGACGATCGCATCGAGCACCGCCTCCACTTCCTCGGCGTCGACCTGGCGCACGCGCACGTCGCGTGCCGGTCTCGGTGTCGCCGGCTCTTCGGTGGAAGATGTCTTGGTCGCGAGGCTCGGCACCGGCGGCGCGTCCCGCAGCGACCGCCGCGGCGGACGGAACTCGGACGGCGCGCGCTCGGCCTCGATCCACTTCGCCGCAGCGCGCAGTACGTCGAACACGGCGTCGAGTTCCCGGTCGCCGAACGCACGAGAGAACCGAATGCGCACGGTGTGGTCGCTGGCGGGCAGCAGGCGGATGCCACTGCGCTCTGCGATCTCGATCAGGCCGTCGCGCACCGAGGATTCGCCGGCGACTTCGAACCCCGCCGACCACGCGCGCACGCGTGGATCGAGGATCAGATCCGGGAACCGACCCACGATCGCCTCGAACCGTTCGCGCACCTTGCGGGCGAAGACCTTCGCCGACGGATGCGTCTCTTCGAGCGAGCAGACCGCCCGAAGCGCCGCCACCTGATCGGTCGTCGGGTGCTGCAACGCGGACGACGCGGGCAGCGGCACGTTCGCGGCGAGCACCCCGAGCTGGGCGCGCTTGCCAAAGCAGACGACGTCCGCCTCGAACTCGGGCGCCCACAAGAGCGCGCCGCCTGCGCCGAATCCGGTCTGCACTTCGTCGCTGACGAGCGGCACCTCGTGCGCACGCGTGATCGTTCGAATCGCCCGCAGCGTCTCGATGGGCACATAACGTTCGCCACCGGCGCACTGAACCGGTTCGAGCAGCACGCAGAGCACGTCGTCGCGTTTTCGGAGGAGTTGCTCGAGCGCTTCGGCGCCGCCATCGAGGGGGAGCACCGTCACATGCGCGCTCGGCGAGGTGCACAGCTGGTGGCTCGCTTGAAAGAGCAGTTCCGTCCGGCCGTGGAACCCGCGTTCGAAGGTCACGAGGTGGGACCGGACGGATCCCGCTTCCGCCGATGCCTGATGCAGCGCGGCGATGGCCACTTCCACCGCCTCCGCACCGGACGACGCGAATCCGATGTGGGGCAGGCCCGTCCCGTCTGCGACCTGCGCGATCAATCGAGCGAGTCGGTCCGCGGCGAGCTCCGCGTCACCGAACACCCCATCGAAGTACGCGGTCACGACGCTCCGCGGGCTGTAGCCCTCGGGCAGCGACGCGGTTTGGCTGGCGGCGTCGAGCACCGACACCCCATCCGGACTGACCGCAAACGCACTCGCGGACCCCAGCGGGTCGAGCACGAAGGGACGCGGGCGGGGCGGGGCACAGACCGCAACACGCGCGCGCCAGTCATCGGCGATGGGCTCGCCTCGGGGAAGCTCGATCCCGAGGGGCCGCCCGCGTTCGAAGACGGAGGTCCGGGTCTCCGCCTCTTCTTCGCGGCGGTGACGCTCCTCGAGGGCCTCCAAATCACTGAACTGGGTCACGCCGCTCCTCTAGCAGTCTGGCGAAGCAGCGGTCAGCCGGTCGATCGGGTTTTCGTCTTGCCGGGTTTGGCCGACCGTTCGATGAACTCGATGACCAGATCGGCCACGTCGATGCCGGTGGCGGTCTCGATGCCTTCGAGCCCGGGCGAGGAGTTGACCTCCATCACGACAGGCCCGCGGTTGGCGCGAAGCAAATCGACGCCGCAGAGGTTGAGGCCCATGGCCTTGGCCGCGGTGACCGCGGTCTTGCGCTCTGCCGGCGTGATCTTCACTGGGGTGGCCGTTCCGCCCCGGTGGAGGTTCGAGCGGAAGTCGCCCTCCTTGCCCTTGCGCAGCATCGCGGCGACGACTTTGTCGCCGACCACGAAGCAGCGCACGTCTTCCCCGCCAGCCTCTTCGATGAACTCCTGCACGAGGATGTTCGTGTTCACCCCGGCGAACGCTTCGATGATGCTCTCGGCGGCCCGCTGCGTTTCTCCGAGCACGACCCCAATCCCCTGCGTGCCTTCGATGAGTTTGATGATGACCGGCGCGCCACCGAGCATCTCGAGGATCTCTGCGGCTTGTCCGGTGCGGCTCGCGAAGATGGTGACCGGGAGCCCAACGCCCTTGCGGGCGAGCAACTGTAGGCTGCGCAACTTGTCGCGCGAACGGCTGACGGCGACCGACTCGTTCACCGGCCACACCCCCATCATCTCGAACTGCCGCAGCACCGAACATCCGTAGAACGTCACCGAAGCACCGATGCGGGGAATGACCGCGTCGTACTTCGGAAGCTTCTTCCCCATGTACCGGACCGAGGGAGCGTTCGACGTGATGTTGATGTAGCAACGCATGTGGTCGATCACGTCGATGTCGTGGCCGCGCTTCTTCGCAGCTTCGACGAGGCGGGTGTGGGAGTAGAGCGTTTCGTTCTTGCACATCAGCGCGAGTTTCATGGGGTTCCTTTGTGACCAGCTGCGAGTAGAGGCGGGAGGGTACGAGTATGCGCCGCGCCCAGGGGATTCGTTTGCGGTGCTGTGAGCGACGTCCGGTGGCCGGTTGCGGAAAGCGCGCCCTTCGTGGTTGCGCGTGTGGCGCTGCCGCTGAGCACCGACCGACGTCCGGGCGCCGTGCTACAGCGCGAGGCTGAGCTGCGCGGAAGCCGTGCCCTCGAGTACGAGTGGCCGGTCCTGCGCAGCGACCAGGATCTCGACATCCGGTCCGAGCGCCTCGCGCGCCACCCGCGCCGCTTTGGCGGGACTGTTCGCCTTCTGCGAGAGGTGCATCAACACGACCCGCTCGAGCGGACCATCCCGAAGCGCACTCAGGAGCGCGGCGGTCTGCTCGTTGGCCAGGTGCCCGCCCACCCCGGCGATGCGGTTGCGCACGAACGCCGGATACGGGGCCATCCGAAGCAACTCGAGGTCGTGGTTGCTCTCGAGCAACAGAGTGCGGCAGCGCGCCAAGTGTTTGGGGAGCGACTTCGGGATGCGGCCGAGGTCGGTCACGATGCCGACGCAGTCGTGCTGATCTCGGACCACCAGCGCCACTTGTGGGGCGTCGTGGGGGACCGGAGAGGAGTCGAACTTCAGCCCGCCGATCCGGAACCGGCTCTTGCGGGCGTAACTTCGGGTGGGCACGACGGCCGGGAGTTGGATGCGCTTTTGGGTCTCCGGGGTGATCCAGACCCGCGCGCGGAGCACTTTCGAGACCCGCGCCGCGTGGCCTACGTGGTCTCCGTGCGCGTGGGTGAGCACGATGCCATCGAGCGAATCGAGGGAGAGATGCAGCACGTCGCGTACCGTATTGCGGACCCGGCGGGCGCTCAGACCGGCGTCGACGAGCACCCGCGTTCCCCCGGACTCGAACAGCGTGGCATTGCCGCCACTTCCGCTGCCGACGATGGTGACCCTCACAACGGGTTGCATAGCACGCCTCGCCTGCCCCAGACTCGCGTCACGTGAGCGAAGAGACCACCCTGCCCCCCTACGACAGCATCTTGCTCGTCTCGTTCGGGGGTCCCGAGGCCCGCGAAGACGTCATGCCGTTCCTCGAGAACGTCGTGCGCGGCAAGCGCGTGCCGAAGGAGCGGCTGCTCGAGGTCGCCGAGCACTACCAGCTCTTCAACGGCAAGAGCCCGCTGAACGACTGCAACCGCGCGTTGCTGGACGCGCTGCGGGTCGAGCTGGACGCGAACGAGATCGAGCTGCCGCTCTACTGGGGCAACCGCAACTGGCACCCCCTGCTCGCCGACACCCTGCGCGAGATGAAGGCGGCCGGCCGCAAACGGACCCTGGCGATCGTGACCTCGGCCTACAGCAGCTACTCAGGGTGCCGCCAGTATCGGGAGAACATTGAGGCAGCCCGGGCGGAAGTCGGCGACGGTGCCCCGGAGGTCGACAAGGTGCGCGTGTTCTACGACCACCCGCTCTTCATCGAGACCATGGTCGAGCGCGTGCAGCAAGCCCTGGCGATTTTGCCCGAGGGCGAGCGGGAGTCCGCGCGCATCGCGTTCACCGCGCATTCGATCCCAGTCGCCATGGCGGACCACTGCAAGTACGCGGAACAGCTGGAGGAGACCTGCCGGCTCGTCGCCGAACGCCTCGAGCGCAGCGACTGGCAGCTCGTCTACCAGAGCCGGAGTGGCCCGCCCTCGGTGCCTTGGCTCGGCCCGGACGTCGCGGAACATGCGCGCGCGCTCTCGGTGATCGGCGTCGAAAATTTGGTCGTGGTGCCGATCGGCTTCGTCGCAGACCACATGGAGGTCGTGTTCGACCTCGACCGGGAGCTCGCCGAGATCTGCGACGAACACGACATCCAGCTCGTGCGCGCACGAACGGCCGGGACCCACCCGAAGTTCATCGAGATGCTCCGGGAGCTGGTTCAGGAGCGCCTCGGCCTCGTCGATCGGCGCCGCTCCCTCTCGAGCAGCGGACCCATGCCGGACGTGTGCGCCACCGACTGCTGCCTCTACCCGATCCGCCGAAAGGGCGACTCGACCGAAAAGACGCTGACCCCGGACCTGCTCGAAGGCCACGACTCGGTGAAGGACACGCTGCCCGAATAGAGTTTCGCCGCGTCGACGTTCTGGGGGACGCGCTGCACACGTGCCCCACGTCAGGGCGTCGGCGGACGGTCGTACCAGGCCGCGCGGCTGAGCTGTCGCACCACGACCACGGTGCCGACGGCGTACTGCACGACAGCGCTCGGCAGCGCGAGGGGAAGCGAGAGCGTTCGTTGAACCATCTTCATGGACAACACCCTCGCAGCCCAATGTTTCGAACCGATGTCGGTGCCGTGAAATCGACGCCACCGGGACGCGTTCAGATCCCGTACTGCTTTCGTTTGCGCCACAGGGTCGCGCGGCTGATCCCCAGCTGCTCGGCGGCCTGACCAAGGTGGCCGCCGCACGCGGCCAGCGTGGCCCGAATGGTCTGCTCTTCGCTCCGGGCTTTCGTGGGACGGACCGGCGCATCCGAGCGCAGCTCGGGCGGCAACTCACTGCGAAGGATCTCCGGACCGCGGCCGACCGCAAAGGCGTACTCGACCACGTTCCGCAGCTCCCGCACGTTCCCGGGCCAGCTGTGATCGAGCAGCGCCCGCATCGCTTCGGGGGCCACCGACTCCACGAGCCGCGGGCCGAGCCGATTGCGCTCGGCGATGAACCGCTCCGCGAGCGCCTCGACGTCGCCGCGTCGGTCGCGCAGCGGCGGCAAATAGATCGGCACCACGCGCAGTCGGTAGAGCAGGTCCTCGCGAAACCGCCCCGCCTGCACTTCGTCGCGCAGCGCCCGGTGCGTCGCGGCGATGAGCCGCACGTCGACTTGAATGGGATGGCTGCCGCCGACCGGCAACACCTCCCGCTCTTCCAGCACGCGCAGGAGCTTGGCCTGCAAACCGATCGGCAGCTCGGCGACCTCGTCCAGAAAGAGCGTGCCGCCGTGCGCACGCACGAAGATGCCGTCGCGTTTCTGACTGGCACCGGTGAACGCCCCCTTCTCGTGCCCGAAGAGCTCGCTCTCCATCAACGTCGGGCTCAGCGACGCGCAGTTGATCGACACCATCGGACCGGCGGAGACCGGACTCTCGGCGTGAATCGCCCGCGCGATGAGCTCTTTGCCGGTGCCGCTCTCTCCGCGCACGAGCACCGTCGCGTGGGTGTCCGCCACGTTGCGACAGACTTGGAAGACGGCGTGCATGGCTTCGTCGACGCTCGTCAACTCGTGAAAGTGTTCGCCGCGCGGGGTGTAGTTCGGCGTCTGTGTGGTGTCGGGCACCAGCACCTCCACCCCGCCGAGGAACGCGCCCGCGTCGTCGAAGAACGCCCGTGCGGTTTTGCGGAGCCGCACCGGACGACCGTCCGCGTGGTGCAACGTCAGCGCCGCGTCCTCGACGACGCCTCGCTCCGAGATGCCGCACCCGGACGCACAATGGCGGCAACGGTTGCCCGCCCCGCACGGCTGACCGAGCACGTCGCCGGCCTTGAATCCGAGCAGCCGCTCCGCCCCATCGCTCCAAAAGAGGATCCGCCGGTCGGCGTCCACGACGAAGACGACCGCGTCGGGCAGCAGCGAAGCGAGCGCCGCCACCGAAGCGCCTCCCCCGACCGAATCGACCCACCGGTCGAGGGGTTCGGTCGGCCGGAGCATGGGCAGCAGATGTTTCATCAGCGTTTCATGTGTTTCATGAAGAATGTTTCAAATGAAACATAGCAGGTGAACGACGCTTGTAAAACACGCACTTTCTCCGCATTTCGATACTCGACTGGATGGCACGGACATTGAACTACGGAGCGGTATGGATGCGACGTCGATCTTGCTGCTGGTGGCCCTGGGAGCGCTCTCGCTCGGGCTCACCCTCGGCGTGCTCGGCGGTGGCGGCTCGGTGCTGGCGGTCCCGCTTCTGGTCTGGGTGGCAGGGTACGAGCCGCACGTGGCCATCGCGATGTCGCTCTTGATCGTCGGCGCGACCAGCGCCTCGTGCACGGTGGCCCACCACCGCAGTGGCAACGTCGATGTGAAGACCGGCGTGCTCTTCGGTGCGTTCTCGATGGTCGGTGCCTACGCCGGTGGCAGCGCGGCCGGCGCGATCCCGGGCAACTGGCTGCTCGGTGCGTTCACGGTCGCGATGGTGGCCGCCGCGGTCGGCATGTTGCGTGGCCGCAAGCCGCTTCGCGAAGTGAAACCATCCAAGCTGCAGGCCGCCGCGCTCGGCGTCGCCCTTGGTGCATTCACCGGCCTCGTGGGTGCGGGCGGCGGGTTCCTCGCGGTGCCGCTGCTGACGCTCGTCCTCGGCATGCCCATGCGCAAAGCGATCGGCACCAGCTCCCTCGTGATCGCCATGAACGCCACTGCAGGCTTCATCGGCCAAGCGCAGCACACGTCGATCGACCTCGGGGTCGCGGTGGGGCTCGCGGTGGTCGCCACCGTCGGTGGTCTGGTCGGCGCCCGCATCGCCGCCCGCGCGCCGGTGCAGCTGTTGCGCAAAGGCTTCGCAGTGCTCGTCCTCTGCCTCGCGACCGCGCAGTTCGCGCAACTCGTCGGCCCGGACGCATTCGTCGACCACCCCTGGATCGTGGTCGCGACCGCAGCACTCCTCGCGTCCCTCGCCCTCGCCCGCGCCATCCGCCCCTCGACGTCCCCCAGCTGATCCAGCGCTGAGGCATCGGCATCGGCGTCGGCATCGGCTTCGGTTTCGGCTTCGGCATCGGCATCGGTTTCGGCATCGGCTTCGGCATCGGCTTCGGCATCGGCTTCGGCTTCGGCATCGGCTCCGGCTTCGGCTCCGGCTTCGGCTCCGGCTTCGGATTCGCCTTCGGGGTCGGTCAGGATTCAGGGCAAGGGGCACGGGCAAGGGCACGGGCAAGGGGCACATGCAGGGCGTGCGTCTTGTTGGCGTGCGGGTGCCGGAGTAAGGAAGCCGGGTGACTCTTCGATTGCTCTCGACCTGTGTCGTCTCCCTCTCGCTCGCCGCACTCGCGGGCGGCTGTCCGCGCAGCGGATGTCCCACGACCCCGCACACGGACCCCCACCGGCTCCTGGAGTCGCATCGGTCCCTCCACCGCACCATCACCGCGCTGCGGGGCGAAGCGCGGGTCGACCAGCGCGGCCAGGACGGCCGGATCCGCGGCACGATCTTGATGTACCTCCAACGTCCGGACCGGGTTCGGTTCGATGCGATGACCCAGCTCGGACCGGCCGCGGTGTTGACCAGCAACGGCGCCCGCTTCCAGCTCCTCGACATGCGCGAGAACCGCTTCGTCGAGGGACCCACCTGCCCGAGCAACATCGCGCGTCTGCTCGGCGTGCAGGTCGGCGGCGCGGAACTGACCCGGTTCCTCTTCGGCGACTCGCCACGGCTCGAGACCGACGACGTCACCCTCGCGTGCGGCGAAGAAGGGTACCTGGTCACGCTCACGGCCGAAGACGGCCGCCACCAGGAGCTCGCGTATGCGGTGCGGGAGTACGATCTCACCGCGCCACCGGAAGCACAGCACGTCCGGCTGCGGCGCTCGGAGCTCTTCCGGGCGGACGGCACCACCGAGTGGCGCGCCACCTACGAAGACCACCACGTCCTGACCGATCCGCTGGACCCCGAGGGGCGGGGCGTCGCCATTCCGTTCCGAGTCCGGTTCGAGGACCCCGCGCGCGGCGCGGACACCTTGGTGAAGATCAAGGAACTCGAGATCGTGACGACGGAACCTTCGCCCGAGGTCTTCGTGCAAACGGCGCCACCGGGGCTGACACCCGAAGAAGCCGTCTGCGAGTAGAACCTTGGCCGATGGGCGCTCGGTCGAGGGGGGTCGATCGCCTGGCGTCGATGGCGGACCGGTTGCTTCCTCGGTCGGGCCAAGGGTAGAAGGGCTGCATGACCTCCGCCCTCCGGACCCCGTTGTGTGTCGCCGTCGTCCTGCTCTTCGCGTGTGGGGGTGGCGGACTCTACGGATTCGCCCGGGAGTACAGCCCGCTGAGTGCCGAACGCGATCACATGGAGGGCTCGACCGAGATCTCCTACGAAGAGGTGCGTCGGGACCCGGTCGACTTCCAGAGCACCACCGTCGCGTGGTTCGGAGTGGTCACCGATCTGAGCATCGACGAAAGCGGCGCGGGCACCATCTCGATGACCTACCGGACGCTCGCCGCCCGCAACCTGTGCAGCGACGAGACCTCCGGCTCCTGTCGCGTCACGGTCTCCGAGCGCGAAGGCGGACCGTTCTCTGCCACCGTGCAACTGCGGCCCGAAGAACAAGCCGGCGAAGACCGCCTGTGGCGGGGATCGCTCGTGAAGATCTACGGGCACCCGAACGGTGAGTTCGACGAACAGGGCGGCCCCATCCTCGTGACCGACTGGCACCGCCACTGGCCGCGAGGCGCGTACGTGACCACCGGCGCCCGCGCTTCGATGCGCCGCTGATCGTCTCGCGATGATCCTGGTCACCGGCACCAAACGCTCCGGGACGTCCATGTGGATGCAGGTGCTGCGTGCGGCCGGGATCCCGGTCCTTGGCGAAGCGTTTCCGAGGGACTGGGAAGAGGTCCTCGGCGCCGCGAATCCGGGTGGCTTCTTCGAGTCGCACCTGCGCAGCGGGGTGAACTTCGAGACCAACCCCCACCCCCGTACCGGCGTCTACCTGCGACCGGACGAGACCCGCCTGACCGCGGTGAAAGTGTTCGTGCCCGGGGTGCTCCGCAGCGACTTGGCATTCGTCCACAAAGTGCTCGCCTCCATCCGCAATTGGCGCGAATACCACGGCTCGATCCTGCGGCTCTACGCGATGGAAGCCGAGGCCCGACACGGCGAAGGCCAAGAGCCGTTCCCGCACCTCACCCCGACCCTCGAGTGGTGGCGGGAGAACTTCGCGTTGATCGCCGACTTCGGCATGCGCCGCTACCCGATCCACATGACGGCGTACGAGTCGGTCGTCGCCACCCCCGAAGACGTGATCCCCGAGGCGCTCGGTTGGCTCGGAACCGGCGACGTCGAACAGGCGCTGGCGGCGGTCCGCCCGGAGCTCCGGACCCACGACGTCGACGCACTGGGCGACGTGCCGGACATCGACTCCGCGACCGCGGACGTGCTGGACGAACTCTACGCCCGGGTCCGGGACCGGCGCCCACTCGACGAAACATTCGTGCGGTGCCTCAACGAGACCAACACCCGGCTCGCGCCGCGGATGGCAGAAGAGCTCAAGCGGGTGCGCGCCCGGCGCCAGGAAATCGTTCGCGAACGAATCGCGGACGCCAAGAGCGGGTGAGCGCTGGTACCCTGGGCGCATGTTCGACGTGCTCAGTCGCAGCCACGTGCTGCCGGTTCTCTCGGTCGGAAGCCTCACGCTCGGGGGTGCGTGTGGGCAACCTGGGGAGCTGATTCAACCGGAGACACTCCAAGACAGCGCCGAGCTGGCCTGCGACTGGCTCTTCCAATGCTACGAGTCGGAGTCGATCATGCTCTTCATGAACGAAGAGAACTGCGTCGCGACCAACTTCCTCCCGATGCTCGAGTACCTCGTCGACTACTACAGCGCGCAGGGCGAGATGTGCGGCGAAGCGGCGCTCGAGTACTACATCTGCAAGGGCGCCATCTACTCGGTCCCGGACTGCGACAAGGACATCCGGCGCTGCGAGAGTTCGCGCGACCGGTTCGACATCTTCTGCATCATGGACGACGAGCGCCCCTGAGCCGTGTCCGGTCGAGAGCGCTATCAAGCGCTGAAGACCGTCAAAGTGCGCAGCACTTTGCGCGAAGCGAAGTTGGGGAGGAGGCCGGAGGGGCTTTGCCCCGCAGGCCGGAGGGGGATGCGCCCATCCCCCTCGGACAACAAACGCTTCGGCCGAACGTCAAGGAGCGTCCTCCAAGGTCGGCGGGTCCACCGGCGCCACGCGGTGGGCGACGTTGCCGCCCACCATCTCGTAGAGATACGAGATGTACCCCTGGTCCGCATCGGCGGCGTCCTTCGGCAGGTAGCAGGTCCGGAACCTCACGTCCGCGGGCGGACCAAAGAACGACGCCGCGACCGACAAGCGCGGTGGCTGCATCGGCGGCCCGGAAGCGAGGCGGCCGCCCTCGAGTCGAACGCACTCGATGCCCTCGGCCGAGCAGGCCAACACACATGTTCCGTCCGAGCTGACATCGACGCGGGTGGCTTCGTAGCGGAGTCGGTGCACGACCCGGCCGCCGACGCGCACATGCCAACCGTCGTCCGCTTCCACGACGCGCCCCGCCCCGTCCAGCCCGAACCCACGTTTGTGGGCGCCAGCGAAAGGCGGGTCCGCGGGCGCCATGGTCCATCCACCCGAACGCCACGGGGCAGGTCCATCGAAGGGCATGCTTGGACCCACCCATCGACCGTCTTCGATGGCGTGGATCGGCCGCTCTCCAGTGAGGAGGCGCAGGTGGTTCCCGTCCGCCGAGAACTGATGGTGCTTCGCGTCCACGGTGCGGACGTCCAAGACGACGGTCACGTTCGCGTCCTCCTCTTCGAGTGCGGTGACCACCTTGAGGCCCTGCGTCCAGCTGACGCGCGCGAACGGACAGTCGACCGCGGGGCCGTCCTCCAGCCATTCCCCAAGGACCGGATCGAAGACGAAGAAGGTCTCGTGTTCTCGAAAGACCAACCGCCCGCCGCGCACGTACACGGGGGTGAGTGGCTGGGGGAGCGCCGCGACGTGGGTCGGTCCATCCTCAACGAGCGCGTACACGCCCATGCCCCACACGACGAAGACCTGCGCGCCCAGATGAAACGCCCCGGCGGGTGCCCCGCGGCCGACGAACCCGCCTTCGCTCGGTTGTCTGCGGTAGACCTGCTCTTCGTTCTCGTCCGCCTCCGACTGCGCGATCTGCTCCTCGAGCTCTTCGAGGTAGGCGCGCTCCCCGAGCGTGTCGGAGTAGCTTCCGTAGCCTCCGTACCCCCCGTCGTAGCCGCCGTCGTAGTAGTCGTCGTCGTCGAGCAGGTGATCGAAGAGGTCGCTCAGCGAGACCCGGGTGAGATCGGGATCGACCGCGCCGCCGGGCAGCGGCCCACTGCCGTCGTCGTCCTCCAGCCGATCCCGGAAGAGTTCGGTGGGCGGTTGATGAATCCAGTCGACGACATCGGTGCTCGGTTCCAGCGGCGCCAGGCCATGCACCAAGGCCCAGTCCTGCCAGACGAGGAACTCCCCGATCGCGAACGCGCCTCCGCCCTCGGTGCGCTCCTCTGCCAACGCGAACAACCACTCCACGAAAAAGTGATCCACCCGCCGCTCGAGCGTCGTCTCCACCGGTTCGAGCGTATCTGATCCGGGCCGAATCGGCCTACGGGATCACTTCGAGGGCCGCATGCGGAGCGCCCACTCGATGAGCATCATGCCGCCGACGTAGACGACCAACACCATCGCGTGGCCGGCCAACAAGTGGGAGCTGCCGCCCACTGGGCAGTGGAGTTCCAAGACGACGTTGCCCGCGAGCCCGGCCGCACACGCCGCGTGCAACCGCCCAAGCGAATCGCCCCGGTCGAGCAGGCGAAGCAAGGCGTAGATGGGCAGCCCGAGGGCGAACCCGTAAGTCGCGCACGGTGTCGCGTGGGAGAGCAGACCGCCGGCCTCGCCGGGCCGCATCGCCACGTGATCGTGCACCCCCGGGATCAGCACCAGACCAAAGGTCGCGACCACGCATAGGATCGGGAACGCCCAACGGCGCCATCCTTCGAGCGCGGGCCGGTGAAGCGGCCGCAGCGCCATCGTGATCGAGCCGAGCACGAGTACGGCGAAGCTCCCGAGGTACATCGCGAGCAGGTGGGGTGGGTAGTCGGCGAGGTCGGCGCGCGGTCCGGTCACGAGCGTCAGGCCGACGACCATGAGAAATCCGAGCACCCCGAGCATGCGGCGGGTCGAACTCGCCTGCGACTTGAGCCGGAACGCCGGCTTCTTCTCCGCCGTGGCGATCTGTTTCGAGACCCCCGCGAAGAGGGCGTCCAGGTCGGCAACCCCCCCGTCTTGGGCGGTTCCGAGCAACGGCTCGAGGGAGTCCCGGTCGACGTCGTCGTTCAGGGAGGTGTCGGTCATTGCACGTCCCCTTCCAACCACACTTTGAGTTTCGCGTACGCCCGATGGGCGCGGACGCGCACTGCGCCTTCGGTCGAGCCCACGATCTCCGCGATCTCGCGGTAGGGCCGCTCCTGAAACCAGTGCAGCTCGATCACTTCACGCTGCGAATCGGGCAGCCGCGCCAGGGCTGCTTGGACCAAGGTGGCCCGTTCCTGAAGTTCCATGCGCGAACGCTCCGCCACCGGCGCTTGCTGGAGGTCGACGTCCACGTCGACGTGTTTGCGGCGCTTCTTCTTGCGCCAATGCTCCCGCACGAGGTTCATGGCGATGGTCAGGAGCCAGGGCCGCAGCCGGGCACCGACCCGGAAGTCCCGGCGCGCCCCATGGAGCCGGAAGAAGGTGTGCTGGGTGATCTCCCGCGCCAGTTCCTCGTCCCGGAGGTGACGGCGCGTCATGCCGAAGATGATCGGGGCGTAGCGCTCGAAGAGGGCCCGAAACGCCGCGTCGTCTCCAGCCACGTACGCGGCCATCAGCTCTTCGTCGGTCGCATCCGCCATCCGAGCGCAGGCTACCGCCTTTTGACGGATGAGCATCCATGGAAGCACCGACCACACACCTCCCCCTACGCGCTCTCCCCGATCCAGTTACAGGGGGCCGGTTTCGGCTTCGGCTTCGGCTTCCGCGCCGCTCCTCAAAACCAAGTATGCTGCCGCCCCATGGACGCGGCTCAACTCAAAGACATCTTCGCAGAACGCGGCATCCGCAAAGTCAAAGTCGGCGGATTCGACGTCGACGGCCTGCTTCGCGGCAAACTCATCTCGCTCGAGAAGTTCTGGTCCTCCGTCGAGAAGGGGTTCGGCTTCTGCGACGTCATCTTCGGCTGGGACATCGGCGACGTGCTCTACGACAACGCCACCGTCACCGGCTGGGCGACGGGCTACCCGGACGCGCTCGCGAAGATCGATCTCTCGACCTTCCGGGTGCTCCCCTACGAACCCGACACGGCGTGTTTTCTCGTCGACTTCTACCGGGCCGACGATCAGAAGCCGCACCCGGCCTGTCCGCGCAACCTGCTCAAGCGCATCGCCGCCCGAGGAGAGAGCGCGGGCTACCATGCCACCTTCGCGTGCGAGCTCGAGTTCTGGGTCTTTCGCGAGTCTCCGGAGTCGCTTCGCGAGAAACGCTTCGGGGACCTCAAGCCGCTGAGCCCGGGCATGTTCGGGTACTCGTGGTTGCGCGAAGGCCAGTACGCGCCGCTGGTGCACGACCTGCTCGACACCTGCACGGCGTTCGACATCGAGGTCGAGGGGTTTCACACCGAGACCGGCCCCGGGGTGTGGGAAGCCGCGATTCGCTACGACGACGTCGTGCGCGCGGCCGACAAAGCCGCGCTCTTCAAGACGGTCGTCAAGCAGGTCTGCAGCCGGCACGACCTGAGCGTGACGTTCATGGCGAAGTGGAACGCGGCGCTGCCCGGATCGAGCGGCCACCTGCATCAGTCGCTCTGGGACGGCTCGGGCAAGACCAACCACTTCGCAGACAAGAAGGGCGGGCTGAGCGACATCGGCAAACGCTACGTCGCGGGTTTGGTCCGAACCGCACCCGAGCTCACCGCGCTCTACGCCCCCTTCATCAACTCGTACCGGCGGTACGTGCCGGGCATGTGGGCCCCGCTCACGTCCAGCTGGGGCATCGAGAACCGCACCTGCAGCGTGCGGGTCATCGGCGGCCCGCCGAGTTCGGCAGTGCGCGCGGAACTGCGCCAGACCGCCGCCGACCTCAACCCCTACATCGCCATGGCGACCGCGCTCGCGGCAGGGCTTCACGGCATCGAGTCCGCGCTCGAGTTGCCCGAGGAGACCAAGGGCGATGCGACCGCATGCGAGAGCGACTTGCACCTGCCGCAGACGCTCCACGAAGCCACCGAGAAGCTCAAAGCGAGCGACGTCGCCAAGCAGCTGCTCGGCGAGCCGTTCGTCGATCACTACGCGCGCACCCGCGAGTGGGAAGTCCGCCAGGCCCGCAAAGCGGTCACGGACTGGGAACTCGCCCGCTACTTCGAGTCGGTCTGACCGGCGCCTCCTCTGCTGCCCTCTGCTGAGATCACGATGAAACTACCCAAGTTCCTCCGGCCCGGATTCGTGGGCCGCATCGCCCAACAGCCGATGCGCCTGCCGCGGCTCAAGCCCTACGTGCCGCGGCCCGAAGACCCGACGATCTTCTGGTTCAACAGCGAGCGCAAAGACATCGTGCGCGAGGTCTCCGACCGCATCACCGCGAAACACTCGGTCGACCGGCGCCGCATGGAGCTCGTGCTCAACGACGCCGCCTACCACGAGGTGCGCCGACTCGAGTCCCAGAAGGACGCGGAGTCCAAGGAGCACCTCGGCTACTGGCGCGGGTTGATGCGCCGCATCGCGCGGATGAGCGACGACGAAAAACGCGACGCGCTCCGAGACATCGTCTTCCGCATGGCCAACGACGTCGCCGGCAACTTCGATCCGCGCGTCTATCAGCTGAGCAAACACGCGGTGCCTCGTTTGCTCACGGGCGTCATGCGACCGTCGAGTCTGCCCGAGGTGCTGCCGAGCGGCGAGTCCGAGTCGGTCATCGATCGGCTGCTTCGGGTCGAGGGCCAAGTGGACCTGCTCAAACGACTCGAGAAGAAGGGCACGCTCGTCTACGTGCCGACCCACTCGAGCAACCTGGATTCCATCGTGCTCGGCCGGGCGCTCGAAGTCTCCGGGCTGAGCCCCTGCATCTACGGCGCGGGCAAGAACCTGTTCACGAACCCGATCATCTCGTTCTTCATGCACAACCTCGGTGCCTACCGCGTCGACCGGCGCGTGACCGCGAGTGTCTACAAAGAAGTGCTCAAGCAGTACTCGCAGGTGATGATCGAACGCGGGTACCACTCGCTCTTCTTCCCGGGCGGCACGCGAAGTCGGAGCAACTTGCTCGAGACCCATCTGAAACTCGGACTCGCGGGTTCGGCCGTGAACGCGTTCTGCAACAACCGGGTCCACGGCGTCGACCGCGACGTGTGGTTCGTCCCGACGACGATCAACTACGAGCTCGTGCTCGAAGCCGAGACCCTCATCGAGGACTGGCTCAAGATCGAAGGCAAAGCCCGCTACATCATCGACGACGACGAGTTCTCGCGCGTGGATCGCTGGGTGGCGTTCTTCCGCAAGGTGATGGGCCTCGAAGCGGCCTGCGTGATCCGGTTCGGCACACCGGTCGATCCCTTCGGCAACCCTGTCGACGACGATGGACGCTCCATCGCGCCTTCGGGGCACACGATCGATCCCGGCTCTTACGTGCTCCGGGCGGGCAAGCCGGTGTTCGATGCGGAGCGGGACGCGGCGTACACCAAAGACCTCGGCGACGCGCTCGTGAAACGGTTCCGGGAAGAGACCGTGCTCATGTCCACGAACCTCGTCGCGCATGTGCTGTGGCGACGGCTCGTCGCCGCGACGCCCAACATGGATCTGTTCGCGCGCCTCCGCGTGCGCGGAGAGGTGAACGTGTCGCGCGCTGAGTTGGAAGCGGAGGTGGGCGCGCTTCGAGACCGGTTGCTGGAACTCGAAGCGGAGGGCGCGACGCGATTGAATCAGTCGCTGCACGACGACACCGCAGAAGAACTCGTCACGCGTGCCCTGAGCGTGTGGGACGGCTACCACACCCGGCAGCCGGCCAAGAACCTCGGCGTCGACATCACCGCGGACGATCCAGCGATGTTGCTCTACTACCAGAACCGGCTCGGGCCGCTGGCGCCCGACGTGGTGACCGAAGAGTGCCACGTGGAAGCCGCGCGCGAGATCGGAACGCTGGGGGCGGTTCGATGAGCGGGCGCACACTGAACGTCGGGGTGCTCGGGGGCGGCGGCTTCGGCCGCGCCATCGCCGCGGCCGCCGTACGCAATGGACACGAGGTGTTGCTTTGGAGCCGGCGCGCGGCGGACATGAAGGGCACCACCGCGGTGACGCACCTCGCGGAGCTCGCCGCCAACGACGTGACGTTCTTCGCGGTGCCGTCTCCGTACGTCGAAGACCTCGCGAAGGAACTCGGCGCCCATCTCGATGGACGCCATCAACTGGTGCACGTGAGCCGCGGCCTGGTCGGAGACGACCTCGAACCGATCTCCCAGGTGCTCCGCCGCGTGACGCCTTGCCGCCGCATGGGCGCGCTCGCAGGACCACTCGTCGCCGAGGCGCTCGCCGACGGGAGCCCGAGTGGCGCCATCCTCGGCAGCCGCTTTCGCGAGGTCTCCGACACCGTGCGGCTTGCGATCGGAAGTCCGAAGCTGCGGGTGTACGACTCGCGCGACATCGTGGGCGTCGAGTTCGCGTCGGCCATGGTCGGACTGCTCGCGCTCGGGGTCGGCTACGGCCAAGGGGTGGGCGCGGGGCCCGCTTCGCTCGCGGTCTTTCTCACCCGCGCCCTGCACGAGGCCGCACGACTCGCGCCTTCGCTCGGCGCCGACCCTGCGACGCTCCAAGGACTGGCCGGCGTCGGCGACCTGCTCGCGGTGGTCGCTGGCGACGATCGTCCGGAGATCCTCCTCGGGCGCGCCATGGCCCAGGGCAAGACGCTCGCCGACGCGGCGTCGACGGCCGGAACCCACATCGAAGGGGTGCAGATCGCGCGCCGCCTGAGCGCACACGCGCGCCGGTTGCAACTGCCGGCCCCGATCACCGACACCTTGGTGGGCGTCATCGAGGGCATGAGCGCGGAAAAGGCGATGCAGGCCCTCATGGCGCGGGACGTCGGGACAGAGTAGGAGATCGGGATGTCAGACCAGTCAGACGACGCCCCCAAGGTCGTGGCGTGGAGTTTTCCCACCCGAGTGCTCTTCGGAGTCGGCAGCGCGCAGCGCGTGCCGGAAGAAGCGAAGGCTCTGGGCGCGACCAAAGCCTTCCTCGTCACCGACGAGGGCGTGCGCCTTGCGGGTCTGGTGGATCCGGTGGCCGAAGCCCTGGCCGAAGCCGGCATCGAATGCACCATCTGTGACTCGATCTCGTCCAACCCACTCGAATCCGAAGTGCTCGGCGCCGCGGATGCGTTCCGGAAAGCCGGCGCCGATCTGGTGGTCGCCATCGGCGGGGGCAGCCCCCTGGACGTCGGCAAACTGGTGCGCCTCGCCGCCACCCATCCGATGCCGCTCGCGCAATACGACGACGCGATCGGCGGCGACGCCAAGATCACCGAGCCGGTCCCGCCCATGATTGCCATCCCCACCACCGCCGGCACCGGCAGCGAAGTGGGACGCAGCGGCGTCGTGACGTTGCAGGCGACCAACCGCAAGACAGTGATCTTCGCGCCCAAGCTGATGCCGAACGTGGCGATCCTCGATCCCAAGATGACCGAGACCATGCCCCCGCGGACGACCGCTGCGACCGGCATCGACGCACTCACCCACTGCATCGAAGCCTATTGCGCGCTCGGCGATCATCCGATGGCCGATGCGATCGCGCTCGAAGGCATCGCGTTGATCCACAAGCACCTCGAGAACGCGGTCCGCGACGGCAAAGATCTCGACGCGCGCGGCGGCATGCTCAAGGCCGCCATGATGGGTGCGGTCGCGTTCCAGAAGGGCCTCGGCGCGTGTCATTCGCTCGCCCACCCGCTCAGCGCCGAGCACCACATGCACCACGGCCTCGCCAACGCGCTGTGTCTGCCGGCCGTGCTCGACTTCAACCGCAGCGCGGTGCCCAACAAGATCGCGGTGGTCGCTCGGCTCCTCGGTGCCCGGGGTGGCGACCAAGAGACCTTGGCGTTCGAGTGCGCCGGCGCCGTCCGCGCCCTTCGCAAGAAGGTGGGCCTGCCCGATGGGCTCGAGGCCGGTGAGATCCCTGAGGACGACCTCGAGCGCCTGGCCGGTCTCGCGTTCGAAGACGTCTGCCACACGATGAACCCCCGCCCCTGCACGGTCGACGACCTGCTCTCGCTGTACAAAGCGTCGTTCTAGCCAGTCGGCCATCGCCAGGACTCAGCGGCAGCAGACTCCGCGGCAGCACCAGACTCAGTGGCAGCTTCAGACTCAGCGGCAGCAGCAGACTCAGCGGCAGCAGCAGACTCAGCGGCAGCTTCAGACTCAGCGGCAGCAGCAGACTCAGCGGCAGCAGCAGACTCGAGCCCTCGCCGAGCGGGTCTGGACAACCTTCTTCATCCTGGCCAATCGAGCTCGCTCAACGGGCATACGCGTTCTGCCACGAGCGCTCGAAGGTCGTTCCTGGCTCGAGTGGCTCGTCGACCAGGACAGAACTCTTGAGTTCGCAGTGACGGACCTGCTCGAAGGTGTAGTCGACGCTCAGTCGCACCTGCATCGGGGCGTCGGGGTCGTCTCGGTCCAGCAGTTCGTAGAACTCGCACGAGTCACCCACGACCGCAAAACACCTTGACCAACTCTTGGCGAGGATGTGGTCGAGTACACCAGCGGCCTGAGCCCGCGACGCGTCCTCGGCCGTGAGCGCGGAGCGGTTGACGGCAGCCGCCGATTGCGCGGCCGCGATCCCAGAAGACACCCGCCGAATCAGCTGGATGGGACTTAGGCCGGCCATTGGGATGTGGCTCACGTCGATGTCGATCCCACCAAGGGTCGAGATGTACAACAGGTCCGCCCCGAGTCCGGCCACGAGTCCACCCGCCACCTGAAAGATGCGCGCGATGCCCCGAAAGAGCCCGCGGCGCTCGCGTGGCGCCGTCCGTGCGCGCTCCTCCCGAGCTTCCAGTTCCGCTTGGAGTGCCGCTGCGGCTTCTTCGCGCCCGTCGAGCCGGAGCCAGTCCACCGGCCCATCGAATCGATGAACGGGCGCGTCGCGCACCGTCAGCCAAGAACCCGCGCTGGCGGAGGGAATCGCGTTCACGGTGATCTTGGTGTGCATCAACACCGTCTCGCCGCTCGCCATGCGCGCCGGTACGTACCCGAGGGTGTCCTGCAGCTGCGCCTGGGAAAGGACGGTCGCTTCGAAGACGATGTCGGTGTGCTGGGCCAGCGCGGTCGCGAGTGGGGGTGCCTGGTGGTCCCAGACCTCTTTGAAGAACGGCGGATCGTCGAGGTCGTCGTACGCCACCTCGCACGCGTCGTCGAACCGCTCCGCGACCACGAGTTCAGACAGGGTCGGGCCACACCCGAGCAAACACACCACCACCAGGAATGTGCGAATCATGCGGGGAGGGTCGCCGCTCCGCCGCGTCGCGCCAACCTCTTTCACACCCACGACCCGCTGCCCTTGCGGCGCGAGAAAAAAGTCGGAGAGTGGAGTGTGTTTCGGTGGCTCGCACTTCAGCTGATCAAACTGTACTGGTGGACGCTCTCGCCCCTGCTTGGCGAGGTCTGCCGGTTCGAACCGTCTTGCAGCCGGTACACGGCGGTGTGCATCGAGCGGTTCGGAGCCGCGAAGGGATCCTGGCTCGGTGCCAAGCGGATCTGCCGCTGTCATCCGTGGGCGGCGGGTGGCTTCGATCCACCACCCGACACACTCGAGAAGGCGGAACCCTCGGGCGCAGAAGGTTAGAAGACCCAGCCCCAGTTCAGCTGCAACACGACGTCCAGCTGCACGCGGCGCACCTGGCCGTACACCCGCCAGTCCGCGCGAATGCCGAGCCCGCCCCCGAACGAAGAACCACTGTCGAGCGACCAGGTGGCGCCGAGCAAGATGCTGCCCATGATGCTCGCGTCGCGCACGCTCCGATCCACGTCGAGCAGGACGCGGGTGGCGAGCTCGGACCGGACGTACGCGCCGCGAAACGGCTGCCCGTAGACGTACGTGTCGAGCCCGGTTCGAACCCCGATCTCAACCCGCTCGGTCCCGACCAGCGGGCCGAACCCGAGCACGAGCCGGTCATGAAGCTGCAGCTCCAGGTCGACACCGACGAGGGTCGGGCCGGAGCCGCCGGAACCGCTCAGACCGAGACGGGTCTGCGCCTCGGCTTGGGGCGCACACGCAAAGACGCTTGCCACGAAAAAGAGCCGCGTCGCCCACCAGCGCCACGAGCGACCGGCCGGCTGGCGAGTTCCCCCCATGGAACGTCGATGTCTCAGACGACCCGTTCTATTCCCGAGCCGCGTACGAATTCGAAGGCACGTCGGCAGCGTGCTGGTTTCTCTGGCTAGCAATCTCATGCTCGATGAAGCCGATACGAACGGCACAATGGACATCTTCATCGCCGCCTCGTTCTGACGCATCTGTCCTCATGTGTGGTGCGGGCCAGGCGGACTCTCGGGTGTCGGGGAGGGGTCGGATTCTGGCCTGGCGACGCGAGCGACGTGGGATGAGCTGTAAGCTCCCGAGGAGTGGCGCGTTGGGATGACGGTCTCCCCGCCTTTCTCCCAACTGATGCGTGGCGGGCCTACACGGGCATCAACCACGCTCTCCAGAAGCGTGGCGGGCCTACACGGGCATCAACCACGCTCTCCAGAACGAAGGCACGACGACCATGACCGCCAGCTCGCCACGGCAGGGGACGCCCCGACGACGACGACGACCAGATCGGATGGCGATCCGACTCGGGCGCGTCCCGCTCTTGGTGGCGATGGCCTTGGCGAGCGGGTGCATCCGCCAGCCGGACTCGTCGCACGGATACGAGACGATTGAGTGCCCGAATGGCGAGCACGGGACCGTGATGATGGGCTGCCCCGAGCTCGCCCACGAGAGACCCTGCGAAGACCCCGATCACGAGCGCGACGACTGTGAGTCGCCCGAGGAGTCGCCGCCCGACGAGCCGGCCGAGCCCCAGGAGGTCACCCTGAACGCGCAGTTCGTGGACGACCACTGCGAGGGGATCCCGGGCACGGATCCCTCGGTGCCTCTCTACGTCGCGGTCGACCGCTTCCTCGGCGAACGGCCGATGCATCGCTGCCGAAGCCCCCTGCCCTGCACGCAGGACGGAGACTGCGGCAACCCCACGCTCACCTGCCAACACAACCAGTGTCAGGGGGAGACCCTGTGTGCATCCGACGAAGACTGCGAAGGGGTCGGAACCTGCGTCTCGAGCATCCGCGCCGACCACCTCCGCATGCAGCAACGAGATTGCCGGGTGGCCGAAGGTGGCTTCCAGGCCAGCGAGCTTCGATGCGGGGGCATCCCGACCTACCGGTATCGCGGTGAACGACGAGCGGGGGCGACCTATGACTTGAGCGTCTACTCCGCCGACCTCGACGACCATGAACCACTGACCGAGCTCACCCTGCCGGGGCCGGGTGGCGCCGAGCCACCGCCCTGTCGGGAGGACCGTGCCTACCAGCGATCGCTGCCGGGCTTCCCCCGTGGGGGTCTCGCGACGCTGCCAGCCAACCGGGTGCGGCTCCGTCGGACCACCAGCGGCACCCGGGGAACGAGCAGCTATGGCACGACCTACGAGCTCGTCGTCGATCCCGCCGGCGTGCTGGACCGAGACCTCCCGTTCCGCATTCAACCCTTCCGGACTCCGCTTCCCTACCTCGGCCGCTTCTTCCCGACGAGCCGCGGCGAGCTCCTTCGCTCCCTGGAGCTGCAAAGAGGGAGGGTCGTGGTCTTGGTCAGTGAGGACGCCAGCGAACGCCACGTGACCCGATTCAGCCCGTCTGGAGACGGGACCCTCATTTGTCAGCACACGGTCGACTTCAGTGGTGGCATGCAGCTGTCGGGCACGCCGGTCGAGTTCACCTGGCGGCGCACTGCAGTGGACGAGACGCACCCCGGTGAGTGCGACAACTCGGACGAAGGCTGGAGCTCCAGCAGCAGCCTCCGATAGTCCTGGGCGACAAGGACATAGGACGCCGGCATCGGCGTCGGCATCGGCTTCGGCTTCGGCCTCCAACTTCAGCAGGCCCGGTGTGCGCACACCCACACCTCTCAATAGTTAGAAGTGGTACTTCCAACTTTCATGAACCGGGTCGGTGGGCAAGAGGTAGAGGATTCGATGAACCAGCAGACGTTCCAGGTGCCGATTGAGACGACGAAGCGACGCCGCTCGCTCGCGCTCCCTCTCATGTTGCTCCTCGTCGGCCTCGGATGCGGGGACGACGATGTCCGGACGCCGGACACCGGTGGGATGCGCGACGCGGGCGCTGGTCTCGATGCACCCCCCTCGGATGCGCCCGCCTCCGACGCACCCGCCTCCGACGCACCCGCCCCCGACGCGCCGACCCTCGACGCGGCCGCCGCCGACGCACCACCTGGAACAGACAGCGGACCCAGCACCGGTCCGAGCGCGCCGGGTCCGCACACCGCGACCACCATGGAGGACACCGTCATGCGCGCCGGTCGCACCATCCCGGTCGTCGCGTATGTCCCGGACCGCGACGCCGCGCCTCTGGTGGTGTTCTTCCCCGGGTTCCAGCTCGGCTCGGAGCGCTACGCGGCGCTGTGCGAGCACGTCGCGTCGCACGGGTTCCTCGTCGTGCGGGCCGATCCGCCCGCGTCGTTCACGAGCGCCGACCACGTCGCGATGCGGGACGACGCCGTGGCGGTGATCGACTGGGCCATCGCGACGTTCTCTCCGCCGGCCGGGGTCGGCGCCATGGGGCACAGCCTCGGAGGCAAGGTCTCGACCATGCTGGCGGGCGTCGATGGACGCGTGACCGCGCTCTTCGGCATCGACCCGGTGAACGGCGCCAGCCCCTTCGGCGGATACAACGAGACGATGCCGGACGTCGTGCCTTCGGTGACGTCGGGCCTCGGCATCGCGGTCGACTTCATCGGCGAGACCACCAACGGCACTGGAGGATCATTCGGCATGGCGTGCGCGCCGCTCGACCAGAACTACCAGACGTTCTTCGAGGGCTCGACCAGCGCGACCTGGGCCGCAGAACACACCTTCGAGGGCGCCGACCACATGGACTTCGTCTCCGACACCTCCGGCTGCGGGTTCACCTGCTCGGCCTGCACCGCGGGAAGCGCGGACCCAGCCACGGTGCTGCAAGGCACGTACACCCTCGCGGCGGCGTTCTTCCTCCGGCACCTCGACGGCGACACCGCGATGGACGCCTTCCTCACCGGAACGCCTCCCACCGGGGTCACCGTTCGGTCCCGGTGAGAGAAGCCACCGCCTCCATCACATGGGGCGGAGGTGTTCGCTGTCGAGCCGGTACAGGCTGGTGACGTAGCCGTCTTCGAGCATCTCGCTCGCCTCGAACCGGCCGTAGATCCGAACCCCGCGTCCCTCGTAGCGCCGCGCGTTGGCGCTGGCGCGGATGACGATGGCTTCGTGGAGATCCGGCGGGCGGCCAAAGCAACAGCTCCAAAGCGACTGCACGAGCAGGTACTGATCGCCTTCGAGGTAGAGCAGGTAGCCCCACGCCATGACGTTCTTGCCGTCGAGCGCCGCCGCTTCCGCGGGCAGCTCCATGCCCTCGGTGTAGTCGAACGAGCTGATCACCGGCCACGCTGCGGTCACCCACTCGCCCTCCGGTGCGTCCTCGTCGTCGTCGCCGAGCGTTCCGCCGAGTTCGGTGATCAAGCTGCGGGCCATGATGCGCGCCTGCCCCCGGATCGCCTGGTCCTGCATGCTGCTGAACCCGGCGGTCGAGGTCTCCGCCGCCTGCGCGAGCACATCGGCCACGATGCGGTCGCACGACTGAGTCCGGGTCTCCGGCACACCGAGGTTGGCGTCGGCGAGGATGGTGGACAGATCCCGCACCGCCGCCACCTCGTCGACTTCTTGGTCGTTCACCGACTTCTCGATGAGTCCACGAATCACCCGCGCCAGCTGCCCCTCGGTCGAGTTCTCGTCGGTCCGGTCGGCGCGAAACTGGGTCGGCTGGAAGTTCTGGGTCTGGCTCTGCTGACACCACAGCGGCGTCGTGACGAACGCCCCGAGCGCCACCATCACGAGCCCGCGCATCACCGAATCGAGCGCCCCCCGCTTCGGCCCCGGCTCCGGCGCCGGTTCCGCCTCGCCGCCCTGGTTCGTCGCAGCCTCGTCGGCCGCCGCCGCCCGCTGCGCCCCGGACAACTTCTTCTTCTTCTTCTTCCGTCGCTTCTTGCGAGGCGGAGGAGTGGAGGCAGTGCCAGCGTCGGAATCAGCGTCGGCGTCGGCGTCGGCGTCGGCGTCGGCGTCGGCGTCGGCGTCGGAATCAGCGTCGGCGTCGGCTTCGGCGTCGGCTTCGGCGTCGGCTTCGGCTTCGGCGTCGGCGTCGGCGTCGGCTTCGGCTTCGGCTTCGGCGTCGGCGTCGGCGTCGGAATCGGCTTCGGCTTCGGCTTCGGCTTCGGCTTCGGCGTCGGCGTCGGCTTCGGCGTCGGCTTCCGCTTCCGCTTCGTCGCGCTTGGTCTTCTCGTCTTCGCTCATGAGAGTGGCTTCAAGTTCGCTGCAACATCGGTTCGGTAGGCCTTGAGCGCCGGCACCAGCCCGGCAAGTGCCCCGCCCAGACACACGACCAGCACCACCGCCGCTTCGATGGGAAGGAACGTGAAGGCGTCGGGACGGAACCCGGCCGCTTCTTCGACGCGTGTGCTGGCCACTGCCACGAGCATGTGGCCGAGCACCACACCGAGCAAGGCTCCGCGTAACGTCAAGACCGCGGCCTCGCCGACGATCGCACCGAACACCGTCCTTCGGCTCGCGCCGATCGCGCGGAGGATCGCCACCTCCCTTCGGCGCTCGTTCATCGTGTTGTAGATGGCGACCAAGATGGAGAGCACACCGAGGATGACGACCAAGATGCTCACCATCAGGAAGAGCACATCCACGCTGCCCACGATGCTGAAGAGGTTGCGGATCTGTTCGCTCACGTCCGCGACCTGGATCTCCGGTTCCCGGTTCAGACGCGACAAGAGCATGCCCTTGTGCACCCCGCCCCGCGGGAAGATGAGCACCGAACTCAGCCCTGCTTCGTTCGTCCCCGGAATCAGCGCCCCGCCCGCGTGTTCTTCGATCGCGAAGAAGCTGTCGAGGTTGATGAAGACGACCTTGTCCACCGGGGTGCCGGTCTCCTTCAGGATGCCGACGACGGTCCAGAAGTGTTCGTGGTCGTGGGCGTGTCCACCCTCCACCCCGTGGGTGGGTTCGATCTCCGCGCCGACCACGATGCCGAGCGCGCGCGCGACTTCGGCGCCGACAACCGCTTCGAAGACCCCATGGCTTCCATGGTCGTGGCCATGGTGCCCGTGGTCGTCGTGGTCGTCGTGGCCGCCGTGGTCGTCGTGGCCGTCGTGGTCGTCGTGGTCGTCGGTGTGTTCGTCGGCGTGTTCGTGTTCGTCGGCGTGTTCGTGTTCGTCGGCGTGTTCGTGTTCGTCGGCGTGTTCGTGTTCGTCGCCGTGTTCGTCGGCGTGTTCGTGTTCGTCGGCGTGTTCGTGTTCGTCGGCGTGTTCGTGTTCGTCGGCGTGTTCGTGTTCGTCGGCGTGTTCGTGTTCGTCGGCGTGTTCGTGTTCGTCGGCGTGTTCGTGTTCGTCGCCGTGTTCGTCGCCGTGTTCGTGTTCGTCGCCGTGTTCGTCGCCGTGTTCGTCGCCGTGTTCGTCGCCGTGTTCGTCGCCGTGTTCGTCGCCGTGTTCGTCGCCGTGCTCGTCGCCGTGTTCGTCGCCGTGTTCGTCGCCGTGCTCGTCGCCGTCGCCCGTGTGTTCGCCGAGTCCGGTGGCGCCGACGGAGCGCAACGTCTCGAACAGACGGGCGCGGTCGAACGTGAACGGACGGCCGGCCGAGAGTTTGTCGGCGCCCTCCCCTTCGGGATGCGGGAAGTGCTCGTCGAAGAGCGCGTCGGTCGTCGCCACGACGCGGTACCCACGGAAGGAGTCACCAAGCGCGTAGGGCACCGCCATCGCGACGGAGTCGTCGTCCTCGAGCTCCAGCCACCGGCGCATCGGCATCAGACCGGGGCTCTGGTCCATGTGGTAGACGGCGTTGAGCACGAGCTGCAGCGCGGAACCCGGCGCGCCGATCACGATGGAATAGCCCTCGCCCGGCTTGAGAAAGTGCCGCTCCATCTGGTCCTGCAAGAGCAAGATCCCGGTGACGAGCATCACGCCGAGCGCGACGCTGAGCGAGGTCAGCGCCGACGAGAGCCGTCGCTGCTGGATCTGTCGGAGGATCAGCTGCCAGACACTCATTGGCTCAACTCCTCGAGCTCGACCACGTCGTCGAAACGCGCCGTCACCCGCTCTTCGTGGGTGACCAGCACCAGCGTGGCGCCCTCTTCGGCCACCACTTCGTCCAGCAGCTTGAGCACTTCATCGGACCGCTTGCCGTCGAGGTTCGCCGTCGGCTCGTCGGCCAGCACCACTTTGGGTTCGTTGATGAGTGCACGGGCGATGCCCACGCGCTGCTGCTCACCCACCGAGAGCGTCCCGGGCCGAGCACCCATGCGGTGACCGAGGTCCACCCGCTCCAGGAGCTTCTGAGCCCGCTTGGTCGCCTCAGCGGTCGTGCGGCCGGCGAACGAACCAGCGAGCGCCACGTTCTCCCGCGCGGACAACGCCTGCAGCAGGTTGAAACTCTGGAAGACGTATCCGATGTGCTGCGCCCGGTACTGGTCGATCTCCGGCTCACTCATCGTGCCGAAGTCGACGTCTCCGTGACGCACCGTGCCGGACGTCGGGGTGGTGATGCCCGCGATGACGTTGAGCAGCGTCGTCTTTCCCGAACCGGATCCGCCGACGAGGCAAACCCTCCGCCCGTCCTCGATGAGGAGCTCCGGAATGTCGAGCACCGGCACGTCCTTGCCCCGCCCGTCCTGGAACACCACCTTCAGCTGCTCGAGTCGTATCGTCATCGGACTTCGTCCTACGCCAATCCGCGGCCACGTCCACCCCGCGCAGGCCGCCACAGGGGCCGGAACACCCGAGCCCGCACGCCATTCCGCGGTGGCGACGACAGGCCAGTGTACGGAGTGTGTCTGCACGGACACGCCGCCGGGTCGGGGACGGCACGTGTTCGGCGTTCCACGGACGCGGTGTGTCCGCGACGCGACGCAGACGGCTCGTTCCGCAGAAACCTCAATGATTTCAACGGATGAGGTCCCTGGAACGGACCTTGAAGTGTGGTCTCCCCATGGAACACACGACGACCCGCCGATTCTTCCCGCGATTTTCAATGACCACGATCGGCACCCTCCTGCTGGTCCTGAGCGTCGGCCCGCTCGCCGGTTTCGCCAAAGCGAGCCACGAGGTCTCGGTCGAGACGCCGACCGACGACGCGCCCTTCGCCGAAGAGATGGCCACCGCCGAGACGTCGTTCCGCACCACCGGCCGGAGCCGGAGCCGCGCGCACAACGTCGAACTGGCCGCCAAGTTCCTCCACGGCGCGGTCCTGCAGCCGGGCGAGACCCTCTCCTTCAACGAGCGGGTCGGCGAACGTTCGGCCGACAACGGCTTCCTGGCCGCGCCGGTCATCGCCGCGGGTCGCATTCGCAGCGGCATGGGCGGCGGCGTCTGTCAGGTGTCCACCACCCTGCACATCGCGTCGCTCGGCGCCGGGCTCGAGATCGTCGAACACCGCACCCACAGCCGCCCGTCCAGCTACGCGCCGGTCGGCCTCGACGCGACCGTCTCCTGGGGCACCATCGACTACCGGGTCCGCAACCCCTACGACTACCCGGTCCGCGTCTCGGCCTACACCCGCGGTGGCGACGTCCACGTGTCCATCGAAGGCGCCGAAGTCATCGCAAACCAGGTGAGCGGCGAGACGGTCCGCGAGCTGCCCATCCGGGAGCGTGTCGTCACCGACGCGGCCCTCGCCGCCGGTGCCCGCGAAGTCGAGCAGGCGGGCCGCGTCGGCGCCGTCGCCCGCGTGGTGGTGGTCGCCGCCGATGGCACCCGCCAGGTGCAGAACCACTGGTACAGCGCCGCGCCCCGCATCGTCCGCGTCGGCGCGTAGGCGCTCCCCTTGCCCTTGCGTGTGCTCTCGCGCCGCTGGCGTTCGTGGCTGGAGGCGCTGCCGCGTGTCCCCGGACGGCGGTGGACGCCCCTGGGTCTTGCATGGGAGGGTCCCCCATCGGTTTTCGCTCCCACATGGGGGCTCTGGGGGGCAGCATGGGAACGAGGAACTTGGGGCGAACCTGTGCCATCGCAGGCTGCGTGCTCGCGCTCGTCGCGTGTGGCGACGACGACGCGATGACGACGGCAGACTCCGGCATGGTCGACGGCGGTGGCTCCGACGGCGCCACGGACGCCGGCCCCGACGCCGGCACCGACACGGGTACCGACACGGGCCCGGATCCCTGCATGGGCATCGTCCAGTGTTCCCCGGCGGGCCTGAGCTGTGACGGAGACGAGCTCGTCACGTGCGCGGCCGATCGCAATGGGTGCCTCGTCGAGAACACCGAGACCTGCACCGGCGGCTGCGAGGCCGACCCATCCCCGACCTGTGTCGACGATCCGTGTGTGGGTGTCGCCGAAGCCGACCGCTGCGACCCAGCGGACGAAGGGTTCGTCTGCGATGGCAACGATCTCATCCAATGTGCCGCCAACACCGAAGGCTGCTTCGTCACCACGACCACCGACTGCACCATGGAAGACGGCACCAACACCTGCGGCGACCCCGGCGATGGCCCGGTGTGTCTCAACGACCCCTGCTTCGGCCGCACCGATCTGTGCGACACCGAAGGCACGACCTGCGACGGCGACGACGTCGTGACCTGTGCGTTCGACGCGATCGGGTGCCTGTCCGAGACGACCGACGACTGTGCCGCGCGCGGCGCCACCTGCGACGACACCGGCGCCACGCCCATGTGCAGCGGCGCCGACTGCGACGACACCCCGAACCCCTGCGACGCCGAAGGCACCATGTGTTCGGGACCGAACCTGGTCCGCTGCGCCACGGACGTGTTCGGCTGCCTGGCCGAGACGACGAGCGACTGCACCGAGACGATGTTCGGCTTCTGCGACCCCGACGGAGATCCGGCGGCGTGCGATGTGGCCGAGAGCGATCCCTGCGAAGGCGTGACGGAGTGCGATCCGGTCGGGCGCACCTGCGACGCCGACACGCTCCACGTCTGTGCCCGCGACGCGCGGGGCTGCATGGTCAACACGGCGACCGATTGCACCGCCGACTCGGGCGCGTGCGACGACTCGGGCGCCATGGCGGTCTGCACCGGCGATCTGTGCCCGGCCGCGACCACCACAGACGTCGTGCTCGACTGCGAGAGCGGCACCGTCACCTTCGATACGGCGGACGGCACCCGCGCCATTCAGAACAACGACTGCGTCACGTTCCAATACGCGGGCAGCGAAGCCTTCTTCCGCTTTCAGTCCGCCATCGACGCCGAGGTCGACATCGTTTCCACGGTGGGGATGGGCCCCGGCGGTGCGACCCCGGGCGACATGGATCTCTTCGTGCTCGATGGCAGCGACGCGTGCGATCGGGACGCGACCTGCGTGGACTCGAGCACCGGGACCACCGCCACCGAAACGGTGAACTTCGTCGCTGGCGCGGGCGACCCTTACTACGTGCTCTACGATCTCTTCGACGGCACGCCTGGCTCGGAGACCACGTCCTTCACGCTCGACATCACCTGCACCCCCGTCGTCTGCGGCGACTCCGTGGTGGCCGGTGGCGAGACCTGCGACGACGGGGACACCGACGCCGGCGACGGCTGCGACGACGCCTGCCAGATCGAGATGGACTACGTCTGCACCGGCGAGCCCTCGATGTGTGAGATCGCTTGTGGCAACGGCGAGACCAACATGGCGCTCGGCGAGACCTGCGACGACGGGGACACCGACGCGGGCGACGGCTGTGACGACGCCTGCCAGATCGAGATGGACTACGTCTGCACCGGCGAGCCCTCGATGTGTGAGATCGCCTGCGGAAACGGCGAGACCAACCGTACGCTGGGCGAGACGTGCGACGACGGGGACACGGACCCGGGCGACGGCTGCGACGCAGACTGCAGGGTCGAGGCGCGCTACGTCTGCACCGGCGAACCGTCGATGTGTGAGATCGCCTGCGGCAACGGCGAGACCAATACACTGCTCGGTGAGACCTGCGACGACGGGGACCTCGACGACGGCGACGGCTGCGACAGCACTTGCCGAGTCGAAGACGGTTTCGTCTGCAGCGGCGAGCCGTCCGTGTGTGGTCCCCCTTGCGGCAACGGCGCCCTGGACCCGGGCGAGGCGTGCGACGACGGCGACACCGACACCGGCGACGGCTGCGACGACGCCTGCATGCCCGAAGCTGGCTTCGACTGCCGCGGGGAACCGTCGGTCTGTACGACGATGGTCTGCGGCGATGCGACGGTCGGCTGGAGCGAGTCCTGCGACGACATGAACGACGTCACCGGCGACGGCTGTCACATGTGCGCGCTGGAGATCGACAACGAGATCGTCGTGGACCTCGATCGCAGCATCACGCTGTCCGGCTCCCTCGACGCGACCGACCCGAGCTGGGCGCGTCCGGGCGCGTCCTGTGCTGCTGGGACACCCCCCAAGTTCTACGACGAACACCGCATCATCAACACCACGGGCGTGGCCCAGACGGTCACGATCACCGCGGCGTGGGCGGGGGGCGACGGATACCTCCACGTGTACCGCCCGGGCTTCGACCCGACGACCCCGCTGCTCGGATGCGACATCGGCGACGACGACTTCGGCGGCACAAGCGCGAGCCAACTCGTCGCCATTCCCCTGGCGAGCGGCGAGTCCATCAGCATCATGGCCTCGACCTTCCGCACCGCGGACGCGATCGGCGCGTACACCATCACGGTGGATGTGGACGTGCTCTAGCAGGTTGCTGAAAAGCGACCTGCTCCCTTGCCGTTGCCCTTGCCCGTGCCCTTGCCCACGTCGTGGACGCCGTGTGTTTCGCGACGGCGAGGCCGCGAATCGGAGCCCGATGCCCAGCGGACGAAGCTGCCGGGCATCGGTCGGTCCTACGCGGCGCAGCTCCGCAGTCGCGCGACGCGTAGGAGGTTGTATGCGGCGCCGGCCAGGCGGCGAACTGTGTCTTGCGTCTGCCTCGATATTTCTTGGGGGCACAGCCCCCAAACCCCGTCCCGGTGACACCGCTGGCTCGCTGCGCGAGGCTGCACGCTGTCGAATATTTCTTGGGGGCACAGCCCCCAAACCCCGTCCCGGTGACACCGCTGGCTCGCTGCGCGAGGCTGCACGCTGTCGAATATTTCTTGGGGGCACAGCCCCCAAGAAATATCGAACGGGGTCTCGCACCTTGAGCAGGTCGTCGCGATGCTCGTCGCTCTGATCAAGCGATCTGACCGCTGATCCGCGGGCAAGGGCAAAGGCAAGGGCAGGGGCAGGGGGCAGGCTCCCAGCAGCTGTTCGTGACCCGCGAAGTGCGCCCCCTCGGCTTGAGCCGCGGGGGCGTCTTTCGTCGCTACTCTTCTTCCGACTTGCCGTCGGCGGACAGGTTGGCCGCGAGCTCTTCCATCAGCGCGGGGTCTTTCTCCGCAACCTTCGCCGCGATCGACTTCGCTTGCTCCAGCAGCCCGCCACCCCCGCCCATCAGCGCGCCCGGGTCGATTCCGTCGAGCGCGCCACCCGCCTGCAGCTTCGCCGCGGTGTCCTGGACCGCGGCGCGGATCGAGTCGTCTTGAAGCAGGGATTTGGCCATCGCCGCGAGCGACTCCATCGCGTCCCCGCCGTCGGGATCGGAGAGCGCGGCCTGTACGTTCGCCAGCAGATCCCCACCCAGCAGGCCCTGCATCGCCCCGAACAAGTCCGCCGTCTCCGCCCCACCGAGCTTCATGGCAGCGCCCGCCTGGTCCACCGTCGGCACCCGCACCTGCATCCCGCCTTCGCCGAGCTCCTCGAGAATGCCAGCGACCGTGGTCTTGCGCGGGGTGGTCACGTCCGGAAACACGTAGGCCTCACTCAGGTCTCCGAGCGCCGTTCCAAGACACACCCGCAAGTGCATCCCGATGTCGTCCGGCTCGGCGCCGAACCCGATGCCGAGAGACACGAGGCTTCCATCGTCGATGGCCTGGACCGCGATCGGCCCGCGCGGGCTCTGGAAGATCGTGTCGCCCTCGACCACCTCCGGCGCCCCGAGTACGGCGGCGATGTCCGCGGAAGTGATGGGCAAGAGCGCGATGGCGTCGATGGGCATAGGCGATCGTACAGAGTCGCGCTTCGCGCGCAACCTCCGATTCGACGGTGGTCCGGGCGCCTTGCGATGCCCGAAGACCCGCGGTCCGAAGCGGGCACGTCCCTCGGCCCGGCCGTGAGGAGCGCTCTTCGGTTCCGTCTGCCTCGTCGGGCAAGCCGCCGTCGTCCGTGGCATGCTCTCCCCCATGAGAGGCAGGTTCGCGTGGTGTGTGTGGTTCGTCGTCGCGGCGGGATGCGGGGACGACTCGAGCGCGGTGGACGCGGCAACCGCAGACGCCGGTGCAGACGCGTCGGTGGACGCGTTCGTACCGCTGGACACGTTCCTCCCGGAGTCGTTCGAAGCACCGCGCCCGCTCGTCGACCACGTGGACCCGCTGATCGGCACCGGCGGCCTCGGGTTCAGTGTCGGCTCGGTCTCCCCCGCACCGCAGCGTCCGTTCGGGCTCGCGCGTCCGGCGCCCGACACCGCCACCGAAGCGGGTTCGCCTGGGTTCAGTCATTGCGCCGGCTACAACCACTTCGATCACCTGATCCAGGGATTCTCGCAGGTGCGCCCGCACGGCATGGGCATCGCGGAGTACGGCGTCGTCGCATTGATGCCGACCGACGGCATGGACGCGTCCAAGACGAACAAGGTCGGCTACGGAAACTCGTTCTCCCACGACGACGAGACCGTAGAGGTGGGCTACTACGACGTGACGATGGCGGACGGGATCCGGGTGGAGCTGACCGCCGGAGAACGGGTGGCGCGGCACCGCTACACCTTCCCCACCGGCATGGACAACACAGTGCTGCTCGACGTCGGTCATTTCATCGGCGAGATCGACATCCTGGACGGCGAGGTCACCTACGACGCCGAGACCAACGAAGTGCGCGGACACAGCACCTTCGCGGGCGGCTACTCGAACCGGTTCGGCGGCATGACCGTGTACTTCGTGGCGCGGCTCGAGCAGTCGCCCACAGGGAGCGGCGTGTGGAGCGACGGGGTGCTCTCCGAAGGGACCACGATGCGCGGCACCGCGGCCGGCGCCTGGTTCTCGTTCGACGAGCGTTCGGTCGAGATCGCGGTCGGACTCTCGTTCACCGACGTCGAACACGCGGCGATGAACCTCGACGCGGAGCCTGAGAACTTCGACGACATGCGAACGGCCACCCGCGATGCCTGGGAGCCGTTGCTCGAACGGGCGCTCATCACCGCCCGCACCGAACGCGAACACCGGCTCTTCTACTCGGCGCTCTACCGGTCGCTCTTGATGCCCACGCTGGCGTCGGACACCGACGGCACCTACCGCGGCTTCGACGGCGAACTCCACAGCGTGCACCGCGACGGACTCGAGAGCTTTCGGTACTACACCGACCACTCGCTCTGGGACACCTTCCGCACCCAGGGGCCGCTGCTCTCGTTGCTGTACCCGGAGCTGCAGCGCGACATGGTGGAGTCGCTGATGGCGATGGCGCGGGAGGGCGGGTTCATGCCGCGCTGGCCGCTCGGCACCGGCTACACGGGCGGCATGGCGGGCGACAGCGCCGACATCTGGTTCGGCGACGCGTACCTCAAGGGGGTGCCCTTCGATGTGACCGAAGCCTATGCACTGCTCCGAGTCACCGCGATGGCTCCGACCCCAGAAGGCGCCGCGTTCGGGGGCCGCAAAGGCATCGCCTCGTACATGACGTTCGGCTGGGTGCCGACCGACGAAGGCAGCTGGACCACCTCGCACACCCTCGAGTTCGCGTACGACGACGCGGTGCTCGCGGTGCTCGCCGAAGCGGCCGGTGAAAGCGAAGACGCGGCGCTCTTGCGCATGCGGTCAGGCAACTGGCGCAACCTCTACGACCCCGACAGCGGTTTCATTCTAGGGCGCGCGGCCGACGGTTCCTTCCCTGCCGAACCGAACCTCGACACGTGGCAGGACTACTACGCGGAAGGCACCGCATGGCAGTACCTCTGGTACGTGCCGCACGACCTGGCGGGTCTGGCGGAGGCGATGGGCGGCGAAGCCGTCATGCACGAGCGCCTCCTCGAGTTCTTCGAGCGCTCGAAACGCAACCGCCTCGGTCCCGAGTTTCCGCCAACCTACTACTGGCACGGCAACGAACCCGACATTCACGCGCCGTGGATCTTCAGCGCGCTCGGCGACCCGGCCGAGACCGCCGAGTGGGTGCACTGGGTGATGAACCGCTACTACGACGACACCCCCGACGGGCTGCCCGGCAACGACGACGCGGGCACGTTGAGTGCGTGGTACGTGTTCGCCGCGCTCGGCGTCTTCCCGATCGCGGGCACCGACACGTACCTGCTCGGCGCACCGACGGTGACCCACGCAGTGCTCGACGCGCCCGCCGGCGCGATCACGATCGACGCTCCGAACGCAGGACTCGGCCGAAGCGCGGTGCAAGAGACCCGCGTCGACGAAGCCGTCGTCGTCGGCCAGAGCACCCACGCGGACTTGATCGGCGCCACCATACGCTTCGACATCCCCGCACCCTGAACGGGGCTTCGGCTTCGGCTTCGGCGTGGCTGCGAAGCGGAGCGCCCTCAGCGTTTCGGCGCGTCGTCGACCGCTCGGATGATCCGCGCGAGCAGCGCGGGCCCTTCGTCGCTCTCGAGTCGGGTGCGGATCTCGCGCGGGAGCGGGAGCGTCACGGCGACCAGGCTGCGTTCGACGAGGACGTCGAAGGGCACGCGAAGGACCGAGGCGAGCCCGCGGATCTGATCGACGCCCGGGTCGCTCACCTCGCCGTTCTCCAGCCGCGCGATCGTGCGGCGAGAGATGCCGACGCGGGCGGCGAGATCGGCTTGGCCCAACCGTCCGCGCAGTTCGCGCAGCACACGAAGGTTGGAGGCCAGGATGCGGGTCCACTCCATGGCTCCGGTCTGTCACCAATCCCCCGCCACGGCCACCAGAACCGTTTTGCACCAACGCGACCCCCAGACGACGCTGCGTCCGACGCCGCTACTTCATCCGGGCCAGGCTGATGGCCGCCGCGCGCGCGATGCGCTCCCGCAGCTCGTCGTCCGCCACCCCCGCGAGTGCGCGGCCGACCGACTCCGGCAGGATCTCGAGCGGCGGCGGCGGCGGCGGCGGCCGTGGGCGCCGAGGACGGACCAACGCGTCCGGAAGTGGCCCCACCCGGAACCGAAGCGCCGCGATGCGGGCGCCCTTCACCTGCTCACGCAGCCGCTGAAGCAGCTCGTCGTGCATGTGGTGGAGTTCCTGCGCCCAGCCACTCGACGTGACGTTGATGAACAGGACGCCACGGGTCAGCGACACGGGCCGGGCCCGTCGGACGATCCGCTCCGGCATCACTTTGGTCCACGCCGCCATGACCCGCGCGGCGTCGACCTCTTCCGGGCGTGGATGAACGCGCCCCACCAACTCGGCGAGCGCACGCAACTTTCCTCGACGTCTGGGACGGCCCACACCGACACTCTAGCAGGCTGCTGAAGAACGCCCGCAGGGCGTTCTCGCAGCCTGCCCCTTGCCCCTGCCCTTGCCTTTGCCCTTGCCCGCGGATCAGCGGTCAGATCGCTTGATCAGCGCGACGAGCATCGCGA
>JAXMNT010000020.1:0-125992 GCA_034670305.1 Deltaproteobacteria bacterium
CGCGATGCTCGTCGCGCTGATCAAGCGATCTGACCGCTGATCCGCGGGCAAGGGCAAAGGCAAGGGCAGGGGCAAGGGGCAGGCTGCGAGAACGCCCTGCGGGCGTTCTTCAGCAACCTGCTAGTTCGCGCCCGTCGCTGCGTGCACGTGCTCGCCGCCCATGCTCTCCGAGTAGAGTTGAAGAGCACTTGGGGCATCTGGCGGCTGCGCGCGTCCTGGCGCTCCTTCTGCTTGGGGGCACGGCCCCCAAACCCCGTCCCGATGACACGGCTGGCTCGCTTCGCTCGGCTGCACCGTGTCGGTTCGGCGCTCTGTGACGCACTTGGGGAGTGCACCAGTTGCTCGCCCTGTGGGCTGCGCAGGTGCACGGGCGGAGTCGCCTGACTCGCTGGTGTCATCTCGTGGCCGGGCTCGCTTCGCGGCGCTGGCGGCTCGAACGGGGGGGCGAAGCGTGGCAGTGAGTCCGCATGAAGTTGCGATTGCCGTGTGCGCCGGGGCTGGAGCCGCTCCTCGCGGAGGAGATCAAGAGTCTCAAGATGGGCACGCCCGAGCTGCACCCGTTCGCGGTGGAGATGAAGGGTGGGCTGCGCAGCATCATGCGCGCGAACCTGGAGCTCGGCTTGGCGAGCGCGGTCTGGGTGCAGCTCGGCGAGTTCAACTGCTCGCGGCCGAGCGAACTCGAGCGCAAGGTCGCGCGACTTCAGTTCAAGGAGTGGCTGCAGGTCGGCGACGCGGTGACGGTGAAAGTCAAAGTGCGCCGTTCCCGGATGACTGCGAAGGAGATCGAAGCACGCGTGCTGGCAGGGATCCGGCGGCGCCTCTCCGACGGCGGCACCGAGCCCTACACCTCCCGGGCCGCCGTCGAGATCCGGGTGCGGCTCGAGAACGACGAGTGTCAGATCTACCTCGACACGAGCGGCACGCCGCTGCACCGCCGCGCGTACCGGTTGCAGACCGGCAAGGCCCCGCTGCGCGAGGATCTCGCCTGCGCGCTCCTCTGGGCGAGTGGGTGGGACCGCGTGTCGCCGCTCGTGGACCCGTTGATGGGCAGCGGCACCATTCCGATCGAAGCCGCGGTGCTCTCCCGTCGACTGGCGCCCGGGCGACTTCGAAGTTTTGCGTTCCAGCAGTCGCCCTGTTTCGACGCGGGCGTGTGGCAGAAGACGGTCGATGCCGCGGCGGCGCGGGCGTTGCCCGAGGGCGCAACGATCTTCGGATCCGATCGCAATGCCGGGGCACTCGAGATCGCCACCAAGAACGCAGCGCGCGCGGGGGTGCAGCTCCAGCTCAGCTGTGCGCCCCTCAGCGAAGCGCCTGGCTTCGACGTCATGCGCGCGCTCGTCACCAACCCGCCCTGGGGTGGGGACGGGGACCGGCTGGAGACCGGCGACGTGCGACCCCTCTACCAGCGGCTCGCATCGGTCGCCGCCGAGCGCACGTGTGCTGGCGCGGTGATCGCAGATCCCCAGATGGGCGGACTGCTCGGGTGGACCGGCGGCTTTCAGACCCGCGCGGGCGGCCGCCGCGTCCGCTGCTTCACCCGCGCCCCCAAGTCCTGACCACCGGTCCAAGGTACATTGCGCCATGAGCGCGTTGTTCGATGTGGAATGGACCGAGCTTGCGGACCAGAAGCTCACCGTCCAGGTTCGCCGGGTCCACCCCGATGCCGCCGGCTTCGCCGCGCCGGACCACCGCATCGCGTGGGCGGCACTGTTCGTCGAAGCCGCTGGTCTCGCGCCGCAGGAAGTTCGTCGCGAAGCGCTGCTGGAGATCGCCCAGAACTTCGGACCGATGGCGCTGCTGGGCATCTGTGGCTACCCGGCACGGAGCCCCGACGAGTCCAGCGAACTGCGGCTCGAACTGACGCTGCGACAACCATTGGAGACGTTGTTTGCGCAACTCGGCACGCTGGGTGGGGTGCCTCCGAGAATCCATGAGGGTTCGTGGCGCAGTCCTGGTTTCCAGACCTCGCACTTGGAGCTGCAGGACCCCGCGCCGGCCTCCTTCGACGCGTTGCTGGACCAGTACGAAGCCGCACCGCCGGACCAGCGCGCCGAGCTGCTCGCCACCGCTTGTGCGTCCGGACTCGGCGGAGAGTTCTACCCAGAGATCGAAGCGCTGCCCGATCCGGTACCGCTCTTGCTCGACCACCCGACCGACACGGGGCTGCTCGCGTCTCTCGTGGCGCGACGGGAGGACCCGCGCGTGCGTGCGGCATTCACGGTGCTCGCTGGCGGCCCCTTCACCTGCTCGCCAGCGATCCTCGCGCTCGGCCTACTCGAATCGCTCGCCCCACATGAACGAGAGGTCGTCGAGCGCGTGGCCTACACACTCACACAACCCTCCTCGTTTGCAGCGCGGGCACGCTCCATGAACCGGGACGTCGACGCGCACGTCCGGTGGGCACGCGCGCAGCACGGCGGCCCACCCTGCCCGCCCGACGACGAGCCTGCGCTCGCCAAAGCGCGAGCCCGCTACAAACTCTGAACCGCCGTTCGAGGGATCAGCGGATCTTGCCGCTGGCTCGGGCTTGTTGGCGGAGCTGCGCGACGCGGGCGCGGAGCGGCACGATGAACTCCATCGAGTAGGTGTGTTTTCGGGAGCGCTGGGCGCGGCCGGCGTGCCATTTCGAGAGCGCCAGCCGCGCGCACGCTCGTACGAACTCGGAGCCTACTTTGCCGTAGCGCATGCGAGCCTTGAACACCCCGAACGCACTCGCGACGAGATCCACTTCGTCCTGGGTCATGTGTTGGAGGGCGACCTCGTCGACGAGGTGGGCGCGGATGATCCGCCCCCGGCGGCGCACCAGCACGATGATCAAGATCAGGAACGCAACGACCAGTCCGAACCAGAGCGGCAGCATGCAGAGGAACACCCCGGCCCCACCCTCGCCGCCCCGCTGCGCGATCGTGGCCGAGCCGTTCCAGATCGCGTGCAACATCACCGCGCCGAGGTAACCGAGGATCGGCCCCGAACGTCGAATCCATGGCTTCTCGGATTCCCGGGCGAGTCCGAAGCCGATGCCGGTCAGCGACGTGTACACCGGGTGGCCCCACGGAAAGAGGATGCCGCGCACCAGGAACGTGGTTCCGAGCTCTCCGTCGGCCGCCGCCTCGGTGTAGTAGATGATGTTCTCCACCATCGCGAAGCCCAGCGCCGTGAACGTGCCGTAGATGATGCCATCGACGATGCCGTCGAACTCGTGGCGCAGGAAATAGAACACGCCGAAGACGCCGAGCCCCTTGAAGAACTCTTCGAAGATGGGCGCCGACACGACCGCCATGAGCGCGTCGCCGTTGCCTTCGGAGACCATCTCCGCGACCTCACCAAAGAGGCCATTGATGATCGCGGAGAAGCCACACGCCGCGATCGCCCCCCAGGAGAGACAGCCGAGCAGGGCATACCAAGGCTCGGGATCGTAGCGGTCCAAGAGCCGGGGAACGGTGAGGTACACGGCGCCCGCCGGGAACGCCAATCCGGCCGCCAGACACATGGTCGCGCACATGTCGGGGGTGCTCCCCGCGATGAACTGGAACAGCAAGAGCGCGCCGCCCACCAACTGACCCACCACGAACAACGCGAAGCCGACGTTGCGTCGGGTGCGAAGCGCGTCGGGCAACGCGCGCGTCACGCCCCCACCCCGTTCACAGACCTCGTTCGCGCTCGGATCCGTCCAGCACTTCGGCCAGCTCGGCATCCTCGCCGGCCGCCACCCGCGCTTTGACCTGACGCTTCTCGCGTTTGGGGGCGTCGCTCCCGTCGTCGGTGTTGTCGAGTTCGATGACCATTCCGAACGCACCACCGATCCCGGCCGCGGTGAGCAGAGGCACCGTCGTCCAGGGTGTGCCGGCCTCGACACCAGGAAGTGCGAACGGGATCTCGAACGCGCCCCACTTGCTGGCAAGCCAGTACAAGAGCGCGCCCACCCCGATGCCAGCCACGCCCTTGAGGACGCTCTCGATCCACGCCTGGGAACGCCACGGGGGTTTGCCGGTCAGTACGCCTGTGGTGGCGCCGACACCCATCGCCAGGAGGTACGCCAGAAGGCCGGTCGCGGCGGTCCAACCAAGGCCGAAATGAAACGCCGCACCGATGGCGCCGCCGAGCACCAACCCTTTGACGAGGCCGAGGGCCAGGCGCTTCAACATGGGCACTCCGCGATCTGGAGACGCCAAGCCCCCGCCCGCGTGCGTGGCCTCGGTGGTCGCCCCCTCCGGCTGTCGCGGAGTCTTGGAATCATCGTCATGCGCATCCACAGTCATTGTGGATCGAATGGGCCCGTCGGTAGTGCGAAATCTTGTCGATGTCCCAGATCATGTCGTCTGGACGAGCAAGGTGGTGTCCCCCGGCCTTCGGACCAGTGTATGATGGCGGCTCGTGGCGGAGAGTCAGAACTTCCTGGATTGGCTGAAGGGCGTGGACCAGCCCCGGCCAGGCTTTCGTCGAACCCGGCGTCCCTCCCAGATCCCTACGGTCCTCTCGGCCGGAAGCATTCGGGTCGCGTACCAGCCGATCGTCGACCTCGCGACGCGGAAGATCTTTTCGTACGAGGCCCTGGTGCGCAGCACCTCGCCCCACTTTCAGGGACCGCCCGCGCTGTTCGCCGAAGCGATCCGCACCCAATGCTGTGGCGCACTCGGTCGGATCATTCGCGAGATCGCGACCTCCAGCTGCCCGGACTTCCCGCTCTTCTTGAACGTGCATCCGAATGAGTTCGACGAGAGCTGGTTGGTGCAGCCGGACGACCCGATCTTCAGCCACTACCACCCGATCTACCTCGAGATCACCGAGTCGGTGCCGCTCAGTCACTTCGCGCTGTGTCACTCGGTCCTCACGGAGATCCGCGGCAAAGGGATCTTCCTCGCCGTCGACGATCTCGGCGCCGGCTACTCGAACCTCAAGTACATCGTCGACCTCAAGCCCGAGTTCGTGAAACTGGACCGCGGACTGATCGCGGACATCCATCGCCAACCGCGTCTCCACACGCTCGTGCGGCACATGGTTCGACTCTGCTCCGAGCTCGGCGCCAAGGTCGTGGCCGAGGGCATCGAGACCAACGAAGAGCTGCACATCATCGAGGACACCGGCGCCCACTACGCGCAAGGCTACCTCTTCGCGAAACCCAGCTTCCCGCCCCCCTCGCTCCTCCCCTGAGATGCGACATTCGCTCTTCGGCGCAGCGATTCGCCAAGAAGTCCACCTGGTCGAGGAGGTGCTCGAGAGCACCTTCTCGCGGGAGGTCGTCTCCGAGGTCCTCATGGACGCGCTCGACCGAACGACCGCGCCGGCGAGTCGGACGGACCTCGTCGACTTCGTGCGCGGGCCACTGCGCACCGTCGTCGCCGACCGGCTCGGGACCGACGTCGCGGAAGAAATACAGGGGCGCATCGAGGCCCGGCTGGGTGTGGCGCCGAGGGCGAATGCCGCCCCCCCTTTGGCCGCCTCGCCGAGGGTGACGGTGCCGCCCCCGCTGGCCGCCTCGCTGAAGGCCCCGCCAAAGAAGACCCCGCCCCCACCTCGAATGGATTCGGGCCCCCTCGAGATCGGCGAGCTCGAGATCTCGGTGGAGTTCGACGCAGAGCCAGAGCGCCCGCGGACGGAGCGGGCGCACCGGACGACGCTTCAGGTCCCGAGCGCGGGCGAGTCCGCGGTGCCGATCCTTCTCATCGAGTCGCGGACCACGGTCAGCGAACGACTGAAGCTGGAGCTCGGCAACCTGGTGCGGGTGAGCTCGGTGTCGACCGAAGACGCGCTTCGCCGGGCCGTGTTCGCGGTGGCTCCGTTGCTGGTCGTGGTGGACGCCGAGCAGGCGCTCGATCTGGGGCGGGGCGCGTTGGCCACCTGTCTTCGTCGGTTGCCCAACAGCGCGATGCCGGTCATCTGGGGGTGCGAGACGCCCTTCGGGCAAGGCCTCGTCTCGGCGCTCGCGGAGGCGGGCGTGGAAGCGATCACGCTCAAGGCCTCCGAAGGCTTCAGCTCACTCCGCGACCTCGCCCAGTCCCGCCGAGGCGACTAGAGTTCGGCGCCGGTGGCGACGAGGGCGCCCCCTTGAATCAAGAAGAGCGCTTCGGAGACCAGGCCGGCTTCGGAGGCACCGGTGATGTGCTCGATGCCCACCACCTTCATGCCGCGGTCGACCGAGACCAAGACGTCCACCGAGCGCGCCACGATGGCTGCAATCGCCTGTTCGGAGCCGCGCCCCGACAAGGCCGCCAACAAACAGACCGTGGCACCGGCGTTCGGGCCAGGCGCGGCGTTGAACCCAAGCACTGCACCGCCGCCGTGTCCGGCCGCGGCCGCAAGGACGTCGTAGGTGCTCGCGTCGGAGACTCCGTCGACGACCAGATGATCGGCCCGCAAGCGGGCCGCTTGGAGCGCCACTTCGCCCAGGGTCACGCCGGTCGCGCCCCCTCCGGTGAGGTACGCCACGTTCGGCAGGTCGAGGGCGCCAGCGCCCACCGCAACGACGCGTTCGCTGGGATCGATCGCCGCGGCCACCGCCTCGACGAGCTGGGACACGCCGGACTCGGCCAGGCCGACGATGGCGACGTTCTTCCCCATCGCCACGGCGTTCTTCAGCGTGTGCCCCGCTTCGGCCGGGAGCACCCCTTGCGCGATGAGCCCATCAAGGGTGGCGCCACTGGATCGGCGGATCTCGACGAGCGGTCCACCGGCCGCGACCGGCGGAAGGATGACCGTGACGTGGTGCCCGGACGGAAGCTGACTCTGCAGCACCGGCCCGTCGTTCGCGCCCACACCGCGCCCGATCAACCGTCGGGCGATGACCGCGAGCATGGCGCCGGAAGAGAAGGCAGCGTCGCTTGGGACGAGTCCCTGCCCGCGGTCCACCATCACCGAGGTGTGGCCCTGGGCGACGATGTCGCGCACCTCAGGATCGGCGAGCAATCCTTCGAAGGCTCCGAGACCCACCGCTTCGGCCATGGCGGCGGTGCGCAAGGCGGGGTCGCTGTTGCCCATGTGTTCGAGCACGGCGTCGATCGCCTTGCCCGCTCGGGCGCGGCGGCTCGAATCGTCGGCCACGACCGGGCTGGGATCGTCGCACGGGAAGGACCCCTTCAAGGTCGCCATCAAGCCGGAGAGACCGGTCGGTGGCTCGCCGATCATGGGGGGCGGTGCGGCGCTTCCCCGCTGGGGGCGCGGCGCGGCCTGGGGTTGCGCGACGGGCGCGGGGGCCTGCGGCGCGGGCGCGGGCGCAGGCTGTGGCGCTGGCTGTGGCGCTGGCTGCGGCGCAGGCTGGGGCGCAGGCTGGGGCGCTGGCTGCGGCGCAGGCTGCGGCGCCGGCTGCGGCGCAGGCTGGGGCGCGGGCATCGGTGGCATCGGCTGAGGGGCCGCAACCGGTGAGGGCTGCGGGGCCGGCTGAGGCGCGGGTTGGGGCGCGGGTTGGGGCGCGGGCGGCGGGCTCGAACGGAGCGGCGGCGGTCCGCGTCGGCCACCGGTCGGCCCGGTGCTGGGCGGTCCCGCCTGCGGTGCGGCGGCGGCGGGCGCATTGAAGTCGGCGCCCGCGCTCTGACCGGCCATCTCCTCGACGGTGAGGATGAAGTCGCCGATGTAGACCTTGTCCCCCGGCTTCACGACCAGCGGCGAGGTGATCTTCCGCCCGTTGACGTAGGTCCCGTTCGTACTCTTCAGGTCGACGACGATGAATCGAGCGTCCTTCAGGACGATGCGCGAGTGCCGCTTCGAGACGTTCCCCTTGGGAAGGATGATGTCGTTCCCTTGAACGCGGCCGATGGTGACTTCGTTCTTGTCGAACTCCATCCGCCGCTGGGCGCCGCCCTTCTCCGTGATGACGACTGCGAACATGCTCGGACTCTCGCTCCCTGTGAAATGCGTCGGCTCTTGGCCCGACCGTGGTCCCGTGCGCCGCGCTGGGCACTTCTCGAGACGTGCCGTGCAATCGGCGGGGGCCATTGAACCGTCCGGGGCCCCTCCACGTCAAGCAATCGCGGACTCATCGTCCCAAAATGATTCGCATTCTCGGAGATGCGCCCGAGCCTCAGTCGACCAGCCGGAGACCCGGTGGGAGCGAATCGCCGAAGATCCGCTTCTCATCGGCCCGATCGAGGTGGGCCACCTCCCGCACCATGGTCACCCAGCTCTCTGGGTGTCCGGCCAGGATCAACCGATCCGCCACCTGTTCGCCGAGCGAAGCCTCCACATCGCGCTCTCGATCGCCCGAGCGGCGGGCCAGCATCGTCGCTGCAAACGCGGCTTCCGCACACTCGCGCCAATCGAACGTCAGAGCGAGGGCCAGCCATTGCGAAGCCACATGGCGCGGGACCACTTTGTGGGCGCTGCCGTAGAACGGAACTCGGGCGCCGAGCCGACCAAGTGCCCACCAGGTCTGGACGTTCTCATCGTCTCCGTCGAGGCGCTGAGCCAGCCAGCCGCCAACCTTCGCCTTCTCGTCTGCGGGCACCCGTTCGAGCGCGCCGGCGAGACGGACCATGTCGTCGTACGCGAGCGCTTTCGGGCCAGGGGGCCGTTTGCGTGGTTTGCGGGTGGGCGGATGGAGGTACCACGCGATCTGGTCCCAGATGCGCCGCTGACGTTTTTCGTCGAGGCCGCCGGCGATGCGCCGCCACATGGTCCAGTACTCGGACCAGTTCTGGGACTCAGGCAAGAACTGAACCCCACCCTTGAGGACCCCATCGGCGATCTGGGTCACACGCCACTCATCGAGCGGGTACCCGAACCCCGGTCGCAGGGTGTACCCAACGAGGTGGAACCAGACGCGCTCGTGATCGGTGGAACGGCGCCGCCGCTTCATGCCGCTGTGAAGCGCGCCGAAGAGCTCGCGCAGGAGCGGCGTGTCCCAGCCCTCCCGCGGCCCGAGGATCTTCTCGAGGTTGGCGCGCAGCCGTTTGATTTCCTTGGGCGCCACCTCGTCCTTGCTCTTGCCGAACACGAGGCGCACCCGCTCGGTCGCATCCGCGAACCGAGGATGGAGCTGTGTGACCTTCTGCGCCGCGACGTCGCGCGCGGCCGCACCACGCAACTGAAGCTCGAGTTTCCACCGACGCGAGGGCTCCTCCGCATGGAGGCAACTCATCTCGATCGTGCCGACTTCCGTGAGCGCGCTGACCAAAGTGACGGGCACTTCGTCCGCGTCGGTCTCGCCCGCCAGCACCGCGGCGATCGGCGGCAGGTCGCGGTAGCGTTCGGGGTCGTCGATGGCGACCACCTGACCGGCGCTCACGTGTTCGACGTCCGAGGTCGTGGCCGCCAGGTGGAACCGAACCGGCCGGCCGAGGCGAAGCGAGAACGTTCGATCCCGGAGCGGGATCTCCTCCCCTTCCTCGGAACCCTTCGGCAGGATGCAGACCCCGTCCTGGGCGCCCTCCTTGCCTCGGTCCACCAGCAAGAAGTAGCTGCGGGCCGACCCACCACCGATGCGCAAGCCGACGCCTCGGCGGGCGAGCCCGTACGCGACCGCGCCATGGGCGACGGCCAAATCCGGCGTCTCGTTCTCGAGCAGCCGCGGCGCGTCGCCCCGCCACCCGCCGAGGACCGAACGCACCCGCTCCCGCAGAAGCGCACTGCGAAAGACGCCGCCGTTGAAGATCACCGCGTCCGGAATGCTGTGGCTCGACGGGCTGGCCCCGGCGCCGCGGAGGTCTTCCGTTTCGAATGCTGTGCGCGCCAGGTCTCGGTGGCGCGAGAGAAACTCCGCGATGTGCCGGGTCACCCCCGCATCGGCCACGAAGGGCAGACCGAACTCGACGATGCCGGCGCGCCGACGTTGCGGTCCTTCATCGACCCCGACCTCTGGGAAGAACCCATCGAGCACCGTCTGGTGCACGTGGGCGCGCTGTACCGCGATGCTCTGCGCGCCGCCGACGAGTTTTCGGCCCGACCCGAGCACCGTGACGTTCACCGACTCGGGTGCGTCCTCGTCGAGCAGGCGCTCTTTCGCCACCCGGCACTGCTGGACCAACTGCGTGAAACGCGCGGGCCCGAGCGTCTTGCCCACCTCGGCCTCGGCCAGCTTCGCGAGCATGAGATCCATGTTGTCGCCGCCGAGCATCAAGTGGTCGCCGACCGCGAGGCGGGTGATGCGGGGTCCGGTGTCGCGCAGCTCCACTCGGATCAAGGTGAGGTCGGTGGTGCCTCCGCCCACGTCCACGACGAGTGCGAGCCGCACCGAACCGAGCGCGTCCTCCAGCTCGTCTCGGTGCTGATCGAGCCAGCGGTAGAACGCCGCCTGCGGCTCTTCGACGAGCCGCACCCGCAGCCCCGCGCGTTTGGCGGCGTCGAGGGTCAGCGCGCGCGCCGCTTCGTCGAAAGACGCCGGCACCGTGAGCACGACTTCTTGTTCGTGCATCGGCTGCTTCGGAAAACGCCGGTCCCAGTCGGCCCGCAGATGCCGGAGAAAACTCGCCGAGGCTTCGACCGGCGAGACCTTCGGCACGTCGCTCTCTTCGCTCGCGCCCCACGGCAAGATGTCGGCGGTCCGGTCCACCGCCGAGTGGCTCAGCCAGCTCTTGGCACTCGTGACCAGACGCCCCGGCACCTTGCTGCCGAGCGAGAGCGCGAACGCTCCGACCACGGCCGACTCCTCGCTCGCCCAAGGCAACGCGAGGTCTCCCGCGGGCAGTTCGCCCTCCGCCGGATGGTAACGGGCCGATGGGAGCACCGGACGCGCCACCACTTCGCCGCGCGCCACGAGTTGCTCGATCGCGAAGGGCTGGATGACGGGTTGTGGCTGCGTCGTGTCGGCGTACGCGACGACGGTGTGCGTCGTGCCGAGGTCGATGCCGATGACGTACTTGGAGCCGGCCATGGAGACAGAGGTAGAGCGCATCTGACCGGGCCGCGCCAGTCAACCGCCGGTGCAGGAACTCAGGCTTGGGGGCGCCAGGTCACTTCGGGCGGCGGGTTGGACGGCCGGCCGAGCAAGTAGCCCTGTCCGTACCGAACGCCGCAATCGATCACCGCCTGCAGTTCGTCTTGGGTCTCGATGCCCTCTGCCACGACGTCGGCACCAAGGTCCTGACAGAGCCGGTTGATGTTCGCGACGAGGATGCGTTGACGTGCGTTCTTGTCGAGTTCGCGGACAAGGGTCCGGTCGAGCTTCACCACGCCGGGCTTGAGTTCGATGATGCGGGTCAGGTTCGAGTACCCCGCGCCGAAGTCGTCGACGACCACGACCGCACCGGTGCGGCTGCAGACTTCCGCGAGCACCCCTTTGCAGAGATCGAAATACTCGAGCGCTGCCGCCTCGGTGATCTCCAGGTAGAGCGGCCCGGAGTACAGGTAGATGGGGTCGTCGGGCCGCACGAGCCAGCGGCTCGACAGTTCGGCCGGGTGCAGGTTGATGAAGACGCGGCGGGACTCGCCAAACGGCAGCGCCGCCTCGCGCACGAGCCGCCCCAAGTGACCGGTGGCCTGTTCCGCAACGGCGGCCGCGAACAGGTAGTCGGGCCGCTCGAACCCAGGACGGGTGCACCGGCAGAGCGCCTCCTGCGCGAATACTTTGCCGGTCCAGAGATCGGCGATGGGCTGAAAGTGCACGCCCACTTCTTGCTGGGTCAGTGAGCGGGTGGACTTCCGCAACTCATCTGCGTGGATCCCGCCGACATCGCCGTAGGTCCATCGCATTCGGCGCCCATCTTCATCAGCCACTGAGCCCGCACTCTAGTCCCGCAAACAACCTCCCGACACCCCCATTCGGGGAATGCCAGGGGATCCCCCGCGTTCGCACCGATTGCACGGCCCCCGACCCCGTCCCGGTGAAGCCCTGGCGGCCCCTCCCCGCGTCGAATATTTCTTCCCGGCCTGCGGCTCTGCGGCTCCCTTGCCAGCGCCAAAGGCGCGATGCCCTTGCCCCTGCCCTTGCCCTTGGTGCGGTCCTGCAGCTCTGCGGTTCTGCAGCTCTGCGGTCCTGCAGCTCCCTTGCCAGCGCGCCTTTCTGGGAAACGCTCTGGGCCCCGGCGAAGCCGAGCGAAGCGAGCAAGCCGTGTCACGGACGGGGTTTGGGGGCCGTGCCCCCAGCAATATCAGAGCAGTTCGACGCCCGTGGCGGTGATCTGGAGCCGTTGGCCGATGGCCTGGGCGCCTTCCGACGCGAGGTGCGCGGCTTCGCCCGGCGGCAGGGTGCGCAGCGCCACGTGGCCCTCGACCCGCGCGCGGCGGCCCGACACGTCTTTGGGCAGGAAGAACGCGTGGCCGGCCATCGGAACCCGCACCGCCGGACCGTCGCCGTCCTTCATCTCCATCCAGCAGCCCATGCGCTGGCAGACCGCGGTGATCTCCCCTTCGGTCGAGACCACCTGGCCGTCGAACTGTTCGGGGGCTGCGGTGATGTCGCTCAACGCGACCCGTTCCCGCTCGCTGATCGGCTGGCCGAACTGGCTCGGCACGTCGGAGGGCGCGGTCGCCGTCTCTTCCGGCTCGACGCTCGGCTCGACGCTCGGTTCCACCGGCTCGGTGGCCTCAGACGCAGTGTCGACAGACGGACTGGCGCACCCGAAGAAGAGTCCCAACACGCAGGCGCAGATCAGAGTCGGCATCGTTCGCATCTCCACCGCGTACCCGAGCGCCGGCGACCGTGCAAGAGCGCGCCGCCTGCTCCAAGAGCCAGAGCACCAGCAGCGGCTTCAGAAGGCTCAGCCGCGCTCGCCGCACTCCGAACCCACGTCGGCGGTGACCTCCGCCCGCAGCGAACGGTGGTGATCCAGCCAGGGGTCGATGATGTCGTCCGGCACCATGTGGGCGACCAAGGTCTGGCGGAGGATCTCGAGTCTGCGCTCGAAGTGTCCCCCCAAGATGGTGTGTTTGCCGTGGGCCGCGCGGATCGGGCGGCCGCTGTAGACGATGGGCGCACCGAGGTGCTCGGCCGCGTGTTCGAACTCGAACTTCTTGACGCGCTCGCGGCTGACCCCGTGAAAATGAAACCCGATCATCAAGTCGTCGAAACAGCCGTCGACAAAGGTCTCGATGATCGCGCGCAGCGCGTGTTCGCCCCCGAGCCGCTCGAATGCCGAATCGGGCATCACGCCACCGCGGTTCCGGACGACAACGTCGCCTGGATGCGGGTGCGGATGGCCTCGAAGGCTGGGCTCGCGCCGAAGGCGAGCACTTGCTCCTCGAGCCGATGCAGGAGCGTCGTCAGTTCGCTCCGCGAGGCCTTGTCGCCGACCTGGTCGAAGATCGCGCAGGCGTCGAGCTCCCGCTCCATCGCCACCAGGTAGAAGAGGAGTTCCAGTTTGCGCGACACTGTGTCGGCGTGTTTCTCGCTGGCCGCGCGGGCCAGTTCGACCGCAGCGCGAATGTCCGAACGCCGGGCGACCCCGTCGGCGCGCGCATGATGAACCGCGGCGCGTGCGTGGTAGATCGCAGGACTCTCGGGCAACGTGGCGACCGCGACATCCGCGGCCTCCAGCGCTTCGTCGAGGCGTCCCGCGCGCCTCAGCACCTCCACCCGGCGGTAGAGCACTTCGGGATCGTCGGCGCGCTCGAGCATCAACGCGTCGAGGTCGCGGAGCGCGTCGTCCCAGCGCTCCATGTCGATGTAGGTCTCGGCCCGGCGCAGCGTCGCCCACGGGTCGCCCGGTGCGATTTCGAGCGCCTGATGGAGATCCGCGAGCGCCTCCATCGTGCGGCCGAGCTGCCGCCGGGTGTCTCCGCGCCGCGCGAGCAACCACGCATCGTTGGTCGACCGCTGCACCGCATCGTCGAACCGAGCGAGCGCATCGTCGAGCGCCCCCGCCTGCCGAAGCGCATCGGCGAGACCCGAGAGCGCGGCCTGCAGATCGTCGTCCAGCTGCAGCGCCTTCTCGTAGTCCGCGATGGCGTCTCCGTAGAGACCCGCAAACCGTCGCGCGTCCCCGCGTCCCACGAACCCGAGCGGTTCGCTCGGATCGAGCGCGATGGCTTGGGTGTGGCTTCCGATCGCTTCTTCGAACCGCCCGAGCGCCGCAAGACACTCGCCCCGCCGGGTGAGTGCAACCGAGTTGGGGTCGCCGTTCGCGAGTGCCTTGTCGAGGGCGGCGAGCGCCTCAGTGTGCCGGCCGAGCAGACGCAGCACGTTCGCACGACCGAAGACGGTCTCCTGCCGGTCCGGCTCGTGCCAGAGCGCCTTGTCGTAGTCGTCGAGCGCCTTCTGGAGTTCGTCGAGCGCGACGTAGCTCTGCGCGCGCATGCGCAAGAGGCGCGGCGACTTCGGCTTGCGCTCGAGCAGCCAGCTCAGGTCGACGAGCGCCGAGTCGTGACGGTCGAGTTTCTGTCCGCAGCGGGCGCGCCCTTCGCGGGCCCACGGATAGTCCGGCTGGATCTCGAGCGCCGCGTCGAAGTCTTGAATCGCTTCTTCGTCGCGCCCGAGCATGTGGTAGGTCTCGCCGCGACTCGCGAGCGCCCACGAGTAGCGCGGCTTCATCTCGATCGCCCGATCGAACCCGGCCAGCGCTTCCTGAAACCGCTCCATCAATCGAAGCGTGTCGGCGCGGTGGGCCACGGCCCAGCCATCGTTCGGCTCGCGCTCGAGGAGCCGCTCGAAATCGCGCAGCGCTTGTTCGTAGCGGCGCATCTCGACGTAGGTCTCGGCGCGCCGCCCGATCGCAAACGGGTTGGTCGAGTCGAGCGCGATGCTCCGGTCGAGGTCCGCGAGCGCCTGTTTGTAGCGACCGAGATCGAAGAGCACCATGCCGCGGTTCGCGAGCGCCCAGGCGTACTTCGGGTCGAGGTGGATCGCTTGAGCCAGGTCCGCCCACGCTTCGGCGAGCCGGCCGTTCGAGCGGTTGGCTGCGCCGCGGCTGGCCCACGCCCACGCGTTCTTGGGATCGAGCGCGAGCGCGAAACTCAGGTCTTTGATCGCGAGGTCGTGGTTGCCGATGAGGCGGTGGACCTCGCCGCGCTGCGCCAGCGCCCAGGGGTAGTCCGGCTGCAGTTCGATCGCGCGGTCGAAGTCGCGGATCGCGCCCTCCCGGTCGTCGAGGAGCGACTTGCTCTTGCCGCGGGATGCGAGCACCCACGAGAGGTCCGGTTCCATCTCGAGTGCGCGGTTGAAGTCCTCCAGCGCCTTCGGGTGGTCGCCTTTGAGCCGCTGGGCTTCGCCGCGGGTCGCGTACACGGACGCGCGCGGGCTCGTCTCCGCTTCGAGCGCGCGGGTCAGGTCGGCGATGGCGGCGTCGTAGCGGCCTTCGTCGAGCTGCACTTCGCCGCGGCGGAAGAGCGCCCAGGCATAGGGCTCCTTGGAGAGGTCGATCGCCGCAGTCAGGTCGACGAGGCCGAGCGCTCGGTCGCCCACCCGCGAGTGGGCATCGCCCCGGCTCGCCAGCGCGAAGGCGTAGTTCGGATCCTGGGCAATCGCCTGGTCGAGCAGATCGATCGCTTCCTTGTATCGGCCGAGCCGCCGAAGCACTTCGCCCTTCTGGCCGAGCGCATCGACCAGCTTCGGCTGCTTCTCGAGCACGACGTTGAGGTCTGCGAGCGCCTGCTCGTTGCGCCCGTGCCGCATGTGCTCCTTCGCGCGCTGAAGCAGATCTTCGACCGATTCGCTCACCGGAGCACACCGTCCTTGGGCTCGAGGAACGGGGGCAACTCTTCTTCGCCGAGACGCTCGAGCAGGTTCACCTCGATCATCCGGGTGATCGTCGCGAGCGGGAGGTCGTTGATGTCTTCACCGAACGGATCCTCGATCTCGTCCCCGACCGCGTCCAGTCCGAAGAACGCGTAGGAGATCAGAAGACAGACGATCGGCGTGTACTGCCCGAGGCCTTCGATCGACACCAGGCCGAGCGGCAGTGCGAAGCAGTACACGAACACGATCCGGTGCAAGAGGATGTTGTAGCTGTACGGGATCGGCGTCGCCTTGATGCGCTCGCAGCCGCCCTGCACGCCCGCGAGTTCGGTGAGCGTCGCTTCCAGGGTCGGCAGGTGAAACTCGCTGATGAGTCCGCGGTCCCACGCCACGCGCAGCTCGGCGCCGATCCGCTGAAGGATCGCGATGGGGCGGTTGCTCTCCCCCACGAGGTCCGCGAGCTCCTCGTCCTCCAAGTACGCCTTCAGATCGTCCAACGAACGGTCGCTCCGAAGGTGCAGCCGCAGGGCATGCACGTAGGCGATGGCCCGCCGCACCACCCGGTGGTGCAGCGCGCGCACTTCGGGGTCGACGGTTCCGTCGTCGATGGCACAGGTCCGGTACGCGACGCTGGATCCCGCCGGACCGACCAACGTCAGCACCTGCCGGGTCAAGGTCCGGCTCGCGTTCACGACCCGGCCCCAGAGCTTGCGGCCCTCCCAGAAGCGGTCGTAGCTGGTGTTGTTCCGGAAGCCGAGGAAGATGCCGAGCGCGAGCCCGATGAGCGAGAAGGGCGTGACGGTGAGGTTCGTGTGCAAGAGCCCGTAGGTGTCGTGCAGATAGGTCACCAGCGTGGCGAAGACCGTCACCAAAAGAAGACGCCCCCACGTCCGGGTGAGGGAACTGCCTCGGACCGTGAACACCGTACGGAGCCACGACGCATCGTTTCGAACCATCATCGCGCGAGATCCTTGCGCGAAGCGCCCGCCCCCACAACCACTTCTTTGGGTCGGCGCCCCCGCGCACCCACCCCAGCTCGGGCACGCGAGCCACCCAAACGGGCAGTATCAATCTTGGGCATCGGCCGGTAACATCGTTCGATGAGCAACGTTCGTCGCGCCGCCGCGCAAACGACTTTCTTGATGGCCATCGCGCTCTGCGCGACCACTGCACGCGGAGACGGCGTCGCCAACGTCATGACCGCGAAGTCGATCCCGCCGGCCACGGTCGCGATCATCGATCCTGAAGGTGGATCGTCAAGTGGGGGCGGAACCACGGATGTCCGGGTCGGTGTCGGCGACATCATTCTGTTCCGAATGAACGTCTTTCCGGTCCCGAACGGACAGATCCATGGCCTCAACGGCTGGATCAACGAGTACGTGCCCCCGAACACCGAGGTGGTCGGGCTGCGGTTCATCGACGATCAGGGCTACACCATCGAGCCCAACGTGCCCGGCATCGCGACCAACGGGTGCGGTCGCACCTGCAACCGGTTCGACAGCGTGCCCTCCATGGGCGGCACCACCAACCTGGACGATGGCGCGATCGCGCAACTCTACGCGGACACCGGTATCTTCTACGCGACCGACAGCCGCCTCGCCCGCAACCCGGGCACCTCGTTCATCACCCTCGATCTCCCGGGGATCGACATGACCGGTCAGGTGCCAACGCGCTTGAACGACGTCGACGGTGCAATCGGCGCAACCGCGCCCTACGTGACCCACAACACCTGGGACTGGATTCAGGTCCGCGGCTACGGCATCAGCAACAGCAACGGCAACGCCAGCGAGAACAACGGCACCGGCAACACCCCCTTCCGCTACGGCTCGCCCGTGGCCGGCCCGCTCACCCACTTCGACTACGAGGTGACCGAGGTCTCCCCGGCGGTGCTCGAGTTCAACGACGTGACCGGCCCCTGGCAGCGGATCCAGAACCCCGGCTCGCTCATCGGCACCGGCGGCGCGGTCAGCTCGCGCGGCGGCCCGCTGGTTCGCATGACCGCGGACGCGTCCACGATGGGCTTCGATCTGAGCCCGGCCAACCCGCTCCCGAACACGACCCGCTCGGTTCGATTCGCCACCGGTGAGACCCGGGTCGGCGAACCGGTGAAGGTGGAGATCGCGCTGCGTGTGCTCGGCACCCCCATCGACAACGTGCAGATGGCCGACGTCAACTGCGCCGAAGCCTTCGGCGGCGACACCTCTGCGCGCAGCAGCACCGGCCGCGCGGAAGACAACTCGTGGTCGATCTACCTCGGCGCGCCGGCGTGCGTGTTCCTAAACCTGCTCTTCGATCTCACGAGCGACTCGCCGCTCGCCACCGGCGGCCAGGAGGTCGTGTTCACGCTCCGAACGCGGAACCTCTCGACGCTCGACCAAGAGAACGCGGTCATCACCCAGAAGTTCGACTCGACCCGCGTGGCGTACGTCGGACCGGAACCCGGCACCCCGGCGCCGATGATGATCAGCAACTGCGACGGAGATGGGCTCGAGTGCCTCGTCTGGACCGCGCGCGACTACATCCCCTCCGAAGAGACCAACTACGAGACCCGCTTCACCATCGGCGGCGGCGGCCAGGTCACCCACCGCATGCGGGCTGCGTTCGTGAGCGACTCCCTCCCCGGCGGATTCTCCACCCAAGAGCTGAACATGATCCGCTCGCTCGGCGTGGTCGAACATGAGCTCGCGTCGATCACCCCGCTGGCACCGGCCGGCGGCACCGCCTCCCTCTCGGGCATGGTCGGGGTGGGCGGCACCGGCAACATCGCCTTCGACGAGTACATCGTGGTGCTCCCCGCCGGTTGGACGCTCACGAGCAGCGACGGCGACGCGACCCCGGACATCCGCCTCAACGGCGCGGTGCTCGAGTGCAGCGACAACTGCGCCACCAACACGCCCGAGTTCAACTTGGCGGTAACCCTCGACCCGGGCGTCAGCCGCACGATCGACTTCGACGTGAACGTGCCGGCCGGGACCGCGACCGGCCTCTACGACATCGACGTGTCCCAGTGGGCGTCGCAGAGTGGCTTCGGCGGCGCATACGAGACCTACTTCAACAACCTCGCGACGGTCGCGGTCGGCCAGCAGCGTTCGGAGATCCCGACGCTGGACTGCCCGATCCTCTCGAACCAGACCACCATCCTCGGCGACACCACCGAAGCGGACGGCACCACCGTGCGCCTCTACTTCTCGCTCATCGAACGCGGCAGCGGCACCTCCAGTGGCAACCGCTTCGACGTGGGCACCTTCGGGCCGGCCACCGCCTTCGGCGAACTCTACGGCGGCCTCGAAGTCCGCGCGACGGCCCAAGCGCCCGGCGAGCTCGAGAGTGAACTCAGCGTGCCCTGTTTCGTCAGCCAGGTTCCGATCTGCAGCGACGGCATCGACAACGACGGCGACGGGCTGACGGACTTCCCAGCGGACCCGGGCTGCAGCAGCGCCGCGGACGGCAACGAAGCGGACGTCGAGTGTTCCGACGGCATCGACAACGATGGCGACGGCGACATCGACTTCCCCGAAGACCTCGAGTGCTCGAGCCCGAACGACACCGACGAAGGTGGGCAGCCGGCCTGCAACGACGGCATCGACAACGACGGCGACGGAGACGCGGACTTCCCGGCCGACTCGGACTGTACGAGCGCGACCGATCGCTCCGAGAAGGGCTTCGCCGCTTGCAACGACGGCCTCGACAACGACGGCGACGGCTTCGCCGACTTCCCGGACGACCCGGGCTGTCACTCGATGCTCGACGAAGTCGAAGTGGACCCCGCCGACACGCCCGGTGAGATCCGCGCCCGCATGCTCTTCGTCTTCGACAGCTCGGGTTCCATGAACTGGAACACCTGCGCCGACGAAGTCACCGGCGGCGACGGAAGCGCGGAGTGCGCGGGCAGCGATGTCTCGTGTGCGACATGCGGCACGACTGGCTGCGGCAACGGCATCGCCGACGACAGCCGGCTCCACAAAGCGAAGAACGGCCTCTCCCAGGTCGTCACCGGGTTCGGCGAACTCGAGTACGGCCTGATGCGCTTTCACCAGCGCCCGACCGACTTCGTCTGCGTGAGCGACAACGTCTCGCAAGGCAGCGGAGGCTGGCAGGGCGCTGGCGCCGATCCATGCGGCGGCGGATTCGACTCCGCCGATCTGCTCGTCGGCTTCTCTCAGGAGAACCAGCCAGACCTGCTCGCGTGGATGGACGGAGACTCGGGCAGCCCGACCGGCATGCCCCAGGCGGGCTGCGATCTCGAGATCCGCGGCACCGGCACGACGCCGCTCGGCGGCTCCCTCGCCAGCGCGGAGAGCTACCTCGACGGCGTGGCAGCCAGCGACTCGGTGGCCGCGTGCCGCCCCTACGTCGTCGTGCTCATCACCGACGGCGCGGAGACCTGTGGCGGCGACCCGGTGGGCGCGGCGAACAGCCTGCGCCTCGCCGGCTACACGACCTACGTGGTCGGATTCGCGGTCAGCGACGCGGGCGCACGAGCGAGCCTCGATGCGATCGCGGCGGCCGGCGGCGGACGTCCGACCGCCATCTACGTGACGGACGAAGCGCAGCTCGCCGCGGAGATCAGCGACATCATCGACGACACGGTCCTGGTCGAGGTCTGCAACAGCGCGGACGACGACTGCGACACGCTCGTCGACGAGGGCGTCTCGAACGCCTGCGGCAACTGCGGCCCGGTCCCGACCGAGACCTGCAACACCGCCGACGACGACTGCGACGGCGTGACCGACGAAGGCGTGGCGAACGCCTGCGGCACCTGCGGCGCGCCGCCGGTCGAGACCTGCAACCTCTTCGACGACGACTGCGACGGCGCGGTCGACGAAGGCGCGTGCGGCGGCTGCGTGCCCTCGGCCGAGCTCTGCAACAACCTCGACGACGACTGCGACCTGTTGATCGACGAAGGGCTCATGCGCGGATGCGGCAACGACGTCGGTGAGTGTACGACCGGCACCGAGACCTGCATGGCCGGCGGCTGGGGCGGCTGCACCGGCATCACGCCGACCGCCGAGACCTGCAACGGGCTCGACGACGACTGCGACGGGGTGATCGACGGTCAGACCCGGCCTTGCGGCACCGACGTGGGCGTCTGCCGACGCGGCGTCGAGATCTGCACCGGCGGGGTGTTCGACACCTCGATGTGCATCGGCGGCACCGGTCCCGGCACCGAAGTCTGCAACACCCTCGACGACGACTGCGACGGCATCATCGACGAAGGCACCGACCCGGGCACCATGTGCGGCTCGAGCATCGGCATCTGCACCCCGGGCACCCTGCGCTGCGAGCTCGGCTCGCTCGTCTGCCGCGGCGGCACCTCGGGCGGCCCCGAGACCTGCAACGCGGTCGACGACGACTGCGACGGCGCGACGGATGAATCGGTCCCGACCGGCGGACCGTGCGGCGACGACACCGGTGCCTGCTCGCCCGGTGTGCTGATCTGCAACCTGGGCACGTTCGATTGCATTGGCGCGGTCGGACCCGGCACCGAGATCTGCGACGGAGTCGACAACGACTGCGACGGCCCGATCGACGAAGGATCGCCGGGCGCCGGCATGACCTGCGGTACGACCGAAGGCGTCTGTGAACCGGGCACCACCGAATGCGTCGGTGGCGCGCTCGCATGCACGGGCGGCGTGGAGCCGGACACCGAGACCTGCAACGTGCTCGACGACGACTGCGACGGACTGGTCGACGAGGGCAACCCGGACGGCGGCGCCAGCTGCGGCACGACCGATGTCGGCGAGTGTGAATTCGGCACCGAGGTCTGCGTCGACGGAGGCATCTCCTGTGTGGGCGCGGAAGGTCCGGAAACGGAGATCTGCGACGGGCTCGACAACGACTGCGACGGCATGACCGACGAGGGCAACCCCGAAGGCGGCGATGCCTGTGGCGACGACACCGGCGCGTGTATGGCGGGTACGACGCTGTGCACTGGCGGCGAGCTCGTCTGCGATGGCGCGGTCGGACCGACCGTGGAGATCTGCAACGCGATCGACGACGACTGCGACGGTGTGATCGACGACGGGCTCGACGTCGGCGCACCGTGTGGGAGCGACGTCGGCGAGTGTGTGCCGGGCGTCAACATCTGCCGCGACGGGGCGATCGTCTGCGAAGGCGAACTCGGACCGCTGCCGGAAGAGTGCGACGCGCTCGACAACGACTGCGACACGGCCATCGACGAGGAGCTGCCGCTTGGCGGCGCTTGCGGTGAGATGGAGGGCGTCTGTCTGCCCGGCATGTTGCAGTGTGTCGACGGTCGAGACGTCTGCGTGGGCAGCGTGCCCGCGGGACCCGAGACCTGCGACTGCGAAGACAACGACTGCGATGGGCTCATCGACGAAGATCCCGACACCGGGGCCATCTGCCCGGGCGAGAGTCAGTGCGTCGACTGCCAGTGCGCCCTGCCCTGCATCGACAGCGAGTTCGGACGCTGCCCGACCGGCCGCGTCGAAGTCGACATCGACGGCATGTGTTTCTGCACCGCACCGCGCTGCAACCCGGACACGTGCCCGGACGAGACCGTAGAACGCGAAGGCACCGTTCGTTGCGCCCCCGACACCGAGGGTGTGCCGAGCTGCGAATGTTTGGCGAACGAGTGCACCTTCCCGTGCGACGGAGTGGTCTGCGACGATCCCACCGTCTGCAACCCCTTCGATGGCACCTGCGTGGTCGACGACTGCACGGGGCTCGGCTGCATGAGCGGAGAGATCTGCGAAATCGCCACCGGCGATTGCATCCCGCATCCCTGCGCCGGTGTGATGTGCGACGGGGCCGAAGCCTGCCGCGACGGAGCGTGCGAACCCTCCTGCAGCACGGTGATGTGCGCCGACGGAGAGATTTGCTCCGCCGGCGTCTGCGCGGAGGACCTCTGCGCAGACGTGAGTTGCGACTCCTCGACGTTCTGCGACCCGGCGACCGGGATGTGCGAGACCGACCCCTGCGTCGGACTCATGTGTCCGCCCGGAACTGTCTGCGACCCGGTCTCGGGTGGCTGTGGCGAAGACCCCTGCGCGCGGCTTGTCTGCCCGGACGGCGACCGCTGCGTGGACGGAGAATGCGAGCTCATTCCGGTCATGCCGGACGCGGGTCCGATGGACGAAGACGCGGGCACGCCCGATGTCGACGCCGGCGGCACCGAAGAAGATCCCGAGGATCGGGTGGTCGCCCGCGGGGGAGGTGGCTGCAACTGCAGAACGACCGGTGATGGTTCGCCTCTGGCGCTCGTCTTCGTCGCGCTGGTCGCGTGGGCGCGCCGCCGCCGAGGTGTCCGATGAACCGGATGCTTCTGGCGCTGGTGGCAGTCGGTGGGCTGCTCGTTCTGAGCAGCTGCGACACCGACCCGTACTGTCTGACCTGTGAAGAAGAGGACGGCGGCTCGGACGCCGGCGACGCGGCCACGGGCGGAGACGTCTTGTTGGTCGATGCGCCGGTGGACGACGCGCCCGGAGACGTCGGCGACGCCGGCTGCCTCGGCACCGAGCTCTGCAACGACGCGGATGACGACTGCGATGGCTTCGTCGACGAGGGCCTCTCGACCGATCGGGATCCGAACAACTGCGGCGCGTGCGGCAACGTCTGTTCGCCGCCGCACGCATTCGCGGTCTGCACCGACGGCGTCTGCATGGTGGGCGACTGCGACGTGGGGTTCCTCGACCTCAACGGAGACCCCGCCGATGGCTGCGAGTACCGCTGCCTTCAGACGGCGGACGAAGACATCCTGTGTGACCTGCGCGACAACGACTGCGACGGGCTCGTGGACGAAGACGTCGAGTTCGACACCGATCCGGACAACTGCGGAAGCTGCGGACGGGTCTGCCGCTTCCCACACTCGGACGCGAGCTGCGCGATGTCGGTGTGCCTGGTCGACATGTGCGAAGACGGCTTCTTCGACATCGACGGACGCGCGGACAACGGCTGCGAATACGCCTGCACGCTCGCCGATCCGGCCGAAGAGACCTGCAACGTGCGGGACGACGACTGCGACGGGATCGTCGACGAAGGCGACCCGGGCGGTGGCGAGGCCTGCGGCATCGACGTCGGGGCGTGCACCATCGGCACCACCATGTGCGTCATGGGCCGAGTCGCGTGCACGGACTCGATCACACCGACGACCGAACTCTGCAACGGCGTGGACGACGACTGCGACGGCAACGTCGACCAGGGCAACCCCGAGGGCGGCCGCCTCTGTGGCTCACGCCTCGGCGCGTGCGTGCAGGGACGCGAAGTCTGCTCGGACGGCGCGATCAGCTGCGTCGGGGAGGTCATGGGCAGCGCGGAGACCTGTAACGCCATCGACGACGACTGCGATGGCATGATCGACGAAGGCAACCCCGACGGCGGCGCGGCCTGCGGAGAGACGACCGGCGCGTGCGAAGCGGGTGCGCTCACCTGCAGCGGCGGTGGACTCGTGTGCATGGGCGGCGTGTCGCCGGCCTTCGAAGCGTGCAACTCCATGGACGACGACTGCGACGGGATGGTCGACGAAGGCAACCCCGGCGGCGGTGCGCTCTGCGGCACGGACCTCGGCCAATGCCGACCCGGCACCCAGACCTGCAACGCGGGCACCGTGGAGTGCATCGGCGAAGTCACCGGGAGCATGGAGACCTGCAACAGCCTGGACGACGACTGCGATGGCAGCGTCGACGAAGGCAACCCGGGCGGCGGCGCGGCCTGTGGGCCCACGACGGGCGAATGCACGGCGGGCATGCTCGCATGTCGCTCGGGCACGTTCGTCTGCGAAGGCGGCACCGGACCAAACGTCGAGACCTGCGATGGCAGCGACGAAGACTGCGACGGCGCGACCGACGAAGCGTTCAACTTCATGAGCGATCCGCGCCACTGCGGCGGGTGCGGCAACAGCTGCGACGCGGACTTCGCCATCGGCATCTGCGACGGCGGCACCTGTGCGATCGGCGGCTGCGACGACGGCCACATCGACGCCAACGGCGACCCGAGCGACGGATGCGAGTACGCCTGCTCGTTCGCAGGCGCGGAGGTGTGCAACGGCCTGGACGACGACTGCGACATGGTGGTCGACGAGACCCTCACGCCCCCGGCGAACTTCTGTTTGAGCCGTGGCGTGTGCACCGGCACGACAGCGGTCTGCGGCGGGGCCGCGGGGTACACCTGCTCGTACCCCTCGACGTTCGAGGACTCGGAGACCCGCTGCGACACGCTGGACAACGACTGCGACGGACGAACCGACGAAGCGTATCCGCTGGCTGGCACCTCCTGCTCGGTCGGCATCGGCGCCTGTGAAGGCGTCGGCAGCTACGAGTGCAACGGGACCGAAGACGGCGTCGTCTGCAACGCGGTTCCGGCCGACGTGCCGGACGACGAAGAGTGCAACGCACTCGACGACGACTGCGATGGTTTGGTCGACGAAGTCGGCGTGGACGATCTCGGCACCAGCTGGCGCGACGCGATCACCGCCGATGCGTTCGACACGGTGGAGGTCGACCTCGGTGGCGGCTCGAGCATGTTGATGATGCAGTACGAGGCCTCCCGTCCGGACGCGAGCGCCTCGAGCGGCGGCAGCAACGAAACGCTCGCGTGTTCACGGCCCGGGGTGCTGCCTTGGACCAGCGTCACCTGGCCTGAAGCACGCGACGCATGCTGCGCAATGAACCCAGGTGGCGCCTGTCCCGGCGCGGGCGCCCCCGGCTGGCAGCTCTGCGATGCCCCCGACTGGCAGACCTCGTGTGAGAGCGGCGCTGGCGGTTGCAACTGGGCCTACGAAGCGACGTGCTCCTCGAGCCAGCCGGTGGCCTGCAACGGCAAGGAGCGCGACAGCGACCCGGGTCTGCCGGGCGACCAGGACGCGGTGGCAACCGCGGGCGCGTTCCCGATGTGCCGCGCCATCTGGGGCGCGGCGGGTTCCATCTACGACCTGAGCGGCAACGTGAAGGAGTGGACCCGCACCGCCGCGGGATCGAACATCTACGAGCAGCGCGGCGGCGCCTACAACACGATCGAGAACGGACGGGCGTGCGGGTGGGACTTCACGGTCGCCAACCAAGACTTCGCCCACCCGGCGACCGGCTTCCGCTGCTGCATGTACTGAGGTACGGAGCAGCGCGGTGATGTGAACGAGGCCCGCTTTGGCGGGCCTTGGCCTTTGAGGACGCCCGAGTTCGCTACGGGACGCGGCGGATGCCGGAGCTGCTCGTGGCGAGCAATCGCTCGACCGCTTCGGCGACGGCCGCGAACTGGAACGGCTTGCGGAAGTACGCGTCGAACGACTTCAAGTGGGCGCGCGGAAGGTCGCTTCCGCTGACGAGGACGAGCCGCGGGCAATCGCTGCTCAGACGCTCGCGCAACATCTGGGCGAGCTCGACGCCGGTGCAGCGGGGCATCTGCTGATCCATGAACACGAGCGCCGGTGGGTTCGCCAGGATGACGTCGTAGGCGCGGTGCGGATCGACGAAACCGCGCACGTCCACGTCCTCGAACCAGACACGAATGCACTCGGTGAGTCCTCGGACACTCGCGAGGTTGTCGTCGATGACAACGATGCGGACCGGCGGTGACTTCGGTTGTGGTGCTTGCAATGGGCCCTCCTCTCGGCGTCCCTGGAAAGGGACCCCTCAGCTCTCCATGCACCAGGGTCGCATTTCCTTCACAGCGGGGGCCAGTCCCCCCATAATTTACTGCCGCTACGTGGCGCCGCTACCCTTGCGGCGGCCGACGAAGGCCATCCAGAGGATGCCGAGAAGCGCCATCCAACCGGGCCAGTCGCCTACATAGGCATACACCGTCTGTCCGGTCAGGAGCGGCAGCGATGCGGCGCGCTGGCCCCGCTCCTCGACCCCGATCGTGTCGATCACCCGGCCGACCGGATCGACGAACGCCGAGACGCCGCTGTTGGTCGACCGTACGAGCGCACGGTGGTGTTCGACCGCGCGGAACTTCGCGAGTGCGAGGTGGATCCACGGTTCGTGGGTGTCGCCGAACCACGCGTCGTTGGTGATGTTCGCGAGCAGGTGGGGGTTCCCTTCGCGGACTGCGCCGCGGGTGAACCTCGGCAGCACGTCCTCGTAACAGACCAGCGTCGAGATCCGGACCTCGCCCGCGTCGGTCGGCAAGACCAGCGGGCGCACGTGATCGCCCGGGGTGAAGCGGCCGCTGTTCGGAGACCAGTCGTAGACGATCGGGAACATCTCTCCGAACGGCAGGTACTCGCCGAACATCAAGAGGTAGGTCTTGTCGTAGGTGCCAAGAACCTCGCCGGTCGCCGAGGTCAGGTACGCGGTGTTGTACGCGTGCAAACGCTGGCCGCCCTCCCCATCCGGACCACGACGACGCGCCAGCCCACCGAAGAGCACGGGCGTCTCGATCGGACCAAGGATCCGCTCGCGCACGTTGGTGACCTGTTCCGGAAGAAAGAAGGTGTACGCGCTCTCGGGCCACACGAGCAGCTCGAGCTCAGGGTGTTCGGCGACCAGGTCGGCGCTCTGGGAGAGGTGACGCCGGTGCCCGAGGAAGGGGTCTCCGTGTTTGTCGAAGATCCCCATGTTGACCTGCACCATGCCGACCTCGAGGTGGCGCGCTTCGGCGGCGCGCGCGTCGACCTGGTGCATCCGGAACAGCCCGTAGCCAAGCGTCGCCACAAGTGCCGCAGCCACGACCGCCACGGTCCGGCGCGGAAGCGCGGCGTGGGCGCGGCGGGCAACGATCGTTTCGTAGAGGGCCCCGTTGATGCCCATGATCACAGCGCTGAGCAGCATCGGTCCGCCGAGGTCGGCGACCTGGAGCAGCGGGACCACGTCGTGAAAACCGGTCGCCAAGAAACTCGGAAACAGCACCGGGTACGAGAGTTCGAGGGCGAGCAACGCGGCGATGCCGCTGATCGTCACCCCGAAGCCGCGGCGGCGCGCTTTGCCATAGAGCCAGTAGATCAACATCTGCTGGCCGCCCTGGTAGAGGAAGAACACGCTGGCCATGCCCCAACAGAGGGCTTCGTTGAAGCCGGAGAAGCTCTTCAGCATCTCCACGAGCCAGTAGTAGCCGCCGGTGTAGGCGACGAAGCCGTGGGTCAGCCCCAGTCGGAGCAGACGTTTTCCGCTCGCGTTCGGTTCCGCATCGACGACGTAGAACATCGGCAGGAAGCAGAACAACGCGAACGGCCACCAGCTGAACCCCGCGTAGCCGAGGCACTGGGCTGCGCCCCCGAGGGCCACGAGCAGGAGGTGTTTGCGGGCGGTGGTCTTGTCGACCTGCGCAGGCGGCGGCTTGGAGGCGGGCGCCGCCTCCTCGGGCGGAGGCTCGGCCGCTTTCTTGCGGCGCTTCTTGGAACGCTCAGCCGATGCCGAGCGTCTTTTTGACCTTGCCAAGGAACGTTTCCCGGTCGAACGGTTTGGTGACGTAGTGGCGTGCGCCGGCGTTGATCCCCGTGATCATGTCGCGGGGTCCGCCCTTGGCGGTGAGCAAGATCACCGGAATGAGCTTCAAGGCTTCGTCGTGCTTCATCCGATTGGTGAGGGTCAGTCCATCCATGCGCGGCATCATGATGTCGCTGATGAGCAGATCGGGCGGGTCGTTGTGGCGGAGGTAGGTGTACGCCTCCATGCCATCGGCCACGGACTCCACGTCGGCGAAAGACCGAAGGATCAGCGTGATCATCTTCCGCAACGCCGGGTCGTCTTCTGCCACGAGGATCCGGGGACGGCGTTCCTTTTTCGCGGGGGTCTTGGGTACGCTTCCCATAGCCAGATGACCTAAGCACATCTGTCCGGGGTGGGCGAGGCCGTTGAATGGACAGGCCTACAACGGGCTGCGCGACCCACGAGAAACCGGCTACCTTGCGGTCGATGTTCAGCCGCTTTCGTCCGCAGTGTGTCTCCGTCGGTTGGTTCGTGGCCCTGTGCCTGACGATGTCGTCGTGTGGCGAGCCCACCTTCGAGGGCGAGGCGGTGGCGGTGTTCAACGTGCCGCGCACGGGCGCCGAGCCGTTCTTCGACCTGCCCTGGCCGAGCGATCTTCGCGTCACCCCGGACGGCGCGATCGACATGCGCGACTTCCCGAACCCGTCGATCCCGATCCTCACGCAGTACCTCGAACGCCTGTCGACGACGGTGCGCGGGTACAGCGTCAGCGCGCCGAACTATCTCCGGTTCGGCACGGCGATCGACGTGGACTCGCTGCCTCCGAACCCGTCCGCATCGCTCGAGACCGACGCGTCGGTCTTTCTGATCAACGTGGACGCGGACAGCCCGTCGGTCGGCACCCGCCACCCCTCGGTCACGCACTACTACGACCCCGAATCGACCTGGTGGCCGGGACACTGCCTCGCGGTGCGTCCGGTGCACGGCGCCATCTTGCGCCCGAACACCACCTACGCCGCCGTCGTGACCCGGGCCCTGCGCGCCGCCGACGGCCGCATGCTCCAGAGGAGCGCCGACCTCGAAGCCATCGTGGACCCCAGCGTCGCGGCCGACGAAGCCGTCGTCGATGCCCGGCGCATCTACGAACCCGCGCTGGCCGCGATCGAAGCCGCAGGCTTGCCGCGCGACCAGGTGTTGAGCCTCACCGTCTTCACGACCCAGGACCCGACCGCAGAACTCACGGCCGCCCGCGACTGGCTCGTCGATCAGCCGCCGCCCGAGTCGGTCGATCGCACCTGGGCGTTCGTCCGTGAAGAAGAGGGCTACTCGGTATTCGAAGGCCGCTACCACTCGTTGCTCTTCCAGAACGGCGAGCCGCCCTATGCCTCGAGCGGTGGTGCGATCGAGTTCGACGCGTCCGGGGACCCGATCACCCACGGCACGTTCGAAGCCCGCTTCGCCATGACGGTGCCAGACACCGAACCACCCGCGGCGGGCTTCCCGCTCGTGCTCTACGCCCACGGCACCGGCGGCAGCTACGAGACCTTCATTCGCAACGACGTGGGACCGCGCCTCGCGCAGCTCGGCATCGCCACCATGGGCGTCGACCAGATCCACCACGGCAACCGAGCCCCCGAAGGGGTCGGACCCGAAGGGCTGGTGTTCAACTTCACGAACCCCGACGCGTTCCGAGACAACGCCCGCCAGTCCGCGCTCGACGTGGTCGAGCAGGTGCGGTTTGCGCTCTCTGAAGGGGTCTCGCGCGAGGTCATCTCGGGCGGTCGCACATTCGACCCGGACAACATCTTCTTCATGGGCCACAGCCAGGGGGGACTGAACGGTCCGCTCTTTCTCGCCATCGACGACCACACACGCGGCGGGGTGCTGAGCGGCGCCGGCGGCCACCTGCCGATCGCGCTCGTCGACAAAGTGCAGCCCATCAACATTCCGACCATCGTCGTCACGCTGCTGCGCATCCGGGACACGGAGCTCGAACATCTGGTCTACGAACACCCGGTGTACGCGGCCCTCCAGACCTGGACCGAGGTGGCCGATCCGACCAACTACGGCCACTTCCTCTTTCATCAGCCGCGCCCGGGTTTTGCGCCGAAACACATTCTTCAGACCGAGGGCATCACCGACCAGTACACCCCGCCGCGCGCCATCGAAGCGCTGGCGCTGGCAGCGCGGATCCCGGTGCTCGGTGAGGTCCTCACGCCCATCGACGGTGCGTCGGTGCTCGGGATCGATCCCCAGACCCGCCCCGCCAGCGGCAACATGCCGAGCGGCGTGACCGCAGGCCTGCTCCAGTTCTCCGGCGGGCACTTCGTGGCGTTCGACGACGGTCCACACGCCACCATCGATGCGTTCTTCGACTCCCTCGTACGCGACGGCGTTCCGACCATCGAGTGACCGGCGACGGCGACATCGACCACGATGCGCTGGTTCGAGACGCCGCTACGACCGCGGGGCTCGACCCCAAACGAGTGGCCCGGCTCGCCGTGAAGTGGACGGGTGAGATCGTCAAAGCGCGGCTCGAGGAGATCCTCGGCGAGGACGGAGAGACGCAGCGCGGTCGGGTGCAGCGCAGCGACGTCGCCTGGAAGGGGCCACCCCTGTGGCTGGCGATGCAGAACGAGGGCGCGGTGCCGCCCGACCTGCCGCTCGCAGTGATGCCTTTGCCCGAGGCCTACCGCGGCGCGGCGTCGCTCGGGCAGTTGCCCGGCCCCGTCCAGGACCACCTGCGGGACACCCTCGATGGCTGGGCGCGGACCTCGGGCGGCGTGACCCCGCCGCACCGAGTGAGCGCGTGGCGTTCGGACGTCGTGCACGCGTACGCGTCGCCGTACCACCTGTGGGTCGACCTCCACACGCGAGAGGTCCTGCTCGCGGTCGAAGAACGCACCAAGGGGAAGATCATGCGCGGCATGGCGATGACCGGGCTCGCGGGGGCGGGCGCCGGCGGCTTCGGACTGCTGCTCGGCCCTTATGTCGCGGTCCTCTCGCTCGTGTTCGGATCGACGGTGGCCGCGGTCCAGGTTCGAGACGGCCTCAAGCGCAAGTACCGCACCGTCTACGCCGCCGATCCAAAGAGGCCTGGCGGCCCGTAGCGGGTGCCCGCAAGCAACGGGGGAGATCCTGTTTGGAACGTCGTATGCTCGGGCCATGACGGAAGACATCAGTGACAACGCGCTGAAGGAACTGGGTGCGCGGGTACGCACAGCGCAGCGCCGCAACATGATGGTGCGCTTTGCTGCGGTGGTGGTCGTCATCACCGGGTTCTGTCTCGGTCTGTGGTGCCGGTCCCTTCTGGAGCACCGCGGCAGTGGACTTCAGTGGGCCGGGTTGATCGTTGGGCTGACCATCGCGGGTTTCATGGTCAACAAGCTCGAGGTCCAGGTCGAAGAAATCGAGTAGCCGTCTACTCGCTGCCCTCGGGGCTGAGTTGCTGATCTTCCCGAGCCCCGCCACGCCGTCGTCGAAGGACTTCTGGACGAGTGCCTCGAGGTGTTCGATGCGCGCCCGCAGGTGCGCTTTGTCGTCGCGGTACGCGTCCACACAAACAGGCTATCGAGGACCGAACTTGGGCGCGAGGCCGAACAGAGGTTGACGGGAGGGCGTGCGGGGTTCGATGCTGGCAGACCACCCGCTGCATGGCGGATCAACACACGCCGGGCGAGGCGGGACGGAGTCGACGAGATGGGCCAGGACAAGAGCGAGCAAGGGAAGCTGACCGTGACGGGACGTCACTCGGAGATCCCCGCCCCGCATGTGGCCATCGACGAAGCCGGAAGCGACGTCATCATCGTCGTCACCCAGGCGTTCGGCCCGAAGGGCGACAACCTCGTGGGCCACTCCGATGTGTTGTTCGATGGGCACCCGGCGGTGAGCATTGGCGTGCGGACCCCCGACGGCCGCGAAGGCGTCGTGCATCTGAGCCCGATTCATGGCGACCCGCGCAAAGAAGGTTTCGATGCGGTCGCGCCCGGCACCCACTGCGTCCTCTTCTGCCCGGTGTCGAAAGAGCCCCTTCCGATCCTCGGGCAGGTCGAAGACGGAAGCGGCGCGAACTACCGCGCGCTCTACCTGACGCCCAAGCTCGATGAGAGCGCAGTCGTGATGATCAGCGACGTGTGGGCGCACTTCCACTCGCGCATCGTCGACGACATGGAGCTGCTCTCGTACTGGGCAGTCACCCACGAAGACGAGTAGCGCTTCACTGCGCCTCGAACAGCAACACTCCGCATCGGGCAACCCGCACTGCGTCTCGACGGCTCGGTTGCGAGCAAAGGCAAGCGAGGGAGGAAGACCTTCTCCCTCGTGCTCCTTGCCTGCGCGTCGTTCCTCCTCCTCTGGGGATACGGACGCCGGCCAAGCCGCAGCCACGTCAGCGTCGAGTTCGAGGAAGGCGCACGCTACGAGCGCCGCATGGTCGGCGACGCGCTCGTTCACGAGCTCCGGCTCCGACTCGAACGCTTCGAGGTCGTCGTCTCTCGACCAGACTTGGCCCGCGCGCGCGGTCCCGAAGGCGGCCACGGCTTCCCCGCGCGAACGGTGCGCGAGTTCGCGCGCAGCGAGCGCGTGTTCGCCGCCATCAACGCGAACTTCTTCCATCCGTTCCACTCGAACGCGCCCTGGGACTTCAGTCCGCGGGCCGGTGAAACCAGCTGGCCGATCGGTGACGTGATCTCGGGCGGCGTATCGTACGGAACCGTGGTGACCGATGCCGACGAGCCATGGCCCGCCGCCTGCTTCGATCGCACCGGCGTCGCCTTCGCGCTCCGCTGCCCCGCCGGGACCGTACACGCGGTCGCCGGCCAGACCTGGCTGGTGCAGGAAGGCGCCGCCGTGCCGCACCGCTCGGACGCGGTCGCACCCCGCACCGCGCTCGGCGTCGACGGTGAGGGCCGGGTCGTCCTGGTGGTCGTTGACGGACGCCAACCGCTCTACTCGCCCGGCCTGACGCTGGATGCGCTGGCGAGCCACCTCGCCACTCGAAACCTGGTCGACGCGATCAACTTGGACGGCGGCGGCTCTTCGGTCCTCGTGGTCGAGGGCGCGGTGTGGAGCGCGCCCATCCACACGCGCTTGCCGATGCGCATGCGCCCGGTGGCGGTGCAGCTCGGGTTCCGGGCGCGGTAGGGACAGCGTGCTGCTGACTCTGCTGCTGACTCTACTCTGCCGCTGACTCTGCCGCTGACTCTGCCGCTGACTCTGCTGCTGACTCTGCTGCTGACTCTGCTGCTGACTCTGCTGCTGACTCTGCTGCTGACTCTGGCTGACTCTGCCGCTGAGTCCCCCCACGAGAAGGGGCGCAGCGCTGGAGGATGAAGGTCGGATTCGGCGTCGGCGTCGGCTTCGGCGTCGGCTTCGGCGTCGGCGTCGGCGTCGGCGTCGGCTTCGGCGTCGGTTTCGGCGTCGGTTTCGGCGTCGGTTTCGGATTCGGCTTCGGCTTCGGCTTCGGCTTCGGCTTCGGCTTCGGCTTCGGCTTCGGCGTCGGCTTCGGATTCGGCGTCGGCTTCGGCGTCGGCTTCGACGTCGGCTTCGGCTTCCGCCTCTCCGCGCCTACAGCAGGCCGAGTTCCAGCAGCGCTTCGTCCGTCATCCGGTCTTTGGTCCAGGGCGGATCCCAGACCAGCTGCACGTGGCTGCGCGCGACACCCTTCGTCCCGCCGACCTTCTCAGCCACATCGCGCACGATCTGACCTGCGACCGGACACGCCGGCGCGGTGAGGGTCATGCGCACTTCCACGTCCGCTCCGTCGACGAGGATCTCGTAGATGAGCCCGAGGTCGAAGACGTTCAGCGGGATCTCGGGATCGTAGATGGTGCGCAAGGTGTCGACGACGCGCTCTTTGAGCACCTCGGGTTCGACGACTTCGGCCGTCGAACCCGAGCCCCCGAAGGCTTCGTCGAGATCCTCGTCCCCCGCTTCCGGCGGTGGAGGCCCAGCGACCGGCAGGTGCACGCGCTTCTTCGCACCGGTCTTGGGCGGGATCTTGTGGACCTTCAGGTCCTCGATGTCGAAGTCAGGCACTGGCGGATCCCGCACGGGGCGTGCCACTGGGCGGTCCGAAGATGTCCAGCACCTGGGCGAGCCCGCGCACCAGCGCGTCGATGTCCGAGCGGTCGTTGTACATGGCGAGGCTGGCCCGGGCGGTGCCCGTGACGCCGAAGTGATCCATCACCGGCTGCGCGCAGTGGTGGCCGGTTCGAATCGCGATGCCTTCGGCGTCGAGGATCGTGCCGGCGTCGGTTGGGTGAATGCCGTCGAGCACGAACGAGAGCACACTCGCCCGCGCGTCGGCGGTTCCGATCAGCGTCAGTCCGGGCACCGCGCGCAGGGCCTTCTCACCATACGCGAGCAGCTCTGCTTCGTGCTGGAACGCAGCTTCGAGATCAAGCGACTCCAGCCACTCGACCGCGGCGCCGAGTCCCACCGCGCCCGCGATGTGCGGCGTGCCGGCTTCGAACTTGTACGGGAGGTCGTTCCAGGTGCTGCCCTCGAATCGCACCCGGTCGATCATGTCGCCGCCGCCCTGCCACGGCGGCATCGACTCGAGCAGCGCGCGTTTGCCGTAGAGCACACCGATGCCGGAGGGCCCGTAGAGTTTGTGCCCACTGAACGCGTAAAAGTCGACGTCCAGCGCAACGACGTCGACGCCGCCGTGCACGATGCCCTGCGCACCGTCGACCACCACGATGGCGCCGGCCGCGTGGGCGAGTTCGGTGAGTTCGGCCACCGGCATCACGGTGCCGAGCGAGTTGGCGACGTGGGGAAAGGAGAGCACGCGCGTCTTCGGGGAGAGTCGCGCTCGGATCGACTCGGTGGTCACCGATCCGTCGGCCTCGAGCGGCGCGACCACGAGCTTCGCGCCGACTTCGTCGCAGACGAGCTGCCACGGCACAATGTTCGAGTGGTGCTCCATCTCGGTGAGCAGCACTTCGTCGCCGGCTTGCAGGTGTTTCCGGCCCCACGACCACGCGACGAGGTTGAGCCCCTCGGTGGTGCCGCAGGTGAAGACCACTTCTTCGCGTTCGGCCGCGCCGATGAACTTCTGGATCCGGTCACGGGCGCCTTCGTACTTGGCGGTCGCGCGCTGGCTGAGCGCGTGGACCCCGCGGTGTACGTTCGCGCAATCCTTCGCGTAGATGTCGACGACGGCGTCGATCACGAACTGCGGCTTGAGCGCGGTGGCCGCGCTGTCGAGATACACGAGCTTCTTGCCCGGATGCACCTCTTGGCGGAGCGCGGGAAACTGGGCGCGAATCGCCGACACATCGAACGACTTCGAGCTCGGCTTCTTACCGACGGTCTGCATCGACGGGCTCACGCCTCTGCCCCGGAGACACTGTCCTCGAGTTCGGACGCACCGCTCATCGAGAGGCCCCGGTCCACGAGCGCGCGCCGCAGCTCGGTGAGCACCTCCGGCACCTGGACGTCGTCGAGCACGGCGCGCAGAAACGCGTCGGTCAACATCGCTCGGGCGGTGTCGTGCGGGATGCCGCGCGACCGAAGGTAGAAGAGCGCGTCCGGGTCGAGCGCGCCGGCGGTGGCGCCGTGACTCGCGACGACGTCGTCGTTGTTGATCTCGAGGTGCGGCTTGGTGTGCAGCGTCGCGCGGTCGCTGAGGAGCAGGTTGCCGTTCGACTGATGGCACTCGCTGCCGGGTGCGTCCTTGCCGACGATCGACTGCCCGTCGAAGACCGCGCTGCCTTTGCCGTCGAGCACACCGCGGTAGACCTGGTGGCTCGTGTTCTTCGGTCCGATGTGGTCGATGAAGACGTGATGATCCACGTGTTCGCCGTCGGTCACGTGGTACGCGCCTTCGGTGGTCGCCTGCGCGCCGGGCCCATGAAGCGCGACGCGAAGATCGAGCCGCACGAGCGCACCGCCGAACGAGAACACCCGCGACCCGTACGACGTGTCCCGCTTCTGATGCACCGCCAGCGTGCCGACGTGTTGGTCGAGTCCGAGATGCAGCCGGGTGTGATCGACGATCGCCCCGTCTTCCAGAACGACTTCCGTCACCACGTTCACGAGTCCGGCGCCCGGCTCGTACCGTTCGACCAGCGTGAGCTCGCAGTGTTTCTCGGCGATCACCAGGATGCGCGGATGCGTGATCCGACCTTCGCCGGCCGCGCCGATGCGCAGCGTGACGGTCGCGCGGTCCGCACCGGTCGCGCGCACGACGAGCACCTTCTCGTGCCGCACCGTGTTCAGCGCGGCGAAGTGCAGCGACTCCGCGATCGTGCCGACGAGTTCATGCGCGTCCACCCACTCGGCGGTGACTCCGTCCCGCAACGTGAGGTCGATGTGCGGCGCGACTTCGACCCGGGCCGCATCGACGAGGTGCCGCACGGAGGTGAAGCGCCACGCTTCGGTCTTCTTGGTCGGCAGCCCGCTCTGAAGCGCCGCGGCCGCCTGGGCCCGCAACGGTTCGGTGGGCGCGTCCGCCAGTACGTCGAGCAAGCCCATCAGACCGACGCCTGTCCGCTCTGGCCAGCGGCGGTCTCTTGCCGCACCCCGTCGTAGCCTTCGGCTTCGAGCTCGAGCGCGAGGTTCTTGTCGCCGGACCGGACGATGCGTCCGTCGAGCAGCACGTGCACGAAATCCGGCACGATGTGGTCGAGCAACCGCTGGTAGTGGGTGATGACGATCATCGAGCGCTCGGGGCTGCGCAGCTTGTTCACGCCCTGGCTGACCACCTTGAGCGCGTCGATGTCGAGGCCCGAGTCGGTCTCGTCCAGGATGGCGAGCCTCGGTTCGAGCACCGCCATCTGAAAGATCTCGTTGCGCTTCTTCTCGCCACCGGAGAAGCCGTGGTTCACCGCGCGCTTGAGCAGGGTCTTGTCGAGCTCGACGGTCGCCGCTTTCGCACGCGCGAGTTTCATGAACTCGGCGGCGGTCAGCTCTTTCTCACCGCGCGCTTTGCGAATCGATCCGTGCGCGCTGCGCAGAAACTGGAGGTTGCTCACGCCGGGGATCGCGACCGGGTACTGCAGCGCCAGGAAGATGCCCTTGGCGGCGCGGTCTTCGACCTCGTCCTCCAGAATGCTCTCGCCGTCGAGCAGGATGTCGCCCTTCGTGACGACGTAGCCCTCGCGGCCGGCGAGCACGTACGAGAGCGTGCTCTTGCCGGAACCGTTCGGTCCCATGATGGCGTGGACCTCGCCCTTGCCGACTTCGAGGTCGAGGCCCTTCAGGATCGTCTTGCCGTCGACTTCGACGTGCAGGTTTTCGATGCGAAGCATGTTCGTTCGTTCTCTCTTCAGGGCGCGCGCACTGGAGCGGGCGCGGAAATCAGGAATGGGAAACTGGGGAGGTGCGCAGGGCACCTCGGAAACGGTCTGGCTCAGCCGACCGCGCCTTCGAGACTGACGCCGAGCAACTTCTGCGCTTCGACGGCGAACTCCATCGGGAGCTCCTCGAGGACCTGTTTGGCGAAGCCGTTGACGATCAGGCTGACCGCGTCCTCTTCGCTCAGGCCGCGCTGACGACAGTAGAAGAGCTGCTCTTCACCGATGCGCGAGGTCGTCGCTTCGTGTTCGAGCTGGGCGGTCGAGTTCTGCACTTCGACGTAGGGCACCGTGTGGGCGCCGCACTTGTCGCCGATGAGCAGCGAGTCGCACTGGGTGTAGTTGCGGGCGCCGGTCGCGCCGCGTGCGATCTTCACCGCGCCCCGGTAGGTCTGCTGCCCGCGGCCCGCGCTGATGCCCTTGCTGATGATCGTCGAGCGGGTGCGCTTGCCGAGATGGATCATCTTGGTGCCGGTGTCGGCCTGCTGCGCGTGGTTGCTGAGCGCGACCGAGTAGAACTCGCCGATCGAGTCGTCGCCTTTGAGAATGCAGCTCGGGTACTTCCAGGTGATGGCGGATCCGGTCTCGACCTGGGTCCAGCTGATCTTCGCGCGGTCGTAACAGATGCCGCGTTTGGTCACGAAGTTGTAGATGCCGCCCTTGCCGTTCTCGTCGCCCGGGTACCAGTTCTGAACGGTGCTGTATTTGATCTCCGCGTCGTCCTTCGCCACGAGCTCGACCACCGCCGCATGCAGCTGGTTCTCGTCGCGCATCGGCGCGGTGCAGCCTTCGAGGTAGCTCACGTAGCTGCCTTCTTCGGCGATGATGAGCGTGCGCTCGAACTGGCCGGTCTTGGCCGCGTTGATCCGGAAGTACGTGCTCAGCTCCATCGGACAGCGCACCCCCTTCGGGATGTAGACGAAGCTGCCGTCGCTGAAGACCGCGCTGTTGAGCGTCGCGAAGTAGTTGTCGCTGACAGGCACGACGGTGCCGAGGTGTTGGCGCACCAGCTCCGGGTGGTCTTTGAGCGCCTCGCTGAACGAACAGAAGATGATCCCGACCCGGCCGAGCTCCTCGCGAAAGGACGTGTGCACACTGACGCTGTCGAAGACCGCGTCGACCGCGACCTTGCGGCCAGGCGCGCCCGGCTGTCCGGGTTCGGGCACCTCGGCGCCGACGACGCCGGCCAAGATGGCGCGTTCGTGGAGCGGGATCCCGAGCTTCTCGTAGGTCTCGAGCAGCTTCGGATCGACTTCGTCGAGTGACTTCGGGCCGTCGTTCGTCTTCGGCGCGGCCCAGTAGTACAGGTCCTGGTAGTCGATCTCCGGGAAGTCGACCTTGGCCCAGAGCGGCGGCGTCATCGTGAGCCAGCGGCGGTACGCTTCGAGGCGCCACTCGAGCATCCACGCCGGCTCGTCCTTCTTCGCGGAGATGAACCGGACGATGTCCTCGTTCAGACCCTTCGGCGCGTACTCCTGCTCGATGTCGGTGACGAAGCCGGCGTCGTACTCGCGTTTGAGTGCGCGTTCGATCTCTACGTTGCTCATGGTGTCCCTGTGGCGTCCGATGGGACGGACGCGGATGCTGGTGTGTGGGTCGCGCGGTCGGCGGGTTTGGAGGTGATGGTGACGAGGCGCAACGTGGAGCGGGCCATGTCGGCCAGACTGATGTGCGAGAGCGCGCTCTCGACCGCTTCGTTGATCTTCTGCCAGTTGGCGCGGACGCCGCAGTTGGTCTCGTGCATGCACGCGGTCTCGCTCAGATCGTCGGTGCACTCGGTGACCGCGATCGGTCCCTCGAGCGCCGTGATGACCTCACCGATGGTGATGGCCCCAGCCGAGCGTGCGAGCGCGTAGCCACCGAGGGCACCGCGGGTCGAGACGACCAGATCTGCGGCGCCAAGTGCTTTGAGCACCTTGGCGGCGGTCGGCTGCGGGATGCCGGTCTCGCCCGCGAGCGCCCGCACCGAGCGCGGCCCATCGAGCCCCGCCAGGTGGGTGGCGAGCACGACGCCGTAGTCGGTCATTTTGGAGATTCGGAGCATAGACGCGGCGCGGACCCATAGAGGACCGCATTGGTCCGATATCTAAGCGCCCCGCCCAGGCGCGTCAAGCACAGTGGTGCAATGCGTCTCGCGCGCGGGTCTGGAGGGCGCGAGCCCGCAGGCTTCCTCAGGCGCATGCCGAGCACCACTGGCGCCGAAGTCGCTGGGAGCGCATCCTCGTCGCGATGGGAGAACTGGGGACTTCGCGTCGGCACGCCCGCATCGGCTTGCTCCGATTGGTTTCGATCTTCGCGGGGTGCCTGCTCGCGCACCAGGTGTCGGCACAGACACCCGCGGATCCGCCGAACCCGTTCGAATCGTCGCCGGACGGGGGCACCCCCGACGCGGGCGATCCGCCCGACGAGCACAACCCGTTCGCGGTCACGCCCGATCCCAACGCCGGCGGTGAAGGCCATGGGGACGGAACCTGCGTGCCCGACTGCGAGGCCGGGTTCGCCTGCTACCACGGGCAGTGCATCTCGCGGTGCAACCCCGCTTGCCCGCAGAACCAGGTGTGCGGCTCCGACGCCCAGTGCCACCCCGACCCAGGCGGCTGCCCCTCCGGATCGGTCCGGACCGCTTCCGGTACATGCGCGTCCACCACCCCGCCTCCGCCGCCCTGTCCGCAGGGCATGATCCGCACCGCGGCCGGCACCTGCGCGCCGGGTGGACCGCCACCGAACTACGGAACGCCGGCACCGACGTACGCACGCCCCGTGATCCGCAGCACGCCGAGGGCCACGCTTCGAAGCCGTGCGCGCACCCGCGGTGTCGTGGGGTTGGTCGGCGCCGCGCTCGTGCTCGGAACGGGCTTCGCGGCGGCCGCGTTCCACGGCCAGGCCGGTGGCTGCGACAGCCCGACCTTCGACATCTGCTATCCCCCCGACCACGTCACGTTGCCGCAGCTGCCCCTCGTCGGCATCTCCCTGGTCTCGCAGGTGGCCTTCGGGATCCTCGCGGCCGGCGGTGGCCGCGCCGCACGACAAGGCGGCAGCACCTCCACGAAGGTGTTCGGGATCCTCGGGTGGGTGACCTGGGCCGGCAGCTTGGCCGGCAACCTCGCGGTGTTCCTCAGCCACGCCATCGCCGCCACCGACGACGAGCCGTCGGCGCTTCCGACCGGCGTCATGTACCTGCTCAGCGCCATCGGGGGCATCTCCCTCATCCTCTTCGGCCTCGACGGATTGCTCGGTGCGAGCGGGGTGCCGGACGACGAAGCCGCAGAAGACGAGAGCGCGACGTCCGCGCAATGGACACCCCAGCTCTCCATCGCACCCGAGCTCACCAGTCAGGGCGTGCAGGGCATGCGCGGCACGCTCGGCGCGCATCTGACGTTCTGAGTTACCCTGTTCGGGTGAAGTCCACCTTGTTCGCCCGCGTGGCCGCAGCGCTGCTTGGTGTGGTGACGGCGATTGGCGGCGTGGGCTGCAGCGACGACGGCGGCCTCGAACTCTTCGTCGATCTGAAGACCGACCTCGTCGCGGCCGCGGAGTTCGATTCGGTGCGGGTCGAGCTGGTCGGCGAGGGCGCGTTCGACGACGCGAGTGCGTCCCGCGGCGACGCGTTTCAAGAGGGCCGGCGCGTGGCGGAGTTCGGCGCGCTCCCCCCGAACGAGTCCCGCAGCGTGCGGGTGCGGCTGACCCGGAGCGGTGCGCCCGTGGCAGAGCGCGTGGTCGCGTTGCGGCAACTCGAGAGCCGGAGCATCACCATCGTCGTCACCCGCAGCTGCGTAGACGTGATGTGCGGCGCGGACGAGAGCTGCCACGGTGGCCGTTGCGTGGCGCCGGAGTGTGTGACCGGTGCCGAACCGGTGTGCCCAGAACCCGAGTGTCGAACCGCAGCGGAGTGTACGGGCGCCGACGCGTGCGCCATGGGGGTCTGCGAAGACGCGGTGTGTCTCTTCGTCGACGCCGACCGATGCACGCCATCCGAGTACTGCGACCCGGACGTCGGCTGTGTGCTGCTCGACGTCGACGATGGCGGACCGGGCGATGGTGGACCCGATGCCGGAGATGGCGGCGCGGACGCGGGCGGCATCGACGCAGGTGGCATGGACGCCGGGACGATGGACGCCGGCGCCGGCGACGTGGTTCCGCGTCCCTTCTGGCCGCCCAACGGCCACCCCACAGGCAGCGTGCACGCACCGGCCGACGCCGACGTGCTGCGCCCTACCCTCCGCTGGTCACCCGCGATCGATGCGGTGGAGTACGAAGTCGAGGTCTCGGACGACTGCGGCGCCTCCGACGCGCTCGACTGCGCGTTTCCGACCGTGACCGAGCGGACCCGCACATCGGCCACCTCGCTGCGAACGATGACGCTGGCCGTCTCGATGGTCGTGCCGGTCGGGCGTCGCTACCACTGGCGGGTGCGCGCGTGCGATGCCGCCACCTGCGGCGCCTGGAGCGCCGTTCGATGGTTCGACGCGGGGCGACTGACCTACGACGTCAACGGCGACGGGTACGACGACATCGCGGTCGGGGCGCGGTTCGCGGTGACGCTCCACCCGGGTTCCCCGGAGAAGCGGTTCGTCACCAGCACCAACTTCCCGAACCCAGGGGCGGACGACGTGTCGGGCTACGGGGAGGCGATCCACTTCGACGACTTCAGCGGCGACGGATTTCGCGACGTGGTGGTGGGCGCTTACGCCGACGGCGGCGTGGGCAGCGTGTTCCTGCACCGAGGCCAAGCCTCCGGGCTCGGGATCGCGACTCGGATCCCGGCGCCGGCGGGCACGGCCATCGAGGCCGAGTTCGGCCGGCGGCTCTGCAGTGGTGACATGGACGGTGACGGCATCGCGGACCTCGCGGTGGCGGGCGCGCGGGTCAGCTGGTGGATCCCAGGGGGGCCGACGCCCTCGGCCTTGCCGCTCGGCTCGTTCGTTGTCGAGGGCTGCGCCGATCTCGACGAAGACGGCTACCAGGATCTCTTCGGCGGCGGAGACGTCCTTTGGGGCGGTCCCGGAGGTCCCGAGACCCGCCCGACGGTGGTTCCCTCGAACCTCTCGTTTGCGATTGGCGACCTCACCGGCGACGGGCACGTCGAGCTGGTGGGCCGGGGCGACTCGAACGTGCCGATCTACCGAACCGGGTCCGAGATCGTCCCACTCGGCAACTTGGACGTGGGCATGAACTGCCTCGAGCACCAGACCGGCGCGATCCTCGACATCGACGGCGACGGCCGCAACGAAGCGCTGGTCTCGGTGCCGGGCGCGTCCCCCGATCAGGGTGCGCTCTATTGGATTCGGTTCGTCGGCGTCGACTTCGTCTCCGCGCCCTTCTCGGTCTGCACCGGCGACTGCCAGCAGGGCACCGCGCTCTCAGTCGGACTCGACCGCAACGGAGATGGTCTCGGAGACGTCGCCGTCGGCGCGCCCGGGAGAACCTGGATCACTTCCGTCTATGGGCCGGCGGTCGGCTCCCCGAACCTCGTGAACTCGATGCGGAGTGGCCTGTTCACCCACTACGGCCTAGCGCTCTAACCGAGCTGGCCGGTTCCCCCCGACGCCCTCTGCCGACCGATCGAAAGTGAGCGGGGTTCGGGCGTCGCTGCTACCCTGTTCGGGTGAGTCGGGGGATTCGTTGGTTGGGGCTTCGCGTGCTGTGTGGCGCGCTCGCATTCGGATCCGCCAGCTGCGGCGACGACGGCCTCGAACTCTTCGTCGACCTCAAGACCGACTTGGTGCCCGACGTGGAGTTCGTCGATGTGCAGGTGCTCCTGCTCGGCGAAGGGGCGTTCGTCGAGACCCCAGCCCTCGGCGGCTTTCCCTTCGACGAAGGCCAGCGGGTCGCGGAGTTCGATGGGCTCGGCGCCAACCCGACGCGCGGCGTGCGGGTGGTGCTGCTCGACGCCGAACGGCGGACCGTCGCCGAACGCGAGATCGTCGTGCAGCACACCGCGAGTCGAAGCGTGACGTTGCTCGTCACCCGCGACTGCCGCGACGTCACCTGTCCTGAGGGTGACACCTGCTACGGCGGACGCTGCGTCGATCCGGGGTGCGTGACCGGCAACGAGCCGGAGTGTCCGGAGCCCGAGTGCGAGCGCAACCTCGACTGTCCCAACATGGACGCGTGTGCGATCGCCCGCTGCGAGTCCTCGGTCTGCGTCTACGTGTCGGGCGGCCTGTGCGCCCCAACCGAGTACTGCGACCCCGGCCTCGGCTGCACGGCGCTGCCCGATCCCGTTGACGCCGGTCCCCGAGACGCGGGCGCCGACGCACCCTCGGCTTTGCCGGCGCCTCAGCCCTTCGCTCCACCAAACGGACACCCGACCGGCAGCGTGCACGCACCAGCGGCGGATGTTCGCCAGCTCACGCTGCGCTGGGAGCCCGTCGCCGGCGCAGCCATGTACGACGTGGAGATCACCGACGAGTGCGACCCGGGGAGCTACCGCACGTGTCCGTTCGCCTCACCAAGTTTCGGCGGCGCCATCAGCGCACCTCTCTACATCACCGCGGAGCTCCCCGTCTCGACGACGCCGCCCGTCGGCACCCGATACTACTGGCGCGTGCGCGCGTGCCGCGTGTTCGGAGAGGCGGACACCTGCGCGGGCTGGAGCGACGTGCGCTACGTCGACGTCGGCCGACTGACCTACGACGTCAACGGCGACGGATACGACGACCTGTTGGCGGGTGGGCGGTACGCGGTGGTCGAGTACCTCGGTGGCCCGGGCGGGCTCGGCGGCCCCCGCGTCTTGGCCAACCCCGTGCCGGACTCGACCAGTGGCTACGGACGCACCGTGCGGTTCGACGACTTCAACGCGGACGGCTACCGCGACGCATTGGTGGGCGCGCCGTTCGACCGCGGGTTCGGCGCGGTGATGCTTCACCTCGGCGGACCGACCGGGCTTGGCGCGGCGACCGTGCGACAGAACCCGCCTGCCTCCGAGCTCAACGACTTCTTCGGCGACGAACTGTGCAGCGGAGACTTCGACGGAGACGGCTACGCCGACGTGGCGGTGGGATCCTTGAGCGGCACCTGGTGGTACCGCGGCGGCACCGCCGTCGAGACCACGGCGCGACTCGTCGAGATGCGTGGATTCGGCGGCGGCTGCGCCGACGCGAACGGCGACGGATACCAGGACCTCCTGGGCGGGCGGGTCGCGCTCGGTGGACCGGGCGGTCCGGTGCCGAGTGCGGGCACCGTGGGGAACAATGTGCTCGGCGATCTCGATGGGGACGGTCGAGTGGAGATGAGCGGAACGGGCGATACGAACTCCCGGCTCTACACCCTCGACGGCTCGATGGACGCGACCGACCTCGGCTTCACCGGCGCGGGCATGGGTACGGTGGACCACCAGGTGGGCGCCGTGCTCGACATGGATGGCGACGGAAGCGGCGACGCGATCCTGGCTTGGCCCGGCCCGAGCGGAGACAGCCAGGGAGACGTGTGGCGGGTGCCCTTCAGCGGGCTCACCCCGCAACCCGCCGTGGTCCTCAATCCATGCACCGGCGCCTGCCGACAAGGCTGGGCGATCAGCGCCGGCGCCGACTACAACGGCGACGGCTTCGGCGACGCGGCGGTCAGCTACCACGTGGCGGAGGGTGTGAGCGTCTACCTCGGCCGGTCCGGTGCGGCCCCCACCGAAGTGCGACTGACCAACCCGGGCGGGTTCACGGACTTCGGCACCGCGCTTTAGCAGGTCGCTGAAAAGCGACCTGCTCCCTTGCCGTTGCCCTTGCCCGTGCCCTTGCCCGCGTCGTGGACGCCGTGTGTTTCGCGACGGCGAGGCCGCGAATCGGAGCCCGATGCCCAGCGGACGAAGCCGCCGGGCATCGGTCGGTGCTACGCGGCGCAGCTCCGCAGCCGCGCGACGCGTAGGAGGTTGTATGCGGCGCCGGCCAGGTAGGCGGCGAACTGTGTCTTGCGTCTGCCTCGATATTCGACGCGGCGAAGCCGAGCGAAGCGAGCAAGCCGTGTCACGGACGGGGTTTGGGGGCCGTGCCCCCAAGAATATTCGACGCGGCGAAGCCGAGCGAAGCGAGCAAGCCGTATCACCGGGACGGGGTTTGGGGGCTGTGCCCCCAAGAAATATCGCGTGCGCCTGAGTCCCCCGACGCTCTTGAGCCATCCGAAGATCGTCTCGATGCGCATCCGGATGCGCTGGCTGATCGCGTAGTCGGCGTGCCATGTCGTACGCCCGTCGATCGCCGAGCGTCGTCTCGCGTGCTCGCGCTTTGAACTGCCGTGTTCGAAGCGGCGCCGTTCGTTGCCCGGCTCAGCACTGAGGCGCAGCGCCGGGGCTTCGCTCCGCGTGGTTTGAGAGGTGGCTGCGCTTGAAGGTTGATCAGCGGCGTGGGCCGGGGACGTCGTCGATGGGGATCCTCCCGCGCTTCCTCCACCCGACCCGTAGTAACCAGGTCCCAGGTCTCGGCATCCTCGGGGCGCAATCGCCCCGATCACGCTTTGCAGGATCGTTGGGCGTCGACTTCCATCCGTCGAAGGCGCTCGCGGTGGAGCACGGATCCACCCAGTGCGAGTCGATCTTCTGACGCGGGCCCGCGTGTTTGCGGGCGTTGTTCAGTACGTAGCGGAGCGCGTGGCGGACCTGGGTCGGGGTCTTCAACGGCTCGACGTGATAGCGGTCCGGAAACACTTGTCCGCGTCGGCCGACGTGTTTGTTGAGTCGCCTGGCCAGACGAACAAGCAGGCCCTTCATGCCGCGTTGCAGCGCCGTCGTGCCTTTGCACTCGACGATGAGATGCACGTGATTGCTTTGAATCGAGAAGTGAACGATGCGCATGCCGTGGCGCTCGGCGGCCTCTTCCAAGACCGCAAAGCAGACCGCCCGGAGGTCGCGTCGACGCAGGTTCGGCAGGTCCCTCGCGACCTTGATGGTCACGTGCACCGGGTGCCGGTTCTGAATGGCCGGCCTCCGACGATGAGGCACACCTGCGCGTTCCCCCTTGGGCTTGCGACCCGCGCCAGCCCGACGACCACCCCACTGGCGGCACTGCAGGTCCAACTGTTTGAGTTTCCGAGCACGACGTGCCATTTGACTAGGCTAACATATCACATCTCACCCATCATGCAGACCCTTTTTCGCCAGCGCAGCCACTTTCTCGGCACCGGTGACGCGGGTCGTACGCTGCGCTTCGTGCCGCCCGCCGGGCAACGAACGGCGGCCCTCCGAACACGGCAGTTCAAGCGGTGCAGCAGCATGGTGCATCTGCAAAGAAGCCCCACCGGCGCGCCGCGCCGTCGGCTGTCACCGCGGAGCCGCTGCAAGCCTGAACCCACCCGCCTTCTTAGCTACACCGCGACCTCGGCGTCCTCTGGCCCCGCAGCAGGTGACGCTCGGGGCGCTGCGTCCGGGGTTGTCCATCGGGGCGTGTCGAATGTCGCTGCACCGCCGAGACGGTGCTTGGCCGGCTCCGCGCTACCAGTCGACGGAGTCGCCCGCTTGGTGCGCGCGCCAGAGCGGGCTCTGGGCCCGCAGCCGATTCACCACTTCGATCGTGACCTCGGCGGCGCGATCGATCTCTGCTTCGGTGGTCGACCGGCCGAGCCCGAATCGGATCGATTGGGACGCGCGCTCCGCGTCCATGCCCATCGCCCGCAGCACGTAGCTCGGTTCGATGCTGGCGCTCGTACACGCCGCGCCGCTCGAGACAGCGAGCTCCTTCGCGAGCTGCAGCTGCAACCCTTCGCCTTCCACGAACCCGAACGCGACGTTGAGGTTGCCTGGGTGTCGGCCTGCATCGAGCGCGGGTCCGTTCCGCTGGACCTCCGGGAGCGACTGGAGTGACTTCCACAGCCGGGCCCGCAACACTTGCAGACGGCTGGACTCGGCTGGGCCCTCGGTGCGCTGCAGCTCCGCCGCCGCGCCGAACCCCACGATGCCCGGCACGTTCAGTGTGCCCGAACGATGGCCGCGTTCGTGCCCGCCGCCATCCATCTCCGCGATCAGCCGCACCCGCGGTTCGTCGCCGCGCACCCAGAGCGCACCGACGCCCTTGGGGCCGTAAATCTTGTGCGCGTTCAGGCTGACCAGATCCACCGGCAGAGCCCGGACATCGAAGGGCACATAACCGAGTCCCTGCGCCGCATCGCAATGCATCCAAGCACCCACCCGGTGCGCGATTGCACCAAGCGTCTCGATCGGCTGCACGGTGCCGACTTCGTTGTTGGTCAACATGACGCTGACCAGCGCCGTGCGTTCATCGACGACGGCCTCGAGCGCCGCGGGATCCACCCGCCCCTCGCCGTCGACCGGAAGCCGCGTCACCCGAATGCCTTCGCGCTCGAGCCGGGTCGCCGAGTCCAGCACCGCCTTGTGTTCGGTCGCCTGCACGACCAAGTGGTCGCGCCCAGATGATCGTCGGTGGTGCAGCACGCCCTTGAGCGCGAGGTTGTCGCTCTCGGTCGCCCCCGAGGTGATCACGATCTCACTGGCGCGCCCGTTCACGAGCGCCGCGATCTGCGCCCGCCCCGTCGCCACCGCCTCCGACGCCCGGTGCCCAAACGCGTGACCGCGACTCGCCGCGTTCCCGAACACCTCGGAGAAATACGGAAGCATGATCTCCAGCACGCGCGGATCGACCGGCGTGGTCGCATGGTGGTCGAGGTAGATCATCGGGGCACCCTCACCTTGGCGCCGCGCGGCCGCAAGCGCCACGGACAACAGGCATCGGCCTGAACTCGGCTTCGACTTCCGCGGTTCGATGGTGAGCCCCTGCTCGCTGTTCTCGTCGCCCGGGTCGAAGTCGACTCGACCCCGTTCGAGTCGGGCGCCGCGACTTGCCACTTCCGGCGGACCGTCCATCTTGGGACGTGGCCGATTATCTCACGGGCTATCCGGAGGCGCTTCGCGAGCGCGCCCGCGCACTGAAGGCGAGCGGTCAGCTCGAAGAGCACATCCTGAGGCACTACCCGGGGCGACACTCGATCTCCAACAGCACCGCCCTGTACAAGTTCGCACAGGAGCTCAAACGTGCGTACCTCCGCTCGTCCCCCCCGCTGGCGAAGGTCTGCTACGACGACAAGATCAGCACGCTTCATCGAGCGCTGGGCCTTCACACCTACGCCGTGCGGGTACAGGGCGCCAAGCTCAAATCGCGCAACGAGATCCGAGTCGCGAGTCTGTTCAAAGGGCTCGCGCCCGAGTTTCTGCGCATGGTCGTCGTTCACGAGTTGGCCCATCTGCGCCACAAAGCACACGACAAAGCTTTCTATGGGTTGTGCAAGCACATGGAGCCCGAGTACGCCCGCTACGAGATGGACTTGAGGCTGCTTCTGTACGCTCGCGAAGCGTAGAGACCTGCAGCCCGATCTCGATCTGATCTCCGAACGCCGAGACCAGTTCGGCCACGACACCTTGTCTGGGGATCCAGCTCTCGGGTGCTGAACGCATCGCGCGCTCTCGCAGCGTCGGCTGACCCTAGCGCCGCACGCAGTCTCCGGTGAACGTTCGGCGCGTCCCGCCCTCCACCATCTCGAAGTCGGTCACTTGGAGATCGCTCAAGTCGCGTGGCCCGATCAATTCGTCTGCACCCGCGTGGGCGGTGAGCGCGATCTGTCCGGCGTCCGCGAGGATCATGCCGTAGCGCTGGAGCCCGCGGGCGACCGTCCGCGCCGCGTCGTTCGGAAGCGACTCGAGCGGGTAGTCTGCGCGCAGCCGAAGCCGCGCGCCGTATGGGGGCGCCTCCGCGTCGCCGCCGGTCGCACCGGTACTGTGGGTGGCGGGCGCGACGTAGACGCGGTTTCGGATGCGCGCGTTCGGGAGAATGAAGCGGATGGCGTGGGCGATCTCGCCGGCCTCCAGCTCTTCCCGGGTGAAGAGCAGGGGCGTGATCGGCAGACCGGCCGCGTCGGCGCTCGTGCAGTCGACGCCGCGGCCCTCGTCGCCGTAGTCGCGGCTCAGATCCCACACCGCGAGGCAGCCGCCGCGGAACGTGTCGCGAATGTCCGCGCGCCACATCTCGTACAAGCGCTCGGCGGGACCATCGGCGTCGGCCTCTGCATCGGCTTCGGCCTCGGCATCCGTTTTGGCTTCCACCACATCGGGACGTGCCCGGCTGGGTTTGTTAGCGTGCGGGCATGAGTCGCAGTTCGGATGGGTGGCGTGTGAATCGATGGGCCTTCCTCGTGTGCCTCGCAGGCATCGGGATCACGGGGTGCACGGGCCCCGCCGACTCGGACAGCGCCGAGGACCCGAACGAAGGCGGCAGCGAAGCGGAGCTCGAGGGACCGAGCCGCGCAGACCGAGAGACCGAGTTCAACGTGGACCCGCCCCCCTCGAACGAGGATCCGAGCGAACCGCGACTCGAACTCTCTCGCAGCGACGATCCCTGGGGCAACGACGGCCAGGGCGAATGGGTGCGCGCCACCGCACCGATGCGCTTCGATGTGCGTCAGGCCGACGGCTGGCCCGGCCGGGCGCTCGACCCGGTGCTCCACGTCGGGGACCTGCGCCTGACCAAGTACGACTTCATCGGCATCGACGTGCTTCGGTTCGTGCTCGCGGACGTGGCGGTGGTCCCGTCGGGTGCGCCGGTCGCGCTGCAATGGGGCGACGACGCGACCACGCGCGTGGAACTGTCCGACGCGATGACGGTGCCGCAAGCCCCGCCCGAACCGGACCCCGTCGCGCCCACCGCCCCGGTCCGCAACCAAACCACCGGGACCATGGCGCCATGAGCCGGTTCACGCTCTGCGTCGCGATGGCGTCGTGTCTTGGGCTCATCGCATGCGGCGACGACGACACCCCGCCCATCGAATGTGGCGAGACCGACCTGCCGGTGATCGCCTGCGAAGACGTCGAGCTCGGGTGCATCGACGAAGCTGGCGTCCCGGTCCCGCCCCTGTCCGCGATGGCGAACGCCTGTGGAGGGGGCGCGGTCGAGGTCACCTGCTCGACCGAGGCGGAGACCATCCTGCCCGGCACCACCGAGGCCACCTGCGTCGCGCGCAACACCGCGGGCGAAGCACGCTGCACCATGGAGATTCGCGCCAGCGCGCCTGGTCGCCTGGCGTGCAGCGACACGATCCGGACGGCGTGTGCAGCGGAGACGACTTCGGTCGACGTGCCCGCCCCGGTCGTCGACGAAGCGTGCACCGACCTCGGTGGCGACTTGGTCAGCGACGCACCCGCCGCGTTCCCGGTCGGCACCACCACCGTGACCTTCTCCGCACCGGCCGGACCGAGCTGCAGCGTGGAGGTCGTGGTCGCGGACGACGCCCCGCCGGTGCTCACCTGTCCGGCAGACGCCACGCTCGTGGCGACCGCCCCCGACACCGACCTCCCCCTCCCCGCCGCAAGCGCCACCGATGGGTGCGACCCGGCGCCGTCGGTCACGCACGACTTCGAAGGCGCGGTCATCGAGCGCGGCGTCACCGAAGTCACGTACACCGCCACCGACGCCAGCGGTCACGCGACCTCGTGCAGCAGCACGTTCGAACGCCGCGACGCCTACAGCCCGTTCCTTCGGCTGCTGAGCGCGACCTGGAACGTGGCGGCCGAGAGCACCGACCTGACCATCGGCTGGGACACGCCGAACAGCGGGGCCGGTGGCGACACGAGCGGTTACGCGATCGAGCGGGGCGCGTCGGCCGATGGACCCTGGAGCCGCCTCGCAGAGGTCGGTCGACGGGTGCGCACCTACCTCGATGCCGACGTGACGATCGCACACCCGCACTACCGGGTGGTCGCACTCGCCGACGAACTCGACGGCGGGCCCAGCAACGTGGTGCAGGCCCACCGCATCGAAGGGGACACCTACGATGTGCGCGACCAGACCGTGCCCACGATCCCGTTCGCCACCACGCTCTACGGCGCCGTGCGTTACCCGGCGGACCTCGGCGCGGGGCCCTACCCGCTCGTCGTCCTGATGCATGGCAACCATGGTATCTGCCGGCGCACGCCCACCGACGATCGCGACGCCTGCGCCGACTCGCGGGACCACGAGTGTCCTCAGCCCGGCTGGTTCACCACCCCCAACGCCGAAGGGCTCGCCTACCTCGCCGAGACCGTCGCCGCGATGGGCTACGTCGCGGTCTCGATCAGCGGCAACGCCGTCAACTGCCGGGACACCTGGATCGGGGAACGTGCGCAGCTCATCCGCAGCCACCTCGACCGCTGGCGCCGGTACGCCAGCTCGGGCGCAGCGCCGTTCTCGACCCGGTTCGCGGGCGCGGTGGATCTCTCGCGGGTGGCGCTCTTCGGCCACTCGCGGGGCGGCGAAGCGGTCGCGACCGTGCCCTCCGTGCTGCGCAGCACACCCGTCGCCGGCGTGTCGCTCGCCTCGGTGTTCTCGCTCGCACCGACCGACTACGACATGCCCACCCCGACCGACGTGCCCTACGCCGTGCTGCTTCCGGGCTGCGATGGAGACGTTCGGTTTCTTGTCGGCACCGACATCTACGACCGGGTCGTCGCGGCCGACCACCCCGGGCCGCACGCCCAGCTTCTGTTCGTCGGCGCCAACCACAACTTCTTCAGCACCGAGTGGCGCATCGACGACAACGACGGCTCGGCCTGCGATCCTTCGCTCGAAGTCGGCGCGCCGGCACAACGCGGCGCGCTCGAGGGCGTCTTCGGCAGCTGGCTCGCCACCACCGTTCCGTCCGGCGGCACATCGATCGCGGCCGAGCCGTTCATGCGCAACGAGAACGACCCACCCGAGAGCATCGCGACCTGGGCCGGCACCGAGCTCGACTGGCGGTGGTCCTTCGTTGCAGACCGGCAACGCATCGACGAGTTCGAAGGCGCCGGCACGCCGGACCGCAACCTGCTCGGGGGCGCGAACACCTTCGAAGGGTTCGACGAAGCGAGCCGCTGCTACGACAACGCCTGCGGGACGCGTTACCCGCACGAGAAGGGTGCAATGCACCTCGACTGGTCGACCGGCCGCCCGATCGCGTCCTTCGAACTCGGCGGGCTCGACACCACCGGCCGCGACTATGTGTCGATGCGCGTCGTCTCCCGCCGCTCGGGGCTCAACGCCGGACTCGACGAACAACGGTTCCTCGTCCGGCTCGTCGACAGCGCTGGTGGACGCGCCCAGGTCCGGTCCCAGTCGTGGGCGTACCTCCCACACCTCTTCCCGGCCCGCGACCCGCTCGAGATCTTCCAGACCCTCCGCATCCCCACCGCGGCTTTCGACGTCGACCTGGCCTCGGTGGACCGGCTCGAAGTCGAGATGGGCGTCGGCGGGTTCACCGAAGGTTCCCTCCTGGTCAGCGACCTGGCGCTGTCGGACTGAAGACACCGTCTGCGCTAGCGTTGCCCTGCCCCGTCTCTCCCTCCCAAGACGGGCCTGAGTTCACTGGGGTGGACGTCGCAGCCCGGGGGCTTTACACCCTGGGTATGCCCGCGTTCGAGATCTCGACTGAAGCTCCCGTCATCACCATCACGCCGCGCGCCGTCGAGATGGGCAAGCGGCAGCTCCAGGAAGCGGCGGGCAAAGCGGAAGAGGAGATCCTCGGCCTTCGGCTCGGCGTCAAAGGCGGCGGTTGCTCCGGCTATTACTACGTGTTCGAGCCCGCCACGAAGCAGGGCAAACGCGATCTCGTCTGGGATTACGATGGGCTCGTGGTCTTCGTGGACAACCGAAGCCTGAAGTTCCTGGAAGGCGCCACGCTCGACTGGGAGCAGAAGCTGCTCGGGTACGGGTTCAAGTGGGAGAACCCGCTGGCCAAGGGCGACTGCGGCTGCGGCATGAGCTTCAACGCGTAACCTGCGGGCCATGTCGGAGGCCCGGGACGTCTTTGGCTTCTGTGGGCCCAGCCGTGCGTCGTCGAACGCCTAGAGTTCCGAAGCCACTCCGCGCTACAGTGCCCCGCTGATGGCGGATCCCGAACAGCCAGACGAGACCAAGCTCGAGCGGACGAAGCCGTCGAGCATCGACCGGGCGAAACGGAGCGAAGCGGAGCGGGCGGTACCCGAGGAGGAAGCGGGCCCCGACGCGACTGTCGATCAGCCGCGCATCCCTCCGGGCAAGCAGCAACCCGGCATGCTCGTCTCCGAGCGGGTCCGGCTCGACCGGCCACTCGGCAGCGGCGGCATGGCCGACGTGTGGGTGGCCGAACATCTGACCCTGGGCACTTCGGTCGCGGTGAAGTTCTTGCGCGCGACCCACGACGAGTCGTTGCGCGACCGGTTCACCCGGGAAGCGCAACTCGCCGCCCGCATCGATCACCCCCACGCAGTGCGGGTCTTCGACCACGGCGTCACGAGCGACGGCACGCCGTACATGGTGATGGAGTACGTCGAAGGCGAGTCGCTCGCCCAGCGGATCCGACGCATGGGCGCGCTGCCGCCCGCCGAGGTCGGCCGACTCGTCGACCAGGTCGGCCAAGTCCTTCGCGACGCGCACGAGCGCGGCATCATCCACCGCGACATCAAACCCCACAACATCATGGTGCTCGAGCGCGAGCCGCTCTACTGCAAGGTGCTCGACTTCGGGCTCGCGAAGACGCTCACCGAAGATGAGACGCTGACGCAGGCGGGCTGGGTACTCGGCACGCCCGCGTACATGGCGCCCGAACAGCTGGTCGACGCCAAACCACCCACGAAGAAGAGCGATGCGTGGGGGCTGAGCATCGTTGCGTACGAAGCACTGGTTGGACACCGTCCGTTCCGCGGACACCACCAGGCGGCCCTCGGCCTCGGCATGCTCGTCCAGCGTTTCGATCCGGTCAGCCAGGCCCGCCCCGGGCTGCCAGAGGCACTCGACGAGTGGTTCCTCAAAGCGCTGGCCGTGGATCCCGACCACCGCTTCCCGACCGTCGAAGCGCTCACCCGCACGTTCCTGGCCGCGCTCGAAGACGCGAGCGACCAACCCCGTTCCCGGCTCGGCGCGGATGGCCGGATCCGGATCCCGAACCGGCTCTACGGCCGGGCCACCGAGATCCAGACCGTCTCGGATGCCTACGCTCGGGTGGCCGCGGGCGAATCGAGGCTCGTGCTCTTCGAAGGGTACGCGGGGGTCGGCAAGACCGCGTTGGCCGAAGAAGCCCGCCGCCTCTGCGCCGCCCAGGGCGCGATTTTCGTCGACGGAAAGTTCGATCAGTTCAACCGCGGCGCCCCGTACGAGAGCTTGCTGCAGGCGCTTGGCAAACTGGTCCGTTACATCGGCACCCAGAGCCACAGTTCGCTGGAAGGGTGGCAGGCGCGTCTGCGCGAGGCGCTCGGCGAGGTCGGCCATGTGCTGACCGATCTGATCCCGGAGCTCGAAGACATCATCGGACGGCAGAGCGAACTGCTCGAGACCTCGCCGGCCGAAGCACGCAACCGCTTCCAGAATGCGGTCGCCCGGTTGATGCGCGGGGTCGCGACCGCGGAACGCCCGTTGGTCCTCTTCATGGACGACCTCCAGTGGGCCGACCTGCCCACGATCGATCTTCTGGGAAGCCTCGCGCTCAGTCCCGACGAACATCCGCACGTGCTGGTGCTGGGCGCGTACCGCAGCAACGAGGTCAAAGAAGGGCACCCGCTCGACAGCTGCATCGCGGGGTTGCGCCAGGCCGACGCCGCCCTGGACGAAGTGTCGCTCGGTCCGCTCGGGGAAGATGCCGTGCTCGAGCTGCTGACGGACGCGCTCGGAAGCGTGCCAGGCCGGGTTCGACTCGCGGTCCTCTGCCACGAGAAGACCCAGGGCAATCCGTTCTTCCTCAAGCGGTTCCTCGAAGCCCTCCACGAAGAGCGGCTGCTCGAGTTCGACGAGTCGCGCGACGCCTGGACCTGGCAACAGAGCAGGATCCACTCACGGCCGGTCGGAGAAGACGTCGTCGCGTTCATCGCGGCCGAGATGGGCCGACTGCCTGAGTCGGCGCGCGAGGCACTGGCGCTGGCCGCGTGCATCGGGGGTCAGTTCGATCTGGGCACACTCTCGCATCTGATGAAGATCGATCGCCGACGCACCCTCGAGTGCCTGCGGCCCGTGCTGGCCGCGGACTTCATTCTTCCAGCGTCCGACGAAGTCTTCTCCGCGACCGAAGACGTCGGCCCACGGCGGGTCGCGTTCCGATTCGCACACGACCGCATCCAGCAGGCGGCGCACTCACTCTTCTCCACCGACCGCGCGGCGGAAGTGCATCTCGCCGTGGCCCATTTCCTCCTCGAGCACCTCGACGAGAGCGAACGGGAAGCGCGGCTCTTCGAGCTCGTCGAGCACCTCAACCAGAGCGCCGACATCCGGCCCGCCCTCGTCGGCGACACGCCGCAGCTCCGCTCGCTCAACCTCACCGCCGCCCGTCGGGCGACCCGGTCGGCCGCGTTCGAGCCCGCGGGTGCGTACTACGAGAAGGCGCGCGCGCTCGTCGACAGCGAGCACTGGGAGAGCGACTACGAACAAGCGCTGGCGATTCACGTCGAAGGCGCGCGCGCGGCGTACTTCAACGGCGACCGCGAGCGCATGAACGAGCTCGTCGACGCCGCCGTGGCCCACGCGCGCACCACGCTCGATGCGGTCGAAGCGCGCGAGGTGAAGATCCACGCGCTGATCGCAGAACAACGGTTCGACGAGGCGGTCTCACTCGCGCTCGAGGTGCTCGGGCAGCTGGGCATCGACCTTCCGAGAACGCCAGGGCCGGACGACGTCGGGGCGGTGGTGGGCGCGACGATCGGCGCGCTGCAGGCCACCTCCGCCGAGAAGATCAGTGCGCTGCCAGACGCGTCCGACCCGACCGTCGTCGCCGCCCAGCGCATCAAGCAGGGCGTCATGTCTGCGGCGTACCTGACCGCCCCGAATCTCCTGCCGCTCCTCACCTGCGACATCGTGCAGTCGACCCTCCGCGACGGGGTGGCGCGGCAGTCCGCGTACGGCTTCGCGGTCTTCGGCATGGTCATGAACGCGGCCGGGCTGATCGACGTCTCCTACGAGAACGGGAAGATCGCCATGGCACTGCTGGAACGCAGCCCCGATCGGTCGATGATGGCGAAGACCCAGCACATCGTGCGGGCGCACCTGAACCCCTTCGTCGAACCAATCACCGAGGTCGTGGAACACGAGCGGGCGGTGTTTCAGCTCGGCATGGACACCGGCGACCTCGAGTACGCGGCCTGGGCACTGCACAACATCGTTGCGTACGGGTTCTACTCGGGCATGCCGCTCGAGGAGTTGCGGCAGGTGGACGAGCGGAGCCGCACGATCCTCGAGCGCCACAAACAACTTCCGGCGCTCGCCTGCACCAAGCCGTACAGCCAGACCATCACGAACCTCGGTGGCGATGGCACCGTCGCGCAGTCCACCCAGCTGCGCGGTCTGCACTACGACGAGACCGAGCACATGGCCGAGTTGGTCTCGCTCGGCTTCCGAGGCGCGGCCTACATCTTGACGGTCGCCCGCACCTTCATCCGCTTCGTCTTTCGAGACATCGAGGGGGCGCTTCGGGCCGCCGACTCCGGCGCCGAGTACGCGGATGGTGCGATCGCCACCTACCACGCGGTGTGGTGGAACCAGTACCGAGCCTTGTCCGCCCTCGGGACGCTCGAAACCGCCAAAGAAGACGACCTCTTGATCGTCTCGGCGAAGGCCAACCTCGCAGCGCTCGAGAAGTGGTGCGCCTTCTCTCCGATCAACCACACCCATCGGGTCGCACTGGTGCAGGCCGAACTCGCACGCGCGCTCGGACAAGACACCGAGGCGGTCGGTCACTACGAGGTCGCCATTCGCCACGCCGCCGAGGCCGGCTTCTTACACGAAGAAGCCCTGGCCAACGAACTCGCGGGACGCTTCTTCGTGTCTCGAGACAGCCGGACACAGGCGCGCGCGTTCCTGACCGAAGCACTCGACGCGTACGCCGAGTGGGGCGCCGCCGCCAAAGCCGAGCACCTCGAGATCGAGTTCACCGAAGCACTGCGCCGCCGCCGCCGCGGCAGCTGAAGGTCCGGAACTTCCGGACCCGTGCGGGACGGGTTCGCGGGTACCCTCTGCGGATGAAAACGGCGCTTCCCCAGAACGACTCCAACGCGGCCGCGCGCAGCGACCGACTTGCGAAGAAACAGCAGACCTATCGATTCGCGTACGACTGGCCGCCCGAGGTCGCCACGTCGGCGGAGCTGCCGAAGGCCGACAACTACGGCGCGCTCTACATCCTCGAGTCCCTCAAGACCTACGCCGCGGTGGGCGTCAACATCGCCGCGATGGCGATCAAGGGCAACGAAGCGAAGAACCTCATCTCGCTCCTCGAAGCGCGCTTTCGCGACGCGGGGGCCGATGAGTTGCACAAGCTGATCTTCACCACCCCGAAGATGGTCTCGGAGTCGTTGCCTGCGCGCTGGCCCACCTCCTGGCGAGAGTACGAAGCGTTCTTCGCCACCTGGCCCACGCCTCCGATCGTCGGCTTCTACGAGGACCCCGACCCCACCCGCCTCAACCGCGCCTTTGCGTGGCAGCGGGTGGCGGGCGCCAACCCGATGGTGCTCGAACGCTGCGACGCGGTGCCTCCGCACCTGGCGGTCGACGACGCCATGTACACCCGCGTGATGAAGGGCGATTCGATCGCGGCCGCCATCGCGGAGGAGCGGCTCTACCTCGCGGACTACGTCGCGCTCGAAGGCATTCCCACCGGCACCAAAGAGGACTTGCCCAGGTACCTGTGTGCACCGATGGCGCTCTTCGCAGTCGAGCCCATCACCAAGTCGCTCTACCCCGTCGCCATCCAACTCGGGCAGACCCCGGACGCCGCCTGTTTCACCCCCAACGACGGCTGGCACTGGCGCATGGCGATGCAGTTCGTGCAGATCGCGGACGCGAACGTACACGAAGGCATCTACCACCTCGGCCGGACCCACATGGTCATGGAAGCGGTGAAGCTGTGCATGGAACGACAGCTCGACGACGGCCATCCGCTGCACCGGCTCCTGGTCGCGCACGTGGAGACAACCCTCGCGATCAACCACTCCGCCAAGACCTCGCTCATCGCGCCGGGCGGCACCGTCGACCAGTGTTTCGCGCCCACGATCGAAGCGTTCGCGGGCGTCGTGAAGAAGTCGCTCGACACCTACCCGATCGCGACCGCGACGCCGGAGCACGATCTGCAAGCGCGCGGCCTGACCAACACCGAAGTCCTCGAACACCCCTACCGGGACGACGTCCGGATCGTGCACGCCGCGGTCGAGGCCTTCGTCTCCGAGTACATCGACCTCTACTACGCGACCGACGCCGATGTCTCGGGCGACGCGGAGCTCCAAGCATTCGTGCGTGAGCTCGGCGCAACCGACGGCGGCCGGCTGGTCGGCATGCCGACGGTCCAGACCGTCGCCGACGTGGAGTCGCTCATCACCAAGTTCGTCTTCATCGCGGGTCCCGGCCACTCGGCCGTCAACTTCGCGCAGTTCCCCTTCATGGGCTTCGTGTCGAACATGGTGGGCTCGGCGTTCCAGCCGGTGCCCACGGCGGACACCCCGAACGAAGAGGCGGAACTGACCAAACTCCTGCCGCCGCTGCGCATCGCGATGGAGGGCGTGACGATGGTCTACTTCCTTTCGAACATGCGCCCCTCGAAGCTCGGGCACTACGCGCCCTTCCACTTCCGCGACCACAAGGTGAACAAGGTGGTGCACACGTTCCAGAAGGCGCTCGAGCGGGTCGAGGCGACCATCGACGAACGCGACCCGCGGCGCCTGATCTCCTATCCCTTCTTGAAGCCCTCGCTCATCCTCCAGTCCATCGCCATCTAGCGGCAGCCGACGCGCACGTCGTCACGACGCGCCGCCGGCACTGCTTCCGACATCCTCACGCGGCATCGCGCCGCATCGAAGAGAGAGCCCATGACCAGCCCGACCCTTCCGCAGAACGACCCCGCCATCGACGAGCGGAAGGCCCAGCTGGCCAATGCCCGCGTGTCGTACCAGTTCGACTTCAGCTACCAGGAGATCGTCTCCGCGAAAAAGGTGCCGCTGCGGGAGAAGTCCGATCCGCACTACTGGCTCGCCCTCGCGGAGGTCACCGGCGAACTCAAAGCCAACCAACTCGCGAGCCGGTCGCTCGAAGAGAACGTCGACGCGATCGGTGAGAAGTTCGTGCAGGGTCTGGCGGATGCCTTCGCGAAACTCGCGCCCGGTGAGATCGCAGAGCGGCTGAAGAAGGAGACGCGCGCCTCCCCTCCGCCCGAGACCGACCGGAGCCCCGAGAGCTACGACAAGATGTACGCGCGGATCGCGCCGCCTTCGGTGTCCGCGCGCTGGGCAGAGGACGAGATCTTCGCGTGGCAGGCGCTCGCCGGCTGCAACCCGATCATGATCCACCGGTTCGCGGGCATGCCGCACTTCGGCGTGACCGCCGCCCACTTCGACAGCGCAATGAAAGCGCTGAAGGTCGAGGGCGCCGGGACCTACGAGAGCGCGCTGAAGGAGGGGCGGCTCTTCGTCGCCGACTACCAGATCCTCGACCACATCACGCCGGGGGCCTACGAAGGCGCGCCGAAGTTCATCTTCGCCCCGCTCGCACTCTACGTGTCGCTCCCCGGCGGTCGGTTCCTGCCGGTCGCGATCCAGTGCGGACAGACCCCGGAAGCCGGCATCTTCACACCGGCCGATGGCATGAGCTGGCGCATGGCCCGCACCGTCGTCACGAGCGCGGACGGAAACTTCCAAGGCATCATCTCGCACTTCGCTTGGTGCCACGAAGTGATGGAGTCGGTGATCCTCTCCACCCACCGGCAGCTCGCGGACAACCACCCGCTCCACGTGCTGCTCTCGCCGCATTTCGCGAACACGATGATCACCAACGACATCGCGATGACCTCGCTCATCGGACCGAACGGCAACATGGAGCGGTTGCAGAGCGGCACACTCGAGTCTTCGCTGGATCTCGCGAAGCGTTCGATCCGGGAGTTCCGCCTGCTCGACTCCGCCCCCGCGAAGGACTTCGCGGCGCGCGGCGTCGACGACACCGACGCGCTCGCGGCGTATCCGTTTCGAGACGACAGCCTGCGGTCCTGGGGACCGTTGCAAGCCTGGGTCCGCGGCTACCTCGAGCTCTATTACACTTCCGACGAACTGGTCGCGGGCGACCACGAACTCGCAGCCTGGGTGGACGAACTCGGAAGCCACGAAGGCGGCCGACTGCTCGGACTCGAACGGCCGCAGACCTTTGACGCGCTCGTCGATTTCGTCGCGCAGATCATGTTCCGCTGCACCGTCTTCCACGCGGCGTTCAACTACACCTCGTACGACTTCTTCGCCTACGCCCCGAACGTCCAGGCCGCCGCGTTCGGACCCGGACCGACCGGCACCGACGCCGACACCGTCGAGACCCTTCAAGCGATGTGGCCTCCCTACCAGTCGGCGTACGAAGGCATGCACCTGTTCTACACGATCTTCAAAGTGCAGCTGAACCGGGTCGGGTACTACCCCGACGGTCACTTCACCGACCCGCGCGTGGCGCCGCTCGAGACCGCCTTGAAGGCCGCGCTCGACGAAGCCGAAGCCGCGATCGCCAAGGACGACGACAAGCGCATCCTCTCGTACCCGTACCTGATGCCGTCGCGGGTGAGCAACAGCATCCACGTCTGACGTAGGGAGTTCGGCGCCTGCCGGCGGCTTCGGCTTCGGCGTCGGCTTCGGCTTCGGCGTCGGCGTCGGCTTCGGCTTCGGCTTCGGCTTCGGTGTCGGCGTCGGCGTCGGCGTCGGCTTCGGCTTCAGCTTCGGCTTCGGCTTCGGCTTCGGGTTCGGCTTCGGTGTCGGCGTCGGCGTCGGCTTCGGCGTCGGCTTCGGCTTCCGCGTCGGCTTCCGCGGGCCTCGCCTCAGGCGCTCACGGCAGGGACACACCCGTCCACACCGCGAGCCCGAGGCGGCGCAGACGGACGAAGTTCATCATGTCCGTGTAGAGCGCGAGCGGCATCATGTGGTCGAGGTACGCGGTGTCCTCTCGGTAGGTCACCGTGGTGCCCGGCCGATCGAAGAACGTGGCGGCCCAGATGTTCAGAACCGCATCCACCTCGTGGGGGTAGAGCCGGTGTCCTTCGCTCGCGCGAAAGGGCGTGGCCGGGTCGCGCATCATCACGCACTCGTTGGCCCAGTCGGGCGCGGGGGGCGGCGCGGTGTCGACGAGGCGTGCCCTCAGTCGGTCTCGGGTGGCGGCCGCAAGCGCGCCCGGCGACTTCTGGTGCGACTCGAGTACGAAGCCCGCGCTTCGACCGGCGGGGATCGTCGGCGCGAAGATCACGTAGACGCGACCGCCTTCCCGGTGGGTCAGAAAAACATCGTGCACCGGATGGGTGCTGCGGTTGTGGAGCACCAGATGTCGACGACCCGGGCGCCATTCGGGCCCGCGCTCGATCCGGATCGCGACCTGCTCCCGGGTGCTGCCTTCGTAGAAGACGAACCGTTCGCTCTCGCGTGCCCCGTTGACCCAGAGCGCGTCGAAGCCGCGCAGCTCGTCCACCCAAGGCGTCGATGAGACATGGGGGGTGTGCGTGGCTTCGGGGTGGAGGTTCAGCCGCTCCCAGGTGAGCTGGGGCGCAGCGCCCGCACGTGGACGTAAGGTGTCGACCTGCGGATACCAGTGGCTCGCACGCCCTTGCCGGAAGCCCACCTCGATGCCGAGCGGGACGGGTGAGGACATGCTGTTGCGCCCGTAGAAGTGCAGCACCGGCAGCGCACGTTGTCCGCTGTCGGCCGGAAGCGACCGGGCCGGCGGACCCGCCGCGTTGCCCCCACCGGCCCGTCGATGGAACCAGCCGGGCAAGTTGGCCGTCACCTGAGCGCCCGCGCCGTCGAACGCTTGCACGCCCCACTCATGGACATCGAGAGGGCTTGCGCACCAGGACTCGGCCTCGGCGTCGCTCGGGGGGGCGACCAGGAACAACAGAACGACCGTGAGCATCGAGAGACTGAAGCGCATCGTGCTCGGTTATACGTGTGTGGGCCCGGGAAGTTCTCAGGCGATCGACGCGTTGCCCTTCTGTCTGCGATCAGTTATGTCGGTCGGCCCGGCACTCTCGCTGGGCCCTACCCCGACCAAAACATGTACCGCTGCGAACTCTGCAAGGCCGTTCAGGCCCCGCGCACCCCGTGTATCCGCGTGACCGTGGAAACCCGACCGACCGAATACCCGAGCCGTCCCAAAGCGCACAAAATGCGTGTGGGCCGCAAGATGAAGACGTTCGACGACTCCGGCGGGGCTGGCTACGAGATCGCCAAAGAAGCGAAAGCATGCCCGAAGTGCGCGGAAGAGTTCGTCGCGAAGCAGAAAGCCGCCGAAGCCGCGGGCATCTACGACGACGAAGTCGCCAGCGCCTGACGCACTTCCGCTGATCATCCCAACGCCCCACCCGCGCCGAGTCGATCGTCGCGGCTTGGGGCGTTCGTCGTCTGGGTGAGCGCTGGCTCGATCTCGAGCACCGTTTCACCCCTCGGGTTGGAGGGTGCGCCGCCGCCCGCAGCGCAGTCTGCTCCCCGACTCCGATTCTCATCAGCCACAAGGTGCTGATATTGCACAGCTTTCCCCGAAAGCAGCGAGCCGCATGTCTCAAGGTCCATTTGACAGCAGGTGGCCTCGCGCTCTAGGTGGGCTCGTCCATCACCCGTGAAGCGGGGTTCCGCCAGTTGGCACAGACGCCTGTCTCGCCCTGCTGAACCACCGAAAACTCAGAGGAATTCGTGTCGCGAACGCTCGTCATCGTAGAGAGCCCTGCCAAGGCCAAGACCATCGGGAAGTACCTCGGAAAGGACTTCGTGGTGGAGTCGTCCGTCGGGCACATCCGGGATCTCGCCGTCCCGAAGCAGCTCTCGAAAGAGCAGCGCAAGAAGAACGTGTACATCGACGGCTACGCGGTTGACGTCGAGAACGATTTCCTGCCCATCTACGTGGTCGACGCCCGCAAGAAGTCGACCGTCGCCGAACTGAAGAAGATCCTGAAGGGTTCGGACGAACTCCTGCTCGCGACAGATGAAGACCGCGAAGGAGAGAGCATCGCCTGGCACCTCGTCGAGGTGCTCAAGCCCAAAGTGCCCGTGAAGCGCATGGTGTTTCACGAGATCACGAAGAAGGCGATCCTCGAGGCGGTCGGCAAGCCCCGCGAGATCGACCAGAACCTCGTCGACGCGCAGGAAGCCCGCCGAATCCTCGACCGGCTCTACGGCTTCGCGATGAGCAAGATGACGTGGCGCCGCACCAAAGGCCGCTCCGCGGGCCGGGTGCAGAGTGTCGCCACCCGCATCGTCGTGGAGCGGGAACGCGAGCGCATGGCGTTCCGCCGCGCGAGCTACTGGGACGTCGACGGCGAGTTCGCGGCGTCCGACGCGAAGTTCCCGGGCCACCTGCTGGAGATCGACGGCAAGCGGGTCGTCAGCGGCAAGGACTTCGGCGACGACGGCAAGTTGAAGAAGACGACGGTCGCACATCTCGACGAGACCGCGGCCCGAAAGCTGGTGCAGGACCTCGGACAAGCCACCTTCGAAGTGGCCCAGGTGCAGAAGAAGCCGACCACCCGTCGACCCTCCCCGCCCTTCATGACGTCGACGCTTCAGCAGGAAGCGAGCCGCAAGCTCGGCTGGGGTGCGCAGACGACGATGCGGGTCGCGCAGTCCCTCTACGAAAACGGTTTCATCACCTACATGCGTACGGACTCCACGACGCTGTCGCAGACGGCGCTCGACGCCGCGCGCACGCAGATCGCGGAACTCTACGGCAAAGACGAGGTGCCCGCGGCGCCCCGTCAGTACAACCGCTCCGTCAAGAACGCCCAAGAGGCCCATGAGGCCATCCGCCCCGCCGGCGACTCGTTCCGCACCCCGGACGACGTCGCGCGCGGTCTCGGCAAGAACGAATCCCGCCTGTACGAGCTCATCTGGAAGCGAACCGTCGCCTCGCAGATGAACGACGCCAAGGGCGAACAGGTCAGCGTGCGCATCCTGGCGAAGACGCCCGGTGGGCAGGAAGCCATGTTCTCGGCCAGCGGACTCACCTGGACCGCGCCCGGCTTCTTCAAGGCCTACGTCGAAGGCAGCGACGACCCGGAGGCCGAGCTCGAGAGCAAGGAACGCACGTTGCCGCCGCTCGCTCAGGGACAGAAGCTGGGCGGCGGTCCGTTCGAGGCCAAGGGCCACGAGACCCAGCCGCCCGCGCGCTTCACAGAAGCCACGCTGGTCAAGAAGCTCGAAGAGCTCGGGGTCGGCCGGCCGTCCACCTACGCGTCCATCATCACGGTGATCCAGAACCGCGGCTATGTCTGGAAGAAGGGCCGCGCGCTCATCCCCAGCTTCACCGCGTTCGTCGTGGTTCGACTGATGGAAGATCACTTCGCGGACCTGGTCGACTACCAGTTCACCGCGCGGATGGAGGACGATCTCGACGCGATCGCGAGCGGCGCCGCTGGCCGCAACGAGTACCTGCGCAAGTTCTTCCTGGGCGACGACACCAGCGACTCCGACGCCAAGAAGGGCCTCGAAGTCCGGGTGAAGCAGAAGCTCGAGGACATCGACCTCGACGAGACCAAACGCCTCGAGACGATCCCGCTCGGCAAAGCCGACGACGGCCGCGAGTTCGTGGTCCGCATCGGTCAGTACGGCCCCTACCTCCAGGTCGTCGGCGAAGAAGGCGCGACCGCGAGCGTGCCGGACGACATGGCGCCGGACGAGCTCACCATCGAGAAGGCCATCGAGCTCTTCGAGGCGCCGAGTGGCGACCGCGAGCTCGGCACCGATCCAGACACGGGCAAGAAGGTGCTGCTGCGCGCCGGGCGCTTCGGGCTCTACGTGCAGCTCGGCGAAGGCGGCAAAGACAAAGAGAAGCCTGCGACCGCGAGCCTCTTCAAGTCCATGGACCCCGAGACCGTCACGCTCGAGGAAGCACTCAAGCTGCTCTCCTTGCCGCGCACCGTGGGTGTCGCGGAAGACGGCGTGGAGATCCAGGCCCGCAACGGCCGCTTCGGTCCGTTCGTGACCAAGGGCACCGACAACCGGAACCTCGAATCCGAAGAAGCGATCTTCACCGTGACGCTCGAGCAGGCGCTCGAACTCTTCAAGCAGCCGAAGCGCCGCCGCGGTCAGAAAGAGACCCCGGTCCTCAAGGAGCTGGGGACCGATCCGGTCAGCGAAGGCAAGATCGTCCTCAAGGAAGGCCGCTGGGGCCCCTACGTGACCGACGGCGAGACCAACGCGTCCCTACGCCGCGGCGACACGATCGAAGAGATCACCCCGGAGCGCGCGCACGAGCTCTTGGCGTTGCGCCGCGAACGCGAGGCGAACTCACCGAAGAAGCCGAAGAAGAAGGCCGCCAAGAAGAAGGCCGCCAAGAAGAAGAAGCCGGCCAAACAGCTCGACACCGCGCTCGTCGCAGCCGCCGAGAAAGCGGTCGCCGGCAAGGGTGACGGCCGCATCGGACTCGACGACGCGAAGATGCTGCTCGGTCTGGTCAAAGACGGCGGCAAGTACACCGACATCGAGAAACACACCGTCTCGCACCTGCGCAAGATGACGTGGACCGACGAAGCCGATAAGTGGTTCCGCTCCGAGATCCGCAAGTGGACCACCTCCATGGGCCGCGCCGCGAAGACCACGAAGAAGGCGACCAAGAAGAAGGCCGCCAAGAAGAAGACGGCCAAGAAGAAGACGGCCAAGAAGAAGGCGGCCAAGAAGAAGGCGGCCAAGAAGGCCTGACTCGGGTCCCAGCCGCTGCGGGTCAAGAAGGTTGATCCGTCCAGGCGTCTGAGTCGTATAGTCCGATCGTGACCTCCCCTGCCTACCGCCGGACCGACGCCGCCTTTGGGCTGCTGTTGTGGATCCTGGGCGGGGAGTTTCTTCCTTTGGCGCATCTGGTGATGCACGAGGACCTGGGCGAGCACACCCACGACGCGCACGAACGCGCGCACGAACAGGGACGCGCCCACCCCCACCCCGAGCCGGAAGACGACAGCGACCCATCGACCGGGCCGTCTTCCCAGGCGCACGGCGAGGGCAGCTTTGCCCATCACGACGAGATGATGGCGCAAGGCGCGCTGGCACCGCCGCTGGTCCCACCGACCCGCCTGGGCGTGCCGCCGGCGCTCCCGTCGCCGTGGACGCCCGCCGGCCGGACCTTGGTCCGGACCGCCAACGCGCGCGCTCCTCCGGTCTGAACGACCTCCGAAACCATCGTTCGTGAGCGACCCAGGTCTTGAGATCAGGTCTTGAGATCCGTCTGAGATCTCTGCCTGAGATCGCCGCTCGCCATTCCGTGAAGCGGGATCTTTGGCATCCCTGCCTCCGTCTTCATTCGTGTCCGCTCGATCTCGAGTTCGAGCTGGGCTCTTCCTTCTCCAACGAAGCGTTGCCTTCGCATGCCCTCTTCTTCCGCGCAGTTCGCGTCCGGAGTCTCCGTGGTGCTGTTGCTCGTTGCGTTCTCCTCGAACGCGTCGGCACAGAACAACACCCCGGAACGCGTGCCGCCGTCCGTCGGGCACGCGCCGGCCGTCGCCTGGCCCGCGGGGGCGCCGGAGGGGCCGCGAGAGGTGGTGGTCGTGCTCTCGCTCGAGGTCGACGCCGACGGCGTGCTCACGGGCGCCCAAGTGGTGACCGCGCCTCTCCCATCGGTCCTGTTTCGTCGAGCGGCGCTGGCCCACGTCGCGCAGATCGTGTTCCGCCCGGCGACGGTGGATGGCGTGCCCGTGGCGGCGCGGGTTCAGTACGCAGTGCGGTTCCGGGCGCCAGTGGCGGCCGACGTGGGGGCTGAGACCGACGCCGAGGCCGACGCCGAAGCCGAGGCCGACTCCGAAGCGGATGGCGAAGCCGACTCCGACGCCGACGCCGACTCCGATGCCGAGGCCGATGCCGACTCCGATGCCGATGCCGATGCCGATGCCGGTGCCGATGCCGATGCCGATGCCGATGCCGATGCCGATGCCGATGCCGATGCCGATGCCGATGCCGACTCCGACGCCGACTCCGGCTCCGACTCCGACTCCGAAGCTGGTGCCGGTGCCGACTCCGACTCCGACTCCGAAGCCGGTTCGTTCGGGGCGCGGGGGTGGACGGATCTGGATGTCGTCGAGCGGCCGCCGGCCGCCGCGAGTGAGTCCGACATCCAGCTCACCGCTTTCCGTTCGGTGCCCCGGCGATCCGCCGAAGAGAACCTGACGCTCGCGCCTGGGATCGTGCTCGCGAACCATGGCGGCGAAGGCAAAGCGAGCGGCATCTACCTGCGCGGGTTCGATGCCGGTGAGGGGCAGGACGTGGAGGTGCTCGTCGATGGCATCCCGCTCAACGAACCGAGCAACGCACACCTGCACGGCTACGCCGACAGCCACTTTCTGATCCCCGAGCTCGTAGAGAGCCTGCGTCTGCTCCCGGGTCCGTTCGACCCGGCGCAAGGGGACTTCGCCCTCGCGGGCACCGTCGAACACCGCCTCGGCGCGGACGAACCCGGCCTGCAGATCTTGGGCGGCTACGGATCGTACGCGCGCCGCCGCGCGTTGCTGCTGCTCGCGCAGGACGAACAACGGTTCGTCGGTTTCGAAGTCCAGTCGGGCGCAGGCTTCGGCATCAACCGACAGCACCGCAACGTGCGGCTGCTCGCGCGGTGGGGCGGCGGCGACGGCCGGCTCAGGTACCACATCACCCTCGCGAGCCACGCGCTCCGCTTCGATTCCGCCGGGGTGGTTCGGTCCGACCGCGTGACGGCCCGCGCCCTCCCCTGTGCCTCGGACAGCGACGCCCAGTTCTTCTGCACGGACGACAACAACCAAGGCGGCTCGGCTTCCCGGCACCTCGTCGCCGCCCACCTGGACTGGCGGCGTCCCGGCCAGCGGTACCGGCAAGTCGTATGGGCCCAGCTGCGACGCAACCGGTTCCGAGAGAACTTCACCGGCACCCTCTTCGACGAGCGCGGCGATGGGCTCGACGAGCTGACCGACACCGTCACCGTCGGACTTCGGGGCGACTACGTCACCGACGCACTCGTCCGGCGCGGTCCACTGCGCGGCCTTCGGCAACAGCTGGAGCTTGGCTACCTCGCGCGCCACGACCGCGGCGAGTCCCGGATGTTTCGGGTGCGCGGCACGGGTGAACCGCATTCGGTGGTGTTCGACGACGACCTCGCGCTCACCCACGTCGCCGCCCACGTCACCGGCGTGTTGCGGGTGCCCCGGTTGTCCGTCCGCGCGGGTGCGCGGATCGCAGGGTTCGTCTTCTCCACCGTGGACCACAACCAACCGGAGATGGACCGAGTCGGCGAACGACTGCCGGAACAGTCCACCGAAGCGTTCGGCATCGCGTTGCTGCCGAGGATGAGCGCCGCGGTTCACCTGCTCGAGGGGTTCGACTGGACCACCAGCCTCGGTCTCGGGAGTCGATCCAGCGATGCGCGCGCGCTCAGCGAAGGCGAGTCGGCACCGTTCGCCCGGGCGCGTTCCGTGGAGAGTGGCTTGTCCCTGCTCCGAACGGTGGGAGACGTGAAGTTGGACGCGCGGGCGGGCGCGTTCTGGACGAACGTCGATCGCGATTTGCTCTTCGACTCCGAGTTCGGACGCAACGTGCCGCTCGGCGAGACCCAACGGTTCGGCGCGTTCGCGTCGCTCGGGGTTCACCTGGACGATTGGGTGGACCTGCTCGGCAGCTTCGCGTGGACCGAAGCACACCAGGCGCTCGATGGGGCCGGACCGTTCGATCTCACGAGCGGCCCCCGACTGCCCTTCGTACCCCGCTTCGTTGGACGGCTGGACGCCGCGCTTCGCCGCGAAGTCAAAGTGCGCAACGACGGTGTCGTCTTCGGGCTCGCCGCCGGTGCCAGCCTCATCGGTCGGCGCCCGCTGCCGAACGAGCAGCTGTCTCAGCGCATCTTCGTGGTGGATGCCGCCGGCAGCATGCGCTGGCGCTGGCTCGAACTGGACATCGCGGTCCGCAACCTGCTCGACACGCGCTACCGCGCGGTCGAGCTGCAGTACGAGTCGCGCTTCGCCGCGGACGACTTCGGTTCGCTGCGCCCGGCCCGCCACTTCGCCGCGGGTCCGCCCCTCGAGGTCATGACGAGCCTCACCGTGCACCTGGACCTCCAAGCGTTCCGAAGTGTGTCCCAAGAAGACGCGTCCGCGCCGTCGAACCCAAGTGAGACCCCATGACCCGCCCCATCCAGCTGCCCGTGCTCTGCGTCCGAAGCGCAGTGCCAGCTCACCGAAGCGCAGTGCTGTCCTCGAGAATCGCTGTGCTCTTCGCGCTCGCCCTGCCCTTTCTCCCCACCCCTGGGTGCGGCGCGGGAACCGGCGCGCCGATCGTCGACGCGTCTTTTGCGATCGGCGGCAGCGACGCGGCGCGGTCCTTCGCGACCTCTGCGGGTTGGCAGGTCGAGCTCACCGAAGCGCGCATCGTGCTCGGACCCATCTACGCGTTGGCACCCCGCGACGAAGTGCCCATGGCCTTGCGCCTTTGGCCCACGTCGGTCGCCCGCGCCCACGGCGGCTTCGACGCACTCGATGGCCGCATCGTGCGCATGGAGGTGCTCGATCAGTTCCTCGTCGACGCCCTCGCGCCGGAGCCGCAGATCATCGCGACGCTGGCCGAAGAAGGCCGCGCCACCGAACTGTCGGTCGGCATCCTGCCACCGGTCGATCGGCACGTAGAAGCAACCCGCGGCTTCGATGTTTGGGTCGAGGGCACGGCCCGCCAAGGAGAGACCGAGGTGCCCTTCAGCGGCGGCCTCGATCTCGGCGACGACCCCATGGCGCGCCGAGTCCAGAACATCGACCTCGACGCGAGCCTTGCCGAAGGCGGCACACTCCAGCTCTTGGTCGATGCGCGCGTCTGGCTCGACGGCGTCGACTTCGACCGGGTCGACGGCGAGTTCGCCCTGGACGGCCAGGCCCACGCCGCGCTCCGCGTCGGCGCGCGGCGACCCACTGCATTTTCGGCGACCTACCAGGCGCCCTAACTCAACAACAACGAGACTCGAGCTTCAACGACATGACCATGAACAACACCCATCGCCCGCGGAGAGCTGGAATCGGCTCCCTGATCCTTCTCGCCATCGTTGCGTGCGGCAGCGGGTCCACCGGCACCCTCGAAGTCCAACTCTCCGGTGAAGAAGCCAGCCAAGTCGGCTTCCCGGTCGGTGAAGGCGAGGGGCTGATCGCCTTCACCGATGGCTGGCGCATCGCATTCGATCGTGTGCTGGTCTCCGTCTCCGAGATCCACGTGCGCGCCTCGGACGGAGACGACGCGCTCGTCATGGCCGATCCAGTCGTCGTCGACCTGCATCTCGGCGAGCCGATCGCCTGGCGCTTCGAGAACGTGCCTTCGCGCCGCTGGGACCGCGTGTCGTACCAGTTCGCGCCCGCCACTTCGGCGAGCCGCGGCGTGGGCGACATCTCCGCCGACGACGTGCAAGCCATGGCAGCCGGTGGCCACTCCTTCTGGATCGAAGGCACCGCCACCCGCGGCGAGGAGTCGGTGGCGTTCTCCTGGCAGTTCGACGCCTCCATCGAGAACACCGGCTGCATCAACGGCATGGACGAGACCGATGGTCTGGTCGTGCGCGAGAGCGGCGTCAGTGGTGTGCAGCTCACCGTGCACTTCGACCACCTCTTCTTCGACAGCTACGCCCACGACGATCCGCAGCTGCGTTTCGATCCCATCGCGGCGGTGGCGGGAGACGACGGCGTCGTGACGCTCGAGGAACTCGCCTCCCAATCGATCGTCGACATGCGCGACGCCGAAGGCGCACCGATTCTGATCGACGGCGCCCCCCTGACCTACGACCCAGGCGACCTCGACATTCCGACGACCGACCTGCGCGCGTACATGATCGGCGCCCTGAGCACGACGGGACACTTCAACGGCGAAGGCCACTGCGACTACGAGTTGCGTTAGTCGGCGCAGGTGTCGCAGAGGCCGCGCAGCTGCACTTCTTCGACGTGGGCCACGCCCGTCACCGCGACCGACTCGATCGGGAGGCACGCCACGGTGCCGCACTCGGTACAGAGCAGATGCGGATGCTCCTGGTGGCGCTTCTCGCTCGCGAGCTCGAACCGCCACACGTGGTCGCCGTGGTCCGAGCGTTTCGCCAAGCCCACTTCGACCAGGTCGCTCAGGTTGCGGTAGAGCGTCGCGCGGTCGAACCCGCGGGCGGCCAGACCGTCGTTCACTTCGGAGTGGCTGAGCGGCCGCGTCGCTGCCAGAAGCAACTCCAGCACCGCCATGCGGGCGCCGGTCGCTCGGAGCCCATGGGCCCGGAGCGCGGCTTTCAGCTCGTCGACACTGGCCACCCGCACAGCATCCCACGCACCCCCGCCATCAGCAACCACAACCCAGTTGCAAAAACGACCCGGTTGCGTACGGTGCAGCATGGTCGCCGCTTTGGCCATCTCTGTCCTCTCGGTCGTGTTCGGTGCGTTGCTCGCGCTGGGCCGTCGACGTTGGGCCATGCACGGGCTGCAGACGTTCGCGGTCGTGGCCGCGCTCGCGGTCGTGCTCATGCACCTGCTGCCCGAAGCATTCGTGGGGGCCGGCATCGGCGCACTGGTCGTGTTCGGCATCGCGTTCGGTGCCGCGCGCCTTCTCGACCGGTTCCACACACACGACGTCGACGCGGCCGATCCGGCACGGAAGGAGTGGGGTCTCGAGCTCGGCTTCTGGGCTTTGTGTCTGCACAAGCTCATGGATGGCCTCGCGCTCGGCTGGTACGCGCGGCAGGGCTTCTCCCGCTTCTCGGGCGGCCCGAACTTCGACGTGCTCTTCGCGCTCGCCGCCCACGCGGTGCCGGTGACCGCGCTCGTCGTCATCGCCTACCTGCCGCGCGGCACGAAGGTCGCCCTCACCCGCGCCGCGTGGTTGGCCGGCATGAGCGTCGCGGGTGTGCTGCTCGTGCGGGTGCTTCCCACGAGCCTCTACGTGCCCGTCGCACCGTGGATGGCGGCGGTCACCGGCGGACTGCTCTTGCACGTGGTCTCGCACTCCCACGGCGCCGACGCGCGGTCGCACGACGGGCCGATCCCACTGCGTTCGCGGGTCGTCGACCTCCTGGCGATCGGTGGCGCGCTGATGCTCGTCGTGCTCGCTCGAGGGCCCGTCGGTCCGGCCGGCGACATCCGCTGGCGCACCGTCGACGCATTCGTCGAGCTCGGTCTCGAAGTCGCGCCCGTGCTCGTGGTCGCACTGCTCGCCGTCGCGCTGCTCCGCACCAGCCTCGAACGCACCCAGCTCGGTTCGCGTGTGCTCTCGGTATTGGTTCCGCTGGCTGCGATCGAGACCCTCGCCGTCTCGACGCGGCTGCTCGGGGAATCGTTCGCGGCGCTTCGCGTCGCCAACGCGATCGGCATCGCGCTCGTCGCCGGCGCGCTCGTCCGGCACAGCCGCAAGAAACAAGAGCCCACCACGCTCGCGCCGCAGCTCGATCGGCTCTTCGCGCGCACCGTCCCGTGGACGTTGATCGGGTTGCTCGCCGCCGCGTACGTCCAAGTGCTCCTTCCCCCTCAAGCGCTCGCCCAGGTCTCTCTTGGGACCGCGTTTCTGGTGGTGACCCTCGTCGCGGTCCCGAGCTACATGTGCCCGGTCGCGGTCACGCCGCTCGCAGCGGTACTCATCGCCCGCGGCCTGCCCGCAGGGGCCGTTCTTGCGGGGTTGCTGCTGGGCCCTGCACTGCATCTCACGATGGCCAACCACCTCGCACGCAGCCACGGCCGCAAAGCAGCGCTGCTCTTCGTCGGCATCGTGCTGACGCTGGCCTGGGGCGCCGGTGGGTTCGTCGAATGGTCGGAGCTTCCGATCGCGCTGCGGGTCGAAATCGAGCCGCACCTGCACCATCCGCTCGAACAGCTCGCCCTCGGCATCTGCGCCGCGGTCGTGGCGCGGATGCTCTATCTGTTCGGAATTCATGGTTTCTTTGCGACGGCGAGCCCCGACCGGTCCCGCATCGCCGTCTGACCCCTTGACCTGTTCGATTCAACACTTCATCATTCATTCAAGTGATGGAGGATGTGAGACGAGGCCCCATGCTGATCGATGTCGAGTCCGCCGACCCTCTGGAAGACGAGGCGTGCGAACACGAACACGAAGGCGTCGATCACGAATCGATCGACCCGGATGTTCTGGAACGCGCCGCCGCGATCTTTCACGCAGCGGGTGATCCCGGTCGCCTTCGCATCCTTCACTGCTTGCTCTGCGAAGAGCACTGCGTAAGCGACCTGGCCGCCGAAATGGGCGACGCCATGTCGACGATCTCGCAGCGCCTGAAGGTGCTGCGCTCGCAGCGCCTCGTCACCCGTCGCCGGGACGGAAAACACATCTACTACGGACTCGCCGACGACCACGTCGCCGAACTCGTCCGCAGTGCCATCGAACACGCCAGTCACCACTGACCCACCAAGGAGCCCGCTCATGCACGACCACGAAGACCACGACCACGAACACGGCGAAGGCTGTGGACACACCCAGGTCAAACACGGGGACCACGTCGACTTCGTGCACGACGGACATCTGCACCACGCCAAGGCGGACGGTGCGATCGAAGAGCACGCGCTCGAGGTGACCGAAGACAACCCAGCGGGCTGCAAGCCCCACTCGTGTGCCTCGCACGAAGGCGACCACGAACACGGTGTCGACTGCGGACACGAAGCGGTCCCGCACGGCGACCACACCTGCTACATCGTGGATGGCCACCTGCACCACCCGCACGGCGATCACTGCGACGACCACGGCCCCGTCGAAGTCGTCTAGCAGCCGCCAACAAACGCGGGGGCGCATGCAGCTCCCACCATGATCAAGTACCTCGGTTCCAAGCGCCGTCTGCTCCCTCAGCTGACGGCGCTTTTTGGCGCGTTGCCCGACGCGCACCATGTGCTGGATCTGTTCAGTGGCACCGCCCGGGTGGGACGCGCGCTCAAAGCAGCCGGCCACCAGGTCACCTCCTGCGACGAGCTCACCTTCGCCGCGACCCTGGCGCGCTGCTACGTGCAGGCGGATCCCGCCAAGGTGACACCTCGGGTGAAGCGCGCGCTGAAGGAGCTCGCCGCCCTGCCTCCGAAGCCCGGCTACTTCACGAAGACCTTCTGTGAAGACGCGCGCTTCTTCCAGCCGAAGAACGGCGCCCGCATCGACGCGATGCGTGACGGGCTCGACGACCTCGATCTGGACGAAGACACCCGCGCGGTCGTGATGGTCGCGCTGATGGAAGCCGCCGACCGGGTCGACAGCACCACCGGCGTGCACATGGCCTACCTGAAACAGTGGGCGCGGCGCGCGCACAACGATCTCGAACTCCGCATGCCGGAACTCGTGCCCGGCACCGGCCGCGCCCACCTCGAGAGCGCCGCGACGGTGGCGCGCACCACTCCGGCCGACGCCGCGTACCTCGACCCGCCGTACAACCAGCACAGCTACCTCGGCAACTACCACGTGTGGGAGACGCTCGTGCGCTGGGACGCGCCGGAAGCCTACGGCGTCGCGCAGAAGCGCATCGATCGCAAGACCCGCAAGTGCGCCTTCAACTCCAAGCGCGCGATCGAAGGCGCGCTGAAAGAAGTGCTCGACGCGCTCGACGTTCGGCACGTCGTGGTGTCGTTCAACGACGAGGGCTACCTCTCGCGCGACCAGCTGATCGAGATGCTCTCCCCCCGCGGGCACGTGGAAGTCGTCGCGATCGACCACGCCCGCTACGTCGGCGCGAAGATCGGGATCCACGATCCGAGCGGACAGAAGGTCGGCAAGGTCAGCCACACCCGCAACCAAGAGCTGCTCTTCATCGCCACGGGGCGCCCGGCCGACGCCCAAGCCGCCGCCGCCGCCTGCACCCGCGCCTGACCCAACCAGGCAGGGACAAAACGTCCGCCGTTCCGGACCATTCGCGCATTCGTTCGAGGAGGTTGGATACCAAGGGCGCCGGCCCTTTTCGGCACTACGATGCACGCATGGCTGTCTCTCGTACTGTGGTTCGAGCGCTCCTGAACGCGGCCGAGGCCGCCGGTCACCCCATCGAGTTCGAGGTCCAAGACAACACCTCCGAAGCCGAGGAACTCGACCTCTGGACCCGGCTGCTGGCGGTCATCCCCGACCTGGGATTCCAGGCGGCGACGACGTGGACCAAGGGACAGTTCCGGGTGCTCGAGTATCTGATGCGGACCGCGCCGACCATGCAGGACAGCCTGGACGAACTCGTCCGATTCAACCGCGTGCTCCATGGCACCGCGATCTTCGACGGTGGGTTCGACGCGGACACGAAGCGGTACACCGTCCGCTTTCTCACCCCGCATCCGGACCACGCGTCGGTCGCAGCCGCGGGGGCCGAGTTTGCCCTCCTCTCGCTCTTCCGTTTCGGGTGCGACGCCACCGGTGCCGACCTCGAGATCGCGGAGCTGCTCTTTCGGCATCCCCCGCCCGCACACGCGGACGCGCTCGAGCGCGCATTCCGTCGACAGCCGGTGTTCGATGCCGAGACCGACGCGATCTCGTTCGGCCCGCCTGCGCTCGAGCGCGCGTTGGAGCAGCGGGACCCGGTGCTGCACGAGATCCTCGAAGAGGTTCTGCAGTCCGAGCTTCACTCGCAACCACGGACGGACTTGCTGCGCCTCGTGCGGACCCACACCGCCGCGCTGCTTCGACACGCCGAGCCGAAGCTTGCCGACGTGGCCAAGGTGATCGGTCTGAGTCGACGCACCCTTCAGTCGCGCCTCGAGGGGGAGGGCACGACGTTCCGCGCCGAGCTCGAGAGCCTGCGCGAGTCCCTCGCGCGCGGGTACCTGCGGACCTCAGACCTGGACGTCGCCGAGATCGCGGCGCTGCTGTCCTATTCGGAGGAGTCTTCGTTCCGCAGAGCGTTCAAGCGTTGGACGGGTCGGACCCCGACTCAGTATCGGAAACAGGTTCGCAAGCCGTGAGCTCTTCGAGCGCTTCAAGTTGCGAGCGACTGTTCTGAATCAGACCGAGCGCGGTCTCGAGCAGGTCCCGTGCTTCTTGCTCGTGGCCGTCTTCGATCTCCCGATGTGCGAGGCCGATCAACTCTCGGATGTGGGCGAGGCGGGCCGACCGGTCTGGCAGCGAAGCGCGGTGGACGGAGAGCTCCCGCTCCAGCTCGCGGACGACGACGCGTTCGCGGATGGATTCGGTGAGATCGTCGATGACCACGTAGAGACCGCCGTCTCCGACGAGGGTCGTCATGCGGAGCTTTCGTGGCACCGAGCTGTTCGTGGTCCACACCCGAACGTCCCGGTTCGGTCCCACGAGCGCGTCGCGAATCGGAATCGAACCCTTCTGGAGGGCTTGCGAGAGCACATCCACCAGACACGAACCGTCCACGGCCGCCACGGGCAGACCGAGCAGTTCGAGCGCCCGCTCGCCTGCCCCGAGCACACGCAGGTCGGCGTCGGTGCGGATCACCCCCACCCGCAAATGGGCGACCAAACGCTCGACCTCCAAGACCCGCATCGAGCGCATGCTCGCGGAACCCATTCGAATGCGTCGAGGACCGAGAGCGCGAAAGTTCGAACCGAACACGCAAGCGGGCAAGGGCAGAGGGGCAGAGGGCAGGGGCAGGGGGCAGAGGGCAGAGGGCAGAGGGAAAGAGGGCAAGGGCAGGGGCAAGGGCAAGGGCAAGGGAGCAGGCCGCTTCGCGGCCTGCTAGAGCCAGCGGCGGCGGCGGAAGTACAGGAGCATGCCGGCGGCGACGACGATCATGACGCCCCAGAAGATGAAGTAGCTGTACTCGTACTTCAGCTCTGGGAGGTTCTCGAAGTTGGTGCCGTAGATGCCCGCCAGAAACGTCAGCGGAATGAAGACCGCCGAGAAGATCGTGAGCAGCTTCATGATGTCGTTCATGCGGTTGCTGACCACCGTGTTGTAGGTCGCGAGCGCGTCCGACAGCATCTCCCGGTACAGCTCGATCGCGTCGGTCGCCTGGGTCGTGTTGTCGAGCAGCTCCTTCATGAACGGGACCGTTTCTGCCCGGACGATGGAGACGTCCAGCTTCGAGAGCTGGGCGATGGCTTCTTTCGCGGGGCGGACCTGTTTGCGAAAGAAGGTCATCTCGCGCTTGAGCCGCGTGATCTTCGACAGGATCTGCGGGGTGGGATCGCCCAGCACGTCGAGTTCGACGTCCTCGGCGTGACCACCCAGACGTTCGACGATCTCGATGTAGTTGTCGACCACGGCATCGAGCAGGGCGAACGCGAGGTAGTCGACGCCGCTCATGCGGATGCGCCCTTGGCTGTTGCGGATGCGGTTGCGCACCGACTCGAACACATCGCCCGGCTGCTCCTGAAACGTGAGCACGAAGGTGCTGCCGAGCACCATGCTGAGCTGCTCGGCGATGACCAGCTTCTTCTTCTTGTCGTAGCGAAGCATCTTCACGACGAGGAACACGACGTCGTCGTAGAGCTCGAGCTTCGGACGCTGTCCGGTGTTGAGCACGTCCTCGAGCAAGAGCGGGTGCAGGTTGAGCGCGTCGCCGATCGCCCGAATGCTCGCGGTGTCGTGCAGCCCGTTGATGTTCACCCAGGAGACGGTCTTGGAGTCGACGGCGTCGCGCGCCTCGGCGAGCTCGGACAGCTCCTGTTCGGTGAGCTGTTCGGCGTCGTAGTCGAACAGGTGGACCCCGATCTCCTCGACCTTCTTCTCACCGATGAACACCAGCTGCCCTGGGGCCAGCCCCTTGCTCTCCCCGCGCTTCTTGAAAAACCTCGCCATCGCTGCTCCTTGGTCGCCCGCTAGGAATATGACAGTCACCGGACGGGGTTTGGGGCGGTGCCCCAAGAGACAACGGACGGTACGTGGAAAGCCGGCCCACCGCGACCGGCCTCGATCGGTGCGGTTCGGCGGTTCGCCCGCTGGTTGCGTCCCGACCCGTTTCGTCGCAGAAATCGGCATCATGAGCCTGAGCCAAGCACTCACCGACGAAGCCAAGAAGCCCACCATCATCGCCGACTGCCTGCAGTTGATCGACGACGAGGTGAAGGACAAGCGGGGCCTGAGCGGCGCCGCGATCAAGGCCGGCTACAAAGCCGTCAAAGGCATCAAGCCTGGCTTCATCCAGAACGTCGTCGAAGGGCTCCTGCCGGAGTTCGCGGAGGGTCTGGATCCGATCCACGCGGAAGCCGTCGCGAAGGGCCAGGACGTGACGTCCTACTTCGACGCGCACAGCGACCGCGTCGCGGATGCCCTCTTGAACATCACCGACGCCAAAGCCGCCAAGTCCACAAACGGTCTCGTGAAAGGCACCTACAAGCGCCTGCGCGGCAGCGCCAAGAAGAACGTGGAAGCGGCCGTGCCGCGACTCGCGAAGCTGATCCAGACCCACGCGGGCTGATTGCGCGGAAGGTGCGGGCGCTCCGCCGAGCCATCGGTCAACCTGTGCCTGTGAACCGGGCCGTGAGGACAGGGAGGGTGCTGCTGGCGAGTGGCCTGATGGCGTGCGCGGCGACGCTCCCCACCGAAGCGCAGCCAACCCAGCCGGCGACCTCCGTGGTCGTGCGCGGGACGACGATTCGCACCCAGCCGATCACATTCACGTTCGGCGACCGGTCCGACGGGCAAGAGAACCGCGTGTGGCTCCGCGTCGAGACGCAGAGACCAGTCCAACTCGAGTTGTTGCGCGTGGAATCGATGCGTGACGGGCGACGGGTGCGACACGCCATCCAGCGGTGGCAAGTCGACCGCGGCCCTTGGCAGACCGGAGCCGCATCGGTGTCTGGAAACACCCAGATCGGCATCGAGCTCCGGACCCTGCTCGGGGTGGCGGATTCGGACATCCGGTTGGTTCTGAAAGTCGGTCGGCGGCGGGTGCGCGTCGGGTTCGAGGCCTCCTCCGCGCATGTGCACATGGAGTACGTCCAATGAACGGTGTGAACTCCGAGCCGGTCCGCAAGAGGATTGGATTCGCCGGCAGCCCGCAGGTACCCTGACGCCGTTGCTTCGACTTCTCCTGGTTGCCTCTTGCTTCGCCTTCGCGGCGCAGACCTCGGTCGCGTCGGCGTGGTGCCAGGCGCGCGATCGGGTCAGCGGGGTCGGAGGCTGCGTACAGCCCTGCATCGACGAAGGGCTGGCGCTTCATTGGACCAGGCCCTGCATCGACTACACGGTGCACGAGGACGGTTCCCGGGATCTGGACGACGTGCTCCTCTTTGGGGTTCTCGACCGAAGCTTCGAGTCCTGGACCTCGATCGATTGCGGTGGACGGCGACTCGGGTTCGAGGTGCGTCGCCGCGGCGAGCGCACCCGGTGGGAAGGGCCCGCGTACGTGAGCGGCGAAGGCAACACCAACCAGTTCGAGTTCGTGGACGAGGAGTGGAGTGAACGCGGACACAGCGCTGGCGCCTTCGCGCTGACCACGACGTGGTTCAGCCTGAGCGACGGAACCATTCTCGACGCCGACATGGAGATCAACGAGCAGCACTGGGGCTGGGCGGTGTGCCCGGACGCCGGCTGCACGGATGGCAACGTCGACCTCGAGAACACCATCACGCACGAGCTCGGTCACTTCTTCGGGCTCGCCCACACGCCCGACGACGAAGACGCGACCATGTGGGCGTGCGCCGACGAAGGCGAGACGCTCAAACGCACGCTCGAGACCGACGACGCGGAAGGCGTGTGCGCCATCTACCCGGAGGGTGCACTCGACGCGACGTGCAGCTTCGAGCCGCGCGGCGGCTTCGCACGTTTTCCTGGCGACGACGGATGTGGATGCCGCGCCCCCGGCACCGGCGGAACCACCGCACCGCTCGGCTTCGCGATCGCCCTGCTGGCGCTCGTGGTCCACCGCCGCCGACGCTGACCGTGGCGGCTACCCGAGTTCGATCACTCGCTCGACGAACCAGTACGCGGCGGGCACGCCGACGCCGTAGGCTGCGTACCGACGAACGTCCCCGGCGCGAGCGGTCCAAGCCTGGCCGAACAGCCGTTCCACACCGAGCGCGCCGACGACGAGCGCCGCGACGAAGGCGAGCTGGCCGACCTCGACGCCGAGGTTGAAGCCCAGCAGCGACGACGCGACCTCGCCCGGCGGCAACCCGACCTCCCGAAGCGCGCCGGCGAACCCGAGCCCGTGCAGAAGCCCGAATGCCAGCGCCATCCAGGCCGGCTTCTGCGAGAGCAGCGTGGTGCTTCCGGTCCGCGTCGCTTCGCGCGCGAGCAAGAGCACACTGAACGCGATGCAGGCCTCCACCGGCGGCGCCGGAAGCGCTACATGCCCGAGCACCGAGAGCGCGAGGGTGGCGCTGTGGCCGATCGTGAAGGCGGTGATCGTCGAGACCAGCGCGCGCTTGCGGACCAGCAGAAAGAGCCCGAAGACGAACAGCAGGTGGTCGAAGCCGCCCGCGATGTGTTCCGCGCCGAGCCTGCCGAACGCCACGAGGCCACTCGGCCCTGCGCCGAACTCGAGCACCGGCTGAGACACGTCGAGCATCGCCACCGTCTCCCCGCCCGAGCGCGCCGCGCGTCCGCGGATCTGCAGGTCCGCCGGCAGCCCCAGCAGTGCGACCGAGTTCAGCTCGGTGCACTCGTAGGTCCAGGTGCGGTCGATGCCGGTGCTCGAGATGTGGGTCTGCACGGGACCGCGCGGCGTGCAGGTCGGCGGCATGCGGACCTCGATCGATCGGTCCCGAAGGCCCGCGCAGCGGAACTGCACCTCAACCGAAGCGAGGTCGGTCGCGTCGACGTCGAGCATGCCGAAGCCGACCGGGTGGGCCTGTACGGTCGACGGGGCGACCGCGCAGAGGCCGAGACACAAGAGCCCGAGGACGAGTCGCGAGGCGGCGGGGCGATGCGGCCACGAACGGGGTGGGGTCGGGGTCGGCTTTGGGATCGGGCTTCGGATTCGGATTCGGATTCGAACCACGGGCACGGGCACGGGCACGGGCAGCACGGGCACGGACACGCAGCGCCGACTGTCGCGACCGTTCATGGCGTGCGCCGTACGTTCAGACGCTGCACGAGCGCGTCGGTCGCGTGTTCGAGGGCGGCGGCTCGGCGTTCGTCCGCCCACGCTTCAGCGACTTGGCGATGCACCTGCCCGAGTTCCGGGAGCGCGCCCTCGCGCCGTGCGCTCACCCGCACGAGGTGCTGCCCGAACGCGCTCTCCACCGGCCCGTGCCACCCGTCGAGGGGCGCGGTTCGGATCGCGGCGGCAAACCCCTCACCGAACTGGCGCGCGATCTCGGGCACCGAGCGGTCCGTGACGACGTACCCATGCAGGAACGGGTCGCCGTCTGCTTCGGCGCGCACGGTCTCCGGCGACAAGGTGGCGCGCACGGCTTCTGCGTCGGCGCGCGGATCGTCTCGCCGCTCGTCGCTGAAGAACACGTGGGTGAACGCCACACGCTCGCGGGTGCGAAAACGTTCCGGATGCGACTGCATGTAGTGCTGGAGCTGCGCGTCGGTCGGCGCGTCGACCGCAGCGCCGCTTCGGAGCAGGAACTCCATCTTCTGGATGAGCCGCCGGCGCACGATCACATCGTTTCGGTCGAGGCCGAGCGCGAGCGCTTGCCGGTAGAGCGCTTCGTCGCGCACGAACCGGCGCACCAGCGCCTCTTCGTCCTCCGGCGGCGAGCCGGTGCGCTGTTCGTGTTCGAGCGCGAGCCCGCGAATGAAGTCGGGCGAGATCTCGAGCGACGTGGTGTCGCCGGGTTCCGCCAGGTACCGGTGGGCCGCGAAGAGCAGCCCACCCACGAGGAGAAAATGAACGAGCGGCTCGCCCGCGAAGCGCCGAAGCCGCGACTTCGCGCGCTCCCCCACGTCAGGTCTCGAGCAACCCGCGGAGGTTGAAGTCGAGCACGATCAGCGCCGAGCGGTCGACGTCGTCGGCCAGGTGTTCGTCGTCGCTCATGACAAGCTGCTCCATGAACTGCTTGATGGTGCCGAGGACGCAGAAGGCCGCAATCTCGGTGTCGATGTCGCGCACGATGCCCATCTTCTTGCCGTTCTCCAGCGACTCCCGGATGTAGTCGAGCAACGAGTCGTAGAAGAGCTTGAGGCGGGCATCGACCTCGGCGTCGAGACCGACGGCCTCGCGCACGAGGATGCGGGTCAGCGCGCGGTTGTCGACGACGGTCCCAAGGATGCGGCGCACCGTGCCGACGAGCTGCGCTTCGACCGGTGGGGCGCCTTCGTCGGTCTCGACCCCAACGATGTTGGCTTTGAGTTCGTCGAGCAGCGAGTCGAGCAGCTCGCGAAAGATCGCCGCTTTGGAGTCGAAGTACAGGTAGAAGGTGCCACGCGCGATGCCGCAGGCTTCGATGATGTCGGCGACGTGGGTCTGGTGGTAGCCCTTGGCAGCGAAGACCCGGCGCGCTTCGTCGAGTACCGCCTTGCGGCGGCTCTTGCGCTTCTGGCTCGCACGTTCGGTCCGTCGGTCGGCCGGGCCGGTGGTCTCGGGGGAGTCGGCAGCGTTCATCGTACGTCTCGGTTCTGCGTCGCCGCGGAAAGTCGGTTGCCAGCTCTCGGGCACAACGGTCCTGTAGGGTCGAATCGCCGTGTGGATCTCTGTGGCCGCTCGGTCATGCCACCACCTCCAGCGCGCCCGGAAGCACCTCGAGGGCATGCAGCGTGAGCTTCTGGATCTCGCCATCCAACATGACGAGCCGTTCGCGTGGCTGCAGAAACTCGACCCGCTTCGCACGCCGTTCGTCGACCTGCCCGTCTTCGACGTGGCGGCCTTCGTAGCAACGGATCAGGTTCTTCACGAAACGCGGACGGTTCATCGTGCGTGCGCGCACGATGTCCACCAGCCCGTCGCCGGGATCGGCGTGTGGTGCGATGTGGAACTTGCCGCCGGTGAACTGGCTGTTGCCGAAACACGTAAACGACGCGGCGTGGTCGTCCCAGAGTTCGCCATCGACACGCATCGGGTCGCGTTCGTGCCGCAGGCGGGCGACGCCGATCATCGCGGCCAGCAAGTAGCCGGCTTCGCCGAGTGGTTTGAATCGGCGGTTGGTGAGGTCGCCCGCGTTGGTGACGAAGCCCACGGTGAGCAAGTTGATGAAGTGCAGGATGCCGCCCGCGTGTTCGACCCGAATGACGTCGATGCTTCGGGTGCGGCCGCGGGCCAGCGACGCGACGGCGTCGGCCTCGTTCTCGATGCCGAAGTCCCGCAGAAACGAGTTGCCGGTGCCGAGCGGCAGCATGCCGAGCGTGACGGGGTCGTCTGGGTGTTCGAGGACCAGCGGAAACAGACCGTTGATGATCTCGTAGGTCGTGCCGTCTCCGCCCACCGCCAGGATGTGACGTTCGCCGCGCTCGTACGCTTCACGAGCCAGCTCGCTCGCGTGCCCGGCGTGCTGGGTCACGACCACGTCGATGAACAGGCCCTTGGCCCGCAACGCGTCGAGCGCTTCGGTCGCGCGTTTGCTGCAGCGCCCGCCCCCGGCCGCGCCGTTGACGATCGCGAGGAACCCCGGACCGGAGAGCGTCTGGTGCACACCGCTCACGTCGAGAGGCTCCGCAACTTCGAGCGGTCGGCGCCGTCGCGCAGCTGTTCGGCGAGCACGTTGCGTTTCACCTTCATGGACGCAGTGCGCGGAAACTCGTCGGTCCACTCGAGCATGGCGCCAACCCGCTTGAAGTCCGGCAGGCTCTGGTTGCGTCGGCGCAGGTCATCGAGCGCACCTGCCGGGAGCTGGGTGCCTTCTTTGGGTCGAACGATCGCGACGAGTTCTTCGCCCGTGAGCGCCGCGCCGTCTTTCGTCTTCGATTTTGGCCAGACGAACCCGGACGCGAACACGACGAGTTCTTCGCAATCGAGTCCGTCGAACACGCCCTCGATGTCTTCGGGGTGAATGTTCTTTCCACCCGCGGTCACGATCATGTTCTTCGAGCGGCCGACCAGGTGCAGCTGCCCGCTCGGATCGAGGTAACCGCGGTCGCCGGTGCGCAGCCATCCGTCCTGAAGCACCTCGGCGGTGAGCTCGGGTTCGTCGAGGTAGCCGGCGAACACCGTGCGGCTCTTGACCCACACTTCGCCCACACCGTCCGACGCATCGCGGATCTCGATCTCCACGCCTTCGAGCGGCTTGCCGACCGAGTCGGGCCGGAACGGTTTCATGTCGTTCACGGTGAGCACAGTGCACGCTTCGGTCAGGCCGTACCCGATCACGACCGGCACGCCGATGTCGTAGAAGAGCTGCGCGCGCGCCTTGTCGACGAACGCGCCGCCACAGAAGAGCATCTTCAGCTCCGGCCCGATCTTGTCGTGGATGGGTTTGAGCAGCCGGCGGCTCATCCAGCGGCGGGGTTTGCTGAGCGTGAGCGACGCGTTGAGCTGCTTGATGCCTTCGAAGAGGTGCTGGGTGACCTCGCTCTTCTCTTCGAGCTGCTCGGTGATGCGGCGTTCGAACGCTTCCAGCAGAAGCGGCACCACGGACATGTGGGTGATGCCGCGGGTCTGCATGACCCAGCGCACGAACTCCGGACGGAGCGACCGCTGATGCACGACCGTCGCGCCGCAAGCGAACGGGCCGAGGAAGCCGCACATGAAGTCGATGGCGTGGTTGGTGGGCAGCACCGAGAAGTAGCGGTCGCCGACTTCGAACGGGTACAGCTCGATGAGCGTGCGGTACTGCTCGAGGTAGTTGTCGTGGGTGAGCAGGCAACCCTTCGGCGCGCCGCCGGTGCCCGAGCTGTAGACCAAGGTCGCGTGGTCGCTGCGTTCGCGTTGCACGAACGTGCCTCGGCCCTCCGGGAGATCTTCGTAGCGCACGTGCTTCGCAGGCAGCTCGATCTTCTCTGGGACCTCCGAGACGATCACGAGTCCGATCTCGGCTTCGGGCTGCAGCGCCTCCGGGAGGTCGCGCCACTCGGGGTACTCGGTCACCAGCACGCGCGGCCGGCAATGGCGCAGGAGCACCGCTTGTTCTTCGCCGCTGAGCTTGAAGTCGATCGGCACGAGCACGGCGCCGCGGTAGAGCGCGGCGTACGCAGCGATGAGCCACTTCGACTGGTTGCTCATCACGATCGCGACCCGTTCGCCCGCGCCCACGTCCGCGTCTTCGAGACGCCGCGCAAGCCGCTCGCCGCGGATCATCACCTCGAGGTAGGTGAGCGTTTCGCTCTCGCGCTTGCGATCGCATTCGATCAGGGCGGTCTGCGTCTTGTACTGGAGGAAAGAGTCTCGAAGGAGCTCTCCCAGGCAGCGGTATCGTTCGGGCGGAATCACGGTGAGTCTTCAGGTCTTGGTGACGATCAGGAGGTCGTTCAGAGCCGGGTCTCGATGACGTCGGCGAGTTTGTCGAAGGTGGTGACGCCCTGGAGTTCGTAGTCGGGGATCTCGACGTCGAGCGCGTCTTCGAGATCCGTCATGAGCTCCATCGCCTGGTACGAGTCGATGCCGAGCGTCTGGAAGAAGTCGTCGCCGGCCTTCATCTCGCTCGCCGGCTTTCCAAATCGTTTGGAGGCGAGTTCGATCAGCTTCTGGATCAGGTCGTCACGGCTCATGGCGGGTTCTCATCGAGTTCGGATTCGTTGCGGGTTCGGGCTCAGGTGGTGAGATTCAGGGGAGGTAGGGTCGGACGTCGTCCGATTCCACGAACTTGCGAAGCGCGGCCGCCACGACGGGGCTGGCGATCATCTCGAGGAAGAGATCCTTCTCTCGGGCGAGCTCTGCGCGCGGCAACGGTTTGCTGAACGCTTTGGCCCGCGCGGTGGTCTCGGGATCGAAGCGCGCGGCTTGTTCGGCGACCTTGCGCGCGACGCCGAGCGCTTTGCCCCGGCCGACGAGCTGGCTGACGAGCCCGACTTCATGCGCGCGTTTCGCGGAGATGCTCCGGCCCGTGAGAAGCACGTCTCGGACAACCGCATTGCCGACGTCGCGGCGCAGGCGCGGGATGCCGCCGAAGCCGGGCACGAGCCCGAGGCGCAACTCCGGGAACGCGAACCGGGTGCTCTTGTCGGCGACGATCACATCGCAGGTGAGCGCGAGCTCGAACCCGCCGCCAAAGACGAACCCGTGGGTCGCCGCGATGGTGGTGATGGGCGCCATGTCGAAGGTGTCGAAGACCGCGTGGATGCGATCGATGAACCCGCGGACCTCGTGCGCCGTGCGAAGTCGTCCGAGCAGCCCGCCTTCGTCGGCGCGGGCCAAGAGGCCCTCGTGCAGCTCGCGCAGATCGGCGCCGGCGCAGAAGCCGCGGTCAACCGACGAGTAGAAGATCAACGCGCGCGCCCCAACCGCGCCAGCGCGCACCAGCGTGGCGAGCAGTTCGAGTTCCGCGAGCGCGGTCGTGCCGATCTCGTTGCAGGGCGTCCGGCAGAGATCGACCTCGAGCGCGTCGCCCCGCAGCGACCACCGCATCGCGCGGCCGATGAAGTCGGTCGGCGGCACGTCGAGCCGCACCGCGGGACGCGGCGCGCCGTCGAGAAGCGCACCAGCGAAGGGCGCCAGGTCACGCACGAGACGCGTCGCACGTTTGGCCACGCCGGTGCGCAGCAGCCGGGCTTGCCACGCGCCGAGACGCGTCGAGAGCGGCACCACATTCGGTGTGGCCGGTCCAGCGACGGTGCGCTCGGGTGCGGCGGTGGCGGATGTGCCGACGCCGTTCTGGGTGACGTGCTCCGTCACGCGCGCGCCTCGGCGGACGCCTTCGGCGCGTCGCTGCTGGTGCCGGCGTTGCGTTTGGCCCGCACCCGCTCGACGAGTGCGACGACCGCAGGTGCCAGGGAAGGCAGGTGTTGCCACGGGTCGCCCGCGGTTCCATCGGCGAGGGTTTCGCCGAGCTCGGGTCGGAACGGAAACTCCGGGTGATGCCGGCGCACGTAGTCGACGAGGATCATGCCCATCTCGCCCATGCGCTCGAGGTTCTGGTAGACGCAGTCGTCGATCCCAGCGCGAATCACGTCGCGCTCCGACGTGAGGCGCACCAGCACGTCGTAGAGGTGCTGCTCGAGTTCTGGATCGTCGGTCTGGAGCGCGAGGCCCGGCGTGCCGCGATCGATCATCAAGTTCTGGATGCGCTCGTCCATCGTGACGCCGGCCGAGATGACCCCGCCGGCCATGGTCATCACGCACGCGTGGTAGCGGCTCGAGACCATGAAGGTCGACTGGCGCATGGCGCTGACCATCGCGTACATGTCGTGGTCGTCGCTCACGATGATCGGGAACCCGTTCTCGCGAACCGCTTCGGGCAACTTCTCCCAGGCGGGTGTGCCTTCCAGGCGCTCGATCAACTTCTCGTTGAGCGCTTCGGCCGCGAACCGGTCGAGCTGCTCGCTGCCGAAGAGGCACGGAAGCACCTGATGAGTCTCGAGCAGCCGCGTGGTCGCTCCGGCGAAAGCGTCCAGGTACCGGTCCTGGGCGTCGGTGACGTCGGTGCCTTCTTCATGGAAGTACACGCTGCCGTAGTGGCTGTCGTCGTAGAGCCCGCTGAACGAGTTCATCGCGGCGCGGGTGACGTTCGGCTTCACCGGCCACCAGAACGGGTTGATCGGACAGAGCGCGAGGATCTCCATCTCTCCATCCCAGCCCGCGTCCATGAGGATGCGGCGGCCAACTTCCGGGTCGGCCGGATCGAAGGTCCACGCGGTGTCGGTGCCCGAACGCGACGCGACGCCGAGTTTGCCGAGCACACCCTTGCTGGCTTCGTTCCGCGCGATGATGAGGGCGTCCTGGCAGTAGCGGCGCACGAGGTCGGCGAGCGAGTCGTCCATCTTGCCGGCTTCGCCGCCGTAGCCGACCGCGAGTTTGCCCTCGGCGGCTGCAAGGCCGATCGCGCCGACCATCATGGTGCTCAGCGCGTTGGCGAACTTGCTCTTGAACATCGATCCCTCACACGCGATGACCGCGTGCGCTTCGTGGATCGTGTCGAAGAGGAAGCGCGGGAACACCTTCGGCATGTGGAGCTGCCGAACGGTGCGGAAGTACCCGCGGGTGAGCTCCGGATCGAGCGTGTAGATCGAGAGCTCGACGTGGTCGTCGCCGAAGAGGTGGCGGAACTGCCGAATCATCTCTTCGACCCGCACATCGGCCCCGGTGTTCCGCGTGCCGCTGTAGCCCGCGAGCAGAAGTCGAAGCGGTTCGCCCGGTGCCCATTGCGCGCCGGGATCGAGCGCGTAGCGGCTCGCCGCCAGCTCGATGAACCCGCTCATGGCGACCATCAACGCGCGGTCCGCGTCGAAGTAGCCCTTCACCTTCTCTTTGCCGGCTTCGAAGATGTCCTTGAACACGCCGCGCAGCTTCTCGGCGTCGCGTGCTTCGGCCTTCTCTCCAAGATCCTCGACGAAGGTCTTCATCTCCGCCCAGGTCTTCGGCAGCACGTCCGAAGGCTTCTCGGAGCCGTTCGCATCCGACTGGGCCATCGCGGCCGCCGGGGTCTCCACGGGATCCTTCTTCGGGCGCCAGACCTTGACGCGACGTTTGTCGCGCGGGGTGAACTGCGGTTTGGACTTTCGTTTCACGCGTGCACTCCGCGAACGGGCACGCTCACGGGCCGGGCGGGCAGCGCTTCGTAGGGGAAGCGGTACTGGTGTCCGCGGCACCACTCGGCGAACTCGGGGCCGTAGTCGAGGAAACTCGCCGGGGCTTCGTTGATCTCGTCCACCGCGCGGTCGTTCACGAAGACCGTGTCGAACGTGATGTAGGGGAGGAAGACTTTGAAGAGCGACCCGATGAAGGTGAGCGTGTTCTTCTGGGGCAGCCCCGCGATGAGATCGAACGCCATCTTCGTCGCGCCATGCAGCTGCGGGACCATCTTCGGCGGCCGGCGACCGAGCGTCGCCATGGCCTGCCCGAGCGCGTAGGCGCGCGGCGAACCGACGCCGGCTGCGAGGTGGTAGATGTCGTGGGCGGGATCCGCCTTGCGGTGGATCTCGAAGATCGCTTTGCCGACCCAGTCCGCGTTCACGATGTCGACGCGGGCGTCCGGATGGATGGGGAACACCGGGAGCTGAAACACGGTGTTGAACGCGCGCACCATCTCGAACTGGGTGCTGCGCGGATGGCGCGAGTCGCCCATCACGGTGCTCGGCCGGTAGATGGTGGTGCGCACGTCGGGGAGCAGCTCCGCGATCATGTGTTCGCAGAACTTCTTGGTCCGCGCGTAGGGATCGTAGTCGGAGAGATCCCAGTCGAGCACTTCGTCTTCGACGAGCGTCGCGCCCTGGCGCTGTCCAGCGATCGCGGTGGTGCTCACGAACCCGAACCGGCGCAGCCCATGGTCCTCTTGGGCGAGGCGCGCGAGTTTGCACATCGCGAGCGTGCCCTTGAGGTTGTGGTTGAGACACGCCTTGCTGCTCTTGCGGTTGAGCGACGCGGCGATGTGCAGGATCGACTCACTCTCGCGCCAGACCTTCTCGTAGTCCGTCTCGCTCATGCCGAGCTTCGGCGAGGAGAGATCGCCGGAGACGATGTCGACGCGATCGACGAGCTGCCAGAAGGTGTTCGCGTCCTGGTGGACTTGAAGCGCGTTCCACAGCTTCTCGATGCCCTGCTCGCGGTTCGCGGCGCGGGTGAGTACCGAGATGCGCGCATCGGTCTCGCGCAGGTAGTGGTCGAGCACGTAGGAGCCGAGAAACCCCGTCGCTCCGGTGATGAAGATGCGTTCGCTCATGACACTTGTTCTCGAAGGGGAAAAAGGCCGACCGAGATCGGCGGTTTCGAATCGTTCAGCCTGCGACCGCGACGCGTTCGCCATCGGCGCCCACGTCTTCGGGTCGCACGATCGGCACTTCGCCGGTGCGCTGGCGGAGGTCCGGCTCGCTCGTCGGACGCGGAAGCGGCTCGTCGTCGGGGACCTTCTCACCGCGGAGCAGCGGAAGACTCCACAGGTCGAGTCCCGGCACCTGGATGTTGACCCAGTAGTGGCGCCAGCAGATCGCCGGTACATCGAACCCGAAGAGCACGCGCTCTTCGTCGCTCAGACGTTCGTCTTCTTCCGCGAGATGATCGGTGAGGAAGGTGTAGTTCAGGTCCCAGATGAAGGGGCGGTACTGCCGAAGCATCTCGTCGACCTGACCAAGTTTCCGATCAGCGGTCCGGCACTTCATGGAGAAGCTGCGGAGATCCGCGTCGACGCGCTCACCGTCGATGCGGTCGTAGAGTTTGGGCGAGAGGTTCTTGGACAGGTCGAACTCGCGCAAGAACGAGCGGGTGGCGCGTGCGACCAAGCGCATCCGGCGGAAGCCGAGCACTTGTTCCCGGTCCACGTCTTCGACGCAGTGCGAGTCGAGTCGCGCGAGCACATTGCGCTCCCAGCTGTCTTCGCTCTTGCGGTGGATGCGGCGAAGCGCGATGCCGCTCATGTCGACCGCACGCTCGTAGGTGAACGGGTTCATGTGGCTCGAGGCACACTGGTAGACGGGCCGCGCCGAGTCGGTGAGCGCGGCGGCCACCACCACCATCATCGCGCGCGAGACGGTGTCGACCGGCACGATGTCGAAGTGGTTCGAGGCCTTCGCCGGGAAGCGCTGAAAGCTCGTGCCCAGCAGCCAGATGATCGGCCCCGACGTGTTGATGCCTTCGTTCCACCCGACGAAGGGGTAGTTCTGGGCGCACTCCACGATGGCCGGGCGGAAGGTGGTCGTGACGACGTCTTCGCGGCCTTCGAGCAAGTGCTCGGAGAGGCCCTTCGTGTAGGTGTAGATGTTGGGCCAGCCGAGCGCTTGCCCGCGCGCCATGGCGAAGTCCACCCGGTCCGACTTCTTGTCGAGGCCGACGAGTCCGGCTTCGAGGGCCGCGAGTTCCTCTTCGGGATCGAACACGACGCCGGTGGGCCCGACGCCGACTTCGATCGACTCCGGGATCTCGTCGTTGCGCAGCCCGGCGACGAAGGTCGTCGACACGTGTACGTAGCGGCCCGAGGGCGAGAGCGCCGCAAGATCGGCCGCGTGGCGTGCGCCGTGAATGTTCGCGTCGATGGCGTGGCGCGGATCCGGCTCGAAGTCGGTGAGCCCGGCGAAGTGCACCACCGCGTCCACGTCCTTCATGAGCTCGGCGGCCGCGTCCGGGTCGAGACCGCAGAGCGGCTCCACCAGTCGGGCGTCGAGCACGTCGACCTTCTCCGCCATGATCGTCCACAGCTCGGAGCCGTACTTGGCGCGGAGCGGTCGCAGGGCCGGGGAGCTCTCGACGATCCAGTCGAAGCGGGCGCGGGCGTCTTCGCCCTTCTTGCCACGCACGACGACGGTCAGGCGCCCCACGTCCTCGACATGGTCGAGCAACATGGTCATCCAGACCTTGCCGAGGAAACCGGTCACGCCGGTCACCAGCAGATGTTTGCCGCGGTAGGCATCGCGAATCTCGAGCGCACCTCGCTCGTCCGCGGAGACCACGATTCCGGCATGTGCGCCGTTCTTCGCGCCGTTGCGCCGGATCCCGCTCTTCTGCATGCCGTTTTTCTTCACGCCGTTGCCATTCGTTCCCATCGATCCACTCACTTCTCGACCACCGGCCAGTCGTGATCCTTCGCGAGCCGGCGCAACGTGCGATCCGGGTTCACCGCGCAAGGTTGTCCAATCGCGCTCAAGAGAAGACTGTCCGCGCCACACGCGCCGTACGCCCAGGAGGCGCCAAGATCGATGCCGTGTTCGGACGCAAAGCTGCGCGCCCATTGACCGGCGATGTTCCCACCGATGACCGGATCCTCGAGCCGGCCGGTGGCCTTGCTCTTCCGCATCTCCAGCTGGTTGCAGATGAGGTCGTCCGCGCCGAGCAGCTCCGCCAGCGGTCCGACGATGAGTTCGATGTTGTCGCTGATGAGCACGATGCGGCGGTTCTGCTTGCGGGCTTGCTTCACGAGCTCCTTGCCCACGTCGAGCACGTCGTCCTTCAGGTACTTCTCGAAGTACTCCTCGCCGAGCAGCGTCAGCCGGTCTTCGCTCATGCCCCGCACACCCATCCAGGTCAGGCGGGTGCCACTGGCACCGGATTGCAGCCCAAGCATCGAAAAGGGTGCCGCGAGCGCGACGTTGCCGAGCCGGGCGACCCGTTCCCCGAGCCCTTGGGCGTTGGAGGCGAGCCACGCGGCCGCCGCGAGGGTCGACCGTTCGATCAGGGTGCCTTCGACTCGAAAGAAGGCGGCGGTTGGATTGCTCATGATGCTGAAAACACTCGGGCGAAGGGGACCTCGATCGCCTGCCTCACCGGAGCGCAGGACACATCGAGCATCGATCGCGACACGACTAGACTGACGTGTCAGTTTTTCGGGGGCCCGAGGAACCCGGCGTTTGTAGCTCAACTAGACTGACGTGTCAGTGAACTTGTCGCCGAACCGTGAGAGAGGCCTCACACGACGGCAAAAAACGCAACCATATCGTCACGATATGGCGATTGGGTGCCCGGGATCAGGCGGCTTTTGGTCCGCCGACCGTGAACGGGCTTCACGATCCACCAGCCTGCGTTCGGGCATCTACGACTGAACGATCCGGTCGCGCAGCACCGGACCGGTGACCACACCCACCACCAGCCCCACCGACACGCCCTTGAGCAGCTCCAGCGCGAAGACCGCAAACGAGAACGGGCCCCAGATCAGTTGGGAGAGCAGTGCGCTGACGAGCAAGCCGCTCGACCAAGCGAGTGCGTTCCAAAACATCCACGGCAGCCGATCCAGCTTTGGGTTCGCCTGCGCTTGGAAGAGCCCGACCAGCGCACCCACCACCACCCCGCCGATCGCAGAGCCGCCGAGCATCAGCCCGAGCGTGGGCGGTGCCGCGGGTTCGAAGAAACTCAGGAGCCCGCCGCCAAGCCACGCGAGCGACAGCCCGGTGCCGGTCGCGACCACCCACCGTTTCGGCGAACCCACCACGCCCGTGGCCTTGGATTGGAAGCCGCCAACGATCGCGCCTTCCACGAACCCGAGCACCGGCATCAAGGCGACGAGCGCCCAGCCGCCTTCCGGCGCCAACCGGGAGACGAGCATGCCAAGGACGGCCAGCACCCCGAGTGCCACCCCTTCCCCCAACACACACGCCAGAATCCAACGCCGGATCACCGCGCCGGACTAGCACACCCGCCCACGTCCACTCAGGGGAAGTTGACCACGTCCACCGGCGCGGTTTGCAGCGTGGCGGGTCCCCAAACCCACCAAGCCAAACGTCGTCGCATCCGGCCAGGATGGGCGAAGCCCCCTCGGCCCCGGTGTCCGAACCTGAGCACCCGGTGGCACGATCTGAACAGGGCGCCCGCTCAGCGGCGCCGAGCGGCCTGACGGGTGGCGCGCACCGTGCGGCGGCGGAAGTGTCGCAAGGCGCGCCTCGTCGAGGCGTCGGTGGGTGCCGCGAGCAGGGAGAGCACGTAGCTGCGTTCGGCTTCGACCGGATCCGAACGCTCCTGACGCTCCGCCTGGGTCCGCAGCGCAACCGCAGCCAGCGCGAGGCTCGCGACTCCGTCGGGCGTCGAGGAGAGCGCGACGCTGTCCGCCGTCGGGACCGCGAAGGCGACGCCGGTGCTCACACTTCGCGGATGGCCCTCGTGCCCTTGCACGACCTGACCCTCGTGCCGGGGCTGGAAACCCCGCGGCAGCGCGACCCAGCGGAGCGAGTGGCCGAAGTCCATGCGCGCGTCGCCTGGCTCGGAGACGACGCTGCCGGTCCATCGCAGAAGCGCCTGCCGTCGCTCACCACGGGCCGGAGTGGCCGGAGAAGCAAAGAGGTCGACTTCGATCGCGTAGGGGAGGTACGCGAGCGGGTGGTCGCCCTCCATGTAGTAGCCCGAGTCGTCGTACTCGGAGCGACCGAGGTTCACACGCTCACGCATCACCTCGTGCCAGCGTCCGCGGTGCACGACCTCGACCTTCAGCAGGGCGACGAACTGCTCCATGACGCGGATCGACGCGCGGAATTGATCGCGGGCCAGCGGATGTGCGGGCGCGAGCCCGGCGGCCTGCCCCGAGTCGGTGCCGAACGGTTCGGGTTCCTCGGTCGCCGTCTCGTAGCCGTCGGCGGGAGTGCCGCACGACGACCCGACGGTGGGCGTGGCGGAGTGGCGATCGAAGCAGGTGGTCGGGGCGGCTTGCCCGACCTGGTACATCTCGTCGACCGAGTAGAGTTCGCACCCGAACCGCTGGTAGTGCACGAGCAGCCGCGTGCCGTCGCTCGACCAGCCCACCGGCGCGCGGTCGGACGTCTGCTCGCAGCACGCGCACGCGTTCGCCTCACTGGCCGAGAGCAAGAGCAGCGCGCCCACAAGCACCGCAACGATCGTGGCCCACCCACTCGTCCCGGGGACGCGCGAAGCAGCGGGGGTGCGCCAGACTTCGGACTCGTCGGGTTGGGCGGTGCGGCAAGCGGTCCAGAGAAGTTGCGGCGGGTTCATGCGCAGGTGCATCGCAACCACCGTACCATCGCAAAACCCGCGAAAACCGCCGCGACGGCTCTGGCGCACGTGGCGTCACGGACACGGCGCGCGTGGGCGCGCGACCACAGCAGCTGCGGTTGTGGGGCCACGACGGCCACGACGGCCAAGCGCTGTTGTGGGATACTCGCCGCGTGGACCTCGACGAATGTCTTGCGTCTGCCTCGATATTTCTTGGGGGCACAGCCCCAAGAAATATCGAACGGGCTCTCGCCCACCTCGAGCAGGTCGTCGCGATGCTCGTCGCGCTGATCAAGCGATCTGACCGCTGATCCGCGGGCAAGGGCAAAGGCAAGGGCAGGGGCAAGGGGCAAGCTGCGAGAACGCCCTGCGGGCGTTCTTCAGCAACCTGCTAGAGCCGGATGGCGTTGCTGGGCGGGCGGAAGGCGAAGCGGGCGCTGGGCACGTCGCGGTTGAAGCGCAGGGAGCGGAGCTCCAGCTTGTTGCGGTTGCCGTCGTGGTCGTCGATCCGGATGCGGTGAATCACGCCGGCCGTGCCCGGGCGGGCGTCGACGTACAGCAGGATCCGCCGCACCTGGGGATCGGAGACGCGGGGAACCAGCTCGAGCACGTGTCCACGCCAGCGGTAGGTGCGCGCGTTCAGAAGCCGGGTGCGGTAGTCGTCCGCGATGCGGGTGTGTCCGGTGAGAAACGCGAGCCCGCCGACCGTGGCGTTGCCGCCCACGCTCTGCTTGAGGTACTGGCCGGGCGCTCCGTCTTCGCCCGGTTCGTACGCCGTCAGGTGGCGGCCGTCGCTCACGAAGACCTTGCCGTTCGGTTGGTCGTAGTCGAAGCGCATGCGGCCCGGCTTGTCGACGACGAGCTGTCCCGCCGATCGCTGATAGCGGTCGTACATGCGGTGGTAGAACGTCTGCGAGAAGCGCGCTTCGATCGTCTCGGTGCGGTCGTAGAACGCCTGCACCCGGGCCGCCACGGCGTCCGCCGAGAGCGGCTGGGACGCGCTTTGCGCGACGGCATGAGGCGCCGCCGGAGCGAGCGTGGCGCAGAGCGCGGTGGCCAAAAGAGCGAGCGAGAATCGTCGGGTCTTGGTCATGTACACTTCGACAGCAACCACGCGCCGCTATTCAGACTTTCTCAGCAAGCACTCAACATCATTTAGCTTTTCGCCATCTCCGTGTCGGAAGACGTGGGCCATTTCAGTGCATGGAGCACGGCGCTGGCGATGAACAGAAGCGACGCGCAGCCGAAGGGCACCATCGCGTTCGCAAAGAGCGCGTAAGTCGCGAAGGCGAAGGTCGGCACCATCACCCACGCGCCAATGCGCGTGGTCTTCGGGGGCAGCAAGAGCAGGCCGCCAAGCAGCTGCAGCACGCCGAAGGCGATCGTGGCTCCGTCGCTCATGCCGAGGTTGCGGAAGAGCGCCATCTCCTCCGGCATCTGGGCGAGCTTCACAGCGCCGGTCGAGATCGACAAGAGCGTCAAGAGCACCCGGTTGACCCAGAGCGCCTTCACGATGCCGCCTCCAGGAAGCGGACTTCCAGCCGCACGATGCGTCCGTCCTGCACCGTGCACGTGTCGACGCCCCGCACGGGCGCCGGAAACGCGGGCGAGCGACACGTCCACTCGCTCCGCACCACCGCACCGTCGACGTCGACCCGGTTGACCTCGAGCGTCAACTCCGGCGGCGTCTGGGTCCAGCCCGCGCGAAAACACGCCTCGATGGCGGCACGGCCTTCGTGGGTTCGTTCGGTTCCGGAGAACGGCTCGACGTACACCGCGTCGTCGGCGAAGAGCGCGAGGAGCGCGTCGCCTGCCGCTTCTCCGACCTGCATGGCGCGGAAGTACCGTTCGACGACATCGGCTGGGTTGTTCATGTCCGCGACCCTAGTTGCACTCCGCGGTCGCGCCCATCCATCCTTCGATGGATGCTCGACGAAGACGCGCTCCGCGCCCTGCGCGAGGCACTGGAAGCGGTGAAGCGCCACCAGGGCCGGAGCGTGCCCCGCGATTCTCTCGCGCGGCTGCAAGCGGTGCTCCCCGAGGGCATGGGCATGACGGTCGACTTCGACGCCGCCGACACGCTCGGACAGCCACTCGTCGTCCTGCGTCCGATGCAACCCGCGTCGCCCGATGCAACCTTCGATGGGCTGACGCCCAGAGAACGCGAGGTCGCTGGTCTGGTCGCGGCCGGGCTGCGCAACAAAGACATCGCGCTCGCGCTGTCGATCTCACTCGGCACGGTGAAGGACCACGTGCACGCGATCTTGCGGAAGTCCGGGTTGGACGGGCGGGCGGCGATCGCGGCGGAGTGGGTGCGGGCGGAGCGGTGAGGGGGTCGAGGGGGGGGGGTGGTCGTGTGGCGCGATCCCGAAGCCGAATCCGACGCCGAAGCCGAAGCCGATGCCGACGCCGAAGCCGACGCCGAAGCCGAAGCCGACGCCGACGCCGAAGCCGACGCCGACGCCGAAGCCGAAGCCGACGCCGACGCCGACGCCGACGCCGACGCCGACGCCGACGCCGAATCCGAATCCGAATCCGAATCCGAATCCGCTTCCGCTTCCGCTTCCGCTTCCGCTTCCGCTTCCGCTTCCGCTTCCGCTTCCGCTTCCGCTTCCGGTTCCGCTTCCGGTTCCGGTTCCGGTTCCGGTTCCGCTACTGCTCGCCGAAGACGGGATCGAAGAGGGCTTGGAGGGCGGTGGGGGATTCGACGTGGAGCCAGTGGCCGGCGGGGAGGCGGTGCACGTGGATGGCGTCGTTGCCCTCGGCCAACGCGTCGGCGCGGGCTTGGTCGGCGGGGCTGTAGACCGGGGAGTGGGTGCCGATGACGAGGTGGGTTTGTTGGGCGCTCGGAACCGCGTCCCAGCGATCGGCTGCGAAGTAGTCGGTGAGGACGGACTCGATCGCGTCGAGATCGATCGGGTAGCGGACGCCCTCGTCGGTGCGCTCCACGCTCATGGCCAGCCACTGCGCGATCGGGCGGGTGAGGCCGGCGTCCTCGAGCGCAGAAACGAACCGGCCGCGCGAGGGGTGTGATTTGGGCACCGCACGGAGGGCGGCCAACACGTCCGCGATCGCCTCGGAGCCGCTGCGATCCGGTCGCGCACCCGGCACCGAGTCGAGCACCCAGAGATGTTCGAGCGGCACGTCATCGGCCGCCCGCAGCGCCGCGTACTCGAGGCCGACCTTGCCGCCAAAGCTGTGTCCGATGACCGAGGTCACCGGGTAGGGCAGATCGAGCGCGTTCAAGTCCTCTGCGCAGGCGCGCAAGGTGTGCGGTGGGGCCGCATCGAGGGACTCCCCGTGGAGCCGCAGATCCACGCAGACCGCGGCCCACTGCGGATGACCGGCGACCAGGGTTCGGGCCATGGAGCGCCAGTTGGCGCCTCGTCCGAGGATGCCGTGGAGGAAGAGCACGGCCTTCGTGGCACCGGACTCTGCGTTCGTCTCAAAGGACAGCGGCATGGAAGGGGCCCTCGCACGCCGGGGAGACTCGAGCAAGGGAGGGGGTGGGGAGAGGAGGCTCACCCGGCGGCGAAGACCCGTTCGATCATTGGTACGCCCACCGGTCCCAAGCGTTACCTGCCACCCGATCGGACAGCGCGAGGTCCGAAGCGCACGCCGCCCACCTGGCACGCAATGCCGCGGGTACGCAAAGAATGCGGCGCCTGGTGGTTCGATCCAACGACGGATCCCGCACATTCGGCCCCGACAATTCGCGATCTCCCATGTCGAAGAGAGGTCCGAAAATTGCAGTCCTGCGCTAGAATGATGGGGTGGTGACGCAGACGCGAACCACGTTCAGGATCTTTGGGACGCAGTTCGCGTCCGCATCGTTGGCTTGGGAGGCAAACGCGTGGGTTTCATGAAGTCGGTTCGGTTGGGTTCGCAGAGTTTGACGAACGCTGGGGTGCTCGCCATGGCGGCCGTGGTGGGGATCGGTTTGCTGCCAGCCGAAGCCTCCGCCCAGACGGCGATCAAGCCGTACTTCATGGTGATCTTCGACGACTCCGGATCGATGGGGTCGTCGACGGGCAGCGGCAACAACAGCTGCGGTCGGCCCCGCACCCGCATCAACGACGCGAAGTGCGCGCTCCAGTCGGTCGTGAGTGCCTTCGGTGACGTCACCTTCGGGCTCACCTCGTTCAAAGAGTACGGCACCGGCACGACGATTCACGTCGGCATCATGGAGGACAACCAGGACGCCATCGTCTCCTGGGTCGACTTCACCGGTAGCCCAGAACTCGTCGACAGCGGCACGACGCCGATCCGCGACGCACTCGACGACGTGCGCGCCTACTACCAGAGCGCCAGTGGTCCGGTCCGAGCCAACGGCGGCGACCCCGCCCGCGGCTGCCGCCCCTACTTCGTCATTCTCCTCCACGACGGTGAACCGTGTTGCGACGGTCGAAACAGCCAGGCCAACACCGTGGCGGCCGCGACCCGTCTCCGCGACACGCCCATCGCCGGGGGCCCCAACGAAGACATCCGGACCCACGTCGTCTTCTTCGGGTCGTCGCCCTCCGGTCTCGCGACCCAGGCGAACCAGATCGCCGCGGCCGGTGGCACCGGTGCCGCGCAGCCCGCGAGCGACGAAGAGTCCCTCGCCATCGCCTTCGCGAACATCATCAGCGACTCGATCCTCACCGAGACCTGCAACGGCGACGACGACGACTGCGACACCCTCGTCGACGAAGGCTTCCAGAAGTACTGCGACATCGACGGCGTGTTCGGCGCGCCGACTTCGGATCCCCGCGCCTACTGCAGCGACCCCGGCGACGACTGCGACACGAGCGACGACAACTGCTTCGCCGGTCTCACCGACCAGCCGGTCAACGCGTGCGGCGTGTGTGGCCCGGTGCCGACTGAAGTCTGCGACCGCGTCGACAACAACTGCAACGGGCTCATCGACGAAGGCGACGTGTGCATGGGCTGTATGCCCACCGGCGCAGAGACCTGCGACGACCGCGACAACGACTGCGACGGCACTGTCGACGAAGGGCTCATGCGCGGCTGCGGCAGCAGCATCGGCGCATGTATGGCGGGGACCGAGACTTGTATGGCGGGTGTGTGGACCGGATGCACGGCGACCACCGGTGGACCCGAGACCTGCAACAACATCGACGACGACTGCGACGGGCGCATCGACGGCATGAGCCGTTCGTGCGGCACCGACGAAGGCGCCTGCCGCGCGGGCGTCCAGGTCTGCACCTCGGGGTCGTTCGGCTCGTGCATCGGACGGGTGGGCCCGAGCCGCGACATCTGCGACGGCGACGACAACGACTGCGACGGCCGCATCGACGAAGACGACCCGGACGTCGGCGACAGCTGCGGCGACGGCACCGGCGAGTGTTCGCCGGGCACGATCATCTGCAGCGCGGGTGCGCTCGTGTGCGATGGCGCCATCGGCCCGACCGCCGAGATCTGCAACCTGCTCGACGACGACTGCGACGGAGTGGTCGACGACGGCCTCGGGGTCGGGGCTCCGTGCGGAAGTGACGTCGGTGTCTGTCAGCCGGGCGTGAATGTCTGCCGAGACGGCGCGACGATCTGCGAGGGCGAAGTCGGCCCGATGGCCGAGAACTGCAACTCCATCGACGACGACTGCGACGGGACGATCGACGAAGGTCTCGGCATCGGAAGCGCTTGCGGCGCGGACGAAGGCCTGTGCATGGAGGGCGTGCTCCAGTGCGTCGAAGGGCGCGAGACCTGCGTCGGCGAAGTGCCGCCCGGCATCGAGTCGTGCGACTGCGAGGACAACGACTGCGACGGCGCCATCGACGAAGAAGCAGACGGCGCGCTGTGTCCCGGCGACTCGGCGTGTGTCAGCTGCCAGTGCGCCCTGCCCTGCGGCATGTCCGAGTTCGGCTTCATCTGCCCGACTGGACGCGCGGCCGAAGTCCAAGACGACGGCATGTGCTTCTGCGTACGCGAGGCCTGCAACAACGAGCTGTGCGCCGGCGAGACGATCGAACGCGACGACACCGTGCGCTGCGGACCGGGTACGGACGTTCCGAACTGCTCGTGTCGCGGCAACGCCTGCACCTTCCCGTGCGAAGGCGTGACCTGCACCGAAGGCACCGTCTGTGAGGCCTTCACCGGGACGTGCGTCGAAGACAGCTGCCGCGGCCTGGGATGCCCGGCGGGCGAACTCTGCGACGTGCTCACCGGCGCATGCGAAGCCGACCCCTGCGCCGACACGATGTGCGCCGCAGGTCAGGCGTGTCGCGCCGGCACCTGCATCGGCAGCTGCGCGGGTGTGATGTGTGGCTCCGGTGAACGCTGTCGCGCCGGCGCGTGCGAGGCGGACCAGTGTTCGGACGTCAGCTGCGCCCGCGGCGAGGTCTGCGACCCGGCCTCCGGCGACTGCGTCGACGACATGTGCGACACGGTGCGCTGCCCGAACGGAACCGTCTGCGAAGGCGCGACCGGCGAGTGCGTGCCCGACCCGTGCGTGGGCCTGACCTGTCCGGACATGCAGATCTGCATCGATGGCGACTGCTTCGACGAGGACGAGGGTGTGGACGCCGGTCCCGGTGTCGACGCGGGGCCGGGCGACCCGGCGCAGCGTGTGCTCGCGGGCGGCGGTGGTGGCTGCGCTTGTGAGGTCGGCGAACGTCCGGCAGACGAACTTCCGGCGGGCCTGCTGGGTCTGCTGGGCCTTCTCCTCTTCGCCCGCCCGCGGCGTTCTGCCAGCGGCCGGAGGCCAAGAAAAAAAGCGCCGCGCTCTGAGGCTGCAACCGCAGCGCTCGGGGCGGGTTCGGCCCTGCGACATGTCGCTGCGCTCCTTCTGAGCGTTGCGCCCGCCGCCGGGATCGCAACCGCCGCGTCTCTCAGCACCGGCTGCGACGTCGAGCCGTTCTGCCTGAACTGCGAAGACGCGATGGTCGACGCCGGTCCCACGGTGGACACTGGGCCGCGTCCGGACGTGCCCTTCCCCGACACCGGCTCGATCGACGTTGGGCCCGACACCAACGAGGACGCCGGCTGCGCCGAAGGCCGCGCCGAGCTCTGCAACGACTTCGACGACGACTGCGATGGCACGGTCGACGAAGGCATCGACACGAACACGGACACCGAGAACTGCGGCGGCTGCGGCGAGCTCTGTGCGCCGCCCGGCGCGTTCGCCCAGTGCGTTGACGGCGTGTGCGGCATCGACCGCTGCGACGTCGGTTTCTTCGACAGCAACGGCGACCCGTCGGACGGATGCGAGTACGCCTGTCTCCCGAGCGGCGTCGACGATTCGGTCTGCGACTTCCGCGACAACGACTGCGACGGAGAGATCGACGAAGACTTCGACTTCACGACCGACCCGGCCAACTGCGGCAGCTGCGGCCGCACCTGCTCGTTCGCCCACGGCGCGGCCACCTGTGCCGACTCCGCCTGCGTGCTCGGCGACTGCGAAGCCGGCTACTACAACCTCGACGGCGTCGATGCGAACGGATGCGAGTACGCCTGCACCGTCGCGGACCCGGCGGTCGAGACCTGCAACCGGCGCGACGACGACTGCGACGGCACGGTGGACGAAGGCAACCCTGGGGGCGGCGGAAGCTGCGGCATCGGCACCGGCGCATGCACCACCGGCACCGAGATGTGTTCGGCCGGCCGCATCGTCTGCAACGGCGCCGTCGAACCGGCGACCGAGGTCTGCAACATGTCGGACGACGACTGCGACGGAAGCACCGACGAAGGTTTCTTGAGCAACGACATCAACAACTGCGGCATGTGCGGCAACCGGTGCATGTTCGAGAACGCCTTCGCCCAGTGCAACGCGGGCTCCTGCGAGTTGGTCGTCTGCGAAGACGGCTTCTGGGACGCGAACATGGACCCGTCGGACGGCTGCGAATACGCCTGTGAGTTCAGCGGCGCCGAAGCCTGCAACGGCAGCGACGACGACTGCGACAACGTGGTCGACGAAGACCTCTCGCCGCCCAGCAACTTCTGCAACCCGAACGGCGTCTGCGCTTCCGCGACGGTCCGCTGCGACCCTGGGATGGCCCGGTTCGTCTGCGACTACCCCGCGACCTACGAAGAGACCGAGACCCTCTGCGACGGACTCGACAACGACTGCAACGGGCTCGCCGACGATCCCTTCCTGAGCATGGGCCTCGGCACGAGCTGCAGCAACGGCGTCGGCGCGTGTCAGCGCTTCGGCTCCGTGGCCTGCACCCTCGACCGGCGCGGCGTCGCCTGCAACGCGCCCCTCGCCGGATCTCCGGGCACCGAGATCTGCGACGGCATCGACAACGACTGCGACGGAGTCCGAGACGAACCCCAAGGCGCGCCCGGAACCAACCCGAGCTACGTCGTCGAGCCCATGGTCCAAGTGACCCAGGGCGGCGCGAACTTCTACATCTACCAATACGAAGCTTCGCGCCCGGACGCGACCTCCAGCAACGCCGGCGCTTCGTCTGCCCGCAGCTGTTCCCGCGCGGGCGTGTTGCCCTGGACCCAGCTCAGCCACACGGAAGCGAGCGACGCCTGCGCCGCCGCAGGCATGCGCCTGTGCACCGAGTCCGAGTGGGAGCGCGCCTGCGAGAGCTCGAGCGGAAGCTGCCAGTGGGCCTACAGCGCGAGCTGCGGCACCTACCAGGCCAACACCTGCAACGGAAACGACTACGACCCGATCCCCGGCGCCCCCGACGACGACCAAGTCCTCGCCACCGGCGCACTGGCCGCCTGCTACGCCTCCCACGGCGGCGGCGCATCCAACCGTATCTTCGACCTGAGCGGCAACGTGAAGGAATGGACCGAGGCCCGGAGCGCCGGCGTCAACCCGCTCCGCGGCGGCAGCTACAACAACAGCCGCCTCGGCCTCCGCTGCGACTTCGACTTCACCGTCGCCGACGACGACTTCCAAATCGCCAACGTCGGCTTCCGCTGCTGCTCGACCACCGCGCCGTAACCGGCTGAGTTCCAGAGACCGCGAAGAGAGCTGGGCCCACGCCCGGCTCTTCTTCGTTGTGGGCGGCCGGTGGCATCGCGTCGGCATCGGCTCCGGCGTCGGCCTCGGATTCGGCGTCGGGTTCGGCTTCGGCGTCGGCTTCGGCTTCGGCGTCGGCTTCGGCTTCGGCTTCGGCTTCGGCTTCGGCTTCGGCATCGGCATCGGCTTCGGATTCGGCATCGGCGTCGGCGTCGGCTTCGGCTTCGGCTTCGGCTTCGGCTTCGGATTCGGCGTCGGCCAGATCATGAAGGGGCAAGGGCAGGGGCAAGGGCAGGGGCAAGGGCTGGGGCGGCCTCTGCCTTTAGACCGGCGCGCGCAAGCGCGGCGGTGTGGTAGTCTCCGCGGCCATGTCCGACGCCAAAGACACCCTCACCGTAACCGACAACCGCACTGGCCAGACCTACGAGCTGCCAGTCAAAAACGGCACGATCCGCGCGATGGATCTGCGGCAGATCAAGACGGGGGAGGACGACTTCGGACTGATGTCGTACGACCCGGCGTACAAGAACACGGCGTCGACCAAGAGCAAGGTCACGTTCATCGACGGCGACAAGGGTGTGCTCCGCTACCGCGGGTACCCGATCGAGCAACTGGCGGAGCACTCGACGTTCCTCGAGACCGCGTACCTGCTCTACAACGGCGAGCTGCCGGGACGCTCGGAGCTGGATGCATTCCAGCACTCGATCACCCACCACACGATGGTGCACGAGAACATTCGCGAGTTCATCGATGCGTTCCGCTACGACGCGCACCCGATGGGCATCCTCGTGAGCACGGTCGGCGCGCTGAGCACGTTCTACCCGGACGCGAAGCAGCTCAACGACAAGCAGAGCCGGATCCTGCAGATGCACCGGCTCATCGCCAAGATGCCGACACTCGCCGCGTATGCGTACCGGCACCGGCGCGGGCTTCCGTACGTCTACCCGGACAACGATCTCAGCTACTCCGGCAACTTCCTCAACATGCTCTTCAAGATGACCGAGGTGAAGTACACGCCGAACCCGGTGATCGAGAAGGCGCTCGATGTGCTCTTCATCCTGCACGCGGACCACGAGCAGAACTGCTCGGCATCCGCGATGCGTTCGGTGGGTTCGTCGCGCGTCGATCCGTTCAGCGCGACGGCGGCCGCCTGCGCAGCGCTCTACGGCCCGCTCCACGGCGGCGCGAACGAAGCCGTCGTCCGCATGCTCAACGAGATCGGTTCGGTCGCGAACATCCCGGCGTACGTCGAGAAGGTGAAGAACGGCGATCTGCGGCTCATGGGCTTCGGCCACCGCGTCTACAAGAACTACGACCCGCGCGCGAAGGTCATCAAGAAGATGGCCTACCAGGTGTTCGACCAGGTCGGGAAGAACCCGCTCATCGACATCGCCACCGAGCTCGAGCGCATCGCGCTGGAAGACGAGTACTTCGTCGAGCGCAAGCTCTACCCGAACGTCGACTTCTACTCAGGCCTCATCTACCAGTCGATGGGCCTGCCGATGGATCTCTTCCCGGTGCTCTTCGCCATCGGCCGCATGCCGGGCTGGCTCTCCCAGTGGGAAGAGATGCTGACGGACAAAGAGCAGGCCATCGCCCGCCCCCGCCAGGTCTACCTCGGCGAGCAGATGCGCGACTACCTCCCCCTCAGCGAACGCGGCTGAGCGAGACCGACGCTCGCCGCACCCGAATCGGGCCAGCCCACTCCCACGAGAAGGGGCGCCGCGCCAGAGTATGAGGAACGGCGTCGGCTTCGGCTTCGGTGTCGGTCGGGGTCGGGGTCGGCTTCGGCTTCGGGGTCGGCTTCGGCTCCGGTGTCGGTGTCGGCTTCGGGGTCGGCTTCGGCGTCGGCGTCGGCTTCGGCTTCGGCTTCGGTATCGGCTTCGGCTTCGGGATCGGCTTCGGCTTCGGCTTCGGCTTCGGCTTCGGCTTCGAAACCACGGGCACGGGCCTCCTTCTCGGCCCCCTCTCCAGCGTCAGTCGGTCGCGACCCAGACGATCCACAGCGGCCGTCCGGGCTGCGGCGTCAACGCCGCAGGCTCCAGCTGCGTGGCGCGGTGGCCGATGAACGTTCGGTACCTCTCCACGACGCGGTTGCGGAGCAAGGTCGGTCCCGGCATCTCGATCGCGAGCTCGTCGATGGCGACCTGGCCCAAGAACCGGGTCGGCTCGACGACGTGGACCGAGCGCGCGCCGGCGGCGTAGAGGCTGTCGACGAACTCGAGCATGGCGGCGGCCTGGTGCGCCCGCGAACCTTCGCCCTGGAGGAAGAACCGCGCCTCGGGGTACTCCGGTGTGCCCTTGAGTCGGAAGATGCGGGCGACTTCGTCTTCATCGAGCTCCGCGAGCCGGGCCGCGAGTTGGTCGGGGTTCGGTTTCTGGAAGTAGTTCACACCGAACGCGGCCGCGTAGCCAAGCACCAGCGCCGCGGCGCCCGGTCGCGCGCTCATGAGCGAGCCCTCGGGTCCGAAGAGCATCACCGTACCGACGATGAGCAGGCCGAGGCCGAGGGCGGCGAAGCCTACGCCGTCGCCCGCGAGGCTGAACATCGAGGCGGTGCCGAGAAAGCAGCTGCGCCCACGAAAGAGGAGCACCGCCAGCGGGATGAGGCCGACCACGATGAGGCCGATGCCGGGCAGCAGGGCGGCGGTACGCGACGCTTTCTCTTTGCGCCGGTCCACGACCACGCCAGGTGCGCCGGAACCTGCCCCGCCCGCGCGCGGTCCTGCGGCTGGCAGCGGTTCGCGTTCGCGACGGACCAGACGCCTCGGCGCGGCCTTCGGCACGAGCGCTTCGGCGAGCTGCAACTCGTCGTCCGTGTAGGCCCCGCGAGACGGCCCCTCGCCGGTGGGTCCACCGATGGCGGGCGGCAGATCGCTCTCGAGCAGGTCGCCGTACTCGAGCGAGTCCGTGGCCGATGCCGTCGCGGAGGGAGCGAGCCGCTCTTCGCGCGCGGGAGGGAGATCCAGCGACATCGACTCGACGTCGAAGCCTGCGTCCGGCAACGGCAACGCCTCGGCGGCGGGCGGCAACGCCGCAGGAAACGAGCCCGCGTCGTGGGGCACCCGAGGGGGGGGCGGTACATCCGGCAAGCTGATCTCACCGTGAGCCTGACCAACTGCGCGTGCTCGTGCGGGTTGGGGGGGAGCGGGGGCAGGCGCTGGGGCAGGCGGCGCGGGTGGCGCCGGGGCTGCGGCAGACTTCTTCGCAGCGGCGCCGGGTCGTTGACGCGGTCGTTTGGAGCGCACCGGCAGATCGGCGTCCATTCCGAAGTCGGCGTCGAGGTCGACGCTCTCCCGCCGCGGCGGGGCCTTCGACACATGAGGAACACCTGGTGCGGCGACGATGCCGAGACCGAGAAGATCTTCCGAGGAAGGCTGGGGCGGCGGGAACACACTCGGCGGCGGTGGGGGATCGTTGGGCGCACGCAACTGGACCTGTGCTCCGATGCCCTCCAGCGCCTCGACCCACGGATCGATCTGGGTCGGACGCACCGCGTTCTTCACGATGCACGGGATGCGGCGCACGATGCTGCGGGCCTCGTACTCGTCGAGTCGGAACACGCGCATCAGGCCCGGCACCGGATCGGCCCCTGGCTCGAAGCCGGTCACCCAGAGGTCGAGCTCATCCATCGGACCGGCCCATCCGACGCATCCGTCGCTGTGCGCAGGCTCGAGGGCGGTGGCCCAGCCGCGTGAGGGGACGGTTCACTGCTTCTCCGGTCTCACGGAGACGGGTCCGGCGTCAATTCTTCTGGTGCGCGCGTTCGCATGCGGGCGGTCCGAGGGGGTGGGCATGGGCTCAGTCATCGGCTCAGTCACTCGTACGGCTCAGCTGCAACACCCGCACGGGCGACTGAAAGCGCACCGTCAGTTCGGGCGCGCGGTGGTGGCGGCGGTGCGACGCTTCCAGGCTGACCGAGATCTCGAACCCGCCGCTTTGCCAGTAGTGCCGGGCTCGGGCGTCGTCCCGAAAACACGCTGCGTCGGTGCCGCGTTCCAGTCCCGCGCGGCAGTCTCCATCCGCACGCACGCGGCCAGACGCCTCCTCACCGAACGCTTCCCGCAGCGCACCGACGACGACGCCGTACCCAAGTGCCCAAGGTGCCCAGTGCACCTTGTCCTCCACCCGGCCCGAATCGAGCGTGAGACGGACCTCGCACAGCCGGTCCTCGCAGAACACCAGGTCGGCTTGTACGGGGAACCCGACGGAGCGGGCGGCGCCGCTGCAATGATACCCGGTGCTGTCCGCCTGAAGCGCAGACTCGGTCTCGGACCACTCGTGGCCGGCCCGAGTGCATGCGGCACGCACCCGGTTCGGTCGGCGTCCGAAGGCGAACCCCGCGAGTTCGGTCGGGGCCGGCCCTGCCTCCCCGGCCGGTGGTGGTGCGCCTTCGGGCCAAAAGTGTGGCGTTCCCTCGGGCTGAGCCATGGCCATCGGGGTCCGCGGCGCCGCAGACACCAGACACACGCACACGATGAACACCCGCACCCCGCCAACGTACCGAGGTGGCGGATCCGCGCAAGAATTGTCCCTCCCGCGAGTGGATCACGTTCTTGGTCCGTGACAGGTTCCGCGGGCTGTCGGGCGGTGTGTGTGTGTGTATGTGTGCCCGCGGCAACTCTTTAGGATGTACTCGATGTCGCGCGGCTCGATGACCATCGATCCTGCGGCCGAGCTCGATGCGAGGTGTGTATGTGGTTGGTTTCTGATGGCGGGCGCCAGGCGCTCTGCTGGGCACTCGTGGTGGCGCTGAGCGCATGCGGCGGAGACGACGACGGCGGCCGCGCGGATGCGGGCAGCTCGGACGTCGGTCCACGCGCGGACGCGCCGGGTGTCGACACCGGCACCGGCGACATGTGCGGCGACGAGCGCCGCGGCGGGCTCGTCTACTTCGGCACCCCCGAACCCACCGCCCTCCCCCTCACCGCGGGTCAGGTGCAGGCGATTGGAACCTGGGGCGGGTGCAGCGGCACCTTCGTCACCGAGGACTGGGTCCTGACCGCCAACCACTGTCGCGTCGGCATCGGCGACCGGTTCTGCGTAGGCGTCGAACCGAGGACCCCGAACGTCTGCTTCACGGCTGCCGAGGTCCGAAGCCATCCGAGCCAGGACATGACACTCGCGCGCATGGATGCCTTCCTCAGCGATCGCCTCGCCACCGCCGAACCGATCCCGATCAACACCCAGACGCTCGATGGGACGTTCATCGGCGTGACGGCGGAAGCCGCCGGTTACGGACAGCAAGAAGACGGCTCGAGCGGCGAGCGCGAGTTCGCCGCCGAACCCATCGACGGTTACGAAGGCGAGTTCGTGGTCATCAACGGCGAGGGCACCCGCGGGGTGTGCTTCGGCGACTCCGGCGGCCCCGTGATGATCCTGGCGGGCGATGGCACCGTCCGAGTGGCGGGCGACCTCAGCTACGGCGATCCGAGCTGCGTCGGCCGCGACCGCTACTCCCGCACCGACCTCGCGGTGGACTGGATCGAAGGCTACACGGGACCGACGCTCGCCAGCGGCGCCTGCGACACGCTCGGCAACGAAGGCCGCTGCGTAAGCGCCCAAGCGGTGTGGTGCGAAGGCGAGGACGTCCAGATGGAGCGGTGCACTGGCGCGTGCGGATGGGACGCAACGGCCGAAGGCTACCGCTGCCTCACCGGCGCCGATCCCTGCGACGGCGTGGACGCGACGGGCGTCTGCGACGGGGACACGGCGCGCTGGTGCGAGCGCGGGGTGCTGCGGCAGCGCGACTGCGCCGCGTGCGACCAGGTGTGCGGCAACGTCTCCGAAGTCGGCGGCGCGTACTGCATGGACGATCCGTGCGCCGGCATCGACTTCCTCGGTGAGTGCGACGGCAACGTCGCAGTCTGGTGCGACGAGAACATGGTCCGTCGACGCGACTGCTCCCGGCGTGGTGGCACGTGCGAGTACATCGACGACCGCATCGGCTACTTCTGCACCCGCTGACATCGGCCCTCATCCGCGTCGCGGCCCCTTTGCTCTGAAGCTCGTTGGTCCGCTCCCGTCTTCGGGTTTTAGGCGTCGGAGATCGGCCTCGGACTCGGACTCGGAGTCGGCTTCGGAGTCGGCTTCGGTGTCGGCTTCGGCGTCGGCATCGGCTTCGGAGTCGGAATCGGCCTCGGAGTCGGCTTCGGAGTCGGCTTCGGAGTCGGAGTCGGCTTCGGCTTCGGCATCGCTGTCGGCTTCGGCTTCGCTGTCGGGGATCGGCTTGGGCTTCGGGATCGAAGTCAGCCTCCGCTCGCTTCCACCCTCGGCCTTCAGTCTCGGCCCCGTCCACAGGCCCAAGCGACGGGTCTCGTTCTTGCACACGTCCCCCACAGCAGCGGGTCTCGACCGAACCGAACGTTCTTCGATCCTGCTGGCGCAAGAAACGACCTCGCCAACCCATCGCGCGCAGATTCTGCGCGCACCATTCCCCGGAGTGATCGATGAGCCTGCCCAAGTACACAGTCAGCGACTTCTACACCGAGAGCCCCCACACGGTGGACGCAGACGACGCCCTCGACCGCGCCCAAGACTTGATGACGCGCCACGGGATTCGACACCTTCCCGTGACCTCGAACGGAAAGCTCTCCGGCGTGCTGAGCGATCGCGACATCAAAACCGTGCTCGGCTTCAAAGGCGCGAGCACCAAACGCCTGAGTTGCGGTGAAGTCTGCAGCAACGACGCCTACGTCACCCACCCGGACAGCCCACTGCAGCTGGTGGCCGGCGAGTTGGCGAGCAAACACTACGGCTCGGCTGTGGTCACCGAAGGAGACGCGGTCGTGGGCATCTTCACCACGACCGACGCGTGTCGGGCTCTGGCCCAGGTGCTCACCCCGTCATGACGACGCCCATCTCGGAGTTCATGACGCATGCGCCCCACACCATCGGGCACGACCAGCCGGCGCAAACGGCGCGCGACTACATGCGGTCGCACAGCGTGCGCCACATCCCCGTCTTGAAGGGCGGCACCGTCGTCGGGATCGTCTCCGATCGCGACCTGCAGTTCTTGGTGACGTTGGGGGACGCGGTGCCGGAGTCCATCCCTGTCGAAGAAGCGATGTCGCAGGAGGTCTACCAAACCGCCCCCGACACGCCGATCAAGGAGGTGGTGGTCTCGATGGCCGAACACAAGATCGGTTCAGCGGTCGTGGTCGAGGGGCGAAAGGTTGTCGGGATCTTCACGACGACCGACGCCCTCCGGGCGCTCGCGAAGTGCGTTTGAGCCCCAGCTGACGGGCCCAGTCCCGCGTAGCGGGCAAAGCCCGCAAGCGAGACAACGAACACGTGCCCACCGCCACTGCGTGCGGCAAACTTCACGCAGGTGGCGGTGGCAATCAAAGCAGACATCGGGATCCTCGGGATCGCGTGTGCGCTTGCATTTGGATGCGGCGGGCCCGGCGTCGCAGAAGATGGCGGGGGGTCCGATGCAGGGCTCGGCGACGCCTCGATCCTGGACGCCACCAGCGACGCCGAACACGACGCACGCGTCGACGCGTGGTCCGGACTCGACGCCAGCCACGATGGGGGCGCGGACGCGTCCGATCCGTGGACAGGCACTCCCTGCTCGGTCGGCGGGACGCCGGGCATCTGCCGCGACGTCGCATCCTGTGAAGGCACATCGACCGCCGGCTTCTGTCCGGGCCCTGCGTACATCCAATGCTGCACCATCACGGGTGACGGCGGACCGATGGACGGCTCGTTCGACGCGGGTCCCCGCGACGACGCAGGTTCGATGACGTGCGATCCCGAAGCGCGCCCGCAGCCGAACGCGGGGCTCACAGAGGACCCAGGCGTCGGTGGTTGTCCGGCGGGCATGCTGCCGGTGGCAGGCTTCTGCGTGGACCGATACGAAGCGTCGTTGCTCGTCGTCGAAGACGACGGAAGCACCCGGCCACATTCACCCTACTTCAACCCCGGCGACCTCCGGGTGCGCGCCGTCAGTCTGCGCGGCGCAGTACCGCAGGGGTACATCGATGGCCGTCGTGCCGCCGAGGCGTGCCTGGAAGCGGGCAAGCGACTGTGCACCGACACCGAGTGGTTGCGCGCATGCCGCGGACCGGACGACCTCGTGTTTCCCTACGGCGCGACCCGAGACCCGGGCGAGTGCAACGACGCGCGCAGTCGCCACCCCGCGGTCGAGTACTTCGGCAGCTCCGAGCCTTGGGTCTTCGGCATGATCCAGCACCCGTGCCTGAACCAGCTCGAGGACGGGCTGGAACCGACGGGGGACCACCCAGGCTGCGAGAGCGCCGAAGGCCCCTTCGACATGATGGGCAACCTGCACGAGTGGACCGCGGATCCGGCCGGCACGTTCCGCGGCGGCTTCTACGTGGACACGGAACGCAATGGGCCGGGGTGCCTCTACCGCACCACGGCCCACGACACCGCGCACTGGGACTACTCGACGGGTTTTCGCTGCTGCGCCGACGCCACGTAGAAGTGGTTCATGAACTCGATGAGGAGCGCCTCGCGGGTCTCGGGCGCGAGTTTGTCGATGACGGCGTTCAACTCCGCGCGCTCTTCAGGCAACCCGTCTGACTTCTCCGAGCCGCCACCGAGCATGCCGAGCAGCTCGGTGTACTTGGCGCGCACCATCTCGGGCGTGAGCATGGACGCGACCTGATCGAGCATCGCCGGCAAGGGCTTCGGCGGGTTCGCGCGCACGTGGGCGGTCGCCTCGCGCAGGTCGGCGAGGAACGCCTGCGCGTGCGGCGCGTTGCCCGGCTCGACCATCAAGTGGAGGTTCTTCGGGCTCTCGCCAAACGAGAGCTGCGGCAAGATGCGCCACCCTTTGCGTTCGAGCGCGTCCGAGAGCGCGAACACATCCACCGTGTCGGACGCGATCGCGATGAGCCCCATCACCGGCGTGCCGAGCACCCGGAGATCGTCGATCGCTTCGATGCCTTCGAGGAGTTCGCGGGTGGCCACGGACATCTTCTTCGCGAGCGCCAGGTATCCGTCGCGTCCGAGGTGCTGCATCACCGCCCACGCGCCTGCGAGCGGGCCGCCGCTCTTGGTGCTCTGCATGGTGGTGTTGACCACGCCGTAGCCGCTCCAGTGGGAACACGCGAAGAGCTGGTGCCGGCGGTAGGCCGCGTCCCGCATCAAGAGCACCGACGAGCCCTTCGGCGCGAAGGCGTACTTGTGCAGATCCATGCTGATGGAGGTCACGCCCGGTACCCGGAAGTCGAACGCGGGCACCGGCTCGCCGAGCGCTTCGAGCAAGGGCAAGAGCCAAGCCCCGATGCAGCCGTCGACGTGCACCGGGATGTCGTGTTCGAGACCGATCGCGCCGAGCGCTTCGATCGGATCGACGACGCCGTGCGCGTAGCCGGGGGCGCTGCCGACGAGCAGCACCGTGTTGTCGGTGATCTTGGAACGCAGGTCGTCGAGGTCGACCTCGAACGTCTCCGGGTCCAGCTTCACCAGAATCGGCTTGATGCCGAAGTACTTCGCGCCCTTGTGAAAGGCCGCGTGGGCGCTCTCGGGGAGCAGCATCTCCGGCGCCGTGATGCCGCGCTCGGCCTTGGCCCGTTCGCGCGCCGTCAGGACCGCGAGCATGCAGCTCTCGGTGCCGCCGCTGGTGAACGTGCCCACCCCCGACGCCGGCGCGTTCAGGTGGCTCAGGCTCGCGCCGATGACCTCGTTCTCGAGCCGCCCGAGGCTCGGAAACGCCGTGGGGTCGAGCCCGTTCTTGCTCATGAACGCGGCGACCGCGCGCTTCTGGAGCGCCGCCACTTCGGGACCGGCGTCGTACACGTAGGTCCAAGCCCGGCCACCGCTCACGGCCATGTCGTCGCTGCGGTACGCATCGAGCTCCGCAAAGATCGCGTCCACCGGGCGCCCTTCCGTGGGCAGTTCGAATCGGTCCGTCACGTCGTCACCTCGGGTCCAGATCTAGCAAACTGGCACTGGGTGTCAACTTCTTTCCTGGCGTCCGGCCCTGGCTCGCCGCGAGACAGTCCTACGTCGTCGCTTCGGGGAGCCACAGGTTCAGGATGTAGGGATCGTTGCGGACCCAGTGGAACATCGGTGCGAGTTCCAGCTCGCGCACCAGATCTGCGACCGCGAGCAACATCTCGTTCTCCCGAAACCGGAGCCCATGCGGATGGGGCTGCTGCATCTCGTCGTCGCTCATGCCGATCGCGAACGCGTACCCCTGCCGGCCGAACGCTTCGATGCGGTCCACGGCGCCATCCGCTTCGCCGCTCTTGTTGTAGAAGGTCGGCCGCGGCCTCGAACCGAAGCGCTCCGCCAGATGGCGCATCAACGCGCGGGCGACTTCGCTTGCGTCCGGCGCCCACGGCAGGTCTTCCACGACCTCCAGCAGCCCGTGCACCACCCGGACGTCGGACAGGGCAAGCGGCATCAGGCGCACCTCGGGAATTTCCCCGTCCTCTCCTTCCAGCGGCTCGAGCGCCTCCGGCTCCGAGAACGGAACGACCGTCTCGTCGAAGCTCATCGCCCAGGCGGCTTCGTCGTCGTCTTCCGGCAACGCCACGCGTTCGAGCGGATCGAAGGGCGCGCCGTCGGCCATCCGGACGAACGCCACCTCGCGCACCATGTGCTCCGGCACACTGGAGAGCACCGCTGCCGCCGTCACCCGGCCGCCGCGTTCGACGATCGCGCGCCAGCTCAGCCCCTCGCCTTCGAACACCACCCCGGCGATGTCTTCGGGTTCCCACGCGCAGTGGAGTTCGAGGAGCACTTCGATCGTGTCGTCGCCCACGTTCTTCAGCCGCTCGTCGTCCAGCCCGCCCGGAGGAAGCATCCGCGGACCGGCAGAGACGGCGGGCCGCCGCATCACCAGCTCGTCGTGCACACACGGTGGCAACCCGGCCCGTCCCACCGCGCGCGCCAGCACGTCTTCCACCCACGCCGCGGACGGCGCCTCACGGGTCCACTCCCCGAACATGTACACCGGGATGTCGAGCTGGTTCATGTGCGGACTGATCGTGGAGAGGATGTTCCACTGCCGGATGCGGTCCAGGGTCTCGGGCGCGAGTGCGCGCTCGGAGAAACTGTCTTCGCGAAGATCGACCTTTCGGAACTCGAGCTCCGCGACCCAGTACCGGAGCGCGCCCTGCGCGGCGGCGGCCGTACGCACCGCCGGGTCGCAGACGAACGCCAACAGCGCAGCCTCGCGCGCGCGGTTCCAGGCATCCGAGATCGACGGGTCGGGTGCGAGCAGCGCGCGCACCACGTCGGCGTCGAGGGCGTGCGGAGACTCCGAGCGTTCGAACGCCGCGGACAAGGTCTCTGGCTTCTCCGGCCACACCGCGTCCATCGGCGCCACCGCGCGGCGGCGTTCGGCCGCGACCCACGCGCGGTAGGCGTCGTCGTAATCGTCGGCGATCTCTTTCTGCTCGGCCACGACGCGCGGGTGCACCGACTCCACCCAGTGCATCAGCTCGAACGCTTCGTCTTCGCGTCCGAGTTTTCGGAGAAGACTCGCGCGCGTGAGCTGGTGGTAGAGGTTCCAGGCGAACGGTCCGAGCGACTGATCGGAGTACGCGAGTGCCCGCTCGAAGTCCTCTTCGGTCTCGCCGTGGCAGTCGCCCTCGTACGCGAAACAATCGTTGAGTGCGTACGCGCGGCAGAGCGCGTCGTACCAGTACTCGGGCTCGAGCGCGACGAGCATCGCCCCGAGTTCCGCGATGCGGGCGGTGAGCTTCGCGCGTGCCTCGCCGGACGCCGCGTCGCGCAGTTGTCGACTCGCGAACGTGGTCGCGTAGAGCGTCTGGGCGTCCTCGGGGTGGATCATCACGAGGTGCTCCCACACCGGACGCTGCGCTTCGTAGTCGGCGGTGGGAATGAACGGATCGACCAGCGGACGCCGCTGCGCGAAGAGCCGCCGGCGCGTCGGCAGGTCGAGCTCGAAGCCCTCGAACATCGCATGCAGCGCTTGCGTTCGCGGCTCGTCGCCGGCCTGCATGGCTTCGAGGTGCGCGTCGAGCACCCACGCGACCGGCACAGTGAGTGTGCCTTCGTCGAGTGCGAGTGCGAGCAACGTGGCCCGCGCGTCCTCCGGCCAGTCGCTGGCGTGCGACTGCACGAGTGCGCTGGACGCGGCCGGATCGCTCTGGAGCAACGCCCGGACCAGGTCGACGTCGCCGGCTTCGATCCGCGCCTTCGTCTCCGCCTCCGCGCGCTGCGCCGCGCGGTCTTCTTCCGAGGGCCCGCAGTACACCGCGAAGGGTGCGTCCTTCAGCGCCTCGGGCACGGTCTCCGGGATGTCTTCGAACGCGAGCTGCAGTACGCCATCGGCGTCGGCGGGGACCTCGTCGAAATACACGAACGGATAGGGCAGGTGCTCTTCGACCCAGCCGATCACCTGCCAGTAGTCCTCTTCGCCCGAGGGCACCTCCGGCGCGTCCGGCCCGAGCGCGAACGCGCGCGCTTGATCGCTGACCTCCGCGACGAGGTAGCCAACCACGGCCGTCTTCAGGTGCTCGGCCAAGTGCACGGCGAGGCCGTAGTCGCAGGTGTACCGGTCGCTGTCGTAGACCCCGACCCAGCCACCGAGCGCGGGGAACACCCCAAGCGCGAGCCGGCCCGTGCTCCAGACCGAGAGCGTCTCGAATGAGTCTTTCGGCGCGTCGCACGAAGTCGCCCCCCGCCCGGTCCAGTAGTCGCGCACCGCCTCAGCCACCGCTTCGGACGTGATGCCTTCGCGGACTTTGACGTAGATCCCGCCGCAGTTGATTCCCATGCCGGGCAGGCTACCAGCGGTGCGGTCTGTGAGGAGCGCCGAAGCCGAGGTCGAGGCCGAAGCCGCGGGTGCCGGCTCAGCGTTCGATGCGGGCGAGGCCGGCGCGGGTCGCGACCCAGACGCCGTTGCCGTCTTCCAGTACGTCGGTGACGTCGTCGGACGGAAGCCCCTGCGCGACGCGCAGATGCGTCCAGGCGCCTCGGCGACCGATGAGCAAGCCGCGCTCGAGGGTGCCGACCCAGAGGGCGCCGTCGATGTTCTGCATCGCGTGTGGGTTGACCCAACCGGCGGGCAGTCCGTGGCGTTCGGACTCGATGCGGAACCGGTCGCCGACCCGCCAGCTCAGACCGCCGTGGTACGTGCCGGCGACGAGTTGACCGCCCACCGTGCTCAGCGCGGTGACCCAGTCGACCGGGAGGTCTCCGGTGGCGACGGTGTGGGGCTGGGCGCGGCCGGTCGCTGGATCGAAGCGGTAGAGCCCGTGCAACGAACCCACCCAGACTTCGAGCCGGCCACCCTCGCGGCGGGTCGTGACGGCGTGCAGCTGCGCGACCGGGAACCCGGCGTCGCTGTCCCAGTTCTGCCACCGGTCGGTCGCGTGGGTCCACCGGGAGAGCACCCGAGAGCTGGTGACCCAGACGTCGCCGCGCGCGTCAACATGCATGGAGGTCACGTGCTGCCGTCCGGGGCCGCGCGCGTCGTCCACCGGCGCGAAGCGGCGTCCGTCGTGCCAGTAGAGGCCGCGGTCGGTCGCGATCCAGAGGCGCTGGCTGCGGCCCCGTCCCGTCACCGCCAGGTCGTTGACGCGCCCATCGAGCGCGTATCGGGACGACGCGCGTTCCACCGCTTCGATGCGGCCGTTGCGCATCGTGGCGAGCCCTCGATCAAAGGTTCCGATCCACACCTTGCCGAACGCATGCGCCAGCGCGGTGACGTCCGCGGAGGGAAGTCCGCCTTCGACGAGCGCGCGACCGCCGACCACGTTCGCACCGACGCGGTGCCCGACCACGAGCCCCTCGTGGGTGACCGCCGCCGAGAACGCGCGCAAGGTGGACTCCGGGCTTCGGGACTCGAGGCTGCGCGCGCCGCCGCCGTAGGTCACCGCGTACACCTCGGGGTCGGAACCCGCGCGGGCGGAGGACACCACGACCCGTCGCACGTCGCGGACCGGGAGCGCCGCGGCCGCACGCGACAAGGCGTGGGTGCGGAGCACCTGGGCGTCTCGCGCGCGCACCACGCTCAGTCCGTCGAGCGTGCCGACGAGGACGTTGCCTTCGTGTGCTTCCAGATCCCAGACGTGGTCGTGGCGCAATCCGCGGGTGCGGTTCACGCGGCCGACCACCGCGCCCTGTCGGTCGAGCCGGAGGATGCCGGCGCCGGCGGAGGCCACCCAGAGTTGCGCACCCTCCCCGGCGCCGACCACGAGCACATCGGTCAGCCGAGTGCGGGCGTGACTCGCGCCGAGTTCGTGGAGGGTGGTTCGCACCGCTCCGTCTCCCCGCGCGATCTCGCTCAGGCCCGCGTAGCCGGCCGCCCAGAACGAGCCTCCGAAAGACACCACGCGCCGGACCCGTCGCAGATCGTGGGAGCGCACGACCCGAAGGACGCCGCTCGGCAGCGCCTCGAGTTCGGCGAGTCCCTCGACCGCCCCGACGAACACCACCGCGGTTTCCGAAGAAGGCACTGCGGTTTCCGGCGAAGGCACTGCGCCTTCCGAAGACGGCACCGAAGCGAGCACCGACACCGAACGCAGCCGCGCACCGGGCAACCCGTCTGCGACGCCGAGGCGTTGCACGACCCGGCCCTGACGCACGACGAGCAGTCCGCCGGAGGTGGCCAACAAGGTGCGGTCGCCGAGAGCGGCGACGTCGTGCACCTCGGAGTCTGCCCCGATGGTCTGCACCACGTGCTGCGCGGCGGTCGGCGCACAGAGCCCGAACGTGCCTCCGAGCAGGACGAACGCGATCCAGGCGATCCGGCCGGGACGCGTCGGGTTCACACGGCGTCGGGTCGCGCGGGGCTTGGTCGCACGGGGCTTGGTCGCACGGGGCTTGGTCGCACCGGTCGGTTGGGTCGCGCGGGGTCGGGTCCCGCAGGGTCGCGTCACTCGGCGGCGGGTCACAGCGTCACCGCCTGGCTGCGCACGTTGGCCGCGAGGTCGACCACGACGAGCGTACCCGCCGCCGCATGTCCGTCCGGAAGCTCGACTTCCCAGACGCCCGGTCCCGCGAGTTCGAGCGGCAGCACCTCGTCGCCCACCCGGAGCTCCACCCGGCGGGCATCGTGCAACATCTGCGCGCGGGCTTCGGTCAGGTCCGATCGCCGGGTGCCGACCTGTTCGAGGTCTGCGTCGGTGACCACCTGGGTCGCGCGCAACACCGTCCGGCCGCCGCGCTGCACGAGCTCCACTTCGAAGACGGGCGCGCTCTCGTCCACCGTGTACCAGACCCGCAGGTGTTCGGACTCACCGTCGGCGTGCGTGATGAGGATCTCGACCGGGAACGTGCCTTCGGTCGCATCCGACGGCACCAGGAACCGGCCGCTCCACATCTCGAGCTCCGGCTCCCACACCGCGCTGACCGTCTCCCCGAACGGAAGCACCAACGTCACCTCGCGCGCGTCGCGCGGCGCCGGCACTCGAACCTCCGGGTCGCCGGGCAGCGAGCGGGCGGGGCTGATGCTGCTGCGCGATTGGGCTTCGGCTTCGGCGACCTCGCGTCGCTCGACCGCCACGAAGCTCGTCCACTGGGTGACCATCGAGTGCCGCAGGCCGAGCAGCGTCACCTCTTCGATGAGCGCCGGATCGTCTCGCAGGGTCAGTCGGCTCATGCGGTCTTTCACCGCGGCGCGGGCCCACAGCGTCGACTGAGACGCTGTGTCGGCGGCGGACACATCGGTCTTCGGCAGCCGCACCGTGAACGCACGCTCGTAGCGCTGGCCGTTCATCGTGCCGCGCACCCGGACTCGGGCGCTGCCGCCTTCGTCGAACCGGCCGTGCAAGACGAGCGGCCGTCCCGCGAAGAGATCCGGGGTGCGGCGCGGGTAGACGTCCTGCACATCGAGTCCGGCCCAGTCGATCTCGACATCGGTGAACACCGGCCGCGCGATGAGTCCGCTGAACCGCGTGCCCACCGCTTCGGGATCTTCACCGAGCGACGCGAACATCGCGCTGCCCCGGCCGACCTCGGTCGCGCGGTCGAGCAAGAAGCGGTTCACCGCGCCACCGACACCGAGCGCGTAGAGCCGGGCGTCCCCGAGGTCCGCGGTGAGCGCGCGCAGCACGTCGGACTCGTTGCCGATGTACCCGTCGGTCAAGAGCACCACGATGCGCAATCGGGACGCCCCTTCGGCGCGGGCGCGGAGCGCGGTCTGGAGCGCCGGCACCATGTGGGTGCTGCCCACGGTGTCGAGTCCGTCGAGCATCGCGAACGCGCGCGCCTGCAGGTCGTCGTCGACCGGCTGCGGCACCTCGGCCAGGGACTCGACCTGGTCACTGAAGGTGAGCACGTTCATCGCGTCCTCCGGTCCCAGCGTCTCGATCACCGTCCGCATCACCGCGCGGGCTTGGTCCATCGCCGCCCCGCGCATCGAGCTGCTGCGGTCGAGCACGAAGGTCACTTCGCGCGGCGCGGCATGCACGTCGGTGCTGAGCTCGAGATCGGGCGGCTGCACGAGCAACGAGAAGTAGCCGTTGGCGCTTCCGTCGTCGTCGGGACCGACCGGCGCCCGGTGCGCGAAGAGGGTCGCATCCGGGAGTGCGCCGCCCACGCGGTAGCGGAGCACGAAGTCGCGGTCGGTCGCGGCGGTCTCCTCGAGGGTGATCTGCGCGCGGCGGTCGCCGTCCTGCTGCACCGCCACCTGGTGGCTGGGGGATTCGACGTGCGTGACCGCCAGGCCGGCGTCGAGCGCGACCCGCAGGTTCACCGAATCTGCGCGCCGGCGGGTCTCGGTGACGTCTTCCGCATCACCAGCGGTCGACGGAGTGGGCGGCGCGCTCATCGGAAAGACGAGTTCGTACGCGCCCTGATCGAACGGCAGCGTCTGCACGTACTCGAGCTTCACTTCGATGCGCTCGAAGGGTTGGATGTTCGCGACGCGCTGCACGAAGAGGTTCGGGCGCTGCTGCTCGAGGAGCGCCGCACGGCGTCCTTCGGCGCGGGCTTCGTTGTATTCCTGGCGGGCCTGCTGGCGACGTCGAATCTGTCCCTGCACGACACGGTCCCCGATGCGCATCTCCATCGCGTCGACCGCCGCCTGGTCCGGGAGGGGAAAGAGGTACTTCGCTTCGATGGCGTGTTCGTGCGGGTTCTCGAACGTCTGGGTCACCGCGACGCGCGCGACGAAGCCGGTGACCGTGGCCTCGACGTTCACATCGATCTGCGGAAGGTCCGAGTCGAGCAACGTGTCCGCGACTTCGCCCTCGTCTTCTCCTTCGGCGGGCGCCGGAACGGCGTCGGTGGCTTCTACACCTTCTTCCGGGGCACCTTCCTCCGGCACATCGTCCATCAGACCGGCGACGCGCAACGTGCCGCGGCCCGGTCGGTCGAGACTCGCGAGGAGCTGCGGCGACACGGTGCCCGCCCCTTCGACGAGACCCGCGTGCTGGGCGTTGCCGCCCCACATGTGCCAGCCGTCGAGCGCGGCGTCGCCGATCTCGAGACCGATGAGCCGACCGGCGCCGGTCGCGACGTACACCCAGCCCTGGGCGACGATGGGCTGGAAGACGATCGGTTCGCCGATGTCGTAGCCGCGGATCGTCATGCCGGTGTCGATGTCGGTGAAGTAGAGGTGGCCGTCGACGGTGCCGTAGACCAGCTGCGAGCCGATGACCGCCGGCGGCGAGATCGTCTGCGCGTCGCCCGCGTTGGGATCGCGCCGGGTCCACACGGTCTCTCCGGTGCGGATGTCCCGCGCCCGCAGCTCGTTGCCCACCGCGACATACGCGCGGCCATCGGCGACCGCCGGAGAGCTGCCCTGAAACGCCCAGCCGGACGCCACGTTGCGAAGCCCCAGGTGCTCGCCGTGCGGCACGCCGCCCCACGCGCCGGCCTGACCGGTGGCGAGCGTGCGGTCGCGGGAGTTGCCGTTGAGATACGGCGCCGGCACCCGGTCTCCGCGCGCGGTGATCGCACCGGTGCGCGCCGAGAGCACGAGCGGTTCTTCGAGGCGCTCGCGTCCTTGGTCCACGCGGCGCGTGAGCAGCACCTTGCCGTCGTCCACCCAGACCGCGCTCGACGCACCCACGGGCTTGTTCCACATCACGTGGCCATCGCGGGTGCGCACGCGGTACGCGCGTCCATCCATGGTCGCGAAGTACGCGCTGTCGCCGTGCACCTGCGGCGCCTGGATGATGTCGGCGCCGAGGCTCGTGGACCAGCGCGGCTCACCGTCCGAGAGGTTGAACGCGCCGAACAGATGCGCGCCGTTCGCGGGGTAGGCGCTGAGCACGAGGTCGCCTGCGATCGCCGGCTGACTCATGAGCGGATCGCCGAGCCAACGTTTCCAGAGCAGCGCGCCGGTGTCTGCGTCCGCGACGAAGATCGTGCAGCTCTCGGTGTTGAAGAGCACCCGGTTGCGATCGTAGAGCGCCGCCGTCGGCCCACCGTCGGGCGCGGAGAGGCTCCATTGCATCTCGCCACCGAACGCATCGAACGCGAAGAAGCGGTGGCTCGCAAACCCGCCGCCGAGGAACACCTTGCCGTCGCCGTACGTCGGCGTGGTCAACATCTCCGCGCGCGGGAGCGCGGTCACCCAGGCGCGTTTGCCATCGTCGAACGAGAAGCGCGCGGTGCCGCCACGCGGAGGGCTCGGGATGCGCATCGGGCGCACTTGAAAGCGGCTCCCGAGGTCGCCGGAGTTGTCGTCGTGAACGCCCGCGAGCGCGAGCTCCAAGAGCGACGCTTCGTCCATGTCGGCGGCCGGCGCGTCGCCGATCTCCCGGAACGTGTGATCGGCGGGCAGCGGTGTGGTGCGTCGCGGTGCGGTGCTGGCACCGCCCGAACACGCCGCGGCCACGACGACCCCGGTGGCGAAGAAGGCGACGGGAAGGAGCGAGAGGTTGAGACGGCGCGCGCGGAGAGACATGCGCCCGCCCACTTCAGGCTCTGTGCCAGAACCGGAAGACCCGATTTTCCTGGGAGAACCGGACGAACCGCGCAACTCAGCGCGTACGGAGAGACACCCGTCTGTGTCTCGAGACACGCACCGCGTTCAGATGTTCCCAGTCGCAGGAGCGGCGGGTGCACCGCCTGTGAGAAGACGGACACCGTGGGCGCCAGAAAAGTGACGCACATGTCCGGGCGGGTTCTCAGAGCGCGACACATTGGCACCCCGCGCAGGTCGCGGGCCGGGGTTTCCGGAAGGGTTTCGGGAACCAGCGCCCGGCATGAGAGTTGCTCTATCCAAGGCATGTCCAGCCAGCCGAAGCCCACGAAGTTCGAGCTCCCCTCGCCGCATCTGCGGGCGAACTTTCACGAATCGCAGCTGGCCGCCCGGCTGGTGGAACGCGTCTGCCGCGGCAACGAGGTCACCCCGCGCATCCTTGGTTCGTTCTCTGGGTCGATGCCCGTGAGCCTCATCCGGTTCGAGATCGCTTCGGAAGCTGCCGAAGCGGTGTTCATCGACGCGATCTTCCGGGAACCCGAGTCTCAGTACGTACTGTGGTTCGACGGTGGCGTGTTGACGGTGCTTCGCGCCGGAGACGAACTCGAAGCCGTCGTCTGGGCCGACGAGATCCGCGCCTCGATGCAAGAGTTCGACATCGATCTCAGCGCCGGCGTGGCCTCGACCTCCGCACTCGGCAGCCGCGGCAAACTCAGCACGCTTGTGCGCATGTGCGACCGCGCCCGGAAGAAGGCATCCAACCTCGGTGGACGCCTGGTGATCGCGCACTCCCTCCTCGAAGCCGCCTGCCGAGAAGAAGCCGCCGCCTGACCACAAGGCTTGGGCACGACCAGGCAGCTGCAGGCTCAGGGTCGGCGGCTTCCGTCGCTGACTCCTACGTTGCTCCCGGGGCGTACGCTCTGTAGAAGCCTCCCGTCGGGTCTGGGTCTTCCATCGCGTCTGCGACCCAGCGAGGCAGTTGGTCGGAGGGGAGCTGCTCTGCCGTGCGGTGGATGCAGAACCGGCCGTCGGGATCATGCCAGACGTACGGGACTGCCAAACCTCCGACCAGATGTGGCAAGTCCTGACTTCCACGGAACAAGTCCACGAGGGACTCGGGGATTCGCGAGTACATGTCCCAAGAAGACGGGAGCTCCCGAAACACCGTGGTGTCCACGACCCCACCATCCTCACCGCGCAGGATCGTTGAGCGGTCCTCCGTCGTCAGGATTGCTCCGTTTCGAAACGCCTGCTCGCCATACTTCTCCCCGGCGACGACGGCGAAGGCGCTCGCCTCCAGCAGATCGTTGGGTACGTGTCGCCAAGTGTTCGCTTGCAGGATGAGGGTGGCGCCCACCTGCGTCGCGTACCAGCACGGTCGGAGACACGGCTCGGTTGGGGGGCAGGGGACCAAATCAGCGTACTCGACGTCCCGAAACACGAGACACGCGTAGGAGCTCAGGCCGAGCTGCGTGTAGAAGCGTTGGAGCGCGAAGGAGGTCGACGCGGGAGGAACGCATTGCGCAAGCACTCGGACCGCACGCCGTGCCGGCAGCCGCCCGTATTCCTCGGGCCAATGAGACCACGGACAGAGCGCTTCGAGCGTGGCCGCAGAGGCGTCGCGCACTGCGTGCACGACGCCGTCGACCTCGTCCATCGCGATTCGTCTCAGCTCCTCGGAGACGATCTCACCGTCGCGTTTCGGAGAATCCAGCAACCGCGCCAGCATCTCGATGCGGGCGTCGTTCCAGGTCGAGCGAACCCAGGGGACCGGGCGCATGCGAAGAACATCCGAGAGTGACTCTGATGCGGCGGCCCCGGAACTGCGGAGGTCCAGCACGGAACGACCGTATGGATCACAGACCGCGGTGGAGGCCCCCGCCGACAGCGCCACCTGCATGGCCTCGGGCAGTCCGAAGACTCGCGTGAGGCGAGACGAGAGGGTGTCCGCGCTGGCATCGGAGCTCATGGGTTTGTGTTGCCCAGAAACCGGTCGCCCAGCCATCGGTGGATTCGTTCTCCGGCAGCGACTGAGACCAGGAGGTAGACGACCCACAGCCACGGGTGCCCCCAGGGGTCTCGCCAGAGCAGATGCTGGCAGAGGAGTCCTCCGCCGAGCCACAGCCCGACCACGATTGTCCACGACAGGACCATCACCTGTGGATGTTTGGAATCCTTCAAGTCGACACCCTGCGGAGTACGATATTGCTGGGGGCACAGCCCCCAAACCCCGTCCGTGACACGGCTTGCTCGCTTCGCTCGGCTTCGCCGCGTCGGATATTGGCCATCACCGCCGCGCCAGCAGAACAGGGCAACAACTCCTGACGCTCAGTCGTGGCCGAGGGGGCCGGCGGCGAGGAGGGCTTCGGTTCTCGTGCGGTCGAGGTCGATGCCGAACTTGGCGAGCGGCGCGAGGATCTCTTGGCGCACGGCTCTTCGGGCGGCGCGCGCGTAGGCTTCCGCTTCGTTCCAGCCGAGGCGCTGGATGTGTTCGAGCCGGAAGCCTTCGCTGGTGACTCCGTCCACCGTCTTGCTCTGCAAACGGGTCCAGTGCGGGGCGAAGAGTTCGAGGGTGTCGAGCGCCACGGTGGCGAGGCGGTCTTTCTCGCCAGCGCTCATCTTCGGTTCGGCCCAGCCGAGGTAGAGGAAACCGAACCGCCCGTGGGGCGCTTCGTCCTGCACGATGCGCTCGAGCACGCTCTTGGTCAGCGGGTGGCTTGCGTTGCGAAAGCAGCCGGCGAGCATCGGCACGCTGAACGCTTCTCCGACGCAACACACCCGGACCACCAGTTCGTTGGCGCGCTCGAACGGGGTGAGCCCCTCGGTCTCGGGCAGCGTGAGGTTCGTGAAGTCGATCGCGTAGGGCGCGCCGCCGCCGAGCTCCATCGCGATGCGGCTCGTCAGCTCCACGTGCAGCACTTCGTCCGCCACGAAGTCGCTCGCCATGCCGACCAGATCGACCGGCGCGTTCGTCTTGAGCAGCGCGCCGATCAGATCCGCGAACGCGGCCGCGGTGCAGTACTCGTTGTAGGCCGCTTCGGTCCACGACACCCGCGCGCGGTCGACGAGCAGCTGCGGCAGGTCCGCGGTCTCGAGCGTGCCCCAAGGCATCTCCTCGATGCCGGGGCGCACTTTGCGGAAGTGTTTCTCGGAGACGCCGCCGAGCCACTCGAGCTCGAAGGGAGCGCGCGACGTCACAGGCGCACCCCGCTGGATTCGGTCGCGCTGGGTTCGGTCGCGCTGGGTTCGGTCGCACTGGGTTCGGTCGCGCTGGGTTCGGTCGCGCTGGGTTCGGTTGGCACCGAGAGCGGACTCAAGCGTCTTCGTCGGGCGTGTACGAAGGATCGTAGAGCCGCATGTCGTAGAGCGATCCCTTGGGGTTCGCCGGGAGCGGCAACACCTCCATGGGCGTCGGCTGGATCGGCTCCGGGGGATCGGGCGGGCCGTCGGTCGTCTCCGTGGTGCCCTCTTCGGTCGCGCCCTCTTCGGCGGTGCCCTCTTCGGCCGTGCCCTCTTCGGTGGTGCCCTCTTCGGTGGTGTCTTCGGTCGTGCCCTCTTGGGCATTCCGGTCGCCACCAGGCTCGGTGATCTCTTCGTCGTAGGTCGAGCCCTTGGGGTTCCCCGGCGGAGGCAGCAGTTCTTCGCCACCACCCACCGCACTCCCGCATCCGACCAGCATGGACCCGGCCGTCAGCGCGGCGGACTTCAGAAGCAAACGGGCGCGGGCTCGCGGCGGAGATTCAGGCGCGTCGGTGTCGGTGGGATCGTCGGACATGGCCCGGAGTATGCCACCAAACCTGCCGGTGCTGCGCAACCGGAGCGGAAGCCAGCGGCAGAAGCAGAGTCAGAACTAGCAGGTTGCTGAAGAACGCCCGCAGGGCGTTCTCGCAGCCTGCCCCTTGCCCCTGCCCTTGCCTTTGCCCTTGCCCGCGGATCAGCGGTCAGATCGCTTGATCAGCGCGACGAGCATCGCGAC
>JAXMNT010000021.1:0-121761 GCA_034670305.1 Deltaproteobacteria bacterium
GTCGCGATGCTCGTCGCGCTGATCAAGCGATCTGACCGCTGATCCGCGGGCAAGGGCAAAGGCAAGGGCAGGGGCAAGGGGCAGGCTGCGAGAACGCCCTGCGGGCGTTCTTCAGCAGCCTGCTAGAACAAGAACATGAGCGAGACCGTGAGGTCGCCGTAGGTGCCGTGCACCGTTTCGTCGCGGGGCAGCTCGAAGGGGCCGATCGTCTCGTCTCGTGAGACATTGGCCATGAACCCGAGCGACCCGGTCACCTCCGCGCCCCAGGCGCCGCGCCGACCCACGGTCTTGATCATGCCGATCCCGAGCCGCGCGTAGGGCGTCACGTAGGTCGCGCTCCCGTCGTCGCTGCTCTCGAGGATCGGACCGATGCCCACGAGCGCCGCGAGGCTCATCGATGTGCCGCGCGAGGCGCGCATGCGCCGGTAGCCGAGCTCGAGGCTCGGAAAAACGAACCCGGCGGAGTCGGTGGACTGGTTCTTCCCTCGGCCGCCGGATACCTGGGGCCCGACCACGAAGTAGTTGCCGCCACCGCCAAACCCGAGATGAAGCGCGCCGCGCACGCCGCCCCACCAGCCGTAGGTCGCGCCGATCGAGAGCGCGACACGCACGTGTGACCCTTCGTCGTTCTCGAGCTCCGGCGCGTCTTCGTACACCGCCGGGGTGCGACAGCCGGCCAGCGTACAGACCTGAGCCTCGGCGCAGCCGGGTGTGCACACCGGCTCGCTGGGTTCCGGTTGCACGTCCGGCTGTACATCGGGCTGCACATCCGGTTGCACGTCGGGCTGCACGTCCGGCTCCACGTCCGGCTGCACATCGGGCGGTTCGACGGCGTCCGCCGCGCACACACCGCGTTCGCAATGGGTGCCGGGTCCGCATGCGGGTTCGCACACCGGCCCGACCGGCGTCACCACCCGCGGCGTGCCGAACTCACACATGCCACGCGCGCAGTAGTAGCCCTCGCGACACGCGGGTTCGCACGGCAGATCGGCCGGCCGGACCGGCGGCGTCCCGTACTCACACATGCCGCGGTCGCTGCAGTAGTAGCCCTCGCGACAGGCCGGCTCACAGGTCGCGTCCGTGCCGGGCGGCGTGGGCGGTGTGGGTGTGGGCGGTGTGGGTGTGGGCGGCGTGCCGTACTCGCACATGCCCCGGTCGCTGCAGTAGTAGCCGTCCCGGCAAGCCGGGTCGCACTCGGGCTGAGCCTGAACAGGGGCTGCGGCCGAAAGCGCGCACGCGACAAGCACCACAACGAGGTTCCACCGCACTGGGCTCACCGTTCGCAGATGCATACGTCTTCTCCGTCCTCACCACCGTTGGCGCGGCACTCACCCGTGAACGAACGGAAGCCCGACTGCACACACGCGTCTTCGCAGGTGCGGTAGGCCCAGAAGGGCCCGCCGAGATCGAGGCAGAAGTTGATTCCTTGGACCCCGCCCAACACGATGCAGTTCCGGGCGCCGGTGTTGGCGCTGGTACAGGTGTCGTCGAACAGGGAACACACGCACTGCAGCGACGCGTTGCATCCAATCGTCGCGTTGTAGTCGTCCATGCTGATGCGGCACACCTCCGCGCAGGAGTAGGCTTCGGCGCTCCCCTCCTCACAGCGCGTTTGAATGGGGTCGATCGGATCATCGTCGCAGGCGATCCGTCGGTCCTCGGGTTCGTTGTTGCAGCGTCCGCCGTTGCATGAATCGTTCGTGCACTCGTTGCCATCGTCGCACCCGCCGCAGCTCGTGCCGCACACCGGATCGGGACCGCACTCGAGGCCGGCGCACTGCGCGATGCACCCGCCTTCGCACGAGTTGTCGCCTTCTACGCAGAGGCCCGTGTCGAGCGCGCAGCGAAAGCCCGGGCCGACGTTCGGACAGTCGCAGTCCGACTCGCACGCTTCGGTGCAGATGAACCCGCGACTCGACGAAGCGCACAGCTCGGAAGCGCACGCGCCGTTCGATTCGCACGCCTCCCCAAACGGCTGCCCCCGCCCACACCCCGCGAGCAGGACGACACCAACGAACGCTCGGACCCAGAACCCCATCATGCGACCCCCACGCCCGAGCTTCGTCTGCCGCGCCCTCGCCGTCCAGCCCACACGGCCACCATCGCTGCGGCATTCCTCACAGCCGCCAGGACCGCGACGATCCGCGGCGCGCAGAACGCTCGTAACGTTTGGCGGCCTGGCGCATCTTGCGTAGGCACTGCCCATGCACGTTCTTCCCCAACCGCATCCTCGGTGGCGCCTCCTGGGCGCGTTTGGCCTGGCCGTCTGCGCCGGCTCGCTGGCCACGCTCGCAGGGAAGGCTTCCGCCGGCATGGCGTGGTCGTCGGCCACGGCTATTTGGGGACTGCTCGCGGGGGCGCTCGGCTTGGCCGGCGCGGACTTCGTCTCCGGCGTCTTTCATTTCCTGGCCGACCGCTTTGGTCACGAACGGGTGCCGGTCCTCGGGCCGAACGTCATCGCGCCCTTTCGACTGCACCACGAAGACCCGACCGCCATGACCTTGCACGGCGTGGCGGAGACCAACGGCGACAACGCGCTCATCCAGCTGCCCTTGGTGCTGCCGTTGGCAGTGTTCGCCGCACCCGCAGAGGGGTCCACCGCGCGGTTCTTCCTCCTGGCGACCGCGGTCGCGTTCTTCGGCGGTGTGCTCGTGACCAACCAGATCCACAAGTGGGCCCACGCCGCGGAGGTGCCAAGCTGGGTGGCCTGGATGCAGCGTCGGCGACTCGTCCTGTCGCCGGCCGTGCACGCACGTCATCACCGCACCCACGATCGCGCCTACTGCATCACCACCGGCTGGTGCAACGTTCTGCTGGACCGCTTCGGCGTGCTCACCGCGATCGACCGGGCGATGCGGAGCATCGTGCCACCCACTTGGATCGAGCCAACCGAGCGGTGACCGGGAAACGTTCCCAGCTCGGCGTCAACTGCGGGCGCGCTTGGCGAACCGCTCGCGGGCCTTCTTCTTCTCTTCTTCCCGGTTCTTGGGCGGCGCGTTCGTCTCGAGCGCATCGACGAGGCGGCGTGTGATGGCCGTGATCTCGTCGACCGCGTGTTCGAAGGTGTCTTCGTTCGCCTTCGACGGTTTGCGCGTGCCGCTGACTTTGCGGACGAACTGCAGGGCGGCGGCGCGGACTTCGTCGTCGGTCGCGGGTGGGTCGAAGTTGAAGAGCGGGCGGATGCTGCGGCACATGGAGCAGAGAATAGACCTGGACCGCGAGGGTGTCAGGGGCTGCTCCATGGCCGGCTTTCGGGTTGCTGGCCGTCGTGCATTCGGTCAATCCCGCCCTTTGCGTTTGAGGAGTCGATGGTGAGCGACGAGACCGAGATCACGATGGCCGGCTGGCTGCGACAGAACGTCACGCAGGACGCCCGCGCGCTCGCGTGGTTCGAAGGCGCGGAGTGCGAGCCCCGCATTCGCCGCGCGTACCGGGACCTGCTGGCTGGATACGAGACCGATCCGAGCACCATCCTCAAGACCACGCGGACCCTGACCGAAGACGAACCACGCGGGGTGGTCGAGGTCACGGACATCACGTTCTTCTCGATCTGCGCCCACCACTTCTTGCCGTTCTTCGGGCACGCCGACGTGGCGTACCTGCCCGGCACCAAGATCCTCGGCCTCGGCAAGATCCCGCGGGTCGTCGACGCGTTCTCCCGCCGGTTCATGATCCAAGAGGACCTCACGGTGCAGATCGCGCAGACGTTCATGGAGTCGGGTGGCGCCCGCGGCGCGCGGGTGATCACCGAAGCGCGCCATCTGTGCATGTGCGGGCGCGGACCTTCGCAGCCCGCCGCCACCACCCGAGTGGAGGTGGGACTCGGCGAACTCGAAGACGCCGAGTGAACGCGCGCGCGGGTTGGGTTGCCGGAGTGCTGGTTGCCGGCGTGCTGGTTGCCGGCGTCGTGGCTGGCTCGGCGTGCGGATGCGGCGGCGAGTCCCCCGAGCGCGGGACCACCGAGCCGGAACCGGCGGCGTCCGCGACCCTCCCGCACACGATTCGGTTCGGGGTGGGTGAGACCGCGCGACTCCTCGACGTCCGGGCGCAGGAGATGGACACGAACGTGGTCGAGGTCGTCGATCCGTATGAGGACGACGTCGTTCGGTTCGAGGTGCGCCCTGCCCGCACATTGCTCGACGAGATGTTCGGCGAGACGTGGCGGAGTCAGGAAGAGCTGGTCTTCGTCTGTCACGACGGCTACCGCGCGGGCGTGTCGGTGGCGCGCCTTCTGCGCCATCGGGTGTGGTTCGCGTTCGCGCGTCAGGACGCGAGTTTCGCGATCGACAAACCGGTGGGCGGCGAGGTCGTGCGCACCGAGCTCGCGCCGGCGTATCTGGTGTGGGACAGCCTGCGCGACGATGTGATCCGGAGCGAAGGCGACTGGGGCTGGCCGTACCAGATCGTCGCCGTCGAATACGCGACGGTGGCCGAACGCTACGCCCGCCTGACGCCGCCGCAGGTGGAAGGGATGGCCGCTCGGGTCGAACCGACCGACTCAACCGTCGGGGAAACAACCGCGGTGACAGACCCGGCCGCGGACGCAGCATCGGTGCAGCGCGGCTTCGATGCGTTTCGTCGCTACTGCACCCGCTGCCACGCGATCAACGGACAAGGCGGCACGGTCGGTCCAGAGCTGAACTATCCGGCAAACGTGACCGAGTACCTGAAACCCGAGTGGCTCGTGCGCTGGATCGGCGATCCGCAGAGTGTGCGCCACCGAACCCCGATGCCTGGGCTGCCCGCTGGTGTGCCCCACCGCGACGAGACCATCGCGGACTTGGTCGCGTACCTGACCGCGATGGCCGACCGGAAGCTCGAACCGCAGGACGACGGCGTTTGATGTTCGAGCAGTTCTACGCCGGCGACATCCAACACCCGCTGCTGCTTTGGGCGGCGTGTGTCGCAGGCGTCGTCTTCGCGGTGGCGCGGCGCCAAGGCGTGCACCCGAGCGTCTACCGCTACGCGCTCGTCGTCGGCGCGGTGGCGTTCGTGGACGCGTGGCTCACCTCCAACGACATCCCGGGCATTGGCACGTTGCCGGGCGTACTCGCGACCGCAGTGCCGGTGGCCTTCGTGGTGCTGGGCGACCTCCGCTACCTGGTGCTGACCGAGAGCCTCGAAGTCGGTGAGGGCGGTGGCGCGATTCGGTTCCGTCTGAAGGGCGTGCTCATCGCGCTCGCGTGGTCGCTGCTCGTGCCGGCGCTCGCGCAGGTCGTCGTGCGGTTCGTCGTCGTCAGCGACGAAAGCCGGGTGCTGTTTCTGAGCTACGAAGTGCTCTTCTTCGCGCTCGTGCTCCTGCGACGGCCGTATATGCGTTGGCGGTTGTCCGATACGGGCGCACGCGCCTGGCATCGCAAACTAGATGCGATCGCGCTGCTCTGGTACGGCACCTGGATCACCGCGGATGTGATCATCCTCGGCTTCGACCTCGACGTCGGCTACCTCGTCCGTGTGCTGCCGAACTTGCTCTACTACGGCGCCTTCCCCGCGGTGCTCGTCGCAACCGCACCCAAAGCCTGACCGGCCGAAGCGCAAGCGTCGGCCCCGTGCCCGTGTCCGTGTCCGTGCCCGTGCCCGTGGCCGTGCCGACGCCGAATCCGAATCCGAAGCCGAAGCCGAAGCCGACGCCGACGCCGACGCCGAAGCCGACGCCGACGCCGAATCCGAAGCCGAAGCCGACGCCGAAGCCGACGCCGAAGCCGAAGCCGAAGCCGACCGACGCCGAAGCGGAAGCCGAGCCGACGCCGACCCGACCGCCGACGCCGTTCTCAGCTCCGGTCGAGCCAGTGGGGGCCGGCGGACCAGCCGAGGAAGGGGCGGCGGGCGGGGTGCTTGGTTTCGATGCAGCGGCGCAGGTCCTTCAGCGCCGGAGAGAACCGCGCGACGAACGCACCGGAGGCCTGCTCGTTCAGCATGGCGTCCGCTTCGTCGACGAACCGGCGCTGCATCGGGTGGCCGTGTGCGCGCTCTCCAAGCGAGAGGAAGAAGAGCATCTGCCGCCAGCTGTACGCCGCGTTCTTGCGGTGCAGGCGCACGGCGTGCCCGTCGTTGGTCTCGACGCTCAGCAGGGTCACGGCGTACTCGAAACACGCCATCGCGAGTTCGGGCGCATGGGCCGCGATCTCATCTTCCAGACCGAGCCCGGCGGTGAGGACCGCGAGGTTCTGGCTGGTGAGGATCTGCTGCTGCTCGAGGATCATCCCGTTCTCGGCCACGCTCCGCCAAAGTCCGCGGCTCTTGGGCAACGCCGCCCGCTGCGTGCACAGCGCGGCGAACGCATCGCCGCCCGCCCGCCGCCCGAACGAGAACCAAGCCTTCTTGCCGGCGGCCTTCCGGGCACCGAGCGCGCGGTAGTCGATGTCGTAGTAGCGGGCGTAGAGCGTGCCGGACAGAAGCGCGCCGGCCTGCTTCGCCGCTTCGAGGAACTTCGGCGAGAAGGTGCCCATGAAGATGTCGGCCGCGACTTCTTCGACGAGCGGCAGCGCGAGACCGCTGCGCTTCGCGAGCGCGCTGAGTTCTCCGACGAGCTCGTTCGGCACGATCGCGTGCGGGAACTTGGTCATCGCCAAGTGCGAGAGCTCCCGCAACGCGCGGCGCGGCGCGGCGTGGTCGCCGTCCGTGCGGTGCGCTTCCACGGCGGCTGCCCACGGAAGCTCCTCGAGCCGCACCTGGTGTTCGAGGTCGGTGAGCAGGAGCGAACGCCGGCGCCGGAACGCCTGGTACAGGCGGCCGTAGAGGGTACGGAGCGACGGGTCTTCGAGACCGCCCGCCACGACATCGGAGGTGATCTGCGGCAGCAACTGCGCGAACGTGTTGGCGGACGTGACGACGCCTTCGTCGACCAACGTCTCGAGCGGCGCGAACCACGCGCGCATCAACTTCCGGCGGATGCCCGCCGGCGCCGGCACCCGCACCGCATCGACTTCGAGATCGTCTCCGAGCGACTCGAGGGCGGCCGCGTCGAGGCGCGCCTCCTTCAAGTCCCGCAGCCGGGCCGCGACCTGCTTGGCCAGATCCGCGTGGAGCGGCGCGAGACACGATGCCTGGGCCGCGCGGTGGGCGCGTCGCGCCTCGCTCGAGGGGAGCCCACGTACTGTGACGGATCGCGCGAGGATCAGGCGCAGCCGTCCGACCTCCCGGCCGCTCAGTGCACGCAGGTCGCGCACCGCGCGCTCCAGCAGCGCGAACAGGGTGGCGTGCGCCGAACCTGGCGCGTGCAAGCCGCGCACGAGGGTGTGCCGCGTCCGAGCCAGTCGGTGCTCTGCCACGAGCGTCCGCGCCGCGGAGAGAAACGTGTCGTCGATGCGCTGAAGCGGCCATCCGCCGTGAACTTCGTAGCGGCCCGCCGAGTCACGCCGTGGCGTGCCGTTCGCATCGAGCGTCACGGTCGGAACCTCGCCCTCCACCGTCGAGCGCAGAAGGTCCAGCGCCCGATCGTAGAACGCCGCCCAGACCGTCAGGGACTCGCGCTCGGCGACCACGTCCGGCTGCGGACGCGTCGCGTCCAAGACCGCCGCGACCTCCGCGTTCGATCGGAGCTGGACGCAGGTCGAGGTCGCACGTCCGCGGCCCGGGCGCGGGATCGGAAAGAAGCGAAGCGTGTGCATCCACGGCGCGATCGCATCGAGCAGAGGCTGGGCTTCTGCGACCCGCCCGTTGGCGACGAGCCACGCCACCACCAGCAGTGCGCCCTCTTCCGGCACCCCGACGTCGTAGTCGCCCGTCTCGAGCCACAGGCACAGCTCCGCCAGCCCCTCGGACGAGACGAAGTACGCGTTCAGCGCGGCTCGATCCTCGAGTCCGAACCGCTCGCAGAGCACGGTCTCGTGCGGCTGGATCGGTCCGCCCGCGAGCAGACGGCCGGTGGCGAACCCGCCGGTCACGACCTCGAGCGTCGCCCAGACCGGCACGTCCGCCAGTGGCTGGCGCCGGCCGACCTGGAGCGCACCAACGAACTGCGCCCGCAGCACCGCGGTCCACTTGATCACCTTGGCGGCGGCGCGCGCACGCACCGCGGGATCCGCGTGAGACTCGGCCGCCCGCTGAGCCTTGGCCAACTGGTGCGCTGCGTAGGCGGCGCCCATCGCGCCGTGTTCTTCGTGTGAATCGGTCATGGGTCCGGGAGCTGGAGTCGAACCAGCGCCATCGCGGTACCAGCCGCGAGTTCTTCCACTGAACTACCCCGGAACGGGTAGGCCGCTCCACCAGATGGGAGCGGCCCGTGAAATGCTGGTGAACGCATCGGTTCACGCTGCAGTGGGTCCGAGAGCAGGAATCGAACCTGCGCCGACACGGTAAACAGCCGTGCGTTCTCCACTGAACTACCTCGGAGGTCGGAAGCTAAGTCGGCCGAAGAGACCCGCAACCAAGAAAACGGGAGCGCACGCCACCGCGCACGCTCCCGTTCCACACCACACCCGCTCACTGCGCGCCGAAGCGCGGGAGATCAGTTCTCCGCCATGCCGTGGCAGCTGAAACAACCGAAGCCCTCCTGCGTCTCCGGGTTGTAGGGCTCGGCGCCGAGCATCTCGGTCATGCGTGGCCACACACGCTGCACCATGAACTGCGCCATGGGCTGCTCCGACTGGAACATCGAGGGCACGTGCGCGGGGTTGAGCGGAGCGATTCCGTTGGGCATCGCGAAGTCGACCTCCTGCATGTTCTCGCCGTGGCAGGTGGCGCAGTTGAACTCGGCGAACCGCTCGCCGTCGAACTCCTGGAACATGCTCTTGAGCTCAGGCATCACCTGCTGCTGCATGAACGCGAGTCGCGCCGGACGATCCATGTCGGCCCAATCCGTCGGCTCAGGCATCTCGACGGGCGAGGACGCAGTTTCGTCTCCGGTCGTCGCTTCCACGTCGTCCGTCGATGTGCCGTCCGACCCACCACACGCCAGTACGAGAGACATCCACACCACCACGTTCACATGTCGCCAAGCCGTCATCGAGAGCACCTCCAACCGCGACCCTAGTCCGGTTCGATGCGCCAAGGCTGAAACGGACCGTCCCAACCCTGCAACTCAGGACGGCGTGGGCGTCGGGAACTGCGATCCGAAGTGCGCCACGGCCATCTCGACGAACGCGCGCACAGCGGCGGAGTGGTGTTTGCGGCTCGGAAAGGCGACGCACATCCAGAGCGAGGGGCTGCGCCAGCCGGGGAGCACCGCGGCCACGGTGCCTGTTTCGATCGCCGGCTGGGCAAAGAGGTCAGGGACCGCGGCGATGCCAAGACCGGCTTCCGCGGCCCTCAACGCCATGGGCAAGCTGTTGAGCGTGACGCGGCAGCGTGGCGTCGCCTCCACGCGGTTCTGATCCGAGTCCTCCAACACCCAAGGATGCGGGAGGCTCGCGGGCTGGTAGACGATGCCGTCGTGCCCTGCGAGGTCTGCCGGTGTCTCCGGCGTGCCGCGCGCGTCGAGGTACGCGGCGCTGGCCACGAGTCCAAAGGAAGTCTCCGCCAACCGCCGCACGATCAATGAACCGGTGGGGTCCGGCACGGCCGCGCGAACCGCGAGATCCACACCCTCTTCGATGAGGTCCCGGTGTTCGGGACCGAGCAAGAGTTGCACGTCGACCTCTGGGTACCGCTGGATGTACTTCAGCACCACCGGCGACAGAAAGTGTTCACAGAGACTCACGGAGGTTGCGATGCGCAGGGTGCCCGCCGGTGCGTCGCCCAGCGCGCGCACCGCTTGCAGTCCGCCGGAGATCTCCGTCGATGCGCGACGGGCGGATTCCACCAGCCGGCGTCCCGCGCCCGTGAGTCCGAACCGGCGTGCGGTGCGTTCGAACAGACGCACGCCGACCTCGTCTTCGAGTTGGGCGAGCTTGCGACTCAGGGTGGACTTCGACACGCCGGTCTTCCGCGCGGCCTCCGCGAGCGATCCCGCCGCCGCGACGTCCGCCAACATCAGCAGCGCGTTGAGGTCCATGCGGACACTGAAGAGCAACCCCGCGCGGGATGCAAGCGGGGCGTCCGCGCTCACCCCACGGGCCCCCAACGAAAGAACGGGGCGGACGCCCACGCGTCCGCCCCATTCTGCGTCGACCGGTCACACACACACCAGTCTCACAGGCCGGTCACACACACCGGTCACACACACCGGTCACACACACACCGGTCACACACACCGGTCACACACACACCGGTCACACACACCGGTCACACCCGCCGGTCACACCCGCCGGTCACACGCGCCGGTCACACACACCAGGCACACACGCCGGTCACATGCGCCTAGCGCTCGCAGACGAAGGCGCGGACCGAGCCGTCGAGCGCGGCGGTGAAGACGATCTCGCCGGCCGGGTCGGTGCGGACGGACACGCCGTCGGGCAACGCGACCGCGCCGAGCTCGGCGCCGTTCTCGGTCGACCACGCGCGCAGGGACCCTTCGTCGCCGAGCGTGAAGGCCACCCGGCCGCCCTGTCCGAGCGCGATGGAGTGCGAGCGGTGGGCGGGCGTCTCGATGGCCACGCCGGCGGTGAGGTCGGCGCCGTGGAAGAAGCGGACCCGTCCGTCGTCCACCGCGGCGAGCACGTCGCCCGCAACCGCGATCTCTCGGGCCGCGAATCCTTCGCCGCTGACGAACGCGCCGACGGTCTCTCCGGTCGCGCCACTCCGCACTTCGAGCGCGTGTTCGCCGGCACCGGCGACGACCAGTGCCCCTTCGAGGAAGGCCAGGTCGCGCACGTCTTCGACGGCGGTCTCCAGCGGGCCGAAGCTCTCCCCGGTGGCCGGGTCGCGCAGGGTGACGCGGCCGAAGGACGACACATCGGCGTGGGCCACGAGACCGCGGATGGCCTCGACCGCGACCGCGCTGATCGCGGTGTCCGGCTCGGTGCCGCCGACGATGTTCGGGAACGAGAACTCCACATCGAGCGAGGTCACGAGCCCGCGCTCGTCGCCCGCGACCACCGCCATGCCGGCGCCGTCGCGGCCGGGCAAGAACGCGAGATCGGTCGGCACCCCCACCGAGGTCTCGATGCCGTACGCGAAGGACGCGGTGTTCAGTTCGGTGACGAACCCATCCAGGGTCCAGAGTTTGACGACGCCGTCGACCGAGCCGACCGCGACCTGGAGGTTCTCGTTCACGGCGAGCGTGGTCACCTCGCCGTGCTCGGTGGTGTCGTCGTTGTCGATCTCGCCGACCTGCAGGAACGCGCCGCCGTCGTGGAAGCAGCGCTCGAGTCCGGTGACGAGCGGAGGCAGGGTGACCGGCACGAGCGGCAGCCGAATCTCCACGTCGGCGAGCGGCTCCATGCGCACGGGCGGCGGCAACTCGGTGAACTCCGTGGTGTCGGCGCAGCCGGTTCCGAGCAGGAGGGAGAAGGCGAGGAGAAGAAGCGGTGTGTGTTTCATGAACACCAAGATGGCCGCTCGATGAGATAGTCGGTAGCCCAGGTGCGTGCATACGACCCATAGAGGCCATCTATGGGCGAGCGCAGGAGCCCGGAGCCGAAGCCGACTCCGAAGCCGAAGCCGACGCCGACTCCGAAGCCGACGCCGAAGCCGAAGCCGAAGCCGAAGCCGAAGCCGAAGCCGAAGCCGAAGCCGAAGCCGACTCCGACTCCGAAGCCGACTCCGAAGCCGAAGCCGAAGCCGAAGCCGAAGCCGAAGCCGAAGCCGATGCCGACGCCGATGCCGGCCGACCCAAGCCGACTCCGACTCCGAAGCTGGGTCCGGATCTTTGCGGGCGGCTTTGGTCGCGGTTGGCACGGCGTGCGTTACCTGCCGCTGTGAGGGTGCGAACGCGGCCGGCGTCGGACGCGATTGGGTGCGTTGACCGGTGCACTCGTGTGCTTAGCTTGCTGCTCGTGCCGCGGTGGTCAGCCCCACCGCCCGTTTTCAGCTTCCCCGCACCGTGTTCGGTGTGCCGGAACCCGTCCGCAGAAGACCCCCATGCGACTTGATCGACTGACCCAGAAGACCCGTGAAGCCCTGCTCACCGCAAGCCAGCACGCCGCCGAACGCGGCCACCCGGAAGTGCATCCGGAGCACCTGACCATCGCCCTGTTCGCGCAGCCCGATGGACTCGCCCCTGCGATCCTCACCAAGGCCGGTGCCGATCCGCGCAAGGTGGTGCAGGCCGCCATCGATCGCAGCGCCCGGTTGCCCTCGGTGCAAGGCGGCGCCGAGCCGACCCTCAGCCGCTCGACCCGCGAACTGTTCACCCGCGCCTGGGGCGAGACCGAGAAGTTCGGCGACGAGTACACGAGCGCCGAACACGTGTTGCTCGCCATGACGGAGGACAAAGACCAGCGCGCCCTGCTCGGCGTGACCCGGGAGGATCTCCAGACGGCCGTGTCGGAAGTGCGGGGCACCCAGAAGGTCACGGACCCGAACCCGGAGGGGAAGTTCCAGGCGCTCGAAAAGTACAGCCGCGACCTCACCCGCGAGGCGCGCGAAGGCAAACTGGATCCGGTCATCGGCCGCGACGAAGAGATCCGCCGCGTCATGCAGGTGCTCTCCCGCCGGACCAAGAACAACCCGGTGCTGATCGGTGAACCCGGTGTCGGCAAGACCGCCATCGTCGAAGGCATCGCGCAGCGCATCGTCTCGGGCGACATCCCCGAGTCCCTCAAAGACAAACGCCTGCTCTCGATGGACCTCGCGTCGATGGTCGCGGGCAGCAAGTTCCGCGGCGAGTTCGAGGAGCGCCTCAAAGCGTTCTTGCAAGAGGTGGCGTCGAGCAACGGCGAGATCATTCTTTTCATCGACGAGTTGCACACGCTGGTCGGTGCCGGCGCCGCCGAAGGATCGATGGACGCGTCCAACATGCTCAAGCCGGCGCTCGCGCGTGGGCAGCTGCGGTGTGTCGGCGCGACGACGCTGGATGAGTACCGCAAACGCATCGAGAAAGACGCGGCGCTCGCCCGCCGTTTTCAGCCGGTGTTCGCTGGCGAACCGAGCGTGACCGACACCATCGCGATCCTGCGCGGTCTCAAGGAACGCTACGAGGTCCACCACGGCATCCGCATCCAGGACGCGGCCATCGTCGCAGCCGCGTCGCTCAGCGACCGCTACATCACCAACCGCTTCTTGCCCGACAAGGCGATCGATCTCGTGGACGAAGCCGCCTCTCGGCTGCGCATGGAGATCGACTCGATGCCGGTCGAGATCGACCAGGTCGAGCGCAAGGTCATGCAGCTCGAGATCGAGAAGCAGGCCCTTCGCAAAGAGCGCGACTCGGCGTCCATGAAGCGGCTCGACCTGCTCGAGAAGGAGCTGTCCGAACTCAACGAGAAGAAGGCCGGCATGCGCGCCCGCTGGCTTCGCGAGAAGGAGCTCATCGGTGCGATCCGAACCGCGAAGGCCAAGGTCGAAGACCTGAAGGTCGAGCTCGAGCGCGCGCAGCGCGTGGCGGACTTCGATCTGGCCGCGAAGCTCCAGTACGGCGACATTCCTGCGGCGGAGAAGGCGGTGCAGGAAGCGCAGAACACCCTCGCGACCGCGCACGAAGGCGGCGCGTTCCTCAAAGAAGAGGTCACCGACGAAGACATTGCCGCGGTGGTCAGCCGCTGGACCGGCATCCCCGTGAGCAAGATGCTCGAAGGCGAGAAAGAGAAGCTGCTCGCGATGGAGCAGCGCCTCACCCAGCGCGTGGTCGGCCAAGACGAAGCGGTGGTCGCCGTGGCGAACGCGGTGCGCCGCAGCCGCGCGGGACTCGGCGAACCGGGGCGCCCGATCGGATCGTTTCTGTTTCTCGGACCGACCGGCGTTGGCAAGACCGAGCTCGCCAAAGCGCTCGCCGAGTTTCTCTTCGACGACGAGCGCGCCGTCGTGCGGCTCGACATGAGCGAGTACATGGAGAAGCACTCGGTGTCGCGGCTCATCGGTGCCCCGCCTGGCTACGTCGGATACGACGAAGGCGGACAGCTCACCGAACCGGTGCGGCGCCGCCCCTACGCGGTCATCCTCTTCGACGAGATCGAGAAGGCACACCCCGATGTGTGGAACGTGCTCTTGCAGGTGCTCGACGACGGCCGCCTCACCGATGGACAAGGCCGCACAGTCGACTTCGGCAACACGGTCATCATCCTCACCTCGAACGTCGGCTCGCAGCACCTGACCGAAGACGTGGTCACGGAAGCCGCGCGCGACCGAGTGATGGCGGAGCTCCGCTCGAGTTTCCGGCCGGAGTTCCTCAACCGGCTCGACGAGACGATTCTTTTCGGACGCCTCGGGACCGAACACGTGCGCTCCATCGTCGACATCCAGCTCGTTGGTTTCCGCAAGCGCCTCGCGAGCCGGGATCTGCGCGTGGAAGTGAGCGACGACGCGAAGGACTTCCTCGCCCACGCCGGATACGACCCGGCCTACGGCGCGCGTCCACTGAAGCGGGCCATCCAGCAGTACGTCGAGAACCCGCTCGCTCAGGAGCTGCTCGCCGGACGCTACGTCGCGGGAGACGTCATCGTCATCGACGTGGTCGCGGGCAAACTCGGTTTCGGCAAGAAGGTCGCCGGCGCGGAGTCCCTCGGCACGCTGGACCCAAGCCTCGAAGCCTGAGCTTCAGCGGGCGTCGAGGACGTGGTCTTCGAGGACGAAGGCCGTCATCGTGCCGGAGACGACTTTGCGGTCGCCGACGGTGGCGAAGACGTCGAGCACGCGCTTCTTGCCCCGGGACTCGGCGACGGTGGCGACGGCGACGACGGTCTCGCCGACCTTCACCGGCGCGACGAAGCGCACTTCGGCGGAGCCGAGCACCACGTTCGGATCGTTGACCGCGAGCATGGCCGCGTAGTCGACCGCGCCGAAGACGAAGCCCCCGTGCACCAGCCCCTTGCCGTCCGCGCACATGATCTCGCGGGTCAGCAGGGTGATCGTCGCTTTGCCTTCTTCGAGCTCCGTGACCTCTCCACAGAGGTTGCCATCGATCTCGAGGTGCGTGTTCGGCTCGACCATGGGCAACAGTAGCGCTCAGGCGCCGGAGCGTTACTCGGAATCTGGCAGTTCGACCCGGACCGGGGTGCGCTGGTCGGGTCCGGGCACGCCGAGCTGGCCGTACATGTTGCTGCCCCAGCAGAACACCCGGCCTCGGGTGTCGAGCGCGCACGCGTGCCGTTCGCCGACATCGAGCGACGCGATGTCGCCGAGGCCCACCACCGGCACGAAACGTTCGCGTTCGTCGGTGGTCCCATCGCCGAGCTGTCCCGCGAAGTTGGCGCCGCGGCAGAGCGCTCGGCCGCCGGCACGTACGCACGCGCTCAGGTACCGCGTCCGGTACTCGGTGACGTCGCTCAGTCCGTCGACCCGGCGCTCGGTCGGCGCGACGCTCGGTGCCCAGCAGTGCAGCGAACCGGAGACTACCGCGCACTCGGCGCCGGCGCCGGTGACGTCCCCACGACCGACGCCGACATCGGTCGCGTCGAGATCGACCCGCGCCGTCTCGGTTCGGTAGATGCGGCTGCCGCTCGGGGAGTGGCCGAGCAGCCGGCCCCAGCAGAAGACGCCGCCTTCGGTCGCCACGCAGGTCGCTTTGTCTTCCGCGCTGATCGCGAAGGGTCGCGGAACTGGGATCTCCACCGTGCCATCGGCTTCCATCGGCAACCGGAGCAGCTGCCCCTCCAGATCGCTGCCGCGGCAGCGCACCGCGGTGCCGAGTTCGTGGGTGAGCGCGGCGCAGGTGTGCCGTGTCCCGATCGCGACGTCGAACACGCGTCCACCGTACCCGACCAGGATCGGCCGCTCGACGTTGCGGCCCTCGTCGAGACCGATCTGCCGCCACGCGTTCGAACCCCAGCACCACAGGTTGCCGGAGCCCGGCTCGTTCGCGCAGGTGTGGCTGCCGCCCATGAACACGTCCTGCATCGGCGGCAATCCGTCGACGCGCTGCGGCGTGTCGCTCGGCACGTCCACGCCCTGGCCGATCTCTCCGTCTTCGCTCTGGCCCCAGCACCAGACGTCGCCCGCTTCGCGGACCACGCAGGTGTTGTGGTGGCCAGTCGTGATCGAGACGGCGGGATTTGTGGGTTCGGGGCCCGCGTCGGGGAGCGGTGCGTCGTGGGCGGGTGCGTCGGTGCTGGCGTCGGGGAGGTCCGCGTCGTCGGTGGCGATGGTGTGGGAGCGGTAGCAGCCGGCGAGGGCGAGGAGGGCGAGGAGGGCGGCGGTAGCGGAAGCGGAAGCGGAAGCGGAAGCGGAAGCGGAAGCGGAAGCGGAAGCGGACGCGGAAGCGGTAGCGGAAGCGGACGCCGAAGCCGAAGCCGACGCCGACGCCGAAGCCGACGCCGAAGCCGAAGCCGAAGCCGACGCCGAAGCCGAAGCCGAATCCGACGCCGAAGCCCTGTTCATTCGGCGGCTTCGGCGGTGTCTTCGAGGCGGGCGACCGTGACCGGCACGCCGTTGATGGCGGCGGTGCCGGTGAGGGCGTCGAGTTGTTCGTGGTCGGTCAGGTCGTTCATGCTGACGCCGGGCTTCTCTTGGGCGACGCGCTGACGGATGCCTTTGCGGCCGTGGCCGAAGCCGTGGGGCAGGCTGACGACGCCGGGCATGACTTGGTCGGTGATCTCGGCTTGGGTCTCCACGCTGCCGACGCGGCTGGTGACGCGGACACCGTCGCCGTTCGCGATGCCAAGCGGCTCGGCGTCCTTGGGATGCATCATCAGCGTGCAACGCGACTTGCCGCGCATCAGGCGTGGTGCGTTGTGCATCCAGCTGTTGTTGCTGCGCACATGGCGCCGGCCGATCAAGAGCAGTCCTTCGTGCGCCTCGGCGGTGTCGAGTCGATCGAGGTCGCCGAGGAAACACTCGGGCGCAAGCGCGATGCGGCCCTTCGCGGTTTTGGGGAGCCGGTCCGGCATCATCGGGTGCAGCGCGCCGAGATCGATGCCGTGCGGATGCTGCAGCAGCACTTTCAGGGTGAGCTTGCCGGGTTGCCCGAAACGTTTCGGTTTGATGCCGGCGACGCCCGCGCCGTAGGGCCCGAGGCGCAGACCGGCGTCGACGATCGCGCGCGGTCCGAGTTGTTCGAACGCTCGGACCTGAAGCGTGCGTTTGCCGAGCTGGCCGCCGCGGAGGATCTCGACCCGGCGCGTGAGGCCGAGAATGATCTCCCAGTCGTGTTTCGCACCGGCCGGTTTGGGGATGACCGCGGGCGAGAACTTGGCGGTGTTGCGCACCGCGACCGCGTGAAAGATCAGATCGTAGTGATCGCGTTCGAGCGGCGAGACCGGCGGCAGGATCACGTCCGCGTGGCGGGTGGTCTCGTTGAGGTACGGATCGATCGACACGACGAAGTCGAGGTCTTCGATCGCCTTGTCGAGCTGCGCGCCATTCGGGGTGGAGAGCACCGGGTTGCCGGCCATCGTGACGAGCGCGCGGATCTGTCCTTCGCCCGGCGTGAGCATCTCTTCGGCCATGACGCTGGCCGGCAGCTCGCCGTTGAACTCCGGCAGGTTGCGCACCCGGCTGCGCCAGCGACCGAAACTTCCGCGGCCGAGTCCGAAGCCGTTGGCGGCGTCGACGATGTCGATCGCGGGGTTCGGGAACATGACGCCGCCCGGTCGATCGAAGTGGCCGGTGAGCAGGTTGAGCAGGTTGATGGCCCACGCGTTGAGCCCACCGAACTCTTGGGTGCAGGCGCCGACCCGGCCGTAGACCGCGGCGCGTTCGGTCATGCCGATCTCGCGGGCCAGCCGCCGAATCGTCGCGACCGCGATGCCGGTGCGTTTCGCGGCGCGTTCGGCGGTGAACGGCGCGACGGCTTCGCGGACCTCCTCGAGCCCATCGCAGACCGGCGCAAAGCGGCCGAGGTCCACGAGGTTCTGCGCGAACAGTTCGTTCACCATCGCGAGCAAGAAGTACGCGTCGGTGCCCGGCCGGATGAACTGGTGTTCGTCGGCGACGTCGGCGGTCTCGGTGCGCCGCGGATCGATGACCACGACCCGGCCGCCGCGCGCCTGGATCTCGCGCAGCCTTCGCCGCATGCCGGGCGCGGTCATGATGCTGCCGTTGGACGCCATGGGGTTGGCGCCGATCATGAAGAAGAGGTCGGTGCGGTCGAGATCCGGGATCGGAAACAGCACCTGGCTGCCGAACATCTTCAAGCTCGCGAACATGTGCGGCAGCTGGTCGACGCTGGTCGCGCTGAAGCGCTGCTTGGTCTGCATCGCGCGCAGCATCCACGGCCCGTAGAGCATCGCGCCGAGGTTGTGGGCGTTGGGGTTGCCGAAGTAGAGCGCAAGCGCGCCCTTGCCGTGTCGCTCTTGCGCCGCGTGAATGCCCTGCGCCGCGTAGTCGAGCGCGTCGTCCCACGACATCGGCTCCCAGGTCGCGTGTTCCCCCCGCCCAACCCGTTTCATCGGATGGCGAAGCCGATCGGGATCTTCGTAGAGGTCTTGCAGCGCGGTCGCCTTCGGACAGACGTGGCCCTGGCTGAACTCGTCCTTCTCGTCGCCTCGGATCGAGAGGATGTCGGTGCGGCCCTCTGGACGGTCGTCGAGTTTGATCTCGAGACCGCACATGGCTTCGCAGAGAGGACAGGTGGTGTGAGCGGTTCGTTGCATGGCGGACAGAGGGTACCCCCGTCTCGTGCGCTCGGCCCGCCCGGGCTCAGGCCGACCTCACGCCTTCCGCCCACAGGTGGTACACCCCGGCGATGGACCTGAATGTCGAGAAGGCCCGAAGCTTCTTTCCGCAGCTCGAAGACGGGCTGATCTACTTCGAGAACGCAGGTGGATCGTACGTGGCGCGCCCAGTCGTCGACCGGCTGACGACGTACCTCACCGACAGCCGGGTCCAGCCGGAGTGGGGCTTCGCGTCGGCCAAGCGGGCCAAGCCGCGCCGCGACGCCGGTCTACAGTCCGCCGCTGCGCTCATGGGGTGCGATGTGGTCGATGTGCTGGTCGGCCACTCGACGACCAACCACGTCTACGTGTGTTCGCATGCGCTCGCGGGCCACTTGAAGGGGCACGCGATCGTCGTCACCGATCAAGACCACGAAGCCAACTCGGGTGCGTGGCGGCGGCTCGCCGAACGCGGCGTGGAGGTGCGGGTCTGGCCGGTCTCCAAGACGACCGGTGGGCTGGAACTCGACGCGCTTCGGCCGCTGCTCGACGAGAGCGTGCGGCTGGTCTGCATGCCGCACGTCTCCAACGTGATCGGGGAGATCAACCCGGTGCGCGACGTCGCCGATCTCGCGCATGCGGTCGGCGCCAAACTCTTCGTCGACGGCGTCGCCTACGCACCGCACCGCCGCGTCGATGTGAAGGCGCTCGGCGCCGACTTCTACGTGTTCAGCGCCTACAAGGTGTACGGCCCGCACGTGGGTCTCCTCTACGTCGCGCCCGAGATGCGGCCGCATCTGGAGAACCAGAACCACTTCTTCCTCGGCGGCATCGGACTCAAGTCGGTCAACCCCGGCGGCCAGCAGTACGAACAGCTCGCCGCGCTTGCGGGCGTGACCGACTACTTCGATGCGATGCGCGGGGACCACTCACTCAAGGTGCTCTTCGACGCGTTCGCCGCCCACGAGACGACGCTGCTCGCCGCGATGCTCGAAGGGCTGCAGGCCCGCGGCTGTACGATCGTCGGACCGAGTGCACCCGACCGCGGCACGCGGGTGCCGACGATCGCGTTCACCCCCAACGCCGCGATGGGGTCTCCAAACGACGTGGCGCAGGGCCTCGCACAACGGGGCATCGCGACCGGCGCCGCCCACTTCTACGCGCCGCGGGTGCTCGAATCGCTCGGGCTCGATCTCGAAGTCGGCGTGTGCCGAGCGAGCCTCGTGCACACCAGCACGCTCGACGAAGTCGCGCGCTTCTTCAGCGCGCTCGACGAACTCTAGCCTTCACCGCAGGTTCTTCACCGAGCGCCGATCAGCAGCCGATTTCGTCGGTGGAGCCGTCGCAGTCGTCGTCCATGCCGTTGCAGGACTCCGGCGTCGGAGAGATCGAACACGGGGAGAACGCGCCGCCAACGCACATCGTGGTGCCGGCCGCGCAGACGCCAGGCTGTTCGCAGCCACGGCTCTCTCCGTCCGTGCACTCGCAGCCTTCGTCGACGGCGCCGTCGCAGTCTTCGTCGGTGCCGCCGTCGCACCGCTCGAGGCTCGACGGGTTCACGCTGGGCAACGCGTCGTCGCAGTCCGTCATGTTCTCGACGTAGCCGTCCGGTCGTGTGCACGCCGCCAGCGCGTCGGCCGCGTCGCCGAAGCCGTCGGAGTCGCTGTCGCGGTAGTAGGTGAACGAAACGCCTTCGTCGATTCGTTCGTCGCAGTCGTTGTCCACCGCGTCGCACGCTTCGCTGAGCAGGGGCGAGCGAAGCGGATCCATGTCGTCGCAGTCCGCACCCCCACACGTCATCGAGATCGCGCTGTCGCCGTCTTGGTCCCCGCGCAGGTCACACTCGGTCGGACACCGGCCGAGGTCTTCGCTGCACTCGTCTTCGCCGCAGTCGAGGGGCGTGCCCTCCATGCATCCGATCTCGTCAGCGCCGAGGCCTGGCTCGCAGACTTCGGTGCCGTTGCAGGCCACTCCGTCGTCGCAGTCGAGGTCGCGGGTACAGCGTGCGGGCCCGGCGTCCCGGGTGCCGACGTCGCGGAAGCGCGGGGCGTCGGCGCCGGCGTCCACCATGAACGCGTCGTCGTCTCCGCACCCGAAGCACACGAAAGAGAGGAGGAGCATCCAGCGGGTCATGCGATCTCCTGGATGGTGGCGACGGTGTCGCGAAGCTCCTCGAGCAACGGATGCGACCAGTTGTGGCCGAGCGCTTCGACGACTTGCGCGTAGTACCAGAGCGACCCTTCTTTGCCGGCGGTGAAACGCGACCAGAGATCCGCGCCGACCGCGCCACGCAGGTCGCGCACGATCGATCGTGCGTTGTGGAGTTTGTCCGCGGCGCTGACGAGCTTGAGATCGTGCGGCTCGTCGCGCAGGTGTTGTAGGTACGCGACCTTGCGCGCCTTCCACGGAGGCTTCGGCAGCTCGGTCGAATCGCTCAGCGCCTCCACCATCGTCCGCACGCGGACCCCGAAGCGGGCTTCGAGATCGTCCGCGTCCGCACCTTCGATGTCCTCGAGGTAGTCGTGCAGGACCGCGGCGATCATCTGGTCCTCGTCTCCGCCATGTTCGCCGACGGTCACCATCACCTGGAGCAGGTGGGTCAGGTACGGCACGCCCGAACCCTTCCGGATGTGGGTGCGGAACGCGTCCGCGGCCAGCGCGAGGGCTTCGTCGAGTTTCGGGGTGTAGCGGTCGGAATCGGTGGCAGGCACCCGCGCAAACTAGCCCAAATCGCGGCTCTGTGACCTCGAAGCGACGCGCCGGCTGGCGGTGGCACGAACGAACGAACGTTCTCACCCGCGACAACTGTGTCGTGGTCGACCCGAAGAGGGTCTCACCGTTGCCGCAGTTTCTTGCCCAAATGGGACCCAAGGATGCAGAACGGAGATGGTTCGAACATTGCACAGTTGAGGGGCACGATGGCCAGAGCAAGACGACGGTTGAGGGGAGAGCGGGTCACCACGGGTGATCGCGTCGGCGTCCTCAAGCGGCGTGCGGCCCGGCTCTCGCGGCGCGGCGACTCCCGCAAGGCCCTCGTTGCGCTGCGGCAGATGGTCGCGCTCGGTGGTCAGGCCCGTCATTGGGTCCAACTCGGCGATGCCCTCCGGCGTGCGCGGAAACACCCGGAGGCGCTTCATGCGCTCAAACAGGGGCTGTTCCTCCATGAGCGGGAAGGCAACCCGGCCCGGGCCGCGACGGTCGCCCGGCTGATTTTGGCGGTGGATCCATGCTGTTCCGCCGCCTCGAAGTGTCTCGATCGGGCAGCGAGAAACTGACGTGAACGCCTCAACCCACGGTCCAAGGGTGGTGCTGGGCACCGAGCGGACCTATGATGATGCTCATGACGGTTCCACCGTCTTTGAGTCGGCAAGGGGGTTGGGCTTCGGCCCCGCATTGGTGCGAAATCCCGGTGAGCTTCGTTGCTCCCGAGAGCGCCGGTTCCTCCGGGAACCCCTTTGTCCAAATGGGGGCGTCAATTCTGGCGTCCTCCGACCACGAAAGCCCTGTCAGGGTCTGGCCACGTGCCAGAGACCCGAGGGCCACCGGCCTTAGCCGGGGGAGGCAAAGCCCAATGGACTGTACCTATTTGTTCGAGCTCTCGATGGGGGTCCAGGCGTCCTAACGCGCCTTCCCGGCAACTCTCATAGGGTTGTCTGACCCCTACGGAGGTCGACGAAAGAGGCGATGGCCCGGTGGCTGTCGCCTCTTTTTATTCCGTCGCCCCCGCGCAAAGACAGGCGAGGTGCCTGGGGTGCGAGATGCCCTCGGTAGAAGAGTTCGAGCCCCGCAAAGACCGGTGTGCGAGATGCCCTCGGTAGAGCGAGCCTGAAACCGGATGATTGGTCGGACCAATGCGGCGCCTGTATCACCTTCGATGGTGGACGAAGCGTGCGCAAATTCCAGCCAGCCCCCGAACCGGGTAGAAAACCAACTAGGGTTGCAGCGTGCGCATTCTCTTCTGTGGAACCGGTTGGCCCGAGATCGTGCCTTTCATTCAGCGGCGTCTCGGCGAGGGCCACGAGGTCCTGCTGCGCGACATGAGCCGTCCGCTCGTCGAACAGGTCGCGGACGTCGACGTCCTGTTGCCCTCGAACGGGCACGTCACCGCCGAGGTCGTCGCGGCGGCTTCCAAGCTCCGGCTGATCCAGCAGCCGGCCGCCGGGTTCGAAGGCATCGACCTCGAGGCGGCGCGAGAGAGGGACGTTCCGGTGTGCAACGCGCCGGCGAAGAATGCGAACGCCGTCGCCGAAGCCGCCCTGCTCCTGATGCTGATGATCGCCCGCCGGGTGCCCGAAGCGCGGCGGGCATTCGCCGCCCGCGAACTCGGTCGACCGGTCGGGCGCGAACTGCGCGGTCGCCGGCTCGGCATCGTCGGCTTCGGCCAGACCGGGCGCGCGCTGGAACGGAGCGCGCAGGCACTCGGCCTCGAAGTCCGTGGCGTGGGGTCGCGGGGCGGCCGGCCAGGGTTGCTCCAGCTGCTCGGCTGGGCAGACATCGTCAGCCTTCACCTGCCGCTGACCGCGGAGACGCGGGGGCTCATGGACGCCGAGGCCTTCGCGGCGATGCGGGAAGGATCCTGGTTCATCAACTGCGCGCGCGGAGGCATCGTGGACGCGAAGGCGCTCTCCGAGGCGCTGGCCGGTGGGCGGCTCGACGGGGTCGGACTCGACGTGCACGCGGTGGAACCGGCGGATCCGACCGACCCGATCTACGCCGACGATCGGGTGGTGGCGCTGCCGCACGTCGCCGGGTCGAGCGAGCCTGCCTTCGTCGCGATCGCGGAGGTCGTCGGCGCCAACATCGAGCGGCTCGCCGCGGGCGAGTCGTTGCTGCACCGGGTGGACCGCTAGGTTCGACCACGGTTCGACCACGGGCCTCTTCGCCGAAAACGGTCCACACTGCATGTCGGTGCGGTGGGAGTCGCACCCCTCTTGTGTTCAGCGCGGCCCCCGAACGGCGCGCTTTCGATTCCTTGGTGGGAGACTTTGCGATGACGAAACGAATGGCTTGGGTGTGTGGCCTGGCGATGGCGATGGCCTGCAGTGGCAAGGACGGTCCGCCCGATGAGATGGACGCCGGCGGCACCGACACCGGCAGCCGTGTGGACACCGGTACGACCGAAGACGGCGGTCCGGCCGACGACGTCGGCACCATCGAAGACTCGGGTACGACCGAAGACGGCGGCACCGCGGACGCGGACACGACCGCGGACACCGGCGGTGCGGATGCGAACCCTGGCTGCACGACGGAAGCCGGCTGCGACGAAGCGGACTACTGCGCATGGGGCGGAAGCTGCGGCGCCGGCGAACCCGGCATGTGCCGCGAGCGACCCGAAGTCTGCACCGCGGACTGTCCAGGCGTGTGCGGCTGCGACGGCAGCTTCTACTGCAACGCGTGTGTGGCTGCGCGCAACGGCGTGGACGTCGACGACGAAGGCTCCTGCACCGAGCCGGGCCCCTGCGACGCGCAGGACATCGAGGTGACCGGCGCGTGCGAACGCTTCTTTGGCTGGTCGTGGAACGGCCGCGACTGCCGCGGCAACAGCGGCTGCGAGTGCACGGGCACCGACTGCGACTCGTTCTTCGAGTCCGAAGACGCCTGCCTTGCCGTGTACGGCCGATGTGGATCGACCGGCGGAACCTGTGGCGGTATCACGGGCGCGATCTGCCGCCCGTCGGAATGGTGCGACTACGAGATGTGTGGCGTGGCCGACGGCATCGGCACCTGCCGCCCGCGTCCGGAAGCCTGCCTCGACGTCTACGATCCGGTCTGTGGCTGCGACGGCCGCACCTACAGCAACGACTGCTACGCGCACAGCGCGGGCGCGGACGTCGCATCCGACGGCGAGTGCGCCGCGGTCGATGGCGACTGCGGCGGGCGGGCCTGCACCGACCGCGAGTTCTGCGACTACGACGTGGACCTCGCCTGCAGTGGCGACGGAGTCTGCACGGCGCGACCGGAAGTCTGTCCGTTCGTGTTCGCACCGGTCTGCGGGTGCGACGGACGCACGTACGACAACGACTGCTTCGCGAACTCGAGCGGCTTCGACTACGCCGCCCGTGGCGCCTGCGGCCCGCCCGACGCCTGAACGAGCCTCCCGCGCGAGAGAGGATAGCGAGAACCCCGTACGCGAGACGCGCACGGGGTTCTCTGGGTTTGGGGATGGAGGGAGTTCGTGGGAGGGCTACTCGGGGAGGATCGGGAACGCGGTCCAGCCGGCGGTCCAGTCGGTGCCGCCCGGTTCGAAGGCCCCGACGTAGGTCGCGGTGTCGAAGAACGCGTCCTCGTGGGCCGGTCCGCCGAGCGTGGCGGCCATGGAGCCGGCCGGCGGCACCCAGCCCGGCGCGTCGAGGTTGGTCGGGTCCGGCAACATGGCGTCCACGCCGACGCTGTTCGGCGTGGTCCAGTCGCCCGTGAACGTGGTGACTTCGTCGCCTTCATCGGGCGTGAAGCGGAAGTAGCTCGGCACTCCGTCCCGGTCGGCGCATCCATCGACGATGCTGGTCACGAGCGAGAGGTCGCCGGCGTTCGCCTGTTCGATCGACACCGAGCCGTCGACCCGCACGCAGTCTTCCATTCCGAAGTGCGTGACGAGCGCGTTGCGGATGTGGCCCGCGGTTCCGGCCCGCAAGCGCATGCCCTGCTGTTCGGCCTGGTCCGCGCCGATGAGCGTGATGTTGGAGACCAGCGGCGCGCTGCGCGGCGTGAGGGTCTCGTCGTCGCCGAGGTTGTCCGCTTCGATCCCTCGGTTGCCGGTGCTCTGCTGCGCCACGAAGAACTGCACCTTGCCGCGGTAGCCCTGGTCCCAGTCGAGGCTGTCGTCGCCGACCTGCGTGACCACGGCCCACTTGAGGTTTGCGGTCCCGCCGAAGAACTCGATGCCGTCGTCGAGGCCGCCGTGCACCTGGATGTGTTCGAGCACGGTGTCGGAACCGCAGCCACCGAGCGTGAGTCCGTTGAGCTCGTTGTCGTCGCCGAAGAGGAAGCCCGCCCACTCGATCCGCACGAAGCGGAGCGTGCCGCAGTCGTGCGTGTCGTCGTCGCCGCCGTACTGACCGCGGGACTCACCGGGGTCGAGGCCCTCGATGTTGTTGGTGCCGGCGGGCAGGTTGAGCGAGGCGTTTCCGAGCAAGACGATGCCGCCCCAGTCGCCCGGGGAACGAAGTCCCTCGGGGTTGGCGCTGGTGAAGACGATCGGCGCGTCGGCGGTGCCGTCGGCGACGAGTCGACCAGTCGTGGTGACGATGAGCGCGTTCGGTCCGCCGTCGCCTTGGATGGTGGTGCCTGGTTCGATGGTGAGCGTTGCGCCGCTGACGTAGATCGGCGCGCCGAGCACGTAGGTGTTGCCGCGCGTCCAGGTCGTGTCGGTCGTGATGTCGGCGTCGACGTCGATGGTCTCGCCACCGCCCCCGGTGTCTTCGCCACCGCCGGTGTCGGTGCCCGGTGCATCGAGGCGGGGCGCGTCGGTGCCGGGTCCCGCATCGACCAGGGTCATCGCGTCGTCGTCGCCGCATGCGACGCCGAGCGCGAGAGAGAGGATCAAAGCCATTCGGAACGAGGCTTTCGGCTCGAGCCGAAGCACGGTGTTCTGGAGGTCGGAAGTCATGGGTGTCTCCGGTTTCTGGTTGGTCGGCGCTCCGGAGAAGTTCCGGTTCCGACCCCCGCGTTGTGGCGGCCTACGGATTCCTTCCTGGGTCGCGCGGGCGACAACTCGGCAACGCAACGGGTCATCCAGGTGACGGCCCTCAGTACGCGTACGAAGCACCCAGCGTGATGCTCATGCCCGGGTCGTAGCCGCGCGTCTCGAGGTTGGCTTGCATCAGCCGCTCCCGCTGCAGCGCGATGTTGCGGACCGCGCCAGTGAGCGCGACCTGTTCGGTCACGTTCCACCGGACCTGCAGGTCCAGTTGGTGCAGCGGCTGCCGGTACGAGTCCGGCAAACCGTTGGTGCCCACCTCTTCGAGCCGTGGACCCGAGACGTTGTAGAAGACGTAGGCGCTGATCCGTTCGTTCGGCTGGTACCCGACCGAGAGGTTCACCACCCACGGCGATTGGAACGCGAGTGGCCGCTCGGCCGAGGTGGCGGCGATGCGCTGGGCCTCGTTGAGCTGCGCCTCCGATCGGACGAGGGTGAGGTTGCCGCCGACCGTCCACCCTTCGAGCCGCGGATGCACCCGTTTCAGATCGAGCCGCCCTTCGATCTCCACCCCGAGGTTGGTCGCGCCCTCGATGTTCTGGAACGACACCGTGCGGTTCGGATCGAGAATCACCATCTCGATGGGGTCGTCGAAGATCTTCGCGAAGCCCGTGAAAGAGAGCACCTCGGTGCTGCTTGGGAACAACTCCCACCGCAGGTCGATGTTCTGGATCCGAGTACGGCGCACGTTCGGGTCGCCGAACTCGGTTCGGTTGCGCACGAAGTTCGGGAGCACGAGCCCGCTCAGTTCCCTGGCGCGGGGACGGGCCACGGTGATCGAGTACGAACCGCGAATGAAGAGATCGTCGGTGAGCTGGAACACGGCGCTCGCGGCCGGGAGCGGATCGACGTCGGTTCGGAATACCCGTCCCTCGTTCGATCGCGCCTCGTCCGAGAAGGTCGTGCCGGGGACCAGCACCTGCCGAAAGGCCTCCACGCGCGCGCCGGCGAACAAACGCAGCCACTCGACCGGCTGCACGTGCATCGCTGCATACGCTGCGAATTGGTCGGTGCTCGAGTCGTAGCCATCGTCCGGCGCCGTCACTTCGCGAAGGATCCACGCACCGCCGGTGCCGTAGTTCTCCGCCGCGAAGAGCTCGCTCGGAGGCAACCGGAAGTCCGCTGGATCCGAAGGGCGCGAGGTGCGCCGGTATTGGAAGCGCCGCACGCTGAAGGTGCTGTCCGCGCCGTGGTAGTTCAGCCCGAGATCGAGGCGGACGGTGCCCGCGTTGCGCCAGTCGTATCGGAGGTCGAGGCCGGCGCCGTAATCCTGCTGGTCGAGCTCCATGAAGAGCCGCTGCCCATCGGCGGGGTTGGTCGGCGCCCACTCGTAGCTGCGCGCGCTGCCATCGTCGTTGCGCCCCCACGGGTTCGCGTCCCAGCTCTGGTCCGCGGTCGAGGTCGGGGAGTAGCGGAAGTCGCGCGTGTCCGGCTCGTTCCGTCGCGCGAGCGCGGTCTCGACGTGCCACTTCACTTCGGCATCGCCAAAGGTGTGTCGACCGCGGAGCTGGTTGAACCAGAGCGTGCGTTCTTCGAACTGGAGCCGGAACCGGAGCGCGGCTTCGTCGTTCGAGATGTTGTTGAGGATGCCGCGGTCGATCGCCGTGTAGTTGGTCGCGCTCTGGTTGAAGAGGCTCGTGTAGGTGAGCGCGTGGTCGTCGCCGATCTCGAGCGTCGTGTGCAGCAGCCCGTACAGCCGCGCGCGCTCCTCGAACGACTCGCGCCGCATGTTGTCTTTGGCTTCGACTTCGGCGTCTGGGTCGCTCGAGACGGTGGGGGTGCGGACCGTCTCGACGCGCCGCTGCTGGTCGAGCGTCCATCCGGCCGCCGCGAAGACGCCGAGGTCGGTGCGTCCGAGATCGAACCGGTTGCCGATCGAGAGGCCGAGGCTTCGCAGCGGCATGTTGGCGGACTCGCGACGCAGTTCGAAGTCGGAGTCGAAGGCGGTCGACGCGGCCTGGCGCTCCTCGGCGTCGGGAATGGTCACCAGATCGAGCCGCCGGTCGCGCACTTCGTTCGGGAGATCGCGGGTCCCGTCGTCGAAGCCCAGCCGATCGAAGCGTCCACCGCGGTAGGTGGGCGCGTCGCGGAAGGTCGTCTCGCTGTTGTAGCCGAGGCCGATCGACGCGCCGAAGGTGAACTCTTCCGGGTACTGCTGCGTGGTCAACTGCATCACACCGCCGCCGAACGCGCCTGGCAGATCGGGGGTGAAGCTCTTGACGACCGCGATGCTCGAGAGGACCGCCGATGGGAAGAGATCGAGCTGCACGCCGGGCTCGTAAGGATCGAGCCGGGGCAGCAGCGCGCCGTCCAGCGTGACGTTGGTGTACCGCCCGCCCAGACCGCGCACATACAGGTAGCGCCCGCCGACCACCGTCGTGGCGACCACACGCCGCGCCGCCGAGGACGCTGAGCTGTCGCCCGCCCGGCGGATCTCCTCGGAGCTGACCGCATCCCGCACCGCCGCCGATCGGCGCCGGACCTGGAGCTGGGTGGCGGCCGTGTTGGTGTTCACACGGTAGCTGGTGACCACCGCCTCACCCATCGTGGAGGTGTCGAGGTGCAGCTCGATGTCGTCGAGGTAGGTGATCTCCCCTTCGCGAACTTCGACCTCTTCGAGGCGCGCGGGCGCGTAGAATTCTTCGACCACGCGGATCGTGTAGCGCCCGGGCGGGAGCTGAAACTGAAAGCGGCCTTCGCCTGTCGTGTCGACCTCGCGTCCGGTCTCGACGATCTGGACGCGGACCCGGTCGAGCGGGATGCGGCCGTTGTCGCCATCGAGCACGCGTCCGGTGACGCCGGTGTCCCCTTCGCCGAGTGCGTCCCCGAGGTCCACTGAGGCCCCTTCGCCCGCGACTTCCCCCTCCACGGGACCCTCCACGGGTCCTTCGACGGGCCCTTCGACGGGGCCTTCGATCGGCCCTTCGACGGGTTGGGCCATCGAGGATGCGGCGAGGCCGAGGCTCCCGAACAGGAGCACGGTGGAGGACAGGAGGTGACGCATGGGTGGTCCTTAGGGATCCGCGGGTTCGGTCATGACGGCGATCGTCGCGGCGCCGCCCGCGCGCGCGAGGTCCAGGGCTTCGGCTGCGCGCTCGAAGGCGACGTCGTCGTGGGCGTCGAAAAAGACTTTGCGGTCGTTGCGGGCCGCGAGGACGCGGGTCAGCTGGGTCGGAAAACGATCGTCCGAGATCACGTCGCGCTGGATTCGCAGCCGCCCCTCCGCGTTGACGCTCACGACCAACGGAACGGTGGGGTCGATCGCTTCGGCGGACAGGTCGTCCGTGTCGTCGGGAATGTTCACCCAGAGCTGTTTGAACATCGCCGGGGTGATGACCATGAAGATGATCAGCAGCACGAGCACCACATCGACGAGCGGCGTGACGTTCATCTCGGGGGTGTGTCGGCCCTTTTTCTTCGGGCCGCTCGAGAGATCCATACCCATCGTTCAGATCCCGTTGCGCGCGAGCGGCGCGGTGTCGGACTCGGGTTCGCTCGAGACACCGACGCGCAGCATCACGCCCGGGAAACCGATGCGCTGCGCCATCGCGAAGAAGCCCCGGACGCGGCCGTACGAGACCCGACGGTCGGCGCGCAACATCAGCTTGCGCATCGGGTCGCCCGCGTGGGCGTTGTCCAGTACCTGCACGAAGTTTTGGTCGTCGAGTGCGCGGTCCTCGAAGTAGAGCGCTCCGTCCTCGCGGATGGAGAGCATGAACGGTTCGGGACCGTCGGGGTCGGCTTCGGCGTGCTCCAGCACGGGCAGCTGGACCGACGCGCCCTTCTCGGTGTTCGGGAGGACGACCATGAAGATGATGAGCAGCACGAGCACCACGTCGACGAGCGGCGTGACGTTCATGCTCGGCTTGGCGCGCCCCTTGCTCGACCGGGTGGCCATGGCTACGCCACTGCCGCGCGGCGGGTGCCGACGCTGCTGACTTCTTCGGTTCGATCCTCCGTCAACGAGCGCTCCCCGGAGGTGCGCTCCACTTCCGGCTGCGTGTGAAGGAGCGCGTCCTCGTCTGCAGCGCTGAGTCGATCCACGAGTTCGCCGCCCGCGTTGGCGAGCGCGGCTTCGAAGAGCGCGATGCGGTTGGAGAGGGCGTTGTAGATGAGCACGACTGGAATCGCGACCACGAGACCCATGCCGGTCACGACCAAGGCTTCGCCGATCTCTCCGCCGATGGTGGCGATGCCGCCGCCGCCTTCTTCCGCGATCTTCTGGAACGTGAACAGAATCCCGAGCACCGTGCCGAGCAGCCCGACGAAGGGCGCGGTCGAGCCGGTCGATGCCAGCACGTTCATGCCTCGGTTCAGGTCCGCGGAGATGCGCTCGGACTTGCGCTCGAGGGCGCGCTCGGTGAGGTGCACCGACTTGTCGATGCTCTTGCCCTCGGCGCGGCGGTCGAGGAACGTGCGCAGCCCTTCGTACACGCACGAGGAGAGGTGGTTGCGGCCGGCCTTGGATGCGGACTCGAGTGCGCCCGCGAAGTCCCCCGCGTCGAGTTTCGGATCGGTCTCGGCAGCGAAGGCAGCGGCTCGGCGCTTCGAGAGAAGGAGCAGAAGGCTCCGGTCCAGGATGACCGCGAGGCTGAGCAGCGCTTGGGTGGTGAGCACGCCCACCACGATCTGCACGGGGAGCGGCGCTTCGCGAATGATGTGGAGTAGGTCGAGTTGCATCAGAGGCTCCAGAGGTGGCGGGATCGGTCGGAACGAGAAGTCATAGGTTGCGGGCGCGGAAGACGAAGGGCTGGCGCCATTGCCAGGTGATCGCGTCGCCGGTCGGCTCGCGGGCGGGCGTCCATTCCCGCCAATGCGCCCGCATGCAGTCGCGTACGACGCCTTGGAGAACCGGGTGGCCGCGCAGCAGGTCGAAACGCTGGAGCAGGCCCGCGGCGTCGACCTGTACATGGACGAGGACGACGCCGGCGATCCCCTGCTCCCGCACGGCGGCGGGCTCTTCGCACCGGAACCGAGGACGTCCGGCCCGAACCGACTCCGTCGTCACCCGAGGGGCGCGACGCTCGGCCCGCATGGTGGGCTCCGGCGGTGGGGGCGGCGGTTCTTCCGCGGTCGCAGCGGGTGCTGTGGCGGTGCCCGTACCGCCGGGCACGCCGCGGGTGTCGCCACTGGTGGGTCCGACCGGTCCGTCGTCGCGAAGCGGCTCTTGGCTCTGTTCGGGCTGCTCGTCGGGGATTTCGTCGGGCGGACGCAGGGTCGGTCGGACCGCTGCGGGCCGCATGGCTTGTACCGGCGCGACGATCGGCTCGGGTTCGGGCTCCGGCTCGGGCTCCGGCTCATCGGGCAGCGGGGCAAATTCGACTTCGACCTCGGGTTCAGGTGCCGGAGCCGGCGCGGGGCGCTCCAGCGCGCTGAACGCGTAGACTGTTCCGCCCAGGCAGAACGCCGAGACGAGACACGCGAGCCCGAAGAGCAGGTGTCTCGATCGCCGTGGTCGGCTCTGGAAGTCGCGGAACATGAACGCTGGCCCAGGAGGTAGGCGGCCCGGGTGACGTCCGCGTGTCACTCGGGTTCATTCTTCGCGTCACGCCGCGACGGGTGCTGTGTCCGTCTGCGCGGTGTGACTCAGAACGACGCTTGGACGCGGACGCGGATCTGGTGATCGCGGCGGCTCGGTGCGCGGTGGTGCGCGTAGTAGAGGCCGACGCGCACATCGGGTGGGGTCCCGAAGTTGAGCCCCGCGGTCAACAGCACCTCGCGCGTGGTGGGCATGCCGGGCGCGCCCGGCTCCAGTCGAAGGTGCGATGCCCGCAGCGCGGGCTGCAGCCAGAACTCCATCGGCAAATCGATCTGGTAGGCGAGCTCCACGGAAGTCCCGCGTGCTCGGTCGGTGACCGCCGCGGCTCCGTCGGGTGTGAGGTGTGCAAACCAGTGTTCGACTTGAAGCCACGCGCCGGCGACGAGCACGCTGAGATCCGCTTCCGCCACGTGGGTCCGTCGCGCTTGTGCCGGACCGAAGCCGGAGGCGAGCGCGGTGCTGCTCGAGAAGTCGCCGTTGTCGTCCACGGCGGTGTCGTGAGACGTCGCGTAGCTGGCCCCGAGCTCGAGTCGATCGAACGCATCGATCCAGTGCGCGAGGTCGACGGTCAGCCGCGCGGTGTAGAGGAGGTCGCCGGGTTCCACGTCGTCGCGGCCCGCGCCGGCGCCGAGGATGCCGGCGCCGCCGAGCACCGCGAACTGGTACCGAATGGGAAAGTCGCTCGGCGCGTGAAGCTTGACGCCCACATCGCGCAGCGCGCGCTTGAGAAACTGGCCGACAAAGTACGGCCGGTCCCAGAACACCAGATCGCCGTAGGGCGTGATCGTCGTCGCGCCGACCGGGATGCGGAACTGCCCGGCGGTGACCTGGAGGGGAAACGGCGCCCGCCACGAGAGCGTGAGATCGAGCACCGGCAAGGTCGGCGCTTCGAGGCCGAGTTGAATGTAGGCTTCGACGTTTCGCCCGAGGTCGGCCCGCAGGCTGAGCCGCGCGGTCCGGATCCCGAAGGGCGTGGTCGACGCCACCGCGTCGGGGACCCGGCCCCACGCGCTGGTCGTAGCCCAGAGGTTGAGCAACCCGCCGAACACCAAACGGTCGGTCCACGGCGGCTCCGACACCGCGTCCACCGCGGTCTCAGCCGTCGCCACCTCGCCCGGCGGGGTGTCCACGGTGGGCTCGTCTTGCGCGGCCGCGGGGCGGGTCAGGAACGAGAGGACGACAACAAAGATGCAGACGAAGGCAGGGGTTGAGCCAACCATGCGTCTTACACACCACGTTCTCCCCGACCCCGCAAACGCCCCGCGGAGTTCGTGGGTCAATCGATGAGGACCCAGCGGAGGCCGGGGCCGACGTCGAGCCGTTCGATCGAGGTCAGGGTGCCATCGGCTTCGATGCGGTAGCTCTGCAAGGCGCCGCTGTCTTGGCCGGCCGCGACCACGAACCGACCATCCGGGCTGAGATCCATCTCGCGCGGGCGGGCTTCGGTGGACACCGTGCCGAGGGATGCGAGGCTGCCGTCCGGCTCGACGCGGAACATCGCGATCGAGTCGTGGCCGCGGTTGGTGCCGTAGACGAACTGGCCATCCGGTGTGATGTGTACGTCGGCGCACGTGTTGCTGTCGCCGTCGACGCCGCCCGGCAACGTACTGGCACGGCCGATCAACGAAAGCGCTCCGTCGCCTTCGATCCGGTAGGCCCCGATTCGGTCGGCGTACTCCTCGATGAGGTACGCGAGCTCGCCGTTCGGGTGGAATGCGATGTGCCGCGGTCCGGTGCCGCCGGCGCCCACGGTCCGTGCGCCCGCGGTCAGGGCGCCCTCGCCGTCGAGCGACCACTGCTGGACGGACTCGCCGTTGCGGTGCGGCACGTAGAACTGGGTGTCCGAGTAGCGCGTGGCGGCGTGGGGTTCGACGTCGGTGTCGGCGGTGTCGGTTTGCGCGTGCGGCGGTGCGCCACCGACGTCGTGCACCCGGAGCCGGTTGTCGCCGAAGTAGGCACTCACGAGATGATCGCCCAAGACCTCCAGGTACACCGGGTTGCCGGTGTCCGGCGTGAGGCCGACGAGTGAAGGCACGCCCATGCCGTCCAGCGACACGGTGCCGATGCTGTTCCCGAGCCCGACGTAGATCCGGTTCTGCGCGCGTGCGTGGACCATGGCGCCAGGCCGGTTCGGCAGCACGAGGTCGAACTCCGTACGCGCGGACATCGATCCATCCGCGCCCAGATCGACGACCGCCAACCGTTCTTCTCCCCCGACGCTCACGATCATGCGCCGCACCCGCGCGGGTTCTCCGGCGTCGGGTGTGCCGACGTCCGAGGGGGCATCCAGCAACGAGGCGTCGACCGAGTCGCCACCGTCTGGGTTCGCGTCGAGGGGGGCCGGTGCGTCGCGTGTGGCGGCATCCACCGCTCCGTCGTCGTCTCCGCATCCGGTGATCGACGCCCAAGCGAGGACGCAGCACGCGACGCGCAGACTCATGGCGTCGTCTCGATCTCTTCTTCGGCCGGCGCCGCGGGGGCCGCCGGTCCGGAGCCCTGGTTGCCGTCGTTCGTGGACGGGCGGACGAACCGAAGCGTCATGCGGTCGCTCTCGCCGATGTCGGTGCGCTCCTGTTCGGTCATGCCTTCGCCCCGCATGACAGGCGGCAACGACCACACACCCTCGGGGTGAAGGTGGGTGTCGCGCGGGTTCGCGTTGATCTCCGATCGTGCGTCGAGCACCAGGCCCGCGGCTTCGGCGAGTTCGATCACGTAGGACTCGGAGACGTAGCCGCTCTCTCCGGTGCGGGCTTCGGGATGGTCTTCGTGCGCGCGGTGCTGCACCACGCCAAACACGCCGCCCGGCTTGAGCACCCGCGCCACCGCGGAGAAGTAGTCCGCGACGTTGTGGCCTTCGGAGCGGATGAAGTTGTGGATGCTGCGGAAGGTCAAGACCATGTCGACCGAACCGTCCGGCACGTCGGCGAGCATGTTGCCGGGGTGCAGGATCTTGAGCTCGATCTGGTCGTAGAGTTCGGGGTGGCTCGCCACCATCGCGCGGAAGTTGCGCTCGTACTGGCCGCGGCGTTCGTCTGTGGGATCGATGCCGCCGCTGATGAGCGTGCCGTGGTCGCGAAGCGTCGGCGCGAGCACGCGCGTGTACCAGCCGCCGCCGGGCCAGACTTCGACCACTGTCATGTCCGGTCGCAGGCCGAAGAACTCGAGGGTCTCCTTCGGGTGACGGGAGGAGTCGCGGCCACGGTCGTCGGCACGCCAAGCGCCGGCGAGTGCCGCGTCGAGGTCTCCGGTGACGACGTTTTCGAACCGGGCTTCGGGTTCGGCGTGTTCGACGGGCGGGGTCTGGCCGCCGCACGCGAAGGCCAGGACAAGCAGGAGGGTGGGAACAGAAGAAGTGCGCATGCGGGCGAGCATAGTGCCATCGCGGCCGACGTCACCCCCCACGAGCGCGAGTCGATGCGACGCGTTCGGGCGTGATCGATCTGGAGCCGATCGGGTAGTCTCCGGCGCATCGGAACGCGGCCGGACGAACGTTCTGGCCCGAACCAACACGCGCACGCGCGACAAGGGGTGTGGAATGAAGTTGCAGTGGAAGCAGACGGGACCGGCACGCGAAGCATCGGTCGAGGTACCGCCGAAGGCGCCGTGGATCGGCGACTACGTGATCGCCTACGACGAGGTTCGCGAGCGCACGCTCTACGTCTATTCCCCGCAGTTCCACCAGTTCGGTTCCGCGTGGCTCTTCGACGGTCACGGCTGGACCGACCTCGGCTTCGAGCCGATTCGGACCGAGAGCCCGGACCAGCGGTGGATGGGGTTCTGGGATCCGTCGCGCAAGGCGGTCGTCGGGTGGAACATCTGCAAGGACAACGAGTACAACCCGATCCCGCTGGGCGTGGCGTTGACCGAATCCGGCCCCGAGATCGTCCCGACCACCGGGGACGGCCCGGTACGCTCCGACGACGCGGACGAAGCGGGTGCGCTCTTCTGTTACGACCGGGCCCGCAACGTCACCGTGTGCATGACCCACCTCGGGATCTGGGAGCTCGACGCCCGCGGCGCGTGGTCGAAAGTGCGCGACGAAGCGGACATCCCGAAATCGCGCTGGACCGAAGAATGCCACTCCGCCGCGTGGGACGCGACGCGCAACGAGTGCGTCTTCGTGTTCGCGGCAGAGGACGAGAACGAAGACGACCGCTTGTTCGCGTTCTCATGGAACGGGGAAGCGCTCACCCTGTGCCCGAACGAGGGACTGCCCGACGGAGTCATCACCGGCTGGATGAACACGGGACCGCTCGCTTGCAATCACCCGGAGCACGGGATCGTGTTGCATCTTGGCGCGCCGCGGGGCTTTCTGGTCCGCACCGATTCGGGCTGGAGCGAACTCGCGGTGAAAAAGCCCGCGCCCGCCGGTCAAAAGTGCCGGATGGGGTACGACGCCAACGCGGATGTGTTCGTGCTCGGGCCGGGCGACCTCGAGGCCAGGCCGGGCGCGTACCCTCAAGAGCAGGTCGTGTTCCACGTCTTCGACGACGGGGTCTGGACCAAACTGGGGGTCACCGCGGCCAAGAGCCCGGTCGGAGAACTCTGGGCCAAGCGGTTCGGAGCGTTCGTCCAAGTCGGTCCGGAGCGCCGCAGCGTGTGGCGGGCCATGGGCAACTTCTACCTGACGTTGCTCGAGTTCGACCCGGCCCAGGGATGGAAAGACCTCGTCGACAAGACCACGTTCAAGGAACTCTGGGACGGCGGCCACAGCGACAACGGCTCCACGGTACAGATGGGGATCGTCGCGGACGAGCAGGGTGTGATGCGCGCGTTCGCCAACGAAGGGGACGTGTACGTCTTCGACGAAGAGAAGTGCGTGTGGTCGCGCGAGAGCGAGAAGAACGAACTGCTCAAGCGGCGGCTGTGGGCGCGGCTCTGCTGGGACTTCTCCGAGAAGCGGGTCGTGCTCTGGGGCGGCGAGATCAAGGGTCGCAAGAACAACCACGTGCTGATCTACGAGGATGGCGCCTGGCGTCAGTGCAAGAAGAGCTCACCGAAACCGAAAGGGTTCGCGCGCAAGAAACGCGAGCGCAGCGTCGAGTACCAACTTCTCTACGACCACGGCCTCGGCGCGGTGGTGCGCTTCGGCTACGAGGAGGTGGCGGTGCTCCAAGGCGAGATCCTGGAGCCGTCCGAACCGGAGGGCTACGGCGCCCTCAACGACGACGCGCACCGGGTCGTGATGTCGGACCCCGCGACTGGACAGACGTTGGTGTTCAACTGGCAGACCGGTGTCGTCTTCCGCTTCGACCTCGGCGGATGCGAACAACTGGCGACGATCGAGTTGCCGGACGATCTGATCCTTCCGAAGCACGTCGACAAGGCCTACTCGATGCGGACCTTGTGCGACGACGTGGCGTTCGACCCCGCGACCCGCACGCTCTGGTGCCAGAACCCAGAGGACGCCTGGGGCACCTACCGCGTCGACCTCGGCCCCGTGTTCGAGGCCGCCGCGAAGAAGGGCGAGCGCACCCAGCCGCCCCCGGCGGAGGTGAAGAAGAAGAAGAAGGCCGCGAAGAAGAAGAAGGCCGCAAAGAAGTAAAGCCGCAGCCCCTTGCCCCTGCCCTTGCCCCTGCCCTTGCCCTCGGTTCGGGGCCCGGGGTTCGGGCTCGGCTTCGGGGTCGGCTTCGGCGTCGGCTTCGGCTTCGGCGTCGGCTTCGGCTTCGGCGTCGGCTTCGGCTTCGGCTTCGGCGTCGGGTTCGGCTTCGGCTTCGGGCTTCGGGCTCGGCGTCGGCTTCGGGGTCGACTTCGGCTTCGGGCTCGGCGTCGGCGTCGGGTTCGGCTTCGGCTTCGGCTTCGGGTTCGGGTTCGGCTTCGGGCCTGCACCCAAGGGCAAGGGCAAGGGCAAGGGCAAGGGCAAGGGCGCTCCAAAGGCCCCGGCTTCGCCTGTGCCTTTAGAGCGGGAGCTGGATCGAGCTTCGCGACAGGTTGATGCGGATCTCCAGTCGGCCGGCTTCGCCCGAGTCGGGATCGGTGAGGGACATGTCGACCTCCATCTCCATTTCGGACGACTGCACGATCGGGTGCTGGCTCAGGTCGAGCGGAAGGTACGCGACGCGTGCCACGACCACGTCGCCGCGGGTGACGGTGGCGCCTTCGGGGGTGTCCGGGAACTGGATGCCCTGCGCGACGATCTGGGCGGTGACTTCGAGCGCGGGCACCGGCTCTTCGACCCGGCTGGCGACGTGCATCTCGCCTTCGAGTCGGGTCGGATCGATCTGCAGACGGCGGCGCTCCAGCTGACGCGCGGCGGCGGTCGCGTCGATGGGCCAGCGCGCGCCGATCGCCTGCGGCTCCGGGTTGCCGAAGACCGCGTCGTGATCGTCAGCCGGTCCGTCTGGGATCACGAGGCTGAGCATCTTGAGTTCGACCGGTCCGATCTCCACGCCGTCGGCCCGCGTGATCGTGCCTTCGTCGCCCCGGGTGACGTTCAGGATCGTGCCCGCCGGCACGAGCTCGAGATCGGCGGTGCCGTTGTTCGCGATGGCCTGCGTGACCTCGTACCGGAGCGCGGCCTGTCGGCCGTGTGCATCGAGCGCGGTGACCTCCACGTTGGCTTCGATCTTCACGCGGATGTCGCGTCCGCGTTCGTCGGTGTCTTCGCCCATGAAGACGTTCTGCGACTCGACCTCGTGCGCTTCGGTGGTCTCTGCCCAGCGCCGGCCCACCGCCTCGGGTCGGTCGATCTGGATCGGGTACGTGGCGGCGGGGTCGACGGTGTCGGCGACGACCGTGGTGCCCTCACCGTTCGTGGATGCGGTGGAACCACCGCATGCGAAGAGGAGGGCTGCGATGAGACCGAAGACGCTCGAACGATTCATGCGGCGGACTCTACCCAAGAACCGAACCGAGTTCGAACAGACTCCCGGGGTTGGAAACCTGACGACGGGCGCGTGCACCTCGCGAAGCGAGCCAGGTCGGTTTCGGGGTCGGCTCGTGCTCGGGTTCGTGCCTTGAGGGCAAGGGCAGGGGCAAGGGCAAGGGCTGGCCGTCAGGCGAGTTCGCCGGGCGGGATGCTGCCGCGGATTTCGACTTCGGCGTCGGCGTCGACCGTCTTGCGCTCGAGGCTGCTCGCGTCGTCCACGATCTCGAGCGCGCGGGTGGCGCGCGCGTCCCGTTCGGTGAGTGAGTCGTTGTCGACGACTTGCACGGTGTGCAGTCGGTGCAGGTACTCGAGGTCCAGCTCGCCGGTGCTCGGCAACATGAACACCCCGTAGAGGCGCGCGATGTTCCGGAGCCGCTCGATCGTGTCGACGGGCACGTGGCATTGCGCGTGCGTCAGGATGTAGAGGATCGGCGTGCGGCGTTCGCGGCGCTGCAGCCGCTGCAGTTCGTTCGCGAGCATGCCGAACACCTTTGCGTAGTTTCGACCGCGCTCGCCCTTGAAACAGAGCACGTAGGGCACGCTGATGCCGCCGGTGTCGCTGCGTCCGTGGCGCGCGTGCTGCACTTCGTAGAGGCGCGCGTCGAAGAACCGGAAGTACACGTCTTCGCCTTGCAGCAGCAGCTTCTTCACGAGCGTGAGCGCCAGGCCGCGCGCGAAGACCGAACGTTGTCCGCGCATCGAAGCGGACGCGTCCACCATGATGTAGTGCAGGCGCCGGTCCTCTTCCGCCTGCTTCTCGCGGGCGTAGTAGAAGACCTCGTTCTCGGCGAACCGTCGGTCGAAGAGCTCCGGGTCGAACGCGAGTTCACTCAGGACGAGCGAGTCGAGCGTGCCGCGTCGTTCGACGCCCGAGTAGCCATCCACGCTGAAGGTCTGCTGTCCGCTGGCGCGTTTGGTCTCGAGCACGCTCGGCAAGAGATCGAGCGAGAAGTTCACGACGTCGTTTGCTTCGGGCGAATGAAAGACGTTGAGCAGATCGAGCATCTGCAGCGCGCCGGCGGCGCTCGCTTCTTCGCCGAACATGCCGAGCAGCCGCAACGTGTCGAGATCGATCTGTTCGATCGCGGTGATGAGTCGGAGCCGTTCTTTGGCCACGTGCTGGAGAAAGCCGATGTCGGCGCGCCGGTCGTGTCCGGTGAAGAGCGCGGGCAGCTGTGGTTCGAGATCCGAGTAGATCTCCGGGTCCATCGGAAGGAGCGTGACCGGCCCACCCAGACTGTGGTGTCCGCGAAACCGCTCGTAGAGCGGGCCCATGACCTTGAGCAACACGACGCTGATGAGCTCGTCGCTGAGCCGCCACTGCCGCGCCTTCTCGAGCACCTCGCTGTGACCGATCTCGAGCAGCGTCTCCGTGTAGATGCGGAGCGCTTCGCCGGCCGGACCGGGCAGGTTCAACTGCTGGAGGATCGGCCGCGGGCCGAGCGGGGTGCTGGCCGGATCGACGACCATCAACATGCCGACGTCGTGCACCGCCCAGAACGGAACGGTGAGCCCCACCTTCATGAGCGAGTTGCGCCAATGCGCTGCCCGCAGGGTCACCATGGGGTTGTCGGTTCGGACGACGCTGAGCGCGAGCGAGCCGATCTCGCGTTGCTGCGCAGTCGAGGTGTGCGGGCCTACCGGCAAGGGGTGAACCTATACCGCATCCGTCGGCTCCGTGTCCCCCTTGCCCGCGTTCCTTCAGGCCTTGCCTTCAGGCCTTGCCCTTGCCCTTGCCGTTGCCCTTGCCCTTGAGTGCAGGCCCGACGCCGAAGCCGATGCCGAAGCCGAAGCCGATGCCGAAGCCGATGCCCGACGCCGAACCCGACGCCGACGCCGAACCCCGAACCCCGAACCCCGAACCCCAACCCCAACCCCAACCCCAACCCAGGGCAAGGGCACGGGCACGGGCACGGGCAAGGGGTAGAGCGCCTTGCTGGCGCTCTACGGCGCGATGCCGCCGATTGGGGTGCCGACCAGGGTGCGGATGTTTTGGAGGGTCACCGCTTCGAGGATCCACACGTCGCCGCAGACGATGAGGGAGGCTTCTTCCTCCATCACGAGGTTCTGTACGTTTGCCCGCGGCAAGCGCGCTTGCAGGAAGTCGCTCCGGTGCGGGTTGGGCCCGCCCGAATGCAGATCGAGCAGGCCAAGAGGAAATACTTCTTCCTGCACGATGACCACGATGTCGCAGTCCTCCATGTCCATGGGCTCCGAGATCCGCAGCTGGATCTGCACCATGTCCGGATCCCGATCGGAGATGGAGAAGCCCAGTGTGAGCCCTTCGAGCGCGATGGAGCGGGACTCGATCTGTTCTTCAGGTGGCGGTTCGCGTCCAGTGAGGAAGTTGCCGAGCGCTTCGCGCTGCGCTTCGTCGAGCTCGATCTCTTCGTCGCAGGTCCGCAGGCGCGACGCGCCTTCGGTGGCGAGGCGCATCAGATCTTCGCGGCGCACCATGCCGCCGATCTTCTCGTCGTTTCCATCGCGTTCGTAGGCGACCGAACCGAGCACGAACCGGTTGCGCGCGGTCTCGGCTTCCAGGTGGTCGCAGGCGAAGAGCACGAGCTCACCGCGCGATGCCAGCACGAGCGCGATCTCGTCCGACCCCGGAATGACCGCGCCGAGGCGGAGCTCGCCGGCTTCGAGCGGGATCGTGACGTGGGTCTCCATCGTCAGTGGGTTCGGCATGCCGGTTTCTCCGGTCGGTGTCGTGTCGCGGTGCTGGGCGTCGCCGCCTCCGCACCCTGCGCTCGACACCGCGCCCAAACACATCGCTACACACCCGAGGAGCGTCCGTGACCGCACGCGCGGAGCATACCATCGAACCCCCGTACCCGTGCCCGTGGTTCGGGCTCCGGCGTCGGCATCGGCATCGGCATCGGCCTCGGCATCGGCCTCGGCATCGGCATCGGCATTGGCATCGGCATCGGCATCGGCCTCGGCCTCGGCATCGGCATCGGCTTCGGCGCCCGCCCCTCTGCGCTTCCCCGTCGAGCTGCGCACTTCCTTGACCCACCACCCGTCCTCGGTACGTTCTTCGGGTGACCCGGCGCGCCACCATCTGTCTCCTGCTCGCGCTCACCGCGTTCGATGCGGCCGGCCTCGCGACCCTGGTCGCTGCCGACGAGCTGCCCTGGCGGCGTCGGCGGCGCGCCGATGTGCGGCCAAGCCGCCGCGCCACCGCGATCGTCACCGTGGCCGACTGGCCGGCCGAACCCACCAGTCCGCCCAACGTCGAGCCCGAGCGGTTCGCGAATGCGATCAAGGAGCTCTGCGGTTGGATGCCGCCCGGTCGCGCCACCCGCTACGGCGGCTGGATCCAGGAGTACGCGGCAGAGTTCGAAGTCGACCCCTTCCTCCTCGGCGCGCTCATGCACCGCATGGGCCGCTGCAACCCACGCGCGGAAGGCATGAGCGGGCTCGGACTCACTTCGATCCCGCGGCGCATGTACGGCGACTACGTGCGACACGGCCGATACCAGTACTGGGTCCGCTCCACCGAGAACCAAGAGTGGCTTGAGCAGTCGCTGCAGATGGACCGGTTCCCATTCGCGGAGGTCCGCATCCAGCGCCCGCAAGAGAACCTGTATTTCGCCGCTGCCTTCCTCCGGGTGTGGCGCGAACAACACCAGAGCCTCACCGAAGCGTTCGAACAGCACCCGCACCGCCACTACGTCTCGCACTTCGTGTGGGGCGACCGGGTCCGCAGCGATCGCGCGGAAGACCGCATCCTGACCGACCGGCGCCGGCTCTTGCAGTACTACGGGACCCAGCCCGTGATGGCGCCGATCGAAGCGCTCGGACTGAGCTGGTCCCCGCCGCTTGACGGCGCCCCACGGGTCATCAGCAGCTGGATCGGCGCCGAGCGCGATGGCGGGGAACGATCCCACCGCGGGGTGGACGTCGAGAGCGTGCTGGGAGAGCCGGTGCGCGCTGCCGCCAGTGGCCGGGTGAACTTCGCCGGGGTGGATTTTCCTGGCCGGCAGAACAACCGGAACATGACGCCCGAGGAGATCGAGGCGGTGCCCCGCCAGCGCCTCGGACGCGGCGGGCGCTACGTGTGCGTCCTGCATCGGCCAGCCGCCGCGAACACAGAGGACGAGGCGGACGCACCCGACGCCGAGACGGCCACCGAAGATGGCGAAGAGGGCACGCACGGGTGGATCCGCAGCTGCTACATGCACCTCGAAGACGTCGACGTTCGCTGGGGCCAAGACGTCGTTGCGGGGGAGCGGATCGGCACCGTCGGCCGCACCGGCATGCTCCGCTCGGCGCCGCATCTGCATTTCGAGCTGCACTCGCCCGACGGATTGATGGATGCGTCGGAAGTGCTCGCCGGGCACCTCATCGGCCACCGTCCGCCGGACTGAAGCGGCAGGTCGGAACGTTCATGTCGGAACGCTGACGCCGAAGCCGAACCCGATCCTGTAGCGGATCTACAGCGGATCGCGCAGCGAAACGCTCTAGCGGACGACGCCGGTGCGGCTGTCGTTCGTGACGACCTGCCAGACCAGCTCCTGCATGCGCCGCGCGACCGGTGCGCTGACGCCGTTGGCCGCCGGCAAGCCGGTGGGGTTGCGGCGGTAGATCGTCGCGTACATCACGAGGCCCACGTAGTACGCCATCGCGGCGCCGTGGTGGATGTCGTCGACGGGACCGCTGTGCACGGTGTTCATGCTGCTCATCCGGGAGCGCCAGTCGACCGATCCAGCTTCGCTCGCCGGCACGGGCCACTCGTTCGGCCAGTTGCTGTAGCCGTTCTGAATCAGGGTGTGGATGGTGAGTCCGCCGAAGTCTTCGCCCGCTTCGATGCGGTCGTAGAGCGCGCCGAGCGCGGTGCCGGCCGGGATGAGGCGGACGGTCAGGGTGCCCGAACAATCGCCCGCGCCGCCGTAGTAGGAATCGGGCGTCGGTGTGCGGCCGGTGGAGGCTTCGTCGGCGATGCGTTCCCAGCGCGGCCGGTCGTCGCGCAGCTGCTGACGCCAGTCGTGCACGTGCGGCGGATCGTAGTCGCCGTCGGGGTCCGTTCCGTACACGTGGTGCCAGGTCTCGTAGACGAAGAGTTCGGCGTCCGGACGCGCGCTCACGAGCGAGCAGAAGAACCGCCGCGCGTAGAACGGGGACTGGTGCCACATGTACGCTTGGTCGAGGAAGACGCCTTCGGTGACGACCATCGTGTCGTAGCGGGAGGCGTTGGTCTCGATCTCGCGTCGGAGGTTGCCGACCTCGTTCCAGTTCCAGCTCATCGGAGCACCGGGCGTGGTGTGCAGGAACTCCGAGTAGGCCTGTCCGCCGGACCGGGCGAGACCGCTCAGGACCTCGGGGATCGTCTGGGCGCCGCCCTGATACATGTCGCGGTGGCTGACCAGGCTGTGGCCGACGAAGTAGACGGTGGCGTTGTCGCGCGGCGCCGTCCCGGTGGGAGGCGGCTCGATGTACGCGTCGGTGCCTTCCGGCACGTCGATGCCAACTGTGCCGCTGTCGACGGCCGAGGAGGCGTCGACGCCGACCTCGCCGGAGTCGGGTCGGTTGGCGTCGGGCGCGTGCTCGTCTGGCGCGACCTGGCGGGCCACGCCGACACAGCCCAGTCCACCGATTGGGAGGAAGAGAAGAGCGAGGGTGAGGTGCGCGGATTTCATCGAAGCCGGCTATATGCGCGAGCCAGCAAACGCCCGCAACCGGTTGTGGGGATTTCTCCCAGCGTTTGACCGCACTCTCGGGTGCCGTGGGGATTGGAAACCCGGCCGCGGCACCCACGGAGCCCTGGATCGAAACAACCCGCGCAATCCTAGCAGGTCGCTGAATAGCGACCTGCTCCCTTGCCGTTGCCCTTGCCCGTGCCCTTGCCCGCGTCGTGGACGCCGTGTGTTTCGCGACGGCGAGGCCGCGAATCGGAGCCCGATGCCCAGCGGACGAAGCCGCCGGGCATCGGTCGGTGCTACGCGGTGCAGCTCCGCAGCCGCGCGACGCGTAGGAGGTTGTATGCGGCCCCGGCCAGGTAGGCGGCGAACTGTGTCTTGCGTCTGCCTCGATATTCATGGGTGTGCCCCCAAGAAGTATCGAACGGGCTCTCGCCACCTCGAGCTCAAGCGATCTGACCGCTGATCCGCGGGCAAAGGCAAGGGCAGGGGCAGGGGCAAGGGGCAGGCTGCGAGAACGCCCTGCGGCGTTCTTCAGCAGCCTGCTATGCGCGGGTCATGTACCAGTCATGAAAGAGAGGCGTCAGCGGCGTTGGCCGCGGCGGGGCGGGGGGCGGCGGCGGGGCCGAACCGGCTGCAACTGCGGTTGCGGGGCGACCAGCTCGCCGAGCGCTTCCAGGATCTCGCCGATCGTTTCGGTCACCCGTTCCTGGAGTCGTTCGAGCGTGCCCTTCTCTTTCACCCGTTCATGGTTGGGGCGCGTGTGAGCAATGTCAACCTCGATGTACGAAAGATGCACGCCTTTCAACACACTTGTCGCGGATCCATTACGGAAACGTGGGACGCTGGCAAGAGTGCGGTAGGGTAGGCAGGTGACGAGACCGTCGACGATCCCGATGGATGGGCGTGCGCTGACCGCAGCCGAGCAGGTCGCACTGCTCGACGAGATGGCGGACATCATTCAGGCGAGCCACCTGTTCAAGTCGCTCGACACCGACGGCCGCACCGAGGTGCTGGAGTCCGGCTACGTGATGACGTTCCACGAGAACGACGTGGTCATCAAGCAGGGCGACGTCGGCGAAGTGATGTACCTGATCCTCCGCGGCAAGGTCGCGGTCGAGACGGCGACGCCGGGCGGCACGATCCAGTTGGCGGAGCTCGGTCACGGAGCGTGCGTCGGTGAGGTGAGCGTGCTCAGTGGTCAGATGCGAACGGCGACGGTGACGGCGCTCGAGGACGTCGACGCGGTCGCGTTCCACAAACACCGCATCGAGCGGGTGCTCCAGAAGTTTCCGCGGGTTCGAGAGATCCTCGAGTCGATCGTCGATGCGCGCGCACGCGACACCATCGAAAAAATCATCGGCTGAGCGGTCCGTGCACATTCATCTGATCGGGGTCTGTGGCACGGGCATGGGGGCGCTCGCTGGGCTCCTCGCGAGCCAGGGCCACCGGGTGACCGGCTCCGATCGCGCGTTCGATCCACCCATGGGTCCGGCGCTTTTGCGCTGGGGCGTCGAGACGATGCCGGGATGGGATCCCGCGAACCTCGAACCGGCACCGGATCTCGTCGTGGTCGGCAACGTCTGCCGGCCGAACAACCCGGAGGCGCGCGCCGCCATCGACGGAGGCCTGGCCTACACCTCGTTCCCGGGCGCGATGGAAGCGCGGTTCTTGCGGGACCGACCCTCACTCGTCGTCGCAGGCACCCACGGCAAGACGACCACGACGAGCCTGGTCGCGCACTTGTTGCGGGAGGGCGGCACCGATCCGGGCTTCTTGGTCGGCGGCATTCCCCGCAACTTCGACGCGAGTTTCCGACTCGGCGGGCCGAACGCCCCGTTCGCGATCGAAGGGGACGAGTACGACTGCGCCTTCTTCGAGAAGAAGCCGAAGTTCTGGCGCTACCACCCGAAGTGCGCGGTGCTCACGTCGGTCGAGCACGACCACATCGACATCTATCCGGACGAAGCCTCGTACCTGGATGCGTTCCGCGGGTTCATCGACCGCATCCCCGAAGACGGCCTCCTGATCGCCTACGCCGGCGACCCGCACGTGCGCGCGTTGGCCGCTTCGGCCCATTGTGGCGTCCGCTTCTACGCCCTCGAGGGCGACGACACCGGCGGGGTCCCGGCGATTTGGACTGGGGCGCTTGGACAGCCGACTGAAGACGGTGGTCAGCCGATCGACCTGTTCGGGGGCGGCACCTTCCTCGGGCGCGTGCACAGCCCGCTCTCCGGTGCGCACAACGCGCGCAACGTCGTCGCGGCGATCGCGCTCGCGACGGAAGGCGCGGGGGTGGACGTGGCCGCGGCGATGAACGCGATGCCGAAGTTCGCGGGGGTGCGCCGGCGCCAAGAACTCTTGGCGGTGGCGGGCGGCGTCCGGGTCTACGACGACTTCGCCCACCACCCGACCGCGGTCCGCGAGACCCTCGCAGGGCTTCGGCGCCGGCACCCGAGCGGCAAACTCATCGCCGCGTTCGAACCGCGAAGTGCGACCGCGTCTCGAAGCCAGCACCAAGCGGAGTACCCCGACGCGTTCGCGAGCGCGGACGTGGCGGTGCTCGCGCCGGTCGGTCGGCCGGAGATCGACGCGTCGGAGAAGCTCGACATCGACGCGATCGTCTCCGCCATCGGACGCTCGGGGCACCGTGGGGTCGCGTGTGGTTCGCTCGACGAAGTCCGCGCTGCGATCCTCGATCACGCTTCGGCCGGAGACACCGTGGTGCTGATGAGCAACGGGTTCTTCGGCGGGCTGCACGACCAGGTGATCGCCGGCCTCACCCTTCAGTCTCTCGAACCGCTCGACCGCTGAACACCGTTTGCAAGGCGCGAGCGTTTGACGTGTCGCGGAGGCGGCCCCATCAATCCCGGATGCGGAATCCGACGATCGCGGCGCTCTTGGGGTTTGTCCTCTTCGGTTGTGCCGACACCGCCCCCCCGACCTGGCCCGGCGAAGGAGAGCTCACGGCCTCCGAGTCGAGCGCCGATGGTGTGACGCTCAGCTGGCCAGCCGCCAGCGACGACAACCACGTCGCGCACTACCGGGTGCTTCAGGAAGACGACGAGATCGCGACGGTGTCCGGCAGCACGCTCGAGTACCGGGTGTCCCGGCTCGACGACGCAACCGAGTACCGCTTCGGGGTGCTCGCCATCGACGACTCACAGAACGAGAGCGGCCGCCTCTACCTCACGCTGACCACGCACGACGGCACCCCGCCCGGATGGAACCGGGGCGCGCGGCTCATGGTGGAGGCGCTCGAAGCCGGCGAGGGGGAAGACCCCAAGGTTCAGCTGCGTTGGGGCGGCGGGAACGACAACATCGGCATCGCGGGGTTCCGGCTGCGGCGGGATGGACACATGGTCGTCGAACTCGGAGCCGAGGTGTACGAACACACGCTCGAGGGCGGCGCCGAAGGCATCGATCTGGTGGCGTTCGACGAAGCGGGCAACGTCTCGGTCCCATTGGCGGCCAGTCCAGGCGAAGTCGCCGAAGTGGCGCCGCCGGCCGAACCGACCGAGCCGCCTGGCACGTTGAACAGCGCGCAGCTCCCGAGCTCCGCTGCGATCCGCGAACAGCTCCAGCGGGCGACCCCGCGCCTGCAGATCAACCGCCCGCTCATCCGGCCCCAGGTGCAGCAGCGCTTCCAGCTCGACCCCACGATGCGCTGAAGCGACCCGCCCGCCCCATCCACGACGCGGGCCACCCTGGATCCAAACGGGCCACCCCAGAACCCAAGCGCACGGGAGAAGGGCTGGTGCGAGCGGCGCGTTCGACGTAAGCCGTAGTCATGGCCGACACGGACTTCGATTGGATCATCATCGGCAGCGGCTTTGGCGGCAGCGTGTCCGCGCTGCGTTTGGCCGAACGGGGACACCGCGTGCTCGTCATCGAGAAGGGTCGACGGTTCGGCACCGAGGACTTCCCCAAGAACAACTGGGACGTGAAGAACTGGATGTGGAATCCGGGCATGGGCATGAAGGGCATCTTTCAGATGACCTTCTTCGAGCACGTCACCGTCCTGCACGGCGTCGGGGTCGGCGGCGGTTCCCTGACCTACGCGAACACCCTCCCCACCCCGACCGCGAACTTCTTCAACGCGAACTCGTGGGGCCACCTGGCGCGCTGGCAGTCCGAACTCGCCCCGCACTACGAGACCGCGCGCCGCATGCTCGGCGCCACCGAGAACCCACGCATGACCAAGGGCGACCGGGTGTTGCTCGAGATCGCCAAAGAGATGGGCCGCGAGGACGACTTCCACAAGACCACGGTCGCGGTGCACTTCGGGGAGCCCGGCAAGAAAGTGCCGGACCCCTACTTCGATGGCCGCGGACCGGACCGCGTCGGCTGCACGTTCTGCGGCGCATGCATGACCGGCTGCCGGGTCGGGGCGAAGAACACGCTCGACCGCAACTACCTCTACCTCGCAGAGAAACTCGGTGCGCAGGTCCAGTCGCAGACCGAGGTCACGCACGTCGGCGAGCTGGCCCGGTCCGGCCAGGAACGGGGCGGCTACTTCGTCCGCGTGAAGCCGTCCTTCGGTCGCGGCGAGGAAGAGACGATCAGCGCGAAGAACGTCGTCTTCTCCGGCGGTGTGCTCGGCACGATCCCACTGCTCTTGGCGATGAAAGAGAAGAACGATGGGTTGCCACGCTTGAGCGACCGGACGGGCGACTCGGTGCGCACCAACAACGAAGCGCTCATCGGCGTCATCGCCCCGAACGTGGAAGAGGACCTGTCGGAAGGCGTCGCGATCACGTCGATCCTCCACACCGACGAACACAGCCACGTCGAGCCGGTGCGCTACGGCAAGGGTTCGGACTTCTTCCGGCTCATGACCTTGCCGCATGCGAACAAGCCGACCGCTCTGGCGCGCATGGCCGGCGCCGCGGGTGGATTCCTCCGCCACCCGAAGCTGTGGAGCAAAGCGATCACGATGAACAACTGGTCGCGCAAGAGCATGGTGCTGCTCTACATGCGGACCCTCGAGAGCACGCTGAAGCTGAGGCTCGGCCGCAACTTCCGGACCGGGTTTCGGCGCGGCCTGGTCACGCAGCTGCCCGAACACTCCGCGGCGCCGAGCGCCTTCATGGACGAGGCGACCGAGATCGCACAGCGGTTCAGCGAGAAGGTGGGCGGCGTGCCGATGAACCTCGTGACCGAGACGCTGATGGGCATTCCCTCGACCGCACACATCCTCGGGGGTGCGTGCATGGGCGAAGACGCGGACAGCGGCGTCATCGATCCACTCCACCGCGTGCATGGACACCCGGGGCTGTACGTGATCGATGGGTCTGCCGTCTCGGCGAACCCGGGCGTGAACCCCTCGCTGACGATCACCGCGCTTGCCGAACGCGCGATGTCCCACGTCGCCGCGGCCCCCACGCGATCGTAGCAGACGGGCTCGCCTGGTTCGGCTGCCGGGTGGTCACGCAACCCTGCGCGAACCGGATCCGATCACTGGATCAGCGCGCGGATCGCATCGGCGACGACGCCGGTCCGGCTTCGGCGGTTCACGTCCGGCGCGTCCAGGCCGAGCCGGTGCGCGAGGCACAGCGTCGTGCGGGCCAGCTCGACACCGCACGCCAACCGCACGAGCCCCGCGTTCTCACCCACCACGTCCGGCATCGCGCAGACGAAGGTGCCGCGTCGGCACGCGTCCACCGCCACCTGCATGCGGCTGACCCGTAGGCCGACCCGGCGGGGTTCGTGTTCCGGCCATGCGTCGGGGGTGGCGCCGCGCTCGTCGGCTGCGGGCGCGACGAACACCGCGGTGCGCACCGCGTTCGAGTCCCCGGTCCAGGCGAGCGGGTGGCCCGGTGCGCAGTACACGCCGTGGGTGAGTTCGGTGAGCCGGTGCACTTCGACGTCCGGGTCGAGGAGTGGATCGTCGAGCAGCGCGAGGTCGAGCGCGCCTTTGCGCAGCATCGGGATCACCTGGTCGGAGGGGCAGGGCGTCAGGTGCACGGTGAGCCCTGGGTGCTCCTCGGCGAGCGCCTCGACCGCACCGAAGACGAACACAGGCGCCAGCGGACCCGGGCAGGAGATGTGGACGGGGCCATGCAGCCCAGGGGTCGTCGCCGCTTGGAGCCCCTCGTCCATCATCCGCATCGCGAACCGCACCGAGCTCAACATCTCCCGGCCGGCCGCGTTGAGCTGGAGCCGGCGGCCCACCCGATCGAAGAGCGGCGTCCCCACGTTCTGTTCGAGCAACTTGATGGTGCGCGAGAGCGCGGAGGGGCTGACGTGAAGCGCGGCGCTCGCAGAAGGCAGGTGTTCGAGCTCCGCCACGACCCGGAAGGCGGGCAAATAGGACCAAAGCGAGGCGATGCGGCGGGACCGTTCCATGATCGTTGAGCATATTAGAACGATTCGTGCAAAAAGTTCTACTGAGAGAATCGAAACGCATCGCGCCCTGCCGCTTAGGGGTCAGGCACGGCCGCTCGACGCGGCCCTTGAAGGGGAGACTTACGATGACTCGATTGAACAAACACACGGTGCGCACCGCACTGGCCGCCCTGACCACCCTGACCACTTTGGCGATGGGGGTCGGCTGCTCCGACAGCGACCCATCCAGCGACACCCGCACCCTGACCCAGAGTTTCGCGGGCCTGGACGTGCTCGGGGCCGACTTCGTCTACGAAGGCTGGATCATCGTAGACGGCGCGCCGGTGTCGACTGGGCGCTTCAACGTGGATGCCGACGGCAACCCGACGACCGCCGCGCCCACGATGCCCGCCGCCATGGTGGACTCGGCCACGACCTTCATCCTCACGATCGAGCCCGCGGTCGGAGACGACCCCGCGCCCTCCGCGGTCCATGTGTTGGCAGGGGATCTGAGCGGCGGCGTCGCCAGCCTCACCGTCGCGCACGGCGCGGCGCTCGCCACCGACTTCGCGTCGGCCGAAGGCCAGTTCATCCTGGAGACCCCGAGCAGCGCGGCACCCGAGGACTACAACCAGGGCATCTGGTGGCTCGTGCCGGGCGATGCGCCTTCGGCGGGCCTGACCCTGCCGGCTTTGGCCGACGGGTGGGCGTACGAAGGCTGGGTCGTGGGCAGCGACGGTCCCGTCTCGACCGGCACCTTCACGGTGGCCGCCGGCGCAGACTCCGACCTCGCCGGTGCAACCGGTGGTCCCGATGGCGATGGACCGCCTTTCCCGGGCCAGGACTTCATCACGCCCGCCGTCTCGCTCCTCGGCCAGACCGCAGTGATCAGCGTCGAGCCGGTGCCGGACACCAGCGCCGCGCCCTTCGCCCTCAAGCCGCTTGTTCTCATGGACATCCAGGACGTCATGGCGCCCACCACGCAGTTCATGAGCAACAACGCCGCCGCGACCAACCCGACCGGCGTCGCGATGTTCGAGTAAGCACCTGTCTCTCTGTCCCTCGGCAAGCGCGGAGGGGCAGAGAATCCGTGTGAAGTCCGGTCCCCCGTACTACGCTCGGCGCGCCATGGACCGGCTCGAGCGACTACTGGACCTCGTACATGTGCTCCAGACAGCGCGTGAACCGGTCCCCTTGAGTGCGATCAAGGAGCGGTTCCCGGACTACGACGACGGCGCGGAAGAGTCGATGCGCCGCAAGTTCGAACGCGACAAGGCGGAGCTGGCGCGCATCGGCATCATGCTCCGGTACGTGGACGACGAAGACCTCGGCACCGGCTACAGCGTCGACACCGAGGCGTCGTACCTTCCGGCGATCACCCTCGACGAAGCGGAGCGGGCGGTGCTCGCGACCGCCGCCCAGGCCGCGCTCTCGGACTCCGGTTTTCCGCACCGCCGCCCCCTGCGGCTCGCGCTCGCCAAACTCGGCGCCGCCCCGGAAGAAGATGCACACGCAGCGGTGCAGATGAGCCACGGGGCGCCCGATGCCCTCGAAGACCACGGTCGCGTCGAGTCGCTCGGCGAAGCGCTGACCACCCGCAAGCGGGTGAAGATTCAGTACCGCAAACCGGGCGCCAACGACGCGACCGAACGCGAGGTCGACCCCTACGGGCTCTTCCTGCGCCGCGGTGCCTGGTACCTGGTGGCGTTCGACCACCGCACCCGAGAGGTGCGCATGTTCCGCCTCTCCCGCATCGAGGACGCGGTGGTCAACACCAAGAAGCCGGGCACGCCGGACTTCGAGGTTCCGTCGAGTTTCGATCTGGCCGCGATGATGCAGACGTCGCCGCTCGAGTACCACGTGCACGAACGGCTCGCGGTGAAGATCCGGGTCGACCCGGACGTCGCGTTTCTGGTGGAACGTTCGTGGGGAAGCCCGGACGCCGATGGGGTCTTCCACGTCGAGACGACCTACCTCGACTACCTCGTCGACCAGGTGATTCGGCTCGGCCTACGCGCCGAGATCCTCTCGCCCCCCGAGGCGCGCGAAGCCATCGGTGCGGCGCTGCGCAAGGTCGCCAAAGCGCACGGGGTGCCCACCGGCGAGATGATCGAAGACGGCTTCGATTGGGGCATGGGATTTTGAGTCGCCTCGACCAAGAGCTCACTCGGTTTCTGTTTCTGGTGCCGTACGTCGCGCAGCACGAAGACGGTGTGCCGACCGCCGAGCTCTGCGAACAGCTCAGCTGTACGCCGAGCGAACTGCGACGCCTGGTCGAGCGGGTGGCGTTGGTCGGCACACCCGATGGCGCACCGGACGAGCTCGTCGAGATCTACCTCGAAGGGGACCGGGTCTTCGTCGCGTTGCCTCAGCGGTTCACGCGTCCGCCCCGGTTCACGGTCCAGGAGATGCTCGCGCTGCTCCTGGCGCTCGCCCCACTGCGGGACGCGCCGCTTCCGTCGTTGCAGCAACAGGCCGAAGAGTTGAGTCAGCGGCTCGTCGGGCTGGCGAGCGAACGCGCCACCGAAGTGGCGCCGGCATTGCTCGATCGGGTGGTGATCCACGCCGACGGCGCAGAGCAGCCGGCCCATCTTCGCGATCTGGAAGTCGCGGTCCGCGACCGCACCTGGGTCGACGCGGTCTACTACACCGCGGGCCGCGACCAGTTGACCACCCGGCGACTCGCGCCGATCGGTCTGTTGCAAGTGCGCGGCGCTTGGTACGTGGTGGCGGCCGACGAAGCCAAACGCGGACCGACCGCGACCAAGACGTTCAAGGTGGAGCGGTTCCGCTCGCTCGCGCTCAGCGACGCAACGTTCGATGCGTTCGAGGTCGACCTCGGCCTCATCCGCCGGCGGCTCGAGGCGCGCGATCTCCAGGGCGCCAAGAGCGAAGACGTGCGCGTCGAACTCGATGGCCGCGAGCGCACCTTTCCCACCGGGTCCACCCACACCATGCGCCGCTGGATCCGCAGCTTGCGCGGACGCGGGGTGATCCTAGGCCCGAGCAGCGTGCGGGAAGAAATGCGACGGGAGCTGCGTTCGTTGGTCGAGCGCTACGCCGATGCGGACGGGCGTTCGAGAGAATCGGTTTCGCAGGCCCAGGCGACAGAACAGGACGACGCGTGAGCGAACCCCAACAGATGCTTCTGGCCGCGGTCGTCGCGTGCGCCGAACGCGCTGGCGACGCACTCCGCTCGGGCGGCGCCCCGGCCGATCTCATCTCGGAACTGAGCCAACTCGACAGCCACACGGTTCAGCCCACCGGCACCTGGCGGGTCTCCGTCCCCGAGACCGCCACCCGTGGCCGCGCAATCACGATCACCCTGCAGAACGACGACGAGGTGACCCTCTCGGTCGTGCATGCACCGACCTGGCCCGACAACCGCGGCACCACGTTCGCGTGGGCCGTCGGTCAAGGCGCCACCCGCGATGGCCAGGCGTTGCTGCCGCAACCCAAACGAGACCTGGACCGATCGGTGGTGTTCGTTCCGCCGAGTGGCGACCGCGCGCCACGCGAGACCACCGCGAGGGTCGCGCCCGCGCGCTTCGTGACCTGCGCGGACGGCTCGCTTCGGCTCTGCCGGGTGGCGAGCGGCGAAGGGGTCGCCGCCGTCCACGACCCCCGCCGCGACCGCGCGGGCCAGGCGATCCTTGAAGCGGTGCGTGGCTCGCGCGCCCCACTTCGGTTCTCGGACTGGCCCCCCCTCGAAGCGGAGGTCGCGTTTGCCCCGCTGCAGATCCACCCGGAGGAAGCGCCGGTCGTGCGCGACGCCGGCACGCTCGACCGCGCGGTGGGCTGCTGGTTCGCGCAGCTCGCCGGCGATTCCCTCGGCAGCCTGGTCGAGTTCCAGAGCCCAAAGCGCATCCTGGAGAAGTACCCCGAGGGCGTCCGGGATCTCGCCGATGGCGGCACCTTCAACACCATCGCCGGCCAGCCCACCGACGACTCCGAGATGGCGCTCGCCATGGCGCGCAGCGTGGTGCGGCTCGGCCACTACGACGCGGCGGCGGTGCTCGACGCCTACGCCGATTGGTACGACTCACGCCCCTTCGACATCGGCAACACCGTCGGCGCAGCGCTGCGTGCGGCCACCGCGGCGAGGCGGGAAGGGCGGCCCATGATCCCGGCCGTACAACGCGCCGCGAGCCAGACCAGTCAAGCGAACGGCGCGCTCATGCGGCTCGCGCCCTTGGCGATCTTCGCGTCCCAGGCGGACCCGGACGTGGTCGCCAGACTCGCGCGTCAGGACGCGTCGCTCACCCATCCGCACGCCGCCTGCCAAGACGCCAACGTGCTCTTCGCGATGACCATCGCGCATGCGATCCGGGTGGGCTGCTCCGCCGAAGCGACCTTCGCGTTCGCGGTGCAGTTGTCCCACGACCTGAACCTGAACGAAGTGGTGCAGGGCGCGCTCGCGGATGCGGAGGAATCGCCGCCGGCCGACTTCCAGCATCAGATGGGCTGGCTGCGCATCGCGCTGCAGAATGCGTTCTACCAGCTGCTGCATCAGCCGAGCCTCGAGCAAGCGCTGGTGGACACCGTCGGCGGCGGCGGCGACACGGACACCAACGCGTGCATCGCGGGTGCGCTGCTCGGTGCGGTGCATGGCCGCGGCCAGGTGCCGATTCGGTGGCAGTCGCGGGTGCTGGCGTGCCGGCCCCTCGAAGGGTTGCCTGGGGTGCGCAAAGCCCGTCCCCGCTGGCTCTGGCCATGCGACGCCGAAGCGCTTGCAGAACGTCTGCTGAGGGCTGGCGAACAGTTCGCCCGCACCTGACGTGTCCTTCGACCCTCACGCGTTTCAGACCACCGACGTCGACGCGATCGATGCCGCGCTCGCCAAGCTGAGCGCGTGGCCCGCCGAGTTCGGGTCACCGGTGGTGCGTGGCGGCATGATCGACCTGCATCGCCACCGGCTCGGCTCCGCCGCCCGGTTGGTCGCACACCGTCTGCTGCTCACGTCCGTCCCGGTGGGCGAGGCGCTGCAGTCGTACGCCCCGATGGTGAGCCGACTCGAACTCTCGCCGGGCTGGTCTTGGCGCGGCGTGTCGCTCGACGCGCTTCGCGAAGTCTTGACCGTGGTGTTGCACGACGCCGGCGACTCGGCGCGTTCGGAAGGTGTGCCCCGCACGGACCCGAATCCGCTGAAGGCGCTGCCGCGCCTCTCTCGCCTGCACCTGGTCGCGGCGTGGCCCGAGGTCGATCTCAGCGGCTTCGCGCACGTCACCGAACTCACGCTCGAGAAGCACGCCACGATGCTCGTCCCGGCGCAGGTGCCGCCCGAGTTGCGGGTGCTGCGGCTGCGTCACCTGGAGGACGCCGACGTCGATCTCGCTTCGGTCCCGGGACTGCGTTTGATCGAGCTTCGTAGTTCGCCGCGCACCGTGCTCGAAGGGCTGCCGGCGCTCGAACACCTCGTCGTCTGCCAAACCTTCGGCGGTCCGCGCGCGCTACGCACCACCGAGCGCTTGCCCGCGGGTCTGGAGACGCTGGCGATGTACGTCGACGACGCGGACCGGCTGCCGGGGTTGCTCGCGGGTGTGCCGAACCTGCGCAGGCTCTCCGTCCGGAACACCGACGCGCTGCAGGTCGGCAGTCTGCCGAACCTCGAGTCGTTCTCGGCGCTCAAGTGCACGTTCGCGCAAGGGCTCGGCAACCAGCCTGCGCTGACCTCGTTGCGGCTTCGTTCGTGCCGCGGCGAAGCGCTCCGCGGCGGCTCCTTCCCGAAGTTGCGCCGGCTGGAGCTCGACGACTGCGACCTGCGCACCCTCGATGGCTGCGCCGGCGTGCCGCTCGAAGAGGTCGTGATCCAGAAGTGCCATTCGCTGAAGGACGTCTCCGCGATCGGCAAGGCGCCCCTCCAGAAGGTCGTGATCGAAGCCTGCAGCGACCTCCGCAGCGGCTCCGGGCTCGCGAAGGTTCCGCCGGGCCAGCTCACGCTCCGGCAAACCGGCGTGGACACCGACGACCCCGCGCTCGCGTCGGCGCTCGGCCGCAGAGCGCACGTCAAACGCCACCATCAGAAACCGAAGCCGCTCAAGGGCGCGGGCCGGACCCGCCTCTCGCGCATTCGGAAGTTGCTCGGCCACAACCTCGCCTCGGCGCGCAGCGGCGTCGAACTCTTGCGTGCGCTCGACGACGACGTGGTCGCCGACGCGCTCTTGCTCGGCGTCGAGTTCGACGAAGACGCGCTCCTGCCGGGCTACGTCTTGCACCGAGTGCGGGCCGGACACCGGACCTTCATCACCCGCGAGGTGGTCGCGTTCCTCCCTCAGGCCGAAGCGCTGCGGGCCCAGGTCGACGCGCTCGACGTGACACCGACCCCAGGGGTGAAGGACGACCTGCGCGCGCTCTGCCAGTTCCCGAACCTGCAGCGTCTGGTGGTCCGCGTCACCGCGCCGTTCGCGACCGGACCCGACGACTGGCCCGCGCTCCCCGGACTCGAGTCGCTCGAACTCCGCGACGTCCACCACCCCGTCGTGCTCGCGCGCATGCCGAAGCTCGAGCGGCTGCGGGTGGTCGGTGCCCGGGTGCCGGTCTCCCTCGTGGACACCGCGCTCGAGGAACTCGAACTGGTCGGCCCCCACATGCCGCTCATGGATCTGGTGAAGCAGACCAAGGTGAAGTCGCTCGTCCTGCGCGACGCCTGTGAGTTGACCGGGTTCGCGCATGGGGCGCTCGAACGCGTGGTGGCCTCCGGCGAAGGGGTGGTCGCGGGTCGGCCGCTCTCCGAGTTGCCGAGTCTGCGCCACCTCGATCTCGTCGATGCCCGCGGCATCGGCAACGCGGCCGGCCTGTTCGCCCTGCCGAAGCTCGAGTGGCTGTCGCTCCCGCCGCCGCAGTCGCCGGCGGACCGCGGCGGGCTGCGGGAGGTGTCGGCGTCGCTCCGGCACCTGACGCTGCGTGGCTGGGACCTCAACCGCGACGACTACGTGGGTCTGGAAGCGAGCGGTATCGAGACCCTGACGCTCCGCGAGATGCCCCACGCCTTCGCGGCGTTGCCCGATGGGCTCCGCGCCCGGACGGTGATCGAAACGAACTGAAGCAGCGACGGGCGCGACCCGCCACTCTCCCGAAGACCCGCAGCGCCAAGAGAACGTATCCTCGCGCCATGGGGACTTTGAAAAAGGTGTTGGGTGCGCCGGCGGACCTCGGGGTCCGGCGCGCCTACGGGGCGGCGCTCGAGAAGAAGAAGCAGCCGCTCGGCACGTTCGTCCGGCTGCAGTGCGACGCCGAGGAAGCCACCGGCGACGCGCAGCGGCTGCTCCAACGCGAGGCTTGGGATCTGGCGCGCGAACACGAACGGGACTGGCTCGCGCCGCTCTTCGAGATCCCCTCGGTCGGCGCGGTGCAGCGCCAGCCGCTCTTCGAGCAGCGGCGCGGACTCGTCGAACACCTGAACGTGCACGAAGACGTGGTCGACGACTTCGATGCGATCTGTGAACGCGCGCCGGTGGTGAGTGTCTCCGGCCGCATCCACGACCACAAACAGGCCGCGCGGTTTCTGGAGCTGGCGGACTCGAAACACATCGACCAGGTCCACACGCTCCGGCTCAACGGCAACCACACGAAGCTCCTGTTCGAGCTCGCGCGGCGCAAGCGACCGCTCGCGTTGCGCACGGTGGTGGTGAACGTGGATGCGGCGGCGGACTTCGACGCACTCGCGGCCTGGGATGCGTTCGAGGGAATCGAGTCGCTCGAGATCTTCTGCGGCAATACGGACGTGGCGACGTCGCTCGTGGCCTGGATCGGCGCCGCGGGGTTCGCGAAGCTGCACACGCTGAAGTTGAACATGCCGCTCTCGAAGAAGACGGTGGCCCCGCTGGTGGCGGCCGAACTTCCCGCGCTGCGGCACTTCGCACTGCGCCGCGCACCGCTCAAAGCGGCCGGCACGAAGGCGCTCGCGAAGGCGGCGTGGCTCGGCCAGCTCGAGTCGCTGGAGATCAAGACCTGCGACCCAGGCACCGCGATCACCGAGCTGCTCAAACCGGCGACCCAGCTGTCGACGCTGATGGTCGGGGGACCGGGCGGTCTGACGGCGAAGTCGATGCCGCTGTTCATGGAGGCGCTCGGTGGCTTGAAGAAGCTTCGCTCGCTCTCGATCGCCGGCAACGCCCTCCGTCACAAGGGCGCGGACGCGTTCGTCGCGGGCGCCAAATCCGTGAAGGACCTCGAGGTGCTCGACCTCTGCGGCCTCGCGATCAAGGACGTTGGCGCGAAGGCGCTCGCGACCGCCTCGCTCCCGAAGCTGACCAGTCTCGACTTGAGCCAGAATGGGATCGGGGCACCGGGCATGGACGCGCTCGCACAGAGTGGCTTCTTCGCGCGCATCCGGGACCTCAACCTCGCGACGAACAAGTTCCAGAACAAGGGCGCGCTCGCGTTCGCCAAAGCGCCGAAGCTCGCGCTCGAGTCGCTCACGCTCTCGTACAACTGGATGGGCAAGTCGGGGCTGGCGGCCATCCTGAACCACGCGGGCGTGCGCGGGCTGCGCACGCTGCGCGCGGGCGAGAACAACTACCAAGAAGCGCCGCTCGAGGAACTGGCGAAGAGCGCGGTTCGACTCGAGTCGCTCTCCTGCCGGGACGCCACCGTCGAGTCGGTGGACGCTTTCTGCAACTCCGACGCCGGGACCGAGTTGCGCTGGTGGACGCTCCGCATGGTGCCGACGCGGACGAAACAGGTCGAGGTGGAAGCAGCACTCGATCGGGTGATCGCCGCTCCGAAGCTCGAGAACCTGATCGACTTCCAGACCGGAACCTGGAAACTCGGCGCCGAGGTGTTCGGCCGCCTCCGCCGCCGGTTCGGCCACCGCATCCACGCCCCGATCGACACCCAGCCGCACCTGCGCGACGCCCCCATCGAGCCCCGCATCCGCCCCGGCGACTGAAGGCATCCGCGCTTCCGAGGGCTTGGTATCTTCGCTTCGTGACCACTCTGCGCGAGGTACTGAACGCGCCGGCGGACCTGACGGTACGGCGTGCGTACGGCGCCGCACTCGAGCAACAGAAGCAACCGCTCGGCCGGTTCATTCGACTGCAGTGCGACGCCGAACAAGCGGACGGTGACCCGTCTCGCGCCCTCGCGCGCGAGGCGTGGGATCTGGCACGTGACCACGAACGGGAATGGCTCGCACCGCTGTTCGAGATTCCTTCGATTGGTGCGGTGCAACGCGGGCCACTCTTCACGCAGCGCCGCGGTCTGGTCGAACACCTCTGCGTCGACGAAGAGATGGTCGGTGACTTTGACGCCATCTGTGAGAGGGCGCCCATCGTCAGCATCGAAGGACGGGTTCATCGTCACCGAGACGCATGGAGGATCCGCGACCTGGCCGGGTCGAAACGCATCGAGCAGGTGCACAGCTTCCGGCTGAGCGAGCTCCACGCACCACTGCTCGTGGAGCTGGCGAAGCGCGCTCGCTCGCTCCGTTTGCGAGCGGTCCAGACCCACGTGGGTTCTCCAGCGGAACTCAATGATCTGATGGCGTGGGATGCGTTCGACGGCATCGAGTCCCTCGAGCTGCGCTGCGACCACACCGAGACGGCGTCGAAGCTCGCGCGCTGGATCGGCACCGACCCGCGCTTCGCCAAGTTGGACACGCTGGTGCTTGATGCGCCCCTCGGTAAGTCCGACGTCGCACTCCTCGCGGGGGCCAACTTTCCGAGACTTCGGCGATTCGCATTGCGGCGCGCGTTGCTTCGGACGGCAGCCACCCGCGTGCTCGCCAAGGCGTTATGGCTCCCGCAGTTGGAGTTCTTGGAGTTGAGTGGCTGCGCATTGGGCCAAGCAATCACCGACGTGGTGAAGGTGGCCTCTCGTGTCTCCACGCTCGTGGTCGCGGGGCCTCGCGGGCTGAGCGCGAAGGCGATGCCGGCTCTTGTCGACGGGCTCGGTGGGTTGCCCTCGCTCCGTTCGCTTTGTATTCGCGACAACGTGCTTCGGCACAAAGCCGCCCATGCCTTGGCCGTGGGGGCGCAGTCCGTGCGGGGCCTGGAACACCTCGATCTCTCTGGGCTCGCGCTCCAAGACGCTGGGGTCAAGTGGTTCGCGACCGCGCGCTGGCCGAAGCTCGTGAGTCTGGATCTGAGCCGAAACGGAATCGGCCCGCCGGGGATGGATGGGCTCGCACAGAGCGGTTGTCTGGAGCGCGTTCGGTTCCTCAACCTCGCGACGAACAAGTTCCAGAACAAGGGCGCGTTGGCCCTTGCGGCCGCGCCCAAGCTCGCGCTCGAATCCCTCACCTTGGCGTTCAACTGGATGGGCAAGACCGGCGTGGCCGCGATCTTGAAGCACCCGGGTGTGTGTGGTCTGCGCGAGCTGCGGGCCGGGACCAACAACTACGCGGACGCGCCGCTGCTGGAACTCGCCAAGAGCTCACTTCGACTCGAGACGCTCATCGTCCGAGGCGTCAGTTCAGGATCGTTGCGCGCGTTCTGTGGGTCCGAAGCCGCCAAAGAACTGCGCCACTTTGACGCCAACTACGTCTCGGTGGACCGGGACGACGCCGCGGACACGGTCGATCATCTCAGCGCGGCGCCCAACCTTGGCAACGTCATCCGACTCCAAACCGGCTTCGGGTATCTGAGAGTCGGCGTGTTGGACCGACTTCACGCGCGGTTTGGCCACCGAATCTTCGACCAGCGAGACGACCCAGAGCTGTCGGGTTTGCCGATGGAAGTCAGGATCTGAGCGCGGGCGTCAGAAAGGCGTGAAGCCGCCGTCGTCGGTCCAGCGGTACCAGGTTCGTTCGTTGCCGCGGCGGACGCGGAGGACTCGACCTGGTTGTCGTTCGAGGGCGCGGTCGCGTGTGCCGCTGACGCCGTCGGAAGGATCTCGGCCGCCGGTCTGTAGGGTCGCGCGCCACACCGACTCGGTGGTGCCGAGCGGCCATGCCGTCCACGCGCGCGCCTCTCCGTCGCCGTGCACGCTCGCAAAGAGGACCGTGCCTCCGGCCGGCGGGTTCTGCGTCTCGCTCAAGAAGGTCTCGTCGAGGTGGCCTTCGAAGGTGTGCGACCACATCTCGTCGCCTGCGACGCAATCCTCGCGCATCTCGTGCACTGCGACGAAGGTCCGTCGGTCGTCGTGGGCGGACATCAGGTAGACGTCGACCCGCGCGCCGCGCTCGAAGACGTGGGTGGCGGCGACCCGGAAGCTCGTGCGGATGGCGGCCGCCGCGTCGGCGTGCGCGGCCACGAGGCGCCGTGGGATCGCTACGCAGCCATCGTACGGCGCGAGGTACGTGGACTTCGCCCACCCGCGGGCTTCCCGCGACACGACGAAGTGGGCCCACGCGTCTTCGTCGGTCGACGCCCCGTCGCTCGGCTGCCCATCCAGATCGCCTCGCAGCGCGACCACGACGGTGTCTTGGGGTACGACGTGGCCGAAACCCGCGTCGGCCTCGGGCCGCTCGCGGACATTCAAGCGCACGGTGGTGCGCATCAGCTGCGGCGTCAGCCCCGAGACCGACTCGCCGGTGAAGCGCGCCCCGGTTCCGCCGAACTCGGTGGTCAGCGCGTCCGCCGCGTGTGCATCGACGTCGGGTGCTTCCGCGACGACGCTCCAACCCTCGTCCGTGGCGACGAAGCGCACCGGCACCGCCCGCTGCTCGGCCGGAAGCCGGCGCCAGATGACGGCCAGCTTGCTCAGGCTCTCCGAGCTGCCGAAGACGAGGGGCGCCACCGCGCTCGGCTCGGTGGGCTCGGTCGTCGGGCTGGGTGGGTCGTCGGTGGGTGCGCGCATGGCGCCCTGCGGTTCCGACTCGGACTCGGACACGACCAGGTAGGTGGCGACCCCTCCGCCGACGAGCATCAGGCAGACGAAGATGATCAGCAGCTCTCGGGTCTTGCCGCGCGGTTTCGGCGCCGCGTGCTGCATCGAGGGAACCGCTGGCGCGCCGGCGGGAAGCGAAGGGGTGCCCTCGGCCGACGGCTGTCCGAGTTCGGTTGGTCCGGTCCCGAAGTCGTCGGGCGGTCGCGCAGCCACGGCGGGCAGCGACACGTCGGTGAACGGCGCGAGCGACGCGGCGAAGGCGCGCATGTTCGGACGCGCGGCGGGGTCGAGCACGAGCGCGGCATGGACCGCTTCAGTGAGTGCGCGCGGCAAACTCGGCGCGACCTCGGCGAGCGGCGCGGGTGGTTCGGTGTGCAGCTGGATCGCAAGCGCGCCCATGCTCGTCGCATCGAACGGGCGGCGTCCGGACAGCGCTTCGTAGACGACGATCGCCATCGACCAGACGTCGCTCGGGGGCCCGAGTTCGGAGCTGCCTTTGACCTGCTCCGGCGACATGTAGACCGGGGTCCCGATCGCCATGCCGGTCTGGGTGAGCCCGCCTTCTGCGGCCACCTTCGCGATGCCGAAGTCGAGCAGCTTCGGCACGGTCTGGCCTTGGACTTCCGCGAGGAAGATGTTCTCCGGTTTGAGGTCGCGGTGCACGATGCCGCGGTCGTGCGCGCACGCGAGCGCGTCCATGACCGGCAAGAGCCACGCGATCGCTTCGGCTGGTGAGACCGCCGCCCGGGCGAGGCGTTCGTCGAAGGGTTCGCCGGTGAGGAACTCGAGCACGAGGAAGAACGCGCCGTCGTCGGTCTCGCCCATGTCGAGCACATCGACGACGTTCGGGTGTTCGAGCGCGGCCGCGGTGCGCGCTTCGCGAAGGAACCGCTCGCGCACTTCCGCGTGCCCGGTCAGATGCGCGTGCAGCATCTTGACCGCGACCCGTCGGCCGGTGAGCTCGTGGGTGCCGGCGTAGACGACCCCGAAGCCGCCGGTGCCGAGCACCCGCTCGAGGCGCACCTTGCCCACCGTCTGACCAAGGCGGGGATCGTCGGCGTCCGTCATGCGACGCGAGGTTACCACCCCGACGGGAGCGGTCGCGCCGGCGCGCCGTCTACATGATCTTCAGGCCAAACGACTCGTCTTCGTAGAGGCGCTTGAAGATGTCCGCGTAGCGGGTCTCGATGTTCTTGCGTTTGACCTTGAGCGTCGGCGTGAGTTCGTCTTCGGCGACGCTGAGTTCGCGTTCGAGCAGGTGCACCTTCTTGATCGTCTCGACCTTGGCGAGTTTCGCGTTCGCTTTGCGGATCGACTCGGTGACCCGTGTTCGGAGCGCTTCGTCCGCGGTGACCTTCGCCATGAGGGCGTTCAGTCCCTCGGGCGTCGACAGCGGATCGGCGCGCAGCGCGGCCAAGAGCGCGTCGGCTTCTGCGCGGGTGCAGTGGCCGTGCTCCGCGCCCCACTCGACCGCTTCGCCCGGACCGATCGTCACGAGCGCGACGAGGTACGGCCGCTTGTCGCCGTGCGCGTGGGCTTGGCTGATGAGTGGGTCGGACGCTTTGACTTCGTTCTCGATGTTGGCCGGCGTGAGGTTCTTGCCGCCCGCAGTGATGATGATGTGCTTCTTCCGGTCCTTGATGAACAGGTAGCCGTCCCGATCGATCACGCCGATGTCGCCGGTGTGCAGCCAGCCGTCGACGATGGTCTTGGCGGTGGCTTCGGGGTTCTTGTAGTAGCCCTGGAAGACCATGTCGCCGCGCATGAGGATCTCGCCATCCTCCGCGATGCGGTGCTCCACATAGTCGAGCGCTTGGCCGACGCTTCCGAGTCGGACCTTGCCGGGCCGGTTCGCGTGCGTGACGACGGTCGCTTCGGTCATGCCGTAGACCTCGTAGATCGGCATGCCCGCGCCCCAGAAGAACTCCAGAATCTCCGGCGCGATGGGCGCGGCGCCGGTCGCGAAGTGCCGGACCCGGCCCCCGAACGCGTCGCGGATCTTGGAGAAGACGATCCTGTCGGCGGCGTGGTGTTGCATCCGGAGCTTGAGCGGCACGCCTTCGCCGCGCTGCCAACGCTGCGCGACTTCGCGCGCGGTCTTCTCCGCCCAGTGGAAGATCTTCTGGCGGCGCGGCGCGGCCTTCTCGACCCCGGATTGAATCGCGGCGTAGGCCTTCTCGAAGATGCGGGGCACGCTGCCGAACACCGTCGGCTTCGCTTCTTTCACTTCCTCGAGCACCTTCGGAATGCTGGTCGCGTAGTAGCAGGTCATGCCCGAATCGATGCGCCCGTAGAACCCGAGCACCCGCTCGGCGACATGCGCCATCGGCAAGAAACTGAACGTCACGTCGTCCGCGTCGAACACCGCCTGCTGGGCCTGGTTGCGCAGCACCGTCAGGATGTTGCGGTGGCTGATCATCGCGCCTTTGGGCGGGCCGGTCGTGCCGCTCGTGTAGACGATGATCGCGGTGTCTTCGAGCTGGGTGTGGGCGACGCGTTCGTTGATCGCGTGGTCGTCGATCGCGCCTTCGATCGTCCGGTCCCAGCGGACGACGCCTGTCGCCTCGCCATCCCAGAGGATGATCTGCTCGAGTTTCGGGAGGGCGTCCTTCTTGGCCAGCACCTTTTCGAGATCGGCTTCGCCTTCGAGCACCACGATCTTCACGTCGGCGTGGTCGAGAATGTACGCGAGCTGGTCGGCCGTCAGCGTCGGGTACGCGCCGAGGGTGATCGCGCCGGCGAGCTGTCCGCCGAGATCCGCGATCGCCCACTCCGGCCGCGTGCTTCCGACGATGCACACCTTGTCGCCGCGCTGGACGCCGGAGCGGATCAAGTGACTCGCGAACCCGCGCGCCCGCTCGTGCAACTGCATCCAGCTCGTCGCCTGCCACCGCCCCCGGTGTTTGCGCCGGTACGCGATCCGGTGCCCGTCCCGACGGGCCCGCGCGATGAGCAACCCTGCCACCGAATCGGCCTCGCGAGACACGTAGTACGGACGGGTGTGCGGGGTGTAGGGGAGGTCGAGAACAGCCTTCATGCGGCAGACTCTACCGGAAACGCGCTGACGGGTCGGCGAGGATGGACCCGGGGGCGGGACGTTGTCGCTGTGCTGTCTCTGCCGCTGTCTCCGCTGCCGCTGTCTCTGCCGCTGTCTCGGTCGCTGCCCTGTCGCTGGCGCTGCCGCTGCCGCTGCCGCTGCCGCTGCCGCTGTCTCTGTCTGTGTCTGTGTCGCTGCCGCTGTCTCTGTCTCTGTCGCTGTCGCTGCCCCAGTCTCTGCCGCTGCCGCTACCGCTGCCGCTGCCGCTGTCTCGGACTCTCGCGGAGCGGCTCGGCGTGCCGGTCGAACCGGAGGACGAATACGCCTTCTCGGTGGTTCTCCGCACGTTCGAAGCCGCCCGCGTCACGGCCCGAGACGCGGCCGACTGACGCTTCGGCTTCGGCTTCGGCTTCGGCTTCGGCTTCGGCTTCGGCTTCGGCTTCCGCTTCCGCTTCCGCTTCGGCTTCCGCTTCCGCTTCCGCGACCGCTGGTCCGCTCACGGGGTCTGGGTGAGTTGGTCGATCACGTCGCGTTGGGAGCGGATGAGGGTGTGGAGCAGGGCTTCGCTGTGTTGCAGCGCGTCGCGGTACTGGGTGTACTTGGTGTCGATTTGGCTGAACTGCAGGCCGTTGCAGATGTGGTCGATGGTGCGGGCGGCTTGCAGCGCGGGCTGGGCGCCGCGGGGGCCGATGTTGCGCGCGGTGCGTTCGAGGCGGGCGTGTTCGGCGCTGTCGCACGGGAAGAGGCCGGGGGCGGTGACGCGCTGTTCGAGCGCATTGATCTGTTCGATCAGGGTGCGCCGGTCCGCGACGGAAAGAACTTCGGTCGAGCGGGCTTCGAGGTCTTCGCGGGCGCGCCGGAAGCGCGCCGGGATGCCCGCGATGTCTGCGCTGGTTCGAGCGTTCGGGGAACGGTAGAAGCGCAGCGCGTCACAGAGGCTCGAGTGGGCGCGCTCGATGCGGGGTGCGATCGACCGGGTGCTGGCCTCGCCTTGGATCAGGGGCATGCCCGGCGGTCGGGCGCAGGTGCGCGGGACCGAGGGCGGTTGCACGAGCCCGTTTCGGTACGCGGTGATCTCGGGGATGGAGCGCTGGTACCGCGCGATGAGGGTGCGGGCGCGTTCGATGACCGGCCGGATCTCCGACGCCCGTTCACGCGACGCCCGCGCGAGGAGCTCGGTGGTGCTCGGAATCGGGCTCAGGGCTTCGCGGGTCTCGGCGGGCGCGATCTCGGACCGCTGCACCACGTCGGAAGGCGCTTCGCGCATGGTCGATGGGCGACGCTTCGTCGGGCGCATGGTCGACTCCGTCTCTCGGTCCGACTCGTCCACCGGGTCCGAGTCCGAGTCCGAGTCCGAGTCCGAGTCCGTTTCCGAGGGCGGAACTTCGGACGGCGCCAACTCGGTGTCCGACTCCGCGACTTCGGTCGGCGGCTCGTGGGTCGGCGGCTGCGCCACCACGACCGGCGCGATGGGCTCTGGATCCGTGGAGCCCGCCGGCCGCGTCACGTAGATCCCCACCGCCGCCGCACTCACGAGCACGACACCGAGCACGATCGTCAGGACCATCCACGGCCATTTCGCCGACTCCCCGGTGCGGGCACCGATCGGCGTCTGCGCACCGACGGGCGCCTCCACCCCGAGCGGTGTGTCACCGAGCTGCCCGCGCGGAACCGCCGCCACGATGGGGGTCACCGCCGTGCCGGGCACGCCCGAAGCGGCGGCACGCGCCACCGCCACCGGGGTGACCTGGGTCGGCGGCACGGCTCCGCGCATCGGGGCCGCCTCCGTCATCGGCACGCCGCGGGTCGCGGACTCCACTTCCATGCGCAGCATCGCGACGCTCGACTGCCGGTCGAGCGTCACCTTGGCGAGCGCACGTCGCAAGACGTCGTCGAGCGCCTGAGGCACGTGCGGCTGAAGATGCCGGACCGAAGGCGGCGGGTGGGTCAGCACCTTGGAGAGGATCGCGGTGAGCGTCGGGCCCTCGAAGGGCGGACGCGCGGTGAGGCACTCGAACAGGATGGCGCCGAGCGAATACACGTCGGTGCGCACGTCGACGTCGTAGCCCTGGGCTTGCTCGGGCGACATGTACATCGGCGTGCCCATGGTCGCGCCGCTCGCGGTGAGGCGCGACACCTCGGTGCTCTCCTTGAGGAACTTCGCGAGCCCGAAGTCGAGCAACACCGCGCGGTCGGGCGCGCCCGGTCGCTCCGCGAGGAACACGTTGGACGGTTTGAGGTCGCGGTGGAGGATGCCGCTCTCGTGCGCGCCGGTGAGCGCGTCGGCGATCTGATCGAAGAGGTGGAGCGCTTCGGCGAGCCCGAGCGGTCCGCGGCTGAGCCGCGTCGAGAGGTCCTCTCCCTGCAACCGGTCCATCACCAGGTACGCGATGCCGTCTTCGGTCACGTCGAAGTCGTGCACCGCGACGATGCTCGCGTGGCCGAGGCTCGCGAGCGCTTCGGCTTCACGCCGGAACCGTTTCAGCGCGGTCGGCTCGAGTGCTGCGTCCGGGAGGAGCACTTTGACCGCGTAGAGCCGACCGGTGCGCACGTGCTCGCCTTCGTACACCGCACCGATGCCGCCCGCGCCCACGCGCTTGCCGATCCGGTAGCTCCCGAGCAGGCGGCCGACGATCGACCCGTCCTGGCTGTCTCGTTGGGCATCCAAGAGACGGAGAGTCTACCGCGTTCTGCGACGCGTGCCCGCACACCGCCCAGCTGGGTGAAACCTGTCGCTGTCTTCGGTTCCGGCGGGCACGACTCGCAGGCGAGACCAAGCGCAGGACTCGCAAACCCTGCCGCTCGCCTCGCAGAACATGCACCATCGGGCGATGGGCCGGAGGTATGTCTCGATCGTCACCGCACCCACCCACGCGAGGCTGTGGCCGTGGGTGGGGTGGACCCTTGTCGTCTGGACCCTGAGCACGCTCTTCGTGCTCTTCTTCATGCCCGGATTCGGCGGCAGCGGTGGGCCGTGGGTGCGCCTCCCGATCGCGGTGATGGCGGGCGCGTTCGCCACGTTCTGGATCGTCGGCGTCTTCGGCACGATCATCGCGAACCTTCGAAGCGCCGGTCGCAAGAAGGCGCTCCAAGACGTGGTCTTGAAAGACGCGACCCTCACCCTGACCGACCCGGTCGAGTGGAAGATTCGACTCCGCGAGCCGCACGACGCGGTGGTGGAGCTCTCCGGCACCCGAGCCGCGGTGTGTTTCCTTCGACCGGACGAGGACGTGTGGATCCACTGCGACGTCTCGTCGGGCGCGTCCTTTCGCGGTGCGGGCGACCGGGTGCCGCTCCGCCGCGGCAGCGTGATGGGGTCGGCCGCGCGCAGCGTGGCGTTCGGGGAAGCGCTGCTGAAGTCGCTCGACGAACACCGCGACCGGAACAGCTTCCTCGTCTGCCAGGACAAGCTCCGCGGGTTCGGCGCGCGGCCCGCCGCCGTGCCCGACATCGTCCCGATCGATTCGGACGAGGAACGCGCCGGCACCCCTTACCGAGAGAGCGGCCGACCGGTCCCCGGCGACCCCGAGTTCGAGGCGTGGCTCGAGCGCGAGGGGCTCCGGCTGAGCTCGGCGATCGTGCTCTCGACCGAGCACCTGGTGGCGCGCTGCAACGACGGAGTGCGGCGGGCGTTTCCGTTGGGTCTGGTCGGGGTGGAGCGCCACCCGGATCGGCTGACGCTGCGCGTGACGCTGCCCGATGGGAGGCCGGTGGTGCAGTCGGTCACCGAACTCGACTGCGGCGTCCAGGAGGCGCTGGTGCGCTGGACCAAGGCGCTCGCCGCCGCTCGCTGAGGTTGTGGAGAACGGCGGTTTCGCGTTAGGTCTGCGCCATGCAACAACCTCCGCCGGGACCGCCCGGTTCGCCGGGCATGCAGCCGGGGTACGGACAACCTCAAGGCCAGGCTCAGGGCCAAGCTCAGGGCCAGGCGCCCGGCGCGATGCAAGGCGCGCCGCCGCCCGCCGCCGCACCTCAGGCGCCCGCGATGCAGCCCGTCCGCCACGAGATCACGCACGGACCGTCGTTCGCGATGTTGCGGGTGGACCTGCAGCCAGGTCAGACCGTCGTGGCCGAAGCGGGTTCGATGGTCGCGCGCAACCAGCACGTCCAGATGGACGTGAAGATGAACGCGTCTCCGTCCGCCGGCTTCTTCGCGAAGGTCAAAGCGTTCTTCATCGCGGTGATCCGGAAGATCGTCGGCGGCGAGACCTTCTTCGTGAACCACTTCACCGCGCCGCAACCCGGCAGCGTGTGGATCGCCCCGACGCTCTCGGGCCAGCTCACCCACCGGGTGATGAACGGCGAGACGTTGACGCTCAGCACCGGCGCGTTCGTCGCGATGAACGGGCCGCTCGACATGAAGTTGAAGTTCGGCGGCTTCAAGAGTCTGCTCGCCAAAGAAGGCGCGTTCTTCTTACAGATCAGCGGGCACGGAGAACTCTGGTTCACGAGCTACGGCGGCATCCACGCCATCGACATCAACGGACCGTTCATGGTCGACAACGGCCACCTGGTCGGCTTCGAGGGCAACCTCGAGTTCAAGATCCGAAGCGCCGGCGGCGGCGTCATGGGGTTCGTCGCGTCCGGTGAAGGGCTCGTGTGCGAGTTCAACGGCCAGGGCCGGATCTACATCCAATCACGCAACGTCAGTTCGCTCGTCGGCTGGCTCACCCCCCTCTTGCCGGGCTGACGAGGACACGATGCAGATCGAAGTTGGATACCGACCGGCCCAAGCCATGGCGCGCGTCGTCTTGGCCGCGGGCGAACAGATCAAAGCCGAGAGCGGCGCGATGGTGGGCATGAGCACCAACGTGCACATGCAGACCGGCACCCAGGGCGGCGTGATGAGCGGCCTCAAACGTATGTTCGGCGGCGAGTCGTTCTTTCAGAACGTCTTCACTGCGCAGAACGGTCCCGGAGAGGTCTTGCTCGCGCACTCGCTTTGCGGCGACATCGTGCCGCTCGAGATGACGCAGGCGGGCTACTTCATTCAGTCGTCGAGCTACATCGCGAGCAACCCTTGGGTGACCTGCGAGACCAAACTCGGCGGCTTCAAGAGCTTCTTCGCGGGCGAAGGTGTGTTCGTCTTGAAGGCGACCTCGCAGCAGCCGGCGCAAGTGCTGGTCGGCGCGTTCGGCGGCATCCAGGAGCTGCACTGCGATGGGAACCTCGTCATCGACACCGGCCATCTCGTCGCGTGGGACGCGACGCTCGAATACAAGGTCGGCAAGAGCGCGGACGGTTGGATCTCGTCGTTCTTCAGCGGCGAAGGACTCGTCTGCCACTTCACCGGCCAAGGCCGGATCTGGATCCAGACCCGCAACCCGCAAGAGTACGGCGGCATGATCGGCCGCATGCTCCCGCCGAGGCAGCAGTAGTCATGAGATACGAACTCCTCGACAAACCCGACTTCGGCATGGTCCGGGCGTACTTCGATCAGCCCGGCGAACAGATGATCGTCGAGTCCAGCGCCATGGTCGCGCGCGACACCGCGATCGAGATGAAGACCAGCATGCAGGGCGGGCTTCTCAGCGCTGCCAAACGCAAGCTGCTCGGCGGCGAGAGCCTCTTCCAGAACACCTTCACGTGCACCCAGCCGGGGCAGCAGCTCTGGCTCGCACCGAACTCCGAGGGCGATCTCATCAACCTCGAGATGGACGGCTCGTACGAGGTGATGCTCAACAGCGGCGCGTACCTCGCGTCCGTGCCGACGGTCACGCTCGACACCAAGTGGGGCGGCGCGAAGGGCTTCTTCAGCGGCACCGGCTTCTTCTTGCTCAAGTGCCACGGACAAGGCCCGCTCTTCTTCTCCGCGTACGGCGGCATCCACGCGGTGGACGTCGGTCCCGCCGGCTACATCTGCGACACCTCGCACGTGGTGGGTTTCACGAGCGGACTGAACTACTCGGTGCAGAAGGTGGGCGGACTCAAGTCGCTCTTCTTCTCGGGCGAAGGCTTGGTCTGCAACTTCCAAGGCCAAGGCCGGCTCTGGATGAGCACCCGCAACGCGGGCGTGCTCGCGTCGTTCCTGCACCCCTACCGCCGAGTCCAACGCTCCCGAAGCTGAGGGGGATTCTCGGATGTGCTAGGGCAGCGCCATGCATGTCCGTCCTACCGTGTCCGTTCGCGCCGCAGCCTGCTTGGGCTGCGCGCTCTTGCTCTGGGCAGCGGTGCCAGAACCCTCGCACGCCCAGGCGCCTGTCGCGGCGTCGGAGGACGCGGAGGGCGAGGTGGGACGCACCGGTGGGCTGACGCCACTCGCCCGCATTCTCGCAACCGGTGGGGTGGGCGGCGAGCTCGCGAACCCGATGTGTCGCGACGGGCACACGCTCGACCCGGCCGAGATCGCGCACAACGATGTCTGGCGCCGGCATGCGGACCGAAGCGAGACGCTGCTGCTCGACACCGGCGGTCTGCTCGCCCGACACGGGGTCGCCCGGTTCGCCTCGCGCCGGGATCCCGAGGCGCTCGCGGATCTGGTGCGCGACCTCGGCTACGCGGCGCTCGGGTTCAGCGAGTCGGACCTCGGCGACCCGCGCGAACAGGTGCTGGCGCGGGTCCGTGCGCTTCGGGCGCGCGGGGTGCGTACCTTCGCGACCAACCTGCGGTGTGAGCCGAGCGCGCAGGCGCTGTGCGACGCGCTGGTCACCGGCGCGTCCGGTGTGCCGATGGTGGAACTCAGCGGGCAACGCATCGCGCTGCTCTCCTACATCGATCCGGCCGCGTCGGCGCGCGTCGGGCCCGACCGGATGCAGGGACTCCGGCTCGAACCGCTGGTCGGTTCCATGCGGGCCGGCGTGCGCGCGGCCCGCGCGGCCGGTGCGACGCTGGTGGTCGCGCTCGCCGACACCGGGTACGGGGCGTCGGGGGCGGCGTCCTTGATCGAAGCAGCCGGTCAACTCGAAGCCGCGGACAAACCGGACGTCGTGTTCGTGTCGGAGGCGGGCTCCGAGATTCTCTTCGCGCGCCCGGTCGGGTTCCGGCCCGCGATCGTGGCCGCGCCAACGCGCAGCGCGGTCGACGTGCGCATCCGCCGCAACGAAGCGGGCCGCCTCGACATCCTGGCGCAGCCTGCGGAAGCCGGAGAGCCGCCGCCAGCGTTCGAGCGTTTCGTGCGGCAGGTCGGTGCGGAGTACTGCGGGGAGCTGGGTGCGATCTTGCCGGGCGGGCACATCGACGCGGCCGAGCCCATGGACGCGGCGGGCATGGTGGCGCTGACGGCCGGGGTCATGCGCGAGGTGACGGACGCCGATGTGGCGCTGCTCAACGTGCACGCCATCGACGCGCGCTGGCAGATGATCGGAGCCGACCTGACCGCGAGCGACGTGAACATCGCGGTGCAGTACGACGAGCCCTTGATGACAGTCGACGTGCCGGGCACGTGGCTGCGCAACCTCGCCCGCACCTCCCCGGAGAACCGGGGCCTGCAGAGCCTGGGTCTGGTGATCACCGGCGCGCTCACGAGCCTCGAGAAGATCAAGGTCAACGGGCGGGTGCTCGACGTCGACGCGACCTACCGAGTCGTGACGATCCGGTTCTTGGCGGAAGGCGGCGACGGGGGACTCGTTGGACAGGCGGCGGAGTGGGAGACCACCGAACACACCGTCCGGCAGGCGGTCCTCGATCACCTGGAGATCGAGCGCACCGAAGACCCGCGAGCGGCGCTGACCGACCTGGCCGAGCAACTCGAATGGACCTTCCGCGTGGGCACCGATCTCACCTTCGCGGGCTCCGCGGTCCAGGATCCGGGCATGTACGCGGAGGGGCCGCTCCAGAACGCCAACCAGACCCAGTTCGGCCTCAACATCAACTTGGGGCTCAACGCGCTCTCCCGACAAGCGGCGTGGGAGAACACCGTGACCGCGACCTACACGCTCGCCGCGACCAGCGAGACCGAGGGCTTCGACGAAGGCGCGGACACCATCCTCTACCGAACCAACGCGCAATACCGAGGTCTGCGTGCGCGCCGAGACGAGCTCTACGTCCCGGACCTCATCGTCGAAGGGTTGCTGCGCACCGAGTTCACCCGGCAAGACGAACGCGAGACCCACTTCTTGAACCTTCGTTTCACCGCCGGGTTTCAGTGGCGACTTCACCTCAAGGTGAAGACGAAGCTCCTCGCCGGTTTCGAGATCCTCGACGCCATCGGCAACGACCGCTCGCTCGAGCCGGGCTTCGGCGCGCAGGTGAACATCGACCCGTGGCTTCTGCTGCGCGAGGGCCTTCGGAAGCTGACGCTCGGTCTGACACTCGACTACTTCGCGTCGGCCCCGCGCGGCCGCAACCGACACGTGCTGCAGGGGACCTTCGACCTCGATTTGAACCTCAACCGGTTCATCGGACTCGTCGCCAACGTCACCCTCTACGGGCTCCGCGAACGCGAGATGCCGTTCTCGTTCGCGCTGCAAACGACGATGGGCCTGCGCGTCTCCTTCGTCGGCCGACACGTCACGCGCTGATTTCTTGCCGTCACGGGCCTGGGCTCGCTTCGCGAGACTGGCGGCCCTAAGTCGCGCCCCGTCGCACCTGCACGTGCTCGCCGCCTCTGCCTTGATGGAATGAAGAATCATCTGGGGTGATTGGCGGCTGCGCGGCGTGCAGGCGCTCCTCAAGGGCGCTCAGTGTTCACCTGGGGAGTGCACCAGTTGCTCGCCCTACGGGCTGCGCAGGTGCACGAGCGGAGAGCTTTCTTCTTTCTTGCCGTCACGGGCCTGGCTCGCTTCGCGAGACCCCGTCCCGGTGACACGGCTTGCTCGCTTCGCTCGGCTTCACCGCGTCGGTGCACGCGCTGGCGGCCTCCTCGGGTGAAACGAAACGCGATAGTCTCGCGGCCATGTTCGATGCAGAGAAGTACCGCGCGCGGATCGCCGCCTTGGCAACGCTCGATCCAACACACCAGATCTTTGGTGCGATGAATCATCATTGGAGCTTTCAGCCGACGCTCTCCGAGCTGGAGGTGCAGCGGTTCGAAGGACTCATCGGGGCCGACCTGCCCGCCGACTACCGCGCCTACCTCACCCAGCTCGGCAACGGCGGCGCCGGTCCGTACTACGGCATCGGTCCGCTCGCGGAGTGGGAGGTCGAGGGGCTTGCGAGTGTCACGGTCACCGCCACGATGACGACCAAGGACGGCGAAACGAAAAGTTTCACGTCCGGCACGGGTGCGCGCCCGCCGCTCTCTCGAAGTTCGAAGACCTCCGAGAAGTTCGTGCTCACCTCGCCCTGGAAGGTCGGCGACGCGATCCCCGAGGGCGCGAACCCCTTCGATGGCTGTGTGCACCTGGCGCAGATCGGGTGCGGCTACGAAGCGTTCCTGGTCGTGAAGGGCGAGGCCGCCGGGACCGTCTGGGAGGATTACACCGCGGGGGATGGCGCCATCGCCAAGGTGGCGGATTCGTTCGGCGCGTGGCTCACGAAGTTCGCGGACATCGAGCTCGCCAAACTGGTCTTCCAGCGCATGGAGAGCGGTCTGCTCGAGTCTCCGTTTCAACCCGACCCGGCCCTCGTCGAACACGCGGACGTGTTCGGGGCGCTCTTCGACGAAGCGGATCCCATCTCGCTCCTCGAGCGCGCACTCTGCGCGGCCTACCTGGGCGAGGAGTCGAAGGCGCTCGAGGCCGCCGACGCGGTGGAGGTCGCGATCGATCTCGCCGCGAAACCATTTGTCGCGACAACCCTCGGGGCGGTGCACCTGCGGCTCGGCAACGCCGCGAAGGCGCGGGCGCTGACCGAAGCGCGGCTCGCCGCCGAGGGCCTCGCCTTTCAGACCCGCGGTGGGCTCACGCTCGCGCGTGCCCTCGCGGTGATGGCGATGGGCGAGGACGCCTCGGAGGCGTGGGCGGCGGCGCGCGAGGCCAAACCGTTCGAACTGAGCCTGCGGGTCTGGCTGGCGTTCTCGCATCTGTCGGCCGACCGCGTCGAAGAGGGCGATCTCATCGCACGCGAAGCGGCCCACGAGGTGCGGCTCTTCGATCGCGGCCAGACGCTGGAAGGCAACGCGCTCAAACGCGCGGTCTACGAACGGTTGGCCGACCGCTGCGACCCGGCGAAACTCACCGATCACGCGGCGCGCTATCGGAAGATGGCGGCGGAGTTGCCCACCGGTCCCTCGGGCTGGGGCAACCCGGGCAACACCAAATCTTGGTAGGGGAAAAGGCGCTGGCAAGGACCCACCCGTTCCACCGCCGCGGCATGGTGTAGCCTGCCGCGATGGCCGACCGTCCCATTCTGTTCACGCCCCCGAAGAGCCCTTACCTCGTGCCGTTCAACGGACGGTGGAAGGTCGACAAAGCCGACACCGCACCGCCCAAAGATCGGGACGGCAAGAAGGCGAAGAAGAAGCACAAGAAGGCGCTGGCCGAAGAGGTCGGCAAACTCGCGGAGCTTCAGCGCAGACTCTACGCCGCGGACCGGCACAGCGTGCTCTTCGTCTTCCAGGCGATGGATGCCGCGGGCAAAGACGGCACGATTCGCGCGGTGCTCAGTGGGGTGAACCCGGCCGGCGTGCAGGTCTCGTCGTTCAAGAAGCCGTCCGACGAAGAGATCGATCACGACTTCCTCTGGCGGACCACCCGCGCGCTGCCCGAACGTGGGCGCATCGGGATCTTCAACCGCAGCCACTACGAAGAAGTGCTCATCGTGCGTGTGCATCCGGGCATCCTGACCGGGCAGCGGCTCCCCAAGGTCGGCAAGTCGGTGTGGCGCGAGCGGTTCGAGTCCATTCGCAACTACGAGCAGCACCTCGCGCGCAACGGCACCGCGGTGGTGAAGTTCTTCTTGAACGTGTCCAAGGACGAACAGCGCGATCGGCTGGTCGCGCGGATCGACGACGAGACGAAGAACTGGAAGTTCGAGGCGGGCGATCTCGTGACGCGCGCCAACTGGGCGAAGTACATGGGGGCCTACCAGAGCGCCATCAACGCGACCTCTCGTCCGTGGGCGCCGTGGTACGCGATCCCGGCCGACGACAAGCCGTTCATGCGGGCGACCGTGGCGTCCATCATGCGCCGCACCCTCGAGGGTTTGAAGCCCAAGTATCCGTCGCTGGACGAAGCACAGACCGCCGCGCTGGCCGGACACCGAGAGGCGCTGCTCTCCGAGTAGCTCGGCGCTGCGCGCCTACTCGGTGAAGCCCGAACGGGTGAGCTGGAGGCTGCAGCGGCCGCAGCTGAAGGTGATCTGTTCCGGCCGCGCCGAACCGTAGGTGGCGCCAGAGCAGCTGCGCTCGATGCCCTTGTTGTTCAGCCGGAACCCCGCGTCCAGCGTCAGGGACCCGTCGGGCGCCACGGTGGCGTCGCCGAGGATCGTGTACGAGCGGGTCGAGGTGGAGAACCGCACCCGGCACGCGCCGATGTTGGAGATGGTGGTGTCGGCCAGGTAACAGACCGCGTCGGGACAACCGGCCGTGTCGCAGACGGACCAGTCACCAGCGAGGTTCGGACAGATGGGGGCGGGCCCGGTGTCGGTGCCCGCATCCGGACCCCCGTCCATGCCTTCGATTGTGGAGCCGGTGTCGACGCCGGTGTCGGTTGCGCCGGCATCCGACGGACCCGAGTCGACCGTGACCGCGCCATCCGGCTCGTTGCGCGCATCTTCCGCGTCGCCCGCGTCCACTGCGCCCGCGTCTTCTTCGCTGGGCGCATCTTCTCCAGCGGCGTCCACCAACCTGCGTTCGACGCAGAACCCGTTGAGACAGCGCTCGTCGGAGGCGCACTCGGAGGAGGTCGCGCAGGTATCGGCGGATTCCTCCGGCGAACACGCAACAAGGGCGGAGAAGAGCACAAGACAGGCAAGACGCGACATGGTGGCCGAGTGTAGCAGCGCGAACGCGATTCGCGTCCAGACACGGTTGGCGTGGGGTGGCGGCTCGGGTGGCCAGCGTCCCAGCCCGACTGGCCAGTGCGAACTCCACCTCGTTCCGGAATCATTGGCTTTTCCACCGGCGACATCGTGACTGTTAAGGCACGTTTGATGCTTCTAGGGACCGCATGGACGACGATCAGCTCGATGTGTTCCCAGAGTTCGTGCCCACCGCGCCGGTCGCTGCCGCCCTGCTGCTCGGACACGACGACGAAGCACCGACGATGCGGTTCGATCGCCGCGAGGTCCTCGAGGAGCTCCGCCGCCAGGACGAAGCCGCGCTCAAGGCGCAGCTCGGTGCGGACGATCCGCTCGGGTTCCGTGAGTGCCAGACCCTCGACACCTTCCGCGACCTCGTCGGTCGCAGCCGCCGCACCCAGAGTCAGACCCCGACGCTGCCCGCGCCGCCGCCGCTGCCCGCCGCGTCCGCCCGTTTGACCGACGCCGCGCCGCTCCGCTTGGTCCGGCGCAAGTCGAGCTGGATGGACAAGCTGCCTTCGGGGACCCGTGCGGTGCTCGAGGACGCGGCATCGCTCACGCCGAGCTGGCCGCTGCAGGCCCGCGTGGTGGGCGCCGTCGCGATCCCGAAACAGCGCATTCCTTCGCTCCGCTCCGTGGCGCGGCCTTCGCTCCACGCCAGCACGCCCTGATCTGAGGTCTGCGATGATCCCCGCCGAGTGGGCGCCGCATCGGGCGACGTGGCTGGCCTGGCCGTACCGGGACGACGAGTGGACCGATCTGTCGGCCGCCCAGGATGAGATCCGGACCTTCATCGAAGCCATCGCTGAGACCGAACGGGTCGACCTGCTCGTGCATCCCTCGCTCGACGAACCGCCGACGTTCGAGGGCAACGTCTCGATCCACCGCCTCGCGTACGGCGACGCCTGGACCCGCGACACCTTTCCGATCTTCACATCGGACGGCCGCGCGGTGGTGTTCGGGTTCGACGGCTGGGGTGGCAAGTACCGCATGCCCGGCGACGAAGATCTCTCCGCGCGCATCGCGGCGCACTGCGGAGTGGACGCGGTGGCGTCGGACCTCGTGCTCGAAGGGGGCGCGCTCGAGTTCGATGGCGCCGGCAACGTGCTGACCACCCGCGCGTGTGTGGCACTGCGCAACCCGTCGAAGGGCGACGCGGCGTTCAAGGATCTCGCGCGGGTGCTTCAGTGCGAGGTGTGGGCCATCGACGGCACGCTCCAGAACGACCACACGGACGGGCACATCGACACGCTCGCCCGGTTCGTGGAACCCGGACGGGTCTTGTGCATGCATGGGCGCACCGGCGATCCGAACCGCGACGCGATGCGCTCGATCGCCAAGCAGTTGGCGCGGCTCGGCCTGCACGTGGATCTCGTGCCCTCGCCTGGAGAGGTGCGCACCGCGGACGGAACACTGCTTCCCGCGAGCTACTGCAACTACTACCTCGCCAACGGCGCGGTCCTCGTGCCGACCTACGGCGTGCCGAACGACGCCGAAGCGGTCGAGACGATCGGCGCACTCTTTCCGGACCGCCGCGCCCAGGCCGTCCCTTCGCGCGCCATCCTCGAAGGCGGCGGCGCGCTGCACTGCATCACCCAGCAGCACCCCGCGTAAGCCCGCGCGCTCGGAAGTTCAGTCGAGGGGGTCGGGCACCGGCAGCGGTGTCGTGCTGGCGCTCAGGCCGCTTCCCAGCTGACCCCGCCGCCCGTCGCCGAAGCAGAGAATGCCGCCGGCTGCGGTGAGCACACAGGTGTGGCTCCGGCCGGCGGAGACCTGCACGATGCGGGCGAGCTCCGGCACATTCGTCGGTCGCGCGCCGCCGGACCCTTCGTGCCCGAGCTGTCCGTCTTCGTTCGAACCCCAGCACCGGACGGTGTTGTCCATCATCACCGCGCAGGTGTGGTCGAGGCCCGCCGACACCTGCTGCGCAGGCGACGAGTTGGCGATCGGCCCGAGCGTGTTGGCCGTCCCAGGGCTGCGGCCGGACTGCCCGCTGAGGCTCGAACCCCAGCAGCGCACGGCGTCGTCCGCGAGGCCGATCGCGCAGGTGTGATCGAACGCGGTCGAGAGGCCGCGAAACCCGCCCCGCGCGAGACCCACCGAGACGAAGTCTGGGGACGGCTCGCCTTCCCCGTTCGCCAGCTGCCCGTGGTTGCGGGCGCCGACGCAGAAGATGCCGCCCGTGCGCTCGAGGACACACGAGTGGGAGCCGCCCGCGCCGACTTCGGCGACCGGGTCCTCGAAGTCACCGACCTCGGGCGGGCTCGAACGCGAGACGCCGCCGATGCCGAGCTGACTCTGCCCGTTGGCGCCCCAGGCTTCGTAGTTCTCGCCCCGCACCGCGAGGGTGTGCTGGCCGCCCGCGGAGAGCTGGCCGGCGGTGCCGCTGAGGAAGACCTCGGTCGGCGGCAAGGTCGGGTCCATGCCTTCCGCGATCTGGTTGATGTCGTTGGCCCCCCAGCAGAAGACGCGGCCTTCGGCGGACCGAGCACACGTGTGGCGATCGCCCGCTTCGACCTGAGCGACGGGGCCTGGGAGCACCACCCGCCGGGGTTCGGGGGAGAGGTCACCAGCGGGCGCCGCGAGTTGCCCGGCTTCGTTGTCTCCCCAGCACACGACCGAGCCGACCGTGGTCCACGCGCAGGTGTGGGCGCCGCCCGCGGTCACACCGACGTAGTGAAGCTGGCACCCGTCGGGGGCGCACCGCTCCCCCGGATCGCATTCGCACGCGTCCACGGTGGCGCCGTCCATGGTCGCGGCTGCGTCGTCCGCCGCATCGCGCAGCGTCGCGTCTACCACCACTGGGCCATCCACCCGAACCAGTGCATCGAAGGACGCGTCGATCGACGCGTCGAAATCGCCGCCGTCGATCCGGACCACGCCTCCGTCCACTTCGTCGGGCGCTGGGTAGAGGTCGAGGGTGAGTCCACACCCGCTGCTGACCACGCCCAAGAGCAGGATCTGCAAACAGAGGTGTCGCGTCGCCGAGGCGCGAGGTGTCGACGAACCTCGTGGGGTCACGCCCTCAGTATGGCGCGTTTCACTTTTTTCCGGCAACTCCGTCCTTGTCGGAGGCGACCCCACACCGCGCCTTCCAGCCTCCGCCGCGCTGCCGCTCGCGGTGTTCGGGGCGAATCTCCGAGCGCGCATCGGGCGTGAGCAGCTCGCAGGGATCAAACCAATGCACCGTCCTGGCCTCGCCCAGCAACGCCGGGAGTGGCGCGGGATGGAACTCTTCGTTGTCGGGGCACCGGCGGTGCCAGAGCGCATCGGCTTCGATGGGCACGGACCCTTCGAACCAGAGCACTTCTTTGACGCCGCCATTGCAGTTCGTCGCGACGACCAACCAACCCGCTGGCTCGGAGAGCTTGAACACGACGTCGTGGTGGAACTCGCCCTGGGTCCAGTGCGCCACGAGCTCGGGGGTGCATTCCACCGACAGCGCGCTCAAGACTTCGCCGAGCGTGAGGTGGGTGGCCAGCTGCTCCACCCATTGTTGTCCGAGGGGGATGGGCGCATCCCCCTCCGGCCTGCGGGGCACAGCCCCTCCGGCCTCCTCCCCAACTTCGCTTCGCACAAAGTGCTGCGCACTTTGACGGTCTTCGGCGCTTGACAGCGCTCTCGACCGCTGCGTTGTGTCCATGCCTGGCAACATGCGTCGGCGCCCCAAGATGTCTATCGAGACCTGTGATTTCGCCGAGGGGCCTCAACCAAGATTGTGGGTTCGGTGCCTTCCTGGGTGTACGTCCTCTGTGTGGTGGCGCCGCGATCGAGACAAAGGAGACACAGCGTTCTATTCTTCCGCCCATGAAATCGGCGTGGGTTGGGGTGGGTGCGATCGCAGCAATGCTGCTGGTGCTCGGGTGTGGGGACGACGACTCGATGGGAGGCGGGGACGCGGGCAGCGACGCCGGCGGGGGCTGCGCGATCGCGTGCGACGACGGGCTGTTCTGCAACGGCACCGAGCGCTGCGACCCCGGGTCGACCGAAGCGGACGAGAACGGCTGCGTTGCCGCCGCCGCGCCCTGCGGTGCCGGGTGCGATGAGGCCACCGACATGTGCATGGGCGGCTGCGACGCCGACGGCGACGGCGCGGAGTCGTTTGGGTGCGGCGGCACGGACTGCGACGACGCGGACCCCGACCGGTTCCCGGGCAACGCCGAGGTGTGCGACGCCGAAGGACACGACGAGGACTGCGACGACTCGACGCTCGGCGGCACCGACGGCGACAGCGATGGTGTGGTGTCGGACATGTGTTGCAACGGAGCGACCTGCGGCACCGACTGCGACGACGGGGACGCGGCGACGAGCCCCGGGGCGGCCGAGGTCTGCGACGAGATCGACAACGACTGCGACGGAAGCGTGGACGAAGAGGCGAGCTCCACCGACTGGTACCCCGACGTCGACGGCGACCTCTTTGGCGATGCGTCGGGTGAACCGGTGCTCTCTTGCGCCGTCGTTCCCGGACACGCGAGCAACGGCTCCGACTGCGACGACGCCGAAGCGGGCACCCATCCCGGCGCGACCGAAATCGACGACGGCGTCGACCAAGACTGCGACGGCGCGGTCGACGAAGGGCTCGCGACCTGTACGGCGGCGGGACGCAGCACGTTCATCTTGCCAGACCCGGACAGCAGCGTGATGGTCAACGGGGAGACCCGACCGACCAGCGGCTTCGGAGAGTGCGACGAGGACCTGCTCGGCGACGAAGAACACGCGTTCTTGATCCCGGACGGAGACCGGCGGACGCTGCGCTTCGAGCTGCTCTCGCCGCCCGAGGGCGCCGAGGTCAGCCTGGTGAAGAACTGCGGCCTCGTGGAGTGCGGCGGTGGACCCGACTTCTACCGATCGCTCGGGCCGGGCCGCTTCGATGCGGTCGTCGACATCCCGGGCGCCGAAGCCGTGCACACCCTGCGCGTGACCAGCGTGCGCCGCCCGGTTGGGCTCTCGATGTTCTCGCGCGGCATTCCGGAGACCCACACGAGCACGGTCAACACCGCGACCGAGGACTTCATGGCCGACATCGACTGTGCGCCTGGTGGCGAGCCCCATCCGCTCGGGGGCATCGGCTTGCTCACCGGACCCACCAGTCCTCCGACGGGCATTGCAGCGCACTGCCGTCCGATGGTGCTCAACACCCTCGAGGCGGAGCGCGACACGTGGCGGATCCTCACGGACGCCGATCGACGGCAGCCGGTCCCGGGCCGGATGGAGCTCTACGTGCGCGTCACCTCCAGAGGCACGCCTGGCACGGTCGCCGGTGACGGGGTCGATGGTTTCTGCGCGGCGGGCAACTACATGTCCGGCCTCGCCATATACGCGCGGCCGCTCGGGCCACGGGGCGCGGCCCAGATCGTCGGCTTGGCGCCGATGTGCTCGAACGTGACCTTCAGCGGGGCCCACGCCGGTCCGTTCCGCGCCCAACGTGGGCGCACCGAGACGGAGGGTCTCGTGCTCGGGACCGCCGACGAAGCCAACCGAACCGAGCTCTCCTGTGGCAGCGGCTTCGTGACTCGATTCGCCGCCGGGTTCCAGACCGTCGACGGGCCCATCAGCGAAGTCTCCATCGGGTGTGTCGATGTCGAGGTCGTGCTCGAGGCGCTCTGAGCGAAGGGCGCGGGCAGACGCCGATCAGCGCGCCTGCGCGGCGGCGGCTTCTTCGAGTTGGCGCTGCACGCTTCGCGGCACGCTCTCGCGCAGGTGGATCTTCCAGCCCCGATCGGTGCGGTGCAGCACCACGGGGCGCGTCGGGCCCGCGTCGTCGGAGGCGATGGTGTGCGCCACGCGTTCGTCGCCCGAGATCACGAGATCGTCTTTCACTGGCGCGAGGCTGCCGAACACATAGCCGACCAGTCCTTCGTCCTGTGCGCCTCCGTAGTCGACGAAACACTCGTCGCGCGTGGCCGGGTCGTTCAGGTGGAAGGTGCGGCCGATCTCCATGCGCCGGAGGATCTCCTTTTGGGGCAAGTCCGCGACGCCGTAACAATCCAGGAACGTGAAGAGGGTCGCGCGCGGGTTGTGGAAACGCAGGTCGTCGATCGGCGCGTCGGCATGCGGCATCCACACGAACGCCGCGACCGCCAAGACGCTCAAGCCACCCGCGAGGCCGAGCAAGGAAGTCAGACGGCGGTTCATCGAGGTCGGGTGGTGGAGAGGGTGCCGCGCACGAAGCGCTCGAGCGTTGGCGCCAGGGCGGTCACCGTGCGGTTGGGGCTCATGGGGTTGAACCACTCGAAGGGCTGTCGCCACCGCGACGGCGTGAGCCATTCGAAGCCCCCGTCGCACTCCACCAGGATCGCGTCCGCGCCGTACTCGGCGTGCAGGGTGTCGAGCTCCATGCCGTACGCGAACGCGCCGGGCACCCAGCGGGCGGACTGCGTGGCGCCGTAGTCGGTCGCGGAAGCGATCGTCTCGGCGATTCGCTTCTGGGATCCTCCGTCTTCGGGGGCCGCCCAGATCCCGCCGTAGGGGTAGAGCACTTTGCGCCCGAAGCTGTGCATGCTCAGGGCGCGCTGCAGCCCGTGTCCCTGCGCCTTCCACGCATCGAGCCCACGGCAGACCGCGTCGACTTCCGGTTCGGAACGCGGGCGGCTGCCGCCGTGTCCCAACCGCGGAAGGAACTTCGCGCGCCAGTGGGCGCCCCGCCAATGCGTCGGCCAGTTGCGGTTCAGATCCACGCCGCGGGCGTTGGTGCGGTCGAAGCTGCGCTTTCCGGCGGCGCGCCCGCGCTCCACCCGCCGGTAGCCGTCCGGGTTCACGAGCGGATGTACCCGGACCACGCAGTCCTTCGGAGGATCCTCGACGAGCCGTTGCAGCAGTGCGAGCGCCACCTCGACGCCGATCCACTCCATCGCGTGAATGCCGCCGAGCACCACCGCGCGACCTGCCCCTTGGCCGACATCCACGGCGAGCAAGGGTTCGCCTTCCAGGCTCTCCCCCACCGGCCGGGCCCCGAGCCCCTGCAACTTCGCCTTGAGCGCTTCGTACGAATGGTATCGCGCCATCGGCGGAGTCTAGACCGAGCCCGCGCCACCACTCGACGGTTTCCGCTGAGTCGCCGGGCAGCCAGGTTCTCAGGGGAACTTTGATGCGGTTCTTCCGAGCGCGTGTTCGATCGCACTGTGTGTAAGCCCCGGTGCGAGAATCTCGGATAGGCTGCGGCCGATATGCCGACGCTTCGTTCTCTTCTTTGTGTGTGTCTCGTGGGTTCGCTTGCATGTGGAGACGACGACACGTCCCCGCCGGTGGACGCTGGCCCCGGCGAAGACGTCGTGGTGGAAGAGGATGGAGGCCGTCCCGGTCTGTGCATGCCTCAAGGCATCCGCTGGAACGCGTCTCGGGTCGACACCATCGTCGGCACGACCCGGTTCGTCCGCCTCTCGCTCATCCGGGATCTCTGCGACGACGCGGTGCTGAGTGTGTCGGCGTCGGTCGATGGCATCGTGACCGTGGTCGACACCGTGACGATCCCCGCTGGCGAGAGCCGCGCGGAGCTCGACGTCACCGGCGCGATGGTCGGCGACACGGTGCTGACCGCGACGTTCGTCGACCTGCCCGGAACGCCAGACGAGACTGTTTTCACCGACGACATCGACGTGACCGTCTTCGAAGAGACGGTGCCCGCCTGCGAAGGCGCCGAAGCGACCGGCATGCTGACCTACGACGGCGAGCTCCGCTTCAACAGCACCGTTGTCGGCCTCTCGCTTCCGGAAGGTGCGCAGCGCGACGACGAGTACCACGTCGATGAATTCATGGCGTCGGTCGGCTGTGCGCCGGACCAGGTGCCCGATGGTTTCTCTGCGCTCGGCCCAGCCATCGCGTTCGGACCGGCGCACAGCCGCTTCTCACGCGAACTGCCGCTGACCATTCCGGTCAACGTGGGCCTGTTGCCCGAGAACGTGTACCGCGGGCAGGTCCGCATGAGCTACACGGGCCCCGGCGTCAGCGAGCCGCGCCTCGTGCCGGTCGCGTCGCCGGACTTCGAGACCAACCCCGGCTTCGTCACGTTCTTCGCGCCGCGCCTCGGCACCTACCAGGCCGTGGTCGCGCCGCCGGTCACGCGCGAACGCGAGTTCAGCTACCGCGGCATCATGGGCGTCTCCATGGGCTCTGGCGGCGCCGGCCTGATCGGTGCGCACAACGTCGACCGATTCGACTTCATCGGTCCCCTCGGCGGCCCCGTCGATTGGATCAGCCTCATGCACTACATCCGCACCTACCACCTCGGCGGCTTCTGCACCGAAGCGGAGTACGTGGCGGACATGATGTTGGATGAGGAAGATCGAGTCTGTGGAGAGGCGCGCGTCGATCGCACCCCACCGACCGACCAACTCTTCGAGGTTCAGCAGGACTTCGAGCATTGGTTCTACGAGGACGAGCAACGCGGCCATGGGGGCACCTTCGACCGGGACGAGTACATCCGGATCTTCCGCGACCTCGCGATGATGTTCGGCAACCCGAACACGACCGCCGTCTCCGATCCCACCGGCCCCAACGTCTTGCCGCCGGGCATCCCCGACAGCGACCGGATGCGCGAAGACGCCGACCGCTGCGCGAACCCGGTCGTCATCGAGTCCGGCTACTTCGACGACGAGTACAACCCCGAGGGCACCCACCCGGTCATCACGTTCTGCGACGGCGGCGAGCTCCGCGACGAGACCGGCGACCGCGACATCGGCGTGTGGGCACCGGAAGGCAACACGCGCCCGATCGAGGTCGCGCTGGCCGTCGACCGCAACAACAACGGCATCCGCGACCGCGGCGAGCCGGTCATCCGCGCCGGCCGCGAGGACTTCGAAGACTGCGGCCTCGACCAGCTCTGCAACCCGGACGAAGCCGGCTTCGACGCGGTGACGAACCCGGACCCGGCCGGCGACGACTACGACTTCCAGTACAACCCCAACGGCACCGAGGGCAACTGGATGCGCGACTTCACCGGCCCACCGGTGGGCGAGTGTGCGAGCCCGAACCCGAGCCCCGCGCCCGGCGTCGGCGAGCGCTTCACGGACAACGGCCTCGACGGCGTGCCCGGCACCGACCAGCTCGACGCCGGCGGCTACGACAGCGGCGAGGGCGACGGCTGCTGGACGCTCTCCCGCGGCCTGGCGCACATGTTCGCCAACAACCCGCGCGGCTTCGTGCTCGAGGCGGAGCCGGAGGTCCTTCAGAACGTCGACTTCTTCAGCGACGGTGGCATCCGAGACCTCTTCAACTTCGCGACCAACCAGAACCACCTCGCGGGTGCGTTCTCGGCCCGCGGTCTGCCGCTCAACCTCTACAACTCGCACGCCGCGCTTCGGTACGACGGGCAGTTCGAGGACGCGGACTTCTCGTACACCGGCATCGACTGGCGCGAGACCGGCAAGTTCGTCCAGATCCGCTACGGCAACGTGGACGCGGCCGAAGGCCGGGTCATCCAGGGCGACGGACAGCACGTCGGCACGCCGACCCAGATCATCAACCGTTTGCTCAGCGTGCTCGGCTGGATGAGTCAGCGCTGGCCCGGCGGCGACCGACGCTACGTGCAGGACCGCATCTGTTCGGAGCCGAGCGAGGTCTGCCCGCAGCCGAACCAGTTCGCGTTCGAGTTCACCGCGCCGTCCACCGGCCGCACCGGCCCCGTCGCGGTCGTGCTTCCGCCCGGCTACAACCGCCCCGAGTACGCGGACGTCGACTACCCGGTCGTCTACCTGCTGCACGGGTACGGACAGGATCCCGAAGACCTCGTGTCCATCGGCATCGTCATCTGGAACTTCATGATCTCGCGCACCATCGCCGAAGCAGAACGGCTCCAGAAGATGATCTTCGTCTTCCCGGATGGCCGCTGCCGCAACGGCGAATGCGTGAAGGGCACGTTCTACACGGACGCGCCGGAAGGCACGCCGGACGGCGCGCAGATGGAGACCTTCATGTTGGATCTGATGGACCACATGGACGCCAACTACCGCACCCGAGACTCGGAGACGCATACCGTCATCGAGTAGTGTTCGAAGAAGTGGAACCAACGACGCCCATCAAGCGCTGCTTGGTGGGCGTTTTGTTTTCTCGCTGCTCAGGCAATCAGTCGCGCATCCAGGAGACGGCGAGCATCGCGGGGCCGGCGACGGTGGCGAGCGCGATCCAGAGCTGCGCGTGGTCCGGGAACGCGAGCACGAGCAGCGCGCCCGCGAAGAGGCCGGGCGCGGCGACGTAGAAACGCCGGTCCGCCAGCAAGCCCGCGAGCACACATCCGCTGGCAAAGAAGAACAGCTCGATCGCGGTGCTGCGCAGATCCCACAGCCCCATCGCCAAGCTGATCATGCGCAGCAACACCCCGAGCAGCGTCAGGTAGACCAGGGTGAGCAACATGCGGCGTCCGCGGCGGTTGCTCGCGGTTCGGCGGCGCGTGATCCAGCCACCGACGGCGAAGAACCCCGCCAGCAGCACGTCGTAGATGAGCGTGTGCCACCACTGGTACTCGAGCATGCCGGCGCGCCGCAGTCCGTAGGCGACGAGGATCGGCAGCGCGACCACGAGTGTGCCGACGAAGAGCAGCCGCCCGCGGGTCTGACCGCCCGGGTCGTCGCTCTCCTCGTGGCCGAGGCGCTCGAGGCGCGCCGCTTCTTCGCGCTGCCGCTGCGCTTCTTGTCGGAGAGGCTCCGTGCGTTCGTCGTCGCCGACCTCTTCCAGCAACGTCTCGGCCGACGCCGCTTCGCCCCGCACCAGGTGGTAGTGCGCCATCACGAGCAACGCGGACTGCTGGCCTTCCACGGCGGACTCGTTGCCCGGCCACTGGTGGATCGCTTCGAGAAACCCGAACCGGCACCGCCCGAATGTGCGCTGCACGGTGGCGTTGCGATCGTCGCTGCGGGATGGGATGCGGGGCCCCGGTTTGGTGGGTTCGTCTTCGACCGCGTCGACGAGTGCCCGCAGGTCCTTCAACTCATCGTGTGCCTGTCGGGCGAGGCGTGCGCTGTTGCGGTGTTCCAGAAACCCGGCGATGGCGTCTCGCAGTGCTTCGACCGTCTCGTGCCGGTTCTCTGGATCGGGCTGCATCGCCTTCTTGCAGATCGCGGCCAGTTCGCTGGGCAGGTCGTCCGGCAACTCCGGCGGTTGCGCGTCGTACGCGGCGTAGAGCATCGCTTGCAGGCTCTCGCCGGTGTGGGGCGGCCGGCCGACGAGCAGCTCGTAGAGGGTGGCGCCGAGCAGGTACACGTCGGTTCGCGGGCCGAGCGCGCGCCGCGCGACGTCGACCATCTCGGGCGCGAGGTACGCCGGTGTGCCGAGCACCTCGCTGACCTCGTCGGCCATGGGGAGCCAGCCGCGGTACTTCTCGTTCGTGCAGACGGCGACGCCCCAGTCGACCAGGACCACCTCCCGAAACGGACCGATCATCACGTTGTCGGGCTTCAGATCGAGGTGCAGCACCCCGCGTGCGTGGCCGTAGTGCACCGCGTCGCACACCCGCATCAGGACCCGCAGATGCCAGCCGAGGCGATCGTCGCCGGAGCTGCGCGCGAGGGGATGATCCGGGTCGTGCATCACCCGCCTCCAGGGCACGCCTTCGATGCGTTTCATGACCAGGACCGGCGCGTTGCGTTCGTCGGTCTCGAGCCCGTAGAGCGGTACGACGTTCGGATGTTCGACCAGGCCGAGCATCCGAGCCTCCCGCAGCAGCCGCTGTCCGAACGACTCTTCGAGGAACTCGTCCCGCAACGTCTTGAGCGCGACGTCGCGGCGCAGCCCGCCCTGCTCGGCGAGCTGAATGGTGCCCATGCCGCCTTCGGCGAGCGGCCCCTTGATCCGCAACCGGCTGCTGCTGCGGTCCTCTTCCGCGGGCGGCGCGAGGGAACGCCGCGGGGGCGGCGGTACGCTGTGGCCTTCGCCCCGGACCTTGGGCGCGAGCGTTGGCTCCAGCGTGGCGTCGAGTGCCAGACCGTCCGGGACCGCGTCCATGTCGAGCAGCTCCATCAGCTGCTCGAGCGTCATCCTGCCGGTCGCCATGAATCGCCGCGATGCTACCAGCATGTGCGGTCGGGGCCAGGCGCCTCGAAGGTGCACGGACCCGAGGGTCCGCCGACCGGTCCGGTCTGGACCGAAGCCGTGTCGCGGGGAAGAACGCTGCTACACTCGTGGGATGAAATTCGTCTTCTGGGTGCTTGCTTCGCTGTCGCTGATCGTGGGTTGTGGTGGGGACGACAGTGGGGGCAGCTGCACCACCGCGGCGGACTGTGTGGCCGGGGCCGCCTGCGTCGATGGCATGTGCGTGCGCCGGATGGACGGCGGCGGAACCGACACCGGCGGCGGCGGCATGGACACCGGCGAGATGTGCCCGACCGAAGAGCGGACCTGCCGGGGTGGCAGCGCATGCTGTGCCGAGGGCGAAGAGTGCGTGGACGGGCTGTTCTGTTTCGACGTCTGCGAGAACACCCGATGCGGCGACAACGGCGCGGTGTGCTGCGGCGCGGACCAGACCTGCCTCGACGGCGTCCTGTGCGCCGCCGACTGTGCGGCGGACCGCGAACTCTGCGGCGCAGACCTCGAGCTCTGCTGCGACGCGGGCGATGCGTGCGTGGCCGACGCCTGCGTCACGCCGGGCATCGAGTGCGGCGACGACTTCGACTGCCGCGACGCGGCGCTCTACTGCGAGCCGACCATCGGCCGCTGTTTGCCGACCCCGGGTGGCGAGGTCTGCGAAGTGCGCCCCGAGTTCGACGACATCTCGCTCGCGCTCGAGTGGCACTGGGAAGGCGTGATGTCCGCCGGCCGCCTGTACAGCGAGGTCATCACCCCGCCGGTCACTGGTGACGTGAGCGGCGACGGCATCCCCGACGTGATCGTTCCTGCCTACACCGGCACCGTCTACCACGACCCGGTTCTGGTCGCGCTCAGCGGCGACACCGGCGCGCTCGTGATGCTCGTCGAACGCGACGGAGCGAACCGCGTGAGCCCCGAGGGCGAGGGCACCGCGCTCGCCAACTTCGACCCGAGCGACGACGCCCTCGAGATCGCGTACCGCCTCGACATCGGCGGCTTCCGCATCGTGGACGGCGACGGGGTCACGGAGATCGCGTACCGCACCGGCGAGAACATCCGCGGCACGATTGAGATCGCGGACCTGAACGCCGATGGCACGCCCGATCTGATCCTCGGCTGCCGCGCCTTCAACGGCCTCGACCCGAGCGACGCGAGCATGGACTTCTTCGACCGCGGCAACTGTGCCACCGGCGGATACTCGGCGACCTCGATCGCCGACCTCGACGGAGACGGAGAACCCGAAGTCACGTCCGGCGCGGTCGCGGTGAACGTCGATGGCTCCATCTTGTGGGGCAGCACCACTGGCGCCCATGCGCTGACGGCGATCGCCGACATGGACGTCAACGGCACCCCGGAGGTCATCACCGTGCGCGGCGGCGTGGTCGACATCCTCGACGGAGCCACCGGCGTGCGCTGGAGCGGGCTCTCCGCCCCGCTGCCCATTCCAGGCGGCGGCACCGGTGGCGCGCCGACCGTCGCCGACTTCGACGGCGATGGGCTCCCAGAGATCTCAGCCGCGGGCCGGGCCTTCTACACGGTCTACGATCCGGACTGCACGAGCGGCACCCCGCGCGCCGGCGGGACCTGCGTCTCGGGTGCGACCGACGGCATCCTCTGGTCCACCGGGACCCAGGATCTGAGCTCCAGCGTGACCGGCTCGAGCGTGTTCGACTTCCAAGGGGATGGCGTCGCCGAGGTCGTCTACAACGACGAGTGTTTCCTCCACATCTACGACGGCGAGACCGGCGAAGAGTTGCTCATGGAGCCGATTCCGAACAGTTCGCGCACCGGGTTCGAGTACCCGACCGTGGTCGACGTGGACGGGGACGGAAACTCTGAGATCGTCGTCGGTGCCAACCGCGACCAGGCGGTCATCCGCGACCACTGCGACGATGCCTATTCGCGCGAGTTCGGGGTGCCGATCGCGGAGCTGCCGCCGGAGTACGCACGCGGCACCACGGGCGTGTTCTCCTACGGCGATTCGTTCGACCGATGGGTCGGCACCCGCCCGATCTGGAACCAGTTCAGCTACCACGTGAGCAACGTCGGACGCGACGGCTCGGTGCCTGCGGTGGAAGCGGACAACTGGACCACGGCCGGCCTCAACAACTACCGCCAGAACGTGCAGGGCGCGGGCATCTTCAACGCGCCGAACCTGGTCGTCGAACTCACCGCGGTCGACGCGTGCGGCTCGAGCGAAGTGCGGCTCTCGGCGCTGGTCCGCAACGAAGGCTCACGCGGCGTCGCGGCGGGCGTCGCGGTGCAGTTCGTCCGCACCGACACCGGCACCGACGAAGTGGTCGGCAGCGCCAACACGACCCGCGCGCTCCTGCCGGGCGGCACCGAGCGGTTGACCATCGTCGTGACCGTGCCGCTCGACGTCGAGCTGACCTTCGAGGCGCGCGTGGACGGCTCGGACGCCGCACCCGCGGGGCTCGTGGTGGAGTGCAACGAAGACGACAACGCCGACGCCGCGATGGCGATGTGTCCGAGCTTCGGCTGAGGGGCGACACCCAACATCGTTTGCGCCGTGCCTCCCCGCCGAACCGGACGTGGGAGCGCGGCGGGGAACGTGCTAGGCGTGCCGGATGCCGACCTACGATGCCGCGCAAGCCGAGTGTTTCGTCTTCTCGTTCAAGGACGGTCTTCTGTCGAAGATCGCGCACGACCTCAAGATCCGAGTCGAGACGCTGGAGCTGACGGTGGACGGCGACTCGGTGTCCGCGCGCTTCGACGCGGGCAGCTTGCGGGTGGTGTGTGCGCGCAAAGCCAAGATGGACGCACCGGGCACCCTCGGTGCCTCGGACAAGAAGAAGATCGAGAAGAACATCCGTGAGGACGTGCTCGCCGCGAAGAAGCACCGCGACATCACGTTCGTGTCCACCAAGGTCGTGCGCGACGACGACGGCGCGCTGGTCTCGGGCGACCTCACCCTGCACGGCCGCACCCGCGCCATCGAGACCCGCGTCACCCGCCGCGGCGACCGGTGGTTCGCCGCGCTCGAGCTCGATCAACGCGACTTCGGCATCACGCCCTTCAAAGCGATGCTCGGCACCCTGAAGATCCAGCCCATCGTGGGCGTGGAACTCAGCATCCCAGCCAGCTGACCGGCGGCGCCGGTCCCTTGCCCTAGAACCTCGTGCCGAGCCGGATCTCCGCACCCAGGGCGAGGGCGCCGCCGTTGGCGCTCAGGTACTGGAGTTCGCCGACGCTGAGTTCGGCGTAGAACTTGTTCGTCACGTTGTAGGCGGCGATCGCGGAGACGCGCGCCATGAAGTTCGGCACCCGATTGCCGCTGACGCTCTGGAAGAAGCCGACCTCGATCGAGGCGCCGAGGTGCAGCGGGAACGTGAACGGGCTCGCGAGGTACACGCCGCCGGCGAAGAGCGCGATCGCGCTGGCGCTTCCGAAGTCGTACTCGACGCCGGCCCGCAGCTCGAACCCGGGCAAGCTCTCGAAGCCGCGGCCGACCCGGAGCGCGAGGCTGCCGAGGGCGCCGCCGGTGCCGCCAGCGCCGGTCTTCACGAGACCACGCACGCCGCCGCCAACCTGCAACATCATCCGTCCATCCGCGACGCCGTAGCGGTCGCGGGTCTCGAAGGCGTGGGCTTCGTTGGCTTCGCGTTCGGCCGCTTCGCGTTCGGCCGCCTCGCGTGCTTCTCGCGCTTCGCGCTCGCGCTCCGCTTCTTCGGCCGCTTCGCGTTCGAGGCGGGCGGCTTCGTCGAGCCGCGCTTGTTCTTCCGCGTCGCGTTCGGCGATGCCCTCGGCAAGCCGGGCCGTTCGGTCCTCGCCCGCCAACGCGACCCCGTCGTCGCTCAATCCTTCGGGGCGCAGCATGGCTTGGAGCAACTCGACGAGCCGGTCGTCCTCGCGCGACAGCCGGACCTCGGCGTCGAGTTCTTCCACGCGGGTGGAGGGCGCGTAGCCGACGCGGAGCGTGAGGTAGTACCCGCGGGCGTGGTGGTCGTGTACGACGGGCACGATCGACCACGTCGCGTTCTGGAGCTCGGCCACGGCCCGCATCTCGTTGGCCGTCTCGGGCGGCGCGCCTCGAACCTCCGTTGCGCCGGCTTCGGTGACGGCTTCATGGGAGAGGGTGCGCACCGCTTCGGCAACCCGTTCTTCGATTCGGTCGAGCTCTTCTTGGCTCGCACCACCGGTTCCACCGGAGGTCGTCGGAGGCAGCACGACGACCCGATCCGCCTTCGCCGGCGTCGCGGCGAGCACACCCGCGCCGATCAGCGCGATCGCGACGAGATGACGCGACCAGCGGCGGCAGAGAGAACGATGGTTCACGTTTGAAAGGGGAAAGCCCATGGGTGGCCCACAATGGGGCAAGAACCCGGCCAAGTCCCAGTTTAATGGGCGTTCGGCCTCCGGCTGGGTCGTTTTGGCCATCGCCGCTCGGCTACTGGAAGTGGACTTCGAGGTCTTCGCAGGGCGTGGGGGCGAAGCCGCCGTCGTCGGTGCGCGATCCGCAGGAGAAGCCGGCGGGGAAGTCGTGGACCCACGCTTCGCTGTGTTCGCTCGCGTCGTCGATGAACACGAGCGCCACGCCCGAGGCGGCGCCCGTGGTGCGCGCGAGCGGGGTGCCGAGCCGAGGCACGGTGCCGAGCGGCAGGAGCAGGATCTCGCCGAGCGCCAAGCCACGGTCGAACGCGGCGGCTGGGGGGCGGTCTGCGAGTGCGACCTCGAAGCGACCGTCCTCCGCGTGGCCTTCGCCGTAGAGCAGCCCTGGCTGGCCCCACCGCACCGTCAGCGTGCCCGGATCGTCGTTGGTCAGCGTGCCTTCGGCGCGCATCGACCGTCCGCAGGCCGCGGCGACCAACACCGACAAGACCACCAAGCTGACAACGATCCACCGCACGATGGGTGGTTTACGTTGCAAGCACCGATCCACTTCCCGCGCATGGTCGATTGTTCCAAACCCCCGACGATCCGCACCGCAGCCAGACGCTCAGGTCCGCACAACCCAGTCGATCACTGCCATCCGTGTCATGGGTGTCGTCCCTCGTTCACGTGGTTCACGTGGTGAGGTGTGACTCGAAGGTGTGGCGGAGGGGCTGGTGGGGGCGGGGGTCGTAGATGGGGAAGACGACGCGATCGAACGCGCCGGCGAAACAACCGTCCAGCCAGCGGCGAAACGAACTGGCCACCATGTCGGGGTCGCAGCCGAAGACGCCGCAGCCCCAAGCGCCGAGCACGAGCGTGCGGTGGGCGTTGCTCTGGGCGACCGCGAACATCGCGCCGACGCGTTTGCGAAATGTGGATTCGACCACGGCGGCCGCGTCGTCGCGCTTCTTTTCGAGCTTGCGCATGTGCGGCGCGGCCATGGTCAAGACGCCCGCGGGGTACACGTGGTCGAGGCGGCTCTTGCTGCGCACGCGGAAGAACGGGACGGCCGGTGAGTAGATCGCCGCGTCGGAGTACAGGTGGGTCCGCGCGGCGCGGTGCTGGGCATAGAAGCCGCCCGGCACGTTCTGTTCGATCAGGCAGGGATGCAGCGCGGAGCATCGGGCGAGGTCTTCTTCTTGCGCCCGGGCGCCACTCAGAAACCCTCCGCCGGGTTTGAGCGCCGAGGCGAAGTTGAGCACCACGATGTGCTCCGTGCCTTCCTTCACCACCAGGCGATGTGCCGCTTGCTGCGACGTCTCGCCGGTGACCTCGACCTTCACCGCCGGCGCCGAGGCTTGCCCGAACTCGATCGCGCGCGCGCCGTAGGTCGCGAGCATCGTGTTCGTTTGCTGAGGCGAGAGCGTCACGGTGTGCTTCACCGCGTGGGCGATGGCGTCGCCGAACCGGACCTCGGTCCCGCTCTTGTGGGTGTAGCCCCCCGCGGCCAGGATCCGCTGAGTCTCGACCGCGACCTCCTTGAGTGCCTCGTCGTGATAATGCGCCACGTTCTCAACCTACCGCGGCGACGGATCGATCGGGACAGGAAACACCCCTCTTGTGCTCCGGCGAAAGCTTCGGCAGCCTCCCCGGTCATGGCCACCAAGAAGTCCTCCAAGAAGCCCGCGAAGAAACCTGCCAAGAAGGCTGCGAAGAAGGCGGCGAAGAAGGCCGCGCCCAAGAAGAAGAAGGCACCGGCGAAGAAGGCTGCGAAGAAGGCCGCGAAGAAGGCACCGGCCAAGAAGGCCGCGAAGAAGGCACCGGCCAAGAAGGCTGCGAAGAAGGCCGCGCCGAAGAAGGCCGCGCCGAAGAAGGCCGCGCCGAAGAAGGCCGCGCCGAAAAAGGCCGCACCGAAGAAGCTCGCGCCCAAGAAGAAGGCCGCCGCCGCACCGGCCGCCAAACCGACCGCAGGCGCCGACGGAGTGCTTCTCGAAGCCACGTTGAACTGGACCGACCTGACCGGCGCGCGCACCGGCGCGACGTCGAAGGGATCCAACAAGTTCTACAAAGCGAAGATCACCGAAGCCGGCGGCGGCTTCCAGGTCACGTTCAACTACGGCCGCGTGGGTCAGACCGGCCAGCAGCAGACCGCCTGGGCACCGACCTTCGAAGCGGCGAAGAAGATCTTCGACAAGAAGATCAAGTCCAAGGTCAGCAAGGGTTACCGCCCGCTCGAGATGCGGAGCACCGCGGATGAGCTCGAGAAAGCGAAAGCCAAGGGCGTCACGCCCGACGCCGGCAAGCCGAAGAAGAAGAAGCCGACGAAGTCATTCCCGCCGGGCGTCGAGAAGCTGCTTTCGATCATGTACCAGACGGCCGGATCGGCGGCGCAGAAGGGCCTCAGCGCGTCCGCGGGCGCCAGCAAGTCCGCGCCGCTTGGCAACCTGCACGACTCGCAGCTCGACAAGGGCGGCGACATCCTCGAGCAGATCGACGCGCTTCTGGAGAAGTCGACCAAGCCGCCCCGCCAGCAGCTGATCAACCTCACCAACGACTACCTCTCGAACATCCCGCGAAACATCGACCACGCGGTGCGTGGTGGCCGGCTCGACATCGACGCCATCTTGCTCGACCGCGAGGAACGCGTCGCCAAGGAGCGTGAGTTCATCAGCCTGCTTCGCGACCTGCACCTCCAGAAGGAAGTCTTCAAGCAGGCGGCTGCCGCGGACTCGCCCTACGAGGCTTGGTACGACGGTCTTCAGTGCGACATCGACAGCCTGGAACCGGGCTCCAAGGAGTTCGAGAAGTGCCGCGTCGCGTTCGACGAGGGCCAGTCGCCCATGAACTCGAACTACTTCGGCAAGCTGAAGGTGAGCCGGGCTTGGAAGCTCGAGCGCAAGGGCAAGAATGCCGCGTTCCAGAAGTACGCCGACACGATGATCAAGAAGAAGGGCGCGACCGGCATCGAGCTCGGTTGGCACGGCACCCGGACCCAGAACCTCATGGGCATCTCGCGCTCGGGTCTGTTGATGCCGGAGAACCTGCCGAAGGGCGTCGTCATCACCGGCAAGGCGTTCGGCATGGGCATCTACCACGCGCCTCGATGGGCGGATGCAGGCGTGGATCAGAAGCAGGGCAAAGAGACGTTCCGCCGCTACAACGGCGCGCTCAAGAGCATGAACTACACCTCGCTCCGCGGCGCGTACTACGGCGCGGGCAACACGGGCAAGACGGGCTACCTCTACCTGGAAGAGATGGCGCTCGGCGTCCCGGAAGTGCACCTGACGGCGTGCTGGGGCCGCAAGCGCCCGGCCAAGGGCTTCGACTACATCTACGCCAAGGCGTTCGGCAACAAGCAGCTCTCGCACGACGAGGTCGTCACCTTCGACGAGAACGCGTCGCGCCTGACCCACCTGCTCGAGATCGTCCACAAGTAGGGCCTGCGTTTCGCTTCGATGGGCCAGGCTCGCTTCGGGAGAAGCAAGCCTGGCCTTTTTCGGTGGGCCTTTTCGGTGGGGGGAGCTTTTCGGAGCAGGCACTTTGGCGTAGGGTGCTGCGCCATGACCCAGAAGATCCTCGCTCTCGCTCTGTTCGCGCTCACCTTTGGCTGCGGTGGCGGCGACGTGAACCAGACCCACACCGGCGCGCTCGAGACGAGCGATGACAAACGACCGGAAGATCAGTCGTACTTCGACGAGTACACGTTCTCGACCGTGCAGGGCGCGCAGATCGACATCACGATGACGTCGACCGAGTTCGACTCGTACCTGATCGTCTCCGGCCCGAGCGGCCAGGAGTTCGGGCAGAACGACGACATGGCCCCAGGCAACCTCAACGCGCAGGTCACCGGCGTGGCCCCCGAAGGCGGGACCTACACGGTCGTCGCGAACTCGGCTCAGGCGGACGAAGTCGGGGCGTACACCCTCACGATTCGCGCGACGAAGGCCCCGTAGAACATCTGGCCAGGCGGGGAGGTCTAGGATCGTCGGGCTTTGTCCGGTCGAGCCGAATTCCCCGCCCGTGAACTGGGCTCTGGCCGGAGTTCCTGTAGAATGAGCGCCGTGCGTACCTTTTGCTTGTGGGCCGCTGTGGCCGTCGGCACCGGTGTGGCCGCGCCCACCCTCGCCGAGGCCCAAGAGGCCGCCACCGAAGAGGCCGAAACGACCGAGACCGAAGACGCGGTCGCGACCGCCGAACGGACCCAGCAGGAGTCCTCGGACGTCACCGGCAGCGTGGCCAACCGTCAGGCCGCCGCCCAAGCGTACGACCGCGCCGCCAACTACTACGTCGGCGAGCAGTACCGTTCCGCGGGGCAGTGGTTCATGGCCGCCTACCGCCTCGCGCCCGCCCGCGCCGCGCTCGTGCAAGCGGTGCGCAGCTACCGCCGCGCGGGTTCGATCCAGCGTGCCGGCACGCTGGCCCTCTTGCTCGCCCAGAGTTTCCCGGACGATGGCCCCGCAGTGCAGCTCGCCACCGAGGTCATGGACGAAGCCGGACGCAACTCCGTGCACATCACCGTGGCCTGCGACGGATGCGCGGTCGAAGTCGACGGTCGGCTGCTCGCGACCCTCGGTGCCTACGTGACCGCTGGGCAGCCGCATCAGGTCATCGCGCACTTCGGCGACATGCAGGAGACGCGAGCGGCTCAGGGGGAAGAGGGCGAGCAGGTGTTCCTCGAGATCGAGACACCCGAGGGCGCAAACCTTCAGAACGAGGAGCTCGAGCCGGAGCACATCCGGCGGGCCCGCGAACGCGCGAACGATCCCGGCATCCGCGTGCTGCATCCGGCCGTCTTCTGGTCGGCGCTCGTCGTCACCGCGGCGGTGGGTGGGCTCACGGTGTGGTCGGGGCTCGACACCGTTGCGGGCGTGGACGCCTACGAGCTCATGCCCACCCAAGAAGCGTACGACGCGGGTCAGGACAAAGAGTTCCGGACCAACCTCCTCATCGGTGTCTCGGCGGGCCTCGCGGCCATCACGCTCTTGAGCATCGTCTTCACCAACTTCGGCGGGTCCCCCGACGAAGAAGCGCCCACCACCGTCTCGTTCGGTGCATCGCCCGAAGGCGCCATGTTCATGTTGCGGAGCGCGCTGTGAGTTCTTCGACGAAGCGCGACGTGCGGGAGGCCTGGCTGTGACTGGCACCGGATCCCGACCCACCCGCACCGCGGCCAACGTCGCGCCGGTCAGCGGTGGGCAGTACCTCGGCCGCTACCAGTTGCTCGCCAAGCTCGCGAGCGGCGGCATGGCCACCGTGTTCCTCGCCCGCATCGGCGGCGTCGGCGGGTTCGATCGCCGCGTCGCGATCAAGGTCCTGCACCCGCATCTGTCGGAGGACGCGCAGATCCGCGACATGTTCCTCGACGAGGCCCGTCTCGCGGCCCGCATCCGCCACCCGAACGTTGTCCCCGTGACCGACGTCGGCGACGAGCCGGGCCACGGCACGTTCCTCGTCATGGACTACATCGAGGGCTGCGACCTCTCGAAGGTGATCCGCACCGCGTCGCAGCGTCAAACCAAACTCTCGCCCGTCGTGGTGGCCCGCATCGTCTACGACATGCTCGGCGGACTGACGGCGGCCCACGAACTCAAAGACGGGGACGGCAACGCGCTCGGGGTCGTGCACCGCGACATCTCTCCGCACAACGTCATCGTCGGGGTCGACGGCATCGCGCGCATCACCGACTTCGGCATCGCGAAAGCCGAAGGCCGGATCAGCTCCACCAAGACCGGCCAGCTCAAGGGCAAGCTCGCGTACATGCCACCCGAGCGGCTCGCGGCCAAGAAGTCGCAGCGGCTCGACGACGCGCGCGGCGATCTGTTCGCCACCGGCATCGTGCTCTGGGAGTCGCTCACCGGCCGCCGTCTGTTCCGCGGCGAAGACGACCTCGACACGGTGCGCAAGGTCCTCCAGGACGAGGTGCGACCCGTGTCGAGCTTCCGTCCGGAGCTCGCGCCCCTCGACCATGTAGTCGCCAAGGGGCTCGAGCGGGATCCGGACCAGCGCTACCAGACGGCCCGCGAGTTCCGCGCCGAGCTCGAACGGGCGGCTTCGGAGATCGGCGGCATCGGCCGTCCGGAGCAGGTGACCGCCGCACTGCGCGGGCTCGTCGGCGGCAGTCTCGACAAACAGCGCGACGCGGTCGCGGCCGCGGTCAAAGCCACCGAAGAGGGCGGCGGACGGCCACCCACGGACGCCTTCCCGACCCAGGGCGGCGATCCCGGCACCGGCTCCCACACCGGCACCGCCATCGCGACGCAGAAAGCGCCGATCATCTGGCGCGCTGCGACGCTGGTGCTCTTGGTCGCGCTCGTCGGGCTCGGCACCTACATCGTCGGCCGGCTCCGCACGACGGAGCCTCCGCCCGACACCGCCACCGCGCCCACGGCGCTCACGGTGGTGGAGGTGACCGAAGAGCCCCCGGAAGTCGAAGTCGAAGCCGAAGTGCCTGAGGTTCCCGTCGAGACCGAGACGGAGACCGAGATCGCTGAGACGGCCGAGGTCGAAACCGAGACCGAGACCGAGATGGTGGCCGAGACGCCGCGGGTCTCGATGCGATCGATGCGCGGCTCGATGCGGAGTGAGATGACGGCCGAGATGGTGGTGGAGACCGCCATGGAGACCGTGATGGAAACACCGATGTCCATGCGGGTGACCCCGATGGAAGAGGTGCTCGAGAACCCCTATGCGAACTGATCCGCCGAGTTCCCCGACTTCCCCGAGCGCCAGAGCCCGCGTGCTCTTGGTCCTGTCGGTTTTCGCGCTCGGTGCGTGTGACGTGTACGACATCGCGTTCCTGGAAGCACTCGATGCCCAGACACGCGACGGTGGCGGCGTCGACGTGGGACCGGAGGACGCGCCGGACCTGCCCGATGGCACGGACGGCGGCGGTGAAGAAGACGCGCCCGACATGGACGCGGCCGACATCGGACCGGTGGACGCACCCGAGATCGACGCGCCCATGGACGATGCCGGCACCGACGCCGGACCCGCCTGTCCGCTCAAACATCCGAACACCCGACCGGCGGCCGGCACCGAAGGGCCCGATGGTCCCGAGATCTCCTTCGCGCTGCGCGACGTGATCTTCGACCAACGCGCCAACCGCTGGCAGGACGTCGCGTACGACATCGACAACAGCTGCACCCTGGAGCTGACCGACGAGTTCTTGTGCACCCCGCCCACCGGCGGGGCGCCCACCCTCGACGGCGACATGGGCGAAGACAACTCGGTCGGCCGGGAGCTCTTCTCGGTGCTGGTCGGCTTCGATCCAACCTTCGAGTCCGAGATGCAGGCGCTCATGGCGGGTGGCCGGACCATCGTGCTCCGGGTGAACGGCTGGAACGGCATGGACGACGATCCGCGGGTGGATGTCTCCATCGGCCAGGCGGTGGGGCTCGAACGTCCGGACGTCGAGACCACGCCGCAGTGGGACGGGGACGACACCTGGAACATCGCGGACACAAGCTTCGTCTCTGGTGACCCGGCCCGCCCGCTGATTCGAGACGACAACGCGTACGTCTCGGGCCGTCAGCTCGTCATGTCGATGCCTGACCGTCAGCGCATGGTGATGCCTTGGGCCAACGGGGAACTCTTCACGTTGCTGCTGACCGACGCGAAGTGGACCGGCTTCATCAACGCGGACGCGACGCGGATGGAGCAGGTCATCCTGTCTGGCCGCTACGCGGAGATGGACATCGGGCCGGCCTTCACCACGGTGGGGATCTGTCCCGGCAGTTTCGAGCGCGGCATCGTCGACGCGGAGATCCGAGAAGACCTCGATGTTCGGTCTCGCCCCGGAAGCGGCGGCCCCGGCATCATGTGCGACGCGCTCTCGGTCGGCCTCGGGTTCACGGGCTACGCCTCGACGTGGGGCAGCCCGCTGCCGCCGCCCGAGCCTGGCCCGCCCGCCTGTCCGTGAGACCCAGCATGGTTCGTTGGGATGGAACCCGCGTTCGCCCGAGGGTTCACGCGGCGTGCGTCGTGCTGGGGTGCGTCGTGCTCGTGGTGCTCGCGTGTGGTTGCGCCGACACCCACGTGGAAGAGGACGCGGACGTCCGCGACGCGTCGTCGGTGGACGCGCATCTCCCCTTGGCCGACGCCGGCGTAGATGCGTCTGCCGACGCGGGCGTCGACGCGTTCCGGCCCGACGCCTACAGCCCGTTCGAACATCCACCCGAGCGACCGATGGTCGCCGACGAGTCGGGACCGCCCCTCTCGTTCGCGCTCCGAGCACCTGGGCTCTCACATCCAGAAGACTGGGCGTCGGTCGCGTTCGACCTCGACCACGAGATCACCGACGGCACGTCGCTCGTGTGCATGCCGCCCGGAGACGCGCCGAGTGTTGCGGATGGTGCGCGGGGCGAAGACAACGCGTTCGCGCTCCGACTGATGCCGGTGCTCGCGCTCGTCTCGCCCGAGCTGGAAGATGAGGCGCGCGCAGGCACAGAGACCGCGCCGATCGTCCTCCACATCGACGGATGGAACGGGCGCGCGGAGGACCCGCGGGTGACGGTGTGGCTGGCACACGCGCTGCCGGGTGAGAGCGCGCCGCGGTGGGATGGCACCGATCGTTGGTCGCTCGAGGACTCGGACTTCGTGGAAGGCGCGCCCGACCGTCCGATCAACCAGGACGACAACGCATTCGTTGCCGGAGGCCGGTTGGTCGCCGAGCTGCCGGCGCGTCAGTCGATTCGGCTGCGCGCGCCGGACGGCGGCACCCTCGAGTTCCGCCTCACCCAGACCCGCTTCGTCGCCACGCTCGAGGAAGGCGCCTTGAGCGGTGTGACGATGACGGGCCGGTTCGCATCCATCGACCTCGACTTCGCGCTCGACCTGCTCGGGATCTGCCCCGAGGCGCCGGACCACGCCGTGATCCAGGCAGAGATCGCCCGCAGCCAGGACGTGCGAAGCACCCCAGGCAGCGGCGGTCCGGGGGCCACCTGCGACGCGTTGAGTGTGGGGATCGACTTCTCGGCGACCCGCGCGGAGATCGGTGCCATCGACCCCGCGATGCTGCCGGTGGGTCGGTGCGACTGACGCTCTGACGCACGCGGGCTCCAGACGTGCGCTCAGCCGCCCATCAGGGTCCGCACGACGCCGAGCTCGTGCGCGTCGGTGACGCTGGTCAGCGCGCGGTTCAGGACCCCGGCCACGTGCGCGCTCAGCATGCGCATGGCGCGCTCCGCGTCCTTCTTGCGGGTCATTCGCGTCGCCTGGAGAGAAATCAGCAGCGGATGTTCGCCGGCGATCTGCACCTCCCGAAGGTCCGCGTCGTAGGTGGCCAGGGTCTTCGAGCGCTTCTTGGCGACCACCACCCGCTGCACCACGTGGCTCAGTCCCAGGGTGTGCAGCTGTGCCAGCAGATGCGCGGCGAGTGGTTCGAGCGGGTGTGCCTTCACGCCCGCGCGCGCGCGTCGTCCCTTCGCCCGGCTCGGTTTGGGTGCGTCGGCGCGGGGCTTCGGATCGCGAAAGTCGATCCCGTGCATCTTCGCGTCGAACTTCTGGTCGAACGCCACGAGTTGCTGGTCCTCCGGCGCCTCGATGCGGTGTCCGAGCAGCTGGATGAATGTGCGCGCGAGCAGGCCTCCGTCGTCCAGCAGCACGAGCTCGTCGTAGGTCTTCGGCGGGGGCGCATCGGCCGGCCAGACCTGCAGCTTGTTCCGCACGAAGAGACCGACCGCGCTCATCAGATCCAGATGCTTCGGGAAGAAACACGCGAAGCGCAGGTCCTCACCGATCTGCATCGCCCGCCAACCGGTCGCGATGCCGAGCGCCAGGTGGGCGTAGGCCGCTTCTTGGTCGGCCTTCTTGATCTTGCCTTCCGCGAGCCGTTTCGCCAGCGCGTTGAGGAGCGTTCGGTGGGCCGTCATCGCGAGCCGGTGCACGCCGTCTTTGCGCCGGGGCGCAGCCGACGCGAGCACGCGTCCTGAGATGGGCAACGCGTGTTCGTGGACCGGTTCGACTTCGCCCTGAAGCGCACCGGCGAGCTGGATGGCGCCCGGCTGGAGGCTGGGCGTGAGCCAGAAGCGACCGCGGGCGGCGCCGCCGTCAAAGATCTCACGGGCCTTCTTCCGGTCCAGCTTGCCAGACACCAACGCGTCCTTCGGCACATCGCCGATCATCTCGGTCAGTCGGGTTTCAACCGCTTTGTCGACGCGTTCAAGCGCACGCTTCCGAACGTCGTCGGCGATCGCACCACTCCACGTCCGGTTGGGCGTGAGCTTGGGATCGTTGAGCTTGGCGAGCACGGGCCAGTCGCTCTTCAGCGCCTCGTGCCCCAGGGGATGCATGTCGCGCAGGAGCAGGCACCCGGTGATCTGCCCACGCGCACGCCGGAGGATCGCCACGGAGGCGTCCGGATCCGAGAGCTCGAACACATCGAGCGCGTCGGCCCTCACCGCCCGCTTGAAGCGCAGGCTGTCGTGGCGCGGACGGCTCTGGTTCTTTCGCGCTTCGTCGTCGAGCAACAGCTCGGTCCGACAATCGACGATGTGCGGCAGCGCGGTGCCGAGCGCGAGCCGGGTCTCTTCGTCCATGCGCAGTGCAAGCCGCTTCGGATCGAGAGGCAGCCGATGCGATTCGAGGTACGACTTCTCCGTGGTCACCCAGACATCGCCGAATCGCTTCAGCTGAGCGTGCACGTCGTTCATCGAGACCCACGCACCGGCGGTGGTCTGGAGCAGGAGCAGTTCGTCGTGTTCGCGGCGGGCGGGCACCCAACCATGCAAGAGCGCCAAGAGCATCGGGCGCCGGATCTCGTGGGGCAGCGCGTCGAACTGCGGCAACACCACGTCGAGCAGGAGTCGTTTGCCCATGGCGGAGATTCGCTTTTCGAGTCGGCGTTGGTCCGCCGAGTTCAGCCCCGCCTCGATGTCCTCGGCGAGCGCGCCGTGTTCGGTGACCGCGACGATCGGCACCGGCAGTTCGAGCTGCAGCGACGCGGTCATGCGGCCGTCGGAGTACACCTTGAGTCCCGCCGCGCCCTCGTACGACAGGCCGAGTTCGCCGAGTCCGAGTCCGACGAGTTGCCTCTCGTGCTTCACGAGGTCTTCGAAGTTCGCGACGAGGCGCCGGTCGATGCCGAGCGTCGGGCGCTGGGTCTTGCCGTGTTGGATGCGCCGCTCCGCCTGGAGATCGCGCACCGCGCGGGTGTGGTCGAAGGGGGTGCGGGGCGCGCCGAGCAACTCGAGCACTTCCTCGAGCACCTCCCCGCCCGCGTGCCCGTGGCGCCGGAGGATCGGGCGGTCGAGCACATGGTCGTCGTCCAGCGGGCCGAGCCACGTGCCGTCGAATTGGGCGACCCGGATCCGGGAACGCGTGGATGCGTCTTCGACACTCGCGCGCCCGCCCTGGATGGTCTCGAAGATCGGGAGCTGCGCGAACTCGGTCAGGGCACGCTTGCCTTTCTTCGCGCTGTCTTCGCGCAGCCAGCGTACGAAACAGGTGGCGACGCGCGCATCGGTCACGAGCCGCTCGGGCGACTGGCGGCCGATGGCCAAGAGCAACTGGTGGATGTTGCGACGCACCCGCCGGGCGAGCGTTGCGAGGCCGACGGTCGTCGCCTGGTCGAAGCCACGTGTGCCATCTTCGGAATCGAAGTAGAGGTGCGCGTGGACCGGGTAGTCGTCGGGTGCACCGATGCTCCCGAACGGGCGTGCGTCCGCGAAGACCTCGATCTCCATGCCACCCCCCGCGGGCGCGAGACGCAACGTGCCGTCGAGCTTGCCTTTGAGGACCACGCCGTCGGGTCCTGGCTCGGTGCGGGCGACCTGACTCTGGTTGTAGTGGGTCCGCCGCGCGCGCTCTTGCTCCGCCTCGCGCTGCATGCGCTCGATCTGTCCCTGGGCGTCGGAGATGCCTCGCCCACAGAGCCGGCCCACCGCTTCGACGACTTCGAGCGGCGCGCATACCGGGTTCCAGTCCGCGAGCTCCACCCCGCGCACCACCTGCTCCGGGAGCAGGTAGCGGAGCACACCGCGATCGGGCCGAACGTCGTTGAGCGAAGCGTACCCGCGCACCTGCGGCACGATCTTCAGGTCCGAGAACGTCTCCCACCGCGTCACGCCAAGCGCGCGCCGGAATCCTTTTCGGGCGGACACCGCCTGCAGCAGTTCGAGGTGCAGCCGGCGCAGGTGTTCCAGCCGCCCGTCGCACTCGAGCCCATCGACCGACGCGCCGCCGAGGGCATCGATCACCGCACAGACGAGCTGCCACTCCCACTTGTGCAGGTTCGGCTTCTTGTCCGGCTCGACCGCGACCCCGTCCCAGTTCTCCGTCGGCACGATGGAGTCGTCGTCCACCCACACGAACGTTTTGAGGAAACGGCTCTCGTGGGGTTGGGGCGGACCAAGAACCCGGCCCCGATGCATCTGCACGAACATGGAGCTCGTCGACCATCCGATGACGCCCCGGCGGCCCTCTTCGTCGATGCGCAGCCGGACCGGAGCGACGCCATTGCGCAGCCGCCGCTCCCAGCCGGTGCGCGTCGGTTTGGGGGTGTAGGGGACGAGGGTCGCCTCGCTGAGCAAGGTCCGCATCAACGCGGGGTCGACCGCCTCGGTGTAGACGCCGAGACGGCCCCGCGGGGGCAAGAGGCTCTCGTCGGCGGGCAGCACCAGCAGAGGTCGCGACTCCGAGTGCAGATCCGAAAGGGTCCGCCACTGGAAGCCCTCGTCGCCACACAGCCGCCAGACCGGAAGGCGGCCGAGTGCGCCCTTCCGGAACAGATCCCGAATGGCCGCGGCGTTTGCGCTCAATCCGAGGGCATGTTCTGCAAAGGCTACCTGCGCGGACCGAAAGAGCGGCCGCCACGCGTCGAGTTGCTCTGCGACGTACGCCTCGGCATCGTTCGAAGCGCGCAGACGCAGCGTCTTCGCGAGGTCGCGTTTCGGACGGCGACAGAGGGCGGCGAGCTGTTCGATCGCGACGAGGGCGGCGGTATGGCCGGCCTGGACGGCGGAGGCGAACGCCTCGTCGTGCAACACGTCGTCGTAGGCGGGCGTCGGAATCAAAGTTTCGCATGTGACCACGGCTTCGAACGGCCAGACCGATTCGACCGTCGCGACGCAGATCGGGCGCCCTTCACGCAACATCGTGATGCGCCCGGTGCCGGCGAACCGTCGACCGACGCGCAACGGATCGAGCAGACACACTTCGCTCGCGCCGATGCGATGAGACCACTGTTCGCCTGGGAGCTGGGACTGGACCCGGCGCGTCTCGCCGCCGAAGCGGAGCGAGAGCACCTGGCTGGCGCCCCGCTCGATCTCCGGGGCGCGGATCTCGTGTTTCAACCATTTGCGTCGTGCGTCCAGTTGTTGGCGAGCGTCCCGAATGATCTGCCGACTCGCGCCCTTGGAGGCGGTCGGATAGAGCAGCGCCGCCGGGTCACCGGGCGGCACCCAAGGCATGCCGGGAAGAAAGGGCGCGACCTCCGCTTCGAGTGGTTCGCGCCCGAAGTGCACGCCCCCCTGGCCACCGCTGAGCGACGCGAACGAACCGGGGCTGCCGGTCGCGTCCTTGAGCAGCGGTGCGGTGGCGACTCGGCGGAGCCAGTCGGGCATGCCGGCGTCGCCGCGCCTCGACTGATTCCACGCGAGTGCGTGGAGGAGCGCGGTGCGGAGCTTGGTCCGATAGGGCTCGGCGGTCGTTTCGTCGAGGCAGCGGGTGACCGCGGAGTCGATCAACTTCTCGATCAGCGCGGTGCCCATCTCGACGGCTTCGCGCACCGGGGACTCCTCGGTGCGCACGATCGAGCGCGACGCGTTGGTCGGCAGACGGGCGGAGTCCACGAAGATTCGGATCGGGAGTGGGATGGTCGGCGCCTGCCACTGCGATGGCTCCACCGGCAAGACCAAGCGCTGAAGCACGACGCCGTATTCGGCGGCGTCGAAGGTGATGCCTGCCCGCTGTCCGGGGAACGCGGGGTCGGTGAGCGCGACGAAGCCCTCGAGCCCATCGGTCAGCGGCAATCGGAGCAGGTCCCGATGGCTGGTCTCGCGCGAGTACAACCGCCCCTGGATCTCAACCGGAACCAGCGGGTCCTCGCACGCGGCGCGAAGCACTTCGACTTCAGGCGGAAGACTCCCGCCGAGAAACCGCCCGACCATCTGGAAGTCGACCCGCCGTCGGACGTGCACCACGCCGCCGTCGTCCGTGGCGCCAAGCGGGGTCGGGGCGGACTCGAGGTCGAGCGCCGGTGCGTCGTCGTCCGCCGCGGCGTCGAACACCTTGGACGTGTAGCGCACCCGATGCGCTTCCCCGCCTTCGATCCGGTACACGTCGATGAACCGTGGCTCGAGTCCGAGGGCGGTGTTGATGCCGATCGCGAGCAACCGGATCGGTCGACGTTCTTTGACCGGGGACGGACTGACGAGTTCGTCGAGCAGCGCCGGTAGATCCTCCGCATCGATCGACGGACCGGTCCACCGGATCCACACGTCGTCGGCGTCGGCGCTGACCACGATCTTCTCCGCGCCGAGCCCGACCAGACCGCGCACGACTTCGAGCGTCCACTGCAGCGGGTTGGGCAGCTGGTACTCCCGCAACTTCGCCACGGCGCGCCGGGCATCGACCCGAAGATGCCCTCTCCCGATGCGCCGGCCCGGACTGCTCACGACCGGCCTTTCACGACGGCGCCCGGGAGGTGAGTGCTTCGGCGAGGGCCCATTCGGTCATGGCTTCGTCGAGCCCGTCGTCGAGGTCTTCGCGGTCGAGCGCAATCTCTCGCGCGAGCAACGTGGCGGCCAGCAGCGGGTCGTCTTCGGCAAGCGCCAGGGCACGCGTCGTCGCAGCGTGCGTGACGTTGAGCAGCAGCCCGGGCCGGCGCAACATCCGGAAGGGGTTGGCGTCCAGCGTGCCTTCGGTGACCCAGGGCGCGCCGTCGACTTTGCCGCCGCCGAGAAGCCGGTTCGCATGCGCGCCGTGGAAGGCGACGAGCTGAATGCCTGCAGGCGACCGCCAACTCGCCGCGAAGAGCGCGGCGAGTCGATCCAGCAACAGCAGCGCGTTCTCCGGAGGGGACGCCATGGGGACGACGAGCGTGTAGCTGCTGCGCGCATCCTCGAGGTCGAGCTCCGTCAGGTACTGGGTGGGGCCGCGTGCAAGTCCGCGCCCCGGGCTCGCATCCACGACCTGAACCCCGCGCTCGGCGAGCGCATGGCTCAGCGCCGTCTCGTATGCCGACCCAACCGCACTGCGTGCGAGCTCCTTGCGCGCAAACACGCGTCGTTTGGCGCCCAAGTGCAGAAGCCGAACCGGAAGCCGGGACACAGGAATCGAGAGCGGCGCGCTGGGATGCACCACCCGCGCGAGCAAACCCGCGTACCGGTGGTCGTCGCCCGCCTCCAGCGCTCGGCGCATCGTGGAGAGCACCGCCGGAACGAGGTGATCTTCGTACACGTCGCGGACTTTGCGGAGCACATCGTTGAACGCCGCGTCGCGCCGGACGTTGTCGCGGCTGAGGGTGTGTTCGAGCCGAATGTCTTGCACCTTGAAGTGCAGCGCGCCGGTGGGGATCAGCGCCGGGTCCTGCAGGGTGGTCTCGAAGAGTGTGAGTCCGTGGTTGAAGAACCCTGCATACCCGGTGGGGTCTTTCGGCACACCGAGCACGATGCGCGTGGTGCCGACGGTCATGTCGATCTGGGCCAGACACTCCGGGAGTCCAATCGGTTCGTCGATGCGCGACTGGTCGAGATCGGCGTCTCCGTCCGCGTCTTCGCCCGCGTCTTTCTGGAGCACCCCTTGGGCGACCTGGAACCAGATCGGAATCGCGGCGTGTCGACACCACGTGCGCAGCGAAGCCTTGGAGCGCTCGATGAACTCGGACGCGTCGAGCGCCGGCAGGTCCAGACTCACCGTCGTGCCCGCCGGCGCGCTGCGGGAGACTTCGAAGAGATCGTACCGGTGGTCGGAGAACAGGTGCATGGTCCACACGGCGCCGTCGCCGCGCGACGTCTCGACTGTGACCTTCTCGGGGTGGAGCGCGAGCACGCTGACGAACCCGACGCCGAACTTGCCGATCGCGTCGGTGCGACCTTCTTTGCCACTGCGGAAGAGCACGAGCAGTTTGTTCTCGAGCACTTCGGGGTTCATGCCTTCGCCGTCGTCCCGCACCGAGACGCGGACCCCGCCCGAGGCGCGCGGGCGCACGAGGACTTTGACCTCCGAAGTGCCCGCGTCGATCGCGTTCTGCACGAGCTCTCGGTAGAACGCGTAGGGATCGGCGAACTGTTGAACGAGCTCGCCCACGATGCCGTCGTCGACGTGTTCGCGCGCCGCGTCCGATTCGTGTTTGCGATACGGCACGGCTCGGAATGGTACACGAGCCACGCGCGCTGGCCGCCGGACAAAACGTGACCCTGGCATCGGATCCTCGTCGTCGGCTCACGCGATCCAAGGTTTCGGTGAGCCCGTGGTTTCAGTGCCACCGCTTCCGATCTGGTCGGGGGCCGATCTGCGTCCGCCGACCGCTCACCGTCGTGAGAATCGCGTAGGATGCGCGCACGGAAGAGGGGGAGCGGATGAGCGGAAGTCTTCGATGGGTTGGGTTCGGGATTGCGGCGGCGTTGCTGGCGGCGGGACTGGGACCGGAACGGGCCCAGGCGTTCTGCGGCTTCTACGTCGCGGGTGGCAACGCGGAGCTCTTCGCGGACGCGACCTCGGTGGTGATGATGCGCGAGGGCACGACCACCGTGCTCTCCATGCAGAACGACTACCGCGGTCCACCCGAGAACTTCGCGCTCGTCGTGCCGGTCCCCGAGGTGCTCGACGAGACCCGCGTCAAGACGCTCCCGCGCGAGGTGTTCGCCCGCGTCGACCAGCTCGCGTCGCCCCGGCTCGTCGAGTACTGGGAGCAGGACCCTTGTGCGCCGGCGGTGCACCGGCATCCGCGGCGCATGAGGATGCGCAGCGCCGGCTCGGGCATGCGCGGGGCACCGACGGGCGCTGCGGACCTCGGTGTCACGGTCGAGGCGGAGTTCGCGGTGGGCGAGTACCAGATCGTCATTCTCTCCGCGGAAGACTCGAGCGGTCTCGACACGTGGCTTCGTCAGGAGGGCTACAACATCCCTGCGGGCGCCGAGCCGCGCCTGCGCCCCTACGTCGAAGGGGGATCGAAGTTCTTCGTCGCACGGGTCGATGTCTCGAAGGTGACCTTCGGCGAAGAAGGCATCGCACAGCTCTCCCCGTTGCGCGTGCACTACACGAGCGAGCGTTTCGAGCTCCCGATCCGGCTCGGTCTCGTGAACGCCGGCGGGGCACAGGACCTCATCGTACATGTGCTCGCGCGCAACCAGCGCTACGAGCTCGCCAACCGCCCGAACGTGACCATCCCCACCAACCTCGACGTCACCGAGTCGGTGCGGGAACGGTTCGGTCCGTTCTACGTGGCGCTCTTCGACGAGACGGTGCGGCAGAACCCGAACGCGGTGGTGACCGAGTACGCGTGGCAGGCGACCAACTGCGACCCCTGCCCGGGCCCGGTGCTGAGCATGCAGGATCTCACCACGCTCGGCGCCGACGTGGTCGCGCCTGGACAGGCCGTGGCGCCTTCTCCCGGCGGACCTCCAGGCCGCCCCGGCCCAGGACGCAGGTTCCGGCGCAGCCGTGGCTGGGGCAGCAACTTCGTGCTCACCCGGCTGCATGCCCGCTACACCGCCGACGCGGTCGAAGACGACCTGGTCTTCCGGGCCGCCGAACCGATCGTCGGCGGACGCGAGTTCCTCAACGACGCCGACCACCTCGAAGAGGGCGCCCGCCCGTCGCACGCGAACAACTTCCAGGGCCGCTACGCGATCCGCCACCCGTGGGAGGGACCGATCGCCTGCGAAGCGCCGATCCGAAACCGCTGGGGTGGTCCGCCGGCCGGCACCGAGACGCCTGGCACCGCGACGGCACAGAACCTCGCGTACGCGCCGCGCGGCTCGGTGCGTTTGCCCGAAGTCGTGCGTTCGCCGATCCCCGAACTCGGCCTGACCGGCACCGATGTCGCGGCGACCGCTGCTGCGGGCGCGGTGCTGGGTGGAGGGCTCGAAGCCGCCGCGGCGGATGACATCCCTGACCCGCCCGAGGGCGACGAAGCCGCCGGCTGCGGCTGTCGGACCGGGTCCGGTGCGCATGGGTTGTGGTTCGGCGCGTTGGCGCTCTTGTGGGGCGCGCGGCGCCGGGGAGAGGTTCGATGAAGCGGAAGATCGTGTGGCTCGGGGCGCTGTGTCTGTGCGCGTCGACCGTGTTCGGCTCCGAACGGGTGCGGGCGTTCTGCGGCTTCTACGTCGCGGGTGGGAACGCGGAGCTCTTCGCGGACGCGTCGATGGTCGTGATGATGCGGAACGGCACCACCACGGTGCTGTCGATGCAGAACGACTACCGCGGGCCGCCCGAGAACTTCGCGCTCATCGTGCCGGTGCCGGAGGTGCTCGACGAGAGCCGCGTGCATACGCTGCCGCGCGAAGTCTTTGACCGCGTCGACCAGCTCGCTTCGCCGCGCCTCGTCGAGTACTGGGAGATGGACCCGTGCCAGTTCGAGCGGCCGACAGGGCAGTTCGACGACGAGGTCATGTACGAGAGCGGCGCGGTGCCCGAGCCGACGGCTGTCGCAGCGGACCTCGGTGTGACGGTGGAAGCGGAGTTCGCGGTCGGCGAGTACCAGATCGTGATCCTGTCGGCCGCCGATTCCTCCGGGCTCGAGACCTGGCTGCGTCAGGAGAACTACAACATTCCGGACGGCGCCGAAGCGCGCCTGCGACCCTACGTCGAAGCCGGCTCGAAGTTCTTCGTCGCCAAGGTCGATGTCTCCAAGGTCACCTTCGGGGAAGAAGGCGTGGCGCAGCTCTCGCCGCTCCGGGTGCACTACACGAGCGAAGCGTTCGAACTTCCGATCCGCCTCGGGCTCGTCAACGCGGCCGGCGCGCAGGATCTCATCGTGCACGTGCTCGCGCGCAACCAGCGTTTCGAGCTCGCCAACCGCCCGAACGTGACCATTCCGACCAACATCGACGTCGACGACTCGGTGCGCGACCGGTTCGGACCGTTCTACGTCGCGCTCTTCGACGAGACGGTGCGCCGCAACCCCGGCGCGGTGGTGACGGAGTACGCGTGGCAAGCGACCAACTGCGACCCGTGCCCCGGGCCGGTCCTGTCGGTCGAAGATCTGACCCTGCTCGGGGGCGACGTGGTCGACGCCGCGGGGAGCAACGGGGAACCGGTGAGGCGCCCGTCCGGCTGGGGCAACGACTTCGTGCTGACCCGTTTGCACGCGCGCTACGAAGCATCGGCGGTGGAAGACGACCTCGTCTTCCGTGCGGCGAACGCGATCGTCGGGGGCCGCGAGTTCAACCACGGACCGAACGGTCTCGAACACGGATCGCGCCCCGACACCGCGAACAACTTCCAGGGCCGGTATGCGATCCGCCACGCCTGGGACAAACCGATCACGTGCGAGAACCCGGTGCGGGGCCGCTGGGGCGGACCCTGGGACAACGAGGCAGAGCCTCAGACCCGAGCCGCGGGCGACCTCGCCTACGCGGATCGCGACGCGGTGCAGTTGCCCGAAGCCGTGCGCTCGCGGGTGCCCGAACTCGAGCTCGCGGCGAGCGCGGCGTTCGCCGGCGCCGCGCCGACCAACGCACTCACGCAAGGCGAGGCCGACGACGACGCCGACCAGGCCGGTGCGACCGAAGAAGAAGACGACGGCTGTGGGTGCCGCACCACGCGCGGCTCGGACGCCTTGTGGCTCCTCGCCCTCGGCGCGGTGCTTCTCGCACGCCGCCGCCGGATCTGATCCCGCGCTTCGCATGAGTCACGACAGCCGATGGTCACCAGGCTTCCTGCCACGTTCTTCTCGGTTCCTTGGGGAGCCTTGAAGAACGCCAGTCGAAACGCGCGACGCCTCTCGTGAGAGATGCGGCACGCTCGCTCACTCGGTCGCCCGAGGCTGCTACCTTAGGCCCGTATAGTTACGGAAGGTGTGTACGCTGTTCGAAGTTGGGTCGCGAAGCGCGGGGCCGTGAAGGTGGGTCTGTCGAGAGCGCTGTCAACCGAAGCGCTCGAGAATCAGCCGCAGTAGCTCGACCACGCCGTCGGTGCCGGCGAGCGGGATCGCGTTCCAGCCCGCCGGCACATCGGGCCGTTCGTCGCTTGTGACGAAGTAGCCGCAGCCGTGTTCGGCCGCATACGCGATCGCCGGTCGGTCGGTGAGATCGTCGCCCACGAAGAGCACACGCTCAGCGCCCGTGCGCCGATGCAGATCGCGGAGCGCGTCGCCTTTGTCGCCGACGGTGAGCTCCGCTTCGAACACCGAACGTCCGAGGCGCGCATGCAGCCCGAAGGTGCGCGCGACTTCGTCGGCTTGCGCCAGCAACGCGTCGCCGCCCTCCAGTCCGCGCACGTGCACCGCGACCGAGCTGGCTTTGCGCTCGAGTGTGCCGGCGGTGCCCGAGACCCACGCCGCGAACCCATCCAGGCGCGCTTGGTCCTCGGCGCTGTGCGCGGCGGGCGCGGCGGTCTCGCCGGGTGCGAACACCCGGCTGCCGTGCTCGACCGCGCGCCATGCGCCGGGCAGCTGGATCATCGTGTCGAGTGCGTTCGCGTCGCGGCCGGTCACGAGTGCGACGGACACGTCCTCCAGTGCGACGAGCTTCCGCAGCAGCGCGGTGGTCTCGTCGGGCACGCGTGCGGCGGCCGGGTCCTTCACGATGGGCGCCAGCGTTCCGTCGACGTCGAGTCCGACCAGCAGCGGAAGGCGCAGGCGATCGAGGTTCGGTTCGCTCGGCATCAGTCGTGTTCGAGCGTGGAGACGAAGTCGTCGGCCCACTGGTGGACGTCGAGCGCGCGGACCTCTTCGCGGAGCGTGCGCATGCGCTTCTTCTGTTCGCGTTTGGGCATGGCGAGCGCCCGCTCGAGCGCATCCGCGATCGCGTCCACGTCGTAGGGGTTCACCTGCAGGGCGTCGTCGAAGAAGTCGGCCGCGCCGGCGAACTCACTCAGCACCAGCACGCCGTCTTCGTTCACGCGGCTGATCACGTACTCGTGGGCGACCAGGTTCATGCCATCGCGCAGCGGCGTCACCAGCGCGACGTCGGCGGCGCGGTAGTGGGCGAAGAGCGCCCGCTGGTCGAAGTTCCGGTAGAAGTACTGGAGCGGCACGATGCCCGTGCTGGCGAAGCGTCCGTTGATGTCGCCGACGAGCATGTCGATCTCGTTCTTGAGCTCTTCGTACGCGCGCACGTCGGTCCGGCTCGGGACCATGATCTGGACGAACACGACTTCTTCGCGCGCCTTCTTGTGCCGTGCGAGAAACCGTTCGAACGCCCGCATGCGTTCGGGAATGCCCTTGGTGTAGTCGAGCCGATCCACCCCGAGCACGATGCGCCTTCCGACGAGCTGCTGGATGCGCGTGGCTTCCGCGCCGATGTCGTCGGCCTCGGCCAGCTCCAGAAGTTTGTCGACCGGCACGCCGATCGGCGCGGCCATCACCCGCACGGTGCGTTTGCCGACGCGGACCGTGCCGCGCGTGCGGTCGACCTGGTGATCGGTGAAGCGGCCGACGCAGTCGAGAAAACAGTCGACGTAGGTCTTCGTGTGAAAGCCGAGCACGTCGGCGCCGAGCAACCCTTCGAGCAGGAGCTGCCGTTTGGGCAAGATGCCGAAGAGCTCCGCCGGCGGCCACGGCACGTGGCAGAACCAGCCGATGCGGGCGCGCGCGCGCTTCTTCCGGATCAGCCCGGGCACGAGCATCAGGTGGTAGTCGTGCACCCAGACGAGATCCCGGGTCTGGCTCGCTTCGAGCGTGACCTGGGCGAAGAGTTCGTTCGCCGCGATGTACGGCTCCCACGGCGCGTCCGACACGGGAATGGTCGTCGGAAAACTGTGCAGGAGCGGCCAGAGGATCGCGTTGCTGACCCCCATGTAGAAGGCGTCTTGCATCTTGCGGCCGATGCGCACCGATGCGAGGTCGTAGGCGACTTTGGGCTCGCCGACGACGGTCTCGAAGTCCTTGGCCTGCTTGGCACTGACCCAGACGCCGCCGCGTTGCACCAGCACCGGGTGGAGGGCGGCGACGAGGCCACCCGCGGAACGCACCCAGCGTCCGCCCTCCCGTCGAAACGGCCCGCGGTTCGAGACCACGACGACCTTGCGCGGTTTCGCCATGCGGCACCTCTACCACATGTTCTCGAGCAAGCCCGGCCGGTCCGGTCGTCGCCGCGTTCGCTTCGCCTCAGCGGAGCATGTTGAGGGCGTCGTTGATGTCGGGCAGGTCGGTGTGCCGCATCGTCGTCATCGTGGTCATCGTCGTCATCGTCGTCATCGTCGTGGGCATGGCGGTCACCGTTGGCTCCATGGTCGTCGGCGGCATCGCGACCACAGGGGGCGTCATGATCGTCGGCTCCATGACGGTCTCCGCAGGGACGGGCTCCCGCATGGTGATCGTCGGCTCCCGCATGGTGGTCGGCTCCGGCTGCGCCCTCCTGGTGTCGACCACCACCACGGGCTCCATCGTGGGCGTCTGGACTCGGGCACCACGCGACCGGCCGTGTCGGTCGCGAAGGAGCGTGAACTCCTTCGTGATCGAACCGTCGTCGAGGCGCAGGGTGGTTTCGTACGACTCGTACCCCTCGAGTCGGGCCACGAGCCGATGCGGCTCCGCGTCGACCGGACGTTCGATGTCGAGCGGGTTGGAGACGATGTCTCCGTCGAGTTCGATCTCCGCGCCCGCAGGCAAGACCCGGATCTGCACCCGCACGAGTTCGGCTGGCTCGACCGGGGGCGGCTCGGGTTCGGGCGGTGGCGCGGCGGCGACCGGCGCGGGTTCCGGCGTACGAACCGCGAGGTACACGCCGACCCCGAGCACCCCGAGCAGCAGGATCACCAGCACCCCGAGGAGTGCGTTCGACCCACCGCTGCGGGGCGGCGCCGTCATCGGATGGGGGGTCGGGAGCGCGGGCGCCCTCATCGGCCCTGAGGGCGTGGGCACCTCGCGCGGGGCGGTGGAGGCCATCGCCACGTCGTCGGACGACGGCAAGGGGAAGGGGGCGGTCTCTTCGGGCACCACGCTCTCGAACGGTCGCAGCGCGGCCCCGAGCTCGGCGGCGCTTTGAAAACGATCGGCCGGCTCCTTCTGAAGACAGCGCGCAACGATCGCGTAGACCTCGGGCGGCAAGCCCGGTCGAATCGGCTCGAGGGGCGGCGGCGGTTCGATGCAGATCTTCACGACGAGGAGCGGAAACGACTCGTCGTCGAACGGGACCTTGCCCGCCAACGCTTCGTACAGGATCACGCCGAGGGCGTAGATGTCTGCGCGGTGGTCGACGTCGGACTTCCCCTGCGCCTGCTCCGGCGACATGTAGTAGGGCGTGCCCATCACCGTCCCGGTGCGGGTGAGTTTGCTCGGGCCCGCCGCCACCTTCGAGATGCCGAAATCGAGCACCTTCACGAACAAGGGATCGCGTCCGCGTTTCGTGAGGTAGAGGTTGTCGGGTTTCAGGTCGCGGTGGACGATGCCCTTCTCGTGGGCGGCCTGGAGCGCGTCGCAGGCCTGGACGAGGATGTGCGCGACTTCGCCGAGCGCGCGCATCGGGTGTTCCGCGAGCAGATCGCCGAAGTCCTGACCGTCGAGGAACTCGAGCACCATGAACTCGGCCCCGTCCGGGAACCGCCCCATGTCGGTGCACTCGATGATGTTCGGATGTCCGATGGCCGAGGCCGCCTCGGCTTCACGTCGGAACCGGGCGACGACCTCTGCGTGGGTGGCGAGCTGCGCGTGCAGACACTTGATGGCGACGCGCTTGTGGATGAGCACGTGCTCCCCTTCGTAGACCGCACCCATCCCGCCTTCGCCGATCTTCCGAACGATGCGGTAGCGGTCCTGAAGGACCATGCCGATCCGGGGATCGACGGCGGGGGAACTCGCGGCACTCACCGGAACAAGACCAAGGTAGGCGCTCACACCTTGGTGGGTCAACGCGCACTGCCGCCGTTCGCCGCCCCGCCGGTCTTCCTCCCGAAAGGTGCTGCCTTTTTCGACCGACGCGCGCAAAAAGACGCGTCACCCGTCGAGTGGGGGCAGGTCCAGCGTGCTGTACGGGTCGATGACTTCGGCGGCGCCGTCTTCCCAGTGCGTCCGCAGGAAATGGAACCAGGCTTCGTACGCCACGTCGCTGAAGCTGAAGTTCGCGTGGGTGGCGGCGGTGACCCCGCCGGACCCGTCCTCGATGCGATCGAACTGCTGGAGCGCGGCGGTCAGACCCCCGTCGAGGTTTCCGGAGAGCGGTGGGGCGGGCAAGAGCGTGAGCCCCTCCGCGTCGTCGATCTGCGGCGGCACGAGCCCGAGGCCCATCGCGCGCGCGAACGCCAGGTTGGCTTCGTTGGTCACGATGCCGTCGTCGACGACGATGTGCGCCAAGAGGTTCGGTGCCTCCCCGACGAACCGATCCTCGAGCACGTGTCCGGCGTAGCTGGCCGCGTCGCCTTGTTCGAGCAAGGTCTGGATCATGGGGAACGTGCGGGCCTCTCGGGCGGCGCTCCAGTGCGGGGGAATGAGACCCCGCCGGATGAGCGAGAACCCGCCCATCGGGTCGATGATCAGCTGGGTGTATCGGCCGCCGGGCATGCCGAAGACCGCGATCGGAAACGCGTCGGTGAGCGCGAGCAGCTCCGAGCCCATGATGCCGCCGAGCGACACTCCGATGTAGCCGAGCTTCGTGGTGTCGACGTCGAGTGTTCCGTCGTCGTCGAAGTCCGGGCCGAGCGCGAGCAGCCGCACCACATGCAATTTGTCGTAGGTCGACTGCCGAAAGTGATCGCGCGCGCGCAGCGCGTCGAACGAACGGGCATCGAGGTCCGCTGCCAGAAACAGCAGCGTCGCGTCGAGACCGCCCACGGGCGGATCGGGTTCGGTCGGATGCCCTGGGTGCAGCACCGCGCTGATCGCCACCGTCGCCACGCCTCGGCTGGCTGCGTCGGCCGCGAACGCGGCGCCGTGGTCGGTGGCGCTTGCGGTCAATCCGTGACCGAACAACACGGTCGGGTAGGGCGCGCCCGCGCCGTCGTCGTCTGGCAGGTAGGCGTGCACCTCGAGCTGCCAGTCCGCGGTGGGCTCGGCGCCGCGCACCACGCCGTCCGCGTCCCGGAAGTCGTGCGCGTTCATCGGACCGCGGCAGTGCCGGGTGCCGGAACCGGCGTCGAGGGTGCAGCGCCACGAGACCTCGAAGTCGGTGTCGGGCAAGCCGCGCACGTACGCCGCGATCTCCTGGGACCGAGCCGTCACGGTCTGCGTTGGGTACACGAGGAGCGCGACCAGATCGTCGGCCGACGCGATGATCTCCTGCGCGACGAGCGCGTCGATCGCGCGGGTGGTCTCCGGGGTGGGATCGGCCAGCGCGGATTGCAGGTGGGCGGACGGTTCCAGACATCCGCCGGCGGCTTCGGTGACCGAGCGGGTCACGTACGCCGCCGCCCACGCGCCTTCGACGAGTGGCCGCTGCGGGGTCAGGAGCAAGGTGCGGTTCAGATCGACGGTGGCGAGGGAGGCTTCGACGATCGAGGTCTCGGTCGAGAGCGTGACGAATCCGGCCGACGCGCGGTCGATCGCCGGCAGCAGCGCCGGGTCGAATCCGCGGGTGAACGTCACGAACGCCGCGGCGTTGATCCCGAACCCGTCGAGTTCGGATGCCTGTTCGGTGAACAGGGTCTCGTAGGCGTCGTAGTCGCCGAGCTCCGGGAACGCGTCGCGGGTGATGCCGAACCGGAAGCCGGTCGCGGTGGCTGGATCTTCGACGAGCATGTCGAGGTTCGGGAAGTTCGTCAGATCCCCAGCGCCCGGTGCAAAGGTCCACTCGCTGCAGCTCGGTCCGGCGTCGGGCGCGGCGTCGGACGGGCCGGCGTCCGCCGAGGTGTCGTCGTCCCCGCAGCCCAGCAGCCCGGAGGCGAGGATGCACAAGAGGATCGTAGGTCTGGAGGCGGCGCGCATCGCGCGACTCTAGCAGGCCTTGCAGCTCGTCCGGCGCGCGCGGCCAGTCCACCGCCGCGCTCCTTTGGGGACCCACGAGGAGCCCGATCTGTCACTGGCCGAGGACCACCTCTGGCCCTATCCTCCGCCCCATGCGGAACATGCTTCTACTTGGGTGCGCGGTATCGATGTTGGGTTCGGCCTGCGGGGACGAGTCGGAGCCGGTCTCGTTCGACTTTGCGGCGGTTGTGAACGGGGCGAACTTCGTCTGCGGCGACACCTACACGGGCCTTGGCGCGAGCGGTTCGGATCTCACGCCGCGCGACTTCCGGATGTACGTGCACGACGTCCGCCTGGTGACGGCCGATGGCCGCGAGGTCGCCGTCGCGCTCGACGACGACGGCCGCTTCCAGAACGGCGAGGTCGTCTTGCTCGACTTCGAGAACGGCTGCGGCGACATGGGCAACGCGGACCTGAACACGACCATCTCTGGCCGCGCACCCGCGGGCGACTACACCGGGTTGCGGTTTCGCATCGGGGTGCCCGACGAACTCAACCACGCCGACCCGACCCTCGCGGACCCGCCCCTGAACCTGACGGCGATGTGGTGGAACTGGAACGGGGGCTACAAACACATTCGCCTCGACGCGGTGAGCTCCGCGTTCGATGGCTGGCGCCTTCACCTCGGCAGCACCGGCTGCGAGGGCGACATGATGGGCACCGCCACCTGCACGACCGCCAACCGGCCGGACATCCAGCTCAGCGGCGCCGACCCGCGCAACGCCACGGTGCAACTCGACCTCGCCGCGCTCGTCACGGGCTCGACGTTGATGAACACCGACGAGACCCCGCCGGGTTGCATGAGCGCGCCGATGGACATGGACTGCGCGCCGCTCTTCCGCGAGCTCGGCCTCGCGTTCGGCGGCGCGTCCGCCACGGAACAGAACGTCTTCTCGCTCGTGCCATGAACCGCGCGCTGCCCCAGAGGTTCTGGCTGGGGCCACTGCTGCTCGCTGTGCTCGCGTTCACGGGCTGTACCCAAGAGGGCTACGTCTTCGACCTGCCGGAGGGGTTTCCTGAGCCGCGCGTGCCAGTGGACAACCCGATGAGCGAGGCCAAGATCGAGCTCGGGCGGCACCTGTTCTACGACCCACGGCTGTCTGGCAACGAGACCCAGAGCTGCGCGTCCTGCCACGTGCAGTCGCTCGCGTTCACCGACGGACTTCCGGTGAGCATCGGCTCGACGGGAGAATCGACGCCACGGGGTTCGATGTCGATCGTGAACGTCGGGTACGCGGCGACTCTGACCTGGGCGAACCCGGTCCTGCGCACGCTGGAGGACCAGGCGCTGATTCCGATGTTCGGGGAGACCCCGGTCGAGCTCGGACTGGCCGGTCTCGAGGAGACGTTGATGGAGCGGCTGCGGGCCGAGGCGCGCTACCAGACGCTCTTCCCCGAAGCGTTTCCGAACGACGGCGATCCATTTCGGGTGGCCAACGTCACCGCGGCGCTCGGCGCCTTTCAGCGATCGATCATCGCGGGCGACTCGGCGTACGACCGGTTCTTGGCGGGCGACGAATCCGCGCTCAGTCCGTCGGCGCAGCGCGGCGCGGAGTTCTTCCACCAGGAAGAGGCCGAGTGTTTTCATTGCCACGGCGGGTTTCTCTTCTCCAGCAGCCTCGACCACCTCGGCAACGTGTTCGACCAGGCGACGTTCCAGAACAACGGCCTCTACGACGTCGACGGCCGCGGCGCGTACCCGATGGAGAACCAGGGCCTTGTCGAGGTCACCGAGGACCCGAGCGACATGGGCAAGTTCAAACCGCCGCCGCTTCGCAACATCGCGCTGACGGCGCCGTACATGCACGACGGCTCCATGGCGACGCTCGACGACGTGCTCCAGATGTACGCCGCGGGCGGCAACGACGTGACCGAGGGTCCGAACGCGGGCGATGGCCGTCGCAATCCGCACAAGAGCATCTTCGTCAATGGCTTCGACACCGACGCGAACCAGCTCGAGGACCTCCGCGCGTTCCTCGAATCGCTCACCGACGAGCGCCTCCTGACCGACCCCCGCTTCTCCGATCCCTGGCTGTAGAGCGCCAAGCGCGCTCTACCCCTTGCCCGTGCCCTTGCCCTTGCCCTGTACCGTTCTTCGTGTCCCGTGATCGTGTGATCATGGCGACTTGAGCGGTCTGCCTCCCGAGAGTGCCTCTCTTGCCCCGCGCCTCGAGCGCCTGGCAAGGATACGCGCCT
>JAXMNT010000022.1:0-121544 GCA_034670305.1 Deltaproteobacteria bacterium
GGCTGCGCCGCGTAGCACCGACCGATGCCCGGCGGCTTCGTCCGCTGGGCATCGCGCTCCGATTCGCGCCTCGCCGTCGCGAAACACACGGCGTCCACGACGCGGGCAAGGGCACGGGCAACGGCAAGGGAGCAGGTCGCTTCTCAGCGACCTGCTAGGGCCGCCAGTCCCGCGAAGCGGGCCAGGCCCGTAGTGCAATTAGAAAGCGAACGCAGGGGTTGCGCGGAACTGCATGCCGGCGCTGATCTGTTCGCAGACGCCCATCTCGTTGCGGTTGAGGTCGCTCATGGTCGGGAGCACGATCTCGAGCAGCGGCGTGATCTGGGTCTCCTGCATGTCGTCCGCCATCATCGCGATGTTCAGGATCTGATCCATCGTGACCCCGCCGGCGATGATGCCGCTCCAGCTGCCGTCCGGGTTCTGGGTCGCTTGCAGCGTCGAGTCGTGCAGACGCAGATCGAAGAAGACGTTGAAGACCGCGACGGGGAACTCCACGTCGAATGGGCCGGCTTCGAGGACGCCCTCGTGAATGCTGCCGCGGGTGATGCTCACCGGTGCTTCGGGGTCGATCTCGAAGGTCTGGTGCGACACGATTCGGTCCGACGCGCTCAGGTCGGGGCGGCCCATGCCGAGCATGACGCGGACTTCGACCGAGTCGTCTTCGAATGGATCGTCGACGCCCGACATCTCGATCATGAGCAGCAGTCGACCTTCGTTGATCGTGCCCTGGATGATGCCTTCGACCGCGCCGGGGAACTGGTCTTCGATCGTCTCGTAGAGAAGCGCGAACTGGTTGTCGATGCCCTCCTCTCCGGCTGGCGACACGAAGTCCCGGCGCCGGCAGCCTTCGAGGTCCCGCGCATCGCTGTTGCGGTCGTCGAGGTTCAATCCCGCCGCGACGTTGCGATCGCCGGACATCAGCACTTCGCCGTCTTCGCCACGCGCGAGTTTGCCGAAGGTCAGCTCGGTCAGCACCACGGCACTCGTCTCGCCCGTCGTCTCCGAACCGCAGGCGGGCAACGCCAAGATCGACAGCGCGACCCCACACGCCAACACCGTGGCCGCAGGCCAGGCACGAAACACATTTCCGTGGTTCATCATTCGATCCTCTCGAGTGCGGCGAACCCTCGGTCCACGCGTCCTTCGTCGCGGCCCCAGCTTTCCAGTGGAATGCCCATCGCGCGAATCAAACTCAGTCCGACCCGGCTGGCGTTCTCGCCGCTCGACCGGATGTGGGTGCCGGTGACGAGCCGGTCGCAGCAGCTCCCGAAGGTCAGGATCGGGAAGTCCTCGAGCGAGTGCAGCCGAGGGTTCGAGCTGTCCGTCGTGGCCAGCAGCACCATGTTCTCGAGCATCGAACGGTCGCCTTCGGTGATGTCGCGGAACTGATCCACGAACGTCGCGAGCGACGCGGTGATGAACTTCATGATCTCGTTCACCCGCAACATCGGCTCGCCATCGGTGTCCGGCTCGTTGTGGGTGAGGTCGTGGTGGCCGCGAATGACGAGTTCGCCACCCTCCATCACTTCGATGCCATCGACCGGGAAGATCACGTCGCCGACCGGCCGGGTGAGGATGTGGGAGAACACCCGCGTCTGGTCGCAGGCGAACGCCATCGCGAGCAGCTCGCCCATCAGCTGGGTCCGCAGCGCCATCTGCGGCCGCCCGCGTTCGTCGTCGCCGATCTCTTCAGGCGGCAAGGTCGGGAACATGCAGGCCGCGAGGTTGGGCGGGTCGTCTTCGAGTCGCGCGAGCCGAAGCTCCAGTTCTCGGACGTGCTGCAAGTGGTCGTCGAGGCGCACCCGGTCCGCTGCGCCGACGCGCCGCTGCAGCGCCCGGTTCTGCTGAAGCACCGCGTCGAGCACCGAGCGGCGAAGCGCCACGGTGGGGTCGATGATGGGTTCGTCGCCCGGGAGCCGGAAGCCCCCTGTGAAGAGGCGCTGGTAGAGCGCGAAGGGGCTCTTCTCCGCCGGGTTGCGCTGGTCTTCGCCGCTGTACGACACACTCGAGTCGACCGGAATGGTCCCCGTCTCGAGCGACCGGTATTTCGTGCTGCCGCCGATGCGCTGGGCGATGACCTGGTCGATGGTCGGGTCGCGCCAGAACTCGCGGTCGCCGTCCGTCACCAGCAACGAGGCGCCGGTCAACATCCCGCAGATCGCGGAGTTGTGCGGAATGCGGCCGCCGGTCTTCACGTCGGTGCCGCTGATCACCGTCATCACGTCTTTGTGGCGGGCGAGCGGTTCGAGCTGCTCGCTCAGATCGTAGTTCGGACCCGTGGTGCCCGGGATCCAGCGCCAAGGGAGCACACCGTTGCCCCAGAAGAACACGCCGAAGCGGCGGGGGAACGCGGTGCCGTCGGCGTGCGCGGTGCCCTCGTCGTTCAGAAAGATGTCGAGGGCTGGGAGACCCACGGCCACCGCGGTGGCGCCCAGTGCGCCTCGCAGGAAGGTGCGCCGCGGCAACCGATGCTTCGCGCTTCGTTTGCTCGGCTTGAGCTTCGCTTCGTGGTGCGCCTCGCGCTCGTCCAACGGATTCATTCTTCCACCTCCGCGCCGGGCACGGTTTCGTCGGGCGGGCCCACCGAGCGGAACCCATCGGAGAGCGCGATCGATCGCAGCAGCTCGAGCACCTGGTACCCGGAACCGACAAACGCGCGGTACCCGCCGTTGACGCTGGCCGCTTCGCCGACGCGCTCGTTGCGTCCGACCGCGTACCGGTAGGCGGTGCGGGCGACACACCGGGGCACTTCGTCACTCTCGGCGAGTACTTGGCCCATCTCGATCACGTTGCTGAACTCCTGCGTGTTCAAGGAGCCACTCGCGTCGATCGGTTCGCCGTTGTCGATGGTTCGGTGGCCGCCGAGCGCGTCGAAGTTCTCGAGCCCGAGACCGAGCGGGTCCATCAAGCGGTGGCAGCCTGCACAGGTCGGGTCTTGAAGATGCTTCTGGACCCGCTGACGCAGCGTGATGATCTCTTCTTCTTCGCTGGGCTCTGGGATCGACGTGTCGACGTTGGCCGGCGGGGCCGGCACCGAACCGCACAGGATGCGCCGCCGAACGAACAGGCCGCGCAAGGTCGGCGAGGTCGAGCCGAAGTGGCTGTTGCCCGCGAGCACGCTGACGTGGCCGAGCAGTCCCGCACGCGGCGAGTCGGCCGGAAACGTGAATGGCGCGAACCCATCGATGCTCGGTGCCCGCACGCCGTAGATGCTCGCGAGGCGGCGGTTGATGAAGGTCGAACGGCGGGTGAAGATGGTCCGGTAGTCCTTGCGGCCGAAGACCACGTCTTCGAGCACCCGCAGTGTCTCTTCGCGGGCGCTCGGCCCGACGTCGGGGCCGAAGTGATCGAACACCGCTGGGTCCTTGCCGAGCTCGTCGAGTCCATCGAGGGCGAGCATGTCGGAGAAGAAAGCGCGCATGCCCTGCCGCGCCCGATCGTCGGCGAGCATGCCGTCCACGATCGGACCGAGCGTCTCGAGGTCGTCGAGTTCGCCCGCGGCAGCGGCGTCGAGCAGCGCTTCGTCCGGTCCGGTGTTCCAGAGGAAGAACGCGAGCCGTTCGCCGAGCTCCCAACCGTCGAGTGGCCGCACGGCGTCGCCGTCGACGACCGCATCGGACGCCCCGAACTCGGTGCGGAACAATGTCCGTGGCGACTGCAGCACCGCGGAGAGTGCGTAGGCGAGGCCTCCATGGAAGTCGCCCACCGTCTCGGCGGCGTGCGCGGCGATGCGGACCAGTGTCTCGATCTCGGCGCCGTCGGCCGGTCGGCGCCACGCGCGGCGGGTCACGCGCACGAGCACGCGCCGCGCGCAGGCATCGTCGACGGTGCCGGTGGGGTCGCAGGGCATCCAGGCGTCTCGCGCTTCGGACGGCGTCATCGCTTGTTCGGCGATCTGGAACGCGGCGGACTCGTACTGTTCGACGCCGCGCGGCGAGTAGCCGCGGCTCGAGGTGGCGACCGACTGCAGCCCACCGATCGAGTCGAAGGGATCGATGCGCGAAGGGACGACGACGGGACCGAGCACGTCGTTCACGACGTTTGCGTACTGGGTGTCGGTGAGCCGCCGCATCTGCGCGGGCGCCGGCACGAAGGGCGGGTCCGGGACTTCGGCGGATTCGGCCGGCGGTGCATCGATGCGGCCGTCGCAACCAAGCGACGCAATCGACGAAACGAACAAGCCACAGAGCAGGGCACGGCGGAGGACGGTCGGCATGGGAGAATTGGTATTACCACTGCGCCCGCCCCTCGTCCACACCATGCCTTCATGGAACTGGCCTGGGGCGCTGGCGGCCCGCACGCCCCGCACGTGCACGCCGCCGAACGCTCAGCGGGCTGCTATGCTGGATTCCCGTGTCGCTGAAGATCGATCAGGATCATTCCCGCTTTCGAGCCATCGTGCGGGGCAAGATTCGACAGAACCTTCGCCGGTACATCTCCCAGGGTGAGCTGATGGGGAAGCAGGGCAAGGACAAGGTGTCCATCCCGCTTCCGCAGATCGACATTCCGAAGTTCCGATTCGCCGACAAGAAGCAGGGCGGGGTCGGACAAGGCGACGGCGAACCCGGCGACCCGGTCGGCAAGGGCGACGGCAAACCGGGGGAGGGCGGCGAAGCCGGCGGCGACCCGGGCGAACACGCGCTCGAGGTCGAGGTCACGCTCGAAGAGCTCGCAGACATTCTCGGCGAAGAGCTCGCGCTGCCCAACATCGAGAACAAGGGCAAGACCTCGATCGTCGACAAGAAGGACCGGTACACCGGCATCCGCTCGGTGGGACCGAACTCGCTGCGCCACTTCAAGCGCACGTTCAAGACCGCACTCAAGCGCCAGATCTCGCTCGGCAAATACAACAAGAACCGGCCCATCATCATCCCGACCCGCGACGACATGCGGTTCAAGTCGTGGAAGACGGACATCGAGCCGGTCGCGAACGCGGCGATCATCTACATGATGGATGTGTCGGGCTCGATGGGCGACGAGCAGAAGGAGATCGTGCGCATCGAATCCTTCTGGCTCGACACCTGGTTGCGGCGTCAGTACCAGGGCATCGAGACGCGGTTCGTGATTCACGACGCGGTCGCACGCGAAGTCGATCGAGACACCTTCTTCCGCACCCGCGAGAGCGGAGGAACGATGATCAGCAGCGCCTACAAGGTGTGCGCGAAGATGATCGACGACGACTACCCGCCGAGCGAGTGGAACATCTACCCGTTCCACTTCTCCGACGGCGACAACTGGTCCGTTGACGACACGCTGCTGTGCGTGGAGCTCTTGAAGAACAAGATCCTCCCGGCCTCCAACGTCTTCTCCTACGGCCAGGTGGAGAGCCCGTACGGCTCGGGCCAGTTCATCAAAGACCTAAAAGAACACTTCGGCGGCGACGACCGATTGATCACCAGTGAGATCCGCGACCGCGACGCCATCGTGGGCAGCATTCGAGACTTCCTCGGGCCAGGGAAATAGTGGGCAGCTTCATCATGCGGACCGAGCTGCCGCGCTACCTCTGGGAGCAGCAGCAGCAGATCGAACAGCACGCCCGGGACTTCGGCCTCGACTTCTACCCGACCGTGTTCGAAGTGCTCTCGTACGATCGGATGAACGAGATCGCGGCGTTCGGAGGGTTCCCGACGCGCTACCCGCACTGGCGCTTCGGCATGGAGTTCGAGCGCCTCGCCAAGAGCTACGAGTACGGCCTCTCGAAGATCTACGAGATGGTGATCAACAACAATCCGTCGGTCGCGTACCTGCTCGAGGGCAACTCGCTCGTCGATCAGAAACTCGTGATGGCGCACGTGCTCGGCCACGTGGACTTCTTCAAGAACAACTTCGCGTTCTCGATCACCGACCAGGGTCGCGATCCGAAGGACGGCAGCGCGGTGCGCAAGTGGATCGACACCATGGCGAACCACGGTTCGATCGTGCGCCGCTGGGTGAAGCGCATCGGCATCGAGAAGGTCGAAGAGTTCCTCGATGTGTGCCTGAGCCTCGAGAACCTCATCGATCCGCAGCGTCCCTTTGCCCCGCCGAAGGAACGCAAGGGCCCGCTCTCCCAGCTCGAAGATCCAGACGAGACACCCGAAGAGCTGCGGCTGCTTCGGGTGGACCGCGACTACATGGAGTCGTTCATCAACCCGCAGGAGTTCGTCGACTCGCAGCGCAAGAAGCTCGAGGACGAGAAAGCCGCGGCGAAGAAGTTCCCCGAGTCGCCGCGCCGCGACGTGCTGAGTTTCCTTCTGGAGTTCGCGCCGCTCGAGCGCTGGGAACGCGACGTGCTCAACGTCATCCGCAAGGAGGCGTACTACTTCCTGCCGCAGATGCAGACGAAGATCATGAACGAAGGCTGGGCCAGCTACTGGCACAGCCGGCTCATGACCGAGAAGGTGTGTGACGCGTCGGAGATCGTGGACTACGCGGACCGCAACGCGGGCGTGCTCGCGACCGCGCCGGGACAGCTCAACCCGTACAAGCTCGGCGTCGAACTCTTTCGCCACATCGAAGAACGATGGGACAAGGGGCAGTTCGGCAAGGAGTGGGACGAGTGCGAGGACTGGGCGGAGAAACGTGCGTGGGATCGGCGCACCGGGCTCGGTCGCGCGAAGGTCTTCGAGGTCCGCAAGCTCTACACCGACGTGACCTTCATCGACGAGTTCCTCACGCCGGAGTTCGTCTTCGATCAGAAGATGTACACGTTCGGCTACAACACCCGGAACGACCGCTGGGAAGTCGACAGCCGCGCGTTCGAGAAGGTGAAGCAGCAACTGCTCACGCAGCTCACCAATGCGGGCAACCCGATCATTCGCGTGGTCGATGGCAACCAGAGCAACCGCGGCGAGCTTCAGCTGCAGCACGACCACATGGGCGTCGACCTGCGTCTCGACTGGGCCCAGGAAGTCCTGCGTTCGCTCGTGCGGGTATGGCGCCGGCCGGTGGAGATCTTGACGGTGGTCGACGACAAGCCGACGAGCCTCCGCTTCGACGGCAGCGAACACACCCGCCGCACCATCAAATAGCCATCCACTCCGCGAAGCGGCTTCGGTAGTCTCGGGAGATGAACATCGAGGACACGCTCGCGAAGGCGGGCGAAACCAGCCGGCCCTCGGCCGAACGCGCGGCCCTCTACCGCTCGGTGATGGAGCATGCGAAAGCCAAAAAGGCGATCCGCGCAGACGCCGGGGTGAAGGGGCTCGTGCTCGAGTTCGAGCTGGCCCGCGAGTCGGAAGGCGACGACCTGATCCCGCGGACCCTCGAGGTGCTCGGGCTGCTCAAGAAGAAGGACCGCGACGCCGCCTGGAAGCTCTGCTACCCGGCCTTCCCGTACGTCGAGCGGCTCGGGCTGCGCGACGACGCGGTCGCGCTCTTCTTGAAGTTCACCGACTTCGCGATCACCAAGTCTTCGATTCCAGGCGACGCGGTGGCACGGGTCCCAAGCTTCCTGGACGATCCGCGCTTGCAGGCCCTGCTCGCGCCGAAGCCGCCGAAGAAGCTCTTGCCGCACAAAGAAGCACTCGAGCGGACCCTTCTGCCGCGGCGGTGTTTCAGCGGCCGCAGCTCCCACACGCCGAGCCCGCAGGCGAATGTGCTCGGTGGCGAACCGGGCCTCTCGACCGGGATGGAGTGGCCGCGCGATTCGAAGGGCCAGCCGATGCACTTTCTCGCGCGTCTGCAGCTCGACAACTTTCGTTTTCCGGGTTGGCCGAGAGAGGGGCGGCTGCTGTTCTTCGTCTCCGACGAAGCGGCGCGGTGCCTGCGTGGCGAATGCCGGGTGCTGCATTCGGGCGGCATCCACAACGTGGACAGCAAGCCGGTGCAGGCCGAGGTCGAGAAACTCTTCGGTGGGCCCCTGGTCAAGACGCCGGGCACCTTCCACCTGCACTCGTACTTGCAGCCGATGAGCGGGTGCGACTACCGCTTCGATCAGGTCGCGCCGGGCATCGACGCGAAGACGAAGAAGAAGTGGACCGACAAACACTCGCCGCTCCCGGTGAAGAACCAGGTCGGTGGGTACCCGTACTTCACCCAAGACGAAGACCAGCGCCGCGCCACCGACGATCCCGAGACCGATGTGCTCCTGCTGCAGATCGACAGCGACCCTCAGTTCGGACTGAGCTGGGGCGACAACGGCATCGTGCAGTTCTTCGTGCCTGCCAGCGACCTCGCCAAGGGCGACTTCACGCGCGTGCGGTTTCTGGGCGACTGCCTCTGAGCCGGATGGCCACGACGCCTCGACCGGTCGGGGCCTGGGCGGTACACCTGCCGAGGTCCTGCGATCGATGGGACCGCTTCACGTGGGGGTGGACGCGGTGAAACCAAAGGACGTCGAGAAGGTGCTCCAGCAAGCCGCCAACATTGGCCGGCCGGTGCAGTCTCGCATCGAGCTCTATGCGTCCATCGCGGGCGACGCCTCCCTCCCGCGACCCGCGCGCGCCGAGGCGAGCGCCAAAGCGCTCATGCTGGAGCTGCATGCGCGCGCCCAGCACGGATCCGAACCGCCAGGACGCAAGCCCACGCCGCGTCCCGAACCCACCGCGACGCAGCGGTTCGACGAGCCGACGCCCGCATCGCTGGTGGTCCGACTCTTCGACGCCTGTGCCTTGCTGAAGCCCAGTGAGGCGGACTGGTTCTTCGGGCTGGCGGCCGCCGCGTTCCCCTATCTCGCGCGCATCGGCGACCGCGACGCGAGCGTGAAACTCTTCTGGATCTTCACCACGTTTCAGACCGACGCCACGGGCTGGGCGGACGACGTGGCGCGTCTGATCCCGGAGTGCGCAGACGACGACCGAGTGCGCGCGCTCCTGTTGCAGGGCACGACCGACTGAGCAAGACGCTGCCGAGGCATCGGGTCCGTCACAGCCTCTTGATAGCGTGGCCGCATGTCCGAATCCCCGAGTGAGCCGACGGTCCCCACGCCGCCCGCCCCGTTCGCACTCTCGCGGCTCGATGCGGTGGCGTGGCTCGAGTCGCTCGGCAGCGGCTCGGTGGATCTCGTGGTCACCGACCCGCCCTACGAGTCGCTCGAGAAACACCGGGCGGTCGGCACGACGACCCGGCTCTCGAAGAGCAGCGCGTCCAGCAACGAGTGGTTCGAGACCTTTCCGAACGACCGGTTCGAAGCGCTCTTCGTCGAGCTCTTCCGGGTGCTTCGCGACGACCGGCACTTCTACCTGTTCTGCGATCAGGAGACGATGTTCGTCGCCAAACCGATCGCCGAAGCGGTGGGCTTTCGGTTCTGGAAACCGATCGTCTGGGACAAGGTGAAGATCGGGATGGGGTACCACTACCGCGCGCGGTACGAGTTCATCCTGTTCTTCGAGAAGGGCAAACGGAACCTCAACGATCTGTCGGTGCCGGATGTGCTGACGGCGCCGCGAGTCGACCGTGGCTACCCCACCGAGAAGCCGGTCTCGATCGTCGAGACGTTGATCGCGCAGAGCACCCAGCCGGGCGAGCTGGTCGTCGATCCGTTCATGGGCAGCGGCTCGACCGGCGACGCGTCGGTGCGGCTCGGCCGGCCGTTTCTCGGCAACGACCTCGGCGAGGCAGCGCTCGCGTCGACCGGCGAACGACTTCGCGCGCTCGGGGCACCCGAGATGGACGACGCGACGCTCGAGGGCTGGACCCATCCAAAGGACGAACAACTCCGGCTGGGCCTGAGCTAGCGCGGGGTCGGGGTCGGGGTCGGCTTCGGGATCGCCTTCGGCTTCGGCTTCGGGGTCGGCTTCGGGGTCGGCTTCGGGGTCGGCTTCGGGATCGGCTTCGGCTTCGGGATCGGCTTCGGTTTCGGCTTCGGCTTCGGGGTCGGCTTCGGGATCGGCTTCGGCTTCGGGATCGGCTTCGGTTTCGGCTTCGGCTTCGGCTTCAGCGACAGCACCAGCACCAGCAACAGCACCAGCGACAGCGACAGCGACAGCGACAGAACCAGCAACAGCGACAGCGACAGCAACAGCACCAGCACCAGCACCAGCTCATGCTCTCCTTCGGAGTCGCACGTCTTCAGCCTCTTCCTTCGGAACTCGATTCGGAAGTACCAGGTGGGGCTTGCTGGCTCGGCGGCAATTTCATCGTGGCGGAGTGCTCGGGCGCGTCAAGCGTGCCTTCGGCCCCAGCCTTCGGAAGGCTGGCTTCGCCCTGGACCCGCCCTCCGCTCTCCACCGGGCGCACGAGGCCCGCGCGGGGTCGCGGGCCTCGGCTTCGGTTGGTTCTCTTCCGGTTCAGTTCTGGACGGCGATGCGTCGGGTGCTTGGGGCGGGACGCTTTGGGAGTCGCAGCGTCAGCACTCCGTCGGTGAGCTTGGCTTCGATCGTCTCGTCGTCGACCGTCTCGGGGAGCGAGAACGAACGACTGAAGCTGCCTCGGTAGCGTTCGACGCGGCGGTAGCCCTCGGCGTCGACTTCGTCGGTCTCACTGCGCTCGGCGCGAATGGTGAGCACGTTCTTCTCCAGGTCGACGTGGACCTGGTCGGCCTGGATCCCTGGGACCTCGACGAACAGGGTGAACGCTTCGTCGGACTCGTGGATGTCGACGGCGGGTTTGTACTCCGCGCGGCGTCCAGCGACGAAGGCGTCGTGCAGTCGGTTCATCTCGGCGAATGGATCCCATCGGGTGACTGAGGTCATGGCGCAAGTCTCCAGTGCGGCGCGTGGCCGCTGGTTGAGTAGGTGGGTCGTGTGTGCGGCGGGGCGGGTGCTGTGTCCCCGCCCTCGCCTCATCTGCGAACGTTCGCCAACCTAAACAGACGCATCCGGGTGTCAACGGACCCGCGAGAGGGACACGTGAAGAACATCACGCACCCGTCATGCGACGCAATCCAGGGCCATCCACCAGTTGCTCAGTGGGCGGCGGCTTCGCCCCACAACTCGGTCAGCCGCGCGTCGCGTCCGCAGCCGCGGCGGTAGCGCGTGTAGTGCGCCGGGTTCGTTCGGTAGAAGTCCTGGTGGTAGTCCTCGGCGACCCAGAACTCGTCCGTGGACTCGATGCGCGCTTCGATGGTTTCGCCAAGGGTCTGACCGGTCGCGGCGATGCTCGCGGTGGCGGCCGCGCGCTGCGCGTCGTCGACCGGGAAGATCGCGGGCCGGTACTGTTCGCCACGGTCGCAGAACTGTCCGTCGCCGTCGGTCGGATCGATGTTGTGCCAGAACACTTCGAGCAGCGCTTCGTAGGTCACGACGGCCGGATCGTAGAGCACGCGGATCGCTTCGGTGTGGCCGGTCGAGTGGCTCGAGACCTGGCGGTAGGTCGGGTGTCGTTCGGGTCCGCCGGCGTAGCCCGAGAGCACGGACTCGACGCCGGCGATCGCTTCGAACGGCCCTTCCATGCACCAGAAGCATCCGCCCGCGAAGATGGCGACGGCGCGGCCCTCGGGCGGGGCGGGCGCGGCTTCGGTTCCATCGGCCGGTACTTCGGCTTCGGCGCCGACGGCCGCTTCGTTCGTCGTCGGGTTGGAAGAGGAAGCGCTCTCGTCTTCTCCGCCGCAGGACGAACACGCGGCGAGAAGAAAGAGGCAGGCGAGCAAGCTGCGCGGGTTGGCCACGCCCCATCGTACGCGAGGTGGGGGCCGGCCGTTACGCCTCTCGACAGCACAGCGGTCGCGGTAGCGGTCGCGGAAGCGGGAGCGGAAGCGGAAGCGGAGGCGGAAGCGGAGGCGGAAGCGGAAGCGGAAGCGGAGGCGGAAGCGGAAGCGGAAGCGGAAGCGGAGGCGGTCGCGGTCGCGGTCGCGGAAGCCGGTTCTGTCGCTGGTGCTGGTTCTGTCGCTGTCTCTGTCGCTGTCGCTGTCTCTGTCGCTGTCGCTGCTTCTGTCGCTGTCGCTGTTTCTGTCGCTCGTGCTGTTTCTGTCGCTGGTGCTGACTCTGGTTCTGGTTCTGTCGCTGGTTCTGTCGCTGATTCTGCTTCTGATGCCGACTCTGGTTCTGCTTCTGGCGATGGTGCTGGTCAGGACCTGTTCTGGTTCTGGTGCTCCGGAGGCTTCGGCGGTCGGCTTCAATCGGGCACGGGCACGGGCACGGGCACGGGCACGGGCACGGGCACGGGCACGGGCACGGGGCCCTTTCGTCTTTCGTTCGCCTTCAGTCCATGTCGATGCGGGCGACCACCGCTTCGTCGCCTCGGTCGCGCAGCGGCACCACGTAGTGGCGGACTTGTTCTTGGGCGCTGCCGACGTGGGTGGCGACGGTCAGCGTGACGTACGTCAGCGCGAGCAGGCGGTTGCCGTTGTTGCCGTAGTACTTGGCGCGCACGGTGTAGACGCCTTCTTCCGCGTCGCGGGCCTGGAAGCGTTCGGGGCCGAAGCCCTGGGTGACGTCGGCCAGCAGCTCGCCGCCGCTCGGGATGTTGCGGTTGCCGTAGTAGCACTCGTCGCCGCGGGGATCGGTGACCCAGAGATCGATGTCGGTGTTGTCGGTGTTCCAGGTCATGGTCACGCGCAGGTCGACCTCGGGCACGGTGAGCGAGAGCGCTTGTTGGCGGTCGGCGAGGAACGCCGCGAGTGGACTGCGCGGCGCCTGCCTTTGCCACGCGCGGGTGAAGAGCGCGTACTCCTCGCGCACGATGTCGACCACGCCGCGGAACCGTCCGTCCCAGTTTCCGGCGAGCACCGCTTCGTAGAGCATGGCGGTCAGGCTCGGGCGGCGGGTCCACAGCACGGTCGCGAGATCGCGGTAACTCTGCGGTTCGTAGGGGCGCTTCTCGAGCACGCCGAAAAAGAGCTCGGCGGCTTCGGCGCGCGCGCCCCAGCTCGAGAGGGTGTAGCCGACGAGGCGCGCGATCTCCGCGTCCGAAGGCGCGTTCTCTACCGCGCTCGAGACGGCCCGAATCGCGGCGCCGAGTTCGCCCTGCGCACGGCGGCGTTCGCCTTCGGCGCGGTAGTGCTCGGCGTGTTCCGGGTTCGTGTCCATGCTTCGGCGGTACCCCCTCGGTGTGTCGCCCGGGCGCACAGCGGGGATGTCTTGGCGGCCGCGCACGAAGTCGATCGGCCGGGTCGACGCGATGCCGGAGAGGGCCGACCACACCGAGTCGTCCAAGCGGTGATGCTCCTGCGCGGTGCGCATCGCGCGTGCGAGCCGCTCCCAGGAGGTGCGCGCGGACTGGCGCTGCTGCTGGATGCCGCGCGCAAGCTCGCCGACCGATCCCGGGTGCTGCCGCTGTTCGTTCTCGAGGGAGTACTGCTCGTATTCGGCGTCGGTCTCGAGCACCAGGAACGAGGTGGCGCGGCTCGGGACGCGGTAGTGCTGGCTGAGCGCGACCGCGTAGCTTTCGAGGTCTTCGTCGTGGGTCGAGAGCAGGTGTGCGATCGCGATCTCCGCCCAGGCCCGCGACGCCAAGGTGCCCTGCGGCTGCAAGGTCACCGGATAGCGCAGCGTGCGGGTCTCGCCGCCGACCTTGCCGCGGATCCGGATCTCGGCCGTGCCTCCACGGGTCAGCTTGCCCGCGATGAGCAGTTCGCCGCCGCGGGTGAGGGTGGCCGCGCCGCCGGCGACCAAGACGTCGTGGGTGGCGGCGGGGGCGCTGCCCACGCCGACGACGGTGAGCTCTTCGATTTGAAAGCCCGCCGCGTGGTGCGCGGTCGCGCAGGTCGGGACGCTCGCGGTGCTGAGGCAGTTGAAGACGGCGCCGTCGCCGCTCGTGAGCCGGCGCATGAGATCCGCGTTCTCGGCGCCGAGCCCGGTGCGGTACGCGAAGAAGCGGCTGCGCCAGGGAGAGGCGGCCTGGTGGCGGCGGATGAGGGTGTCCACGTCGCGTTCGCCCCAGCTCAGTGCGCCGTCGGTCAGTAGGAACACATCGAGCGCGGTGTTGCGCGCGTTGCGCATCGGCGGGTGTGTGAGCGCGTCGAGGGCGGCGCCGAGGTCGGTCGCGCCCTCGAGCAGGATCTCCCGGAGTGCGTCGAGTGCGCCCTCGCGTCCGTCTTCGTCGTTCGACATCCAGCGCTGGGAGAGCCATCGGGCGCCGGCGTCGAAGGTGATCACGTTGAAGCGCTGAATGCGCGGCGAGCGCTCGAGAATTTGCTGGAGCAGCGCGACGTCGATGTTGAAGCGGTCGGCGTTCTCCGAGAGCGAGGTGTCGACCAAGAACACCGCATGTTCGGCGCTGGTGTCGCCCCCAGCGGCCGGGATCTGCGCGTCGCCGTGGAGGCGCGCGACGAAGTGCCGTTCGTCCCGTTCGGGGTGCACGCCCGAGAGCACCTCGACCGGTCCGGCCGGTGCGCGAAAACGGAACGCGTAGGTGCCGCCCTGCACCGAGCCGGCGAGCCGGTGCGAGAAGTGGTGGCTGCCGTGGGCGGTGCGCGAGGCGACCTCGGCGACGTCGCCGGTGTAGCGCGCCCGCGGGGTGAGTCGGGCGTCCGCACGGACATCGATGTCGAAGGACTCGACCGTGCCGTTCGGGAGCGGGAAGAGGTACTCGAGTTCGGCGCCGACGCGGGGCAACGTCTGCTCGTAGCTCACGATGACGCGGTGGAAGCCGTTGGCCTGGATCGGAAACACGCGCGCTTCGAAGGTGTTGGGGGCGACCTCTTCCACGAGTGCGGGATCGACCTGGCGGCGCGTGACGTTCTCGTAGACCTCGCGTCCGCGCTCCGCTTTCACGATGCGACCGATGCGAAGCTCGCCCCAGTTCTGAGGATCGATGCTGGCGATGCGCTGGTCGAAACCCTGCTGTTGCTCTTGGAGTTGGCGTTGCGAGCCGAAGAAGTCGGGCGCCTGCTGCGGGCTCGTGCCGGTGCCCGATCCCAAGAACATCGCGTAGCTCGAGATGCTGGCTTCCGGCGGGAGCGGGTAGCGAAAGGTGCCTTCGATGGTGCGCGCGTGCGGGTTGTAGAAGATGTGGTCGACGATGGTGCGCGCGCGCAGGCCTTCGACCTGGACGTCGACGCGCACTTTGCGGAGTTCGAGCGTGGCACCGCCTCCGAGCGACACCGTGGCGAACCGGCTCTGGTTGCTGACCCGTCGCCAGCTCTGAGCTTCGGGCGCTTGGGCTTGCGCTCCGCCGGCGTCTTCTCCTGCGCCGTCTCCGCCTCCTGGGGCGTTGACCGTCTGCACGCTCGGCGAGGCGGTTTGCCTCGAGGAGGGGTCGCGGCGGACGCTCTCGGACTCGGCGTAGCCCGTGGGGGCCGGCGCGTACGAATCGTCCATGTCGGCCATCGGCTCGCTCGGCGCCATCTCGCCGCCGGAGACATCGCCGCCAGAGACCGCGCCGCCGGATTCTTGGGCACTCCAGCTGTTCGTCTCAGGGCTGGCGCCGCAGGCCAACAGGGTCAGGAGGAAGAAGGGCGTGAGCCCCCGCCGCGCGCGCTCGGAAGTGTCCAACATGAGGACCCAACGCTGCCACGGGACGGGGACTTACAGTTGTTCTCAACGACGCGCGTCGGCTATTCGTCTTTCCCTTCGAAGTAGCGGAGGGCGGAGTCGATGCCGGAGACGACGAGGGATCCGCCGATGGCCCCGCCGAGCGCGAGCGCCCAAGCGAGCAGCATGATTTGGTTGACGTCCATGACGTTCAGCGTTCGTCCGGCTGCTGGTCGAGGCCGATGTCGCCTGCCTGCAGTTCGATGGGAAAATCGGCGTAGTCGAGCCGGAAGGAAGCGATCCAGCTGCGCCAGAGGGTGGTCAGCGTGGAGAGGCTTCGTGGGGTGGGGGTGGTTGTGGACATGACGTCCTCCTTTCGTCCCGCCAAGGCGGGCGTTCGCAGGCTCGGGGCCTGCTCGGGATGACACCATCCTGAGGATGATAACGCACCGCGTCAAGAACCGAGGTGCAGATTCTTGGAGGTGCGTCAAACGCGTACGTCCCACCTACATAGGGGCCAAGTGTAGTTTCGGAGACCTTCGGGTTGACTGGAATAACGCGCTGCGTTAGAAGAAATGACGCAACGACGCGCCGCGTTGGCGGATCGCGTCATTACGGATAGTCAGGAGTGCCCCATGACCGAAATCGTTCGACGGTTGGATGAGACCCGCAGCCGAGTGCGCGCGGAAAGCGCCCAGTTCCTTGTCCGAACCCGGGAAGCCACCGCGCTTCTTGGGCAGGACGCCCGCGATGCGGGTCAGGTCTGGTGGAAGAGTGCCCAGCAGGCGTCGTTGGATCTGCGGGGCGGGCTGCAGGCGGAAGCGAGCGCCCTCGTCGGTGAACTCTCGGACGAGATCGCCGGTCTCACGGCGAAGATCACGGAACTCCGCCCGGCGCCCGCGGCTCCCACCGAGGGACTCGAGCCCACCCGGCATCTTCAGCTGGAGCTGCTGGTGCGCCTGAAGCAGGTGCTGGCCACCCTCGACGGCCGCGTCCAGGCCCGGCTGGAGGGTCTGGCGTCTCAGACCCCGCTGCAGGCGGTGCCGAAAGCGCCGAAACCACCGTTCGCGGGGTACGACGACTGCACCGCCAAGGAGGTCGTGGCGGCGCTCGACGGGTTGAGCGCCAAGAAGCGCGCGGCGCTGGTGGCCTACGAACGCGCCCACAAGAGCCGCCGCACGGTGTTGCGGGCGGCGGAGCGACTGGCCGCCTGAGCCTGATTTCCACAGAGGTCGAGGGACGAGAGTCCAGTTGACCGGCCTCGGTGGGCGTGTTTCAACCGCACCCACATGAAGAACGTCCTGTTCGCCACCCTCGTGAACCTGCAGACCGGGGGCGACAACCCCGCGGGCAGCCACGCGGCCCTCGATCCCTGGCAGCTCGTCGCCGACGCCAGCACCGTCGTGAAGTCGGTGATGATCATCCTCGTGCTGATGGGGGTGATCTGCGCCTTCATCATCGGGGCCAAGTCGGTCCGCCTCTTCCAGGCCATGAGCAAGAGCAAGGGTTTCCTCGGCGCCTTCTGGGGCGGCGAAGAAGGGCCCAACTGGTCGACCGAACGGCTCGAGGGGCTGTACTCCCAGGTGGGTCACTTCACCGGGTCTCCGATCGCCGCGGTCTACAAGGCGGGGTACGTCGAGCTCGCCCGGGTCATGGGCGCTGCGTCGCCCACCGACGCGGGCGACATCGACAACGTCGAACGTGCGCTCCGCCGCACCGCGACCGCGGAGATGACCCGCATCGAAGCGTTGCTTCCGTTTCTCGCGACCACGGGTGCAACGGCGCCGTTCATCGGTCTGTTCGGAACGGTGTGGGGCATCATGAACGCGTTCATCAACATCGGCGCGCAAGCGAGCGCGAGTCTCGACGTCGTCGCGCCGGGCATCGCCGAAGCGCTCATCGCGACCGCCATCGGCCTCGTCGCAGCGATCCCCGCCGTCATGGCGTACAACTTCTTCCTCCGCCGCATCAAGGTGCTCGAGAGCGAGCTCGAGACGTTCTCGAACGACTACCTCAACATCGTGCGCCGGCACTTCTTGAGGAGCTGACCCCTTGGGTTTTTCGACCGGAGGGGGTGGCCGCGCGCCGCTCGGAGAGATCAACGTCACGCCGCTCGTGGACGTGATGCTGGTCTTGCTCATCATCTTCATGGTGGCCGCGCCGATGATGGCGACCGGCGTCGAGGTGGACCTGCCCCGCACGCGTGCCCCGCGCATGGAGCTCGACGAGGAGAAGTTGATCCTCACGATCGACGAGAACCGCGACGTCTGGCTCGGCGAGGAACAGGTCCCGCCCGAGCGTCTCGAAGAGGTGTTGCTCAACAACGCCCGGCTTCAGGAAGACGACGAGATCTACGTGCGGGCCGATGAATCGGTCCCGTATGGCTTCGTACTCCGGGTTTTCACGATCGTTCGCCAAGCTGGCATCGAGAAGCTGGGTCTCGTCACCGACCCCGCTGGTGGGGCGGCGCATCCGCCTCAAGGAACCGAACCCGAGCCGTGACCCATCCCTTCGAAGACGAGCCGCGTCGTGCGATGCCCGTGGCGGCAGGGGATTGGGTCCCTGCGACCAGCTTCAACACCGACGCGCTCGATGCCCCCTCGATCATCGGTGGGGTGTGCACGAGCACGTTGGTCAGTGGGATCCTCTCGCTCTTCGTGGTCGTGTCGGTCGTGTCCTCGGACGACGTGTCCGCGGACGACGCCACGGAGATCGAAGAGCACGAAGTGGTGGCGGCGCGGTTCGTCAAACTCGGCCGCGACTTCCGCGAAGAACTTCCGAACCGCAACGTACCGCTCAAGTCCACGGCGCCGCCGGACACCACCGCGATCTCGAAGGTCCAGCGGGAGCGCCAAGAAGTGCCCGATGCCGGCCCACGGCCGGTGGACCCGATGGACGATCCGCTTCAGCGCCTGGTGGACCGCGCGGATCTCTTCGCGGAGCTCGCCGAGGAGCGCGAGCGCGAAGGCAACCCCGAAGGCATCGAAGAGGGCACCGAGACCGAAGCCCAGGCGGGCGACCTGTACGCGGGCCAGATCTATTCGTTCTTTCGCCGCGGCTGGTCCGTGCCCGAGACGATCGACGCCGAGGCGCTGCGGGATCTGACCGTCGAGGTGACGATCCGGGTCGGGGAAGACCTCGAGATCGTCTCCGGGACCTTGCGGGGCACGAGCGGGAACGCGGACTTCGACGCGAGCGTGCTCGGCCAGATCGAGCGGTTGCGGTTGAGCGATGCGACGATTCCAGAGCCACCCATCCTCGTGCGGCCGACGTACGTCGGCAACCCGTTCACGCTGCGCTTCCGCGGCCGCCACGCAGCCCGCGACTAGCAGGCTGCTGAAGAACGCCCGCAGGGCGTTCTCGCAGCCTGCCCCTTGCCCCTGCCCTTGCCTTTGCCCTTGCCCGCGGATCAGCGGTCAGATCGCTTGATCAGCGCGACGAGCATCGCGACGACCTGCTCAAGGTGGGCGAGAGCCCGTTCGATATTTCTTGGGGGCACGGCCCCCAAACCCCGTCCGTGACACGGCTTGCTCGCTTCGCTCGGCTTCGCCGCGTCGAATATCGAGGCAGACGCAAGACACAGTTCGCCGCCTACCTGGCCGGCGCCGCATACAAACTCCTACGCGTCGCGCGGCTGCGGAGCTGCGCAGCGTAGCACCGACCGATGCCCGGCGGCTTCGTCCGCTGGGCATCGGGCTCCGATTCGCGGCCTCGCCGTCGCGAAACACGGCGTCCACGACGCGGGCAAGGGCACGGGCAAGGGCAACGGCAAGGGAGCAGGTCGCTTTTCAGCGACCTGCTAGTCGCGGGCGACGCGGAGGGTCCGGATCGCGGCGCCCGCCGGGGCACGCACCCCGAGCCCGACCTGGTTGCCGAGGCCCTCGAGGGTGCAGGTCCGTTCGTCGAGATCGGTCGTGATCGTCACCCGGGGGCCGCGCCGCACGAGCGCGATCTCGGTCCCGGCGCTCCGCCGCACGGTACAGAGGCGCGGACCCACTTCGGTGGGAAACACGGTGACTGTGATCGGCGGCAGCCCGTCGGGACGCAATAGGATCTCGACGCCGGCGAGCGCGTCCTCGACCGCCATGGTCATCGAGAAGTCGCGGAACTCGAGCGTGGCCAGATCCACCCGGGCTCCGTCGACCCGCGCGCGCAGCTGCAGGCCGTCGATCTGCCAGTGCTCCGCGGTGTCGAGCGCGAGGTCTTCGGGCAACAGCGTGGCTGGCGGGTTGTGCAGGCGGGTGCGAAGTGGCGGCCTTCGCAACGACGCGCCGTCGTCGTCGAGCTCCGCGAAGGTGCCGTCGACCATGGCGACGAGCTGGCCGGGCACCCGCGTCGCATCGAGCGAAACCGCGGTGCGGGCGGCGACGTCCACCTGGTACGCGACGGGGCGTCCCGCTTCCGATCCGGTCAAGAGCACATCGCCATCTGGAAGCGCGGCGACCTGTACGTCGACCACCGCGCCGAGTCCCTCGATGTCGAACCGCTCCGACACGAGCTCGATCCGGAGTGCGGTGCCGACGCTTCGCAAGAGCACGACGTCGCGGGTGGGCGCGCCTTCCTGTTCGTCGCTGACAAGCAGCGCGCGCCCCCCCGGAAGCGCCACGGCGCGCCAGGCATCGCGCGGCTGGATGCGCACGGGGGTTGCGGCAAACGTCTCCGCCTCGCTGTCGTAGACGAGCACGTCGCTCAATGTGCCGCCGCCGGTCCCGGTGCCCGCGGCGACGACGACGACGCCGTCGTCGAGCGCCACGACCCGCGGGTTCAGTCGAGGGGTGGGCAGGGTGCCCACGGACTGGCTTCCGGTCGCGGTCACCAGCTCCGCCGTGTCGACCGGCGCGCTCTCTGCGGTGGGACGTCCGCCGACGATCAGCACCGCCTCGGTCGCGGGCACCACCGCCCAGCCGAAGTCGCGGCGGGGTTCGCCAAGCCGCAGCAGCTCGACCGAGCCGTCGCCGGAGGCAAGACCCGCGACCTCGTACCGCTCGAAGGTGTCGTGGGCGGGGCCCGAGACCCCGAGTGCGCCCCCGATCACGAGCACCCGATCGTCGACCACCGCGACCCCGTGTCCAACGCGAGGGAGCTCGAGTTCGCTCGGCACGGCCAGCTGATTGCCCGGCTGGAGCACCGCGAGCCGCCGGGAACCGACCCCCTCGCGCGCGCCGCCGGCCAGGATCAACCCGCCGAGTGGCAGCGCCGCCGCGACCCCGCCGGGTTGGCCAAGCGCGGGGTCCGGAAGTGGGCAGCTGCGGTTCTCGGGAAGCAGCACCATGTCTCCGACCTCGTCCAGGTCGGACAAGAAGCGCGCCGCGCGACCCTCCCAGTCCCCCGCGCGTGCCCGGACCGTGACCAGCTGGGTGTCGGACGGGAACCGGTCGATCGTCGCCGGCTCGGCGTTCGGACGCAGCACGTCGATGGTGTTCTCGTCGCTCGGCGGAAAATCACCGAACGCTTCGACGACGATCTCGGTGACGGTTCGGGTCGGCCGGCAGTCCGAGGCGTTCGGGAGCCGGAGGGTGAGGCCCGCGACCCGGATGTCGGCGTCGGGGGCACAGCCGGCCGCGCATAGGAGCGCGCAGCCGAGCGGGCAGGTGAGCAGGACGAGGGCGACCCTCCACGCGTACGCCATCGTTCCAGTCAGGGGCACAGGCCCGAGCGTACTCCGACCGCACGCTCCGTGGGTGAGGGGACGCAATGCTGTGGTCGAGGCCACACAACGCGTGCCGACCGACCGAACCGTGCCCTCGGACGTCTGAACGGGTGGTGCTGCTCTGGATCGTACGGGGTCGGGCAATTCTCCTGGTGCCGGGAACAATTGACCCGCGTCGCCCCTCTCAACCGCATCGGCGTCTGTTCTGGCGCGGGAGTTGCTCAGTCCGCCCTGGGACCGAGTGGTCGGGAAGGGAGGGCTGAGTGGATCGACACAAGACGGTGGAACGCGCGGTCCGGACCGCATCCCGGCGGCTTGCCGCGGGCCGGGCGCGCACGGCGCTTCGCCGCGGGACGTGGCCGATCGTCGGTGTGGCTTCGTTGGCGGCGGCGTCTCGCCCTTGGGCCTGGCCGCTCGACGACTCCGCACCGCTCTGGGCGGGGACCCCGCGTGCCGCGCTGATCGCCGCGGGCGTCGGGACGCTGCTTGCCGGGCTCGTGTACCTCGTCGCCCGCAAGGCGCCGAGCGCGTTGACGGTCCACCGAACGATCGACCGGTCGCTCGGCCTGCGCGACGTGGTGGCGTCGGGGCTCGCGCTCGGGGTCCACCAAGAGGGCACCGAACTCGAGCGGCTCGCGCGGCTTCGCGCCGAAGAGGCCGCGACTACTTTCGATGCCTCGCGCCTGCCCGTGCCGACCTTGCGACCCCGCGCTTCTCGCGCTGTGCTCGGGGCCCTGGCGCTCCTCGTCGCGTCGCTTTTCGGCGGGTACGATCCAGCGCTCGCGCGGGTGCTCGAGTCGCCGCCGACCGTCGCGGAACACGACGCGGCCGAGGCGCTCGAGGAGGCCGTCGCGGCACTGGCGACGGAACCCCAAGAAGAAACGGACGCCGAGACCGACGTGCCCACGCTGCAGGAACGGGCGCGCTCGATCGCGCGGGATCTGAGCCGTTCGGATCGGGAGTCTGCGCTCGCGCAGCTGCAGGCCCTCCGCGAAGCGAGCCAGGCCCGGTTGTCTGCAGCCCGCACCTTGCGACAGCAGGCGCGCAACCTGGCCCGGCACCTCGACACCCGGAGCCGAACGGGGAGTCGGGCGCCCGGCGATCCGACCCAGACGTCGTCCGAGTCCGGGCAAGACGCGTCTTCGCCATCCACTCCGTCCGGTGCCGGCAACCGGAGCTCGACCCGCGCCACGTCGCCGCTCGAGCAGTCGATGCGCCTTCTCGCGCGCCAGCTCCGTTCCCCGCAGGCGGCGGGCGCCCAGGACGCCCAAGAGTCGCGGCGCACGCTGGAGCGCCTGAGCCGCGCCGCCGACGAAGCGCGTCGCGCTTCCGATCCATCCGCGGCGGCGTTGGCAGAATCTCTGAACCGTGCGGCCGAGGCGATGGCGACGGAGAACTGGGAGGCCGCCGCCGAAGCCCTCGACCGAGCCGTACAGCAGGCGGCACGGATGCGTCGCGCGCAAGAGCGCATGGACCGCACCGCCGAAGCCCTCGCGCGGCTGCTCGAGCAAGCCGGTTCGCTCGAGCGCGCCGTGCAGCTCGCGATGATGGGCCGCGACGCACTGCCCGGAGAGATGGAAGGCGGCATGCCGGGTGGGGCGCCCGGTGCAGAGCCCAGCGGCGGAGCCCGGGGTCTCGCGGCAGAACTGCGCGCTCGGTTGGCGGCTCTTGGTCTCAGCGAAGGCCCCGCTGCGCCGGGCGGTCGGTCGGGACCCGGAGGCCGCGGTCCGAGTGCGCCCGGGCCCCGCACCCGCTCCGGCCTCGAGCCCCAGGGCGATGTCTCCGCGCCCAGCCGGGTAGGGGAGGGCGAGCGTGCGGTGCAGGTGCTCGCGGGCCTCGGACAGAACGGCGAAGCGCAGACCGGCTACTCGGATGTCTACCCGAGCTACGGCGCCATCGCCGAAGACGCGCTCGCGTCCGACACCGTGCCGGCCGCGCGCCGGGACGCCGTGCGCCGTTACTTCGAATCCATTCGCCCCGGCGCCGAGATCGCCGAAGCCGGACCCGACACCCTCGATGAACCGACCGCTCCATGAACCCCCATTTGCCCAACCATTTGCCAAACCATTCGAAAGCGAGGACCCCGTGAGGGAAGCGACCGCCACCCGCACGCACGAGACCGACGTCCCAGACGCCGGCGTGCCGACCCTCAAACCGCCCGGGGTCACGACGACTTTGCTCGAGAAGAAGCTGGCCGAAGCCCGCGCGCTCGGCGAAGCACTGATGGAAGGGCTCAACGAGGTCATCCTCGGGCAAGCGCAGGTCGTGGAGCACGTCGTGACCGCGCTGCTCGCCGACGGGCACGTGTTGCTCGAAGGCGCGCCTGGGCTCGGCAAGACCCAGCTCGTACGCACGCTCTCGGGGTTGATCGGTGGCCAGTTCGCGCGCATCCAGTTCACGCCGGATCTGATGCCGAGCGACATCCTCGGGACCTCGCTCGTCGTGCAAGGCGGCGACGGGCAGAAGGACCTGCGGTTTCGCGAAGGCCCCATCTTCGCGAACCTCGTGCTCGCGGACGAGATCAACCGCGCCACGCCAAAGACCCAGAGCGCGCTGCTCGAAGCGATGTCGGAGAGCACCGTCAGCGTGGAGGGGCGCCCCCGGCCACTCCCGGATCCGTTCTTCGTGCTCGCCACCGAGAACCCGATCGAGATGGAGGGGGTGTTTCCTCTTCCGGAAGCTCAGCTCGACCGGTTCTTGCTCAAGCTGATCCTGCGCATGCCGGATCTCGACACGCTGGCCCGCATCGGTGCACGCGCGGAAGCGCCGAGGATGCCCGAGCCGGTCACGACGCCGGAGGCGCTCCTGCAGGCCCAGGCGCTCGCGCGCTCGATTCCATCCGCCCCGCACGTGCAACGTTTCGCGGCCGAGCTCGTCCTCGCCACCCACGCGCCGAGCGAGGTTCGGTTCGGGGCGGGTCCGCGCGCGGTCCAAGCGCTGATGGCGTGTGGCCGGGTGCGTGCATTGCTCGACGGCCGGGTGGCGGTCGCCGTCGACGACCTGCGAGACGTGGCGGTCGCGGTGCTCACCCACCGCATCGCGCTCGGATTCGAAGCGGAGGCACGCGGGCGCACCGCGGACCAGGTGATCGCCGACGTGCTCGCGTCGGTGCAGGTGCCGGGCGACGACGTCGCGGTGCTTCCCGTCGATGCGGCGGTCGATGCGGCGACGTCTGCCGAGGACGCCGACCATGGGTGACGCCGCACTGCAGCCGGACGACGGGCTCCTCTCCCCCGCCTTTCTCGCGCGGCTCGCCCACCTTCAGATCGTATCTCGCAAACGCGCAGACGCCCGCCACCGGGCGCGCCGCCGAACCCGCCGCGCCGGGGGCGGCACCGAGTCGATCGACGTGCGTGCCTACGCGCCCGGCGACGACCCACGCCGCATCGATTGGAACGCCTACGCGCGTTTCGAGCGCTTGCTGGTCCGCGTGGTCGCGGAAGAGTCTCCGCTGCGCCTCGGTCTCGTCGTCGACACCAGCGCGTCGATGGGGTTCGGTCAGCCGAGCAAACTTCGTCAGGCCTGCCGCATCGCCGCCGGGCTCGCAGCCATCGCGCTCCGGGCCGAAGATCGCGTCGCCGCCTTGAGCGCCGCCGACCAACCCAAGCTCGTCACCCGCGCGTCGGGTGGCCGCCGCGGGCTCCAACAGCTGCTCGCGGGTTTGAACGCGCTCGAGCCGGAGCGCCTCACCCACTTGGCGGCTGCTTCCCATGCGGTCACGGCCGCGCTCGGAGGAAGGGGCCTCTGCGTGATCCTCAGCGACTTGCTCGATCCCAGCGGCGCGCTCACCGCCGCGCGCGCGCTCCGCTTGCGGGGCCACGAAGTCGCGCTCGTCGAGGTGCTCACCCCGTTCGAACTCGATCCAGGGCTCGTCGCCGACGACCTCGAAGGCTGCGATCTCGTCGACGCCGAGACCGGTGAGCTCGTCGAACTTCCGCCGCACGGCGCGCTCGCGGCCTATCGGGAGACGCTCGCCGAACACCGCATGCAGCTCGAGCAAGAAGCGTCGGAGCTCGAGGTCCCGGTGCTCAGCGTCTCGACCGAAGATCCGTTCGACGAGGTCGTCTCGCTCGCTCTCGAGCGTGGCGTCTTGCGCGGTGCCGGCATGGGGACCGCGTCCGCGACTCGTCCGAGCGACGTCGGCGAAGCGGCGTGAGCTTCGCGTCCCCCACGCTGCTCTGGGCACTGCTGCTGCTGGTGCCGGTGGTCGCCGCGTTCCTCGTTCGGCGCCGCCGACGGGTGGTCGAGGTGCCGTCGGTGTTGCGGTGGCGGCTCGCGGCGGTCAGTCGGCACCGCTCGCGCCGGTTCCGTTTTCTCAGCCGGTGGGTGGCGTTGCTCGCGTGCGTGGTCGCGGTGTGGTCGCTCGTGGTCGCCGCGGCCGATCCGGGTGGTGGGGGGACCGCCCGCACCACGTGGGTGGTGCTCGATGGGTCGGCGTCGATGGGCGACGCGGAGGGACCGTGGGCGGAATCGCTGCGGACGGTGCGATCGATGGTGTCGCTTCGCGCCGCCGGCGAACACATCGGCATCGTGGTGGCGACCGAGGCGCCCGTCCGGTTGGTCGGCGCGACGACCAACGCCTCGCTTCTCGATGCCGCGGTCGACCGCCTCGAGGGTGCGGTGTTCGTGGGCGACGACACGGACGACGAGGGTGTGCTCGGGGTGGACGCGGAGGATCCGCAGGAGCGCGACGACCCAGGGCTTGGGCGAGTGTTTCGGCGCGGCCACACCGCGGATCTGGCCGCTGCGATCGCGCTCGCGGATCAGCTGGCCCAAGGGGCGCGACACGACGCGCGGATCGTCCTGCTTCACGACGGCGGGCAGGCCGTGGTTCCCACTGCGGTGACGACGCCGATCGTTGCGCGGGTGTTTGGAGCCGGCCGCGAGAACGTCGGCATCACCGCCTTCGGCGCCGAGCATGCGGAGCTGCGCGGAAGCGATGCGGAACGAGACGTACTCGTCGGGGTCGCGTGCGCTGGAAACGCCGCCCGTCGTGCGACGGTGCGGCTGGAAGCGGACGGCGTCCGGGTGGGCGAACAGACCGTCGAGTTGCTGCCCGGAGAGGAAACCGACGTGCGGTTTCGCCTCCGGCTCGCCGCCTCGCGCCTCGTCGCGGTGGTGCATCCGGCGGACGGCGTCGCGGACGACCTGCCGCTGGACGATCGCGCCGAACTCTCGCTTGGCCGGATCGATCCGCCCGCGGTGTGGACGGTGTCGGACGGGGACGACACCGCAGCGTTCTTTGGCAGCCGCGCGCTTCGGGCGGCGGGCGCCACCGCGGTCGAAGCGCTCGAGGGCGAACAGGTGCCGGAGGGCGACGTCGCGGTGAGTTTTGGGCCACCGCACCGCCGGATTCGAGGGCCGCTTCTGGTGCTTGGCGGCCGTGCACTCCCCGCCGATGTCTCCACCGGCGCCGACGCCGACGCCGCTCCTCCTCCAAATGCTGCGCCCCTTGCCGACCCATCCGAGCGCTGGCCAGAGGGCGTCTTGCCGCAGCCGTTGCTCGGCGCGGGGGCCGTGGCGCTTCGCGCGGTCGACGACCACCATCCGGTCACCCGCGGTGTGGCGCTCGACGGCGTCACGGTGGTGCGCGCGTCCCCCGTCGATCCAGGCGCGGGTGCCGCGCTCGTGGAACTCGACGGAGGCACGGTGGTCGCGGCCGGAGGCGCCGGCGCGGGGCGCTGGGTGTACCTCGGCCTCGAACCGGGCGGTTCCGACGTCGTGCTCCGCGTCGCCTATCCGCTGCTGGTCGCCAACGCCCTCGTCTGGCTGCGCGGCGGTTCTGGTGTGGCGAGTGCCGCCACGCCCCCGCCCGCAGAAGTCCGCCTCACCCAACCGGCCGAGGCCGAGACCCTCACCGCGCTCGGAGTGCCGGAGTTGCCTGTGCCACCACTGCCGGTCGCCTTCGGGTTGCTTGCGTGCGTGCTCCTCGGCCTCGAGGGGTTGGCCTATGCGCGTGGGTACGTGCGATGACGACGACCCGACAGCGCGCAGTCTCCTGGCCCCGTCGCGTCGCCCTGGCGCTTCGACTTCTCGCGATGGGCGTCGTCGCTGCCGCCGTCTTTGCGCCCGATCGACTCGTGCCTTCGGAAGGGAGCGCGGTCGTGTACGTCGTCGATGAGTCGCACAGCACCCGCGGTGCGCGCGAGTCGATCCGCACCTTCCTCGGCGAGGTGTTCCGGCGCGCGGAAGGCACTGGCCAGCTCGTCTGCGTGGTCCGCTTCGACGGAGCGCCCACCCTGACCCGCGCGTGTGCATCGGTCGACTCGGGCGACGCCGCAAGCGCATTCGGCCTCGCGATGCACGAGGACGCCGACGCCGTGGACACGCCCGGTTCGGACCTGCAGTCCGCGGTTCGACTCGCGACGGCCGCGCTGCCCGACCTCGGTGCGCGGCGCATCGTGGTGCTCACCGACGGACGCGAGACCCGAGGCCAGGTGCGCGACGCGGTCGCACCCCTGTCTCGATCCGGCGTGGCGTTCGACGTGGTCTCGTTCGGACATGAGCCAGCGGTCACGACGCACCTCGGAGCGCTCGAACGACACGAGAGCCACGTGCGTTCCGGGGAGAGCGTCCGGCTGGAAGTGGACGTCGTCGGGCAGCCAGGCGAGCGGGTGCGCATGGCGTACTACCGGGACGGCGCGCGCCAGACCCAGCGCCAAGTGAACTTGGATGGGGAGGGCCGTTTTCGGGACGCCTTCGTCGATCACGAACCGAGCGGTGGCGTGCACGTCTACGAGGCGCAGATCTTGCGCGGCGGAGGCGCCGTGGACCGCACGCGCCGTCAGGCCGCGGTGCTCGTCGGCGGCAAACCGCGGGTGCTGGTGGTGACCTTGCTCGGCGACCAACCGACCTTGCTGGTCGACGCGCTGCGACAGGCGGACGCCGATGTGACCCACCTGCAGCTGACGGAAGCGCCGCTGGACGCGTCCAGGCTCAGTGGGGTCGACCTCGTGGTACTCGCCGACCTGCCTCTCGAGCGCGCGGGTGAGGTCAGCTTGATCAACGGGCTCGGTCCGGAGGCCCAGGACGCGCTCGTCGAGTTCGTCGGCGGCGGGGGCGGCCTCATCGCCACCGGTGGCGCGTTCGGCTTCGGGCCCGACTGGGCGGACACGCCACTTGCCCGCATCATGCCGGTGCACATCGAAGACCAGGGCGAAGTCGACGACCCGCCGGTCGCACTGGCGGTGATGCTCGACCGTTCGGGATCGATGGGAGCCCGCGTCGGGTCGCACTCCAAGATGGAGTTGGCGGTGGAAGCTTCGCTCGCGGCCGCGGCGACGTTGCGCCCGACCGATCGCATCGGCATCGCGACCGTCGACACCAACACGACCTGGACCTACGCGCTCGCGGACGTCGCCGGGGTGGGACCGCATCGGGACCGCGTGCGCCGCATCCGCGCGGGGGGCGGAGGCATCTACGTCTACACCGCGCTCGTCGACGCCTACGACGCGCTGCGCACCGCGCCCGAGCCGATCCGGCACGTCATCCTCTTCAGCGACACGGCAGACAGCGAAGAGCAGTACCAGGGATGTCCGTTTGGACACTGCGGCAGGCACATGCCGTACGCCGTCGACCTGGCGCGCGAAGTGCGCGCGCTTGGGCTGACCACCAGCGTGGTGGGCATCGGGAGCGCGCACGACAGCGACGTGGGCTTCCTCCAGGATCTCGCCGCCGCCGGAGGTGGACGGTTCTACCTCACAACCCGTGGCGCGGACCTCCGGCGGATCTTCGTCACCGAGACCCGTGCGGCGGCGTTGTCCAACTTGCGCGAAGAGCCGACGGGCGTGGAAGCGGTCGGTCGGAGCCCCATGGTGGATGGCGTCGGACCGGTCCCCGAGTTGTCCGGGTTCGTGCAGAGCCAGCCGCGTCCCACCGCCGACACCGCGCTGCGCACCACGGACGGTCACCCGCTCCTCGCGAGCTGGCGCCACGGACTCGGCACCGTGGTCGCGTTCACGAGCGACGCGGGCGGACGTTGGAGCCAGAGCTGGTCCGAATGGCCGGGCGCGGGTCAACTGATGCGTCAGATGGCCCGCTTCGCTCAGCGGAGACGGGCGGCCACCAGCGCGGACGCGGCGGTGTCGTTGGAGGGCGACGAGATCGTCGTAGACGTCCGCGTGCCGGCCGGAGGCGAACCGCCCGCGGGTCTGGAGATCTTCGCGCACAGCGCGGCCGGTGGAACCCCTGCGCCGGTCACCGCAGACCTCGAGCGGGTCGGTCCCGGACACTGGCGCGCCCGCACGGTTGCGACGACCGTTCAGGGAGGCGGCGCCGCGGTCGTGGTGGCACGCGCCCGCGACGCCCAAGGAGGGCTCTTGGCCGAGGCGCTCGGACAGCAGTCCGCAGCCAGCGAGTGGTCCGTGACAGGACCGGACCAAGCGCTCCTCTCACAGCTGGTTCGACTCGGCGAAGGCCGCCTCGATCCCTCGCCCGCAGAGACCCTGGTGCCCGCGCCCACGTCGGTTCCGCGCCCCGTGCCGACCTGGCCCTGGTGGTTGCTCGCCGCGGCTGCGCTGGTGGTGATGGATCTCTTCGCCCGCCGGCTCGAGCGGTCGAAGTCGGGCGCTCGTCGTCGTCTCGGAGAAGCCATGGACGCACGGCGCGCCCGCAGCAGGGCCACCGTTCCGAACGACGGGGCGAACGCGGGGACGAACGAGGAAGCGGCGGCCGCGGTGGATTCGCCGGCGGAGCGTGCGGCCTAGCGCACGTGGCAGGTGGCGGGCTCGGTCTGGAAAGTCGGGGCAAACCATGTAGGCTCCCGCCATGCGAACGTTCCTGCTCACACTCTTGGTCCTCGGATGCGGTGGCGGCACCACCACCGAGCCCACGGAAGTGTCCTCGACCGAAGGCGCCGAGGTCGCCACCCACGAGTCCGCGCGGGCGGCTTCGCCAGCGCTGCAGCCGTCGCTGATCGAGTCCGGTCCGCCCGAAGGCGAAGTCGAGCGCTACCAGGTGCCGCTGGGCGCCGCTCCGATTCGCGGCGCGGGCCAACTCGTGACCATCGTCGCATTCAGCGAGTTCCAGTGCCCCTTCTGCGGCCGCGTGCAGCCCACCCTCGAGCAGGTGATGCGGCGCTACCCGGCCGAGGTCCGGCTCGTGTTTCGCAACCGCGTGCTCCCGTTTCACGCGAACGCGCGCCCCGCTGCACTGGCCGCTCTGGAAGTGCGCGCGCAACTCGGCGACGAAGCGTTCTGGCGCATGCACGACACACTCTTCGCCAACCAGCGCAGTCTCGAGCTCGAGGATCTCGTCGCGGCGGCGCAGCGGATCGGGGCCGACGGTCGTGCGGTGCGCAACGCCATCCAACAAGACACGCACGCGGCGGTCCTCGACGAAGACGACGCGCTGGCGGTTCGGCTGAACGCGCTGGGCACTCCGACCTTCTTCATCAACGGCCGACCGCTGACCGGCGCCCAACCCTTCGAAGCCTTCGAGACGATGGTCGAAGAGGAGATCGCGCTGGCCCGACAGAACCAGGCCAACCCGGCTGGGTACTACGAGTCGTTGCTCGCCTCCGCTCCGACCGAGCGCAGCCGTCCCTCGCCGAGCGGTGGGGCAGCGCCGGCCCTGCCGGACACCACCGTCTACCACCTGCCGGTCGGAGACGCGCCGACCCGAGGCCCCGACGACGCGCTGGTGACCATCGTCGCGTTCACCGACCTCGAGTGTCCGTTCTGCGCCCGGGCAGCGGCCACGCTCACCGAGCTCGAACAACGCTACGGGCGCGATCTTCGGATCGTCTTCCGACACCTCCCGCTGCCCTTTCATCAACACGCGATCGAAGCCCACGAGTTCGCGCTCGCGGTGAAAGCCAACCGCAACGACGAAGCGTTCTGGCGGTTCACGGATCTCGCGTTCACCAACCGCACCGCGCTCGAACGCGCCGACCTCGAACGGTATGCGCAAGAAGCCGGCGCCAACCTGCGGCGCGTGCGTCGCGACGTCGACCGCCACACCCATCGACCGCGCATCGACGCCGACGTCGAGATCACCCGCCGTCTCCGAATCACCGGCACGCCGACCTTCTTCATCAACGGACGCAAACTGACCGGCGCCCAACCGGTGGAATCGTTCGTTCGACTCATCGACGAGGTGAAGACCGCCGCCGAGCAACTCGTGCAACAGGGCACACCGCGCAGCGGGGTCTACGCGGCGGTCATCGCCGACGGCGTGCAGGATGTGGCGGCCCCCCCGCCTGCCCCTGGCGCCGGGCCCACGGTGCTCCCGAACCCGCCCGCGGTGCCGTCGAGCACGCCCTCCCGCGGCTCGAGCGATCCGAACGCGCTGACCGTTCAGATCTTCAGCGACTTCCAGTGTCCCTTCTGTTCGCGCGCGGTGCCCACCATCGACCGGGTCGCGCAGACATACCCGCAGGTGCGCATCGTCTTCCGGCAGATGCCCTTGGCGTTTCACAACAACGCGCGTGAGGCGGCCGAGGCGTCGCTCGAAGTACGCGCCCAAGCCGGAGACGAAGCGTTCTGGCGCTACCACGACTTGCTCTTCGCCAACCAACGCGCGCTCGAGCGTGCCGATCTCGAACGCTACGCCCAGCAGGTCGGTGGCGTGAACCTCGCCCGGTTCCGGAGCGCGCTCGACCAAGACGTGCACGTCCCCCAGATCGACGCCGACATCGCTGCCGCCGGCACGATCGGCATCCGGGGCACGCCCTCCTTCGTGGTCGGCAACCAGGTGGTGCGGGGCGCGCAGCCCTTCACGGCGTTCGAAGACGCGATCGACGCCCAACTGCCTTGAACGAGTGGACGCCCCAAGGCGGGCGGTACGAGAAGCTCATCTTGCTGCAGTCTCGCCCCGGCGGCGAGCTCTACCGGGCGTTCGATCGACACCTGGAACGAGGCGTGTGGATCAAGCGGTTCACGCGCACGGACGAGCCGGCGCGGTTCGCGCGAGAAGCGGCGATCCTCGGCTCGCTGAAGCACGTGGCGCTCCCGTGGATACACGAAGCCGTCGCGGAGCCCGAGGCGTACCTCGTGATGCGCCCCGCGCACGGTCGGTTCCTGTCGCAGTTGCTCGACAAAGGTCCGGTTCCGGAAGTCGAGCTGATTCAGTGGATGGTCGATCTCCTCGGCGCGCTCGAAGAAGCCCACCGCCTTGGTTTCGTGCACCGAGACGTCCGCCCGGAGAACGTCTTCATCGAGCGGAGCAACAATCGACGATCGCCACTGTTGCTCGGGTTCACGCGGGCTCGGGCGACGGGCAGTCAGCGCACCAGCACCGGTCAGAGCGACGGCGGCATCCACGGCTTCGTCGCGCCCGAAGAGATCACCTCCGACCGAGTGGACCTGCGGACCGACGTGCACGGGGTGGCGGCCGTCCTCTACTACGCGCTGGAAGGTCGTGAGCCACGGCCGCTGGCGTTGTCGCCGAACGAGCCCCCGAAACCACCGGAACAATGTTCGCCCCGCCTGGCCGCGGTGCTCATGCACGCGCTCGACCCCGATCCCAGCCGGCGGTTTCAGTCCGCCGCCGCATTCGCGGACGAGCTCCGCGGCAAACCCTCTCGGATCCCAGGCGGGGTCGAACTCGGCGACACCATCGGCCGTCTCGAGACCCGCGCGATCCTCGGCCACGGCGGCATGGGCGTCGTCTACCTGGCGTGGGACCGCCTGCTCAAACGGCACGTCGCGCTGAAGTTGCTCTCGGGCGTCGCGGACCCGGACGAGCTGCTCGCCGAAGCCCGCGCGATGGCCAAGGTGCAGCACCCCAACATCGTCTCGGTCTACGAGGCCGGCATGCAGGGGCACCGCGCGTATCTGGTGATGGAGCACATCGCCGGCGGCTCCCTCGCGAAGCTCCTCGCCGAAGGCCCCGTCTCCCTTCCGACCATGCTCTGGGTGCTCGAACAAGCGGCGCGTGGCCTCGACGCGGTCCACCGCGCGGGCCTCACCCACGGCGACATCAAACCCGCCAACATCTTGCTCGGTCCGGCCGGCCGGGTGTGCCTCGCGGACTTCGGACTCGCCCGTGCCCGCGCGACCACAGGAGAGCTCGGATACACCCCCGCGTACGCGGCACCCGAGCTCTTCGGCAGTCACGGGATATCCACCGCCGCGAGCGACATCTACCAGCTGGGTGTGGTCGTCTTCGAGATGATCACCGGCCGGCTCCCCTTCGACGCCAGCGGGGACGACGCGTGGCGACGGGCCCACCGCGATGCGCTGGTGCCGGTCCCGAGCGAGATCGTGCACACCCCGTTCGAACTCGATCTGCTGATCCAGCAGCTGCTCGCCAAGTCGCCGAAGGACCGTCCGGGCACCCAAGAGATCGCGCGGCGTGCGGCGAAGCTGGCGGATACGGGCAACCGGCCGGTGTCGGTGTTGATCGTCGATTCGCCCTCCTCCGCGAGTGCGCTCTCGTTCACGGTGCAGCACTGGAAGTCCGACGCGGTCGTGCGAACCGCGTCAACCGCCGCCGAGGCACTGGCGCTCATCGCAGAAGGCAGCTTTGATCTCGTGTTCTTCGAGCTCGAGCTCGAGGGGAACGAGAACGGCGTGGAGTTCGTCGCCCGTTCGCGCGCCGAGTTGGAGACCGTGCCTCCCCTGGTCGCGATCTCCGCCACCGGTGCCGCGGCGGACTGGCAAGTGCTCTCTGCCCTCGGCGTCCGCGCCTTTCTCCCGAAGCCGATCAACTCGGATTCTCTCGACATCCACCTCGCCCGCCTCCTCCCTGACGGTGGCCCCTAAGAGAAAGGACCGAAGCGCCGATGCGCTCCGGTCCTTGCCTCACGTCATGCTCGCTCAGCGGGTGCGGCGTCGGCGCAGCATCAGCACCAGCGCGCCGCACAGGAGCGCTGCGGAGCCGCCGCCTTCGCCGCCCGCAGCGCAGAACGCCCCGCCGGTGTAGCCGCCCATACCGCTCGGGGGTGTGCCGCCCGAGGGGTCGAGGTAGTTGGGGATTCCGTCGCCGTCGTCGTCGCCGGTGCCCTCGGTTTCGTCGGAGGCTCCGTCGCCATCTGAATCGGTGTCGAGCCAGTTGTCGATCCCATCCATGTCGACGTCGTTGCCGTGCGTGGCGCCATCGGCGATTTCGGTGGCGGTCGGGATGCCGTCGCCGTCGTCGTCGCTGTCCAAGAAGTCGCTCGTGCCGTCGCGGTCGGTGTCGATCGGTGACGCGAAGCCGCCCGGTCCGAGCTCGTCCATCGTCAAGATTCCATCGCCGTCGTCGTCGTTGTCGAGGTGGTTCGGCGTTCCGTCGCCGTCGGTGTCCTGGTCGCCGGCCGGTCGTTCGTTGATCGTCGGCACGCCGTCCCCGTCGTCGTCCGGATCGAGGAAGTCGGGCGTTCCGTCGCCGTCGGTGTCGGGGCAGCTGGCCGGCATCGAGGGGTCGTCGCACTCGACGAGGTCCGGGATGCCATCGAGATCCTGGTCGCGCGGGGCGGAGTCCGGGTCGAGGTAATCCGGGATGCCGTCGCCATCCATGTCGAGCGTGCCCGTCTCCATCAAGTCCGACGCGCCGTCTCCATCCGAGTCCTCGTCGAGGTACGCCGGGATGCCGTCGTCGTCCGGGTTGCCGTGCACGAGCACGTCCGCGATCTCCTGAGCGGTCGTGATGTCGTCGCCGTCGTCGTCGTCGTCCTGGAAGTCCGGCAGCGCATCGCCGTCGAGGTTCGGGGTGGGGGCCGGCACGCCGATCACACCACCGCACACCGCGTCGACGCAGTCCTCGTCGAACGCATCGTCGAGTCCGTCCATGTCGGTGTCGGTGCCGGACGCGATCACGTCCGCCACTCCGTCGTGGTCGGCGTCGTGGCCTTCCACGGCGTCGTCCACTCCGTCGCCGTCCGCGTCGGTGTCGAGGTAGTCGGGGCCACCGACTCCGTCGGTGTTGGCGCAATCGCCTTCGCCGCACTCGACGTCGTCGGTGATGCCATCGCCGTCCGCGTCGATGTCGAGGTGGTCGGGCAGCCCGTCTTCGTCGGTGTCGACCGCGGGGGGCGTGGCGTCTTCGTAGGCGTCGTCGACGCCGTCCATGTCCGCGTCTTCGCCGGTGGGCGTCGTGTCGGCCATGCCGTCGCCGTCCGCATCCCAGGCTTCGGTGGCGGTCGGGATTCCGTCGCCGTCGTCGTCCGCGTCCCGGTAGTTCGGGGCCCCGTCGCCGTCGATGTCGGTCGTCGGCTCATCGACGGTCAGCAGCCCGTCGCCGTCGTCGTCCGCATCGCGGTAGTCGGGTCGACCGTCCTCGTCGGTGTCTTCGCACATCGTCGCCACGCGGCATTCGTCGATGGTCGGCACGCCGTCGTCGTCGTCGTCCGGATCCATGTAGTCGTCCATGCCGTCGCCGTCCGAGTCCGGGCAGCCGTCGCTCGGCAGGCCCATGCACTCGATCGTGTCCGGCACGCCGTCGCCGTCGGTGTCCACCGGGGACGAGTCCGGGTCGAGGTAGTCGGGCACGCCATCGCCGTCGAGGTCGACGGTCCCTTCGGTGCGGTCGAGCACGCCGTCACCGTCGGAGTCGTCGTCGAGCCATGCATCGTCCGCGTCGCCGTCGGGGGTGCCGTGAATGGCCTGGTCCGCGATCTCTTGGTCGGTGTCGATGCCGTCGCCGTCGTCGTCCGGGTCCCGGAAGTCTTCCAGCGTGTCCGCCGGCGCGTCGGTGTTGCGGCACGGCAGGCTCGGGCACTCGGTCATGTCCGACAGGCCGTCCCCGTCCGAGTCGTCGTCCAGGTAGTCCGCCACGCCGTCGCCGTCCGACGACTCGCAGGTCGCCGTCTCGCCCGTCGTACACTCGACGCCGGTCGGGATGCCGTCGTTGTCGTCGTCCGGATCGAGGTACGGAGGCAGCGCGTCGCCGTCGCTGTTGGGCGCGGTGCGCTCTTCGTCGGTTGGCAGGCCGTCGCCGTCGTCGTCTGGGTCCTGCCAGTTGCGCGGTGCGGTGCCATCGCTGTTCGGCAGCGGAGCGACGACGCCCACAGTGCCCATGCAGAGCGCCGCGGTGCAGTCCGGGTCGAAGGCATCGTCCAGGCCGTCGCCGTCCGTGTCCCGTCCGACGGGCATGCGGTCGGGCATGCCGTCCTCGTCCCGGTCGTGGCCCTCGATGAGGTCGAGCACGCCATCGCCGTCTGCGTCGTCGTCGAGGTGGTCCGGGGTTCCGTCGCTGTTCGTGTCGACGAAACGCACGACCCGGTCGTTCAGTCCGTCGCCGTCGGCGTCGACCTTGGTGTCCACCCGTCCGTCGCCGTTCCGGTCGGTGATCGTGCCGAGTTCACGGCCATCGGTGATCCCGTCGCCGTCGCTGTCGACGTCGCGGTAGTCCTCTTGGCCGTCCATGTCCGTGTCGGGCGGCATGGCCGAACTGGCGAACATGCTGGCGTCCATCGGGGCGGTGTCGAACGCGTCGATCATGCCATCGAGATCGGTGTCCGTGAGATCGTCCGGCACGCCGTCGCCGTCGGCGTCGAGCATCATGTTGCCGGACTCCCAGAGGTCTGGGATGCCGTCGTCGTCGTGGTCGCGGTCCAGGTGGTTGGGCACGCCGTCGCCGTCGAAGTCGTAGCGGTCGTCGGTTCCGTTGCCATCCGCGTCCACGTACCCGGGCTCGTCCGAGTCGCCCCAGTCCGGGACGCCGTCGCCGTCCCGGTCGCCGCTGACATCGACCCCACCGAGTTCGTCGACGTCGGAGATGCCGTCGTTGTCGTCGTCGGGATCGAGGGCATCGATGAGTCCGTCGCCGTCCGAGTCGAGAGCGGTGCACTCGAGCGCCTGCTCGAGCGCGCTCGGATCGAGGGTGTAGACCACCCCGAATCGAACCCGCTCACCCGCTCGGAGGGCGTAGCGCACCGAGATCGAGATCGCCTCGTCCTGGGTGTCGGTGCCGGATTCGTTGAGATCGCCCCCGGGTGTGCAGCCGGTGCAGACGCCGCCTTCGAAGACGGCCCGCGGGTTGCGCACGAGGAAGCTGCCGTGGGTGACCCGCGCGTTCGCGTTGCGCGCGCCGAGCGCGATGTAGCTGTCCGTGCTGACACCCGGGACCGCGTCCTGGGTCGCGGACACGAGCGCGTCTTCGCTGCCCATCACACCCGGCTGCCCGTCGATGGTGTTCGTCGTGTCGTAGTCGCCGGTCAGGCTCACGTTGTTGTCCGGGTCGACCGTGCGGAGGTAGTAGACCTCCGGCATGTCGGTGTCGGTGGTGTTGTGCAGCGTCACCTCGACGACGATGAAGAGCCCCTCGTGGAGCACTTTGAAAGTCTGGGTGATGTCCAGCCCATCGATGGTCCCCGCCCAGGTCCCCTGGGCGCCGCCGCGCCGGCCGCACACGTCGCGCGGGAGGCACTCGAGGGTGGCCGGATCGAACGCACCGGGCACATCGGCGCCGCCGCCAGCGCTGCTGTTGATGTGGATGTCGTCGCCGATCTGCACGCCCCAAGATTCCTCTGGGGTGCCCGGGAAGAAGAAGTCGCCGTCGGGTGTCAGCCAACCGCCCGCGCCGCCGGGCATGCCGTCCGGGTCCGCCACGAACCCGAGGTTGCGTGCGGCGCTGTCGTTGCGTGGATGCCAGGGCCCGAGCAGGTCCGCCGCGGGCACCGCACTGGCGGAGCCGAACGAGCCGCGTGCACGCGCCCCCATCTCGACGAAACGGGTGCGGAGGAACGCGTCTCCGCCGGCCGAGACCACCTCGCAGTAGTCGTCGCAGCCCGTCACATCGACGGAGGTCGCGGGCGGGGTGCCTGGACACTCGTCTCGGGGGTCGAGCACCCCGTCGGCGTCGGCGTCCTGGGCCAGGGTGGGGAGGGCGACGGCGGAGGCGACCACCACCGTGAAGAAGCGAAGGAGTGAGTGCACGCCTTAGGGTAAAGCAAACCGTGAGCCACCCCCAAACACGTGTTTGTAGCTCGTAGGGTGTGGACTGGTCCCCACAAACGCAGACTTTTTCCTACGACTTGGGTCGGTAGGAGGCCCCCCACCTGGGGGAGACCAGAACCCACCAAGGCCGCACATGCTTGCCTTGACCCCGACCCCGACCGCTTCTAGGGTGCGGCGCCCGAAAACATACGTTTTGTCCAGCACTTGCTGCGGAACGCCAAGGCCGGGCGAAGGGGTGATGGGAACCGATGGCGCGAGCGAAGGCGAAAGCGAAACCGAAGGCGAAAACGACGCGGGCGAAGCCCACGGCAGTCGTCGAAGAGCTCTATTTCCGAAGCGACAGCGCGTACCTCTGCCTCATCCTGAACCGGCGCACGGACTTCGTGCGGGTGATCGACTTCCGGGCCGGCGCGCTGCCGGCGAAGCGGCTCTACATCCAATCGGTGGCGAAGCAGGAGGGGGTGGCGAAAGTCATCACCCTGGTCGAGAAGGACGAAGTCTCGTCGTGGACCAAAGTCGGCTTCGTGCGCGAGGGCACCATCCCGGGCTTTTACAAGCGAAGCGATGGTCACCTGTGCGGATGCGTCATCGGTGACCGCACCGCGTCGGTCGAAGTGACCGACAAGGGTGTGAAGCTCGCCGAGCGGACCATCAACAAGGCCAAGAAGGTCGCCAAGGACATCCCGGACAAGCTCCGCGGCGTCACCGTGCACGAGATCGAAGCCGAGGACGCGTTCAAGGCGCGCGACGCGGTCTGGAAGAAGGGACTCGGCATCGGGTCCTTCGACACCTTCGGCCGCGACGCGGCGCGTGGCTACTACGACTGCACGTACAAGAAGGCCAAGCCCAACTACATCTCGACCGAGTACCAAGACTGCTTCGGGCACTCGCTGATCGAGGTCCTGCGGGCCCCGACCGACGACGCCGAGACGCGTGCGCTCGTCGGCGGCCTTCGCACCATCGGAGACTCGCTCACCGAGCGCGGCATCGTGTCCGCGTTCTCGTTTGCAGCGATCGACAACGTCGCGCTGGCCAACGCCTACGTGGCCGCCGGGTACCGCAAGACGGGACTGCTCGCGATGGGCGTCAAGGTCGGCGACGAACGGCGAGACGCGATCCTCTGGACCCGCAAGCTCGCCAACCCAGCCGAAGATCCCTGACTCCGGTTCGTCGTCTCGGAACAACGAGGCGGTTTCTGGAAGCGGCGCAGTCTGATAGACGGTCGGGGTGAAGGTGCTTCGCTCGATCCTCATCGTCGACGACAATCCAGCGGATTCGTTCTTCGTCGAGCTGACCTGGGAGCCGACCCGTCGAGTCCAGTTGGTCAACACGATCCACTCTTCGGAGCGCGCCCTGGCGGCGCTTCGAGATCCAGAGATCGGCAAGAAGCTGTTCAACGGCCGGCCGCTTCCGGACCTCGTCCTGCTCGACCTCAACATGCCTCGGGTGGATGGGTTCCAGTTCCTGGAGGCGCTGCCGAACTTCGGCGCGCCCATCGTCGTGCTGACCGGCTCGATGGATCCCCTCGAACGCGAGCGCGCCCTGAAGCTCGGCGCGGCGGACGTGCTCCGCAAACCGGTGCTGCCGCAGGACGCGCACGACCTCGCCGATAAGTTCGGGCACGCGCCCGATCCTTTGCAGTCCGGCCGATGAAATACGCGCGCTTGGCCGTGCGTACCGATCCACATGCCGTCCCTCTCGTGGTCTGCCGCGACACCCCCCGCGGGCCTCTCTCCGCGCATCCCGACCCCTGCCCCGACCACTTTGCGGACCTCCGCGCTTTACAGCGCCCTCGGGGCCCCGATAGGCTGCCGCGGCTGCGTTGGCCTTTGCGACTTCACTCGAAAGGCAGCGTGGTTCGAATGAGGAGTTCGATGCGTACCCGAGAAGACATCGAGTCGTACTTGATGAGGTCCAGCCTCTCGTACAAGAACGTCCATGTAGAGGACGGCACCGACGACGGCATGTGGCTCGTCAAGGACGTGCACACCGAGCAAGCCTTGGTCGTCAGCGTCAGCGGACCGCTTCTCCTGTTCCGGATGAAGGTCATGACGCTCGACGACGTGAAGGACAAAGCGGGTTTGTTCACCCAGCTGCTCCAGTACAACGCCAGCGACATGGTCCACGGCTCCTACGGCTTGTCCGACGGCGCGGTGGTGCTCACCGCGGGGCTGCTTCTCGAGAACCTCGACTACAACGAGTTCCAGGGCACGGTCGACGACATGACCCTGGCGCTCAACAACCACTACCAGAATTTGAGCGGCTACCGCGGCGACCACGCCGCGTGACCCCCCTCACTGCAGAAAGCGGAGACTGAGTTCGATGGGTTTCTTCGGCCGCCTCGCGCAGCTCATCAAGAGCAACCTCAACGATCTGATCAGCAAGTCGGAAGACCCGGCGAAGATGTTGAACCAGGTCATCCTCGACATGAACAAACAGCTCGTCGAGGCGAAGAAGCAAGTTGCTGTCGCCATCGCCGACGAGAAACGGCTTCGCAAGCAGCTGGAGAACGAAGGCGCCGTCGCTGAAGAGTGGGAGAAGAAGGCCATGATGGCCATCCGCGCCGGCGACGACGAGCTGGCGAAGGAAGCCCTGCAGCGGAAGAAGGAGCACTCGTCGCTCGCCGCTCAGTACAAGGACCAGTGGGAGAAGCAGAAGACCGCCACCGATCAGCTGAAGACGGCGCTCCGGGCGCTGAACCACAAGATCGAAGAAGCCAAGCGCAAGAAGAACGTGCTCATCGCACGCGAGCGCCGGGCCAAGGCGATGAAGAGCATCCAGGAGACGATGAGCGGGCTCTCCGACACGAGCGCGTTCGAGACCTTCGACCGGATGAGCGAGAAGATCGATCAGATGGAGTCCGAGGCCGAAGCCGCCTCGGAGCTCAGCGAGGAGTACTCGGGCGACGTGCTCAAGCACAAGTTCGCCACGCTCGAAGCCACCGCCGGTGCCGATGAAGATCTCGTCGAGCTGAAGAAGCGCATGGGCCTCATCGAAGAAGAAGCGCCCGCTGCGCCCGCGGTGGAAGCCCGCATCGATGCGGAAGAAGAGATCTCCGAGGAAGAGATGGCCGAGCTCGAAGAAGCCCTCGAAGCGCTCAAGCAGCGCGAAATGGGCGGCTGAGCCACCCGTTCCGGAAGAACCAAGACGCATCGCCCGTACACTGGGCGATGCGTTTTCTTGTTCTGGCGGCCCTTGCGTGGACAGTCCTCCGGGCTCCACCCGCCCACAGTCAGCCGCCCGATTCCGCACCGTCCCAGGCCACTGTGCAGGGGGTCGTCGCCTCCGTGGTCGCCGCGGTTCTGGAAGTTCGGCTCACGGCCGAACTCGCAGGCGTGCGCGTCGAGTTCGGCTCGGCCCATCCGACCGTCGTCGCACTCCAGGCGCGACTCGATGCGGTCCGAGGCGCCGCCGGCCGCATCACGCCAGCGCAGCGCTCCGCCTTCTGCGCTGGGGTGGCCGACCTCCGTATCCACGCCGTCGACGACGGGTTGCGGCTCGGCCAGATCTACGGACCGCGCCACCCCGCGATCCGCCGGGCGACCGCTTACTCGAACGCCCTGACCGGCTGGGGCTGCCCGAGTCGGTAGGGCGCAGCGCCGCGTCCCTCAGCTGAAGGAAGCAGCCGCTGTCTCCGACTCTGCCGCTGTCTCTGCCGCTGTCTCTGCCGCTGTCTCTGCCGCTGTCTCTGCCGCTGTCTCTGCCGCTGTCTCTGCCGCTGTCTCTGCCGCTGTCTGCCGCTGTCTCTGCCGCTGCCGCTGTGTTGCCTCCGAAGCCGAAGGCGAAGAGCCACGCCAAGCCGGAGGCGCGTCAGAACCCGAGCTCGACCCACTCCCCGCGGTCGGCCGGTCCGCGGCAGGCCCATGCTTTGCGCTCGCTCGGCGAACCGATGAACACCGCGTTGGTCGCGGTGCCTTGTGCGTCTTCCTCGTAGCGGTTGATGCTCAGCAGTCCGTCGGTCCGGTCCGCGAAGATGGTCTTCAGCGCCGCGACGTCGAGCTTGGAGCCGTCGGCCGGCTTCAGCATCGCGCCGAGGCGCGCGAACCGCTTCTCGCTGCTCTCGCCGCGCACCTCGCCTTCGAGTTTCTGGTGGCCGTCGAAGATGCAGTGGTTGGTTCGCCAGACCGGTCCCTCGCTGGTCTCCCGCAGGAAGAGCGCGTTGGGCGACGCCTCGAACTCGATCTGCGAATCGGCGTCCGCGAGCCAGTAGGTGTGCGCCCCCGCATGCGGCGCGTTCTCCACGATCGCGCGCGCGGCGGCGACGTCGTTCTCCCGGATCGCGCGGTGCAAGATCGAGAGGTAGCCGACCCCGGCCCGCGAGCCGTACGTCTTGACGTTGGTGGTGCCGACGGAGAGGCCGTGTTCGTTCATGCCGACGAGCGTCAGACACCCCGTGCAGGTCACCGACCAGGTCTTCGGCCCTTCGGTCGGGCTGCGTTTGACCGCGACCACGTACGCCACGTCCGGAGGGTTGAGATCCCAGGTCTGCCCCGCGTACGCGCGGCCGCCTTCGCCATGGCTGCCGGGCACCAGCACCGACGAGCAGCCCTCGTCGACGAGCTTCTTCAGGCGCGGACCCTCGGGCGCGGCCAGGAGCACCGCGTCCCGGAAGTCGGTCATGTTGCACGCGGTGTAGAGCCGCAGTGGATCGACCCCGGCGCCCTCCGCGATGCCGACCTGCTCAGCGTGCCCCTCCGGGTCCCAGGCCTCGTACAGCGCCTGCGCGGCCGTCCCCACCCCGAGCACCTTCTCGCGGTGGTCGCCGCTTCGGTACCCGCGGTCGTGGAAGTAACCGTCCATCGCTTCGAAGCGCATCTCGACGAAGCTGCGGATGCGCTCCCGGAACGCTTCGCCCTGCCCGCGACCGAGCGCCGCCGGGCTGCCCGACACTTCCAACCGTTCAAGCTGAATCATGCCCGGAACCTACGGCGCGACCGGGGGTTAGGCCAGGCCGACGAAGAGGGTTTGTACGTCGTCGTCGGCGTCGAGGGCTTCGAGGAACGCTTCGACTTCGGCGAGGGCGTCGCCTTCGAGCGTGAGCGGGTTCTTCGCCTTGTGGATGAGGTTGGCGGCGCTCACCGTCCAGCCCCGCTCCTCGAGCGCGCGGCGCACCGCGTCCAGATCGGTGGCATCGGTGTAGAAGATGGTTCCCGCCGGACTGCCGTCGTCGGCTTCGGCCGGTTCGAGGTCCTGGGCGCCGGCTTCGATCGCTTCGGTCTCGGGGTCGACCGCCTCCGGGTGTTCGGCTTCGATGCACCCGAGCCGGTCGAAGTCCCAGGTGACCGATCCGGACGCGCCGAGCTGCGCGTTGCCTTTGTCGAAGATGACTCGGATGTTGGCCGCGGTGCGGTTGCGGTTGTCCGTGAGGCATTCGACCACCACCGGCACCTGGTGCGGCGCGTAGCCTTCGTAGGTGACGGTGTCGTAGCGCACGCTGCCGTCCGTCAGCCCCGCGCCCTTCTTGATCGCGCGCTCGAGCGTCTCGCGGGTCATCGAAGCCTTCTTCGCGGCTTCGATCGCCATCCGCAGACGCGCGTTCATGCTCGGGTCCGCGCCGTCCCGGGCCGCGATCGCGATCTCCTTGGACAGCTTCGCAAAGATGCGCCCCTTGGCCGCGGCCGAGCTCTCCCGATGCTTCTGTTTCCACTGCGCGCCCATCCGAAAACCTCCGTGCCTCCAGATACCACGGACCCAGCTGCGAGCACGTGCAGGGCCGCCAGGGTCGCGGAAGGTGAGGGCGGCGGCACCCGCACGTGCAGGCGCCCAGGAGAGGAAGGCCGAAGGCAGGAGGAGGAACCCTTCCCGCTCAGACTCCGGGGCGCGACGTCCCACAGCGCAGCAGCAGCAGTGCGCGGCCCGCGACTGACGCGGACCTCGCACCCACGTTTGGCGGCTGAGCCGCCGCCGAGCCAGAGCCCTTCCGCCAGTGGGCGTTCCCAAAATCCGAAGGATTGAAGGGAGCCGACTTTCCGAAGGAAGAGGCTGCGGGCTGTTGCTGATTCTGATTCTGATTCTGGCTCTGCCTCTGCCTCTGATTCTGGTTCTGATTCTGATTCTGGTTCTGGTTCTGATTCTGGTTCTGGCTCTGCCTCTGATTCTGCCTCTGACACTGTCTCAGTCTCTGCCCACCCAAGCCGCGCCGGGGTCGTGTGGCACACTGCGGCTATGGAAATCGAAGCTGCGGGCAAGAGCGACGTCGGGAAGGTTCGCTCGTCCAATGAAGACGCCTACCTGATCGACCTGAAGCTCGGCCTCTTCGCGGTGGCCGATGGCATGGGCGGACACAACGCGGGCGAGGTCGCGTCGCGGCTGGCGCTCGACACCCTCCAAGCGAAGGTGGCCGCTGCGTCTGCCGAGACCCCACTCGCCGAGTGTGTGTCCGAAGCGATCGTCGCCGCGTCCCACGCGGTGGCATCGGCGGCGGCGGCCGACGAAGGCCGACAAGGCATGGGCACCACGCTGACCGCGCTGCTCATCCGCGACGGAAAGGCCGTGGTGGGCCACGTGGGCGACTCGCGGCTCTACCAGGTGCGCTGGGGTGAGATCGAAAAGCTGACCGAAGACCACACCGCGGTCGCGGAGATGGTGCGGCTCGGCGCGATGGACGAAGAAGATGCCAAGGGACACCCGTGGGCGAGCATCCTGTCGCGGGTGGTCGGCAAGGGCGACGTCGAGGTGCAGACCGCAGCGATCGAGCTGGAGCCGGGCGACCGTTTTCTGATCTGCTCCGATGGCTTCAGCGACTCGCTCACCGACCCGGCCTGGGTCAGCTCCGTCGTCCAGCAGGCACCGCGCGAATCCGCCGAAGAACTGGTCTCCCGGGCGATCGAACTCGACGGCAGCGACAACGCGACCGCGCTCGTGATCGCGGTCGGTTCGAACGAGGTGCGGAAGGAGCGCCGCTCGCTCTGGAAACGCTTCCGCGAAGCGGTCTCCGGCAGCTCTTCTTGAGTCACACCACGGGCCTGGCGGCCCACCGCAACGGCGGCATCCGCCGTTGCGTCAGTCCTTGGCCTTCTTCGCGGTCTTCTTCGCGGGCTTGGATTCGGACTTCGTCGACGAGGCGCTGTCGGAGCTCGACTCGGTCTTCGGGAGCTTCTTCTTCTTGCCGCCCTTGTTGGACGGGCCGCTGTAGAGGTCCGACTCCCAGCCACCGCCCTTGAGGATGAAGCTGCTGCCCGAAATCATGCGGCGCGCCTTGAGCTTGCCGCACTTCTTGCACTTCTTGATCGGGTCTTCCGTGATGCGCTGCTCGACGGAGAACTCCTTGTTGCAGGCATCGCACTTGTAGTCGTAAGTCGGCATCGGCGGATCTGTTAACCCACCGCCGAGGCAGGTCAAGCGGCGGGCCCTCGCAGCGGTCGGCGGGCCTCATGGCGTCGCCGGCTTCGGGCTCGGCTTCGGCGTCGAGCTCGGCGTCGGGTCCGGCTTCGGCATCGGCGTCGGCTTCGGCTTCGGCTTCGGCGTCGGCTTCGGCTTCGGCGTCGGCTTCGGGTTCGGGTTCGGGGGTCGACTTCGGCTTCGGCTTCGGCGTCTTGCTTTCGGAGTCGGGCACGGGCACGGGCACGGGCACGGGGCGGCCCGGCTCAGGCCGGGCCTAGGCCGGCTGCAGGAACCGTAGGGCCAGTCGCTTCTTCTCTCCGCTTTGGAAGATGACTTCGACCTTGGGAGTCATGCCCATGGTGTCGACGGAGAGGACTTTGCCGATGCCGAACTTCTTGTGGCGGACGCGCATGCCGCGCACGACGCCCGCGCCGACTTCGCCGTAGTCGACGTAGCTCTCGCCGGACTCGACGACCGGGGAGGTGGGTGCGACCACGTCGTCCCAGGGATCGGACGCGATGGGTGCGCGCCCTCCGTAGCCGGCGCCGCTCCGGCCGCGCGTCGGTGCGGTGCCGCGGGGGGCGATGCCGATCCACTCGACGTCTTCGCGCGGCATCTCTTCGAGAAAGCGCGATGGGTTGCCCGGGCGCACTTGGCCGTAGAGGCGGCGGATCTGGGCGTAGCTCAAGATCAGTTGTTTGCGGGCGCGGGTGAACGCGACGTAGGCGAGACGCCGCTCTTCTTCGAGCTCATCCGGGTCCTGTCCGTACTCGGTGCCGCGCATCGGGAAGGTGCCTTCTTCGAGGCCGGTCACCATGACGGTGTCGAACTCGAGGCCCTTGGCGGCGTGCACCGTCATCAACGTGACCTTCTCGCGCGCGTCGTCTTCGTCGGCGCTGGTCGCGAGGGTCACTTCTTCCAGGTAGTCCGAGACGCTCGGGTCGCCTTCTTGTTCGCCCGCCCGGTCGCGCAGGAATTCTTCCATCGAACCGACGAGCTCTTCGAGGTTCTGGATGCGCGCGTCGGACTCGGGGTTGTTGTCGAGTTTGAGCTTCGCGACGATGCCGGTCGCTTCGAGGATCTCGCCGGCCAACTCGTTGAGCACCAGCTCCGGCACCTTGGCGCGCAGCCGCTCGATCAGTTCCCGGAACCCGCGCAGCTTCTTCTTCGCGCCGGCGTTGAGCCGCGCGTGGTCGTCGGCTTGCTCGATCGCCTGCCAGACGCCGGTGCCGTGCAGGCTCGCGTGGTTCAAGAGCCGCTCGGCGGTGGTCTTGCCGATGCCGCGCGCGGGCACGTTCAAGATCCGGAGCACGCTCACGTCGTCCTCGGGGTTCACGAGCACCCGCAGGTAGGCGAGCAGGTCTTTGACTTCCGCGCGGTCGTAGAAGCGCACGCCGCCGACCACGCGGTAGGGCACGTTGCGCTGGCGGAGCGCTTCTTCGAGCACGCGTGACTGGGCGTGGGTTCGGTAGAACACCGCGACCTCGTCGAGCGAGTCGCCTTTGCCGCTCAACTCCTCGATGCCGCGCACCACCATGCGCGCTTCGTCGCGTTCGTCTTCGGTGCGGACCACGAACACCGGCTCGCCGAGCTCGTTGTCGGTCCACATCTCTTTCGGCTCGCGATCGACGTTGCGGGCGATGACCGCGTGGGCCACCCGCAGGATGCGCTGGGAGCTGCGGTAGTTCTGCTCGAGCTTGATGACCACGGCCTGCGGGTAGGCCTGCTTGAAGTCGAGGATGTTGCGCCGGTCGGCGCCGCGCCATCCGTAGATCGACTGGTCGTCGTCGCCCACCACGACCAGGTTGCCGTGGCCGCTGGCGAACGCGCGCACGAGCCGAAGCTGCGCGTGGTTCGTGTCTTGGAACTCGTCGACGAGCACATGCAGGAAGCGGCCGGCGAGCTCTTCGCGGAGCTTGGTGTTCTCTTCGAGGCCGAGCGCCATCCGGTAGATGAGATCGCCGAAGTCGAGCGCGTTCGCGCGCCGCATGTGTTTCTCGTAGGTGCCGTAGAGCCGGCGGATGACCTCGTGGAAGGGGTCGCCTTCGGTGACGTAGTCGTCGGGGCCGACCATCTCCTGTTTGGCGTGGTTGATCGCGCCCTGGATCGCTTTGGCCGCGATGCGCTTCGGGTTCACGTTCAACTCGGTCATCACGCGCTTGATCATCGCGCGCTGATCCTGGTCGTCGTAGATCGAGAACCCGCGGTCGAGGCCGAGGTCGTTCGCGTGTTTGCGAAGGAGCCGCGCGCAGGTGGAGTGGAAGGTGCCGACCTGCAGGCTCTTGATGCCGCCGCGGGTGGAGACCTTGTGGCCGACCAGGACCTCGAGCCGCTCGCGCATCTCGGCGGCGGCTTTGTTGGTGAAGGTCACCGCCAAGATGCGGTAGGGGGAGACGCCGCGCTCGGCGATGAGGTGGGCGATCCGGTGGGTGATGACCCGGGTCTTGCCGCTGCCCGCGCCCGCGAACACGACCAGTGGGCCGTCGCCATGAAGCACGGCTTCGCGCTGGGGATCGTTGAGCCCCTCGAGATCGATCGTCTCGGTCTTGGCCGGCTGGTCGAAGAGGCCGCGCTGGAGGCTGTCTCGAAGGTCACTCATGTTCAGGGTTGGCCGTGCCCGACCATGTCCAGGCGTTCAGGTAGCACAAACCCAGGGCCCGTCGCGACCCGAGCGTTTGTTGTCCGAGGGACACTTTGACGGCCTTCGGCGCCCTCGACCGCACGTGGGCTCACCACGCCTTTCAAAAACTGCCCCAAACCCGGCCACGTGTTAGAACGCTCGGCAAGACCCGTGTCGTCGCAACCCCAGCCAGAACCCGCGGACGAAGCCCCGCCCGAAGAGGACGCGGAGGGGACGGAAGACGCCGTCGACGAGGATCCGACCGCAGACGCGAAGTCGGTGAATCGATTCGGCAAAGCCGCGTCCAAACGATCAGCGGCCAGCGCGGAAGAGCGTGAGCGGGACAAGATCCTCGTCCGAGAAGTACAGGCGGGCGATCAGGTGGCGTTTCGGGCGTTGTTCGACCGGTACCACCGGCGGGCGTTCGCGGTGGCCTTCGGAGTCGTGAAGAACAAACAGGATGCGCTGGACGTCGTTCAAGACGCGTTCATCAAAGTCCACAAGCACATCGGCAACTTTCAAGGCACTTCCAGCTTCTACACCTGGCTCTACCGTATCGTCATGAACCTCTCCATCGACCATGTTCGCCGTACCAAGAAGGGCCGAGACGTCGACTACGACGATCGGATCCGACGGGACACGGAAGAACTGGCGGGCGATGGGTCGCTTTCGCCGACATTGCTCGGGTCCAACCCGCGCAAGACCGTGCTCCGCAAGGAGCTGGCCGAGGCCATCCAGAAGGCACTCGACGAACTTCCGGCCTACCACCGGGCGGTCATCATGCTCCGTGAGGTCGAGGGGCTGAGCTACGAGGAGATGGCCCGCGTGCTCGAAGTGCCGAAGGGCACCATCATGAGCCGGCTGTTTCACGCGCGCAGGAAGATGCAGGAGTCCCTCGAGGGCTACATCCAAGGAGAGCTCGAGATCCGGGGCGAAGAGCAATGACCACCGAGACCGAAGAACATCTGCCCGACGACACGTTGCAACGCTTCTTCGATGGCGAGGCCACCGAGGGCGAAGCCAACGATCTGCAGGCACAGCTCGAGACCGAACTCGAATTGGCCCGTCTCGAGCGTCTCGAGCGGCTCGGTGGGTTGCTGCGCGACCACGCCGACACGCTCGGTGCGGACATCGATTCGAACGCGCTCTTCGACGGGATCCAGGCGGGCATCGACAAGGCCAAGTCCGAAGGCCCCCGCCTCCGCCTGATCCAGGGCCAGCGCCGTCAGCGCGCCGGGGTGGCCGTAGCCCTCGCGGTTGCGATCGCCGCGGCCGTCGCCCTCGTCTTCTACTTGAAGCCGCCGGCCGACGACAACCTCGCCGAAGCGCATCCCTTCGACACCACGCAGGAAGTCATCGTGCACGACCTGCACCCGGTCGAAGTGCATCCGCCCGGTGGTTCCGAGGTCGAAGACGTCGATTTCGGTGGCAACACGGGCACCATCTTTCAGGTGCCAGGTGAACACGGGCAGCCGCTGGCCGTCGTATGGATCGACGAAGAGGCCCACCCATGATGAACCGCACCCACTCCCTTCTGCTCGCTGGCCTGGCCATCCTCTGTGGCGCCATCGCGCCTTCGGCGGGGCAGGCACAGCCGGGCACCATCCGCGGGGAAGTCCTCGTCGTGCTCGCCAAAGAGGCGCCGGGCGAGATCGACCCCGCGCTCGCGGACCTGAGCGCGCTGCGTCAGCCGCCATTCAACGCGTTCCGCTCCCTGTCCATCCTGGAGCGGCAGGCGGTGCGCCTCCGCCAGAACACCCCGCAGGACATCAACCTGCCGAACGGCCGCGTGCTTCGACTCGAGCTGCAGCGGGTGATGCCCGACGGGCGCCTTCGGGTGCGGGTCTCGATCAAACGGGAAGGCGAAGACGCCTACCTCCCGCTCCTGCAGGTCGTGACCGCGCCGGGCGATCCGTTCTTCGTGGCGGGCCAGTCTCACCAGGGCGGCACGCTGGTCATCGGCGTCCGACTCGGCTCCGCCTGACGGCTCGTTCACCCGAGGCGGTCGGACTGGACCGTCGGGCCGGGCAGGGCGTACCGTCTCGGCATGTCGAGACGGCTGACCGAAATGCTGTTCGAAAGGCTGTGCGGGCGGCTTGAAACGCCGTGGGCGCGTGCGTCCGCTGGCGAACGGCTGGCCGGATGAGCCAGGAACGGTTCATTCGATGTCCGCACTGCCGGTTGCCGCACGAGGCGACCGAATCGGTCTGTCCGATGACCGGCAAGGCGATCGAGCTGCAGCCTCGCAAGAAGGACCCTGCCCCCCCGCCGAGCGACCGTCCGCGCTGGACGACGCCGGTGCCGGATCCGATGACGCCGGTGGAGATGGAAGCGAGTCCGAGCGTCACCCGGATGTTCGGGCTCACCATCGACGGCAAGTACCGCCTCGACGAGCTCATCGGCCGAGGCGGCATGGGCGTCGTCTACAAGGGAGAACACGTCGGGCTCGGCCGCGAGGTCGCGGTGAAGGTCCTGCTTCGGGGCCACGAAGCCGGCAGCGCCGCCAAGAAACGGTTTCAGCGCGAAGCCCGCGCGGCCGGCACCATCGGCCACCCCAACATCGTTCAGGTCTTCGACCTCGGCACCCTGCCCGATGGGGTGCCCTACATCGTGATGGAGTTGCTCGAGGGGGAGAACCTGGCCGATCGGCTCTCCATTCGAGGCGCGCTCGATCTCACCAAGTCCTGCCACATCGTGGCGCAGGCCCTGGCGGGACTCGGCGCGGTGCACGAGTCGAACATCATCCACCGCGATCTGAAGCCGGACAACATCTTCCTCACGCCCGGCGGCGTGAAGCTCGTGGACTTCGGGATCTCGAAGACCATCGACGAGAACACCATGTCGCTCACCCGGACCGGGGTGGTGGTCGGCACGCCCTACTACCTCGCGCCCGAGCAGGCGCGCGGCCAGCGCGACATCGACCACCGGGTCGATCTCTGGTCGGCCGGGGTGGTGCTCTACGAGTGCCTGACCGGGATGCTCCCGTTCCACGCGGGCAACTACAACGCGTTGCTCGCCAAGATCCTCTCGGTGCGGCCGGAGCCTCCGAGCAGCCTGCGGCCGGCGATCGGCGAGGGGCTCGACCGGGTGGTCATGAAGGCCCTCGCGTTCGCGCCGGAGGACCGGTACCAGAGCGCGCTCGAGATGAAGGAGGCGGTCGAGAAGGCCGCCCTCTCTCCACGCGGCGCCGGCGAGAGCCAAGTCGTCTCCGACGTGCTCGCCGAAGCCCGCAAACAAGGCCGCCTCGACGCCTCGACGGTGTCGCTCAAAGGCAAGCCGCCCGACGACCCGACCGAGGTCAGCGACTCCTTCATCCTCTCCGACCTCAAACCCGACGACTGACGGGTGGGCCGGTGGGCAGACCGATTGGTGGCTGGTCGGGGTTCGTGACGCTTCGCCGAACGCGATCGGCCGCCGCCGAAATCGATCTCGGCGGCGGCGGACGTTCAGGGGTCTGTCAGCGCGCGACCGAGACGTAGTCGAGACGGATGAGGATGTCGTCGATGCGGTCGAGGACCAGGCCCTCGTCGTAGACGCCGCCGGCCGACTCTCGTGCGATGATCGCCGCTGGGATGAAGAGGGCGTACTGGCCGTAGAGGCCCCGTGCCGCGAGTTCGCTGCTCTCCCCGTTGGCGTAGTCGGGGGTCTCGAGGGTGCCGCGGTCGACGTTCACGAACGCTTGGATCCGCGCGCGTGTCTCGGAGCTGACGTCGAATTCGGTGCCGAGTTCGCCACCGACGAGCTCTCCTTCGCCCGGCTCCCGGAAGAGGTTCCGGGTCGGGCGCGTGGAGGCCACCTGGTAGGGCTGCCCCTCGGGTGCGCTGCCACACCACTGGCTGAAGAAGGTGTTCCGTTTGAGCAGGTCCACCCGCACAAAGCTGGTGTCCGATCCGTTGATCACGTCTTCGCCGAGGATCGATGCGTTGACCGACCAGATGCGTTCGGCGCAATCGGTCGCGGCGTAGATCGGCACCGCACCGGCATCGAAGCCGAACGCGCCGAGCGGGATCAGCTCGAACGGGATGCGCTGACCTTCCCAGTTGCCGGCTTCGTCGTAGACGGCGTGGTTCGGGTTTGCGAGGGCGAGCCGGAAACGTTCGATCGGCGTCAGCGGGTGGCTCTCGGCCGGCTGTCCGCTCTCGTCGCGCAAGCGCAGGACGTCGTCGCGGAGGCTCAGCACCGCTGAGAGATCACTGGGGCGCGAGCCACCGACGGTGCGGGTGGCGGCCGAGGTCCAAAGGCTCAGCAGGACCGCCCGCAGGTCGGCGGGCGTCGCTGCCTCGTAGATGTCCGTGCGTTCGGCAAGCGACTGCTGTTGTTCGTATTCGACCGCGCGGAGCGCCAAGTAGGTCGTCCGCCGTGCCAGCCGCATCTCGCGCACGAAGCTCGAGACGTTCTCGTCGATCCAGACGTCGCTGCCGGTGGGTCGGGCCGCGCTTCCGTCAAGCGCCATGAGGTAGTGGTGTCCCGTCAGCCAAGCGCGCTGCGCGTCGGCATGGAGGCCGTCGATGTTCGCGAATGCGCTTTGAAGATCGAACGCCGCCTGCTCGATGTCGAGGGCCGCCCGGTGCATGCCCACGAGTTCCGAGAGCGCGTCGTTGTAGCAGATCCAGAGATCGCTGGCCTCCGCGAGCGCGGCCATCTGGTTCTCGTGGTTGAGTTGGGCCCCGTCGATCTCGCCCGTCAGCGAAGCGCTCGCGACTTGCGCAGCCGCCTGGACGCCGCCCGCGACACACGATGCGATCGCGAGCGCTGCGCCTGTGCCCGTTCCCCACGGCGTGTCTTTCACACCAGCGGCGCTGGCAGCGAGGCACTCCTTGGCCGCGCCTGCGACGGCGGCCGCGCTGTCGGCGGCGGCCCGTCCTCGGAACAGGCGCCCCATGTTCGCCTGGTGGTCGGAGCGGAGTCTGGTGGCCTCAGTGCCTGCCAATCTCTGCGTTGTGCAGGAATCCATCGCGATGTTGTAGGACTTGATGAACTCCGCGTGTGCGGCGCGTGCGGTCTGGAGCGCCCGCTCGGAGCTGACCACGTCGAGGTAGGCCTCGCCGATCGAGCCGGTCACACACGCTGGGATCTCGAGGGGTGAGCTCGGGTAGGGGACGTGTTCGCGCATCGAGGGATAGATCGCGCGGCACGTCTCGACCGCGGCGCTCCGAACCGCTGGGGGGACGACGTCCCCGATGCGCGTCGCCACCTGGGTGGGACGGGGATCCCTGCTGGGCTGGAGGTCCAGGGTGTCGGGTTCGAGAGGGAGCGGCTCGATGCTGTCGTCGCCGACGCAGAAGAGGCAGTTTCCTGTGTCGCACGCGGCGATGCGAACCACGTCCCAGCCATCGGTCGTATCCGAAGACGTCCCGATGTCGCGGACGCATCGTTCTGCGAAACTGCGCGCCGCACGATCCGTGAGGCCCACCACATTGAAGGTGTTGTTGGTGAACGTGGCGACGCAGATGCGCCCGAGCACATCCGCTTCGGTCCAGCGCGTCCACCAGTCCTCCGGCTCGCCAGCGCACCGCGGGTTGATGGCATCGACCGCGCAGTTCTCGGACCGGAAGTTGGGGTCGTCGATGGGTGAGCCGGTGGTGGAGGAACCGCAGTAGTTGAAGAGCCGGACGTTGAACTGCTCCCGGACCTCGTCGAGCCATCGCTCGTGTTCGGCGGTGGCGACGTCGGCGCGGAAGGTCCGGTCGACTTCGCCGAGGAAACCAGCGCGCGCCGCATCGAGGGAGGACTCTGCCTGGCGCACCAAAGAAGGCGCCCACGCCGTGGAGTCCGGACCGGTGCCAAGGAGGAAGTCGCTCACCGCGGCGTAGCGCCCGCCGGGCCCAAAGCTGCCATCCGTGGCGCTGCCGTCGGCGAGGAAGTAGAGCGGCAGGTCGACGTCCTCGATGCCCAGCGGGTTGCCTCCGCTCTCAAGCCGGTAGGCGACGTCCTGGCTCTTCGAGAGAGCGGTGATTGCACGCGCTTCCGAGGCGCGGAAGTTGGTTTCCCAGCCAAGGGCCCCATCGGCGGCGCCCGCGGCGCGGTCGTAGAGGCCGTAGGCGAGGGCGCTCGCGAGCAGCACCCGAGGCATCACGGTCGCGAACTGGTCGAGGGCGGCGTCTGGTTCGAGTTCGAGGGCAGCCTCCTCCAAGACGGCCTGTTGCAGGTCGAGCTGGCTCGTGACCGTGTCGAGGATGGCCGCGGGCAGACTGTTCTGCTGCGGATCCCCGCGGCGAGGACTCACGCCGAGGACGGGCACGCGGTAGTCCTGCGTCTGCAATCCGCCTCCGAGCAGCTGCCCGAACGAGCCGGCCACCCGCGGGTGGAAGAGCAGATCCCACCCAGCGATGGATTGGTCGAGGCGCACGCCTGCTTCGACCATGGTCGGGTCGTCGGAGAAGACCGCGGCCATCTCCGCCTGAGAAGTCGCCTCCGAAGCGATCATGCCATGCAGCTCGAGGAAGCGGCCGATGCGGCGCAGCGCGAAGGCTCCGGCCTGAGCAACCTCTGGGGTCGGATCGTCGTCGTTGCGCAGCGTACGCAGACCATGCTGGATCGCCACCAAGAACCGACCCGGATCGACGCAGCGTCCGACGTCGAGGGCAGCGCCAGACGAACCGTTGCCGAGGAGGTGTTGGTAGCCGGAGCCGACCACGGACGGAGGCGCGCCGCGGAGGATGGCGAAGTCCGACAGACATTCGTCGATCAAGGCACGGACTCCAATGGTCTCCGTGTCCGTCAGGACGTCGGCCGCCAAGGCCCCACTTCGTGGGTGAACCGCACATTCGGCGTCGCGGGAGACCGTGCCAAGGCCCGAAGCAGGCATGTCGCCGATCGACGCCAGACTCCCGGAGGGACGCGGCTCAGAGCATGCCGCGGTGAAGGCGCACGCCGGCTGGGTTTCTGGGATCCGGCACGAGCGTGTCCAACGCGCGGTGCCTACGAAGGGTGGCCGCGTGCCGCCCCCCTCGAGCCGCACATCCCCATCGACGGAGTACGTTCGTTCGGTGGTCGGGTCCAGGATGGTGCACCCCGTCCGTGCCCGCAGTTCGTCGCAGGTGTCGAACGCGACGTTCCTGACCGAGGTGCTGCTGCCGAGCGGGATGTCCACCGAGTAGTCGACGCTGCCCTCACACGGCAGGTCGCGGGCCGGTCCGGGGATCGGGTCGCGGCCAATGGTGACGGGCACGAGGTAGTCTTCGCCCGCCATGACGGCGACCTGCACGATGGCGTTTCCGAAGGGCGTCTCTGCATGGATGTATCGCGATGCGTCCCCGTCCGCGGCGGCGAGCGCGGGCGTGATCCAGAAGCGGCTGTCGTTGAGCCCAAGCGCCGCGTACTTCGCGTCGGTGGCCGTGCCCGGGCTCTCCGAGACGAAGCAGTGTGCCCACTGGACTGGGGCATCGGTTCGCCAGAGGTCGAAGAAATCCGGCGTGAGCGAGCTGTCGCGAAGGACTTCGTCGAGCCGCTCCTCCCAGGGCAGGGTGGTGGCCTCGCGGGTCGCCTCGTCCGCGCTCAAGGTCGCATCCGAGCCGACGCTTGGAGCGGCGCCGCTGACATCGCCGGTGCGAGCGAGTTCGAGGGTCCAGCGTGCGGCAGGGCGGGTGTTGACGCCAAGCCCGACGAACTGCTGCGCGAGCTCGAGGCGCAGGGTGCGCGGCGTGTCGCGCAACTGCATGGTTGCGGTGACGATCTCGGACAGGACCTCGTAGTCGGCACCGAGGCCGAAGTCGGCGTCGAGGTAGGGCTGCACGGGGAACATCGCCGCGCCGCTCTGAAGCTCGCCATCGGCCGCCAGGGAGAACGTGCCGACGACCGCGCCGGCGCTTCCGAAGGCGCCACGGCGGTTGTCGATGGAGACGGTGCCGGCGCTGGGCGTGCCGTAGATCTCAACCGTGACTGGGAGCCGCACCGGGCCGACCGGTGCGGGCCCCGGATCGGCTGGGTCACCCAGTCCGCTCGCGGTGAGCACGGCGACACCGCGGTAGGTTCCGGAGAACTCGGCGCTGTCGATCGGGGTGTCGCCACGCCTGATCGAGACGAAGGCCGCGTTGCCACCGCTGCTGAACACCCCGACCTCGCCCAGGCCCTCCGGGGAGCCCATGAAACGCACCGGGACAAGCGTGTCCCCAGCGGGCATCGCGTCGTAGACGCATTCGGTGGCGAAGGTCCCGTCCGGGCACTCGATCTCAGCGCCCTGGCGAGCGAGCAAACGCGCGCGGCCTCCGGCGCCCTGTGAGGTCAGATGGAGGACGCCCTCTCCGGTCGTCGCGTCGACACGGACGGACGTGTCGAGGGCTCGCAAATCCATACCGAGATCGCCCGCCGGCGGTGTGGGCACCAGGGCGGACTCTTCCATCCCGCGGCAGCGCCCGAACGAGTCGCAGCGCTCCCCGTCCCCGCAAGCGCTCTCGGCACCACACTCCGCGAGACAAACCCCGAGGTCGCAGTACGTGCCGCACGGGCAGTGGTCGTCCGTGAGGCAGTCGCTCCGTTCGGCCACGAGGGCAGGGTCGACGGTGCATTGGATGGGGGCTGGCGCATCCGGGGACATCGTGTCGCCGGGGCCAGCGTCTTCCATGCCGCCCCCTCCGCCGCACGCGATGAGGGTGACGAAGGCGGTGGCGAGGTAGGACCGGATCGCGGCCAGAGGGAGATTCATTCGGCCTCATGTCATACCGAGTACCCGACGTCAGCAGGGATCGGTACGCGCGCAAAACTATCCGAAGTCGGACTCCGCAGCAGTCACCAGTCAGGGACGGTCGCCGCTTGCCGTTCGGAAACCGCTGCAACGGGTTTCAGCAAGACGCCCCGTGCATCCATCGCGTGAACTCGTATGGTGCGGGCGATGCGTCGATCCGATCCCGATGCCTTCGAGGTTCAGTCTTCGGGGCCCCCGAAGCTCACCCATGATCCGGCGGTCGTGGTGGATGTGCTGGCGCCGCTCGTGACCGAAGAACGCCTCGCGCGGCTTCAGGGCGTGGTGGCGGCGCGCAGCCGGGCGGTGACGATCGTGCTGGAGAACATCGACGATCCGCACAACGCGTCCGCGGTGCTGCGCAGCGCGGATGCGTTCGGGCTGCAGGACGTGCACGTGGTCGGCGAGCGGAGCTTCGTCGCGTCGCGCCAGGTCGCCAAGGGCACCCACCGCTGGCTGGACGTGAAGCGGCACCTGACCGCCGCCGAATGTGCGGCGGAACTCCACGCCGCGGGGTACCAGATCCTCGTCGCTTCGATGGAGGGTCAGACCACGCCGGCCGAGGCCGCGCGTCTCGAGCGGGTGGCGTTCGTGTTCGGAAACGAACACCGCGGGCCGAGCCCCGAGATGCGGGAAGTCGCCGATGGCACCTACGGGATCCCGATGCGCGGCTTCGTCGAGAGCCTCAATGTCTCGGTCGCGGCGGCGATCACGCTGCACGTGGCCACGGTGGATCGGCCGAGCGATCTGGACGCGGCTGCCCGAGAGCGGCTTTTGGCGCGGTTCCTGATGGCGTCGGTGAAAGACAGCGGCGCGGTGCTCGCGGACCAGATCGCCCAGCGCCAACAACGGGCCAGCTCATGAGTTCGTCGATCATGGCGGTTGCGCGGAATCTTGGGCAGACCCAAACCGGTTGCACCTTGGTGCAACGGGGAGGTCACGCATGAGCGGCGGGAAGACCCGCTCGGGGCGGTCGCTCAAACCCGTCGCCAAGCTCCGCAAGCGCGGCAAGAAGAAGCCGCGCACCGGTTGGCGCAAGTGGCTGCGTCGACTCTTGATCACGGGGTTCGTGCTCGGAGTCACCGGGTTGCTCGGGCTGGTCGGCATCTTCTGGTACTACGGGCGCGATCTGCCCGACGTCGCCACCTTGCGGGACTACCAACCCCCGCAGACGACCCGGATCCTCGACCGCAACGGCGAGCTGCTCGGCGAGGTGTTCTCCGAGCGCCGCACCGTGGTGGAGATGGAGGTCATTCCGCGGCATCTGGTGCTGTGCGTGCTCGCGGCGGAGGACGCGGACTTCTACCGGCACGAAGGGCTCGACTACCCCGGCATCGTGCGCGCGCTCCTGCGCGATGTGCGCACCGGCCGCGCCGCGCAGGGCGCGTCGACGATCACCCAGCAGGTGGTGAAGCTGCTCCTGCTCTCGTCCGAGCGCACGCTCGAGCGCAAGGTGCGGGAGTTGATCCTCGCGCGGCGGCTCGAACAGGAGCTGACGAAGGACGAGATCCTTCACCTCTACCTGAACCACATCAACTTCGGGCACGGGCGCTACGGCGTTCAAGAAGCGTCGCAGTTCTACTTCGGCAAAAACGTGCAGGACCTGACGCTCGCCGAAGCGTCGCTCATCGCGGGGGTGCCGCAGGCCCCGGCGCGTCTGTCGCCGCGACGCAACCCGGAGGCCGCCGCGCGGCGGCAGGCGTACGTGCTCCGGCAGTTGGAAGAGAAACGCGCGGTGTACTGGCCGGATCTCTCGGTCGAAGCGATCACCGAAGCGCGTGAGGTGGAGGCCCATGTCATCGAACGGCCGAACTCCGAACGCGAAGGCGTCGAGATGTTCACGTTGGCGCGGCAGCGGCTGCGGGAGATCGTCGGCGAGGACGCGTACGCGCGCGGCGGCTTCGTCGTGCACACCACCTTGGACCTCGAGACCCAGCGCGCGGCGCGGCGCGCGGTGCAGACCGGGCTCGAGGCGCTCGATCGACGGCACGGCTACAGGGGACCGCTCCGCCGTCCACGGCGGGCCGCCGATCTCGAACCGATCGAGACACTTCGCGTGGGCCGCAGTTACCGCGCGGAGGTCACCGGAAGCGACGACGAGGCCGGCCACATCATGTTCGATGTCGGCGGCCACCCGGTGCGGGTGCGCCTCGCAGACGCGGAGCGTTACAACCCGGAGGAGTTGAGTGCGAGCGCGTTCGCGCCGGTCGGCGCACGTTCGCGGATCTCGATCGTGCGCGGCGCGAACGACGAAGGACCCGCCCAGGGCAAACTCGAACTCGGGCCCGAAGCGGCGCTCGTGATCCTCGATGCCCGCGACCGCGACGTGAGGGCGCTGATCGGCGGGTACGAAGCGCGGCCGGGGTTCGACCGCGCGCTGCAAGCGGTGCGGCAGCCGGGCAGCACCATGAAACCGATCGTGTACGCGCTTGGGATCCGCGAGCAGCGGTTCACGCCCGCGACGGTCATGATCGATGCACCCGCGGTGTACGACCAATGGCAACCGCAGAACTACGAGACGTGGCGACATCAGGGCCCCGTGCGCCTTCGCGTCGCGCTCGCGCGCTCGATCAACGTCGTCGCGGTGCGGGCGATCGAGGATCTCGGTGCACCCGCGGTCGTCACCTTCGCGCAGGCTCTCGGCATCGAGAGCGAACTCGATCCTTCGTTGAGCTTGGCGCTCGGCGCGAGTGGCGTGCGGCCGATGGAGATGGTCAACGCGTACGCGACCCTGGCCAACGGCGGCCGCTATCAGGAACCTCGGTTCATCACGCGGATCGAAGGACCGGACGGGGACATCGAACTCCCTGCCCTTCAAGACGAGCGGGACGTGCTGACGGCGGCACAAGCGTTCGTGGTGACCGACATGCTGACGAGCGTGGCGAGTGAAGGTGGCACCGCCGCGCGTGCCGCCCGTTTGCGCACGCCGGTGGCGGGCAAGACCGGCACCAGCAACGAAGCGCGCGATGCATGGTTCGTGGGATACACTCCGCAGGTGGTGGCGGGGGTTTGGGTTGGGTTCGACGATCGCAGGTCGCTGGGCCGCCGCGAGAGCGGTGGACGCTCCGCGTTGCCGATCTGGATCGACGCGGTTCGGAGCACCGGCGTGGACGCTGGGGCGACCTTTGCGGAACCCACCGGGGTCGTCCGAGTACAGGTCGATCCGCTCTCGGGGCTTCTGCCGTACGAAGGACAGACCGACGCCATCGAAGAGGTGTTCGTCGAGGGCACGGCGCCGACCGAGACCGCGCGCCCGCCCGACGTCGCGGACTCGAATACGTTCTTGATGGAGCAGTACGGCACCCCTCCGGTCCAGGCGCCTGCTCCAGACCAGGCGTCGCCACCGACCGCGCCATGAGCGCAGTGGGTGGGACAGCACGAGCGGTGGTGTGTGCCGCAGCGCTTCTGTGCGGCGGACTCTGGAGCGCACCCGCAAAGGCGCAGAACGAGCCACCACCACCCGACAGCATCGCCGGCATCCACGTGCTGGAGCGCGCGGTGACCGAAGCAGCGCGGTCGTTGCTCGAAGGTGTGCCGCCGAGTGAGATCGTTCTGGAGTCGAGCTGGCCCTCCACCTCTACCGAACCGTCGGCGCTCGACGCGCGGCTTCGCACCGCGGTTCGGCGGGCGGCAACCTCCGAGGGCGCCGGCGGTCCACCGCTGGTCGTGTCCGCGGAGGTCGTTCGTCGCGGCATCCGGGTCGAGTTGTCTCTCGCGACGCGGCTGCAGGATCGGAGCTGGGTCCGGCGTTTGTTCGTGGCGGCTTCTCCGGCCACGGTCCGCGTCGTCCAGGTGCCGCTCGATGCGTCGCTCCGCCGGTACGTCGCCGGCATCGCGCGGCTGACCAACGCCGGCGTGGTCGCGATCGCGACGCCGCTTCCCGCCCGCGGCTACCTCGCAGCGCAAGTCGTGAACCTCGATGGCGAAGGGCCGGAGGAGCTCGTCTTGCTGCGCGATGGAGACGTCGAGGTGTTTCGGGTCGCACCCGGCGCCCGGGCGGTCCCGAGGATGCGCCGCATCGCCCGGGTGCCTCTGCCGAGGTCTCCGCGTCCGGGCCACGGGACGCCCCGCCCCTTCGGTACGCTCTCGGTGGACACGGCGCCCGATGGGTCCGTGTCGTTGCTCGCGCGGGTGCGTTCCCGTGCTTCGGTGACGCGCATCCACATGCGCGACGGGGAGGTCGAGGCCACCGAGGCCACCGACCCGTGTCCTGCGCTCGGCCACCCCCTCGAAGACGCGTGCGCGGTGCCGGTGGATGCGCGCGACTACTTCGCCTCCGAACTGATGGCCCGCGTGGGCCACTCCACCCCGCCCCGCGCGCCGACTTCGTTTCTATCGCGCCGGCTCGCGCAGGTGGTGCGCGCCGACGGCACCACCGACCGGGTCGAGGCCGTCGTGACACCGCGGGGAAGGCTGGTCGTGCAAACGGGGACCCGCGCCGTCGGTGTGGCCGGCCATGGCGCGGCGTTCGGCATGGCCGACTTGGACGACGACGGCATGCTGGAGCTGCTCGCGAGTTCCGCGGCGCCGATCGGCGAACCGGATCGGCTGACGCTCTACCGGGTGACCGACGCGGGCGGCATGCGCACGCTCTGGCGCTCGGATCCGATCGCCGGTTCGGTGCTCGTGGGCACCCATGGGGACTTGGACGGCGACGGTCGGCCGGAACTCTTCGCGATCGAAGAGGGCGCCGAAGGCACCCAGCTGTGGTGGGTGCGCTGATGGGGCAGACCGCGCGGCGGAACCCGCATCGATGGGTGTCTTCGTGTGCGACCGCCGCCGCTGTGCTGACAGCCGCGGCCGCGCTCGCGACGCCAGCACGGGGCGCGCTGCCGACGACCTACGGCGGCCGGTTCACCGTGCCCTCGCTGACCGCCCTGCGGCTTCCGGATCCGCGCACCGCCTCGACGGCCCTCGAGTCGGCGCTCGCCCGCGCGGTCTACGACACGCTCTACACGAGCGACCTGTCCGGAGAGCCGACCCCCTCGCTCGCGGCGTACTTGCCGGAACGGGAAGAGAGCGTCGACGGCGCACCGCCACGGTTCCGGGTCCAGCTCCGCGGCGACGTGCGCCGACACGACCGGCGGACGTTGAGCGCGGACGACGTGGTGCAGTCGCTCCGCGCGGCTGCACGGTCGAGTGCCAAACCGTGGCTCGTGGGCCTTGGTCCTTCGCTGGCGGAGCCGGATGTCCGGGCGGTCGACCCGCTGACGCTCAGCTTCGCGTGGCGTGGGTCGGCGCGCGCACTGGCGGTGCGGCTCTCCGCGTTGCCGCTCTCGATCGTGCACCGCCGCGGCGGCACCGGCCCGTACCGAGCGCGACTGCGTTCGGGCGAACTTCACCTCTCGCAGTTCCGTGCCGCCGCCCGGGGCGCGCCCTACGTACGCACGATCGTCGTGCGGCCGCCCGAGGATCGCGAACAAGAACTGCGCTCGTTCGAGCTCGAGCGGGCAGACGCGTCCTGGCGCGGCGCCGCGCTCTACGGACAGCCGAGGCGTCCGGTGCAGCGACTCGATTGGCCCGATGAGATCCCCGTGTTGCTCGTGCTCGGCCCTCGGGCCCAGCCGCACGCGGCGGCGCTCGACCGGGCGATCGATCGTCGGCGGCTCGCGCGCGTGGGCCTCGTGCCGACCGACGCGTTGGCTCCGGGCGTGCCTACCGCTCGACTGACCGGCACCGCGCCGACCGGCCCGCTGCGGCTGGTCGTGCGTGCCGACGATCAGTTTCAGCGGGCGCTCGCGTCTGCGCTCGACGCCCGGTTCGACGAAGAGGGGTGGGATCTCGAGGTCGCCGCGCTCGAAGCCAGCCGGTATGCGCGCGCACTCTCGGCGGGAACGTGGGACCTTCGTGTGGTGCAAGCGCCTCCAGCACTGCCGGACCCCGTCTCTCGTGTGGCGAGTGTGCTCGTGGCCGTCGGAGACGGTGGTGGCGCCGCCCGCGTCTTGAGTGAAGGCACCGCCGGGCTGGCGCACGCGGGCCGTTCGCTGCGCGCGATCCTTCTGGGTCGACGCGACTTGCAACTGCACGCGGTGGGCAGCTTGCGCGGCGCCTCGTTCGATGTGCTCGGGCGACTCCGGTTCGAGCGTCTGCACGTGGTGCTGGATCCCGAGGAACCGGAGGAGTGAACCTCCGTCTGCGGCTCTTCTTGCTCTTCCTCGTGGCGGCGTTCGTGCCGCTGGGCGCGTTCGGGTACGTGGTGCAGTCCGGGCTCGTCGAACAACTCGAAGAGGATCACCGCCGGCAACTCGAGACCCGCGCGTCGTCGGCCCGCCGCCGCATCGACGAGATGCGTGCCGCGGATCGGCGCGCGGTGGATGCGCTCTGCGAACACGACCTGGTCATCGACCGGGTGCTGCTCGATCTCGCGACCGATCGTTTCGATCCGGCGGCGGAACAGAACCTCGTGGCGCTCTTGCCGCCGATGATGCGCGGCCGCCGTTTCGACACGCTGCACCTCGTGGACGCGCGCTCCGGCGCCGACCGCGGGCGGGTGCTGGGGGCCGGCCACCATCCGGAACAGGTCGGCATGCGCGCGCCCGAGCTCCTCGACGCGCTCACCCGGGCTCAGGATCGTGCGTTCGTGCAGAACGTTCGGGTGGTGGATCCGTCCGGCACCCACGAAGAACGCACCTGGCTCGCGGGCTGCATGGTCCAGCGCGACGGAGCCGCGATCGCGGTGCTCGGCGGGCGGTTTCTGCGCGACGACCTCGCCCAGACGCTGCTCGGAGACATCAGCCCGGTGAGCCTGGGCCTCGAGGCGGTGCTCGACGACGCGGGGGCGGAGACGATCGCGACCTTCGACGACGCGTCCGGGGACCCGGTCGTGGCGCTTGTGGCCACGATCGACGACGCGCCGTTGCGCGCAGGGGTCGACGCGATGCGCGAGCGCAGTCTGCTCATCGCGCTCGGCGCGCTCGCGGCCGCCCTGCTGATGGCGTTGCTCGTCACGTGGTCGCTCACGCGTCCGCTTCGCGAACTGGAAGAGGCGACCCGCCGCGTCGCCGGGGGTGATCTCGAATCGCAGGTGTCCGAACGCACCGGTGAGGTCGGTCGCACGATGCGCGCGTTCAACGAGATGACCAAAGAGCTCGCGAGCACCCGCACCAAGTTGCTCCGCGCCGAACGCATCGCCGCGTGGCGGGAAGTCGCGCGGCGGATCGCGCACGAGATCAAGAACCCGCTGCAACCGATCCAGATGGAGATCGAGACGATGCGCAAACTCCATGCGCGCAAACACCCGAGCTTCGACGAGGAGTTCGGACCCTCGACACTGGTGATCCTCGAAGAGGTGCGCCGCCTCAACGAGATGGTCACCGAGTTCAGCAAGTTTGCGCGTTTGCCGCGTCCAAACGCAGAAGCCCTCGATCTGCGCGAGGTGGTCGAACATGTGGCGAGTCTCCATGGCAGCTCCGGGGCGTCGCTCGAGGTCGAGTCGCCGGACGAGCCGCTGGTGGTGCGGGCCGACCGGTCCCAGTTCACGCAGGTGCTGGTGAACCTCGTCCAGAACGCCGGCGATGCGGCCGAGAGCCGCCACGGCGCCACCGGCGGCACGGTGCGACTCGTGCTCACGCCCACCGAGGACGGAGCCGAGTTGCGCATCGAGGACAACGGGCCCGGCATCGCGCCCGACGATCGTCTGAAGGTCTTCGAGCCCTACTTCACGACCAAGGCCAAGGGCACCGGACTCGGTCTGGCGATCGTGCACCGCATCGTCGGGGACCACGGGGGCAGCGTCGATGTGGAAGATGGGATCGACGGAGGCGCCGCGTTTGTGATCCAGCTCCCACGCTCCGGACCGCCGCAGGAGATCGCCGCGAGCCTCTCCGACACCGCGTTGCCGCTCGGGCGCCCGGAGTGATCCGGTCTCGCGAACGAGGGCCGTGGCAAGGAATGGGTGTGGCCCTCGAGACGTCGGTCCGGGGCAAAAAGTCCGTGCGCTGGGGTGGCACCGTTCCTGCTTTGAAACGGGCCAGCCCACGGCGCGTACGGTGAACCAGCGCGCGGGCGCAGAGGAGCAACGGTCGATGAGATGGATTCAGAGCGCAGCGGCGCACACGCGAAACGGCTTGGGGCTTCTCGGGTCGGTGGCGCTCCTCGCATTCGGTGGCACCGGATGCGGAGACGCGCCGGGTCTCGACTTTCCGCCCGACCCGCTCGGTGAGATCGACCCGACGCCCGACCCCAGCTGCACGGCGACCTGGACGGTGGGTGCGCGTGGTCGGATCGTGGACGAAACGGGCGTCGGGGTCGAAGGCGCCCGTCCCCAGATGTGCCTGCGCTTGGAAGACGAGACGCTGCTCTGCCTCGTCCCTCCGGTCACCGACGCCGAGGGGTACTTTCATCAGGCGTTCACCTCCGAGATCCCGGGCGAGGAGCCGCGCTGTCTTCAGGAGATCGCCGTGCGCGCGTTGTTGCCGAATGCCGGGTTTGCGACGACCTACTGCCATGCATCGCTGACCCCGGAGAACGGCGTCTTGACCCTCGACGATCCGGTGGTGCTCTACGAGGTCGCCCCCGCCACGTTGCCGCCACAAGGCGATCGCGAAGCGGTGCGCGAGGTGACGCTCGACGACGGGCTCGTGCTCGATGTGGTTCCGAGTGCGTTCTTCGGAGACTACGAGCGGCTCTCAGCCCAGCGGCATTCGGTCGCCTCGCCCCCGTGCTTCGCCCGTGGGGCCGACTTGCTCGGGCTCTACGCCTTCACCCCCGAGGTTCGGGTGGACCCAGGGTTTCGGGTGCGCATCCCCAACCGCCACGGTCTCGAAGAGGGTGCCCGGGTGGAACTGCTCCTCCTGGGCGGTCTCGAGACCATCCTGCCGGACGAGCGGCTCATCGCCGAGGCGGACTTCGAGGTCTTCGGCACGGCGACGGTTCGCGATGGGTTCATCGAGTCCGACGTCGGCAGCGAGCTGCCCTACCTGACCTGGCTTGGATACCGACGTCTGTGAGTTAACCAACGGTCGTGTGCCACTTTTCTGACCGTCGGCCCACTACGGCACGATCGACGATATGACGACACCAGATGTAACACCCTGATTTGACGGGATGTTTTCGTTCTGATGAGTGTTGGCACGAACGTGGCACTGGTTGGCGTCGTATGTCTCGCTGCGCCACCTCCGGTCTCCCATCTTGGCTCAGCGCACACCTCGCGGCACCGTTTGCGGTGCTGGCAGTGCTGGCTTCGGGAACCGCGGTGCTGGCTTCGGGCATCGCAGTGCTGGCCTTGCTCGGCGGCTGTTCGAGCAGCCTGAGCACCCTCCAGCCCGCCCGCTTGGTCCCCGCCGGCCACACCCAGCTCAGTACTTCGGTGCGGGTCACCCCGCCCACGGGGATCTCCGGAGAGACGCTGGACTCGGTGCGGGCCCTCGAGGGGGTTGGACGGCGGCCGACGCCCGTCCAGCTCGAACAGATCGCCACCGCCGCGACCGCAGCGGTGGTCCAGCCCCCGAGCGCGGACGGCGAACTCGCGCTCGCCTATGGGCTCTCGGAGCGGTTCGAACTCGACGCCCGGGTCGGCAGCACGAGCGCGGGCCTCGGCCTGCGGGTGCAGCTGCTTCGGGTGCGTCCGGGCATCTACGCCGCGGTCGGCGCGATGGCCTCCCTCTCGTTCAACGAGTTCCCGGTCGAGCGCTTCACCGACCGGGCCCGGGTGGAGTCGTTTCGCCGTCAGGACTTCGCGTTTCCGCTGACGCTTGGGTACAGCCGGCGACGGATCCATCTCTGGGGCGGGCCGAAGGTCGTGCTCTCCCGATTCCGCTCCAACATCGCGGCCTGCATGAACCGGCGTGACTCGGGATGCGCGGGCGAGGCGGAGCTGCGGGCATCGGGGTTCGCGACCTACGTCGCGGGACAGTTCGGACTCGCCGTCGGCTCGAACCGCTTCTGGGTGGCGGCGGAGCTCACCGTGGCACGCGCCCGCATTCGGGCCGATCTGGACGTCGAGATGGGCGGGTCCTCGATGCAGGGCAACTTCGATCGGCGCGGCATGGTGCTCACGCCGGCGGTCGGCCTGATCCTCTGGCTCTAGCTTCTTGCCACTGCGGGGCCCGGCTCGCTTCGCAAGACCTGGCAACTGCGTGGATCCAGACGCTCCTATTGGCGCTCGGTGTTCACTGTAGTCGTGCACCAGTTGCTCGCCCTACGGGCTGCAGGTGCACACGCGGAGAGGCCTGACTCGCTCACCCAGGGCGATGCCTACTCGGTGAGCCGAGCGGCGCGGCGGCGGACCGTGGCTCGGTCCATGCCGAGGATGCGCGCCGCGGCCGCGTAGTTGCCGCCGGTGTGGGCGAGCACGCGGCCGATGTACCAGTCGTCGACTTCCCGGAGCGTGGCGCTGCCTTCCTGGATCGGTCGCGGGGGCACCGAAGGATCGAGCACCACGCGCTCGGAGAGTTCCGGTTCGAACCCGAGCATGACACTGCGCAGCAGGTTGAAGAGTTCGCGCACGTTGCCGGTCCACGGCAGCGCGCGGTGAGACACCTCCTCCAGCCAGCGCTCGGTCCGTTCGCGCACGGCGGGCAGCGCGCCCGGGGCCACGTAGAGATCGAGAAAGGAGCGGCCGAGCGCGGGGATGTCCTCGCGGCGTTCCCGAAGCGGCGGCAGCCGGATCACGTGGCCGGCGAGCCGCTGGTAGAGATCGCGGCGGAACGCACCTTCGATCACCATCGCTTCCAGGTCCTTGTGCGTCGCCGCCACGTAGCGAACATCCGCTTCGAAGGGCGTGTCGGTGCCGAGCGGCGTCACGAGATCCGTCTCCATCACGCGGAGCAACTTCACCTGAGTCTCGGTGGGCAGGTCGCCGACTTCATCCAAGAAGAAGCACCCGCCGCGCGCGCTCCGGATCTGTCCGCGCCGGTCCGCGGTGGCGCCGGTGAACGCCCCCTTCTGATGCCCGAAGAGCTCGCTCTCGATGAGGCCGTGGGGAACGGCGGCTGCGTTGAGGGCGGCGCGTGGTGCGCCTTCGGGCGCATCGCTCGGCAGCGCTTCTTGGATCGCGTGCGCGATCAGCTCCTTGCCCGTCCCGGTCTCGCCCGTGACGAGCACGTCGTGATCCATGATCACCCGTTCGAGGGTGAGCGCGTGGTGCAGCGACTCACCGAAACACGCCGCCCAGGTCTCGGCGCGCACCCGTTCGAGGGCCGCCGACGAACCGACGAGGCGACGAAGCGCCCGATGGCAGCGTCGGGCACCTTGGACGATTCGCCAGTAAGCCTCCGGTGGTCGCGGCAATTTCTTCCAGACCCGATCTGCGAGCTCCAGCTCGGGCGGGAGCCCGCGCAGCGCCGCGCCGTGCGACAGGCCGAGCAGCACGCGCTCGGCGTCCTCGATCCCAGACGACTCGAGCGTCTCCATCACCGACCGGTGCACGTTCGCCTCGGCCGCGAACGCAAGCGCCGCCGTCCACGCCCCCGGATCCTGTGCAAAAGGGTTGCGGGCGAGCTGTTCCAGATAGAGCGACATAGGAGCGGACTATGGCATTCGGTCGCGCCGTCGAGAATCGTCCGCGTGTTCGACGCAGGAAGGTGGCGCTGCCCCCCTCGGATTTGGCACCCTACGTTCCATGAAGAGCTTCGTTATTCTTGGGTTCCTTGCGATCTGGGCCGCGCTGCTCACGACCGCTCCGGCGCTCGCCCAGTCCGACGAGCGCGGTCGGCTGCATTTCCAGGCCGGCGCGTCCTACTACGAGGCCGGCGACTACGAAGACGCCCTGCGCGAGTTCTCGAGGGCGCAGGAGTTGAGCGGCAAACCCGAGCTCTTCTACAACATCTCCCTCTGCCATCAGCAGCTCGGCGACATGGAGCAGGCGATCGTCTCCCTCGAGACGTACCTGGCCCAAGTGGACGAGATCGAGAACCGCACCAACCTGGAACGGCGCCTCGCGAACTTCCGAGAACGTTTGGCGGAAGACGGCAGCGAAGAAGTCACCCCACCGGTGGAAGACCCCGAGCCGAACGGCGGGCCCAACGTCGGTGCGATCGTGGGATTTGGCGTCGCCGGGGCGGGCCTCGTGACCCTGGTGGTCTCGGGTGCGCTGGCGCTCTCGGAGAAGTCCGCACTCGAAGACCGCGGATGCGGGAACACGATGGAATGCGATGCGGGCGCCCTGCGCACCCGGTCGCTGGTCGCCGACATCGGACTGGGGCTGACCGTCGCGGGCGCCACGCTCGGCATGGTGATGTGGCTCCTCGGACGGGACGACGAATCGGACGACGCTGCGACCGTGAGCGTGTCTCCTTGGGCCGGTCCACAGGGCGCCGGCGCCTCGGTCACCGGTCGATTCTGATGCGGACCACATCACAGACGGGGTGTGTGCGCTCGATGTTGGCAGTGGTCGCCGTCGGGTGCTTCGGATGTTCGCTGATCACGGATCCGGATTCGTTCGAATCCCTACCCGAAGGCGTCGACGCCGCGGGTGTGGATGGTGGCGGCGTGGACGCCGCGGTCGATGGCAGGGTGGAGAACGATGCTGGGGACGCGGACCCATGCGGCATGACGTGCAGCAGTGCGCAGGTGTGTTTTGAGGGCGCGTGCGTCCAGTGCGTGACGACCGCGGACTGTGTGGAGGAACAGTACTGTTCGGACAACGTCTGCGCTTCTTGCGACGCAGACGGTGACGGTTTCGCAGCCCGCCCGGAATGCGGGACCGAGCGGCCCATCGACTGCGACGATTCGGACCCAGACATCCAACCGGTGCTCACGTCCTGCGGGGGACTCACAGGGTGCCCGCTGCCCGGCACCAGCGCGCTGGGCCTGCCCATGCAGCGCTCGTTCGCGGAGGCGATGGGCCAGGTGGGCGGTGGGGTCGGACGTCCGAACCGCTCGACCAATCGCACCGATCCGCTCGCGCTCGTCCGCGAAGAGGATGGCGCCTGGACCGCCGCCTGGCTCACCGACCCCGACGCCTCCGCCGGGTTCTCGGACCTCGTGTTCGCCCGCATCGGCAGCAGCGAAGGGGTGTTCGCGTCGGACCAGACCCGCGCCGGCACCTTCGGTCTAACGAGCCTCATCGACGTCGAGATGAGCGACACAATCTCGGGGCTCGTCGCATTTGTCGGCAACGCATCCGATGCGCGGCTCTTGGAGCAGACGCCCGAAGGAATCTGGGAGGCGGATCCGGTCGTCGGGGATGGGCTGGGCCTCGACAGCGGCGCCGCCTACGGCCTGAACGGCGTGGTGTTCTGGCGCAAGGGCGACACTGGTCGCAGTGCGACCACTCGCGGCACGACCCAGTCTCCCAGCAGCGCGGAGCTCGAGGTCGTGGGGGGCGAGGTGGCCTCGGCGGGTGATCTGGCGATCACGCAAGGTCGGTCCGCGTTCGTGCTCTGGACCGACAGCACGCTGGCGCCGCGTCCCTTGCCGGGGTTGTTGCCCCTGGGCGATCCTCGCATGGTGACCGCGGGCTTGAGTCTCCTCGCGGTCCTGCCCGGCGTGGAAGAAGGGAGTGGTCGAACGGGTACGTACGTCCTCGCGGTGGCTCCGACCTGCGTTCCCGGCGGGGTGTGCGGTTCGCCCCGGGCCCTGGAGGGTCCCGATTCTTCGACGATGTTCGCGGTCGCTGCCAACGACGACTTTCTGTTCGTGGCGGACGTCCTATCGGAGCCGACTCAGGTACTTCTCTACGTCTTCTCGGTCGCCGACATCGAAGCCGGTGAGGGGGCGACGTTGACCCCGCTCGGTGCGCCGCGCCCCCTCTTCACTGGGCCTTCACCAGCGTTCGAAGGGGCCGTGGGTGCGATCGAGATGAGGGTGCATGAGACGTCTGCGCCGAACATGGTCGAACTCTCGGTCTTGGTGTCGGCGGCGGAGACGCTGACGGGCATCGAATCCAATGCGTACCTGCACGTGATGCAGTTCTGCTTCTGATCGAGCAGATCGAGCAGCTTCCTAGGGTTCGGTGACGACCAGTCGCTGCCGCGTCGGCACGTTCGTGAAGGTCTGCGTCTGGTCGGAGGCCGGCCAGTACACCTCGACGCGCGCGACCTCTTCGAGTTCGTTCAGTCCGAAGTGCGGCGTGCCGGGTGTGTTGCCGAGAAACCCGCACCCGTTGCCGGCGACGCGCAGCATCGGCGGGCTCTCTTCGGTCGGCCACACCCGCACGACGGCGCCGTACCCGTCGCGGTTCGAACTCGTGCCGACCGTCGCGACCTCGAGCCATGCACGGCCGTCGGCCACGTCGTTTCGGAACAGCGTCGGTGCGTCGAGGCTGTGGGTGATGAGCAGGTCGTGGTCGCCGTCGCCGTCCGCATCGAATGTGACCACCGCGCGGCCGACTCCGTCGTCGATCAAGCCGAGCTCCGCGGCGACGTCGGTGAACGTGCCATCGCCGTTGTTGCGCCACAGCTTCATCGGATCGGTGAGAAAACCCGTGGACTCGGGCGGGTGGCGCATGCCGTTGGTCGCCACCAGATCCAGATCGCCGTCGAGGTCGTAGTCGAAGAACCGCGCGCCCCAACCCCAGCCCGCCTCGCGCACGCCCGCCTCGTCGGTCACGTCGGTGAACCGGCGGTCCCCGTCGTTGCGGTAGAGCCGGTTGCCGCTCGTGCCCCAATGGCAGCTGTCGGTCGCGGCGCAGGTGTCGTCGTAGATGGCGGTGACGAACCAATCGAGATCACCGTCCCCATCGTAATCGCCGAGCGCGCTGCCCATCCCGTTCTCGTCGGTGCCGACGCCGGCTTCGACGGTGCCGTCGGAGAACAACTCGCCCTCGTTCCAGAACGCCCGCGACGAGTCGAAGTCGGCGGCCACGAAGAGATCCGGCCGGCCGTCGCCGTCGACGTCCGTCAGCGTCGGGGTGAACCCCCAGGCGCCCGCACGCACGACGTCCTCCATGCGCACTCCGAGTTCCGTCGTGACGTCCCGATAAAACCCTGGCGCACTGGCACCGCGGTTGCGCAGGAGCGAGTTCCGGGAATCGCCCACCGACGACCGCCGCACGCGCCACTCGGACGTGGCGAGATCCAGAAATCCATCGAGGTCGAAGTCTCCGAAACACGAGCTCGTGGTCGAATGAAAGAACCCGTCGGTCTCGACCTGGGCGACCTGCCGCGTCACCCCGACCTCGTCGAACCCGCCGCGGCCGTCGTTGACCAGCAGAAAGTACCGGTCTTCGCCCACCGTGCCGACCAATAGGTCTGGGTCCCCGTCGTTCTCGATGTCCGCGAACGCGGCCCCGTTCGAGAAGTTGAACTCGGGCAGCGCGTCCATGGTCCGTGGCTCGAACCGCCAGCCCCCTTGGTTGACGTACAGCACGTCGGGCGCTTCGAAGTGGGTCAGGAACACATCGAGGTCGCCATCGCGGTCCACGTCACGAACCGCGACGCCTCCACCCATCCGCAGGGAGGTGCACGATGTGTTGTCGCCCAGGTAGCAGGGCACCGGGTAGGTCTCGCGCCACTGGGGTTCGACCAGCGTCGTGTCCGTCCGAACGAACCGGGGTCCCGTCACGAACGCGTCCACCGATGGCTGCCCATCGACCGGGCCCACGTCCTGCACGTCGGACGCGTCCGCGTCGGTCGCATCCACGCCCGTCGCCGCATCCGGTTGGGTGTCGTCGGGAGGCCCGTCGGTGCTGCACGCGCCGACGATCGTGCACAGGCTTGCGATCGCCGCGCACCACGAATTCTCCCGGCGCATTCGACAACCATAGTATGCGGCCGCGCAGACGCCGTCGGTGGATGTGCGTTTTCGCCAGACCCCCACCCAAAGAAAAACGGGCCGACCTCTCGGCCGACCCGTCTCTCGTCATGCGACCGATTCCGGCCGCGTCATGTCCGACTCAGGGAGTCGGGGTCCAAGTCATCGCCGTGCTCGCTTCGACGACGCCAGCGGCCGAGTTGAGCTCGATCGAGTTGTCGACGTTGCGAAGACCGACGAGGTCGCCCGCCAGGTTCGTGGCGACCTGTCCTGCGCCGTAGACGAAGTCGATCTCGCCCGTTGCGTGGAGGATGATCTGGAACTCGATGTCCTCGGCCGGGTCGAATCCGCCGAAGGTCGCGCCGCGGTACTCGATCGTGTAGGTGTCGCCGTCGGCGAATCCACAGACTTCGGTCGGGACCAGGTCGCGATCGAAGGGCGCGACGATGTTGCCATCGCCGGCGCTGAGGAAGCTGCCTGCGGGCGGCGCGTCGAACGAGATGAAGCCGTTCGTCGAGGTGTAGAACTCCGTGACGACTTCGCCGAAGAACTCGAACCCGGCGAACGAGGCCGGAAGCGCGGTCGGGTCCATCGAAACCGAGTCGTCTCCGCTCGCCAGGATGACGCCCGTGCCACCCTCGCTCGGGCAGACGCTGACGAGGTCGATGACCGCGGGCGCGCTGCTGTAGGGCGGGGGCACGGAGCTGACGGTCACGTCGTAGGTGCCCGCGGCTCCAGCGAAGTCGTTGACGCGGAAGGCCGCGACAAGTCCATCGACGGAGACGAAGCGCACGAAGCTCTCGCCTTCACCGTCGAGGCCATCGTCCGCAAGGGTGCGGGTGGTGGCGCCGGGGATGGCGAGGTCACGAAGCACGAGGTCGTTCGCGGCTGCCACGTTCGTGAGCGCGACCGTGACGATTTCGCCGACCGTGTCGTCGCGCACGAGGTAGCGGTTCGTACCGTCGGCCGCGAGGGCTTCGCCGGTGCGGGTCGCCGGGGTGGTCTCGTCGACCGTGCCCAGATCCGTGAACGCGACGTTGTCGACCGTGAGGCTGAACGTCTCGTCGGCGTCGTGGCCGTCGGCGTCCGACACGGAGACGAGGTACGCGGCGCCCATGCCGGCCGGGATGCGCTCGGGGCTGTCGCCGTCGGCGGCGAAGTCGCCGTCGTCCGCGCCAAGACCCACGTCGAGCACGCCGAACTCACCGAGGGGGTACAGGTCGATCTGCACTTCGGTGAGGTTCGTGAGCGAGGTGACCGTGTAGTTGATCCAGTCGGCGGTCGTGGTGTCGACCGTGAAGAATCCGCGGTCGTGCGTCGCGAGGTCGGCGTCGCCGGCGGTGCCGAGGGTGAGCTCGGCCGGGGTGATCGCCACGCGCGTGAAGTTCACGTCGTAGGTCGGGCCCGAGGTCTCGTCCGGTCCGAGGTCGATGTCGTAGAGGCGGACGTAGTGCACGCCCGAGTCGCCGATCGCGATGTACTCGGTACCGTCGGCGCAGTCGCCGGCGCAGAGTGCGCTGCCCGAGCCGGCCGGTCCGAAGACCGCCATGCCGGTGAGGTCGTCGCCGTCCGCGTGGTCGAAGCTGAGCTTGACGACGTCGCCTTCGGTCGCCTCGAAGAACACCCAGCGGAACAGGTCCGGGTCGTGGGTGAACGTGACGGTGCCGTCTTCGGGCATCTCCTGAGCGGCGGAGTCGTCGACCGTGAGCTCGAAGTCCACGTCGCCGAAGTTCAGGTTGAAGACGTGGTCGACGACCACGAGGACTTCTTCACCCGCGCGCAGGCCGAAGATGGCTGCACCACCGGTGCCGCTCGTGTCCGTCTCGGCCAGGCTCTGGAAGTCGTCGTCGACGACGTTGACCATCGAGCCGGCGAGGTTCGCGTTGTCGAGGGTCTCGCCGTCGGCGTCCACCTCGGCGAGGTTCGTGAAGAGGAGCTGTCCTTCGGTCGCGGTGAGCGAGAAGAAGGTCGGGTCACCGAAGGTGCCCGGCTGCGCCATGCCGACCGTGATCGGGGTGGGCGTCGGGATCTCGGTGACTTCGAGCTGCACGAAGTAACAGTTGTCCGGGCCGCCCGCGGGCTCCCCGAAGAGGAGGCTGCGGCCGTCGGTCGCAAGGATGAAGTAGGTGCCCGCGTCCGGAAGGAAGATCTGGCCGTTGGCGCCGTCGCCCGAGAGGTCGATCATGAAGCGCTGCCAGCCGGCGTCCGCCACGTCCGTGTCGTTGCCGCCGAGGAAGGCGACCGCGCCGTTCGCGCCGCCGATGCCGTCGACGTTCACGTTGAGCAGGGTCGGCTCGTCCACGACGATGCGGAAGAAGTCGAAGTCGGCGTCGATGGTGCCGTCGTCGTCGAAGTCCGTCGGCTCGACGCATCCGAAGAACGTGCCGGTGCCGTCCGCGATGTCGACTTCCTGCGGCATGAAGCCTTCCTCGTTGTATTCGGGGTCGTTCGGCTCAGCGAGCTCGAGCACGTCCGCCATGCCTTCGAGGAGCGAGTCGGGATCGACACAGCTCGAGGACTCCATCACGAAGACGAGGTCGCCTTCACAGATGGCGTCCGGGTCGACGACGCAGGTGCCGCTGTCGGTGTCGAAGATGGTGTTGCCGGTGCAGATGACCGAGCCGTCGGGCACGCACGCGTCGCCCATTTGAATGGTGCCGGTGCCGCAGGAGAGGTCCCCGGTCGACTCCGGGAAACACATGGTTCCCATCAGGATGGTGCCCGCGCCACACGTGGTGCCGTCGACCACGTCGGGGTCACACATGCCCGTCATTGCATTGAACGTGGTGCCGTCCGAGCAGATGTCGGCGGTCGGCACGCAAGCGCCGTCCATCTCGATCGTACCCGCACCGCACTCGGCGCCCGTGTCCCCGCAGCCAGTGGCTGCCCCTACACTCAACGCCGCGAAGGCGAGGAGCACGCGAAAGCGATTCTCGTAAATCATAGGGGGTCGGAATGACGGGTTCCTGACAAAGCGTCAACCGCTGGCCCCCCGTTCATGTGAGAAAAGGGCGGTGTGCACGAATGGGACGGCCCTGTCCGGGGACACGGCGCTCTAAGCGGGGTAGGGGGACTCGCGGTCGTCGAGGAGCCACTCGGAGCCGCCGATCCACTCGTGGTGCGGACCGAGCTCGGGCGGCGGCGAGGGCGCGGAGGGGCCCTCGTAGATCGCCAGATCGTCGAACCGCTCCACGAAGTCCCGGAGCGAGATTCTCTGCTCCGGCGACACGACGACCCCCTCGCCGCACAACTCCACGCGCACGTGTTGGGCCAGCGCCATCCGGCGCACGGTGTCGATGGTCAGCTGGGCGGTGACCGCGTCGAAGACCCCATCGTTCATCGGGACCCCAGCCCAGTGTGCGGTGACCGGCTCGCGTTCCCCGTCCACGTCCAAGACCATCGCGCCGCAGGTCCACTGCTGATGCGACGCCGGGGTGCCGAGCAGCACGTCCACGCGGATTTCGTCCGTTTCGGGATGGGCTGTCAGGTCGAAGCTTCCCCAGCCAACCGGGGAGCGCGTGCTGCTCCAGGTCATTTCAGCCGTCAAACTCGGGGGAAAGACGAACGGCTCGTCGCCGACCGTGGCCAGTTCATCCGGCGAATCGGGCTGGTCCGGAAGGGCATGGGTGCCTCCCAGAACCATGAACATCCCTAGAAGTGCGACGAAGGTACGCATGACGGCTCGAGGTTGGACCCAGCCTGGTCGAGGATCTTGGGTCCATATTACCTGCCATTACGGGCCTGGCTCGCTTCGCGAGACTGGCGGCCCTAATTCGCGCCCGTCGCTGCCTGCACGTGCTCGCCGCCACTGCACTTGATGGCATGACGAAGCATCTGGGGCGATTGGCGGCTGCGCGCGTCCAGCCGCGGGGCACGGCCCCCAACCCCGTCCGTGACACGGCTTGCTCGCTTCGCCCAGGCTAGGGCGGAAACTTCCGGCCCGGGAAGCGTCTGCGCCGGGAAGAAGATGCGCCGGGCACAATCGGCGGTAAGGTCGGGTCGATGCGTCTACTGCACGTGTTCGAGCACGAGGACGATGCGGAGCGTCTGGTGGCTGCGCTCTACGTCGAACAGATCGACGCATCGGTCCGCGAGGGACGCGGCACCTCGTGGCAGCTGATGGTGCATGACGACGACGACCTCGACGCGGCGCGGGCCTTGCTCGCCCGGTTCGAAGCCGATCCCGACGACCCGATCTTCCAGGATCGGGAACGCGAGGCTCGGGAGAAGAAGAAGGCGGCTGCCAAGGAGGCGCGCAAGAGCCGTCACCGAGTCGAGAAAGCCCGCCGGCTCATCGATGGCGCGAACGCGCCGGGCTACGTCACCATCGGGCTCATCGCCTTCAGCGTCGGGCTCTTCTTCCTCGACGCGGCGCGCCCGGAGATCGGTCGCGCGCTGGTCATTCGGCCGCTGGGCTACGCTCGCCCCGACGGCGGGTTCAGCGTCGAGGTCTGGCTCACGCTGCAGCAGACCGTGGCGTCGGGTGAAGTCTGGCGCCTGTTCGCGGGCACCTTCCTCCACGGCGGCATGATGCACCTCGGGTTCAACTGCCTCTGGCTCTACTCGCTCGGCACGATGTTCGAGCGCGCCCACTCGTCGTGGCGGCTCTTGTTCTTCACGCTGGTGTTCGGCACCGGGGGCGTCATCGCCGAGGTGGTCGCATCCGGGCACCCCGCCATCGGGCTCTCGGGGGTGGTCTACGGCCTCTTCGGCTACCTGTGGATCCGCGGCAAGTACGACCCGCAGTTCGCGGTCCAGATCCCGCGCTCCACCGTCATGTGGATGGTCGTCTGGTACGTGCTGTGTTTCGGGCTGCTGCAGGTCGCCAACGGCGCCCACACGTTCGGTCTGGTGTTCGGTGCGGCGGGCGGGTTCCTCTCGTCCGGGTACATCGGCCGTCAGCTGCTCAGGAAGTAGTCGTGCGCGCATCCTGGCCGGCGGCGATCTTCGCTCTGTTGATGTTGGGCACCGTCCTGTCCCCGGCGCTGGGGCACCCGGACGACGACAGCTTTCCGCTCAGCCACTACCCGATGTTCAGCCACCACCGGCCCCGCGACATGACCATCGCGCAGGCGCTCGGGGTGCGAGACGACGGAACGACGCAGCCGCTCGGGCCCATGCTCAGCGCAGGCAACCGGGAAGTCCTGCAGTCCATGATGACGCTCGAGCACGCCATTCAGACCGGGCGCGCGCCCGGGCTCTGTCGCGAGATCGCCGAGCGGGTCGCGGCGTCCGCCGAACATGCCGAGATCGTGCACGTTCGGATCGCCCGAAGCACGTTCGATGTGGTCACCTACTTCGAGGGCGCCACCGAACCGAGCGCGCGCCAGATGTTCGCGGGCTGTCGAGTGGCGCGATGACCGCGGTTCGAGCCACGGCTTCGAACGGCGCATGGCGGCGCGCGTTCGACTGGGCGCCGACCACCCCCGCGCTCCGGCTCGCGATGTTGCGGGTGATCGTCGGCCTCTACGCGACGGTGTACCTATGCGTTCGGCTGCCGCATCTGTGGAGCTATGCGATCGACGACGTCGCGCGCTTTCAGCCGGTAGGGCTCGCGACCTTCGCGCCCGCGCCGACCTTGCCCACGCTCTACCAGGTCCTCGTGGTCGCGACGCTGGTCTTCTCGGTGCTGTTCTTGCTCGGCGTTCGGCACCGCTTCGTCGCACCCGTGTTCGCGGCGCTCCTGCTCTGGGTCCTCACCTACTCGAACTCGTGGGGCAAGATCCTCCACACGGACAACCTGTTGGTCTGGCACGTGTGGGTGCTCGCGTTCGCACCCGCCGCCGACACTCTCTCGTTCGATGCGCGGGGCAAGCCGCTGCCTGCCGACTCGCGCGACTACGGTTGGGCGGTTCGCCTGATGGCCGCGTTGACGGTGGCGATCTATCTCTTGGCCGGCATCGCGAAGCTCCGGAACAGCGGGTTCGCGTTCGTCGACGGAGAGACGCTTCGAAACTTCGTCGCGTTCGGCAACGTTCGGAAGATCGAACTCGGCAGCCACCACTCGCCGATCGGCGCGTACCTCTCCGCGTTCCCAACCTTCTTCTCCGTGCTCGCGTGGGGCAGCGTGGTGCTCGAACTCGGCGCGCCCGCAGCGCTCTTGCACCCCCGGCTCGGTCGGTGGTGGTCGTTCGGGGTGTGGGGGTTCCACGTCGGCGTGGTGGTGCTCATGGCCATCGGCTTCTTCTACCAACTCACCTTCGTCGCCTTCGCGCCGTTCTTCCGCGTGGAGCGACTGCTGGAGCGGCGCGGCGTGCGGTGGCTGAAGCGGTTCGTGCCGGAAGCCGAAACGCAATCGGAAGCGGAAGCGGAAGCAGAAGCGGAAGCGGAAGCGGACCCGGACGCGGAAGCGGAAGCGGGTGCGGGAGCGGGAGCGGGAGCGGGAGGGGGAGCGGGAGCGGGAGCGGGTGCGGAAGCGGGAGCGGGAGCGGACGCGGAATCCGAAACCGACGCCGAAGCCGAAGCCGAAACCGACGCCGAAACCGACGCCGAAGCCGAAACCGAAACCGAAGCCGAAGCCGAAACCGACGCCGACGCCGAAGCCGAAGCCGAAGCCGAAACCGAAGCCGAAGCCGAAACCGACGCCGAAACCGACGCCGAAGCCGATGCCGATGCCGAAGCCGATACCGACGCCGATGCCGAAGCCGACGCCGAAGCCGACGCCGATGCCGAAGCCGCTGCCGAAGCCGATGCCGATGCCGACGCCGACGCCGAAGCCGAAGCCGAAGCCGAAGCCGCTGCCGAAGCCGTTGTCGAAGCCGATGCCGACGTTTCCGATGTCGGCTCCAGGTCCTCTTCCTAGCGGTAGAGGTGGTGCGGGGTCGCGCGTTCTGCGAATGCGGCGCGTTCGTCTTCGCCGAGGGCGAGGAGAGTTTCCAGGGCGCGTTCGGTGAGTGCTTCGGTGACGCGGGGGTCGCCGACCATTCGGACGAGGCGGTCGGTCTCCCAGTCGCCCGGGTGGGTGCGGGCGAGGGCGCGCAGGATGGCGAGGCCGAGGACGTTCGGTGTGTAGCGCGCGCCGTCGGTGATGCGGAAGCGGAGGCCGCGGCAGCGGGCGCGGCGGTGGGGGCGCGCGGTGGGGCGGAACTCGACGACTTCGATCGCGACGCCGGGGACCTCTCCGATCGCGGCGAGGAGCGCGTCGGGATCCATCCAGGGCGCGCCGATGACTTCGAAGGGCATGTCGGTCCCGCGTCCGACCGAGACGTTGGTGCTCTCTGCGAGCGCGACCGCTGGGTAGAGCGCGGTCTGCTCAGGCGTGCGGAGGTTGGGGGAGGGCGGCGTCCAGCGCAGCCCGGTGTCGTCCCAGCGCATCGACCGGTCCCAGCCGACCATCCGAACCACGTCGAACTGCACGGCGATCGAACGCTCCGCGCGCATGAACGTCGCGAGTTCGCCGAGCGTTAGCCCGTGGGTGAGCGGCAGCGGGTGGTAGTTCACGAAGGAGCGCACGCTCGGTTGCGACATCGGTCCGAGCACCGCGTCACCGATGGGGTTCGGCCGGTCCAGCAGCACCACCCGCAGATCGTGTTCGGCGGCCGCCTCCATCGCGGCGACCGTCGTGCTCGCGTAGGTGTAGAAGCGCGCGCCGACGTCCTGGAGATCGATCGCCAGCACGTCGAGTTCGTCGAGCGCTTCGGGCGGCGGTCGTCGGGTGGCTCCGAAGAGGGAGTGCACTTGCAACGAACCGAGTGCGCCGTCCGCAACATGGCCTTCCTGGTTGGCGGCCAGCCCGTGCTCCGGCGCGAAGAGGGCGACGAGGTTCACCTCGGGTGCGCGCTGCAGCACCTGCCAGGTGGGCTGTCCGTCTCCGGTGCGTCCCGCGTCGTTGGTCAACAGGCCGACCCGCGCGTTCTCGAGCTGCGAGAAGCCGTCGGCGCGCAAGACATCGATGCCGAGCCGGACCGCGTGCGCCGGTGCGGGTCGAGCGCGCGCGACCGCCGAGACCGCGCGCCGTCCGACCGCACTTCGAAGCGGCGCCACTTCGCCGCTGCCGTCGGGATGCACCCGGTTGGAGAGCACGATCGCGTAGACCCCGTGGACCGGATCGATCCAGAACCAGGTCCCGGTGTAGCCGCCGTGCCCGAACGCGTCGGCGGACCACCCCTCGTGGGTCCGGTCCTCGTGGTCGAGACCCAGCCCTCGCCCCTCGTGGTCGGCGGTCATCTCGCGCAGCGACGCGGCGTCGAGGATTGGATCGCCGCCACCGAGCATGGCTTCGGCGAACTCCGCCAGATCGTCGGCGGTCGCGAACAAACCCGCGTGTCCCGCCACGCCGCCGAGCCGCCACGCGCGCGGGTCGTTGACCTCACCGCGGATGATGGGTGGCGGGCTGCCGCGGCGTGGCGCGCGTTCGGTCGGCGCGATGCGATTGAGGAGCGAGGCGTTCGGACGGAAGCCGGCCGTCATGCCGAGCGGTTCGAACAGGTGCGTGCGCATCAACGCGTCGAGCGGCTGTCCCGTCGCGACCTCGGCCAAGAGACCGAGCGCGATGAACCCGAGGTCGCTGTAGACGTACGTGCCACGGCGTCCCACGAACGCGCCCCGCAAGGCGGCGCGCTTCGAGGCTTCGGCATCCTCGGGATCGTAGTCCGAGAGCGGGTTCACGGGCCGGAGCCCGGCCCGGTGGAGCAGCAGATCCCGTGGGGTGATGCCATGTCCGGCGAGCTCCGGGAGGCGCGCGTCGACGACTTCGTCGAGATCGATCGTGTGTCGTTCGGCGAGCTTCATCACGAGGGCCGCGGTGAACGTCTTGGTGACCGACGCGAGATCGAAGATCGTGTCTTCGGTCATCCACTCTGGTTGCGGCTCCAGCGCGCGCCGACCGAACGCGCGCCGGAAGACGACGCCGTCGCGGTCGCCGAGCACGACCACCGCGCCCGGGATGTGGCCGCGCGCGATCGCGGCTTCGATGTCCGCCACCAGCGCGACCTCGTCTTCGAACCGAAGGCGCGCGGTCGGCGGCGCCGTGTGGGACGGTGCCAGCACGGGCTCGAGCGCTGCTTCCGAAGATTCGGTCTCGGGTGCGGGGTCGTTTGCCGGCGGGGGCTCGACCGGCTCGGGTGCGCGGCGGGCCCGACCCGAACACGACGCGCAGCACATGCCGGCCGTGGCCAAGACCACGAGGGTGCGAACAACAAGGCGCGGCGACACCCCTCGATCATGCCGAACAGAACGAGGGCACGCACACTTCCCCGCAACAGCGCCGCACGTACGACGCGCCTTGCGCCTTGCCCTTGCCCTTGCCCTTGCCCTCGCCCTTGCATCTTCGGCGTCGGCATCGGCTTCGGCGTCGGAATCGGCGTCGGCGTCGGAATCGGCTTCGGCGTCGGCGTCGGCTTCGGCTTCGGCGTCGGCTTCGGATTCGGATTCGGCGTCGGCATCGGCTTCGGCATCGGCTTCGGCTTCGGAACCAAGGGCAAGGGCAAGGGCAAGGGCAGGGGCAAGGGCAAGGCAGGGCAGGGCAAGGTGACGGCGGCGTTGGGCTCGTCTACCTTCGGCCCATGTTCGATGCACCCATTCGCGTCGCCTTCCGCGCCGCCCACAAGGTGTTGCGTGCGTACTGGTTCGTACGCCGGCCCACCACGCGCGGCGCGCTCGCCGCGGTGTGGTGCGAAGGCAAACTCCTTCTGGTCAAAAACTCCTACCGCAAGGAGTACACGGTGCCCGGCGGCTACGTGCGCCCCGGTGAAGATCCGCGCGCCGCCGCCGCGCGCGAGTTGCGCGAGGAGACCGGCGTGGTCCTCGAGCCCGGGCGCTTCGAGCACGCCTACCACGGGCAACACCCCTACGAGTTTCGCAAGGACACGCTCGACATCTACGAGGTGGAGATCGAACGGCCGCCGCGCATCCGCGTCGATCAGCGCGAGGTGGTGTGGGCCGCGTTCGAGACGCCGGCGGAGATTCGGCGGCGCGCGCTCGTCCCGCACATCGAGGAGTACCTGGCCGCGAGAGAAGAACGAAGCGACGCCTCGTGAGCGACGTCTCCGAACTGCGCGACGGGCTTCGGCGCGAGGCGCTCCGCGTCTACCTCCGCTACGCCGAGGAGTTCGTCGAACACTTCAACCTCTGCCCGTGGGCCGAACGCAGCCGGCGCGAGGGACGCGTGAAGATCGAGGTCGTGCTCGACGACGAGTCGCCGCTCGACGTCGTGGAGCGGTTCGGTGCGGACCAAAACATCGAGGTCGGGTTGATCGTCATGCCGCTGGGGTCGCTGGCGGACGACGACACATCGACGCTCCTGGACGCACTCCGGGCGGGTCAGACGGCGCGCGCGTTCAAGAAGGCCGTCGCGCGTCTGAGGGAGCGGCACGCGTCCACCCACAACGGCACGCCGCCCATGGCGCTGGCCGCGTTTCATCCCGATGCGGAAGCGAACCTGGAGACCGGTTCGCGGCTCGTGCCCTACATCCGGCGCAGCCCCGACCCCACCATCCAGTGCGTGCGTTTGAGTGTGCTCGCAGAGATGCGGCGCGGCACCGATCAGGGCACCGACTACGTCGATCTCTCGAAGGTGAACCTGCAAGAGTTGCTCGCCAAGAAGCGCCGACCCCCGCTGCACGAACGGGTCGCCGCGCAGAACCTCGAGATCTTTCAGGAGATCGGCGTGGAGCGCGCAGAGGCGGTCCTCGCCGACATCCACCGCGACCGCGACGAGAGCTACGCGCGTCTTCTCGCGCGTCTGGCGGAGAGCCACGCGAGCGGTCTCGGAGGCCACTCGCTCGGCGAGAAGAACGCCGGGTAGAGCACCAACATCCCGTACGGGAAGATCCCGAGCTGCATCGCGACGGCGAGCCCGACGTGAAAGCCCACGCCGAGCAGCAACCAGCCCTCGCGCACCCGCAGCCAGAGCAGCGCGCGCGACACGCGGCCGAGCGGTTGCCCCCGCGTGCGCTTGCGGCGGGCGAGCAGCGCGAGCCCCATGAACGTGGCGCCGAGTTCGAAGACCATCGTGCTGGCGGTGCCGAGCTGCGTGAGCGGATACACGTCGGCGAGCCACGGGAGTTCGAAGCGCGCGAAGTGGGGGTCGTTGAGAATGATGTAGAGCGCGCTGAAGTCCCCATCCGGCCACCACGGCGACTGCATCTTGTGCAGCCCCGCGGAGAAGTAGATCCACAGCAGCTGGATCACGAGCAGCCGCCGCGGCCACGCGAGCACGGAGGTTCGTTTCGGGCGCCAGGTCTTGTGACGCCGCCACGCGTCGAACGAGAGGGTCGCGCCGCAATCGCTCAGCGCGAGCAGCACCAGCGCCGCGCGTAGGGCGACGTCGATCCCGCGGTCCCCCTGCGGCAACATCGCCCCGAGCTGCGCGCTCGCGAGAAGCAGCACCACGGCGGAGCTGCGGGCGAACACCCCGAACGCCAGCGTGACGCACGAGAGCACCGCCGCGCCAAACACCGCGTACGTGGTCTCGAGTTCGGCGCCGAAAAGCGCATGCGTCCAGATCGGATCGGGGAACGTGTCCCGGATCCCGAGCGCATGGCTGCTGCTCGGCCCCCACACCGTCCCCACCAGCCCCAGCAGCGCGACGTGCGCAAAATCCGCGAGCAGCACCAGCGCCACCCCGATCCGCACCCACGCCATCGGCTCCGCCCCCTCCCGCTCCGAACAAAACCCCACCCACCGCGCCCACCGAGACAAGCGGGGAGCGGCATCGCCTTCGGCATCGGCTTCGGCATCGGCATCGGCATCGGCTTCGGCTTCGGATTCGGATTCGGATTCGGGCTCGGCATCGGCATCGGCATCGGCATCGGCATCGGCATCGGCATCGGCATCGGCATCGCCGTCGGATCGGGCACGGGCACGGGCACGGGCACGGCCTTCCTCGCCGACGTATTCGGCCGACGCTGAAGCTGTCTCTGTCTCTGTCTCTGCCTCTGCCTCTGCCTCTGTCTCTGTCTCTGTCTCTGTCTCTGCCTCTGTCTCTGCCTCTGCCTCTGCCTCTGTCTCCGTCTCTGTCTCTGCCCCTGCCTCTGTCTCTGTCTCTGCCTCTGTCTCTGTCTCTGCCTCTGTCTCTGTCTCTGTCTCTGTCTCTGTCTCTGCCGCTGTCGCTGCCGCTGCCGCTGTCTCTGTCGCTGCCGCTGCCGCTGCCGCTGCCGCTGCCGCTGTCTCTGCCGCTGCCTCTTCCTCCTCCGTCACGGCGCCATCTCCGCCCGCCGCCGCACCTCTTCGAAGTGCCACGTCAACGTCCGCTCTGGCGGGTTCTCCTCGGTCGGCAGCGGCAGGTAGTACTGCGCCATGCGCACCCGTACCTCGACGAAGGTCTCATCGGCGTCGAATGCGCGCCGGGCCACCCAGTCGACGAACCGCGGGTAGTCGTACCGCGTGCCCGCACTGCCTGGGTTCCACACGCCCCGCACCCGCCGGTACTCGAGCCGCGCGAGCTCCCAATCGTGGTCCTCGTCCCACGGCCGGTACAGCAGCTCGAACCCCTCACCCTCGCGCCGCGCCTCCACGTGCATCCACCAGGGCTCCGGGTCGGCGATGGGAAAAAGCGACCAACGCTGATGCACCCCCACCGCATCGAAGACCGGGTTGATGGGCCCGACGAGGTCTGACCGGAACGCCTGCGCAGCATCGCTGAATCCGATCGCCCGCTCTCCGAGGTCGCGCGCGCTGACCTCCACGCCCACCGCGCCCAGCACGCCGGACCACCGCTCGAGCTCCCGCTGGCCGAGTGGTTTCTCCACGTTTCTCCGGTGAATTACGGGGACCGGACAGCCTTCGACCAAGTTCAGCAGGAGGATCCCCGCGACCACGACGGCGCGAAGGGTCTGGCGCCGGACCGACTCGGACGGTCGGGGCAAGGAGTCGATTGGTCCCGCGCGGCGCATGGCCGCGCATCATGCCACGGCCGGTCCACCCGTGGCATCGCGTCGTGCCTCACCCAACACGCGGGAAACATTGACACTTGGAGGGCACAGAGGCGACCATCACGCGGTTATTGTTCCCGGTTTGCGGTTCACACTTCCCGTGAAACCCAGGTCGGGAGGAGCCCAACCCTCCGGATGTCCGCGCTCACTTCCCTCCTCGTCCGGGACCAACAAGTCCCGGTCCGCAAGATCGAGGAAGCGATCCAGCGTCAGGTCATTTCCGGCGGTGGCCTGGACACGGTGCTGCTCGAGCTCGCGGCGCTCCCGGAGAACGTGCTCTCGGCCTACTGCGCGGCGGTGTACGGGCTGCTTCCCGCGACCCGCACCGAGGTCATGAACGTGGCCCGCGACACGATCCGGATCGTGCCGCGCGAGGTCGCCGAGCGACACAGCCTGGTCCCTCTGGCGATCGAAGAAGGCACGCTCGTCGTCGCGGTCTCCGATCCGCTCGACGACGCCACCGAGTCCCAGCTCGCGTTCTTGCTCGGAGTCGAGGTCGTCCAGCGGGTGGTGACCGAAGCCCGGCTCGTCGCAGCGCTCCACCACCACTACGGCGTCGAGATGCAGCCCCGTCTGCGTCGGTTGACCGAGAAGCTGCGCCAGCGCGAACCCGGCGCCATCCCGTTCGTCGCACCGCTCGAGATCAACGTCGCGGAACGCGAAGAAGTCGAAGAAGAAGACGACGAGTACGAGCACGAAGACACCGACGAGGCGGTCGGTCCCGACACCAAACGGTTCGGGGTGCTCGCGCCGGAAGAGAACGAGACCGTGCGCATGAGCGTCTCGCAGGTGGTCGGGGTGCGAAAGAGCAGCCGCCCGCCGCCGCCCCGTCCGAGCGCTGCACCCAAGAAACGAAAAGAACGCCGCCGCATCGCGCTGCCGCAGAGCCAAGCGTTGCGGAAAAACCGTGGCCCGCTGACGGCGCGCCGCGCGGTCGACGTGCTCGGACAGGCCGAGGTGCGGGACGACATTCTCGAGGTCGGGTTCGCCTTCGCCAAACAGTTCTTCGACCACACCGCGCTCTTCGTCGTGCACGAGGACGAAGTCGAAGGGCTCGATGCGGTGGGCCCCGGCGCTTCCCACGAGGCGATGCCGCAGATCTCGCTCTCGCTCTCCGAGCCCTCGTGTTTCGCGCTCGTGGTCGAAGGCGTGGTGCCGCTCATCACGCATCTCGATCAAACCGACGTCGAGCGCACCCTGCGCGCCCAGCTGGACCGCAACGGCGCGATGCCCGCGATGCTCGTCCCCGTCGCGATCCGTTCACGCGTCGTCATGATCTTCTATGGCGATCGCAACGGCGACGACTTCGGGCTGCAGGATGTGCCGGAGCTCCTGGCGTTCGCGCCGCGGCTGAGCGAAGCGTTTCAGCAGCTCATCTTGCGCCGCAAGCTCAGCCCGCCGGTGCCGGAGTCCGCGGCCCCGGAGATCGAGGGCTCGAAAGCGCGCCTCGCGTCCAAGGCCCCGCAGAAAAACACCCTTCGCCCGCCCGCGCCCGCGGCCGCCGAAGAGGTCGTTCCGACCAAGCTGCCGATGCCGAGCGTGGCACCGAGTTTCGAGGACGAACCGAGCGCGTTGGAGGATGCGGTGCGCGGCAGCCTGCACCCGCCGCCCCCGGAAGACGCCATTCCTCTCGAGCCCATCGCCCCGATGGATCCCGAACCGGTGGAGCCGGAGCACGCAGAGCAACGGCCGAAGAAGCGGCCGATGCCGAAGCCGCGTCGAAAGAAGAAGCGGTCCGCCGCGTTCGAAGTGCTGGGGGTGCCCCGCAGTGCCCCGCCACCGCCCAAACCCGGCGCGATGCCCGCGGTCGCGGCGCACGGTGCGATCACCATCAGCGACGTCCCTGCGCCATTGGCCGAAGAGGACGACGACGAGCCGGAGCTCGAGTTCGGCGAAGCGGACGAGTCGGAGTTCGAGGGCATCGAAGAAGAAGAGGCCGGCGTCGGCGGTGCCGGCTCCTACTCGATGGCGGGCACCGAGGAGGTGGTGGTGGGCACGCCCCGCTCTTCCCGCCCGCCGATGGCCGATCCCCGCCGCGAAGGCGGCCGCCCCGCGCCACGCACCGAAGTCATCGCGCCGATCGAAGGCATCACGCCGGCGTCGAGTCCGGCCGCGCGGCGCTCCTCGCCAGGGACCGAGTCTTCGCCGTCTTCGCCGGCGAGCCAAGACCTACCGAAGGTGATGATCGAGATCGATCCCACCCTGGAGAAGGTCGTGCTTCGGGTGCAAGCGATCGGTCCGGACGATGCGTCCAACGCCATTTCGAACGTGGTGGCTTCCGGCGAGCCGGCGTTGCCGGTCCTCATCCGAGATTTTCCGGGACCACTGTGGTTCGACCGACACCGTCCGCATCGGCGCTTGCCGCGGGGCCGGGACGTGAGCGGGATCTCGCGCACCTTGGTCGCGTTCGGCGACGCGGCGGTTCCCTACGTCGCGACGTTGCTCGACCACCGCGCCATGGACACCCGCTTCTACGCGACCTTGCTCGCGTCCGAGTTCGCTCACCCGCACCTGGTCGCGGGGCTCGGCCGCCGCATCTTTGACGAAGACCCGAAGACAGCCGCGCTCGCGCTCGACGTGCTCCGCGTCCTCTCCCGCTTCGAACGCGAGATGGAAGACGTGATCCAGATGGTTCGCGCCACCGCCCGCGTGCCACGTCGCTCGGCCGATCACCGCGCCCGCGCCGCCCGCGCGCTCGGCGAACTGCGCGACACCCGGTCCCTCGACCTGTTGGTCGATCTGCTCGCCGCCCACGAAGACATCCTCGTCCAGTCTGCGCACATCGCGCTCGTCATCCTCACCCGGCAGGACTTCGGCCAAGCCCGCGGCCGCTGGGTCGAGTGGATGGACGCCAACGGCGGCCGACACCGCATCGAGTGGCTCATCGACGCCCTCCTGCATCCCGACGAAGCGCTTCGCACCGCGGCCGCCGACGAGCTGAAGCACATCACCCAGGAGTACTACGGCTTCCATCCGAGACTCCCGAAGCACGACCGCGAGATCATGCAGAAGAAGTACCGCCGCTGGTGGGACACCGAAGGCCACCGCCGCTTCAAGATGCCGTCGTAGTCAGCCCCGCAAGGCCCCTCCCTGCGCGGCGCCCTCAGCTCGCGTGGGCTGCCGCTGCCGCTGCCGCTGTCGCTGCCGCTGCCGCTGTCTCTGCCGCTGCAGCTGCGCTGTCGCTGGCGCTGTAGCTGTCTCCGCCGCCGTCTCTGCCACTGCCGCTGTCGCTGCCGCTGCCGCTGTCTCTGCCGCTGCCGCTGTAGCTGCCGCTGCCGCTGCCGCTGTCTCCGCCGCCGTCTCTGCCGCCGTCTCTGCCGCTGTCTCTGCCGCTGCCGCTCGGCTCAGCTCGGGTCCGTTGGTTCCGCCCGCGTCGTCGGCGTCGCGATCAAGTCGGTGAGCTCGTCGTCTTGGCGCGGTCGTTCGTCGATGAGCATCTCGCAGTCGTCCTCACCATCCGGCAAGGCGTCGCGAACCTCGGCCACCCAGTCTTCCGCCAGAGCGCGCGCGGTAGCGCCGGTCGTTGGACGCTTCTGCGGTTGGAAGCAGCTCACCAGCCATCGGTTGAGTCGGACTCGGGCCATCGGCGAGACATCGACGGCACGTCGGGTCTCCCCTTCGACCCAGATGGGCTCGTCAGGTCGCGTGCTCTCGCGATGGCTGGCCGCTTCCGCTTTCGCGAAGATCTCTTCATAGAGCGCGGCCAGCGCATCGGGAACGAACCCGTCTCCGCCCTCGCTCAGCGGCTGCCACAAGGCGATCACCTGCGGGTTGATGCGCTCCTCGCACGCGGCGAGCAGTCGGTCGTGGCCGTCGAGGATCACGTACATCTGCAGGCCCCCGACCCACCAGAGGAGGATGGGTGGAAGCGTGTTGTCGCGGGCGTGTTTGCGCCACGACTTCACGCGACCGTCGTCCGGCGCGCTTGGCAAACGCAGTGGGAGAACGGCGTCTGACCCGTTGATGCCCCAACTCTCGTAGTGGAGTCGCGGCAACTGAAGGGACGCCCGCAGGTCATACGCCTCGGGTGGCAGACGGGTCGCCGGCGACGTGAACCGGTCTGGGCCGATGCGCTGGTGCGGAGGCGGTGGGACGGCGCGCAGTTCGGTGAGCCTCCAGGTCCCGGCCCGCAGCGGCGAGTGCCCGGAGCGGTCCAGAGCGGCCGCGAACCACCGCATCCACCCATCGGTCCCCCGAATTCGGCGCGCGTCGTCCGCGCGAATCGGATCCACGATGGCGGGGGAGGTGGGTGTCGTGTGGTCGGGCCTCAGGGTCCACACGCCGTACGTTCCGCGGACGACGTAAGCCCACAGCAGTCGCTGCGCACCGATGGACAAACGCAGGCGCCGCGACCTGGCGCACTCGAGCGTCAGGCCCGGGGTGCGGCCGACAGGTACGTCTCCCTCGATCCCGCCGTCGTCTTCTGCATCCCGCCAGAACATCGTCGGAAGCTAAGAACCGGTCACGCGTCTGCAACCCGTGCGGTTGGCGCGCGCGCGCCTCACTCGGGTGGGGGCTGGTCGCGCCACGGAATCAGGAGGGCGGCGTCGGAGGACGGGGGGAAGGGTTCGTCGGGGTCGCCGACGCCCTGCATGAAGAGGGTCACGTTCTCGCCCACTTTGAAGGTGGTGGCGATGTTGACGCCGGCTTCCCCGAACTGACCGGCCAGGAACGAGAAGGCGTTCGGCACGAGGAACTGCGCGATCTGCGCTTCCGGAACGCAGTCCATGTCGGGCGCGACGTGCGCGTGCAGGGTGAGCAGCCCGCGCTCGATCGCCACCGTCGTGAGGTAGGGGGTGACCTCGCCGTAGTCGACGTTCTCGAAGAGCTCGACCGGAGGCATCTCACCGCCGCTTCCGTCTGGGTCCCAGCAGAAGTCGAGCGGCGGGGCGTTGACCTGCGAGTTGTGGAAGCGGAGGTGGTTGTTCTCAGCGTCGATGGCGGGGTCGTCTTCGAAGAGCATCACGCGCGCATCGCGGGTCTCGCCGCATGGCTGGTCGAACGTCGGACCGCAGAAGTTGTCGTCGCCGAGCAGGCCGATGAGCGCGACGGTCGCGTAGGCGTCCGCATCGACGGCGCCTTCGGGGATGTCCGCGACGATGACCGGCTCGACGGACGCGTCGGGACACCCGGCTTCGGTGTCGGTCTCCTGGTAGACCTTCATCCGGTACCCGACGCCGGCGCTGAGCGCGAACGGGATGTAGGGCGTGATGCCGCGGAACGGAACCGGATCGTCCGGCGGCGCGGGGAGCGGTCCGGTGGGTGCGCCCGCCTCGACGCCTCCGACGAGCGACGAGATGCACAGCCGCATGTCGGGCCCATCCGGAATCAAGTACGCGAGCCGCACGTTCGCCGTCGCCACCGGCCCGGTGTCGGGTCCGCTGTCCATGGGCATCGGACCCGTGTCGACGCCGGCGTCGCGCATCGGTCCCGCGTCCGAAGCGCGCGGACGTGGCCGGCACGCCCTCGCGACGCACATGAGGTCCTCGACGCAATCCGAGTCGCGCCGACAGTACTCTCCAGACTGTCCGCCCGCATCGATGCACCCGCTCCCGAGCACCATTCCGAGGACCACCCACTGACGCACCATGCCCCCATGATGCCACAACCCGGTTCGCTCGGTTAGATCGCGGCAGGCGCTCTCGGCCGGCTGTGCCCGCCGGTTGGAACGCGCCCTGATGATCCTTGCGTTTTGCCCGGCGGGCGAAAGACACTCGACCTCTTGGCAGAAGAGCGCGAGCAGAAGCGACGGCGCAAGAAGGACCAGCCGTCCTTCGTCGGCACCACGCTGCAGGGCCGGTACCACCTCGTGCGAAAGCTGGGGGACGGCGGCATGGGGTCCGTCTACAAGGCGGCCGATCAGGTGCTCCGCCGGTTCGTGGCGATCAAGCTGCTGCATCCGACGACCGCCGAGAACGCCTCTTCGGTCGAACGCTTCGTCCGGGAGGCCCGGAGTGCCGCCGCCATCGGCCACCCGAACATCATCGACATCCTCGACTTCGGCTACGAACACAAGCGCCCGTTCCTCGTCATGGAGTACCTCCGCGGCCGCTCCCTCTCGGAGGTGATCGCGGAAGAGGGGCGTCTGTCGATCGAACGGGCCTGCAAGATCGCCACCCACGCCCTCGCGGGACTCGCCGCCGCGCACGACCGCGGCATCCTGCACCGGGACCTGAAACCGGCGAACCTGATGTTGATCGCGCTGCTCGGCGATTCGGACTTCGTGAAGCTGTGCGACTTCGGGTTTGCGGCGCTCGTCACGCCGACCAAACGCATCGACGGCGGCAAGAACCTCACACCGGCCCGCACCTTGGTCGGCACGCCCGCCTACTGCGCGCCAGAGCGGCTGCGGGGCGACGACCGGCGCGACCCCCGGCTCGATGTGTACTCGGTCGGCATCGTGCTCTACGAGATGCTCGCGGGTCGTCGGCCTTTCGACGCGCCGACCTTCCGGCAACTCGCGCGCATGATCAAGAGCGACCCGCCGGCGCGGCTGCGGACCATCCGCCGGGATGTGCCCCGCGCGCTCGAGAAGGTGATCGAGAAGGCGCTCGCGAAAGAGCGGGACAAACGTTGGGCCACGAGCGCGGACTTCGCTGCGGCCCTCGTCCCGTTCGGTGGACGCGTGGTGCCCAAAGAAGACTTCGCCAGCGACTCGTTCACGATGGACCTGCTCCGGATCCGGGCGCGGGAGACCCAGCAGCAACGCGTCGTGACGCCGTCGGAGGCGGAGCAGATCCTGGAGCTGCGGGCGAAGGCGCGCCGTGAACGGGAAGCGGAGCGCAAACGACGCGCGGCGGCGGAGTCGAGTGCGGTCCCCGCGACGGGATCCGACGGCTCGAGTGCGGCGGAGAGTCTGCAGAGCAGCGATCTCGAAGAACCGACGCCACTCGGCGCGGGCGCCCACATGCCGCTGCTTCCCGACGCCACCGAACGTCAGCTGCCGTTCAGTACGCCGTTCCAAGCGCCGGCCGTGCCGCCGGTCGCGTCCTCGCTCGTGCCGGCTTCGAAACGTGACCGGCCGTTCGACGCCCGCACCACCGAGGCCGACGCGACCGAGGCCGGCTTGCCCCCGGTGCCGGTGCTGGACCCGCCGAGCGCACCGGTGGATCCGCCACGCCGTGCGCGGCCGGTGGAGCGCGAACGCGCCATCGAGGACGCGGCGAGCCACTCGTTTCCCGACCTCGCCGCCGGCGACGACACCGTCATCGACGACCGCTCGTACGCGGGGTCGCTCGGCCTGTCGATCCTCCGGTTCGTCTCGCGGCGGTACGGCGAACGGGCGTTGACCGAGATGCTCGAGACCCTCCCGGATGTGGCGCGCCACGTCTTCGAACGCGGCATCGGCGACGACGACTGGATCCCGTTCCCCGCGGTGGATGCGCTCATGCAGACCGTGGATGCGCAGATGGGTCGCGACGATCTGCATCTGGTGGTGCAGTGCGGCCGCGCCGCCTCCGAAGGCGCGTTCGAGACGATGCGCAAAGTGCGGCCGCCCGCGCCGCCGCCCGAACTGCTCATCGCCGAGATGCCGACGGTGCTCGCGAAACTCGTGCGCGGCGTGGACGTGCACGTCGGCCGGATGGGCCGCGGCTACGCGCGCCTGGAGCTCGACGAGTCGGGCGAGAGCAGCCTCACCTTCGGCGTCTTCTTGATCGGGTTTCTCGACCGCAGCCTCGACCGTTTCGGCGCGTCCGAAGTGGAGGTCAGCCTGATCTCCAGCCCCGCCCTAGGCGACAGCAACTGCGTGTACGAGATCAGCTGGATCGCCTAGCCGGGCGCGAAAGCGCCCGGCTACCCTTGCCCGTGCCCTTGCCTTTGCCCGTGCCCTCCCGTGCCCTGCCCCTGTTCGTGCTCGAACTCAGCCCTTCTCGAGCACCAAGAAGGCGTCCCAGTCGATGACCTTCGCGCCCTTCTTCACGGCGGCGTCCATCTTCGTCTTGCCGACCTTCGCGCCCGCGAGCAGGTAGGTCGTGCCCTTCTTGACGCTCTTGTGCACTTCGCCGCCTGCGGCTTCGATGCGCACCCAGATGGCCTCCCGTTTGTCGTCGAACGCGCCGGTCACGCAGAAGGACGAACCGGTGAGGGTGCCGGCCACCGCCTTCTTCTTGGCGGGCTGTTTCGCCACGACGCCGAGCGCCAGCATCTTCTCCAGCATCGCGCGCTGGCTCTTGTTGCCGAAGAAGTCCGCCACGCTCGCGGCCATCTTGTCGCCGATGCCGTGAATGGCGGCCAGCTCTGTCTGCATCGCGTCCGAGTCCTCCGCCGCTTCGAGCAGCTTCTCGAGCGTCTTGTACTTCTCTGCGAAGACCTTCGCCGCCACCGTGCCGACGAGCGGAATGCCCAGCGAAGTGATGAGGCGCGCGAACGTGCGGCCCTTGCGTGCGTCTTCGATGGACTTGAGCACGTTGTCGACGCTCTTCTTGCCCATGCGGTCGAGCGCGAGCAGTTCCTTCTTCTTGTCGTGCAGCCCGAACACGTCGGCCAGGTCGGTGACGAGCTTCGCGTCGACGAGTTGTTCGACCAGGCTCTTGCCCATGTGGTCGATGTCCATGCACGCGCGCCGGGTCATGTACCAGACGCCGGCCTTCAGGCGCCCCGGACACGACGCGCTCACGCAACGCAGCGCCGCTTGGCCATCCTCCCGAACGACCGGCTCGTTGCAGGCCGGGCACTTCGAGGGCGGCTTCCACTTCTTGGAACCCTTCGGGCGCAGGTCCGTGTTCACCCGCAGCACCTGCGGAATGATCTCGCCGGCTTTCTGCATGACGACCGTGTCGCCCACCCGGATGTCCTTGGACGCCACCTGGTCGAGGTTGTGGAGCGACGCACGTTCGACGACCGTGCCGCTGAGCGGGATCGGGTCGACTTCGGCGACGGGCGTCAGCGCGCCGGTGCGGCCGACGTCACAGGTGATCGAGCGCACGACGGTCTCGCCGGTCTCGGCCGCATACTTCCAGGCGGTGGCCCAGCGCGGGAAACGCGCGGTGAACCCGAGCGTGGCGCGCAGGTCCATCTCGTCGACCTTGAGCACGATGCCGTCGGTCTCGTACGGCAGGGTCTTGCGGATCTTGTCGAACTTCTCGATGTATTTGAGGACCGCGTCCTTGTCCTTGCAGATCTTCTCGAGCCGGTGGGTCGGCAGACCGATCTTGGCGAGGTGGCTGAGCATCTCGGTCTGCTTGTCGAAGTACTCCTCGACCAGATCGTAGAAGTAGACCCGGAGCGGTCGCTCGGCGGTGATGCGCGGATCCATCAAACGAAGCGATCCGGACGCAGCGTTGCGCGGGTTGGCGAACTCGGGTTCGCCGTCCGCGCGGCGCTGGTCGTTCACGGCATCCAGGTCGGCGCCGTAGATGAAGATTTCGCCCCGCACGGTGAGGGTCCGGGTCTCGTCGATGTGCAGCGGCATCGCTCGGATGGTGCGCACGTTGGTGGTGACGTCCTCTCCGGTCTCTCCGTCGCCGCGGGTCGTCGCGAGCACCATCACGCCGTTCTCGTAGGTGACCTCGATGCTGGCGCCGTCGATCTTCGGTTCCGCCACGTATCGGTACTTCGTCCCCTTCGGGAGCGCGTCGCGGATGCGCCGGTCGAACTCGGCGACTTCGTCGTCGGTGTACGCGTTGTCGAGCGAGTACATCTTCTTGGCCCGGGTGACCTTCTTGAACCCGGACTTCGGAACGGCCCCGATGCGCTGGGTGGGCGAGCTGTCGCTCACCAGCTCCGGGTGCTCCGCCTCGAGCTTGCGCAGCTCTTGAAAGAGCCCGTCGTACTCGATGTCGCTGACCGAAGGGGCGTCGAGCACGTAGTACGCGTAGTTGTGTTTCGCGATTTGTTTGCAGAGTTTCGCGTGTCGGCTTGCCGGTGTCATACTCGTCCTCTTTTGCTCGGATGCGATGTGCGGTTGGCTCGCCTGGCCCGCCGGGGCGCGGATGATAAGATCGGGCCCCTCGCGACCACAACGGGAGAGCGCAGATCCACGTGATCGTTGCCGTTTCTCCTACGTCACCATGTCTCAATCCTCCCCGCCCACGCCCCAGTCGGTCCAAGCCCGTCGTTGATGCGCAACTCCCGCATACTTCCGCTGCTGGGTCCGGCGGGCGCGTTGTACCTGATCGCGGAGGCCGCATCGCTCTCCGGTGGGCTCGATTGGGCCGGCTGGGTGCTCGCGTCGTTGGCGGTCGGACTGACCCTCGCGCCCCTCTGGTTGCGCCGCCGCTTGGCGGACGAGGTGCCCGGCGCGCGACGGGTGGCGACGCTCGGGGTCGCGAGCGGGATCGCCTTCGCGTCCCTGGTGCAACCGGAGGGACTCTCGTTGTTGCGCGACCTCGTGCTCGCCATCGCGATGCCGCTCTCGAGCGCGGTGCTCTTCGACCTCGCCACGCGGGTGCCGGATTCGGTCGTCGCGCGGCTCCGAACGTTGGTCTTCGTGTCGGCGGCCTGTGTGGCCGCGCTCGGGGCATTGGCCGCGCTCCCTGCCTTTGAACTCTTCGGGGACCTCAGGCTCGTGCCGGCGCGGGTCGCGAACGTGCCCGCCTGGTTTGCACTGGCCTGCGTTGCGGGTGCATTCGTGCTGCGGCTCGGGCGACGACGTGCGGGCAGTGCGCCGGCGGCCTTGGCGGCGAACGCGTGGGCGGAGCTCGGACTCGCGCCCGGGCTGATCGCGGGGGTGGCGCTCGCCGTGCTCTCGCAGCGCGGGGTCGACGTGCGCTCCGACTGGGCGATGCAGACCCTCGGCGTCTGCGCCGCGATCGGCATGTACGGGCACACGGCGCTCGTCGATCCCAAACGACGCCTGCGCGCGGCGGCCGCAGTCCGGGCGTACATCTCGCACTCGCTCACCCTCGCCACACTGGGTGGGCTGGCGTGGTTCTTCTGGTCGTCGGTTCCAGCGCATCCCGTCGCGATCGCGCTGGTGGTGGCGGGGACCTGGATCGTGGGCCTGGTCGTGTGGCGAACCTCGACGCGGTTGGTCCGGCAGCTCCTCGCGCCGTTCGGTGGCCGTTTGCTCGATGCCGTCGACACGGCGCGCCAAGCGAGTCGGCGTGCGGCCACCCTCGACGAACTCGCGGCGGCGGTGCTGCCCTCCTTGCGCGCGGCCTCAGGATCGGACGCGACCCCCCTCCTGTGGACGTTCGAGCCGAGCCGCGAAATGCGCGTCGATGTCGCGGGCGTGCCGCTGCAGACCGACGCCCAGGTGCCATTGGCTGTCCGGGAGCACCTGCCTTCGCCGGGCACGGTGATCGTGGCGGCGGACGTCATCGCGCAGGTGGTTCGTCGGCCCGAGTGGCGCGTGCTCGCAGAAGTGCTGGAGTCGCGCGAGGCGCTGTGCCTCATCGCCCTCGGCGTGCACGGCGAGATCGAAGGCGCACTGCTCGTCCCGCGCGGACGCCGCCGAGCGCGGCTCACGCTCGAAGAGATGGAAGCGCTTCGCACGCTCGGATTCGAGGTCGGCGCGCAGGTGGCGCTCATTGCCGCCAGCGAACGGGCGGGCCGCCGCGCTCGGTCGACCGGTCGCGAGGTCGAGTCGCTTCAAGACCGCATGGACGACGCGACCGAAGAAGCGCGCCGGCTCCGGGCAGAGGCCAACGCGCTCCGAGCGGGGCGCGGGGCCGGCCGTCGGGTGATGCCGCTCATCGCATACAGCGCGAGCATGCGCGCGCTCGAAACGCGGCTCGCGGCGGTCGCCACGATGAACGCGTCGGTCGCGATCGTCGCCGAGGGCGGCATCCCGATCGATCACGTCGCGCGCCGCCTGCACCAAGCGAGCCCACGCAAGGACAAGCCGTTCGTCGTGGCGGACTGCGGCGGTGTGGACGGAGACACCGCCGATGCGGCGCTCTTCGGAGACGCCGAGCAGCCCGGATGGCTGGCACTCGCCGAGGGCGGCACACTTCTTCTGGCCGACGTCGTCGCTTTGCCGCCGGCGGCCCAGGCCGCATTGGCCGACGCGCTCGCCTCGCAGCAGGCGCGCACCGTCGAGGGCGTGACGTACGGGGTCGATGTGCGGATCGTCGCGACCAGTCGACTGCCGCTCGATTCACTTCAGGACGTGCAGGCGCTCGACGCGGAGTTGGCGCAGTGGCTCGGCGCGATCGAGGTGCGTGTGCCGGCGCTTCGAGAGCGCCGCGAAGACATTCCTTCGCTCGCACTGCTCGCGCTCGACCGCGCGTGTCGGGTGCTCGGACGCGGTCCGATCGGCATCGAACAATCGGCGCTGGATGTGCTGCTCGGCTACAGCTGGCCCGGCAACCTCCGCGAACTGCAGCACGTGATCGACCACGCGGTCGCCAACGCACAGGGCGAGCAAGTGCGGCGGGCCGATCTGCCGAGTCTGCTGGCGGCCGGCCGCGTACCCGAAAAGCCGCCCGCCGTGTCGCTCGACGGCACGTACGCCGAGCTCGAGAAGCGCATCCTCGTGCAAGCGCTCGAGCGCGCGGATGGCAACAAGAGCGAAGCAGCGCGTCTGCTCGGCCTCAAACGCACGACCTTCCTCGACAAGTGTCGACGCCACGAGCTGCGATCGCCCGAGTCGATGAAGCCGCCCGCGACCGAAACGGTCTGAGCGGCGCGGTGGGGAATACGCAGCTGGGGGCCGGCGCGTTGCGTTCAGCGATGAAGCGCATCTGGGTCGTACTCGCGGTGTTGGCGGGGTGTGGTGGGCCGCCTGAGGGAGCGGAGGCGGAGCTTCGATCCGATCCCGCTCTCGGATCGGGATCGGAGCGCGCTGCGCGGGTCCACGAGGTGGAACCCGAGGTCGAAGCGCAGGTCGAAGGGCGCGCCGAGATCGAAGCGCCTGCGCCCGACCCACGCGCCACTCCGCTTCCCCCGGTGCCCGCGCTCGCGCCCTATGTGTTCGAGGACGGAGCGGTGCTGACGGTCGACCATTGGGACGAGCGCACGTTCGTCGTGCTCGATGTGATCGACGAGACCGAGCGCACGCATCCAGACGACGAAGCGTGGGACTTCGACGAACGCCTGGTCGAGGCGTCCACCCGCGTGGTGCCGAGTACGTTCCGATTGGCCGGTCCAGCGGGGGCCTGCGAGGGCGCCCGCGGGCGGGCTGTGGTGATCACCACGCACTCGGTCCCGTACGATGCGGACGACGGAGTGCGCGCAACCACCCACCGCTTCTCGGCCGTCGAGGTGGACGCACCTTGCGAGGGGTTCTTCGCTGTCGGTCCTGCGCACGTCGGCCGTTTCGCGTGGCTCGAACCGCAGATGGAGCGCGCGTTCACACCTGGCCGCAGCGATGAATCCGGCGCGCAGATCCTCGCGCCCATCGGCGCGCGCGGCACCTTCGGACGCGGTCATCGGTTCGAGGACCACCCGGTATGCGACGGGACCGGCACCTCTACGATGGAAGTTCGTCATCCCCGGGGTCGAACCCGTTTCGAATGGGGTGGGCAGCTCGCCGGTCGCTTCGGCCTCCTCCGCATCGGTGCCCACACGTACTTCATGGCGCTCGGGTACTTCGGATGGAACGCGTACCCCGTGCCTGCCTCGGACGACCCCAGCCCCTCCTTGGAGCGGCTCCCGCGGCGCACCTCCTTGGATGTCGATCACGTGGAGATGGAGGTCTGGGTCTGCCTGCCGTTCGGCATGTACTGAACCCGCCGCCGAAGACTCGACAGCGCGCAGCGCTGAACGCCCCTCGAGTTGCCACTGCTGAGCCTGGTCGCCGTCACGCAGAAGCTCGTGCGCTTCCAGGGTTGCGCCGGGGGTCGTGCCCGAGCGTCTCGGCGATGCGGTAGGATCTTCCGATGAATCCTCACACACCCGAGAACTGGGGTGCGGCGAGCCGCGAGTATGCGGAACTCGCCCCCCGCATGATGCAGCCGTTCGCGACGGAGCTCCTGGCCCGCCTTGAGGTCGCCGCCGACATGGAGGCGGTCGAGGTGGCGGCGGGCACCGGCGCGCTCACCCTGGAACTCGCGCGGCGTCGGGCGCGCCGCCAGTGAAGATCTTCTTCGACCGCATCGGCGACGAGGGCATCGCCCGGCTGCGGGACGCGCTCGCGAAGATCGTCGCCGAGCGTTTTGGAGCGGGCACGATCACGCTGCGCAACACCGCCACCATCGGGTACGGAACGGTCTAGCTCCGCGCGTCGCGTCCCATCTCACCTCTGAACGGGTCGGACCCCAGGACGAGGTTGCGGTTCAGCTCTCGCTCAGCGCGTGTGGCTGAGTTCGTACGCCAGCCTCTCGCCCTCCAGGATGCCCAGCACCTCCGATTCCAGCAGGAGGAAGAGTGCGTGGTTGGAGCCCCAGGGTTTGCCGATGTTTCGAAAGCTGAGCTCGAAGAGGTACGCGCCGCGGTCGCGGCGAATGGTCCCGCCCCACTGCTTGCGATCGAAGACCAGGTAAAGCCGCCGCTTCTCTTGTTCGACGGCCCGGCAGTCCGAGATCTCCTCGCGCGCCTGGGAGAGGCGTTCAACCATCTCCGCCCAAGGCAGGGCCGTCTCGAAGCGGAGTGCGTAGACCCACGCCAGGACCGGGGGGCCGTCGGGGAGCCACGGCTCGAGGTCCGCTTGGCTCAAAGAGGTGCCATGCATCGCAGGCGTGTCTGACGCGTTCCCCTCGACCATGGGGCCAGTGTCCTGGTTCAACACTCGCTCGTCCAGCATCGAGGAGCCGAGTGAAGCAGAGGATGGCCTTCTGCTTCTGCTTCTGCTTCTGCTTCTGCTTCTGCTTCTGCTTCTGCTTCTGCTTCTGCTTCTGCTTCTGCGCTCACTGCGCCGCGTGGACTCCGCAGACGACCTGGAGCGATTCGCGTCCCGCTCGGAACGCCGCGACGGTCCGTCGGCCGAGCACGGGCGCGACGCTCGCCTCCAGCGCCTCGAGCGTCTCGCTCGCTTCGGGCGCGCTCGTCGGTCCTTGGCGCAGTAGGACGGAGGCACGTTCTACGAGGGGGGCCGCCTGGTCCATGGCGTCGTCGAGGTCGCTCGCGTCCTCGTCGTCTTCGGCTTCATCGGACTCGTCCATCGCCTCACGCACCTGACGATTCAGCGAAGCCTCCTCGGACTCGGCGAACAACGCCGATTGCAGCCCCTCGGCGTCTGCGGCGGCCAACCGCATCGCGAGCCAGCACAGCCGCTCGTCGACGACGCCGCTGCCCACAGAAGCGGCGAGCGCTTCGTAGGCTCGGTTCACCGCGGCGACCCCCAGCGCTTCGGAGTCGAGGTCCGCCTTCGCGGCATCGGCCGCTTCGCGGAGCGCACTGGTCAACGTCGTCCACGGCGCCTCTGCCCACGCGCTGGCACGCTCCGCGATCGCCTCGATCGACTCGACCACCAACTCGGGTTCCGGGAGCGCCGGCTCCGGACCTGGATCCGGGAGCGCGAGTCCGCACGCACCCTCGCAGTCCTCGTCGTCTCCGTAGCCTCGCTGGTCGCTCTCCCGTGCGGTCCACCGATCGTGTTCGTCGATCGTGTCGAGGCAGAAGAGCAACTCGTCGACCGAGTCGAGCAACGACGCGAGGACCGGGTCGCTGGGCCCGGCAAGCGCGACCTCCGCCTCCGCGCCCTCGGAGGCTGCCTCCGCGCCCTCGGAGGCAGGCGCCTCGGGGGCAACCGTCCCCGCTGTCGTTCCCGCCGACGAGCAAGCGATGAGAGTCGCGCATGCGCACGACGCGAGCCAGGTGGCGTTCATGAGGAGAGCTTTTCGCAATCCTCACGAATGCTCCACTCGCATTTCCTCCTGCGTCCCGCCGGCACCGATGCGGCGGGCTCAGCTCTGCCAACGGTGTTTGCAGTGAACGCAGCGCCAGAGCGTCGCATAGCTGTCCACGCTCTGGTTCACGTGCCCGGTCGACCCCGTCGAGGTCGTGACCTGAACGCTCTCGGTGTGCGTGCCGGTGTGCTGAGCGCCTACGGCCATCGCCGCCAGATACCGATGGCACGAGGGGCAACGCCGGATTCGCGCGTCCACCGCATAGGCCAACGTGAAGAGCACACCAACCATGAGGATGAGGAGGAGTCGAGCGAGCCACGAGTCGACGGAGAAGGCAGCCCCCAGCAGGGCAAACGCAGGCAGCCAGATGAACCCGATGACCCATGGGCGCGAGAGGACGCTGAGAAGCCTCCGACGTGTACTCGCGTTCTCCAGGCTCTCCTTCCGGACCTGCATCGTGTTCAAGATCATCAGGAAGGATCCAACGATCGGCTCACGCGATCGTGCTGCCTCCAACCCTGCGACCAGCTTGTCGCGGCTGCTGGCAAACCAGAGCGGCACCGTGTGGTTGCTGAACACGGCGCAGACCGCCAGGGCGTCGGCTTGCATGCGGCGCACCAAATCGTCGGCGACGAGATCCGAGACCGTGCGTGAGACCATCGCGAGCTCGGCGCGTGCTTGGTCGGCTTCGGCCCCGTTCAGGTCCGCGCTTCGGACGAGCTTCTCGGCGAGCGTTCGGGCGACCTCTTCGTCGGACGCCGCTGCGATCTGAAACTCGGCCACGGAGAGGTGATAGCGCGAAAACCCGCCTGACGAGCACACTTCGCAGTTTGAGCCCTCAGCGGGCTGGGTTCGTGTGCCTTCTGGAGTGGTTTTCAACCGGCCGGGTTCGGTTGGATCCCGAAAGGCGCACCCCCTCGCTCCGCTTCGCAACGTCGATTCCCCGACCGCCGAGTCTCTGTCGGGGCGGAGGGGGCGGTTGGCTGCTAGCATGGCGCCGCGAGGAGACTTGGCATGCGGCATTGGCTTTCGACTTGGTGTGTGGGCGTACTGGTGGTGGGATCTCTCGGAGGCTGCGCGAGCGAGCCGGTCGAGGCGATCGAGTCACCGATCATCAACGGGTCCCGCGAGACGCGGGCGGAGTACGTGGTCGCGGTGGTGAACCTCGGCCGCGCGGGCGCCGGCGGGTTGTGCAGCGGCACCATGATCGGTCCGTACGCGGTGCTCACCGCGAAACACTGTGTGTACCAGGACGACGCCAGCGGCCGCTCGGTGGCGGTGCCGCTGAGTGACCTGCTGATCGTGCGCGGGCACGACGTCATCACCGACGACCCGACCGGCGTGGTCGACACGATGGCCGCATTCGAAGTGCGCACCACTTCGGGCGCGTACGCCGACTCCGATCTCGAGAATGGCCGCGACATCGCGGTCATCCTTCTGCCGCGTGCCTTTCCGGGCATCCCGACCCGGCGCGTGGGCACGGCACTGCCCGACATCGGCGCCGCGGCGGTGATCATCGGGTTCGGCAAGACCAACCCCAGCTCCTCCGCCGAAGGAGACTCCGGACTCAAGTTCAGCGGCAACACACGGATCGAAGATCGCGGGTCGCGGCTCATCCTGACCCGAGGCACCGCCAACACGTGCCAGGGCGACAGCGGCGGTCCGCTCCTGGTCGACAACCGCGTGGTGGGTGTGACGAGCTTCGGCATCGGGGGCTGTGGCTCGCGTAGCCAGCACTACTTCACGTCCGTGCCGCAGCACCTGACGATGATCAACAGTGCGCTCGACTTCGAGCCGGCGTGCGAAGAGAGCACCGAGGTCTGCGACTCGATCGACAACGACTGCGACGATCTCGTCGACGAAGGCTGCACGCTGATCGGGGACCCGTGCGCGCGCGACGAAGAGTGTTCGCGTGGACGCTGCGACGACACGCCCTCCGGTCGGGTCTGCGTGCGCGACTGCGATCCACGGTCCGCGATTCTGGTCTGTCCGCCGAGCTTCCATTGCTCCGCGACGGCCTGCGGCGAAGGCCGCTGTCTCACCGGAGAAGGCAGCGCGCCCGACGGGACTGCGTGTGCGATGGACATCGAGTGCGCATCGGGCCGATGCGCCGAGGTGAACGGCAGCACGATCTGCGCGCGCCAATGCGACCCGGCGGCAGGCGACTGCGGTGGCGGCACGCTCTGCGAGTCCGACGGAACCTGCGGCAGCTGCATTCCGCCCGAGCTCTCCACCATGCCCCGACCCTTCGGTGCGCCCTGCGACGCGGACGGCGACTGCGCCAGCATGGACTGCGCGATGGGGGAGGGCGGGGAGCCCTTCTGCACCGAAGCGTGCACCGAAGACTCGTGCTCGGACGGGTACCACTGCCGGGAGGCGCGCTGCGTACGCGGCGACGCAGTGACGCCCGGCGAACCCTGCGTACACACCGACGACTGCGCGGAGGGCGAGTGCGTGGGCATCGACGGCGACATGGTCTGCGCGTTGGACTGCAGCGCCGACTGCGAAGCGGGCTTCGAGTGCGAACCGACGACCGACGGAGATCGCTGCGTGCCGGCCGGCGTGGGGCTCGGCGAACCGTGCATGAACCACGGCGTCTGCCGCACCGGCTTGTGTGCGGGCACCTGCACCCGCATCTGCGACACGAGCCCCTGTCCGGAGGGCTTCGACTGTGTGCCCGCGGGCGAAGTGAGCGGATGTTTCCCAGCCGCCGAGCCGATGATGCCGACCGAGAGCGGCGGCTGCGCAGTGGGCGCATCGGGCGCGCGCGGAAGTCTGCTGGCGCTTGCGTTTGGCATGCTGCTGATGCGCCGACGCCGGAGCTGACCACCTCCGCCGGAGCGCCAGTCCTGAAGGGCTGGCGCTCTTGCTAGCAGGCTGCTGAAGAACGCCCGCAGGGCGTTCTCGCAGCCTGCCCCTTGCCCCTGCCCTTGCCTTTGCCCTTGCCCGCGGATCAGCGGTCAAATCGCTTGATCAGCGCGACGAGCATCGCGACGACGCTTCGTCCGCTGGGCATCGGGCTCCGATTCGCGGCCTCGCCGTCGCGAAACACACGGCGTCCACGACGCGGGCAAGGGCACGGGCAAGGGCAACGGCAAGGGAGCAGATCGCTTTTCAGCGACCTGCTAGCTCCAGCCAGCGCTGGAGGAACGCCGCGATCGGCTCGAGGGGTCGCGGAGACTCCACCGGGGTCACGCCCCCTTCGTGGATCACGACCAGCTGGGTGCGCGGTTCGTCTTTGGCGTAGCCGACCGGCCAGAGGGCGGCCCGCATGGCGCCGTGGCGCGGGACCTGCGTCGTGGTGGTCGGCTTTCCGGTCGCGGAGCTCCGCATCGTGGCGCCCGCCGGCGAGGTCTCGAGCAACCATTCGGTTTGCCAGCCTTGCTGGAAACGGCGGAAGGTCCCCAGCAAGAGTTCGCGCGGCTCACGAAACAACATCGCCAGCGCGGTGAATGGAAACGCCGCGAGACACAGCGCGCCGAGCGCCACCGCGGCCCACATCGCCGGCGGGTGTGCGCGTGCTTGCCGCACCGCGGTGCCGTCGCCACTGACTTCGAACCCGGCCGCTTCGAGTTCTTCTCGAGGCACCCGTGCCGGTGCGTCGCGGTAGCCGCCACGGGATGGCGCAAGCTCGGCGGCGGTCCACGAGACACACAGCGTCTCCTCCCGCCAGAGCTCGAAGACCGCTCCGATGCGGCTGGCGGCACGCAGGGCGGCGGGGATCACGGCGTTCTCGAACTCGGGCTCGCAGATCGGGTGGTTCTCGAACGAACCGAGCACCCGTTCGCCATCGAGCGCGACCACGCGCATGCCCGGGTGTCCTCGTCGTCCGGAGCGCTCGTCTCCAACGGCATCCCCACCGCTGAACTCGTCCACGACGACATCGGCCACATGCCCGAGGGCGGACCCTGCCGTGTGGCGCCTGAACCGGACCACGCAGATCCGAGTGGCCGCCTCGAGTGCATTCAACGCAGCGCAGATCTCTGTGCGACGGGCGGCATCGTCTTTCACGCGGCCGATCCTACCAAGCCGTCGCGCCTCGACACCAAGAGTTCATTCGATCGCCTGGGGCACCCGCAGATCCTGACGCGTCGTCTCTGTGCCCACCACCTGGATGCGCGCGATGCCGCGCCAGCCGGCGACCCACATCGTGCCGTCGTCGTCGAGGTGCAGGTCGCGCATGTGGAGCATGTCGCTCAGATCGATCCGGGTCTCCACGCCCGCGTCGGTTCGAACCAGTCCCTCGGTGTAATGAAGCAGCCAGAGCCGGTGGGCGGAGACGTCGTAGGCGACCCCCGTGCCCTTGTTGTCCACGCCCGGCTGGTGCTGGAAGACCTGACCATCGAACCGGTACAGCCCCGCGCCGAAGTCCTCCACCCAGAGCTGGCCGCGTGCGTCCACCCGCAACCGCCGCGGGTCCCGACCGGGGTACCCCACCGAGTCGATCGAGACGAAGCCGTTCGGGGTCTGCAACCCGCCCATGAAGTCGATCGACCACAGGCCGCCCTCATGGAACACCACACTGTACGCGCCCGCGCCGGTGGCCACGGCGGTCGGCTGGAATCCCTGCGGCGTGTACACCCATGCGGTCGAGCCGTAGTTGACGAAGAGTTCGCCCTGCGGCCCGAGCACGAGCTGGTGGTAGTCCGCGTCGTTCTCCTGGTTCTCGAGCAGCGCCGTCCAGCCGGTCCCGTCCCAGCGGAGGACCGACTTGTCGCAGCCGAACCACGCGGCGCCCAGGGTCACCTGCACGCTGTTGCAGATGAACTCTTCGTGGTGCGCGACGACCACCTGGCGTTCGGTGTCCCAGACGACCGCGCCCGCCTGCGTACCGGCCACGAGCCACGAGGAGAACCGCTCGATGTCGTAGACCATGTTGTACCGCCCGGTGATCGGTTCGGTGATCTCTGGAAGGGCAGGCGGTCCTTCGACCGCGAGCGTCGTCGGGGCAGGCTCGGGCGCCTCCGAGGGATTCGAGATCGGCGTGGGCTGCACCGTCTGCAGCGGGCTGGAACACGCCGTCAGCAGAGAGAACACGGCCACGGCGGCAGAGCGAAAGAACACCATGCGACAGTGTACCGCCGCGGCCGCTGTCCATTCCTTCCCGGCGACTTCCTGGCTACTTCCTGGCGGCCCAGGCCCGGCTCGTGGCGACGACCGCCGCGAAGCCGCCGACCCCGATGAGTTCGTACGCCCACTCGGGGAACAGCCCCGTCAGCACCGCGGCCACCGCGAGGCAGGCGGTCCCCCACCAGAGCCGTTTGTCCAGCGTGATCGCAAGCGCCGAGAAGCAGTACGTGTAGAGCAGCGGCGTGAGCGCGAGCGCGTGGTCGACGGGCAGGTCGGAGACGAACGCGGACAACCAGAACAACTCGACCGCGACCGCGGTGGCGATCAGCCCTCCGTAGAGGCGCCGGTTCGCCCGGTTGAAGAAGAGCGTGTCTCGGCGGAGGTAGCCGATCGGAATGAAGGTGGCGACGAGCAGCACCCCTTCGGTCAGAAGCTCTGGGTAGCCGATCGGAAAGATGTCGGTCCGGGTCAACGCGCCGAACAAGACGTTGGTGACGGCCCACACGAACCCGAGCGCCAGGAACATGCGCCGCCGGTCGACTTGCCCGAGCGTGATGTCCAGCTCGCGGCTCATCTGCTCGAGCTGCGCCAGATGTTTCGCGCGGTCGGCAACCTCTCGCTGCAGCGCGGTGAGCGCGTCTCGTTGCCGCGTGGACGGCTGCCGCATTCTCGTCAGCGCCGCGGCCGCTTCGTCGGGGCGCCGGCGCGCGATCGCTCGGTCGAAACGGGCGGCCGCGATCGCGTCTTCCAGTGCATCGATCTCGTCGCTCTGAGGCCACTGCTGACGTGCGTAGACCGCGGCGAACTCGCACTCGAGAAACCGCGGTTCGACGAGCGCGTCGCTCGCCGCCTCGAGCCCCGCGATGTGCACGAGGGTGCGGCGCGCCTGTCCGATCAGCCGGTCCACCGCGCGACGATCCAGGAACGTCTCTACCGCCGCCCGAAGCGCTTCCACGTTCTCGAACCGGCCGCTGGTCTTGGCGTCGAGGGCGCGGTGCAGGATCGCCACGAGTTCGGCCGGCACCGTCTCGTCGTAGCGGTGCGGCAGAGACATCAGAGCCGCCGAGAGCTGCAACATCAGCGACTCCCCTTCGTGCGGTTCGGTGCCGGTGACAAGAAAGTGCAGGATGCCGCCGAGCAGGTACACATCGGTGCGTTCGTCGATGTGCGCGGTGTCGACCGCCACGAGCTCGGGCGCGATGTAGCCAGGCGTGCCGGCGACGCCGAGGATGTCGGTGGTCTCATGGAGCCACTCTGGGGAGCGTCCCGGCAGACCGCACGCGAGCCCCCAGTCCACGACGTACACCTCTCCGTACGCGCCAAGCATCACGTTGTCCGGCTTCAGATCGAGGTGCAGCACCCCGCGGCTGTGCGCGAACGCGATCGCCTGACAGACCTTCATGAAGATGCGCAGGTGCCCCTCGAGATCACTGGGGTCGCAGCCGTGCGCGTCGAGACGCTCGGCCCAACTCTCGCCTTCGATGCGCTTCATGAGCATCGCCGGCGAGTTGCCCGCACGCGCCAACGCGTGGACCGGGACGATGTGTGGGTGTTCGAGGGCGCCGCCCACCCACGCTTCCTTCAGCAGCGCCGACACCGAACCGTCGTCGTTCGAGTCGAGCACCGTCTTCACCGCGACCGCCCGCCGGAGCGACTGCTGATCCGCTTCGCGCACTTCGCCCATGCCGCCCTTGCCGAGCAGGCGCCCGAGTTCGATCGGCTCCGGGGAGAGCGCCAAGGCCTGCGCTTCGGACGACGCGTCGGCGAAGAGCGTCTGGCTCTCTGCGAGCGCGTCGCGGCCGCTGGCGACCAACGTGCCATCGCCGCGTTGCAGTAACGCGTCGGGAGAGAGTCCCCGTGCTTCCCACAGGGTCGCGAGCCGCGCGCTGGCCTCCTCGAGCGGCGCCGCACTCACGAAGCGGCCTCGCTGTTGTCGGCGGGCCGGTAGGCGAGACCGACGCTCATGGCGGAGAGCCCGCCGCCGAGCCCGATGATCTCGTACGCCCACTCGGGGTAGACGTTCGCGAGGAGCAGCGTCGGGATCTGCAAGAGGGGGCCGACAAAGAAGCGCACGTCGACCAGCACCGCGAACGCACCAAACGCGAGCAGGTAGTAGAGCGGGGTCAGGGTCAAGGCGTGCTGGAACGCGAGGCCGAGTTCGAAACACACGAGCCAGTGCGCTTGCACGACGAAGAAGGTGCAGATGCAGAGACCGAGCACCGCCGCGTTCGCATGGTTCTGGAAGATGAGTTTCCGCCGAAAGAACGTGTAGGGCGCGATGAACGCGGCCACCGCGGCGCCGGTCACCCCCATCTCCGCGTACCCGAGCGAGAGGATCGAGGCGCGCTCGGCGTGTCCCATCGCCAGGTTCACCGCGATGAACACCAGGCCGAGGGCGACGCCGAGACCGCGCCGCATCTTGCTGCCCACCTGCAGGTCGTGGTCGTGTTCGAGGCGCTCCAGTTTCCGGACGTGCGCGGCCCGGGTGCGCTCGCGGGCGCGCAACGCGTCGAGGTCGCGGGTCAGCTCCGGGTGGGGGGTGCGCAGTTCTCCGACGTAGGCCTCGGCGAGCTCCGCGCGTTCGGCGCCGATCGCCCACCGCGCCATCGCGTGGTGCAGCCGTTCGTGAAGCGTTTCGAGTTCGGGATGTTCGGGCCACGCTTCGGCGGCGGCGCTCAACGCGAAGCGGCTCGAGACGAATGCGTCGCGCACGGTGGACTGCGCGAGGTCCATCTTCGCGTCGGCCTGGGTCGCTGCGGCCTGAGTCTCTGCGGCCTGCTGTACAACGGACCGGTCGGCGGCGGCTTCGACGGTGGCGAGCCCGCGCCTGCACACGTCGAGCAACTCGAGGGTCGACCTGTGTTCGAGGAAGGACTCGACCGCCTCCCGCAACGCGTTCACCGACGCGAAGCGCGCAGCCGGATCTCGATGCATCGCGCGGTGCAGGATGGCGGCGAGTTCGTCTGGGAGCGCCTCGTAGTCGCACGGCTCGCTGAGGAACGCTTTGTAGAGGCGACCGAGGATGTGCGGCGCGCGGTGCGGCGGTTGCCCGGTGACGATCTCGTGGAGGATCGCGCCCATCAGGTAGACGTCGGAGTGCGCCGCGATCTCGGCGCCGACCCCCTTGGCGAGTTCGGGCGCCATGTACTCCGGTGTCCCGGCGACGCGGGCGATGCCGGACGCGCGTGGGAGCCAGTCCGGCGCGCCCTCCATGCCAGCGGCAAGACCCCAGTCCACCAGGTACACCTCGCCGAATGCGCCAAGCATGACGTTCTGCGGTTTGAGATCGAGGTGCAGCACCCCGCGGCTGTGCGCGTAGGCAACGGCGTGGCACACCTGGATGAACACACGCAGTTCGCTCTCGAGATCGACGCCGCGCGCGCTCGACCGCTCGGGCGCCTCGGTCTCTTGCATCTCGGTGGCGGATTCTGGATCGACCTCAGGCGCGCGGAAGGCGCCGGGCACCGAACCGCGGTCGAAGGTACGAAGCCGCTCCTGCCACGAGTCGCCCTCGACGCGTTTCATGACGACCGAGACGCCGAACTCGTGTGGCGCCAGCGCGTGGACCGGCACCAGACCTGGGTGCTCCAGGGTGCCGCCGACCCACGCTTCTTTGAGGAGCCCCGCGAGCGCGCCGCTGGTGCCCGGACCATGCAGCGATTTGACCGCGACTTCCCTGCGCAGCGAGGGCTGCACGCCCACCTGGACGACCCCCATGCCGCCGCGTCCGATCACCTCGCCGAGCACCACCGCTTCGCCGAGCCGGGCGCCGAACGCCGCGGTGCGTTGGCCGTCGGGGGCGGCGAGGGTCTCCGAGTCGATCGAGAGGTGCCGGTCGGAAGCCACCAGGGTGTCGTCGTCGCGCAGCTCCAGACTCGATGGCGAGATGCCCTGCTCGAGCCAGACCGAGGTCAGCGCCTCCATGCCTTCGGTCGGCGCCCCCAGCGTCGCCAACTCGGGACCGTCGTGTTCTGGCGTCGACACCGACCGACCATACCGAACTCGACTCGGATCGGGGCCCGCGAATGTGTTTGCTCGAACGTCGCCCCCCTCGCGTCGCAGGCGGCCGAAGGGGTACCCTCGACCGATGACCTTCCAGTTTCCCTGGCGGCCGCTCGCGTGTTGGCTCGCGGTGTCGGCAGTTCTCAGCACAGCTGCCGTCCGAGCCGACGTCGAAGCGGAGGTCGCGATCGCCCAGATCGACGAACGCCTGGCGATCGATCCGCAAGACGTGGCGCTGCTCGCCGAGCGGGCGCGGCTGCACGCCGAGATCGGGCAGTTCGACCACGCGATGGCCGATCTGGACCTGGCGACGACGCTGGCGCCCGACAACTCCAGTCTGCGGGTTGCCCGCGCCCAGCTCTTCGTGGCGCTTGGCCAGGAGACCGCCGCGCTGGCAGAACTCGACATCGCGCTCGACCTCGAGGACTCGTTCTCGGCGCGGGCGCTCCGGGCGGCCCTCCGCGAGGCGGACGGACGCTTCGCAGAGTCACTCGAAGACTACGACGCGGCGCTCTCGCGCGCCGATGCGATCGATCTGCACCTCGGGCGTGCGCGTGTGTTGCGCCACCTCGGTCGGCTCGATGTCGCCGCTGCCGAACTGCAGCGCGCGGTGGTTCGTCTGCGGGGCGCAGCGACGTTGCGGCTGGCGCTCGTGGAGGTGCTCGACGAACTCGGACGACACACCGAGGCGCTTCGGCAGATCGACGAAGCGCGTGCGGGACTCCGGGTCCAGACCCGCTGGCTCCTGAGGCGTGCGAGGCAACTCGACGCGCTCGGTCGGCACGACGAGGCGCGGCGCGAACGCGCGCGTGCGGTGGAAGAGGCCGAAGCCCGGCTGAGGTCGAGACCGAGCCGAGGGGCCGCCGAGGATCTGGACGCTGCGCGCCAGGAGGTGGGCCGATGACCCGCGCACTTCTGATCAAGACGCTGTGCTGTGCAGGCGCACTCTGGGTCGCGCTCGCCAGTTCGGCCGACGCGCAACGGCGGCCGTACCTGCAGCGGCTCGCCCCGACCGAAGTCACCGTCGTGTGGCGTGCGGCCTCGGGGCCCGGCGAGGTCTGCTACGGCACCGCCATCGACGCGCTCTCGGAATCGGTCCGCGACGAGACCGCACGCACGGACCACGCGATCCGGCTGACCGGCCTCACCCCCGACACCCGCTACCACTACGCCGCGGGCACGACCTGTCCGGCCAGCGCGGATGCGAACGACTACTTCGTGACGCCCCCGGTGGCGGGCAGCACGCAACCGTTCCGCATGTGGGTCGTGGGCGACTCCGGGACCGGCGGAACGAACCAGCGCCGGGTCCGCGACGCGATGATGGCGTACACCGCGGGCGCGCCGCCGGACGTCTTCCTCCACGTGGGCGACATGGCGTACTCCGACGGGACCGACAGCGAGTTCTCGGACAAGTTCTTCACGATCTACCAAGACGTGATGGCGCACACCGTCTGCTGGCCGGCGCTCGGCAACCACGAAGCGCACACGGCGAACTCGATGGACCAGAGCGGGCCCTACTACGACGGCTACGTGTTGCCCTCGGCGGGCGAAGCGGGTGGCGTCGTGAGCGGCACCGAGGCGTACTACGCGTTCGACCGCTCCAACGTGCACTTCATCGTGCTGGATTCGGCCGACTCCGACATCACCGCACCGAGCCCGATGCTGGACTGGCTCGAAGAAGACCTCGCGGCGACCGACCAAGAGTGGATCGTCGCGTTCTACCACCACCCGCCGTACACGAAGGGCAGCCACGACTCTGATCGCGAAGGCCGGCACATCGACATGCGCGAGTTCGCGACGCCGATCCTCGAACGCTACGGCGTCGATCTGGTGCTCGGTGGCCACTCGCACAGCTACGAACGTTCGTACTTGATCGACGGCGCCTACGACACGCCGACCACCGCTGCCGGCCACATCGTCGATCCCGGCGACGGCCGTCTCGACGGAGACGGGCCCTACGACATGCGCGGCGACGGGGCAGTGTACATCGTGGCCGGACACGGCGGCACCGGCGTCGGCGGCCCGCTCGGCCACCCGGTGATGGCGCACGACGAAATCGTCAACGGTTCGGTCGTGGTCGACGTCGAAGGTTCGTCGATGACCCTTCACAACATCCAACTCGACGGCACCGAGTCCGACTGGGCCACGCTCGTCAAAGGCGAAGGCATCGTGGTCGTCGCGCCGCGGGCCGGCAGCGCGGTACTCGCCGGTTCGGGCCTCGACATCCAGTGGTCGGCGACCGGTCCCACCGAAGAGGTCGCGATCGACTACAGCCTCGACGACGGTGCGAGTTGGATTCCGGTGGTGTCGCGCGTGGCGGACACCGGCCGATTCGGGTGGATGGCGCCGCTCGTCGTCTCCAGCGTGGCCCGGGTGCGGGTCTCGGACGCGGACGCGCCGGAGGTCGTCGGCATCAGCGGCCGCTTCGCCATCACCGATCTCACGGAGGACACGCTGATCCCGTTCGGCGGCGTGTGGGAATACGAAGACGACGCAGAACCGGCGGCGGGGTGGGACACGACCACCGGCGGCTGGGACAGCGGCCCTGCCCAGCTTGGCTATGGCGACGGCGACGAAGCGACGGTGCTCTACGACACCGATCCCAACGTGCCGACGGTGTACTTCCGGCAGTCGATCGAAGTGCCCGGCGACGCGACCGCGGCTCGGCTCGAAGTGCTTTACGACGACGCGATCGCGGTCTTCCTCAACGGCGTCGAGGTCTTCTCGCGCAACATCGGTTCACTGGCCCACGACGAGTACGCGTCGACGTCCTCGGACGACAACATGCGCGAAGGCATGGACCTCGACGCGACGCTGTTGCGACCCGGCATGAACGTGGTGGCGGCGGTGGTGAAACAATCGAGCGCCGGCTCGAGCGATGTGTCGTTCGACCTGTCTTTGACCGCCACGGTCCGCGTCGACGTGCCCGACGCCGGTCCCACGCCCGACGGCGGCATGCCCGGCGTGGATGGCGGCGGCGTGGGCGTCGACGCCGCTGGAACGGACGCCGGCGGCCCCCGCCCGGACGGCTCGATCGAACCGCCCGGCGACGAAAGCGGATGCGGCTGCCGTTCCCCCGGCGAAGGCGGCGGGACAGGCGCAGCATTCTCGGCGCTGTTCGCGCTTGGCGTGTGGATGCGCCGCCGCGGTTAGAGGTTGCACACGAGACGACATCGCCCGGGTCGATCTTTCGATGGACACGGGACGAAACCGCGTAAGGTTTGGGCGTGAGCAGGGATCGACGACGCGCTGAACGGCTCTCGAGTTCCGCGCGCATCCTCTGGAAGCTCCAAGGGGACGACTTCCTCCAGCTCGACCGTGTGCGCGACGTGAGCGACACCGGCGCGTTCGTGCTCTCGGACGCCATCTCTGCACCGGGCGCGATCATCGAGTTCGAACTGCACGACGACACGGGCCACACCATCGTCGACGGCACCGCGCGCGTCGTGCGAATCGACCTCGCCGAAGGCATGGGCATCACATTTCTCGATGTGGGGATCGATGCGAGGATGGTCTCGATCTCCATGCCCGACGTGGCTCCCCCAGCGGCGCGCGTCGGCGGTCCCCCCCCGCTTCCCGGGGCTGCAGACGACGGGCAAATCGTGCGACCGATCGCCCCGCTTTCTCTGCGCTCGCTCGACCAAGTCATCATCGGAATCGATCTGGGCACCACGAACACCTGCGCCTCGTGGGTCGACGATGGGCGGCCTCGAATCATCCCTGGGCGGCTGGGTGGCAACACCATCCCGTCGATGATCAACTTCGAGCGCGATGGTCGGGTGCACATCGGGCAGCGTGCGGCGGACCGTCAGGTGCTCTACCCCGAGGCCACCGTCTACGGCAGCAAACGTCTCCTCGGACGGACCTACACCAAGGAACTCGCGCAGTCGCTTCAGGCCCACTTTGCGTATCCGATCGCAGAGGCGGAGGGGCAACGCTTCGGTGTGGATCTCGGCCACGAGATCGTGAGCATGGACGCGATCGCGGCGCGCGTGCTGCGAGAGGTCCGCAGCACGGCGGAGGACTTCCTCGGCTGTGAAATCCGGGCCGCCGTCATCACCGTACCGGCGTACTTCAGCGAAGTGCAGCGCGAGGCCATCCGGCGCGCCGCGGACATGGCGGAGCTGACCGTTCATCGACTGGTCAACGAGCCCACCGCCGCGGCTGTTGCGTACGGTCACGCGCGGGACGAAGAGGCACGCATCGCAGTCTGGGACTTTGGCGGTGGGACCTTCGACTTCTCGGTCGTCGACATTCGAAGGGAGCGCTACGAAGTCATCGCGACCGGCGGCGACAACTTCGTCGGCGGCGAGGATTTCGACGATGCGCTGGCCTCGCTTCTCTTGGAGGGGTTCCTCTCCGCGGAGGGCATCGCCGAGTTCGATCCGAGCCCCCAGCAAACCGTCCGGCTTCGCGAGGCGGCGGAGCTCTGCAAGCGCGCCCTCTCCGTGCAGACGGAGTACGACGTCCGTCTCCCTGGCTTCACGCGCGACCCACGCCGCGACCTCTTCGTGACGGTCACGCGCGAGGCATTCGAAGTGCTCACGAAGCCGCTGATCGAGCGCGCGGCCTCCATCGCCCGGGGTGTTCTGCTCTCGGCGGGCATGTTGCCCACCGAGGTCGACGACGTGGTGCTCGTGGGCGGCACCACGCGGATCCCGGCCGTCCAGCGAACCGTGGCAGAGCTCTTCGGGCGGAGACCGAGCAAACGAATCAACCCGGATGAGGCGGTCGCGCTCGGCGCCGCGTTGCTGGCGCAGGAGATCCGCTCGGACAAGGGCCCGGTCCTGCTCGACCTGCTGCCCATGACCGTTGGGCACGCGGCGGACGGACGCCGCTTCGTGCCGATCGCGAAGCGAAGCGCGCGCTTGCCCTTCGAGGAGGTGGTGCACGCGAGCGCGGACCGGCGCGGCGTCGTGCAGGTACCACTCTTCCAGGGAGAGGCCGCGGACGTGTCGCGAAACGAGTACCTCTGCACCGTGGTCGCCAAGGACGACCGCCTGCGCGACGGGGGAACGGTGCGCATCCGAGTCTCCTTTGACGAGGCCTGCGTGATGGCGGTCGACGCGGTCATCGAACGCACCGGCGCGCCCATCGAGGTGGTCCTCGAACGGGAGCGCCCATTGGCCGATGTGCTCCGAGAACTTGGTGTGTACACCGGCCCCCCGGTGGCGGAGACATGGAAGCTCCCGGAGACGAGGATCAGCCGGGTGCTCGGCAAGCTCTTCGGGCTCTTCAAGTCCAGCGGTCAGTGGGGCTGAGCCCCGCACGCCGACTCATCGCCGCGCGCGAAGACGAGCAGCTCACACGCAGCTCACATGAGGAGACCGCCCTGGTCGGGGGTGAGCAGTGGCGGCAGATCGGTCTCGCCGAGCCGTTGGCGCATGTTGACCTCGATCATGCGGCTGATCGCCTTGAGCGGAAGGCCGTTGAGGAACATCGTGAATGGATCTTCGAGCACCCTTCCAGCTTCCGCGATGAGTGAGAACGCGGTGCACACGAGCAGGTTCACCGGGATCGTCCACCAGGACATGGTCTCGACCACGGCGAGGGGAAAGAGGATCGCGTAGACCTCGACGAGACGGTTCGCGAGCAACCCGTAGAGGGGCGGCATCGGAGTCTTCTTGATGCGCTCGCACCCCCCTTGCACGTTGACCAACTCGCGCAGGGTCTGGTCCATCGAGTGCACCCGGAGCTCGCTCAACCGGTCGGCCGCGCTGAGCGCGACCACCGCTTCGAGCTGCAGGTCGAGCAACGCGTGCGCAAGGCTCGACTCTTCGCGCAGCGCTGTCGGATCGTCGCCAGAGACCGCGATGCGGGCGCGAAAGTCGTCGTCGACGAAGGGATCTTCTTTGCGGAGAACGCAGCGCAGGGCGTGCACATACGCCACGTGTCGGTGTACGAGGCGGCTCTGGACTTGCGGGTCCTCGACGTACTTGGTGACCTGGGAGGCCCAGTGACGCGACTCGTTGATCAGTCGGCCCCAGAGCTTGCGTCCCTCCCACCAGCGGTCGTAGGCCTGGTTGGTCCGGAAGCTCACGAAGATCCCGATCGCAGCGCCGACGACGGCGAGCGGCAACGTGGGGAGTTCGAGGAACGTCCATTTCCAGACCTCGACCGATGTCGTCACGGCGAGACCGGCGAGCAGGAAGAACGCGGTGCGCTTCCACTGCCACAGGAACACCACCCCCATGAAGACGAACTGACGCTTGGCCGGGAGCAGCATGGCGGAGAGAGTACCAGTCCGAGGAAGGACGGCTGGCAAGGTTGGGGTCGCCAACTCGTGGCGGAGTTGGCAGACTCGCCAGCCCATGGCCTCTCACGAAAAACTCCGCGCCCTCGAAGAAGAACTGCGAGCCCGCGGCGCCGATGGCGCCCGGTTGGAGCTCGTTCGCCGTGCCCGTCTGTTCAAGCGCTCGTGGGTGGACATGGCGGATGCGTTGACCACCGTGCGCAAACACGGGTTGTACAAGAAGTGGGGCTACGCAGACTTTCACGCCTACTGCGCGACCGAGCTGCTCCTCACCTCGGCCACCGTCGACAAACTCACCGGCAGCTTCGCGGTGGTGCAGCAGCACGCGCCCCAGGTGCTGCAGCGCGATGGGCTCGCGCAGCCCATGCCCAGCATCGACGCGGTCGAGTACTTCGCCAAAGCGATCGCCGAGCGGGACGGTGGTCCGGTGGGCGACGACGACGAGGACGACGGCGACGACAACGTGGTCGAGCTGCGTCGTGCCGTGTTCGACGACACCAAGTCGGTGGCGGTGCTGCGCCGCAGCTTCAACCCGGTCTTCTTTCCGAAGCCGGAGGGACAGGAAGAGATCGACGCGCTCGAGAAGACGCGCTCGACGGCCCGCCGCCTCGAAGGGTTGCTGCAACGCGTGGACGGCCTCGACGAAAAACTCGTCGACGCGCTCCAGTCGAAACTCGCCACCCTGCGCGAAGACGTCGACGCGCTTCTGCTCGAAGCCCGCAAAGCACAAGAGACCCAACAAGCCTCGTAGCCACTCCGCCTCCGGAGCTCAGGTCGGGTCTTCGGTGGTTTCTTCGCCTTCGGGCTCTTCTTCCGGGAGGACTTCGAGGGTGTCGCGCAGATCGCCGGAGACGCAGCGGTAGGTGCGGCGTCCTCGGCCGCGTCGCGAGGCGCGGTGCAAGCGTTCGACCGGGCCGCGGGCGCCCACATGGGGGTTCTCGCGGATCTGCGCGAGCGCGGCGCGGATCGCGTGGCATCCCATCGCGTGCTCCAGCTGCGCGACGGCGCGGATCCAGCCGCTGACTTGATCGGCCGGTTCGAAGTCGAGCACGTACGTGGCGGCGGCTCGGCGGACGTCGCGGCTCTGTTCGTGCAACAGAAGTCCTTCTTGGCGTCGCAGCTCTTCGGTCTGGGTGGCCGCACGCGCCTGGGCCACGAGCTCGGCCACCTGCTCGACCGAGGGGCCGGTGGCGACGGGTTCGGGCGGGCGTCGGACGAGCCAGATCACCCCGGCCACCACCAGCGCGAGCACGGCGGTGGCCATCAGCCCCATGACCAAAGAGCGCTTGTTCGCCGGCGGCGTCGCGTCCGACTTGCCGCGGCTCGTGGTGATGTCGATCGTCGGGGTCGTGGAAGGATCCACGCGCGCGGTGAGGCTGCCCATCGGTGGGGTCACCCGGCCGCCCACGCTCGCTTCGAGGGTGAGCCGGCGCAGGGTGTCGCGTACGTACGCCGCGTTCGAGGGACGGGTGTCGCGCTCGTAACGCAACAGCTGCACGACCAGGCGTTGCAGCGTCTCTGGCACGTAGGGATCGCCGGATGCTTCGATCAGGGCGGGGATCGCGTCGTCCTCGGACTGCTCCCGGACGATTTCGCTCAGCGTCTCCCCGTCGAAGAGCGCACGCCCGACGATGCCTTCCCAGAGCAGGATGCCGAGTGAGTACAGATCGGTGCGGTGGTCGATCGGTTCTCCGAGCGCCTGCTCGGGCGCCATGTAGCCGGGTGTGCCGACCACCATGCCTCGGCGCGTGAGTGCGTTGCGCGGGATCTCCCCGAGCTGTGCGGCCGAGGGGCGCGGGCCGGCCGCGTCGCCGACCAACGCCGCGATCCCGAAGTCGAGCACCTTGACGAGTTCAGAGCCGTCGTCGCGCGGTTCGATGAGCACGTTCTCGGGTTTGAGATCGCGGTGCACGATCCCTTCCGAGTGGGCGGCAGCAAGCGCGTCTGCGATCTGCGCGCCGAGCGAACACACGCGCGGCCATGGAAGTTTGCCGTCGCGCTCCATGATGTCCATGAGGCTCGGCCCGCGGACGAGCTGCATGACGAGGTAGGCGCCGCCGTCGTCGAGTTTGCCGTAGTCCATGGCACTGGCGACGTGCGGATGGTCGAGTTTGGCGGTCGCCATCGCTTCGCGCGCGAACCGCTCCGCGAGCGACTCGTCGTCGGAGAAACGCGGATGGATCGTCTTGAGTGCGACCTGTTTGCCGAGCGTCAGGTGTTCGGCGATGAACACCGTGCCCATGCCGCCCTCGGCCAGCCGCTCTTCGATGCGGTAGCGGTTGCCGATCACCCGTCCGATCCATTCGTCGGGTTCGGGCATGACCTCGGTGGTGGCGTGCTCGCCGGCGGCGAGGGGTTGGAAGCCGTCGCTCACGTGGCCTCGGGATCGAGAAAGTCGGCCGCCTGCAGCAGCTCGTACAACGCGCTCGACTGCCCAGCGCTCAGTCCTTCGAACCGAACGCCGAAGCCGCGCGCACGGCCCGCGGTGCCGTCGCTGACCCATCGAACCTTGCAGGCGATCTCGAGATCATCCCACGCGGTGGGTGAGGCGAACAGGAGTGTGATCGATTGACCCATCAGGGGGAGGCTGCGCGCATCGATGAACGCGCCACCCATGCCCACATCGACGGTGCTGCCCTCTTGGACCAGCTGTTCTCCCGTTCGGAACCGCACCCGAAGCGCCATCGGGCGTCGCTCACCACGGCGGAAATGAGGGGAGGGCTCCGTCATTCAGGAGCCGTACAATACTCGATCGGGCGCCGTTGCGCTGCCCCGCACATGGCGGTCTCGGTGCATGGGGTGCGCCGCCACATCGTGCTTGCCTCGACTACGGCCTTCAACGACCCTGGCGGCGTGATCCCTCGCCTTGGCTGCGGACTCCGGGGTTCGTTCGTGCTGCTCCTGCTGCTGTCCGGCTGGTCGAGTGCTTCCGCACAGAGCCGGAACCTCGACGTGGAGCGTTTCCGGCCGGCCCTCGACCACGACGGCTTTCTGGGCATGCAGGGCACCAACATGCCGGGGCCCTGGCGCTGGGACACGGCGCTCTGGCTGAACTACAGCAAGAGTCCGCTGGTCGTCGTCACGCCCGACGGCGAACGCGGGGTGATCCGGCACCGCTTCGGGGGCGACCTCCAGTTTCAGATCGGGCTCGGGGGACGGATCGCGGTCGCCGCGGATCTGCCGCTCGTCTTTCACCAGACCACCCGCGCGCGTTTCTTGATGGACGACGGTCCGGCGATCTCTGCGAACGCGTTCGGCGACCCGCGACTGATGTTGCGGGCGCGCCTCTACGGACGGGACTCGACCGAGCTCAGGGTGCGCAACGAAGGCCCGGGGCTCGCGGTGCTCGCGGGTGTGACCTTGCCGGTCGGCAACGACGAGGACTTCGTTGGCGAGGGTCAGGCGACATTCGATCTTCAGCTGACCGCGGACTTCCATGTCTTCGGCGCTGGCGCCGGGATCATGCTCGGCTGGCGCCACCGTCCCAACGATCGGTTCGTCGGCACGACGGTGTTTCGTGACGAGCTCTCGTTCGGCATCGCGCTCCGCCTGCCGGTGCCGTGGGTGCCCGGGCTCGGCGCGATCGTCGAGCTGCGTGGCGCGCTCGATGCCCGCGACCCGTTCTCCCGTGGTCCGCGGACGGCGGTCGAAGGACAGCTCGGCCTGACCTTCCGCTCTGGCCATGTGAACTACATCGCCGGCACCGGTCTCGGCTTCTCCGCCGGCGTCGGGACGCCCTCGATCCGTGGCCTCTTCGGCGTGCAGTGGTCCCCGCGCGTCAACGACAAGGACAACGACGGCATCGCGGACGACGACGACGAGTGCCCGCACCTGCCCGAGGACTACGACGACTTCGAAGACGAAGACGGCTGCATGGACCCCGACAACGACAACGACTTCGTCCCCGACGTCGACGACCGCTGCCCGAACGAAGAAGCGCTCGAAGGCCAAGACGAAGACGAAGACGGCTGCACCGACCCCGCCCCGCCCGCCCCGCCGGTGCAAGAACCGACGACCGAAGAACCGACGACCGAAGAACCGACGACCGAAGAACCGACGACGGACACCGAAGCGCCAGCAACCGTCGAAGCAGGCACTGGATCGGAGTCGGAATCGGAGTCGGAGTCGGAATCGGGATCGGGATCGGAATCGGAATCGGAATCGGAATCGGAATCGGGATCGGGATCGGGATCGGGATCGGGATCGGGATCGGGATCGGGATCGGGATCGGGATCGGGATCGGAATCGGCTTCGGCTTCGGGATCGGCTTCGGAATCGGCTTCGGAATCGGCTTCGGCTTCAGCTTCGGAATCGGTTTCGGGATCGCATTCAGCCTCGCGTTCGGCCCCGCCACCCCCTCCCTCCCCCAATCGGGGGACGCGATGAATCCGCACCCCATCCCCTCCGTCTCTGACACGTTGCTGGGACGAATCTGTGCAGCCGAATGGCCACAGGTGGGTGGAGGGCGTTTGACCTCCTACATCCTCCTGGGCGTATGCTGTGTCGGGATCCCGTGTCAGGGCGGTAGTGCGGGATGATGCAGATTCGACAATCACCATTCGGAATCTCGGTACTGGCTTTGGTCACCTTGTTGGTGAGCTTTGCCACGGTGACCGACGGTGCGGCGCAGGACATTCGTGCCCTGTCGCGCGCATTGAGCGGCGCGAGCGATTTTCGCGTTCGCGTCCAGGCGGCGTTTGCGCTCGGCAACACCCGCAACGCGCGCAACCGGCGTCCCCTCGAGCGCGCCCTCTCCGACGCCAACCCCGCGGTGCGCGCCGCCGCCGCAACCGCCCTCGGTCGGCTCGGCTCCACCGCAGCGATCGCGGCACTGCGTCGCGCGTCGCGCGACTCGTCTGCATCCGTGCGGATGCAGGCCCAGCGTTCCATTCGAACCCTTGAAGAGGGCGCGACCCCCACCGCACCCGAAGCGGCACCGCGGCACCGTGCCGCAGGCGGCGGGTTCTACCCCGCGGTGCAGGTCGTGCCGGAAGCAGGCCGCATTGCATGGCCCCGCGTCCGCTACGCGATCGTACTCGGGAGTATGGCCAACCGCACCACCTTCCGCGGCGCGGACCGACTCACCAACGTCATGCGTGGCGAAGTGCACTCGACCCTCAACCTGGTCCGTGGCGTCGCGGTCTTCGGCAGCCAGGCCGATCTCGATGCCGCGTCGGCTGCGCAGATTCGCCGCCGCCGGATTCCGAAGCTCAACCTCGACGGCAGTCTGACCGCCGTGCAACCCCGGCGCGCCCGTGGCGAGCTCTCGGTGCGTTGTGAGGTGAGCCTGATGTTGCTCGAAGAGGGCAACATCCGCGGCATGCTCAGCGGCGCAGCCACCGGCAGCGAACCACCGCGCCGCAACAACTCCCAGCAGACCCAGCGTCTCGCCCAGCAAGCGCTCTCGGCCGCGGTCCGCAGCGCGATGAGCAGCGCCCCAAGCGCCCTGGCCCGCGCCGCCAACCGCTGAACGAACCGGGCGTCGACTCTCCGGAGTCGGCGACAGGGCTCGGACTCCAGGGACGCGCGTGTGCACGCGACGGCACCGCGACGTCTAGCAGGTTGCTGAAGAACGCCCGCAGGGCGTTCTCGCAGCCTGCCCCTTGCCCCTGCCCTTGCCTTTGCCCTTGCCCGCGGATCAGCGGTCAGATCGCTTGATCAGCGCGACGAGCATCGCG
>JAXMNT010000023.1:0-111985 GCA_034670305.1 Deltaproteobacteria bacterium
TGCCGGTCTCTCCGCCGGTGCCGGTCTCTCCGCCGGTGCCGGTCTCTCCGCCGGTGCCGGTCTCTCCGCCGGTGCCGGTCTCTCCGCCGGTGCCGGTCTCTCCGCCGGTGCCGGTCTCTCCGCCGGTGCCGGTCTCTCCGCCGGTCTCTCCGGTCTCACCGAGCGCGAGGCGCAGGCGCCCGATGCGCGCTTCCACGTCTTCGCGATCGCTGGCGTCGGGTTCCGCGTCCAAGTACTCGACGTACTGCTCGAGCGCGGGTCGGGCCTGGCCCGCTTCTTCGTACGCGATGCCCGCGTTGTAGAGGAACGCGCTGAAGGGCCGGGCGGCGTATGCCGCGAGGAATGCCCGCGCCGCGCCGGGGTAGTCCTGAGAGAGAAACGCTTCCTGGCCCGTCTCCATCTGGTCACGGGCCGTCTGCAACAGCTCGCGCTCCGATTGCGCGGACACGGGCGCCGCCAGCAAGCCAAGGAGCCCGACCAGGCAGGCGGTCCGCCAGGGTCGCGACTTTCGGGTGAAAACGGTCACCCCTGCGGTCTATCTGCCCATGGACCCCTCGCGCAACCGCTTGTGCGTCGTGGCGTGCGTTTCGGAGAGCCAACACTGCGTTTCAGGCGGCGAAGTCGGGATTGGCGAGGGCTCCCGACCTCCGCCGTGCGTCTGGGCCAGCGCAAGGTCAGACTGGCGGATGTCGGTTCCGCTCCTCGTTTGCGACTTCGACGGCACGCTGGCCCTGCAGGACGTCGGCGACGCGCTCTGTCGGCGGTTGGCCGACCCGAGCTGGACCACCTGGGAGGAGGCGTGGCACCGGCGCGAAGTCTCGCTCCCCGAAGCGCAGCGCCACATGTGGGAGACGGTGCGGGCCAGCGAAGCGGAGCTGCTCGCGGTCGCACGCGAGGTCGGCGCGCTTCGGCCGGGGGCCGCCGACCTCCTCGACGCGCACGACGCGGGCCGGATCGAGCTCGTGTTGGCGTCCGGCGGGTTCCGTTTCTACATCGAGGCGCTGCTGGGCCCGCGCTGGGACCACGTGCGCTTGTACGCCAACGAGCTCGAGGCCCGCGCCACCGGCGCGGTTTGCCTCTTTCCGCACACAGAGCTCCACAGCGCCCTCTACGCCGTCGACAAATCGAAGGTGATCGCCCGGCACCGGGGCGAGGATTCGAACCGCCGGGTGATCTTCGTCGGCGACGGCTCGTCCGATGTTTCCGTGACCGACACCGACGCGGAGATATTCGCGGTGAAGGACCGTGCGCTGGCCTTGGCGTGTAACGATGCAGGCCGTACGTACGTACCCATCGAGACCTTCCAGCCCGTGCTGGACGCGTTGACGCCCCCATGACCGAAACTCCCCAAGACGATTCCGAGACACCCACCGGCGCGCTGCACACCTTGCGCACCGGGATCCGTCACGCGCTTCCGGGGATCCTGATCGCGGTCGGGGCGGTGTGGATCGCGAGCCAGATCATGGGCCGGGCGATCCCGAGCGGTCAGCCGGCACCGCCGCTGCAGGTGCAGCAGACCGATGGCACCGCGTTCGACCTCGCCGAAGCCCGCGGTTCGGTGGTGGTGCTCGACTTCTGGGCTGCCTGGTGTCCGGCATGCCGCGAAGAAGCACCGACCCTGAGCAAGCTCCACGAGGAGTTCCAGCACGACAACGTGCGCATGCTCGGCCTCGCGGTGGACAGTCGATCCATTCCGCACGCGGAGCGGCTGGGATTTCACTTCCCACAGGCGCTCGCGTCCGCGACCGACCTCGAGCGGTACCAGGTCGACCTGCTCCCGACGACGGTGGTGGTCGCGCCCGACGGCACCATCAGCGCGAGCTTCACCGGCCAGGTCAGCGAGGGCCGGTTGCGGGATGCGATCGAAGAAGCGCAGCGCATCGCGCCGGCACAGGTCTCTTCCCGCTAGCAGGTCGCTGAAAAGCGACCTGCTCCCTTGCCGTTGCCCTTGCCCGTGCCCTTGCCCGCGTCGTGGACGCCGTGTGTTTCGCGAGGCGAGGCCGCCGGGCATCGGAGGCAAAGGCAAGGGCAGGGGCAAGGGGCAGGCTGCGAGAACGCCCTGCGGGCGTTCTTCAGCAGCCTGCTAGTCCGGCAGCCTGGCTCCATAGAACGATTCGAAGATGCGGCGGAACCACGGATGGCTCGGCGGTTGGGCGAGCACGAGCGCGCCGGCAACGACGTGGAAGGGCACCGAGACCGCCAGCGGCAAGCCCCCGATGATTGCGAGGAGGATGCCGTACATCGCGACCGAGACGCCGAGCGCCCAGCCGATGATCGCGGGTGTGTACGTGGTGCGTTGGAAGGTGTCGCGCGCCAGCTCGGGGTCCGAGAACACCCGCTTGGTCGGCGACATGTCGCGAAAGAGCGCTTCGGCGTCCGGGTCGGCGACGTCTTCCACGTCGATGGGCGACCGCTGTTTGAGCCCGTTGTGAAACAGCCAGAGCGGGAGGGCGAAACTCATGCCGGCGTCGAGGACCGCGACCCCGATGAGCGCCCACACAATCGTGGGATCGGCCACCGCGTCGGGCTCGTGGAGGAACACACTCACGAGCACGCTTCCGAACGCGTAGACGGTGAGCGCGGCCCAGAGCAGGGTTCGGGTTCGGCGGTTGGGCGCTTGGTGACGATCGAGACGAACTTGCACGCAGAGTAAGGTACGTTTGCCGCATGGCTGGTGCGAGCGTTCTCATCGTCGACGACGAGAAAAACATTCTGTCCACCTTGTCCCGAGCCCTCCGCGTGGAGGACTACGACGTCGACGTCGCGGGCAACGGGGACATCGCGGTCCGCAAACTCTCGAGCAAGGCGTACGACGTCCTGCTGCTGGACGTGCAGCTGCCGGACCAGGACGGGCTCTCGATCCTGCGCATGCTGCGCGAGCAGGGAAACGACGTGCCGGTCATCATGATGAGCGGTCACGGCACGATCGAGACCGCGCTCGAGGCGACGCAGCTCGGCGCGTTCACGTTCCTCGAGAAGCCGATCGGCAGCGAGCGGCTGCTGCTCGCGCTGCGCAACTGTCTCGGGTTCGCGCACCTCGAAGCGGAGAACCGCGAGCTCAAGGAGCGCGCCGGCGCGACCGATGATCTGCTCGGCGAGAGCCGGGTGATGCTCGAACTCAAAGAGCGCATCGGGCTCGCCGCGACCGCCAACGCGAACGTGCTGGTGATGGGCGAACGCGGCACCGGCAAGGAGCTCGTGGCGCGCGCGATCCACCTCGGCAGCAAACGTGCGAAACACCCCTACGAGAAGCTCAACTGCGCGGCGGTCCCTGCCGAGCTCATCGAGAGCGAGCTCTTCGGACACGAAGCAGGCGCGTTCACCGGTGCGACCAAACAGCGCCGCGGCAAGTTCGAGCGGGCATCGGGCGGCACGCTCTTTCTCGACGAAGTCGGCGACATGCCGAGCGCGATGCAGGCCAAGCTCCTGCGGGTGCTCCAAGAAGGGGAGCTCGAGCGGGTCGGCGGAAGCGACGTCATCCAGATCGACACCCGCGTGGTGGCGGCGACCAACAAAGACCTGCGCGCGGAGATCGAAGAAGGCCGCTTTCGCGCGGACCTCTTCGACCGGCTGAACGTGCTCCCGGTGCGTGTGCCGGCGCTCCGCGAACGCATCGAGGACGTGCCGCTCTTGGCGGCAGCGTTCTTGCGACAGGCCTGCGTGAACAACGACCGCCGCGGCAAGTCGCTCTCGGACGGCGCGATGAAGTTGCTCGGCGCGTACGACTACCCAGGCAATGTGCGCGAGCTGCGCAACCTCATCGAGCGCATCGTCATCCTCACGCCGCACGACGAGGTGACCGAGAGCGACGCGCGTGGGCTCTTGCCGATCGGTGGCGGTGGTGGTGGCGGGGGGAGCTACTTCCGACCCGGCGTGCCGCTCAAAGAGATGGTGGAGGCCGCAGAGAAGGACCTGATCCTTCGCGCGCTCGACCACCACAAGGGCCACATCACGAACACCGCAGCCGATCTCGCCCTCGAGCGAAGCCACCTCTACAAGAAGATGAAATCGCTCGGCATCAAGCGGTAGGAGCGAGCGAACGCGTGGAAACCGCCGCTTGGATCCCAAGCAGCGGCGAAGCACGAACCAAGACGGGTCGGGCCCGCAGGCCCGAACCACTCAGCCCTCGGGGGCGGCCTTCTTCTTGCCGTAGCGCTTGCGGAAGCGCTCGACGCGGCCTTCGGTGTCGATGACCTTCTGCTTGCCCGTGTAGAACGGGTGCGTGAAGGCGCTGATGTCGCAGCGGAACACGTAGTGCTCCACGCCATCGATCTCGCGCGTCTCTTCGGTCGTCATGGTCGAGCGGCCGATCACTTCGTGATCCTCGTCGATGAAGATGATGGGGTGGTACTCGGGGTGGATGTCGGGCTTCATGGAAAAGTCTCGCTCAGCGTTACCCCACCCGGTGTGGGCGGAGGGATCGTGACCAAAGGGCCGGCTTTATGGCCTGTCCCCCCGAGTCGGTCAACCGGAGAGGGCGTTTGTTGTCCGAGGGGGATGGGCGCATCCCCCTCCGGCCTGCGGGGCACAGCCCCTCCGGCCTCCTCCCCAACTTCGCTTCGCGCAAAGTGCTGCGCACTTTGACGGTCTTCGGCGCTTTACAGCGCTCTCGACCTATTGGCCCCGGAGCAAGGCGGTGGGCGCCACGGCCAGGTTCCACGTGATCATGGAGCGTGCTTCGTTGCGGCTGTGGATGACGGTCCGGCGCGGGCGGCCGTTGATCCACACGTACCGGCGCAATTCCCCGTCGTTGTCGGAGGCGACGTAGAGTTCGTCGGTTCCGTCGCCGTCGAGATCGGCCAGCAACGAGGTGTGCTCGAACCCGCCCGAATCCCGGTCGATGCTCTCGCGGCTCCATTCTTCGTTGGGGTTGGCGCCCGGGCGCAGCAGCCAGAGGCCCTTGGAGAAGCCCGCCGCGACCATCTCCTTCTTGCCGTCCCCGTCGATGTCGCCGACCGTGAGAAAACGCATGAGATGGTCGCCTTCGATCCGCGCGATGACCACGCCCTCGCTCGGATCGGTGCCGGCCTCGTAGCGCCGGATCTCGACCGGCGTCGTGACCTCGAGGCCGTTCTCGCCCCGCGCCATGGCGCCCTCGACGCTCACGTAGAGTTCGTCGCGACCGTCGCCATCGACGTCCCCGACGTAGATCTCCTTCGCGTGCCGATCGCCGAGGTTGGCCACCACGGTCGGCTCCATGGAGTTGCGCGGCACGTAGCGCACGACTTCGCCAGACTGTGCGCCTTCCATCGTGTTGGGTTCGGACGGCGTGGCGTACACCTCGAGCGTTCCGTCTCCGTCCAGATCGCCGATCTCGATCTCGTGAATGAAGATGCGGCTCGGGGTGCGCGGGGTCTGCTGTACGTTCCACGCGCCGTTCTCGCCCGGCCGAATGACGGCGAAGACGCCGCGGTCGTGGGTGGCGACCGCCATCGCGGGCACGCCGTCCCCAAACAGGTCTGCGACTTCCACGTCGCGCATCCGGTCGGTGCCGTCGAAGGTCTCGGTCCAGATCGATTCCGCGGTCCAGCCGGTCGCTTCGTTGCGCCAGAGTTTCACGTGCGCGCCCATGCCGCCCACCGTCAAGATCGCCGGCGGGGTGTTCGGCCGGGTGTAGACCATGGCCTTGTGGAAGACGTTGCTGTCGTCGTCGGTGATCACGTCCACGCGCCACTCGCCGCCTCGGCGGCTGATGAGCTCCAAGCGCGCAGCGGCCGGCTGGGTCCAGCGGCCTTGGTCGTTTTGGGTGAACGGGGAGTACGTGACGAGCAGGCCGTTCGGGAGGTCGGCCGGCACTTCGCCCGGCCGCACCGCCGGCGCTTCGGCGACGCCCATCGCCGTCTCCGAAGCCATCTCGCTGGCCATGGTGCCGGTCGTCGTGGTCTCGGTCGTCGTTTCTGTGCCGCTCGAAGACTCGCTCGAGCCGCAGTGAACGGCGAACGTCAGGGAGAGGATCACAACTGCGACACACAGGAAACGGTTCGTCATGCCCACGGGGCTATCAACCCACCGCGGGGAGCGCAATGTTCCGCCAACGATCCCTACGCGATCGCGGTCGCGAGACCGCGGCAGGTCGCTGAAAAGCGATCTGCTCCCTTGCCGTTGCCCTTGCCCGTGCCCTTGCCCGCGTCGTGGACGCCGTGTGTTTCGCGACGGCGAGGCCGCGAATCGGAGCCCGATGCCCAGCGGACGAAGCCGCCGGGCTCGGTGCTACGCGGCGCAGCTCCCGCGCGACGCCCACCTTGAGCAGGTCGTCGCGATGCTCGTCGCGCTGATCAAGCGATCTGACCGCTGATCCGCGGGCAAGGGCAAAGGCAAGGGCAGGGGCAAGGGGCAGGCTGCGAGAACGCCCTGCGGGCGTTCTTCAGCAGCCTGCTAGGGGCAGTTGCCGCTGGTGACGGTGGTTCCGGCCGAAGGCGATCCCACGTCCGCGAACGTGAACGGGATCGTCGGACAATAGATGGTGGTGGGGCATCCGCTGCGCACTTCGGCGTGGAGGTGCGGACCGGTCGAATACCCGGTGCTTCCCGATTGGGCGAGCAGTGCGCCCCGCGCGACGGTCATGCCGACGGAGACGCTGGCCGTGTTGATGTGTTTGTAGGCGGCGGTGCTGCCGTCGGGGTGCTCGACGATGACGAGGTTGGCTTCGGGCCCACAGCTGGAGCCGCCGCCGTTGTAGCAAGGGTCGCCGGGGACGGTGGACGTGCGGACCAGGGTGACGGTGCCGCCCGCCATGGCGTGGATCGGCGTGTTCAACCCGACCGCGAAGTCGTACGCGTACATGGAGCGTCCGGTGTGGCTCGTGCCGCCGCCCGGCGCCTGGGACACCCGCACCCGCGCGCCGCACACGAAGGGCACCAAGTAGCCCTCCACCACGGGGATCTCGTCTTCGGTGCATTCGGCGAACTCCGAGAAGACGAAGCCGTCGCCGCGCGAGGAAGTGATCTGATACCAGAGGTCGACGCCGCCGATCGCTTCGCCGCGGACCATGTCGACGAGCTCGACGATCATGCCGCTCGGCAGGCTGCCGACCGGTGCCATGGAGGTGTTCGGCGCGGGGCGGATGTTGAGCACCTCGGGCGACATCGTCGTCACCCGGACCCGCGGGCACGCGGGCGGCGGCGGTCCGGCATCCATGCCCGCGTCCATGCCCGCGTCGGCGCTGGCGTCTGGAGACGCGACCGACGCATCGTCCGAAGACGCGGCGTCGCCCGCGGCTGCGTCGATCGGGCGCGCATCGACGGCGGGCCCGGCGTCGTCGCGGGTGCCGAGCGACCCATCGTCGCAGCCCACCGAGATCCACAGGAGGCAACAGAACAAACGTTTCACGCCGTGAGGATACCGCGTTCTCGTACGCGGCGGTTCTCACCTGGGCGCGGAGGAGGGTAGGCTCCGCCCATGCCCAGCTTTCCCCGCACGCGCATGCGCCGCGTCCGACGTCACGAGTGGTCGCGCCGGCTCGTGCGCGAGTCGCACCTCACGACCGAAGACCTCATCTGGCCGGTGTTCGTTCGCCCGGGGCAGGGCGAACGCGAAGCGATCCCGACCATGCCCGGGGTGTTCCGGTTGAGCGTGGATCTTCTGGTCGAGGCGGCGCAAGAAGCGGTTGAACTCGGCGTCTGCGCCATGGCGCCGTTCCCTGTGGTCGACGCCTCCAAGAAAACGGAAGGCGCCGAAGAAGCGTTCGCGCCGGACAACCTCGTGTGCACCGCCATTCGCGCAGTGCGTGAAGCGGTGCCCGAGATGGGGTTGCTCTGCGACGTGGCGCTCGATCCCTACACCAGCCACGGGCAGGACGGGCTCATGCGCGACGGCTACGTCGTCAACGACGAGAGCGTGGAGGTGCTGGTCAAACAAGCGCTCAACCAAGCCGACGCCGGCTGCCAGGTGATCGCGCCCTCCGACATGATGGACGGGCGCATCGGCGCCATCCGCGACGCGCTCGACGCGGCCGGTCACGACGACGTGATGATCATGAGCTACGCGGCCAAGTACGCGTCCGCCTACTACGGGCCGTTCCGCGACGCGGTCGGATCGTCGGGCAGCCTCGGCAAGGGCGACAAACGCACCTACCAGATGGACCCGGCCAACACCGACGAAGCGCTGCGCGAAGTCGCGCTCGACCTGGAAGAAGGTGCGGACTTCGTGATGGTGAAACCCGGCATGCCCTACCTCGACGTCGTGCGCCGGGTGAAGGACACCTTCGGCGCGCCGACCTACGCGTACCAAGTGAGCGGCGAGTACGCGATGCACCGCGTGGCCGCCGACGCCGGCTGTCTCGACTGGGACCGGGTGCTGCTCGAGAGCCTGACCGCGTTCAAGCGCGCCGGCGCCGACGGCGTGTTGACGTACGGGGCCATCGACGCCGCGAAGTTGCTCCGCGCCGGCTGATCGGACGCGGAAGCGGAACCGGACGCGGAAGCGGACGCGGACGCCGAATCCGAGGCCGAAGCCGAAGCCGACGCCGAAGCCGAAGCCGAAGCCGAAGCCGAAGCCGAAGCCGAAGCCGAAGCCGACGCCGAAGCCGAAGCCGACGCCGACGCCGACGCCGAATCCGAAGGCGAAACCGACGCCGACGCCGACGCCGACGCCGAAGCCGACGCCGAAGCCGACGCCGCTCCATTGTCAGTTTGCCGCCGCCTCCACTTCTTTCGTGAACGGGTGCGGGTCGCTCCACATGCGCCACAGCAGGACAATCGGCACCGTGAACCAGGGGAAGTTCGCGAAGAGCACGAGGCCTGCGGCGGGCGTCGCGTACTCGCCGACCATCTCCTCGAAGCAGATGATGAAGACGTTGGTCATCATCACGCTGGCCCAGACGAAGCACCAGTTTCGGATCCACTCCTTGCCCTTCACGAATGCGTAGATCGCGGCGGCGTAGAACGGGAAGAAGAAGATCTGGTCGATCCAGATCGTCGCGCGCCACCATGCCGGCCGTGCCATGAGCGGCGGGTCGAAGTTCGACCCCCACCAGTGCGTCAGATCCACGAAGAACGCGGGCGGCCAGATCGGGTATTCGAAGTCGTTCGGGTCGTCGATCACGAGCTGCTCGAGATCCACGATCGGCGTGATGAAGAGCAGGTTCAGCAGAAAGAAGCCGACGAAGAGGTAGTCGAGCTTGCGCTCCCGAAGCGGCTTGAACGTTCGCATGCCGAGAGCCTACCCCGTCCGATCCTCGCCGCCGCCGAACCTTGCCCTTGCCATTGCCGCGGACCCGCCAAGTCTCTCGTGAGCCGGATGGGCAGCGCTCTCGCAGCGGTCGATCCTCAGCGCCGGACCGCCCGCCCGACCAGCCAGCCCACCACGATCAGCAAGCCGCCGCCGCTCGACCCTGGGCTCGACCCTGGAGCCGCGCACCCGGCGCATCCGCCGCTGGCGGGAGCGGTGGGTGGCGGCGGGTTGGGCTGAAAGCAGCGACGCGCTTCGACGCATTCGGCTGGTTCGTCGGCGTTCGGCGCAGCGGTCGGTCCACAGGGCCCACTCGGCTCGCAGGCGTCGATCACCGAGGGAGACATCCCGTGTCCCGAATACACGGTCTGAACGCAGAAGCGGGTCTCGATGCAGGTCGCGCCTTCGCCGTACGCGGTGCAGTCCGCCGCGGTCTCGCACTCGAGAGACGGTCCGCACACCGAGGGGCAGGAGCTGTGGCCGAGGGACACGGGGCTGGAACCAGGCGGGCAGACCATCGGGTCGCACTGCGGCTCTTCCCAGTCCTCGTCGATCACGTCTGCCTGCGCGAGCGACGCCAGGGACAGTCCGCAGAAAACGGCGGCGCACGAGAGAGAGAGGGCATTCGAAGTCATCGGTCGCTCCTTTGACGAAGTCCCCAGACCAGCGCCAGCCAGAATCCGGCCCCCGCCGCGCTGCTCTCGCTCGCGGCGCAGCCCGCGCAGCCGCCGCTGCTGGGTGCTGGGTTGGCGCCGGTCGAAGAAGCCTGCTCGGTCTCCTGTCCGGGCAACGGTCCACCGCCCGGCTCGCCTGGCTGGGGACGACGGTAGGGCGGGGCGATGCACCGGGACTCTTCCACACACCGCGCTTCGGAGTCCGAGCCGTGTTGCGCTTCGCAGACGCCGTCTTCGGGGCACTCGCCCGTGACCACGGTGTTGATGCTGTTGCCCGAGTCGACCTCTTCCATGCAGAAGCGTGTGGGCTCGCACGTTGCGCCCGCTCCGTACCGCTCGCCGCACACCACGTCGTCTTCACACGCACTGTTCGGTGAGCAACCGATGCTGCAGCTGCCGTGGCTGCCGCCGTACGGGATCGTGCCGGGCATGCAGTGGTTGGGCGGGCAGTCGCGCGTTCCCCAACCGCCTTCGGGAATGGCGTCCGCGTTTGTGTTCACTGGAGTGAGTCCAACCGCGACGGTTGTGATCGCAGCGAAGAGAAGCAGCTTCATGGGGTCCTCCACTCTTGGCCGGGGCTGTAGCGGATGGTGATCGGGCGGGCCTGAACGATCACGAAGCGGCGGCCGCTTCGGGTCAGCAACATCTCCACGTCGACCGCGTTGGCGTCGCCTCCGTAGAGCGGTTCGAGTTCGTCGTGGAGCTTCTGCAGGAGCGCGCCGAGCCGCTGCAGGTCGGCTTCGGTCAAGATGGGTTGCCCGCCGTTGCGGGTGCTGCGGCTGATGACTTCGAACTCCATCTCTTCGGCCCAGGTGTAGATCATCACCTGCTCGGGAAGTTCGTCGTCGCCGGCGCCGGTGACGCTGCCGCCCTCCGCTTGCACGTTCACGTAGACGCCGGGGCGGCCTTCATCGAACGGGTTGCGGGTGATGGCGACCCCGCTGCCGACGACGTCGTCGACGAAGGGTTGGATGAGCACGGCCATCGCGACCCGCAGGTGGTCGATGCGGTACCACTCCCGCTCTTCCCAGCCGCGCTGCAGCCAGACGCTCGCCCACACCTTTCGGATCGCGTCGGAGATCTGAGCCCGCGTCGCGCGGGCATCCACGACCACCGATTCGTAGAGCCCGGCGCCGTTGAAGCCGACCAGGTCTTCGGCGTTGGTGCTCGACCGGAAGATCCACCGGCGGTCCGAGCCCGCCATCTTGGCGGCGACCGCGGCGAGCAGCGCGTCGGGCACATCGCCCCGCTCGATCGATTGGCGAACCGTCGCGAGGCGGGTCGCCCGGGCCGAGCGGTCCGACCGAAACGCGCCGTCGGCGTGCATGGCCTGAAGCTCGGCTTGGACGCGATGGCGGTTGAGGTGGTCGTGGTAGTAGGCGAAGGGCACCACGAATCCGCCGGGGGTCTCGATGCCCTCCAGTCCGCAGACTTCTCCGAGTTGCGAGGCTTTGGCGCCCGCGAACCGGCCGTCCTCGAGGCGCAGCGAACACACCTCTTGAAGATCGCGGTAGGCGATGTCCTGGTCCGGCACGAAGGTCCGGGCCGGCCGCCGGGCCGCCCAATGGCGTTCGGCCGCGGCTTGATCCGCGCGCTCCAGTACGAAGTCCTGCGGACCGACGTGCAGCCGCACCAGCTGGCCTTCGAGTGCGGTGAAGCGGGGATCGTCGATCGCGCCCCGCACCGCCATGTCGGGCGTGCCCCGGTTGCGGCTCAGCACCGCGACGTGGGCGAGCGGCGCTTGCAACCGGCTGGTGACGAGCCCACTCGCGGGCGGCAGCTCCATGGGAACGTGTTCGGTGACGAGCAGGTCGCTCGGCCGGACCTCGGAGACGTCCAGCGTCCCGCGCACGATGCGCAGGTAACCATAGGCTTCGCCGGTCACGAGCGGCTGGTACCGCACCGAGGCCATGAGCGCGTCCGCGTCCACGCCGGGCAGCCGGTCGCCGAGCATGCGGACGTGGGTCTCCTGCATGGGACTGAGCGCGCGAAACCGAAGCGCCTCCCCGAAGAACGTGCGCTCCTTGAGATGCGCGAAGAACTGAGCGAGCCGCTGGGCGTCGATCGTGTCGCCCGCGACGAGCTCCATCGTCCATGCGTCCCCGTCGAGGTAGCGGACGAGGGAACAAAGCAGAAAGCGCCGGTTCGGTCGCCGGTACTCCGAGATGTTGAAGGTGCCGTGGTCGAGGCTCGGGTCGATGAACTCGCGGGCGAAGCTGTAGTGCAGCTCCCACCGACCGGACTGCACGAAGTAGGTGCGCCAGTCGTCCTGCATGTCGACGATGACTTTCACCACCTCGGTCCGGGCGGCGACTTGGTAGTCCGGCCGGTAGGCGAGCAGGTCCCACTGCGCCTGGTCGGCGATCTGGGGCAGCGCGTCCGGTGCGCTGGCCGCGACCTCGGCGCCCGAGGAGTCCCTGCTCCGGTCCCGGGTGACCGTCGGGATCGGGTCGCAGGCCACGGCGCAGAGCATCGCGGTCGCCGCAAACGCACAAAAGAGGGGGTGCTTGGGTCGCATTCCACGAAGAGCGTAGATCGGCAGGGCCTCCGCACGCTATGACCGCACGATGTCCGACGACGACCAGCTGGACCTGCTTGCGGGCCTCATGACGAAGAAGGAACCGGAGAAGCCGGCACCTGCGCCCGCGACCGCACCCTCAGAGCCCGCCGCTGCGGCGCAAACGAAGACGGCCGCACCCACCGATGCGCCGAGCCCTGCATCCTCGGCTCCGTCCTCGACGTCCGCGACTTCGAAGCCTGCGACTTCGAAGCCCGCGACTTCGCCTCGCCCGGCTTCGGATGTTCCAGCGGGCTCGCTCTCGTCGCGTTCTCATCCGATCCGGATCGGTTGGGTGGCGTTGCCCGGCGATCCCAAAGGACGGCTCGGGCTCGGGTTCGTGCCTGGCCGCCGCGACGTGTCCCGCTACACCGGCGCGCGGTGGGCGCGGGATCTGGATGTCGACCTCGAACACCTGAGGGAAGAACACGGCGTGACCCATCTGGTGGTGGTCCACGGCCGTGGCGAGCTCGAAGCGGTCGGGGTGCCACACCTGGCGGCGGAAGCGGCGGTCGCAGGGTGTGTGGTCTCGACCTTGGTCGTCGAGGACGAAGGCACGCCCGACCGGGCCGAGCTCGACGCGGTCTGCAAGAGCATCATCGCTACCGTGAATGAAGGCGATCGCGTCGCGGTGGTCAGTCGTGGAGGGCAGGGGCGAACCGGACTCGTCGTCGGCGCGGTGCTCGTGGCCCTCGGATCCGAGGTGGAGCGCGCGCTCGATCTCCTGCGCGAACTGCGCGGCCCGCACTGCCCCCACCCGGCCGGAGTGGCGTTCCTGCGCGGGGACGAACACGTCGCCTCGGGCGTCACCGTGTCCGAGACCGACGTTGAGGCGGACGAAAGGGCGGACGATCGAGACGACTTCGCCGACCCGCCCCGATACGCGGAAGACGAAGACGACGAAGACGAAGACGACGAAGACGACGACGACGACGAAGACGAAGACGAAGACGAAGACGACGACGAAGACGAAGACGAAGACGAAGACGACCTTGTCGTAGGCGAAGGTGTTCCCGAAGAGGACGACCGCGACCACGACTTCCGGGAAGAGGGCGCGCACGCCTTCGACGACGAACCCTTCGTGCCGAGCCGCGTCGGTGGAGAGGGCGGCGGGCACCTGCTCGACGCGTCGGTCGGCGAGGTGTCGGGGACCTTCGATCTCACCGCGCCGCCCGAAGCGGCACCGCCAGCGACGCAGATCGCGCTCGACCCCGGCATGTCGCGCAACGTGGGCGCCGTCCTCGGCGCGGCGATCGGCGACGCGATCGGTCACCCGACGGAGTTCGTCGGCACGTTCGAAGCGATCCGTGAGAAGTGGCCGCCGAACGGGGTCACCGGCTTCGAACTCTGGTGGGACCGAGGCGGCCAACGATTCGCGCCCTACACCGACGACACCCAGATGGCGGAGATCGTCCTGCGCGGACTGCTCTGGTCCCGCGACCACGACGCCGACCTCGACGCGACGATGAAGAAGATCGCCGAGGGCTTCATCGTCTGGTCGACCCACCCCCAGGGCGGACACCGCGCGCCGGGCAATGCGTGCTTGGCCGGATGCCGCGCGCTCGCGGCCGGCAGCGATTGGTGGACCGCGGGCGGACCGACGGCGGGCGGATGCGGCTCCGTGATGCGGGCGTACCCGTTCGGATTGATCTTCGCGCACGACCTCGAGCGCGCCGAACGTTGGTCGGTCGAACACTCCAAACTCACCCACCGCGATCCGATCGCGCTGGCCGCGAGCGGCGCGATGGCGGTCGGCGTCGCGCGGGTCGTACGCGGAGAAGCGCCCCAAATGGTGGCGAGTGAGATGGTCGCGGCCGCGTGCCGGCAGAGCCCGCGCACCGGCGCGATGATGGCCCAAGCGCTCGAAGAAGCCCTCGACGGCACCCCGCCGGAGGTCACGCTCAAGCGGCTCGAAGGCTGGGCCGCCCACGAAGCGGTGGCGGCGGCCGTCTACCTCTTCATGCGCCACCCGGACGACATCCGCGCCGCCATCCTCGAGGGCGCGAACTCACCCGGCGACAGCGACAGCCTCGCGACCCTGGCCGGCGCACTGGTCGGTGCGCGTCGCGGCCTCGGAGCGATCCCGGAAGACTGGGTGAACGGCGTGGAACGAAGCCGCGCGCTCATGGCGCTGGGCGCCCGGATCTAGAGGCGCCTGCGGAAGCAGTGACGGAATCGGAAGCGGAAGCGGAAGCGGAAGCGGAAGCGGAAGCGGAAGCGGAAGCGGACGCGGTCGCCGAAGCCGAATCCGAATCCGAATCCGACGCCGAAGCCGAAGCCGAAGCCGACGCCGAAGCCGACGCCGAAGCCGAAGCCGACGCCGACGCCGACGCCGAAGCCGAAGCCGACCGACGCCGACGCCGTTCGGGCCGGCGTGCTGTCAAGCGGTTGACAGCCGCGCGTGCCGCACCACCTTCGCTGGGCCATGGACCTCCCGATCACCGCCACCCTCACGCTTCCGAGCGCGGACCTCTCCTGGTCTGCCGCGAAGGCTGGTGGTCCGGGGGGACAGCACGTCAACAAGACGAACTCGAAGGTCGACCTGCGTTTCGATCTCGAAGGCACCACGGCGCTCATCCCGCCGGTGAAGGCCCGGCTGCGCGCGATGGCCAACCTCGACGCCGACGGGCGCGTGATCATCGTCGCCGCGTCGTCGCGGTCGCAGCAGATGAACCTGGAAGAAGCACGCAAGCGACTCGCAGAGCTCGTGCGCAAGGCGCTCGTGCGGCCGAAGCGGCGCCGCGCCACCAAGCCAAGCCGGGGCGCGAAGCGGCGCCGGCTCGAAGACAAGCGGCGCACCGCGACCAAGAAGCAGAGCCGCGGCAAAGTCGGCCGCGAGGACTACTGATCGGCCACCCACGCTGAGGACGACCAACTGCGGAAGCGGAAGCGGAAGCGGAAGCGGAAGCGGAAGCGGGCTCGAAGGGCAAGGGCAAGGGCAAGGGCACGGGCAAAGGCACGGGCACGGTCGGGCTGCGTGGACGCGGGCTCTCCGCGTCTGCCACAGTGCCCGGCATGCGTTCCTTCTGTCTCGCCCTCGTCTGCGCATCGCTTGCAGCGTGTGGTGCCCGGACCGATCTCCAGGTCGACCCGCCCGTGTTCGATGCCGGGCTGGTGGATGCGACCGATCGACCGGACGTGCGCTTGTCCGACGCGGGGTTCGACGAGCTCTGCAACGGCGTGGACGACGACCGCGATGGACGCGTCGACGAGGAGATCGAACCGCGGGTTTGTGAGCCGCCCGGCCCGTGCAGCGGTGTCTCCCGCTGCCTCGCCGGGCGCTTCGGCCCGTGCGAGATCCCGCCGCCGGAACCCGAGTCCTGCAACGGCCGCGACGACGACTGCGACGGAGCCACCGACGAGGGCTTGGGGTTCGGTCCGGTCGGCGAGATCGTCGAACTTCGAGGCGACACCGGCGGCAGCGACATCTGCACGAGCTGCCGGTGGGCCTTCGACACGTCGCTCACGCCGATCGACACGGGCTACCTCGTCGATTGGCGGGTGGGGATCCTCGGGGACAGCGAGATCCCGAACTTCTACCAGCGCCGCATCGCGCCCGACGGCACGCCGCTCGGGGAGGTCGAGTTGCCTTCCATGGATGTGGTGCTGGATGTTCGGTACGTCGGACGGAGCGATCACCGCGCGGTGCTGCCGCGCGAAGGGGTGGCGCGGGTGTGGCGGGGCGACGATCCGATCTGGATCGAAACCGATCGCACCGGCCGCACCGAGATCCGCGACCGGCCGTACACCCTCGGCGCGGGTTGCCGCTCGGCCAACGTCGGGGAGACCGTCTGGACCGGAGAACGTCTGGTGTCGGTGTGCTGGGACGAGGACGCGGTGTTTGTCGCGTCGCTCGCACAGGACGGAACCGACGTCCGGAACGAACGCATCCCACTCGAAGGCGCGCGGGGCGGAAACGTGGCGGTCTACAATGGCCTCGTGGGGGTCCGTACCTTCGTGGTGCGCGACCGCGCGGAACGGTACGTCGAGTTCATGTTGCTCGACGCGAACGGTTTCGTGGTCGTGCCCCCCCGCCGAGTCGATCTCGAGTACGCGAGCTGGGCCCGCCTCATCGGGACCGAAGCCGGCTGGCAGTACTGGACGTTCCACCGCGGTCCGACCACCTGGCAACAGCTCTCCTTCGAAGGCGACCCGCTGACCGAACCGCAACCGTTCTTCGACGCGCGGCGCAACGGCGACGCGCCCTACCAGGACGTGCAGCGGGTGGACGAGTCGAGCTCCGAGTTCCTCAACATCTGGCAGTCGCCCTACGGCGAACCCGACGAGGACCTGCACGTCGAGTTCATCGACGCGGAAGGCAACATCGGCCGGGCCTGGCAAGGGCCGCTCGGAGAGCGCGGCGGGAGCGACTTCCACCCGCACATCGGCGACGACGGGAACGTGCGGCTGGTATGGCATGGGTCGAGCGAAGACAGAACGATCAACGCGGTGTACTTCATGGAGCTCGGCTGCGTGCCGTAGGGAAGCACGGCCCTGCCGTGCCCGTGCCACGGCCCTTGCCCGTGCCCTTGCCCGTGCCCTTGCCCTTGCCACGGCCCTTGCCCGTGCCCTTGCCCGTGCCCTTGCCCTTGGTCGTCCGAAGCCGATCCCGAAGCCGAAGCCGATCCCGAAGCTGAAGCCGAAGCCGATCCCGAAGCTGAAGCCGATCCCGACGCCGAAGCCGGGCCCGATCCCGATCCCGATCCCGACAACCGAGGCCCACGCCTTCGGGGTGGGTTGGTATCGTCCGGCGCATGACGTCTCGCGCGGGGTTGGTGTTGGTCACGGGGGCGACTGGGTTCTTGGGGGCGCATCTGGTGGCGTCGTTGCGGGCGGCCGGATGCGAGGTGCGGGCGTTGGCGCGGGCGACGAGCCGGACGGAAGCGCTCGAGGCAGAGGGCGTGAACGTGGTGCGGGGATCGTTCGACGACGCGCCGGCGCTGGATGCCGCGATGGACCAAGTCGATGCCGTGGTGCACGCGGCGGGGGGAGGCATCGCGCGCCGCGCAGAGGAGGTCTACCAAGCCAACACCGATTCGACGCGACATCTGCTCGACGCCGCAAAACGAACCAAGGTGAAGCGCTTCGTGCTCGTGTCTTCGCTGGCCGCGCACGGACCGGGGCCGATGGCGCGGGAGAGCGAACCGGCGCGGCCCCGCTCTCACTATGGGCGCAGCAAGCGGGCCGCGGAGCTCGCGCTCGAGCGGTACGCGGGCGACATGGAGGTGCTCGCGCTGCGGCCGCCCGCGCTCTATGGACCGGGCGAACACCGGATGGTGGGGCTCTTTCGCGCGGCGCAGCGGGGCTTCGTGCCGATGGTGCATCCGCGCGGCACCCTCTCCATGCTCAGCGGGCGCGACTGTGGAGACGTGCTCGCGCGTGCGGCGACGCAACCGGGCGTGCCGAGCGGGGTGTACTTCGTCTCGGAGCCCGAGCCGTACGTTCGGTCCGAGATGGCGCGCGCGATCGGCGCCGCGGTGGGGCGTACGATCCGGGTGGTGCCGGTCGGCGTCGGGGTGCTGCGGGGCATCGGGTTGGCCTCACAGCTCGTGTCGGAGCTGCGCGGTCAGGGCGCGCTGATGGGCGTCGACAAGGTCCGCGACGCGAGCGCGCCGCACCAGACCTGCGATCCTTCGCTCGCGATGCGCACCTTCGACTGGGCGCCCGAGGACGATTTTCGAACCGGCGCGCGCGAAGCCTACGAAGGCTACCGCGCGCGCGGCTGGCTCTGAGTCCGGAGCCCGCCGCTCCCTTGTCCTGGCTCGATCCTCACTCGCCGATCCATTCGCAGACGCCGCTCTCGGGGCTGCAGATGTGCATGAACGGGCAGCGCTGCTGATTGGTGAAACACAGGGTCTCGCATCGACGCATGCCGGAGTCGTGTTGCACACACACGGTGCCAGGGGCTTCGCAGTCGGCGTCTGAGCCGCACACGTGCCGGACCACCCCGTTGAGTTCGAGCTCCCAGTCGCACCCCGACGCGACGCCGCCCATGCGGCAGACGGTGCCGGGGCCGCACTCGGGGCCCGCGCAGTCGTCCCCGCGTCCTTCGCAGATGGGACTCGCCAGTCCGCGGCTGCCGCTGCATTGTTCACTCACGTCACAGTCGAAGTCGGGTCCGTGAACCGGCGGCCGGTCGGACCCGGTGCGGTTGCACGCGCGGCCGCAGACCCCGCCGTGACACTCGACGAAGTCACCGAGCGCCGGGATGCAGAGCAGCCCGAATGTGCAGTCGCAGTTGCGGGTGCATTCGTCTCCGGTGGAACCGGTCTCGCGGCAGGGCGGTCCATCGAGTTCGGGGATGGTGAACTCGACGCGGGAGCCGCTGAGTTCGTCTGCGACCACGTAGGTGTCCGCCGCCACGACGGCGGTGATGAAGCGGCTCTCTTGGGCCGCGACGCCGAAGCAACCGTCGGACTCTTCGACCGGATGGTGGACCCAGACGAACGCTTCGACGAGGCGGGTGCCATCGGGAACGAGCGTCACCTTCACCGGCCCGCCGTACTCGCAGGTGTGGCTGATCGGGATGTCGACCCGCACCACGGCGGTGCCTCCTTCGTCCACGAAGCAGCCGATCTCGTTGGGGAAGCTCAAGAAGCTGCCGCGGCGTTCGAGGCGCCAGTAGCGGCCATCTCGGAGGCCCGTGTCCCGTGGGCCGGCATCGGCCACGGAGACGTCCGGGGTGAAGCCCACGTCTCGATCGAAGATGGGCGCGTCGGCCGATGCATCGCGCACGGATGCATCGGCTCGGCGCTCGCCTTCGACGACGTGGTGTTGGGCGCATGCTGTGGCCATCGCGCAGCTCAGGAGCGCAACGAGTGTCGCGCGCGAGCGCTCGGCCTCCACATGCACCCCGCCCATCAGGTGTTCTCTTCGTACTTGACGCTGCACCCGTAGGGGCGGGTCTGCGGCGTGGGTGGTGCGTTGCCGTCGAGCAAGGCCTGCACGGCTTCGCGCACGTAGTTGTGGGGCGTCTCGTTCTGGCCGCGGGGGTCGTCGTCGATCGCGCCCTGGTAGCGGAGCACACCCTCCGCGTCGACGATGTACATGTTCGGCGTGGTGGTCGCTTCGTAGCTCCGGCCGGTTGCGCCATCGGCGTCGAGAAGGATTGGGTAGGGGAGGTCGTGTTCTTCGCGCCACGCTTGCGAGCTCTCCGCGGTCACGAAGTGCGAAGAGTCGATCGCGAGCCAGACGACCTGGTCGCCTGGCAAGGTCTCGACCAACTGGCGCATCGTCTGTGCGCGGTAGTGGCGCTGGACGAACGGGCAGTCGGGGTTGATCCACTCGAGCACCACGATTTTGCCGCGGTACTGCGCGAGCGTGTGCGACGTGCCGGCCTGATCGGTCAGCTCGAACGCGGGCGCGGCTTGACCGAGCGAAGCGGTGAGGGTGGGCGTGCCGGGGTCGGCCTCTTCAGGCACGGCGGCCCGTTCGTTGGCCGCGGCTTGGTCCGGGGCGACTCGGTCTTCGGCGGCGGGGGCCACGGTTGCGGGTTGATCGTGGGCCCCGGCTTCGGGGTCGGGAACCAGTTCGTCGTCGCACGCGACGAGCCCGAACGAAACACACAGCGACAGCATCCAGGTCCAATGTTTCATGACTACGGCCTACGGTGCTCCGGCCCCGGCGTCACGCCTAGGGGGCCGAGTTTTTTGTAAGGATGCGTGAAGTGTAGGACGGCAGCGCTCCGAACCGCGCCCATTTTCGAGTCGCACCCGCCGTGATCGAAGTCCGCGCCGCGCCCACACCTGAGCGCGCGGTCCTCTCGAAGGCCCTGTCGCTGTCGCACGCACCCGGCATTTGGGTGAGCGCTCTAGCTGCTGGGCAGCGCTTCGAGCACGTCGTTCGGGCTGAGGAGCTCGGGCAGGATGTTCGGGCTGCCACCGGGCGACTGCACCAGCACCAGCGGCACGCTGGCTCGGCCGTGGCGGGCCAGTTCGGCGCGGATGGCGTCGTCCCGCGCGGTCCAGTCGCCGACGAAGAGGGCGACATCTTCGTTGGCCAGCCGCGCGCGCACGTCGTCGTCCCCGAACGCGACCCGTTCGTTGAGTTTGCAGGTCAGACACCAGTCGGCCGTGAAGACGATCACCGCGGTCTTGCCGGCGGCGAGTTCGGTGGAGACCGCTTCGGGGCTCCAAGCCGTCCAGCCTTCGACTTCGGTGGTGTGGGCAGCGCCCGGGACCGGTTGCGCGCGCCACACCGGGAGCGCCGCGAGCGCGACCAAGGGCAACGCGACCACGAGCGCCTTCTTGCCCCAGGACGACAACATCCAGACCGCGAACGTACAGATGACCAGGAGGCCGACGAGCATCGCCATGCCGTCGAGCGAGGTCAGGCTGCCGAACACCCAGGCGAGCCAGACGGCGGTGGCGAGGAGCGCGAACCCAAGCACGCGCTGAAGCTTCTCCATCCACAGGCCGGGCTTCGGGAGGAACTTGCCCATGCTCGGGAAGCGCGCGAGCAAGAGGAACGGAAGCGCGAGGCCAAGGCCGATGGAGGCGAAGACGCTGAGCACTTCGAACGCGCTGCCAGTGAACGCGAAACCCACCGCGACGCTCAGCATCGGAGCCGAACAGGGCGTGGCGAGCACGACGGTCAGGACACCTTCGCCGATGCTTCGGGCGGCGCCGTGTTTGTCGTCGACGCCGCGGCTGAGCGCGTTCGCGTTGAGCCGCACTTCGAACACGCCGAAGAAGCTGGTCGCCATCACCGCGAGCAAGATCGCGAGACCCGCGACGAACTTCGGTTCTTGGAGCTGAAAGCCGAGGCCGACTTCGTGGCCGGCGGCGCGCAGGCCGAGCACGACGCCGCCGAGCACCAACATCGAGCCGATCACCCCGAGCGCGTAGAACGCGGCGTGGCGTTTGGGGGGCTCGCCTTCTTCGCGGGCCTTCACCCAGCCGAAGACCTTCACGGCCAGCACCGGCAAGACGCAGGGCATCAGGTTGAGGACGAGCCCGCCGAGCAGACCGAACAAGATCGCGAGCAGCCAGGACGCGCGGGTGGGTGCGGCGGAGGGGATCGCCTCGACGGTGGCTTCGGTCTCCGCGGTGGCGGTTTCGACCCACTCGGCCACCGCTTCGCTCGGGTGGTCGATCACGAAGCCGTGTTCGCCGAGGCGCAGCACACCGGTGAGGGTCTCGGGCACGGTGCCATCGCTCGGCTCGAACGAGATGCGCCACCCGGTGTCGGTGGACTCGGCGCTCTGTTCCCGGAGCGTCACGATCTCGACGCCGAAGGCCGGGATGAACTCGGGGCGCTCGTCGCAGTCTTCGCACGCGACGTCGACGACGAAGCCTTCGGTGTCGTTGCGCGCGACCTCGAGGGCGGCGGCTTCGCTCGGGACCGCCGCGGCCGCGAGTTCGAAGGCTGGGGTGTGTTCGCTCGGGGTGGGGGCGGCGCCAGGTTCGGCGCGTTCGAGGGTGCGCTCCAAGGTGGCGTGGGCCGGGATGCACGCGACTTCGCAGACGAGGAAGTCGACTTCGGCGCTCACCGTGACAGCGCCTTCGCCGGTTGGGGTGGCGGTCGCGAAGAGCAAGACCTCGTCGCCGTACCCATAGGTGATGATCGGTCCCGGGGTCTCGAAGCGGTGCGGGGCGGGCCACTGCAGCTCGCCGGCTTCGACCCCACCGAACTCGACGCTGGTCGGCAGGCCGCTCTCGCCCGGGTTGTGCCAGTACATATGCCAGCCCGGCTCGAGCACGAAACGCACGCCGACCCGGAAGTCGCCTTCGGCGGGGGCGTGCGTGGCGTCGGCCACCAGCTCGATGTGGGCGCGCGGTCCATCGGCGCTCTCGGCCACGTCGGCTTGCGAGTCGGCGCGTGCGGACGCCTGGAAGGCGAAGGCCACCCCCAACGAAAGGAGCAGGGTGCGGAGAAGTCGCATGGCCTATCCATACGGCGGACGACGGCGGACGTCACGGGGGGCGGTGCGCATCGGTGAGAAATCTTCCCGATCCCGGTGGAATGCGGGGTGGTACGGGCTGGTGAGGGGGTTGGATCGCATCGGGCGGGGAGGAAAACGTGACTGCCCCGTATCCCTTTTGAGATGGCGGCCACCCCACCCTTGTCCAACCTGGACCCCCGAGCGGTCGGGGCACTGCGGTTCCCGGCGATGGCGCTGCTGTGTCTGGGCCTGTGCGCGTGTGCGCCCTACCGAAGCACCAGCGTCCTCGCGGGCGGTCCGGGCGACCGCTCCTTCGAGTGCCTCGACCTCAGCATCGCGCCGCACCACGACGACCTCGTTCACGCCCACGGCTGGATCGCCATCGCGTACGAGTTCGGCAACCCGTGTCGCCTCGAGACCGACCTCGACCTCGGCGCGGCGGAGGTGTGGGTCCGCACGCCAACCGGGCGGGTCCAAGTCCGCCCGCACGATCCCCGAGGCGAGATCCGCGCCGGCCTGCTCGACGGCGGCCGGCGGGGCCGAGAGGTCATCGCGTACCACGCGGGCGGCGCGCGGGTCGGAGACGAGTTGTCGGAGGTGTGCGTCGGCATCGCGGCCGTGAGCAGCGAGGTCCAACGCAGCTCCGAACCATCGACCCACTGTTTCGTCTGGGGACCCAGTCCCGACGAGACGCCGGTCTGGGGCAAGGGCTCATGAATCGACTTCTCGCGTGTGTCTTCTCGGTGGCTCTCGGACTCTGGTCCGGAGAGGCCCTCGCGGGTTCGACCTGCGGCAGCAGCAGCAGTGGTGGAAGCGGCGGCAGCAGCGGCAGCAGCGGTGGCAGTGGTGGCAGCAGCAGTGGCGGCGGTGGCGACGGTGGGAGCGGCATCAGCGGCTCAGAGGGCGCGCCGGCCTGCAAGGACGAGAGCGAGATCGTTGGTGCGCGCGCGTGCAACGGCTACCGCTTCGGCCGCGCGTGGGACGCCGGCCGCAGTGCGCCTTGGACCCTCGGCATCGAGGTCGGGGTGCTCCATCTGAACCTGACCGGGCTCGGGCTTCGAGGGGAAGCCGTCCACAACGACAACGTCTACCGCTACGACAACGAAGGCGCGGGCCACCGGCTCGCCGGGTCGTTCTCTCTGCGCATCACCCGGTTCGTGTCGCGACGCTTCTACATCGGCAGCGCCGGCCTCATCGGGGTCTCGGGCAGCGAGCAGCCGATCGCCGGGGACTCCCATGTGCGCGTCGTCTCTGCGGTGGCGCTCGGTGGACATCTGATCGCCGGGGTCGCGGTGCCGCTGGGCGAGCGAGGCCAGCTGCGGGCCGAGGCGCTGGTTGGCGGGCGCGCGCTCTTGGTCGACGTCGAGTCGCAGGAGGGCGCGTGCGTGGTGACGCAGAGCCATGGCGCGGGGCAATGGACGGTGGCGGGGCGGGTGGCGCTCGATGTCTACCTCTCCCACCACACGAGCGTGGGCGCGTACCTTGGCTACGAGGCGTTGCAGCGCGAAGGGCAGGGTGGGCTTCGAGTGACCCTGCACACCCGCAGCCACGACAACCAGCCCGCGCGCTGAGGTCAGAAGGGTTGCGCCTTGCCGCCCTTGCTCTGGCCCGTGCCCTTGCCCTTTCACGACGCCGAGGCCGACGCCGAAGCCGAAGCCGATGCCGAAGCCGATGCCGAAGCCGACGCCGAAGCCCACGCCGAAGCCGAAGCCGAAGCCGACGCCGACGCCGACGCCGAAGCCGAAGCCGAAGCCGAAGCCGAAGCCGAAGCCGAAGCCGAATCGGAAGCCGAATCGGAAGCCGAATCGGAAGCGTCGCGGAAGCGGAGGCGGAAGCGGAGGCGCGCGGGCAAGGGGCCGCGCAACACTGTCCTTCTTGTTCCGGTCGCTCCATCATGGAGGCGTGCGTGTTGCGGTCGTCTTGCTCGTGGTCGGTGTGGGTGTGTTGGCGCGGGGGCAGGACGCCGAGGTGGTTACGCCCGCGCGCGTGCCGCTCAGCGATGTGTCCACACTCGCGTCCTTTCACCGCGCGTACCACGCGAGCAAGCGGGGCGAACATCGGTTGCGGGTGGTGTTCCATGGCGCGTCGCACACCGCGAACGATCAGTACACCTCGATCGTCCGCCAGGGGCTGCAGTCGCGTCTCGGCGACGGCGGACCGGGCTGGGTGATGCCGGCGCCTCCCTTCCCACTGCAGTCGCACGCGGGGGTGGCGGTGCGCGGAACCGGGTGGACCGGACACAAGGTGCGCGGACGCGAACAGCGGCGGGACGAATATGGGTACGCGGGGTTCTTCCTTCAGGGGCAGGACACCCACGCGACCCTGCGAAGCCGCTCGCCGATCGATGTGGCGGAGTTGTTCGCGGCCGGGGAAGGTGAGGTCGATCTGCTCGTCGACGGAGTCGTGGCACAGACCGCCGCCCTCCGTTCCGAGGGCGCGCGCCTCGTGGCCGAGTTCGCCGAAGGCACACCAGCGATCGGGGTGCGCGTCCGCGGCACGGCGCGGATCTACGGGGTCGCCCTGGAGCGGCGCGGCGCATCTGGCGCCGTGGTGGATGCGCTCGGCGTTCCCGGAACCCGCATCTGGGATCAGGAGCGTTGGCAGACCCGTCTGATGGCCACCCAACTCGGGACCCGGCCACCAGACTTGGTCGCGCTCGCGTATGGAACCAATGAGTCCGCCAACCAGCGGGTCCCGATCGCCGAGGTGCGCGAACGGATCCGCCGCGTCGTTCGGCGGTGGAAACGGCTCGCACCGGAGGCGTCGATCGCCCTCGTCGGTCCGGGCGAGTGGCCGCGTCGACGGGCGAACGGGACCTACGGACCTCGGTCGCGCTTGGTCGAAGTCGTGGAGGCGCAGCGCCGCGTCGCCGCGGAGGAGGGCGTTGCGTTCTTCGACACCCTCGCATGGATGGGCGGCGAAGGCGCCATGGTCCGCTGGGTCGGCGCGGGCCTCGCCCTGGACGACCACGTCCACTTCACCCAAGCCGGCTACGACCGATTCGGCCAAGCCCTCCTCCGCGCGATGCTCCCCTGAGCTCGACGGAGCCGGGGTCGGGATCGGTGTCGGCTTCGGCTTCGGGATCGGCTTCGGGGTCGGCTTCGCGGTCGGCTTCGGGATCGGCGTCGGCGTCGGCCTCGGCCTCGGCTTCGGGATCGGCTTCGGGATCGGTTTCGGCTTCGGGATCGGCTTCGGGGTCGGCTTCGGGATCGGCTTCGGCTTCGGCTTCGGCTTCCGCGACCGCGACCGCGACCGCTTCCGCGACCGCGACCGCTACCGCGACCGCTACCGCTACCGCGACCGCTACCGCTACCGCGACCGCTTCCGCTACCGCTGCCGTTCCGCTTTTCCGGCTGCCGCGACTGTGCGGAACGGTTTTCCCCAAGTCAGGGAATGCCACGCGCTCCATCCTGCGTTCACCCCAGGTGAACGTGCGACGCAGGGTGGTGTGTGTGGTGGCGGCGAGTGTTTGGGCGTCGGTTTGGTTTGGGCTCGGAGAGGGCGAAGCCGGTGCGCAGTCGACCGTCGGCACGCCCGGGCTCGTGGTGGAGCGGGTGCGTCTGCCGATCGCTCCGGAGGTCCCGATCGGCAACCGGATCCTCACGGTGGTGCGGGTCGATCTCGACCACTACCGGCTTCGCATCCTCACCGAGGAACGCCACGGCCCGCGTCGGACGATGCCGCAGTGGTTGGCCGATCACCACCTCGCGGGCGGCATCAACGCCGGCATGTTCCTGCCGAGCGGACGCAGCGTCGGCTTCATGATGCAAGACGGTGCGGTCGCCTCGAACCGGCGCGTGACGAAGTACCGCGGGGTGATCGGATTCGGTCCGCGCCGCGCCGCCCTGCCCGGGTTGAGTGTGACCGGTCCGCGTTGCGGCGGATCGATCGACCGACACGTGCGCCAGTACGAGAACGTGCTCCAGGCGTACCGAATGATCGATTGCCGCGGGACCCCGTCGAACTGGCAGAGCCGCAAGCGGTTCAGCGCCGCGGGGTTCGGGGTCGACTCCGCGGGACGCGCGGTGTTCGTGCATACGCGCACGCCCTACCGGATGAACGTACTCAACCGCATGCTCGCGGCACCGGAACTCGGCATCGAAGGCATGATCTACATGGAAGGCGGTCCCGAAGCCTCGCTGGTGGTGAACGACGCCGGACACCGCGTGTCCGAGATCGGAAGCTACGAAGACGGGTTCCACGAGAGCGACGACAACCACGACTTCTGGGACATCCCGAACATCGTCGCGTTCGAACGGCGCTGACTCCGGCCGCAGACTCGAGCCGCGGACTCGAGCAGCTGACTCAAGTGATGTGCGCGGCCGCCGAGTCCCCTACCATCGAAGTGGTGAAGCGCGACTCACCCCCGTCCATCGACCCCGTTCGCACCGGTGGTCCGAGCGCGTGGACCCGCATCGGTGCGTGGCTCTTCGCGTGGGCCGCCATGGCGTGCGGTTCGCCGCCCACCCAGGTGGAGACCCAGTCGCCCGTCGAGACGGTGGAGCCCTCGGACCCGCCACCGATTGAGATCGCGACCGCCGAAGGGCCGACCAAGGTCGAGCAGCCACCCGGCGAATCACCGGCCCCCCCTGAGGACCCCGCCGACTGGACGACGTCCCTCCTCGGCGAGCCGGCAATCATCGACCCGAGCCTGGTCGATGGCGCCGGTCCGGCGACCGAGCGGAACATTCGGGTGTCGATCGCGCTTCGGGAGATCGCGTTCGAGCCCACGCTCGGTCCCGAGGACGAGCAGCGGCAAGCGATCCATCGGCTCCTCCGCCGCCGACTTGCTGCACTTCGCCGCTGCTACGAGGCGAGCGGGTCCGATGCGGCCGAAGGCGCGATCCGCTTCACGTTCGTGGTCTCACAGGGCCGCGTCACGAGCGCCGCTGCAACCGAGAACACCATCGGCCAGCCCACCGCCGCCTGCAGCCTCCGCATCCTTCGGCAGTTCCGCTTCAACGAACCCTTCCCCACGCCAGTCACTGCCCACGCCCGCGTGTCGTTCGTTCGTCCGGGCGGGTAGGGAGGGCGACAAGGGGTCGACCCTTTGCTTTTCGGCCCGCGCGCACCAGGATGGACGCGATGGTTCCTCCGTCTGACAGCTCCGGTTCCGCTTCGGAAGCGACTCCGCTAGACCCGACGAAGTCCTCGCCGCTGAGTTTCGACGAGACGATCAACGCGGCGCTGCACACCCTGTCCGACGTCGAGTCGGCCGAGAAGAATCCGGGCGGCACCGTCGCGCCCACACTCAGCGACGCCAGCCGTCGGGCGCTTCGGGCGCTGCGCTCGGTGGATGGCCCGGCGTTCGATGTGAAATCCACGCTCGGCGAAGGCGGCATGGGGATCGTGCACGTGGCGCAGCAGCGGTCGCTCGGCCGCGAAGTCGCCATCAAGACCCTCAAGCCCGAGTTCGCCCAAGAGGAGCTCATCCTCAAGGTGCTCCAGGAAGCGTGGGTCACCGGCCGGCTCGAACATCCGAACGTCGTGCCCGTCTACGACATCGTCGTCGACGCCGAGGGGCGGCCGCAGATCGTTCTCAAGAAGATCGACGGACAGCCTTGGGACCAGCTGATGCACTCCGAGACGGACGTGCGAAAGAAGTTCCGCGCCGGCGACCTGCTCGACTGGAACCTGCAGATCGTGATCGAGATCTGCCAGGCGGTTCGGTTCGCGCATGCGCGCGGCTTCATCCACCGCGACCTCAAACCCGAGAACGTCATGGTGGGCGAGTTCGGCGAAGTGTACGTGCTCGACTGGGGCATCGCCGTCGCGGTCGAGGACGATGGCAGCGGCCGTTTTCCGCTCGCCCGGGATGCGATCCACATGGCCGGCACGCCTTGCTACATGGCGCCCGAGCAACTCGGCGGCGAACAGAGCCTCATCACCGAGCGGACCGATGTCTACCTCATCGGCGCGATGCTCTACGAGGTGTTGACCGGTCGCGCGCCCCACCAAGGCGAGACGCTGCGGGAGATCCTCGGAAGCGTGCTCCGATCGCCGCCTGGGGTGCCGGACCATGTGTCGGGCGAACTGGCGCGCATCGTTCAGCGGGCCATGGACGCCGACCCGGACGCGCGCTTCGAGACGGTGGAGCAGCTGCGGCTCGCGGTGGAGGGTTACCTGCAACACCGAGGTTCGCGCCGCATCGCGAAGAAGGCCGACGAGCGGGCACGACTCTTGGCCGACGCGCTCGGCATGGGGGACACCGACCGGGCGGAGGAACTGTACGCGGAGTGTGCGTTTGGTTACCGCGCCGCCATGGAGGCTTGGCCCGGCAACGAGGCGGCCGGCCGCAGGCTCGCGGCGGTGACGGCGCAGATGATCGACCACCAACTCGCCCGGGGCGACGTGGTGACTGCGAGCCGGCTGCTTGGCCAACTGGACGCGCCGCCCGCGCCGTTGAGGGAGCGGGTGGCGGTCGCGCACGCCGCCCACGCGAAACGACAGGCTGCGCTCGAGGCCCTGAACAAGGACTCCGACCCGCACACCGGCAAGCGCACCCGGACCTTCTTGACGGCCGTCTTCGGGGTGACCTGGGTGGTGGCGCCGATGCTCTCTCCGCTCTTCGGCATCAACGAAGAGAACATGCTCGAGGCATTCGGCTACGTGAACGGACTCTTCATCGCGCTGCTCACGGCGGCCGCCGTCTGGGCGCGGGAGTCGATGTTCGGCAGCCGGTTCAACCGCGCGGTCATCGGCATGTTGTTCGCGCTGTACATGGTGCAGCTGGTGTACGTCGGCGGCTGCATGATCTTGGGGCTCGATGGGCTCACCGCACGCGTGCTCCTGCTCGTGATCTGGTCATTCGGGGCCGCCATTGCCGCGGTGGTCATCGAGGCCTGGTTGGCACTGGGTGCGATCGCGTACGCTGGTGGGTTCCTCGTCGCGTGCGCCCGCCCGGACTGGGGAAATGAGATCATGAGCATCACGAACGGCATCTTCGCGTTGAATGCGCTCCTCACGAACCTGCTTCTGCGCGATGATCGCACCCGGACGATCCTCGACGACGATCCGTCCCAGACCCATGTCTGATCCCGACCTTCAGCTCTCTCCCAGCCAGCGTCCTGCGCCACCGCCTTCGGACGACCCGGACGGCGCCACGCAGCGCAGCCCGGTGGCTCCGGCGGTGGAAGCAGCGGTGGAAGCGGAGCGGACCGCACGCGTGGAGGGACACCCGACCGTCACAGCCAAGGTCGTGGAGCGACCGAAGACTGCCGCCGACGGTCCGGACGCCGAAGCCGAACGGGCGAACACCGACCTGCCGCCCGGCGCGGGCGGCGACAAGACCGATGTGGGCAAGAGCGACACCGCGCTCTTCGCGGGCACGTCTCCGGGCGCGTTGCCACCGGCTCCGGAGCTGGTGCGGGTCGAGCCGGTCGCGGTCAGTGAGGCGACGGCAGCCGACGACGACTGGATCGGAAGTGTGCTCGAGGGCCGCTACGAGATCGAAGCGAAGCTCGGTGAAGGCGGCATCGGCCGGGTCTACCGCGCCCGGCACCTCAAGCTCGGCCGGCCCGTGGCTGTGAAGGTTCTGCTCGAACGCTTCCGCGGAACCGAAGCCGTGCGCGCGCGGTTCGAGCGCGAAGCGCAGACGCTTTCGGCACTCCAGCACCCGAACATCGTGACCGTGACCGACTACGGCGTGCTCCAGGATCCGATCGCCGCGGGCTGCCCGTACCTGGTGATGGAGCTCGTCGACGGAAGCGACCTCGACGTGTTGCTCGAGCAAGGACTCATTCCCATCGAACGCGCGGTGGGTTTGATGATCCAGGTCCTGCGCAGCCTCGCGTATGCGCACGAGAGCGGCATCGTGCACCGCGATCTGAAACCGGGGAACGCGCTGCTCCGGGTGCTTCCGGACGGCAGCGACCACGTCGAGGTGCTCGACTTCGGGCTCGCGAAGTTCCTCGACGAAGGCACCGAAGCATCTCCCGCCAGCCCGAAACTGACGCGCGCTGGCACCATCCTCGGCACCCCCGCGTACATGGCGCCCGAGCAGGTCGAAGCCGCCGCGTGCGATGCCCGCACCGACGTGTACGCGGCCGGTGTGATGTTGTTCGAGCTGCTGACCGGCGTGCTGCCATTCCAGCATCAAGATCCAGGCACGATGCTGCGCGCGCATCTCGTGGACCCACCACCGAGCATGCGGTCGAAGCGCCCCGAAGTTCCTGCGGTGCTGGAGACGATCGTGGAAAAGGCGCTCAGCAAACGCATGGACGCCCGGTACGCGGACGGCGGCGCGATGCTCGAAGCGCTCGAGGCGGTCGACCTGCACGAGCGCGCGACGGTCACCGGCAAGCTTCGCGCGATCGGCGAGGACCTGCCCGAGAAGCTCGAGCAGGTCTCCAGCCGGGTCGGCGGACAGCTCCGCACCCTCGAGGGCCGGTGGGGCGTGCTTCGCAAGAGCGCCGAGAAGAAGTGGGGAGAGACGCGCACCCGCTTGCCTGCGCCGATGCAGAAGATTCCGACTTCCGTCTATCTGTTCGCGGCGGTTGCCCTTGGCGTCGTGGTGCTCGCCGGCGCCCTGGTCGCGATGATGCCGACGGTCTCGACGGTCGAAGTGGGGCCGACGCCGCACGCCGCGATCACGGAGATCCCCGACGGGGTCGACCTCGCCGACGTCGAGCAGACCGACGAACTTCCGGATGCCCGCAACCCTTGGCTGGACGTTGCCACGCTGCCGCCCGAGATCGTCTCGATCAAAGCGCGGGTGGATTCAGGCCGCCGACTCGGACGCAGCCAACTCGGCAGTCTGAGAATGTTGCATCGAGATTATCCGAACGACTGCCGTCCGCTGCTCTTGCACGCGCATGGCTACGCACTTCGTCGGTGGCTGAGCCACGCGCTGCCCCTCTACATCGAAGCGTTCGAACTGGACCCGAGCTGTCGTGGCGATCCCGCCATGCTCGACAACCTCGTCGAGATGGCGGCGACGGAAACGCTCGAGCGCGAAGCGGCCAGCGTCATTCTGCAGATTTACGGATCGGAAGCGGAAGACGCGGTCGAAGCGGCCATCGAGAGCAGCTCCCGCGCGGTGGAACGCCAGCGTCTCGAAGCCCTGCTCGACGCGTTGTAGCGCAGCGCACCGACCCTGGAGTCGGATCCGTTCAGCGACTGCACCACTCGCGGTTGATCGCCTCCAGGACCTGGGTCGAAGCGTGGGTGGCGGGCTGGCTGGTCAGCTCCAGTCGAAGCGCGTCGAGTGCGGGGGTCGGATCCTCCACGGACCCATTGGCAAGGAAGTTCGACCAGACCTCGGCATACCCGGCGTAGGCGAGCGCGGCTTCCACTTCCTGGGCCACCTCGTCTTCGAGGTCCGCGCGGGTCGCAAACTGTGGGCTGTCGCCGAGCTCGCGCGCCCGCAGGAAGAAGCGGGAGGCGGCGAGCGGGTCGTCTTCCCCCAGGTAGTAGACGCCGAACTCCACGTACGCCATCAGCACCCGCGGGCTGCCCGGGTGATGTTGCACGAGCCGGTGCCATACCATGCGTGCGCGCTCGAACTGTCGAAGCTGCTGCAACCCCCAGCCGAGCTTCCACAGCACCTCGTCCATGGTCTCGTGGTTCGGGAAGTCGTGCACCAAACGCGCGTACGTCTGAATGCCCGACTCCAGTGCGGCTTGATCTTGGGTGCTCCGGTAGACGTCCATGTACGCCGCAGCGGTGGCGAGGAGGGCTTCGGGATCGCCCGGCAAGTGGGGCCGGTGCAGCGCGATGGTCGCCTGCGCGTCGGCCACGCTCACCGTGGAGGGCACCACCGTCTCCCACGTCAGGGTCGGTGCCCGGACCGAGGGCATCGATCGAAGGACGCACCCTGGCGACGAACGCGGCATCGTCGGGATGGGCGCCTCCGCTTCGGCGTGGGCCACGGGCGTTGGCGCAGGCGTGGCTTGGCGGGCGCAGCCGATCACCAAGCTCACGAGCGCCAGCGAGATCCCCATCCGAACGTCGACCCGCTCCATCACCGACAGGGTCTCATCCACCCTGCAGCGTTTCCACTTCGACCTCGGCTTCGGCCTGCGCGCCGCCGCGGCGCACCACCACGCGATGGCGTCCTTCGGTTGGGAACCAATCCTCGCCCACGCGCTCTCCGTCCACCCACCACTCGAGCCCATCCGCGAAGGCTCCGCCAAAGGTCGCGAGCAACTCGATGCGGGTCGCACGCGACGGGTCGGTCAAGAGACGGTCGCCGTTGCGTGGTTGCACGATGCGCAGCGACGCGCGGCCTTCGACTTCCGTGGTGTGGTTCGCAGCGAGTTCTTGGGCGCGACCCATCGCCTGGCTCCAGCGCGCGTACCGCGGCGGCAGCACCACACCGGCCGGTGTGTGCCAGGCGCAGACGTGGTCGGGTTCGTGGCCGGGCGCGAACAGCTCGAGGGTGGACTGCGGACAACTCGGACCGGGCGCGAGTCCGCTCAACGGGCAGACGGCGGCGCGGGTGAGCGCGACCCCGTCCTGCGGCGCAGGTGACCGTCCCACGTCGCTGGGCAGGGGCACGTCCGCGGGCCGGCGTGCGGTGGCAAGGATCCGTGCGGCGGCAGGCGCGGCGATCTCGAATCCACTGACGCCGGCCATCGGCCGGCCTTCGGGATCCCCAAACCAGACCACCACGGTGTGTCCGTCGGCAAACGTCGCCGCCCAAGCATCGCGGAAGCCGGAGCTCGTGCCGGTCTTGAGACCGAACGCGCCACCGGCTTGGGCTTCGAGGTCGTCCCCAAACGCGGCGCGTCGGGTGTCGCCGTCGCGCAACACGTGCGCGGTGAGGGTCGCGGCGGTGTCCCGGGTGCTCGCATTGCCGCGGTTCGCGTCGCGGTTCCCATCGACCCCATCGGTTGCTTCGCCGTTCGCGCGCAGCGCGAGCGATCGGTACGCGTGCGCGAGTTCGACGGCTGTGACGTCGATGCCACCCAGCACCACTGCCGCGCCGTGGGTCTCCGCATCCCGGACCCCGCGCAGTCCGAGGTCGGTCAACCGCGCCAAGATCGAAGAGACCCCGACCCGCCTCGCGGCGTCGAGCGCGGCGAGGTTGAGCGACGACGCCAAGGCTTCGCGCGCCCGGACCGGACCGCGTTCCACGCCATCGAAGTTCTCTGCCTCGAAGAGGGCGCCGCCCATGCTCGTCATCGGGAGGCGCACGTCGTCGAGGACCGTGGCGGGCCCTTCGCCGGACTCGAAGAGCAACTGGTAGACGAAGGGCTTGAGCGTCGACCCCGGTTGGCGCCGGGCGCGCAGCAAATCGAGCTGACCGCCGGGTGCGTCCGAACCGGAGCGCGCAGCGGCGACGTACGCGCGGACTTCGCCTTCCGGGCCGAGCACGATCGCCGCGGCGTTGTGTACGCCCCGGTCTTCGAAGACTTCGATCGCGCGCCCGAGCACGGCTTCGGTGTGGGACTGCAACTGTGCGTCCAAGGTCGTGTGGATCACCCCGTGGTCGGCGGTGCGGCGCCCAGCCCGAAACGCATCGAGCTCATGATCTACGAAGCGCGCCGCCCGCCATGGACGTGCGGTGTCCCGGACGAGGATCGGCGACGCGAGCGCGTCCACCAATCGAGACGCGTCGAGCCGCCCCATGCGGGCCATGCGGTCGAGCACCGTGTTGCGCCGCGCCGTCGCCGCCTCGAGATCCCGCCTCGGGTCCAGCCTCGACGGCGCCTGCGGCAACCCCGCGAGCAGCGCGGCTTCCGCGAGCGTGAGCTCCGAGGCGGTCTTGCCGAAGTACGACTCACTCGCCGCTTCGAGCCCTTCCACCTCGTTCGCGTACGGCACCCGGTTGACGTACTGCTCGAGGATGAACCGTTTGGACCGCCGCTCCTCGAGCGCCCACGCCCGCAGGATCTCCAAAGGCTTCGACCAGCGTCCGTGCGGCCGGCCATAGACGAGTTTGATCACCTGTTGGGTGATGGTGCTCGCACCACTCGGCGGGCTGTTCTCGGTCAGCGTGAAGGCGACCGCCCGCACCGTCGCCACCCGGTCGACCCCGTCGTGTTCGTAGAAGCGCCGGTCCTCGGCGGCGAGGAACGCGTCGAGCACATGCGCGGGCAAACCGTCGATCGAGATCCAGCGGCGGTGTTTGCCGTCGACTCGGTGGAAACGGAGCGGCGCGCCGTCCCGGTCGACGATGGTCGTCGACGCGCGCGGCGCGGTGAACTTCGCCATGTCCAAGAGCCCTGCCGAGAGCGTGCTCCACGACATCGCGAAGCTCAGCCAGCCGAGTCCGACCCACAGCGCGAGCCGCTTCAGCCATCGCCCGAGTCGCTTCATGGAACCTCGGCCCCTTCGGCGCCCGGACCCGCCTCCGCTTCGGCTCCTTCCGCAGCTTCGGCATGCGCCGCTTCCATGGCCCGCTCGTCTTCGGCCGACACCCCGGCCGGTCGGACCCGCAGTTCGAACGCGGTGGAGCGGCCGACGAAGGTCGTGTCGTGGGTCGCGTCGACCTGCGCTGGAGGCAGCGTGAACGTGCCGGGCGAGGTGGCGCGGACCGCGTAGGTGTACTCCTGCAATCCGGTGGGGAACGAGTCGAAGTAGAACGTCGCCTCGGTGCGTCCGAGCGCTCGGTGTGCGATCGATGCCGCCGACCGGTACGCGTGGTAGCCGCGCGGGTCGTCGACCTCGTCGTCCGGTCCGCGCCCGAGCATGGCGCCGAGCGCTGCGGTGGGGGTCGTCGCGAACTGCGCGTCGATCGGTTCCACCCCACTCGCGAGCCGGTCTCGAAGCCGCACGGCGCCACTGATCGGCGTCTCGGAGAAGGTGAAGATCCGCACGCGCACCATCTCTCCGAGCCCGACCGAGTCGCCCGGCTCGAGCGTGTGTCCGTCCGCGGTCTCGAACCGCCGGTGCACCGCCACCGCCCGTCCGCGGGCCATCTGGTCCGCGGGCCCGAGCGGCACCGCCCACGCGCTCTCGACCGCGAAGAACACCGGGCCGTCTCCCTCGAAGCGGAGCACGTGGTCCGCGTCGGCGAGCTCGCGCGCGTCGATGTGGAAGGTGCGGCCTCCGCTGCCGCCGTCGACCACGCGGGCATCGGCCGACGAGAGCCGCTGACCGTCGAGCGAGACCTCGACGGGGCTCGAGGACTGCGCCGCGACGAATGCGTTCGCGAACGCGGCGAGCCCCGTCAGTGCATCGGCCGCGTCGGCCGCATCGCGCCAGCCGAAGGGGGCGTTCGGCGCGACTGCGCCGAGCAACGTGGCCGCCAACGGGCCGGCCTTGGCGAACACCGAAGGCTCCACCGAGGCGATCTCGAGCACCGGTCCGACGTTGCGCGCCCGAAGGTCCGGATGCCGCAACCGCATCGAGAGCGCGCTGTCCTCGCGGTGGTCGCCGGTCGCGTAGCGCACCGCATCCGTCGCCAGTCCGGCGCGTCTCACGTCGTCGTCGTGCATGGCGAGCGCGAGGTGCGCGAGACCCGCCAGGCCGAGCTGCTCGCGTCGTTCGTAGAGGGCGTCGACCCCTTCCGGGTACGAGTCGTCCGCTTCCCGCAGCGTATGGAGACCGAGTGCGGTGGCGTCGGCGCCGACCATGTCGCCGCCGTCGTCGAACGACTCGCGCTCGAGCGCCTCGCGCAAGCGTCGGACCGCCCGCCGCACCGCGCTTCTGTCGACCGGGATCCCAGTGGCCTGCGCCCGGACGAGCGCGCGGGTGCCGAGCGTGCTCTCCCACTGCTGGGCCCAGCCGTCGTGTGCCCAGCGCCCGAAGCCGCCGTCGCTGCGCTGGTGTTGCAAGAGCGCGCGCACCGCGGCGGCTCCGTGTGCGTGCAGCTCTTCGATCGATGCCGCGCTCGGGTCCGTCTGTGCGAGTTCGATCTCCGCCGCGAGTGCGAGCAGCGTGGCGGCGCGGTGTTGTACGTGACCCCAGCCGTTCGCTTCGAGGTGTGCACGCACTCGGGCACTGCCCACGAAGGGGTGGGGCGCGACGGTCACGGTGACCTGTCCGCGCTCCACCGGTCCGAGACGCAGCGTGACCTCGTGCGCGGGGACCGAGAGCGCGTGCGGTGTCTCGGTCTCCGCGTTGCGCAGCTGCGCGCCGCCGACCGCGAACTGACGTCGCCAGTGGGCGCGCGCCGAGATCGGAATGGTGCGGGTCAGGGTCACGTCGTCGATCGCGGCGACCACCCGCAGAGACTCACTCCGCGTGCGGGTGTCGAGCGGGACTTCCACCCGGCGGGTCTCGCCGCTGCGAAGCGTGAGCGTCTCCCGAACGATGTCGGCGCCGTTGACCTGGACCCGGAGCTCTCCGGTGACGTCGGCTTCGGTTCCATCCGGGCTCGGTGGCGCGTGCACGAAGATGGCGCCGTCGATCTCGTCCTGCGAGGTCACGAACCGCGGCAGGGCGTCCGAGAGCACGAGGGGCTGGGACACGACGGTGCGCGAAGTGGCGTCGCCGTGCCCGATGGTGCCGTCGACCGCGAGCGCGAGGATGCGGTACTCGGTCGCGCGTTCGGGCAACGTCACCTGGGCGCTGACCCGTCCTTGGGCGTCGGTGGTGCGGGTCGTCCAGAGCGGCACCGGATCGAGCACCGCTTCGTCCGGGCGCAAGGTGCGGTTGCCGCCGCCGCCGCCGCCGCCACCGCCGCGCCACTCAGACGGAGTGATCCGCGACGCGAGTTTGCGGCGAAGGTCTTCCCAGCTGAACGCGGGCGAGAGTCGGGGGAAGAGCCCCGCGGTGGGGTCCGTGATGTCGTAGTCGGTCAGCCGAAGCAGGCCTTCGTCGACCATCCACAGCGTGATCTCACCGCTCGCGGGTGTGCCGTCGGTCGTCCGCGCCGTGGCCGTCACCGTGATCTCGTCGCCTGGCTCCGCATGTTCGGGCGCCGTGATGACGACCTCGTAGTTCGCGCCGCGCGGTTTCACCTCCAGCTCCGCGACACCGAACCGCAGGTCCGGACTGCCGACGTCGTGGGTCTCGGTGGGCTCGGACACCCGCCCGCGGGTGAGCGCGACCGAGACGAAGGCGTTGGGCACCATCGCTTCGGTGATCGGGATCCGGAGGATCTGCGCCCCGGCCGCGACCGTCCGGGTCTCGTGGTGCAAGACGCCCTCGCGTTCGGTGGTGATGAGCGCCGTGCCGTCGTCCCAAGGCGACTCGAACGCGAGCTCCGCGGTCTCACCAACCGCCCAGTTGCGGCGGGTCGGGGTCACCTGGATCGGCGCGCCCGGCGGGTCGCGGTCCGGTGCTTCGTCCGGTCCCGCCACGTAGACGCGCCGAGAGGCGGTGGCGGTGCGACCGGCCGCATCCTGCACTTCGACTTCGATGCGGTAGGTGCCGGTGCGGGTGGGCGTGAAGGGACACGCCTCTTCGCTCGAGAACGTACACGTGTGCATCGGCTCGGCCCGGCGATCGCGGCGCAGCTGGTAGTCGCCTTGGCCGCCGCCGCGGCGGGACCAGGCCCACCACGAGTGCCAGCCTTCGCGGACGAAGCGCGCGCGGATCGGGTGGCCTTCGATCGGTGCGTCGTCGGCGCCGATGGCGACCGCTTCGGCTTCGAGCTCGGTGCCGAGCGCAACCCAATCGTCGCCGGTGCGCAGACCGACCTCGACGTCTGCGGGTCGAACCACGAGCGCATGTCGTTTGGCGGTGGTTTGCCCCGTGGCGTCGGTGACCTCGACTTCAAAGGTGCCGCGCGTCCGGACGCTCGGGGACCACGGTTCGGCCTGCACCTGGAGTGCCCCTTCGGCGAGCGAGGCGCGGCCGGACGCGCGGGTGCCGCGCTCCGCATGCGCGTCGACGGGGGAGAACGTGTACTCGCGGTAGCGCGCGGGAAGCGGCGCGGCGCCGTCCGCGATGAACGACCAGTTCGCCTGGCCGTCGACGTCCGCGCCGAAGAGGTACGTCGCGGAGACGTCGAAGCCGAGGGCGTCGCCTGCCAGCGCCACTCGAGGGGCCGAGACATCCACCCGGAAGGAGGGCGTTCGGAACGAAGCCACGTGGATCTGCGCGCTGCCGATCACGGTCTCGACCACGACCGGCTCCGGGTCGTCGTCGTCGGTGTCGCTGGGCGCCCGTTCGACTTCGCGCGCCCGCACGACCTGAACCGACCACATGCCGAGGTCGGGCGAGGGAGGCAGCGCGAACTCCGCATCGATGCTGCCGAGCGGCGTGGGCGTGAGGGTGTGTTCGGCGAAGGGGAGCAACCCGCCTGGGTTGCGGAGGCGGACGAAGACGGGGTCTCGGTGCGCGGCGACTTCGAACGATCCGCCATCGTTGCGGGTCGCCTGCCGGAGGATCGCGTGCACCCGCACCGTCTCGCCGGCCCGGTAAGCGCCGCGGTCGGTGAACACCGACGCGCGTGGTTCGTCGCCCGGAGGCGGCGGTCCGCCCTGGTGCATGCCGAGCCGAGTCGGGTTCGACGACTGACCGGGTTCGACCAGGAGAACCGACGCATCGCGGCCCTTGGTGGCGAGCACAGCGACGGTCTCACTGGTCTGGTCCCGCTCGGTCGGGACCCAGACGACGCCGTCCGAACCGGTGCGGCCATCGCCGAGCAGATCCACTTCGTTCGCGTCGGCGACCCGGTTGCGTCGCCCGAGCTGGACCTGCACGCCCGGCACCGGCGTTCCGTCGTCGAGCTTGGTGACCCAGACGAGGACTCCGTCGGGCAACACGCGCGCGGTGGTCGCGAGGTTGGTGCGCTGCACGAACCGGCCGCTCAGGGAGCGGGAGGGGTGCGCTTCGCCAGGCCGAAGCGCGACGATCGCGAGCTCACTCGAAGCCACCTCGGCCCAGTCGAACGATCCTCGCCCCCAGACGTTCGCTCGGGCGGTGGGCGCCAGTTCGATGAGTGGCACGATCGGGGCCGCGCCACCGTGCGTGGCCACGAAGCGGTTGGACGCCAGCGCCGCCGACAATGCGTCCCGGGTCGCGACCGGCACGACGAGCGCGGCGCCCTTGTCGATGTGGATGCCCTGGAATCGGAAGTCCGTCGGCGCGCCGTGTTCCCACGCGAAGTTCGTGGCGGCGACTCGGACTTCGGGGCGGTGGCCCGCGCTGCGCACGGCGAGTGGGGAGAAGCGGCGGAGCGCGCGGCCGCGGGAGGTCTTCAGTCCATCGATGCGCACTTCGTAGACCTGGTCGGCGGCCCACACCCCGCTGACTTCGAGCGTCCGTCGGTCCGGATCGCTCGTACGCACCGCGAGCCCGGGGAGCGCCGGCACGACGCGAACGTTCGCGAGCGTCGGCGGCGCGATCGTCTCGCTCGCCCGCACCCGAAGGACCGGACCGATCTCGACGATGCGGCCGGGCCGCGCGTCGTGATCGCATCGGCCGAACCGCACTTGCTCGGGACACGCGACGCCTTCGATGTGGGGCGGTGGCTGCACGCGGAACTGCACCGTGCTCGGTGTGGCGCCGCCCCACTGCATCCAGCGCGGTGCGATGGCGACGCCGATGCGGGCGCCTTCTTCGAGCCGGCGGCCGGGGCGCAGGTCGATTCGAAAGAGCTGTTCTTCGGTGCCGCGCGGCGCGAGCTGGAACGGGATGCTCCGGTAGGCGCCGCCCATCTCGTAGACCAGTACGTCGCGGCTGAGCTCGGCGGCCCGCACCGGATTGTCGAAGTAGAGCGGGAGGGATTCGCCTGGGGACACCGTGCGGGTGTCGGAGCGTGCGAGGTGCGGCGTTCCGTCGAACACCACCACCCGCTCTTCTTCGTCGAAGACCTGCGAGCCATCGAGCGAACGCAACCACTCGGCGACCTCCACCCGCGTCTCGAGGGAGCGGTCCCACGCGCTCGCGTGGGCGGTGAAGACGAGGCGCGAGCGGCTGGCCCAGTACCCGGTGCCGCGCACGGCCGGAGCGAACTCGAGCGGCACCGCGACGAGCGGCGTGCCGACCTGCGCGCCGTCGACCATGGGACGGTTGAAGCGGAACGTGAGGGTGCCGCCGCGCGCGATGCGCTGCGCGCCGGCGGGTGGGGAGAGGATGCCGAGCATGCCGGGCCCGTCGGCCGCGAGCAGCGGATCGAGCGGCGCGGCGACCGGCAGCTCCGAATCCGCGTACGGGAAGGTCGCGAACTGCGCGAGTAAGACTTCGGGCACATCCGCCACCGAGGGCGTCACCGTCGGTTCTTCCTCGAGCACGTTGAAGAGCACCCACAGCACCACGGCGATGCCGAGTGGGATGAACACCCAGCGCGGCGTGCCTTTCGGCGGCTCGGTCAGCGATTGAGAGCGGTACGGGCCGTCACCGACAGGCGCGCGCTTGGAGCGGAGGAATCCCAACATCGGGAAGCCCAACCAGCAAGACCCGCGCCGCCCTTCCCAAGAGCGTGGGATGGAGGACGTTTCGATGGGCGGTAGGGAGAAGTGCCGGAATCGATCGCGTCTTCGTGGACGCGGTGTTGTGTCGCTCCGCCCTCGATCGCGGAGCCCTTGCCGTTGCCCTTGCCGTTGCCCTTGCCGTTGCCGTTGCCCTTGCGCTTGGTTGCGAATCCGAAGCCGAAGCCGAAGCCGAAGCCGAAGCCGATGCCGAGGCCGAAGCCGATGCCGATGCCGATGCCGATGCCGATGCCGATGCCGAAGCCGATGCCGATGCCGAAGCCGATGCCAAAGCCGATGCCGATGCCGATGCCGATGCCGATGCCGATGCCCGCTGGGGGGTGCGTGCGGTAGAGTGCGCCGATGGACGCTGTACGGACGCCGGATGCGCGGTTTGAGGGTTTGTCGGGGTGGGGGTTCGAGCCTCGGTACCTGACGTTGAAGAACGGGCTTCGGCTGCACTACGTCGACGAGGGGCCGGAGGACGGGGAGGTGTACCTCTGTCTCCACGGGGAGCCGAGTTGGTCGTATCTGTACCGGAAGATGACGCCGGTGTTCGTCGCGGCGGGCAAGCGCGTGGTCGCGTTCGACTGGCTGGGGTTCGGCCGTTCGGACAAGCCGACCGACGACGCGGTCTACACCTTCTCGTTTCACCACGAGACGATGCTCGAGGTGATCGACGCGCTCGGACTCGAGAAGGTTGTGCTGGTCTGTCAGGACTGGGGCGGCTTGCTCGGGCTGACGTTGCCCGTCGATCGACCGGCGCTGGTCACCAAGCTGCTCATCATGAACACCGCGCTCGCGACCGGCGTGCACCCGGGTCCCGGCTTCGAGCAGTGGAAGGCCTACAACGCCAGTCAGCCGGATCTCGACGTCGCGTCGCTCATGCAGCGCGGCACCCCGGGCATGACGGATGAAGAAGCCGCTGCGTACGCCGCGCCGTTCGTGGATGCGACCTACAAGGCAGGGGTTCGCACCTTCCCCAACATCGTGCCGGTGGCGCCCGAGATGGACGGCGCGGCGAAAGGCAAAGCGGCCGCCAAGTTCTGGGCGACCGAATGGAACGGGAAGACGTTCATGGCGGTGGGGGTGCAGGATCCGGTGCTCGGCAAACCGGTCATGAAGGTGATGCAGGGACTCATCCGCGGGTGCCCCGAACCGATGTACGTCGAAGACGGCGGCCACTTCGTGCAGGAGCGCGGAGAGGCCATCGCGCGCGCGGCGCTCGAAGCGTTCGGATGAGCGATCCCGAGGAGGTCGACCACAGCGCGATGCTCAACGGCATGCGCAAGGGCTTCGACGAAGCGATGAAGTTTCAGTACACGCGCGCCACGCTCCAGGAGGTGCGCGCTCAGTTCGTCATCGGACCCCAACACGTGCAGCAGTACGGGCTCGTGCATGGGGGCGTGCTCTGCGGACTCATCGAAGTGCTCTGTTCTGCCGGCGCCGCCATGAACGCGATGGCGCGGGGTCAGAAGGGATCGGTCGGCCTCGAGAACACGACGTCGTTCCTGCGCGCCCTCCGCGAAGGCACCCTGACCGGCACCGCGACCCCGGTCGTGCGCGGCCGTCAGACCCAGGTGTGGCGAGCCGACATCAAAGACGAACTCGGCCGCCTCGTCGCGACGGGCCGAGTCCGATTGATGAACCTCGAATCGTCCTCGGACATCACGCCCCAGTAGGCTGCGAAGCAGCCACTGGCCCTTGCCCCTGCCCTTGCCCCTGCCCTTGCCCTGGGGTTCTGAGTTCTGGGGTTCTGAGTTCCTGGGGTTCGGAGTTCTAGGGTTCCAGAAGTGTCGCCCATGTCCCCAGTTTGCGGCTGCTGAGGACGAGGGCGGTGGGATTCGGACACCGAGGGCAAGGGCAGGGGCAAGGGCACGGGCAAGGGGAGGGCTGCTGCGCATCCTCTCCTTCGGAATCGGAGTCGGGCGAGGGCACGGGTTCCTGGGTTCAGGGGTGCGTTCGGGGTGCTGTTGTTCTGCAAGCACTTGCCTTCCAACCGAGGGCAAGGGCAGGGGCAAGGGCACGGGCAAGGGGAGGGCGCTCCGCGCCCTCACGGACAGATGTTGCAGCCGAACTCGCAGCAGACGCCCCCGCCGCAGGTGTCGCCCATTTCGACGCAGGTGCCGGCGCCATCGCAGCTCGTGATGTGGCACGGGTACTCGTCGATGATGGAGCAGTTGCTCCCGAACGATCGGAACCCATCGGGCGGGCAGTTGGGGCCGCTGCCGTTGCAGCTCTCGGTGAGGTCGCACATGCCGACGGCAGCGCGGCACGTGCCGCTCGATCGGTAGCCATCCGGCGGACACGCCGCGGCGCTCCCCGAACACGTCTCGGCGACGTCGCAGACGCCCATGCGTGCCCGGCAGGTGTTGCCGCTCAGAAACCCATCGGTCGGGCATGCGGCGGAACTTCCCGTACAGTTCTCCGCCACATCGCACACGCCGGCGCTCGCGCGGCAGGTGGTTCCGCCCGACACGAAGCCGTTGCTCGGACAGGACGCGCTCGAGCCCGTGCACGTCTCGGCGACGTCGCAGCTGCCCGCGCTCGCTCGACACACGGTGGCGCCGGACAGGAACGAGTCTCCTGGGCAAGACGCGCTCGAGCCGGAGCAGGTCTCCGCGACATCGCAGCTGCCCGCGCTCGCGCGGCACGTGGTCCCGCCGGAGACAAACCCGTTGCCGGGACACGCATCGCTGACGCCCGTGCAAGTCTCGGCGACGTCGCAGCTTCCGGCGCTCGCGCGACACACGGTGCCCATGGTCGCCAGACTGTTGCTCGGACAGTTCGCGCTCGAACCGGTGCAGGTCTCCTGCACGTCGCACACGCCGGTGGAACTCCGGCAGACGTTCGAGGTCGGCAAGAACGTGTTCGATGGGCACGTCTTCGCGGCGCCGTTGCAGGTCTCCGCGACGTCGCATACGCCACCCGACGCGCGGCATTCGAATCCGTTCGGACGGACCGAGTCGCTCGGACACGCCGGGCTGCTGCCGTTGCAGGTCTCGGCGATGTCGCAGGGGCCGGAGGCCGCGCGGCACGTGCCGCCGCTCGCGAAGCCATCGGCGGGGCAACTCGGGGAGCTGCCGGTGCAGTCTTCGGCCATGTCGCACGGACCGGCCGAAGCGCGGCACTCGAAACCCGCGTCGCGGAACCGCTCACGCACACACACCGGCGATCCGCCGCTGCAATCGATGATGCCGATCTCGCAGACGTTGCCGGTGTTGCACGAGTCGCCACACCCCAAATCGAGGCAGGCCCCCGCGCCGTCGCAGACCTGCCCACCGGAGCAGCTGGTGCCGGCCATGGTGAATGCATCGTCCGGACAAGTCGTCGCGGATCCGTCGCACACCTCCGCTTCGTCGCACTCCCCGCTCGCGGCGCGACAAGTGGTGGACCCACCGAGCCGGGCGTCCATCGGACAGGACGCGCCGCTCCCGGTGCACGTCTCCTCGGCGTCGCAGGGACCGGTCGCCGCACGGCAGACCGCGCTCGAGGGTTCGAACGCGTCGGGCGGACAGGCAGGGCTCGATCCATCGCAGGTCTCCACCGCGTCGCACACCCCGGACGCACCGCGGCAGGTCGTGCCGGCCGTCACCCGCACATCGGCCGGACACGCCGCGCTCGCGCCGTCGCAGGCTTCGGCGACATCGCACGCGCCCGATGCGGCGCGGCATTCGGTTCCGTCGTCCTTGAACCCGGTCGCTTCGCATCGCGGGACGTCTCCTTCGCACACCACGGTGCCGGTCTCGCAGGCGCCGCCTGGTTCGCATGCGGTGCCCGGTTCGCACCCGCCGCAGCTGCCCGCGTTGCAGAACCCCGACGCGCACTCGGTCCCGGTCGGCACGAACGCGTCGGTCGGACAGTTGGGGGCTTCTCCGTCGCAGACTTCTTCGACGTCGCACTCGCCCGTCGCGGGGCGGCAGACTTCGCCCGCCTCGAGCACGCCCACGGTCACGCAGACCGGGCTGCCCGAGCTGCACTCGGTGCGGCCTTGTTCGCACCCGTTGCCGGTGTCGCAGGGCGCGCCGTCTTCGCATCCTGCGTCCGCGCCGGCGTCTCCGGTGCCGGCGTCGCCCGCAGTCGGCAAGAGTTCGCACCCGCGGTCCGGGATGCAGACTTCCCCTTCGGGGCACGCGTCCATCGCGGGCGCGAGAAAACACCCGCCCTCCAAACACACCGGCGTCGAACAAGCGGCACCACTCGGACAGTCCGCGTTGGTGTCGCAGTTGGCTTCGCCGCACGCTTCGGGGGTGTCGGGGGTGCACTCTGGCTCCACGCACACGCCGTTGTGGCAGGCGGTGGCGGAAGCTGCGCCCGCGCCCGGACAGGTGATCGAGAGGCAGCTCCGGGTGAAGACGACCGTGGTGACGGTGTCGCCGCTGATGGTCACGTTGACGAGGCGCTGCCCCACTTGGCGGCCGTCCAGCCCGAACAGCCGCGCGCGCAACGAGCGGGCTCCGTCGCGCAGGTCGGTGAACTCAGCGACCCGCAGGCCGGTGAGCAGGTCGGCGTTCAAGAGCACCTGCGAGGTCTCGGTCAGGTCGGGACCGTCGTCGGAGATGAGCTCGATGGAAACCTCCCCGACTTCGACCCCGGGCACGAGATCGGTGCGGAGGTCGACGATCAGACTCGGCCCGTCGTTGCCGCACCCGAGCGTGGCGCCACAAAGCACCGCGAGGCAGAGGAACCAACGGACATCAAAGGAAGGGAACGACATGCAGAACGCCTCGGCTGGTGGACGAGAGCTCGTCCACGAATGGCCTAGCGTAGCAGGCTGGGAATACCGGGCCCGGGGACGAATCGGCCGTTGACCGGTGCGTCAGCGTCGGGAGAGCGCTCGGAGGATCGCGGCGGTGACCTCGATGGGGCGCTCGAGGTGCAGAAAGTGTCCAGCGCCTTCGATGCGTTCGAGGTGAAATCCGGCTGCGGCGACGAGTGCGTCTCCAGGCGTTGCGAGGGCCACGGCGAACGCCGGGTCCTTCGTGCCCCAGACCACCGACACCGGTGCTTCGATGCGCGTCACGCTCTCTAGGATCGCATCCGGGTCGCGGGCGAGCAGCGCCGTGTAGTACGTCATCATCGCCTTCATCGCGCCGGGGCGCAGCGCGGCGGTCGCGTAGGGATCGAGTGTGCGCCAGGCGGGCTTTCGTTTCGCGAACCACCAGAGCATCAGCCGCTGGGGCCAAGCGCGAAACCGCCGGTAGACAAACGCGGCGAACCGGCGCATCCGGAAGAAGTAGAAGTAGAAGCTGCGCAGCTTCTGCCGGAACGTCTTCCAGGAGCGCGCGAACACCGCAGGGTGCGGCATGTTCATGACGAGCAGGTGCGCGAGGCGGGCCGGGTGGCGCATCGCGAACATCCATGCGGCGACCCCGCCCCAGTCGTGCCCGATCACGATCGCGGTGTCGGCGCCGAGCGCATCCAAGAGCGCGGCCACGTCGTCGCCGATCCGTTCGGGGGTGTAGTCGTCGACGGCTTCGGGTTTGGAGGAGCGGTCGTACCCGCGCATGTCGGGCGCCACCACGCGGTAGCCCGCTTCCACGAGGGCTGGGATCTGATGACGCCAGCCGTACCAGTGTTCGGGGAACCCGTGCAGCAGCACCACGAGGGGGAGCGCGGGATCGCCCTGCGCGACGTAGAAGAGCGCCACGTCGTCGGTGATCTGCGCGACGCCGTGTTCCAGTTCGGGCCACCCACCCTCGAGTGGATCCTCCGGAGTCACCGGCGTCGCGTCGTGTCGAAGCGGCTCGGTCACGCTGTCGCTGCCTTCGACCCGCCGGTGAGGTGAAAGACCGCGCCGGGGTGCACGCGTTCGGTGTCGACCTCGAAGAACTGGAGCGTCGCGGTCTCGTCGTCGAGGACAGCGAAGCCCGGGCGGTCTTTGCGGTACAGCGTGCCGACGTTCAGGACCGTGAGCGCGGGATGGGAAGGTCGCGCCAGGGTTCGGACCATCCGCACGTGGGTGTGGCCGCAGACCATCAGCGCATGGTCGCCCACGTCTGCGATCAGGGCCGTCGCCTCGGCGCGCGGTTGCCCAGGAAGCAGGAGGCTCATGTCGTCTTCGCCGACGCCATGGCAGAGCAACAACGAACCGAGCCGCGTGTCGAACGGGACGCTGGTCGGCCACGCGCGGATCGTGTCCATGGAACGCGAGGAGAGACGCGCGGGGGTCTGACCACCCTCGAGCAACCAGCGCTCGTGGTTGCCGCGCACCACTGTCGCGCCGACATCGGTCAGCCTCGAGACACAGGTCTCGTCCGAGCCGAGCCCGTCCACCACGTCGCCCACGCACGCGACCCTGTCGACCTCGGTTCGAAACCAGGCCAGCGCGACCTCCAGGCGCAGGTCTTCGGCGTGCACGTCCCCGAGCAATCCCATCCGCACCCCGCGACGGTAGCAGGAGTGGCCGCCGCGTGGTCGGTGCTCGCGCTTCGGTTGGGGCGCCGGGGCCGCGCGCATTTGGTATGTTGTGCGCGATGCGCTCTTCCGCTTTGGTGCTCGCCTGCCTCGTGGGGTTGTCCGCGCCTCGTTCCACCCACGCACAGACGGTGGCCGACATCGCTGCCCGTGGCGCGTGCAGCACGGCGGGGGTCGAAGCGATCAGCCTGCAGCTGGCCGAAGCACAGATGTGTTTGCGCCCCGGTGCGTTCGTGGCGTTTGCACCCCACGCCGGCATCTCGCTCTCGTCGTCGCGGGTGCACCCGTTCCTTCAAGCGACCGCACGCGATGCGCTCCACCGGGCCGCGGCCCGCATCGACCTCACGGTGAACTCCGCGTTCCGCACCGTGGCCGACCAATACGTGCTCTACCACTCCGGCGGCTGCGGACTCGCCGCCACACCGGGCAACAGCAACCACCAGTCCGGCCGAGCGCTCGACATCGGCAACTACACGGCGGCTCGGAGCATCCTCGAGTCCGAAGGCTGCGCGTGGCTCGGCTCCTCGGACCCGGTGCACTTCGATTGCCCCGGTTCGGACCAACGACCGGACTCGGTGTTGTCGTTTCAGACTCTGTGGAACGTGAACAACCCCGGCGACACGATCGCGGAAGACGGCCGCTACGGACCCATGACCGAGGCGCGCCTCGGCCGCACGCCGGCCGGCGGCTTTGCGATGGGCGCGTGCGGATGCGAACCCGGCTGCGACGGCAACACGGTGGTGGGCGCGGACTGTTCGAGGGCCGACTGCGCGGCGGGGGACGTGTGCAGCGAGACCGGCGGCGCGCACTGCGAGACGCCGACGTGTCCCGCGACCGGAACCACCACCACGTGCGCGTCGCCCACCGAAGTGCGGACCTGCACCGACGGGGCGGAGAGCGTGACCGCGTGCGCCGACGACCGCATGTGCTTCGGCGGCGAATGCCTCGCCGGCCCGTGCGACGGAGTGAGCGGCACCGTCTGCGCAGACGCGAACACGTTGGTGACGTGCGCCGCGGGTGCGGTCGACATGACCATGACCTGCCCGGCCGGCTGCGTGGGCGGCGCCGGCGTCGCGCGCTGCGCCACCGAGATCCCCGACGCGGGCCCTGCGCCCGATGCCGGCATGCCCACCGACGCCTTCGTGCCCGAAGACGCATTCGTCGCGCCGCCATCGGTGGGCCGCGTCATCGGTGGCTGTGGCTGCCGCACCGAAGGCAGCCCGACCACCGCCTTGTGGTGGCTCCTCGCTGCCGTGTGCCTCCGCCGCCGCGTTCGCTAGGAAGCTGCCAGAGCCGCAAGAAAGAAAGTCGCGCCAGTCGACGCGGTACTGCGTTCAGTAGGTGAACGGATGGTAGGAGGCACTATGCGATGGACGACGATGTGCGGTGCGCTCTTGTGGGCGTGTGGTTCGGGGGGTGCTGCGATCCCGGAGGCAACCGGGGAGACGACCTCGGGCGGTGACGCCGACCGAGTTGCACACGCGGTGCCGCCCGAGGCGCAGGAGCCCACCATCGAGTGCGCCAGCGGACCCGCGCGCACAGCAGAAACGCGGTGGGTGCGTGGACTGCGGGACCGGGGCAGTGGCATCAGCACCAGCGTGACCCATGGAGATACATGGTTGCCGGAAGTCGAGGGGATCGAAGCGGCCTTCGCGGCGGTCACCCCGGAAGACACGGTGGTTCGCCATCGCGGGGAGATCCGGTTCCTGGACCTGCGCGACGAAGAGAACTGGGCCTTGCTCGCGCAGATTCGCAGTGCCGTGACAGTGCTTGTGCCGACCCAGCTTCTCGACGACCCCGCGCGCGCGGCCTCCTTGCACGCACTCAGCGCGTGTCAGGACGTGCTGGTGCAGGCGGAGTGGAACGATGCATCCGACGTCGAGGGGTTGCGCACGCTGACCCACATCGTCGGGCTGCAAATCGCTTCGACGGCCGACACGCGCGGTCCCACCATTCGCTCGGAGCAGATGCGGCGTCTCGCCGGGCTTCGGGATCTGCGGCTCCTGGCGTTCACCAACGTGGGCAACTACATCGAAGACTGGATCGCCCAGTTCGTCCACCTGCGCACGTTCTTTCGCGGCACTTGTTCGGTATGCGACTACCTGAATGACGAGGGGCTCGGGCACATCGCTGCGCTGCCACGGATCGAATCCGTGTCGGCGCGCGGTTTCGCCCTCACCGACGCGGGCGTGGCGCACTTCGCGAATGCGCCCAACCTGCGAACCTTGCACCTCTTTGGTGACGGACTCACCCGCGCCGCGGTCGAGGCGGTGGGCAACCCGCCCAACCTCGAGGTCCTGTATTTGTACTCGAGCTCCGAGGAAGAACAGGAGCCGCTTCGGGCGAACCTGCAAGCGTGGATCGACGCGCACCCGCCCGCCGACCCCTGACGCTTGCCAAGGCCGCGAGTCTCGCGACGCGAGCCAGGCCCGCGGTGGCACGAAGATCGTGCGTGGCGAATCGTCACGGGTGGGGCGAAGGGTCCGGGTCTCGGTGCGTTTGTCCCTGTTTTTACGGCGGAATGGGGTTTGCACCAATTCTCCCCATGACAGATTCCAACCACACTCACTTCGTTTGCGCCGTCGGCAGCGAAGACGACCTGCCGGTCATGCGCGAAGCGTACCGGCTGGCGCGCCACTACGACGACGCGACCGTACACCTCGTCCACGTCATCTCGACTGCGGACGGATTCGATGCCCGCGGCGCCAACCTGGCGGAGCTGGACGAACGACTTCGAATGTCGCGTGCGCACCTCTGGCAACTGCATGAACGTGCCGCGGGTTCCGCTGGCACACCCTTCGGGGTGCACGTCGACGTGCGGATTGGAGAGCGCGAGGACGCGTTGATCCAAGCCGCTGACAGTTTGGCCGCGCAGGTCTTGTTGGTCGGTTGCCCGCCCGATGATCCCGCTGGCTACATGGCCTGGCATCCGACCTTGACCGCCCGTCTCTCGTTCGCGGCACCGTGTTCGGTGTTGGTCGTCCGCCCCAACGAGACGCGCGATGTGCCGAAGCCGGTCGTCCAGCCGCCGCCCGCACCGGGCGTGCACGAACGCGAGATCGAAACCATTCACACCTACCGCGGCGGACGCGTGGGTGAACAGCGCGCAAGCGTAGGAGGCACGTTTGGCAAACCTGCATGAACTCGTGAGCTTCGGAAGGCTCGGTTGGCTCTTCTTCGAACAGGACCTCCGCCGACGGATCGTACGGCGGCGGAGGCACCGAACCGTCGATCCCGACGCGCGCGATCCGCCTACGCCGACTCTGCGACTTCCCAGACGGCACCGTGGACCCCACGGGGTCGCTTTCGTTTTGGTGCTCAGGCCAGTTGTTTGCGCACCGGGCGGCGGGCCAACCGGAACGCGAGCCAGAGGGCCACTGCCCCGGCGAGAGAAAGGACCACCGCCACGAGGGTCGGACCCGCCGTGTCGACCCTGGAGAGGTCGACGTCGCTGACGTCGGAGAAGGCCCGGAAGGTCAGGATGCCAAAGCCGTAGACCAACCCGACACCGAGGGAGGCGAGGCCGAGGCCGGCGACGGAGACTACGCCGAGCCACTTCATGACGGCGCTCGCGTCCTGGCGGCGAATGTGAACGCCACCAGGCTCACCCCGAGCTGAAGGCCCCGGAACGGCAAGAGCACCGCCGCGACCAGCAGCGCAGCCCACAGCGCATCTCGAATCCACAGGACCGCGACGCCGCAGAGCAAGACCATCCAGGCGAGCTGGGCGGCGCGGAACCACAGCACCCTGCGTTGGCTCGCGCGGATGTCGAGCACCAGCAGCACCGTGAGCACCAAGGGTGAGGCGAGGTAGGCCCAGGTCAGTGCGGAGACGTTGGGATGGGTGAAGAGCAGGGCGCTGAGCCCCACCTCCATGAGGACGACGAGGCCGAGAAGCGCTCGCGCGGTCTTGGCGTGGTTGGCGGGATGGGTCATGCGCCCTTGGATGAGCCTGGCGGGCACCCGCTGGAAGGGGGCAAAAACGCCCCCCCCTCGCGAAGAGGGATGGCCCCCGTCGGCCCGCCGTGCATGATCGGCCCATGGCGGCGCTGGACACGCGGGTGCTGATGGAGGTGATGCTCGAGCGCTTCGGAGAGACCCTCGGGGCACTCGCCACCGCGGGCGGGCGTCGGGAGTCGCTCGCCCGGGCCGAGGGGCTGCTCTTCCTCCACACCACCGAGGCGCTCCGACGCCAGGGGCTCAGCGCCAAAGTCCTCACCGACCTCTTCGGCTTCGCCTCGCTGACGAGCCTTCGTCGAAAGCTGCGCAAGATCCGCGAAGCACGCTTGGACGACACCCGCTCGCTGCGACAGTTCATCCTCGGCCGCGTCGCCGAGCGGGGTGCCACCCGCGCCTCACTCCTCGCCGAGCTCGAGACGCGCGACTCGGCCATCGTGCGGGGACTCATCCGCGACCTGATGGCGGAGGGTGTGCTGCAGGAGTCGGGTGCCGAGGGGCTCGAGCTCGCGCGCGCCACGCCCGAAGCCGACCTCTCGGCGGCTGCGCTCGAGCAGCTCGTCCACGTCCTCGTCGGCGAACGCTCGAGGACCGAGGCGGAACTCGAACAGTGTCTGGGCGTGTCGCGCGAACGGGTGACCGCCGCGGCCGAGCGGCTGGTCTCGCTCGGCGTGGCGGAGCGGCACGGTGAGAGCCTGCGGTCCGGCACGAGCTGGGACCTCTTCCCAGCCTACGAGACCGACGCCGCCACGACCGGGCTCATGCATCACTTCCACGGCGTGTGTCGCGCGATCGTCGGCACCGTCCGCAAGTGGGACGAATTCGAGAGCCCGGCCGGGCTCGTGCCGCCGGCGGTGATCACTGCGACCTTCGAGGTCACCGCGGACGACCCGCTGCGAGCCGAGCTCCTCGGCGCCCACGAGCGGTTCTGCGCTGAGATCCGCGCGCTCTACGAACGCCACCAGGCCGAGGGCGCGACCGGTGCCTGCACCACCCGCATCACCCTCTACGCCGGCACCGCCGTTGACCCGATCCCGCCGACCGAGTGAACGCGAGCGCTAGCGCGAGCCGGCGGCATCCACCAAGCGAGCGAGAAAACCTTCTTCCAATACGTCGAGCTGCTCCCGGGCCGCCTCCTGGATCCGACGGGGCGCGCCGGTGCCGACGATGCGAAACCCGCCGGCCTCATCGATCCGTGAATACATCGCCGACGCGCGATTCCCCCGCATCTGGGCTCGGAGCGTGTGGAGTGCCTCGATCGTGGATGAACGACCCTCGCGCGCGCTCCACCAGAACGCTGGCGCGAGCGATTCGATGTGTGCGATCGCTTCGGCGACTCGATCGGGCCGAGCTCGCTCCTGCTGAAGAAGCGCAAAGTCGATCCACGCGCCAAGCCGGGCCGGCTGGGCCTGCACCGCGCGCGAGAGGTCGGCCTCGGCGGCGTCCAAGTCGCCTCGAGCGAGAAAGAGCTCGCCCCGATAGCAGTACGTGGCCTCGGCTTCGAGGTACGTGTAGTCCTCCAGCCCTTCTCTCCAATGGGCGAGCGCCAGTTCGTGCTCCCCGAGGAACAAGGCGGCGGCGCCGTAGCCGACGTATCCCCAGCGGGTCCGCGTCTCGCGCCAGAGCCGACCGAACAGCTCGTAGGCGCGCTCGTAGTCGCCGAGCCAAAGTAGGATCTCGGCGGCGTACGTTTGGTAGAAGGGCACGTTGGGGTGGGCGCTGGCGAGCTCCTGAAATTCGGCGAGCACGTCTTCTACGGGGCGACGCAGCAGCGTCTCTTGCAGCTGCTCGGCGCGCCGCCGGGAGGAGCTCAAGCCGTCCTCCCAGCGAAGCACGCCACCCCGCACCGTGGTGATCGTTTCGCTTCGATTGCCACCCAGCAACGAGAGCGCCTGGCGCAGCGCCTTCAGTGCTTCGGCGTGGGTGGGTTCACTCGGTGGAGCGGCGGCTTGGAGGAGCGCGCGCAGAAGCTCATCGACGATGAACCAGTTCCGATCGCGAACGCGCCGGCCGGGCGTGCGTTCTTCTTCAAGCAGCGCACGCACGAGCTGCCACGCCACTTGGTCGCCGAGGGACACCTCGCAGATCGCGAGGCACGCTTCGTCCAGTCGACCGAGGGCTCCGAGGACTTCCGCTCGCCAGAGCCGGGCGTGTTGATCGTCGGGATCGAGGCGGAGCGCGTGCTCCAGGTGTTCCAGCGCCAGGTCCGGCTCGCCGCACACATGGTGGGCCGCGCCACGCAGACGATGCAGGTGGGACGAGGGCGCGCCTTCGACCCGGGGCGCGAGCAGGTCCCTCGCATCCTTCGGCGCGTTTCTCCACAGCAGCAGCGTCGCCAGCACCAGCGCGACGCGGTCGTGATTCGTCTCGTCGGAGGGCGCTCGCAACAAAGACTGCAGCGTCGTTTCCGCCCGGCGAAAATCGCCCGCGGCGATTCGAGCTTCCGCGCATGCCAGCAGCTCGTCGGCGCTCTGCGCCGTCTCCTCCATGACCTCCGCCGCACGCATGGCGGCGGATCGATTGCGCGATGTGGCCGCCATCCGCGCGACGTGGTGCGCGCGACGAAACGCAAGATCGCGCCGGCCCTCGGAGAGCGGGAGTGCGCGTACGAGGCAGTCGATCGCGTCGTTCCGGTGGCCGAGTCGGTCGAGCAGTTGTGCGGACTCGAACGCGCCGGGCGCGCCTCCATCGTCTGCGGCCGCCATCGCGAGCGATCGGGCCGCGCTCACATCGCCGCAGAGGGCAGCGCGCAGTGCGCCGACCACGCGTGCCGAGCGGTCGCCCCGTTCACTCGGCACGCACCCGAGCGCCTCCGCGAACCGGCCGGCGGCCAGCAGCAGTCCCCAACGAAGCTCGTCCGCATCGGCCACCGCGGGGGGCGGGACCGTCGACTCGTCAGCACGATGTTTCTTGGGGGCACAGCCCCCAAACCCCGTCCCGGTGACACGGCTTGCTCGCTTTGCTCGGCTTCGCCGCGTCGAATGTTCGGCGGAGCGCGTGAGGAGCGCGTCGGCGGCGGCGAGCGCGGGCTCGCATGGTTCCATGCCGCCAAGCGATGGGAGCGAGCGGAGCGTGCGGTGAAACTGGACGGTCGCCTCCAGCCATCGGATCGCTTCGGGCGACTTCCGCAGCTGGCGTCGCACGGCGTGCGCCAGTCGTTTCAAATCGGTGGCGTCGGGCCCCCACCGCTCGCTGACCTTGGCGGGCGGCGAGAGTCCGACCAAGAACCACCGCTCCTGCGGAGCCTGGTAGAGAAACTCGACCCGGCCTTCGCGCAGATAGACGGCCTCGGGTCGGAGCCCTCGTGGCCATCGCGCCAGCCAGGCGGGAAGCGCCAAACGAATCCTCCTCGAAGGGCGCCCTCGGTCCTCTCGCATCGGCCCGAACATACATGAGCTTGCTGGAAGGTCCGGACGCGATTCGGCTCGGGTCGTCCAACGGGGGCTCTGTGAATCCGGTGACTGGGCCTACTGCCGCATCCAACACCGGGCCTCTTGAACGACGCTGAAGGGCGTGCAGAACATGGAGTTGGTCTCGCAACGCCGACCTGCCGGCGCGCTGACGTAGCACGGGCTCTCGGCCGAGCCTCCCACGTCGCTGTCGAAGTGCCCGCCTTTGCCATCGAGGAGAAGCAGAAGCGCGAACGCGAACCAAAGGGCCACGTGGAACCGGTTGTGCTTGGGGTCGAGTGGGTTCGACCAGCCGGTTCGGCGGCCAAGCCAGGCGCCCATCCGCCCGCCCCATGCGTCGAAACGCAGGGCGAGGAGATTGACCACGGGCAGGAACGCGACCTTGGACCAAAAGTCGCTGTGACCCGTGGCGAAGAGCGCGGCTTGCAGCGCCACCATACCCAGCGCCACAGCAACGCCGAAGAGGACCCGTCCAGGCTGGGTCTTCGGCATGGTCGACGGGTCCGTGATGAGAAGACACAGGACCACCGTGACCGGCGCAAACACCGGACCGATGCTCTCGGTCAGCGAAAAGACCCAGGGCACCACCACCAAGGTCAGGCTGGCGGCCAGAGTCACGAGGACGATCGGCACCCGCAACTGAACGATCAGCGCGAGCACCAGGACGAGCTCGACGATGTTGGGCGGAGACGCGAACTCGTGGGCGAAGTCCGGGGTCGAGTGGACGAAGCCGAGATCCAGGATGGCCATCGCCATGAGTCCCACCGCCGAGGGGTTGAACACGGGCCGGCCATCTCGTTGAACGAAGTGCTTCGTCGCCAGTCCGAGAAAAACTCCAACCGAGCCCATCCACCAGTCCGAGCCAGAGTACTGCGCGAGCAGGTAGGTACTCAGCACGACCGGCAAAGGGCCTGCGCCCGCGCGCCACGTTCCGCGCGCCAACACGGACAGCGCCATGTCCGCGGGGAAGCTGAGCACCAAGAGTATCGTCACCGTCGGGATGAACTGGCGTCCGGTCGGCCAGTGCGCGAACCAATAGGCGAAGATGACAACCTGCAGCATGGCGGGCAGCAGGTGGGTGATCTTGAATCGCCAGGTGACGTCGACTTGCTGTTGGCGCCAGATCACCACCACAAGGGTCACGACGACCACCGTCGTCACGAACTGCAGGCTGGTCAGAAGTTGCTGGAACGCGAAGTCGTCGAAGAGCGCACCGATGGCAGGCACCTCGGCCACGGCCAGCACCGACGTGAACAAGAGGAGGGCGCTTGCCAGAAGGATGGGTCGGCCCTCGACAACCCGCTTCTGGTCCGCGTCGTTCACTTCGCTCAAGGCCCGAGTATCACACGGGGCGTTTCGATGGCGGAACGCCAAGCCAAGCACGCGTGCGCGCTCGGAATCGTGCCCGCGTGCGCGATCCGCCTACTCCTCGGAGGTGTCCGCGCCGTCCCCATCGTCGCCCGCGTCTTCGTGCAGCGGCACGCGCGCGGGGAGCTGGCGGTAGGCATACACGAAGTACGACGCCCCGAGCAGCACGCCGGGGATCCACCAGTAGAGCGCGACCGTGAGCGCGTGCGTGAGGTTCGCTGCATCGCTCAAGTGCAGCGAGCGCTCGGGGATCCGCGCCAAGAGCACGTATGGAAAGATCGCGTAGGCCGCGCTCCCGATCAAGAACGCGATCCACGCGGCGCTCGCCCGGAACGCCCGCGCCCACCGTTGGGTCCGAATCGCATGGCCGAGCACGGCGAGACTCACCGCGCCGAGGGCCGGGAACACGATCCCCACAGGGCGCGCCCCGAGGTTGTGCGTGAGGTTCGGTTGCACCCAGGCGGTCGCACCGGTGAGCGCGACGGTCAGCACCAGCGCGGCCACGTAGAGTCTCTTGGCGTCGTTGGCGGCCCGCCCAGCCACCACGCCTTCCAATCGACTCGCGAGCCACAGCGCACCATGGAGCGCGAGGACCGCGACGGTGGTCAGCCCGCAGAGCACGGTGAACACATCGAGTACGCCGGTCTGGCCCTCGGCCCCGGGCGCCGGCCAGAACACGTCGCTCCAGAGTGGCGCGAAGAAGATGCCCTCTTCGTCGAGCGACACCCCACGCACCACGTTGCCGAGCGCGGCGCCGAGCCCGAACGCCAAGAGCGCACTCGCCACCGCGAACGAAGTGTCCCACAAGCGGTCGAAGAGCCGGTGCGGCATCAGGTGGCGCATCTCGATGCCGAGCGCTCGAAATACGAGCAGCCAGAGCACCATCATCAAGGGTAGGTAGAACCCGCTGAACGCCACGCCGAAGAGTCTCGGGAACGCGAGAAAGAGCGTGGCGCCGCCGACCACGATCCAGACCTCGTTGCCGTCCCACACCGGGCCGATGGAGCGGAGCACCTGGCGCCGCTCGTCGTCGGTCTTGGCCACCCGCAGATGCAGGATGCCGACGCCGAGATCGAATCCGTCGAGCACCGCGTAGGCGATGAGCGGAAGGGCGGCGAGCACGAACCAGGTCGTTTCGAGCATCAGTGCGACTCCGATGCCGAGCCAGTCGCGGGGCCCTTTTGGACGATCTTCACGAGCGCCAAGATGTAGACCAGCGAGAGCAACGCGTAGAGCCCCATGAAGCCGAGCAGTGTGAACAGCGTGTTGCCGCCCGACACCTGCAGCGAGGTGCCGTCGGCGGTGCGCATGACGCCATGAATCAGCCACGGCTGCCGCCCGAGCTCCGAGGTCATCCAGCCGGCCGTGTTGGCGATGAACGGGAAGGGCGTTGCGATCAAAAGCGCCCAGAGCAGAAGCCGCTTCTTGCGGAGCGTGCCGCGTTTGAGGAAGAACGCGGCCAGCACCATGAGCGCCATGAACATGGTCCCGAGCCCCACCATCACGTGGTAGGCGTAGTAGAGCAGCGGCACGTTGTCGGGCCACTCCGCGCGCGGGTACTCGTTCAGGCCTTCAATGCGCGACGCCCACCGCTGGTGCGTCATGATCGAGAGCATGCGCGGGGCGACGATCGGGTTGTCGATCGTCATCGTCTCCATGTTGGGTTGACCCACGATCACGAGGCCCGCGCCCTCTTCGGTCTCGAAGTGACCCTCCATCGCAGCGAAGGTGATCGGCTGATGTTCCGCGACCATCTTCGACTGCAGATCGCCGGTGGGCAGCGCGATCGCGATCGAGCTCAGCACGCCGGCCACGATGCCCACCTTCAAGAAGAGCGCCGCGTGTTCGCGGTGTTCGTCGAGCAGCGTGTAGTAGGCCCCGATGCCGGTCATCACGAACGACGCGGTCACCACCGAGCCCACCATCGTGTGCGCGTACTGCACGAAGGCCCACGGGTTGGTGAGGTACGCGGAGAGACTCACGAGCGCGATGGTTCCGTCGTCCAGGACTTCGTGGCCGACGGGGTGTTGCATGAACGCGTTGGTCACGATGATGAACCAGCCGCTCATCCACGTGCCGACACACACCGCGACCGCGGCCGCGAAGTGGGCCCGCGCGCTCAGGCGCTTCTCTCCGTAGACCAAGAGCCCGAGGAACGCGGACTCCAGCACGAACGCGAACACGCCCTCCATCGCGAGCGTCTGCGAGATCACCCCGCCGGACGCTTCGCTGAAGCGCGCCCAGTTGGTCCCGAACTGGAACTCGAGCGGGATGCCGGTGACCACGCCCATCACGAACGCGAGCGCGAAGACCTTGATCCAGAACCGCGCCGCTTCGTTCGCGCGGACGTTGCCGCGCAGGCCCATGTACTTGAGCACCGCGATCAGGAGCGCGAGCCCCATCGTCAGCTGGGGAAAGAGGTAGTGGTACGTGATGGTGAACGCGAACTGAAACCGGTGGGCGGTCAGCGCATCCATGGATGGGACTCCATTGCGGAGGAGTCTGGGACCAGAGCGTGGCTTTCTCCAGTTCTACGTGGTCTCTACGTGGTCGGCACCGTTCCGATGGGCACGATCAGCGCCGGGCGAAGGTCCAACGGCGGGTTGACTGGTATCCTTCGCGTATGCGCTTCGCTTCTTCCTGGTTGTTGTGGTCGTCGATTCTCTTGGCTGGCTGTGGATGCGGACCGGAGCCGGGGGATGGGGGCGAGGGCGATCCCTGCACCGTGGCGTCCGATTGCAACATCGGATTGGCTTGCATCGACGAGACGTGTCGGCGCCGGGACGTGGACGGCGGGCCGAACGATGGCGGCGGGGTCGACGCGCTGCGGGCGGACACCGGACCGGTCTGTCCACCGGCGCTTCGGTGCGTGGACGCCTGTTGCACCGAAGCCGAGGAATGCGTGGAAGGCTCGTGTCTGGCCGCATGCGAGAGCGGGCTGCGCTGCGGACCGGAGTCCACGTGCTGCGCGACCGGTGACTTCTGCATCGACGATGCCTGCGTGGCGCCGGGCGACGAGTGCACCGATGTGATCGACTGCCCCGCCGACGCGATCTGCGATCCGGGACTTGGACGTTGTCTCCCCCGAAGCAGCGAACGGTGTGAGTACTTCCCGCCGGCGGGCGTGTTCGAGCCGGCGCAGGAATGGCACTGGTCGGGCAGCGACGTCGAACCAGGGTATGTGCACGTGATGATGACGCCGGTGGTCGGCGACGTGACCGGCGACGGCGTGCCGGAGGTCGTGTTCATGACCTACGCCGCCGGCAGCAGCTACGGCGGGCGCGGCGTCCTGCGCATCGTACGCGGCAGCGACGGCACCGAGGTGAACTCGATCGTCGATCCGGTGCTCTGCGGCGACTCGGGTCTCGCGCTCGGCGACCTCGACGGCGACGGCACGCCGGAGATCGTGGTCGGTGGTCCTTGCGCCAATGGCCAGATCCACGCGTTCCACGCGGACGGGTCCTTGGTCTGGCGGAGCATGCGACCAGACGACACGCCGTTCCTCACAACGCTCGACTTCGGCGCGATCTCGATCGCCGACCTCGAGGGCGACGGGCAAGCAGAGGTCGTGCTCGGTGGCACCGTGCTCGAGTCGACCGGTGTGCTGCGATTCGAAGGGCGCGGCACCGGGTACAACTGCTGCGGCGCCACCCCGCGCGCGATGTTGTCGACGGCCTACGACGTGGCGGGCGACGAAGACTTGGAGGTCGTGGGCGCCACCGCGGTGTGGAACGCGGACGGCACCCCTCTCTGGGATCTGCCGGCCCTCGAAGAGGGATTCATCGCGGTCGCAGACTTCTTCGAAGATGGGCTCGCGGACATCGTGGTGGTGCACAACGGGTTCACCTCCATCCGGCGCGCGAACGACGGCATGGTGGTCTGGGGACCGCACGCGCAACCGGGCGGAGGACGCGGTGGTCCGCCCACGGTCGCCGACTTCGACGGAGACGGGCTGCCCGAGATCGGCGTCGCGGGCGCGGCGAGCTACTCGGTCTTCGATCCAGACGGCCACGTGGCCGGCGGTCCCATCGTGCTCTGGTCCCAGGTGACGCAGGACACGAGCTCCAACATCACCGGCTCGAGCGTGTTCGACTTCGACGGGGATGGGCGCGCCGAGGTGGTCTACAACGACGAGTGCTACATGCGCATCTACTCAGGCACCGACGGCACGGTGCTCCGCGAGGTCGCGCAGCACTCGCACACCCTGGTGGAGTACCCCGTGATCGCGGACATCGACGCGGACGGCAACGCGGAGATCGTGTTCGCCGCCAACGCGCTCGTCGCACGCTGCGCGGCGATCCCCGGCTACCCGGGCAACCTCGCCGGGGTCCGGGCGTTCGGTGACGAACTCGACAACTGGGTCGGCACCCGACCGGTTTGGAACCAGCACACCTACGCCATCACCGGCGTGCGGGCCGACCTCTCGATTCCGCCCCGGCCGGTGGTCAACCACACCCGGTTCAACAACTTCCGCCAGAACTCGCAGTCGTTCGACGCACCGAACCTGGTGGTCGAACTCGGCGAAGCGGGGACCAGCTGCTCGCCGGAAGAGATCCTGCGCGCCACGGTGACCAACCGCGGTGCGGTGACGGTGGGCGCTGGGCTCGCGGTCTCCTTCTACGCCGGCACCGTCGCGGCGCCGGGCCGCCTCTTCGGCACCGTGCGCACCACCCGCGCCATCCCGCCTGGCTCGAGTGAAGAAGTGGAGTTGCGCTTCGATGTGGTCGAAGGCGAGTCCGGGGTCGACCAGCCGTACTTCGTGCGGGTGGACGACGTCGGGGACGGGCGCGGCGAACACAACGAGTGCCTCGAAGACGACAACGAACACGAAGGCACCTTCCGCTGCAGCGGCCTCGACTGAACAGCCGCGAATGAACGGCTACGTAGGGCCGCCAGTCTCGCGAAGCGAGCCAGGCCCGTAGCGTAGAAAAACAGTCTACGATGCCGCGCCATGACGTTGTTCCGTACTTCGATCGCTGCCCTTCCGTTTCTCCTCTCGGCGTGTGCTGAACCCGCGCCCGTTTGCCCCGAGCCGCCCGCGCCCACCGTGGGCGCCACGGAGGTGGTCGAGGTGGTGCCCGAAGCGCCGCCGGAGGAAGCGCCCGACAACCGGGTGGTGGTGCTCGACGGAACGCCGGAGGTGCCGGACAGTCTTCATCGGCGGCTGCAGCAGTACTCCAACACGCGCGCCGCTTCGCTCTCCTCGCTTGCCGCCGATGGGCGTTCGGCGCTCATCGCGACGCGTTTTGGCGAGACGCGGCAGCTCCACCTCGTGACCCAGCCGCTCGGCGCCCGCACCCAGGTGACCTTCAACGACGAACCGGTGCGCGGGGCTTCGCTCGTGCCCGGTCACCCGACGGACGTGCTCTACATGAGCGACATCGGCGGGTCCGAAGACCATCAGATCTTCCGACTCGACCGAAGCACCGGGCAGGCCACGATGTGGACCGACGGTCAGCACAAACATGGGCACATGATCGTGAGTCACGACGGGGCGCAGATCGCCTACTCCGGCAACGGTCGCAACGGCACCGACATGGACATCCACGTGCGCGCGTACGGACCGGACGCCGAAGCGGTCCGGTTCGATCGCGAGGGCTACTGGTATCCGCTCGACTTCTCCCGCGACGGCAAGAAGCTGCTCGTCGGGCACTACGTGTCGATCATGGATTCGCGGGTCTGGCTGCTCGACCTCGAGACCCGGGCGTTCACGCGGCTGACGCCTGAGACGCCGAACGCGTACGAAGACGCGCGCTTCGGCGCGGACGGCCAGACCGTCTACGTCCTCACCGACCGCGATGGTGAGTTCCGCCAGTTGCACTCGCTCGATTCGAGCGCGCCCACCGAACCGTGGCGGGCGCTGAGCGGGGACATTCCGTGGAACGTGTCGGAGATGTCGCTTTCCGCGGATGGACGCACCCTCGCGTTCGTCACCAACGAAGATGGGTACGGGGTGCTGCGGCTGCTCGACACCCGAACCCGCCGCAACCGCATCGCGCGCAACATTCCGAAGGGTCTCGTCAGCGGTCTGCATTGGGCCGCGGATGCCCCGGTGCTCGGGTTCACGTTGGCCGGCGCCACCGAGACCGGCGACGTCTACACCTACGACGCGCGGCGCAGTCGGCTCACCCGCTGGACCGCGAGCGAAGTCGGCGGGCTCGACACCAGCCACCTCGTCGAACCGGAGCTCATCCGCTACCCGACCTTCGACGACCGTGAGATCCCAGCGTTCTACTACGCGCCGGAGCGCGCCAGCGCCGACGCACCCGTTCCGGTGCTGCTCTACATTCACGGCGGCCCCGAGTCGCAAGCGCGACCTTGGTTCAGCCCGCTCACCCAGTTCCTCGCGGTGGAACGCGGCGTCGCCGTGATCGCACCGAACGTGCGCGGCAGCGATGGGTACGGCCGCAGTTACCTCGGCCTCGACAACGGGGCGAAGCGGGAAGACTCCGTACGCGACATCGGCGCGTTGCTCGACTGGGTCGCGTCGCGCCCCGAACTCGATCAGAACCGCGTGGCGGTCTACGGCGGCTCGTACGGCGGCTACATGGTGCTCGCGTCGCTCGTGCACTACGGCGAACGGCTCCGCGCGGGCATCGACGTGGTCGGCATCAGCAACTTCGTGACGTTCCTCGAGAACACCCGCGACTACCGCCGGGACCTGCGCCGGCAAGAGTATGGCGACGAACGCGATCCCGAGATGCGCGCGCACCTCGAACAGATCTCCCCGCTGCACCACGTGTCGGAGATCCAAAGCGCGCTCTTCGTCGCGCAAGGTGCGAACGACCCCCGGGTGCCGGCGTCCGAAGCGGAGCAGATCGTGGCCGCGGTGCGCGCGAGCGGGCGCGACGTCTGGTACATGCTCGCGCGCAACGAAGGCCATGGGTTTCGCCGCAAGGAGAACCGCGACGTCTTCTTCGAACTCAGCGTGCTCTTTCTCGACCGGCACCTGGCCGCCGCGCCGTGAGGTCGATCGGTCGTCTCGTGCACGACGGGTTCGCGCGCAGAGGTTTCGTGCACGACGGGGTCGCACGCAGCGCACGCGTGTCGCTCGGGTGGGCACTGCTCCTGTGCGCCGCATGTACGTGTGGGGGCGACCCGGAGGTCGACCCCACCGAAGACGACCGCGTCGAAGACCTGGAGGCGTGGACCGCGGCGGATCTGTTCCCCCTCGGCCTGGGCGATCGGTGGGGGTACCGACAGACCGGTGGGCCCGAAGAGACGTCCGTGCGCCGGAGCATCACCGGCATCGACGACGGGGTGGCGGTGCGGTTTGGATCCGACCACACCCAGGCGTCGCGGTTTCGCGCCGAGGTCGATGGCAGCGTGCTCATGGTGTCGCCATCGGGAGAAGCGCTCGGCGTGTGGCTCGCCGCGCCGGTCGAGCTCGGCAGTCAGTGGACCTACGAACTCGGCGACACCTCGTGCCGGGTTCGCTACGCAGCGGTGGGAGAGACGTTCGAAGTGGCGGGGGTGCGGTTCGAGGGCTGCGTCGAAGTCGAGCGGGCGTGTCGTTTCCCCGAGGGCAAACCGATGCCGGTGGAGGCGATCGAAACCGTGCGTGAGTTGTATTGCGTCGGGGTCGGGCTCATGCGCGAGCGCAGCGAGTGGACACCGGCCGAGGAAGGGCACGCGGCTGCGCTGGAGGGTTTCGTGCCGACGGCCCTGACGCTCGACTACTACCGAGTCGCAGGTGCGCCGGCGCCGCCCTTGCCGGAGACGCTCGCCTGCGAAGACATCCTGCTGCTCGAGAGCGACGTGCGGGCCGCCTGCGGCGCGTCGTTCCACGAGACGCAACGAGCCCGCGTCGATGGGGCTTGCCGATTCCGTTTCGAGGCCGGGCCCGATGCGGCGGTGTTGGCGGATCAGACCGCGGTCGACATCGAGGTCCGACAAGCGGACGTGCCGTACGGGGAAGCCGCGCTCGACGCACTCATCGGCGATGGCCGCCGGATCGAGACCCGGGGTCAAGTGCGCGTGGCGTCGGCCGAGGTCGCCACCGGTGCGTTCGTCGAACCTACGCCGCCCGGTCCCGAAGCCGCGGCCGACCGGATCGAGTACCGCAATCAGGAGACGGCCCCGCTCGCATTCGCGTTCGCAGAAGGCAAGATCGCCGTCGTCGTTCGGGTCGAGAACCAAGGCTGCAGCTTCGACCACGTCCGCCGCCTCGAAGGCCTCTTCCGCTCGTTGTTCCGCCAATAGCGCGACGCGTTCGCTGCCCGCTTGGCGAAGAACTCGTCGGAACGCGCCTGAATCGCAGCGGGCCTCCGCGAGCGCCGGACTGGTTCGGCGATCGCCGAAGCCGAACCCCGAGGGGGCACGGGCAAGGGCACGGGCACGGGCAGCTGAGATGGGCATCGCTGGGCGTGGTTCGAAATGAATAAGTCCGGCAGGTGGTGCGTCCGGCGATGTCTCGCCGTATCCTCGCGTTTCACCGACGGTCCGCCGTCCCTGCTCCTGCCAGAGAGAACATCATGACGAAGTCCGTCGTCTTCACGGCCGTGCTGGCCGCCCTCGCCCTTCCCTCGTTTGCCTCCGCTCAGCTCCAGATCGGCGGGCAACAGTCGAACTACGGCGGGACCTACATGCAGCGCGGCACCCCCGATCCAATGGTCGTGGCGGTGGTCTCCGGGGGCGCGATCAACGCGTCCAACGCAGTGCGCGTCTCCGGCTGTCGCGGGTTCGTCAGCCGGGCGCCGGACCACATCGTGACGTTGCCGAACCCGCGGCGGTTCCTCCGCTTCTTCGCCGAGTCGGCGGGCGACACCACGCTCATCATCAACGACCCGAACGGCAACTGGTATTGCAACGACGACGCGGTCGGACGAAACCCGATGATCGACTTTCGCCGCGCGCCGGCCGGCCAGTACGACGTCTGGGTGGGCAGCTACAGCCCGCGCCAGAACCAGCACGCGAACCTGGTGGTGACCCAGCGGCGCAACGTGCAGCCCGGCCAACAGCAGGTCGCGGTCCAGCAGCGGCCCCCGCAGTACCAGCAACCCCCGCAGTACCCGCAGGGCAATGTGCAGGTCACGGTGCAAGGCCAGGGCGGCTACGTGCAGGGTGGGGTGGCAGTCCAGCCCCAGTACGGACAGCCCCAGTACGGGCAGCCCCAGTACGGGCAGCCCCAGTACGGGCAGCCCCAGTACGGGCAGCCCCAACCCCAGTACGGCGGCTACGACTTCCACGGGCAGTTCGAACAGACCCCGGTCAACTTCAGCGGCGCCACCATCGACGCCGTCTACCAGCAGTGCATCCAGTTCACCGCCTCGGCGCGTCTGACGATGGTCGACGACGTGGTCGTCAACGGCGTCGCGGCCCGCAACGGCCCCGGCTACTGGGACAACGCCGCCCTCTGCGCGATCGTGGCGCTCAACGTCACGCCGCGTGGACAGACGCACGCCCACGTGAGTGGAAGCGTGGAGGGCCTGCCCTTCAACGTGGCGGGCGACATGCATACCGTGCAGCGCATCCTGACGACCTTCCTGCCCATCGCCGTCGCACACGACAACACGATCGACGACATCGTCATCAACGGTCAGGCGTTCCACAATGGGCCGGGCTACTGGACCGGCGCAGACGTGGCCGCGATGGCCGCCGCCCAGATTCACCACTAGCCGAACCGCTGAGCCGGCCCACGGTGGTCGGCCCACGACACTTCTTTTTCGACCGACCTGTCGAGAACCGGCCCTGCCGTTCGACTCCTCTGTGAAATGGAGGCGTCATGGACGTTCACAACCCGGTATTTCAGCTCTACATCGGCTCGGTTCTGCTGCTCGGACTCAACCTGCTCTGGCTCGCGGTCGGCACTGCCGCGTCCCGCGCCACGCGCGACGAAGCGGTGAACCCGGAGGATGTCCGGATGAACAGCAAAGCCAGCATCGTGTTCCTCGCAGGCAACGAAGTCACCCAGCGCTACCGCCGGGCGCACTTCAACGCGCTCGAGAACAACCTGCTCTTCTTGGTCACCGCGTTCCTGCTGACCTTGACGCCCGTCGGCACGACCGCCGTCGCGGTGCTCTTCGGCATCTTCGTCGGGTTCCGCTGGCTGCACAGCATCGCGTACGTCCGGTCCGTTCAGCCCCTGCGGACCGTGAGCTTCGCCATCGCGTTCTTCTCACAGGTCGGCGTGCTTGGCCTGCTCGGCTACAGCGTCTTCGCGGGGGCGTAGCGGCTACGAGAGATAACGTTCGCCGCCGTCGCAGAGGATCGTGACCACACGGCCTCCGTCGAGCCGGCGGGCGACCTCGAGGGCGGCATGCACGTTGGCCCCACTCGACGGACCGACGAGCAGCCCTTCTTCGCGCGCGAGTCGCCGCATCATCTTGTCGGCGGCCAGGTCGGTCACGGTGACGACGTCGTCGACGAGATCGAGGTCGAGCACGGGCGGCACGAAGCCGGCACCGAGACCCTGGATGCCATGCAGTCCCGGGTTGCCGCCGCTCAGCACGGCGCTCGCCCGCGGCTCGACCGCCACGATGCGCACCGCGGGAAGCCGCGCCTTGAGCACCTTGGCGACGCCGCTGATCGTGCCGCCGGTACCCACCCCGGCGACAAACGCGCTGATCTCGCCCCCGGTCGCTTCCCAGATCTCTTCGGCGGTGCCTTCTTCGTGGGCACGCGGGTTGGCGGCGTTCTCGAACTGCGCGGGCATGAAGGCGCCGCGCTTCTTCACGATCGCCTCGGCGGTCTCCACCGCGCCGGCCATGCCTTCTTTGGCATCGGTCAGGACGACTTCGGCGCCGTAGCTCTTGAGCATGTCGCGCCGTGCCTGGCTCATGTCCTCGGGCATGACGATGACGCAGGTGTACCCGCGCACTGCGCAGATCATCGCGAGGCTGATGCCGGTGTTGCCGCTCGTGGCCTCCACCACCGTCGCGCCCTCTTTCAAATGCCCTGCGGCTTCCGCCGCGAGGATCATGGCGAGCGCGGGGCGGTCTTTCACCGAACCGGCGGGGTTGCGGGCTTCGAACTTGGCGAGCACGTCGGCGCCGCCCTTGGGCGAGAGTTTGGGGAGCCGGAGAAGGGGTGTTCCACCGACCAGATCGAGCACGCCCTCATGAATTCGATGGGTCACGCCCGGAGCATAGGGCAAACCGGCACGGCGGCCTCATCGATTTCGTTTGGGGGCACGGCCCCAAACCTGGTGCACCCGAACGCGCCTCGGTCCGCTTCGTCGCTCTACTCGTCAGGGCTGGGCCGGCAAACCACACCACTCGAGGCTGCGTTGCCAGAGCTCGTCCGCCAACGCCGGGTCGAGTGCCTGCGGCGACGGTTCCATCGTCTTGCATTTGTCGTAGTAGAGCCCCGACTCGGCGCCCGCTTGGGCGTCGGTCGCGCAGTGCAGCGTGGTCTTGGCTCCGTCTTCGTTGCTGATCATGAACAGCTTCATGATCGAACGGAACGGCCACGGCACGTGCCGCCAGACATCGCTCGCGACGACCCCGGGGTGCAGCGCGTAGGTGGTCACGCCGCTGCCTTCGAGCAGCCGCGAGAGCTTCTTGGCGTGCAGCACGTTGCTCAGCTTGCTCACGGCGTACTCCGGCAGCCCGGTGGTGCTGGCGGTCTTCTGCTGGAGCTTGTCGAACTCGATGCCCTTGGCCTGGTAGTGCGCCTTGCTCGCGACGATCACGATGCGCGCGGGGGCCGACTCCACGAGTCGCGGTCGCAGCAGCTCGGTGAACAGGAAGTGCGCGAGGTGGTTCACGCCGAACGCGATCTCGAACCCGTCGGAGGTGCGGTCGCGGGTGCCTGCCAGACCGGCGTTGTTCACCAGCACGTGGATCTTCGGTTCTTCCGCCAAGAGGGTCTCGGCGCTCTCGCGGACAGCGGCCAGCGAGCCCAGGTCGAGCTTGTGGAACGACACGTCTGCGTCCGGAACCGCGGCGCGGATCTCCTCCGCGGCCGCATCGGCCTTGTCCTGTGACCGGCACGCCAGCCGGACCCGAGCGCCTTGGCTGGCCAGCACCTGGGCGGTGACCTTGCCGATCCCTGTGTTCGCGCCGGTGACGACGCACGTCTTTCCCCTCATCGATTCCATGGTGCCCTCTGTCGCGGAAGTCGGCGGAGCGTAACGGTCAACCGCCGATCGCGCGCGCTCTCAATGCATTCAGGTGTTGGCGCTGTCGAAAACCCAGCGTTTGCCCGCCCCATGCGCGCGCGTCGGTCAAAATGAGGGTCGGTCCTGTCGAAACGCAGGGGTCGGCTTGAATGAACCCCCCCTTTCGTGTCGTCCTAGCCCCATGGACACCCCACGCCGCACCCATCGCCGGATTCATGGACTCACGCTCTGCGCCGCCAGCCTCGTGCTGGGGGCCTGTGGCGGCGACGAATCGGAGTCCCCCGCCGAGGGGCTGCTCACGGAGGTCTCCCGGGCCGCCAACGCGTTCGTGGCGGGTCGCATCGGTGGCACGGTCGCGGCTGCGAACGATGTGACCGTCGAGGTGCTGCCCCACCGCAACGGCGACATCGAAGCGGTCTTCGTCGACGCGAACGGCGGGCTCGTGTCCGATGCCCAGCAGGTCGAGGTCGAGGTGATGGGCGAGGACGGACAGCCTCAGACCGTCACCCTGACGTGGGACCGGGCCACCAGCCGCTACCTCGGCAAAGCGCCAGGCAAACTCGCGGCCGACACCTCGGCGACCGTCCGGTTCTCCAAGCAGAACACGCCCCACACCGCGCAGATCGCGCGCGTGCACACCGCGCCCTCGGCCGCGTCCCACGGCGGCACGATCGTCGTTGCGGCGGACCACTCCGCCGAGGTCGCGCCCCAGCCGGACGGCTCGGTGCACGCCTGGATCGAAGGGCCGGAGGGCGACGTCGAGGGTCAGCTGGACGGCGACGTGCGGGTCTCGGTGCAAGGCGCGGACGGCGCGGCCCACACGGTGTCGTTGCGATGGGATGCGGAACTCGGCGCCCACGTGGGCCGGCCCGACACCCAGGTGACCTGGGCGCCGGGTCCGCTCGCGATCGAAGTGGACGCCGGCGGTCAGGTGGCCCGCTCGCGCGTCGAACGCGTAATCGTCGCCGGCGCGCCTGCCCACGGCGGAGACGTCGTCGTGGTCGGCGACTACCGGGTCGAGGTCGTGCCCCAAGAAGACGGACGCATTCTCGCGTACGCCGTCGACGTGGAGGGCAATCCGGTGGAGCGCCGCACCACCTTGCACGTGCAGCTCGGTGCCGATCGGGTCGAACATCGACTTCGCTGGGATGGCGATGTCGGCGCCTACGTCGTTCGGGTCGACCCCACCATCGACGTGTCGGTGGCGCCGATCGGCGTCGTGGTCAGTCACCAGGGACGGCGCCACCGCGGCGGCATCTCGGTCCGTCACGGCCACGTGCGCGGCTGGCACCACCGCCGAGTCGAGGCGCGCGTGCACCTGCCAGAGGCGCAGGTTCGTGTGGACGGGCATCCAGGCTTGATGCTCGGCCACGGCATGCGGGGCGGGCTCCGCATCGAAGGACCGGCTGTCCGAGTTCGTGGTCCCGGCCACAGCATCATGGTGAACACCGGTGGCCACTCGGTGATGGTGCGCGCGGGGCGTCCTGGCGGTTCGGTGCGGGTGCGGGCGGGCTCCCGAGGTCATTCGGTCATGGCCCGGAGCCGCGGCGGCATGGGCATGGGCATGGCCAGCGTCATGATCCGGTTCTGAGAGGAAGGCGGAGGCTCGAATCGTGCGATTCCCCGGTGCGCGCTGAACCTCGGTTGAATGTGGCGGGGCTCCGTTCGTCCGACCTCTGTCTCACGCGGGTTCTGACCGTCGTCGTCTGCTGTGGCGGCCGTCGGGCGGTCTGGCGACGGGCGTGGTAAGAGGGCACCTTGCGCGTTTTCATCACCGGCATTGCAGGCTTCCTGGGAAGCCACGTCGCAGAAGATCTTCTGTCGCGCGGGCACGAGGTGTCGGGCAACGACCACTTCAAGGGCGGCTACGCGGACAACGTTCCGAGCGGCGCCACCTGCCACGAAGCCGACTGCTGCGACTTCGATCGAATGCGCGCGTTGCTCGAAGGCGTCGACGTCGTGGTGCACGCCGCCGCCGCCGCCTACGAAGGGTTCAGCGTCTTCAGCCCCGCGCTCGTCACTCGAGACAACAGCCAGGCGTCCGCCACCGTCTTCAGTGCCGCCGCCGCAACCGGCGTCCAGCGGGTCGTGTTCTGTTCTTCGATGTCTCGCTACGGCGACAGCGAGGTACCGTTCCACGAGAAGCAGCCAGTCCGGCCGTGCGATCCCTACGCGATCTCCAAGGTCGCCTCGGAGCAGTTGCTCACGCACCTCGCGGGCGTGCACGGGTTCGAACACGCAATCGCCATCCCCCACAACATCATCGGCGCGCGCCAGAAGTACGACGACCCGTACCGCAACGTCGCCAGCATCATGGCCAACCTGATGCTCCAGGACCGGCAGCCGATCATCTACGGCGACGGCGAACAGATGCGCTGCTTCAGTCCCGTGCAGGACGTGGTCGGTTGCCTGACCCGCCTGGTGCTCGATCCCGACGTCGATGGACTGGTGGTCAACGTCGGGCCGGACGACGGGTTCATCACCATCAACGCGCTGGCGAAAGAAGTCGCGGCCGTGGTGGGCTTCGATGGACTCGACCCCCTCTACGTCGACCCGCGTCCGTGCGAAGTGAAACTTGCGACGTGCAGTTCCGACCTCGCCCGGACCCGTCTCGGCTTCGAACCGACCCGCACGCTCCGCGATGGGCTCGAAGACATCGTCGCGTACATCCGCCGGCGGGGGCCGCGTCCGTTCGAGTACCACCTGCCGCTCGAGATCGTGACCGACGCGACCCCGAAGACCTGGAAAGACCGCCTGTTCTGACGCGGTAGGACGGGTCCCGGTAGACTGGGCGCGGTGGAACGCTCCACGAAAGCTGCGCTCGAACGGCGCCTCGCTGGGTTCGTCGCAACCTGCGGCGTGCTGCTCGCCGCGAACTACCTGCTCCCGTACGCGGGGCTCCGCGACGACAGCTGCCAGACGATGTTCTCGGAGCTGCAGTGGTCGCGCGAGGGGAACAACCACGCCTTCATGCCGCAGCACATGATCGGCGACTCGTGGGACTTCTTCTACGACGTCCACCTCGAGTGGGAGGACGACCCGGCGGTGTTCCGACAAGAAGCCCCCGAAGAAGAGGCGCGCCACGAAGCCCTGCGCGCGTGGATGCATCGACCCGAACGACGCCACAACCGCGACGCCCTGCGCCTGGTCGTGGATCGACTCTGTCGCGACGGCCGCCGCTTCTCCCTTCGGTTTCGCTCGGCCCACGACGGACCTGTCGTCGCTCCGGACGAAGTGTGCGCCGACCCATCTCTTCGGCGCGTTCGGTGGTGGATCCCCGTGCGCCGCTTCGAGACCGACGAACCCCTGCCGCCGTGGATGCGGCCATGAGCAGCGCCCGCACGTTGCCGCTGCGCGATCCGCGCCTCGTCGCGATCGCGGCCCTGCTGCCGGTCGGGTTTGTCGGCCACACCATCCAGCTTCTGTCCGAGGACCGTCCTTGGGATCCCGCGCAGTGGCCGCGGTACGACTGGACACCCGGCTGGCACCTCGCGCTGCCTCCATGGCTGGTGGTCGCGTTTGCGGTCGGGCTCGGGGTGGCGGTGCTGGGGCTCGCCGTGGCTGTCTTCCGACGCGGCGACCCGCATCCGGCGCGCCTCAGCGATCGAACCTGGTTGCTCGCGACCGCGACGTTCTACTTCCTGCACTACCTGACGTACCCGTTTCGGATTCGAAACCACATGACGTTGATGTTCGCGATGCTCTTCGTGATCGCGGGCTGTCACGTCGTCGCGGGGCGGAGGTCGCGCACCGAGGAGCCCCGGACTCGGGTGCTCGATCGATGGATCGTGCGCGGCGTCGCGCTCGTGCTCGCGTTGACCTACACGTTCGCGGCGCTCCACAAGACGAACGTTCGGTTCCTCGATCTCACGCTGCCGACGGCGGCGCTGCGCGCGGTCGACGACTTCTGGATCTACGGCGACCTCGGTCACGCGGCGCCGCCCTGGGCCAAAGCGGTGGCGATCTACGGAACGCTGGTCGTCGAGTACTCCTTTGTCTGGTTGGCGTGGGCGTTCACCCGAACGCGCGTCTTCTTCGTCGTCGGATTGATGCTGTTTCATTTTCCGCACATCGCTGTGATGAACGTCGCGGACTACCCGATGATCGCGAGCGCGTTCTTTCCGGCGCTCTTCAGCGAAGCGCATTGGCGGGTCCTGCAACGCCAACTCCCACCGTCGTTGTGGACGACGACCGGCGCAGCGGTTGGGGTCGGGGCGCAGCTGTGGTGGATGCCGTACTGGGGCGCGATGATGGTGTACGCCTTTGTGGTGGTCGCACTCTGGGGCGCGTGGATCGGCGCGATGGCGGCGAGCTTCTACATGCGCTTTCGACCCTCGGCGCCCGCCCCTGCGACAGGTGTCACACCCGTCTGATAGAGCTTCGCGCCAACCAACTCAGGAGGTTCACGATGAGTGCGAAGGAAGTCGGAGAGAAGATGGTGGCGTTCTGTAAGAAGGGCGCCAACCTGGACTCGATCAACACGCTCTACCACGACGAGGTCGAGAGCATCGAAGCAGCCGAGGCACCGGGCATGGAGCGCCACACGAAGGGCATCGACGGAGTGCGCAAGAAGAACCAGTGGTGGATGGACAACCACGAGGTGCACGAGTCCGAGATCGAAGGCCCGTTTCCGCATGGCGACGACCGCTTCTGCGTGATCTTCCGGTACGACGTGACCCACAAACCGAGCAGCGAGCGCTGGAAGATGGAGGAGGTGGGTCTCTTCACGTTGAAAGACGACAAGGTGATCAAGGAAGAGTTCTTCTACGCGATGGGATGAACGCTTCTTGTCTTGCACCTCGGGGGAAAGCGCCGTCACTCGACCGAACGTAGATCCGCTCGGTCTTCTCCCCGCGAGAAGACCGGCGGGCGGCCGATCGGTGCCTCGACCGTGAGGCGCATCGGCCCGTCGAGGCGGGTCCCGGTCCAGACATCGAACCACGCGCCCTCGGGCAGGTAGACGCTGCGCGTGGTGGCGCCCTCTTCGGTGACCGGGGCCACCAAGAGCGCGTCGCCCAGAAGGTACTGGTCGCTGATCGACCAGGTCTCGCGGTCGTTCGGGAACTCGAGCATCAGCGCGCGCACGATCGGCGCCGAGTCGACCTGCGCCTCGTCGGCGAGCGTGCGGAACAGAGGCGCGAGCAAGTCGTGGATCCGTGCGAAGCGGCGGAAGTGCGCGGTGGTCTCCGCGTCGCTCTCCCACGACCAGTTCTCTTCCTTGTTGTTGCCTTCGTGGGTTCGAAAGATCGGTGTGAAGGCGCCGAGTTCGGTCCACCGCAGGAAGAGCTCCTTGCTGCTTGGTCCACCACTGAAACCGGCGACGTCGTGGGTGACGTGGAACTGTCCCGCGAGCCCCAGGTTCAGCATCGCTGGAACCACCGTCGGCAGGCCATCGGCCGCGTCGAAGGTCGCCTCTTGGTCTCCGACCCAGTGAATCTGCGCCACCGATTGCACGCCGGTCCATCCGGCGCGCGCGATGAACGCGTAGTCGCCGTCGGGCCGCTCTTCGTCGAACACCTCGCGCGCCATGCGCTGCCAGTCGATCGGGAAGGTGTTGTGGTACGCGCGTGGATCGCGCCCGTCGGAGAGCACCGCGTCGAGCGGGGTCCACTCCGAGAAGTCCTGCATCCAGCCATCGAACCCATAGGTCTGGATCATGTTGCGGAGCGCGGCCTTCACGTACGCCTCCGCGGCGGGGTTCGTGAGGTCCGGGTGCGCGCTGCGTCCGTTCGGTGCGCCGAACGCATAGCTGCCGCCTTCGGGCGATTGCATCAAGAGCCCCATCGCGTCCATCTCCGGAAAGTGGTCGTCGAGCTCCATCGCCACGAAGGGGTTCGCATAGGCCAGAAACCGATACCCGCGGTCGTGCAGCATCGAGACCATGCCCGGTAGGTCTGGGTAGAGTTCGTCGTCCGCCTCCCAGCGGTACTCGACTCCGAATCCGCCGCCGAAGTTCATCCGGATCCCCGTCCAGTCCTGCACCCAGAACGCGGCGACCGGGATCTCGGCGGCTTCGAGGGCGTCGACCTCGGCGAGCACGTCGTCGCGCCCGCCTTGGCTCGCGACCCACAGGCCGAATGACCAGTCTGGGATCGGCGCGGGACGCCCGACCACATCGCCGAGCTGCCGCACGACGTCTTTGGGCGTCGGGCCATGGAACACCGTCCAGGAGAGCGGGGCGTCCCCTTCGACGTCGAGCCACGCGACGCTGCCGTCGTCGAGGTTGTCTTCGGGCGCGCTCGCGGACTCGGTGCAGACGGTGGCGATCGTGCGGCGTTCGGTGTGCACCAGCACGCCATGGCCGCGCGCGTCGAGCCAATACGGCATCGGGAAGTAGGTGGTGTGCGCGTCGCCCATCACGTCGCGGATGCCACCGGTCCGGCCGATGCCTTGTTCGCTCACGAACAGATCGAGCACGTGGCCGCGTTGGTCGATCGCGTCGTACTGCTCTCCGAAGCCGTGAAACGATCCTTCGTCATCGCACCGGAAGGGCAGCGCGATCGAATCGACCTCGAGGTCGGCTGCGACCGTGAAGGTCAGGCGCGTGCGCTCCGCTCCATCCGCGGCAATCGACAGCGTGCCGGCGGCCGTTCCATCGGCGCGCTGGTAGTCGATCTGCACCGCTTCGGCTTCGCTCACGAACGGGGAGCCCGCCGGAATGAGCAACGCGTCTTCGACGTTGGATCGCCGAAAACTCCAGATGCCCAAGGGGCCTCGCGCGGTCTGGTCGAACGTCCGCAACACCGGACCGAGATCCGGCGGAATGGTCGCGAGCGAACGGTCGCCGACCTCCACCCGAAGTTCGCCGGTGGGGTGCACGACGATCCGAGCGCCGTTGCCGAGGAGGAAACTGCGTGGGGCGGGTGGGTCCGCGCTGCAGGCGAGGCACAAGACGACCCACAGGGCTTGGTTCACGATCGAGGCGCGCGGGCGCAGAGAGAGAATCACCCGCGCAACGTAGCAGGTAGGTGCCGGTCGCCGCCCCACCTCGCGCGCGAATCTGGACCTCAGCCGCCGGTGCTCAGGGCCCGCCCCAGTAGTCGTCGAGTGCGACCGAGACGTCGCTGATGCGTCCGCTCTCGAAGAGCTCCGAGCCCTCGACGATCGTGGTGCAGGTGTTGTCGGTGGACTCGAGGTGTACGAGTCGCGAGACCGCTCCGTCTCGGCAGATCGCGAACGAGCTCGTGTCGTCGAACGGGTCCGGCACCGCGGCCCAGAACGCGCAGCGAAGATCGTAGTCGAGCCGGGTGGTGGCCTCGAGATCGCATCGGCCGCCCGGGCCGAGCGTGTTCTCGGTGCGCGGCACGATCGAGCGGTAGCTGAACACCTCGGAGCGCTCCGATCGAATGCCGGTCCAGACGACCCGGTAGTTTTCGTTCCAGAAGAAGCTCGAGATCGTGGTGAGGAAGAAGCCTTCCCGATCGAGCGTGTGGTACGGCATCGTGACGGTCCCGCCAATCCACGGGTCCGCGTCGCCCGCCGCGAACGCACTCGGTTTGACGGCCCGAAGCTCCTCGCGGTCAAGCGGGTTCAACGTCGCCGAGCTGATGTTGCTGCCCCCGAAGTCGCGCGGCTCCACGGTGGTGCGCACCTCACCGGTGAGGGGTTCGTAGATCTGAATGGACTGGATCGCAGAGAACCCGCGGCGCCGGTTGGCCACGGCGATCCGCGCAGATCCGTCCGGGCCCGGCTCGTGGATCGGAAAGATGTCGCTCGGTTGGTCGCCGTTGGGCACCGACCAGAGGAATCGGTCGGTCAGTCCGTTGAGGCCCACGACCTCGTCGTCTTCGGCCGCGACCACCACCGTGGTGGGCGGCGCGAACCCGATCGCGAACGGGAGCTCGGGCAAGTTGCCATCCGCATCGAGTCCGCCGCACCGGCAGATGCCCGACGCGCTGAGCGAGAACCGCAGCACTTGGCCGCCACACGACTGGCCCCCGGGCAGGTCTTCGACCGACGCGATCAACCACGGGATCGGGCATGCATCGCTGGCGCAGGTCACAGGCAGTGCGCAGTCGCCGGGGATCCCACTGTCCTCGCCGGGTGCGTCTCGGCCGGGCGCGTCTTGGCCCGGTGCGTCGCGGCCCGGTGCGTCTTCGCCGGGCGCGTCGCGACCCACGAGGCCCCCATCGGTGCCCTCCACGACGTAGCCCGACGCATCCGGCAAACAGCCGACCATGAGCAGCAACACCACCCAACATCCGGTCGAGCGAAGTCGAGCGAAGGCAGCGAGAGACGCCATCGGAACGGGGCGGGACATCAGTTCTCCTCTTCTACGTCTGGTTCGTCCGGAGGTCCCTTTCGGAACAGCGAAATCAGGAACGCGGCGGGAATCGCGATCATCGCCTCGAGATCGATCTCGATGCCCGCGGTCACTTCCCAGCGACCTGGTTCGTCCAGATGCACCCGGCCACTGACAAACACTTGAAGACCGAGACCGTACGCGGAATGAAAGTTGTAGCTGCGGTAGCCCCACGCGAGGGTGGCGACCCCGATCGGACCGTTGGCGAAGGGCACCGACCGGGCCGCGTAGCCGGCGGCGAGGGTGAGGGTCAGCGGAAACCCGCGGGCGATCGGCATCAGCACCGCGATCCCGACCGCCGCCTCGGCGGTGTCGAAGCGCCAGGTTCTCAGATCGAGCGCCGGTCCGACCCGGAAGTGTTCGTCGCCAGGCGCGCCGAAGAGCGCTTCCATGCGCAGCAGGGTCTCGAAGACGAACTCCCGCTGCAGCTCACCGGTGGTCGCGCCGAATCCAAGTCCGTAGCGGGCGGAGACCTGCACATCGGCCCGCGCGACCGACGGTTCGAAACTCAGACTGGCGAGCGCCAGCGCAAGCACGCCCACGCCCACGCTGGGCGTGAACCCCGTCCTGGTCCCGACCCGGTTCAACTCAGCGGGTGGTCCACACGAAGCGGTTGTCGACTTCGACGTCTTCTTCGGTCCCGTCTGGCCGCAACACCCGCACGGTGGAACGTTCGTGACCCACCCGCGAGATCTTGCTGACCGCGCGGGCGTCTCCGAGCTCGGTGATCGATTCGCCGTCGATGGCGACGATGGTGTCGCCCACCACGATGCCAGCGCGACCAATAGGCGATTGTTCCACGATCTCGATCAGCTTCAGCCCGTTGCGCCGCGACTCGTACAGCGTGATGCCCGACCCTCGGTGCGCGCGTGGCGGCCCCACTCGAAACTCGAGGTTGGCGGTGCCCTCGAGCATGATGCGCGCGTTGGCGCCCGGGACCGCGGACCGCGGCAACCCGGTTCCGTTCCAGGTCCCGATCGGCTCTGGCCGGACGGTGTCGTGATCCCAGAGCTCGAGCCGCAGCGTCGACCGCGGGGTCAGCAAGAGGTTGTCGGTGATCGCTTCCGCGAACGTGGGCGCGAGAGAGTCGCGCACCGGCTCGGATTCGTAGACCAGCTCCCCCTCTCGGTAGAGCCGGACGAATACATCCGGCGGTGTTCCGTCGTCGTCCCACGCGAGCCCACTCCGCTGCCGCGGCGGAATGGTCGCGGAGGTGAAGGTCACCCGGACCAGGTTCGGCGGCGGGTTGCCGGCCGAGCTGTCGCTGACGGGCGCGAGCGAGGTCGAGCGCCTCGGATGGACGCATCCAACCAAAGCAGAGCAAACCAACGCCGCGGCGAGGACCGCGGGCGACACCGCGCGGGTGACGGAAGAAACGGTGGGCACGAGCCGAAACGCCATGCGGCGCATCATGTCACCGCTTGCCGGGCGACGCATCGTTTCGATCGAATGCGCCCTGCGCTCGGGTCGAGGGTCGAGTGCGCGCCGAAGACCATCAAAGTGCGGAGCACTTTGCGCGAAGCGAAGTTGGGGAGGAGGCCGGAGGGGCTTTGCCCCGCAGGCCGGAGGGGGATGCGCTCATCCCCCTCGGACAACAAACGCGTCGACTCGATACTCCGCGCCGGTCGCGATAGACTCCCGGCATGCGCAGATGGACATCTTTGGCGGCGGTGTGTTTGGCGTCGCTCTGGGCGGGCTGCTCGGCGGGGCAACAGTCGGGCACGTTCTTCTGCACCCCCGGCGAGGTCATCGAAGCAGGCTGCGGGTGCAACGGTTACGGGTCCTGCTCTGGAGACCCGGTGCTCATCGCCTGCGACGGCACGTTCAGCCCCGCGCAATGTCTCGACCGCGAGAGTTCGGGTTCGCTCGCGCGCAACGACGACACCAGCGGGTGCGGGCTCTGTTCGTACCTCGCGGTCACGTGTCCCCCGAGCGGTTCGGTGACTTTGGTGAGCCGCGCGTTCGGAAGCGGCTCGTACCGGTGCTCCATCGAACGTTCGCGCAGCTCCCGACCGCCGCCCGGCGACCCCGAGCCGGACACCGAAGATCCCGCCGGCCCCGTCTTCCCCGACGCCAGCGTCGACGCGCTCTAGCAGCGCTGCTAGCGCCCAGCCGCGGTCCGGCACCACGCTTCGACTTCGAGGATCGACGCTGGCACGTCGGCCGCCGGCTCGATCCCCGGCCCACTCGTGACGTGGATGCCGTTCCAGTCGTGGTTGCAGCCGTCGTGTCCGAGCGACAGCGGATCGAGCCGGGCCTGGCCATGCCCGACGGTCCCGATCGAACGGAAACCGAGGTCGCCGAACGCGCAAAAGAGATCGGGCGGCACGCCCCGGACGACGTCGTAGAGTTCGTCGGGCGTCCACGTCTTCGTGTCGGCGGGCGCCTCCGACGCGATGAGCGCGCGCAATGTCTCGAGCGCGGCCGGCGCGTCGTTCGGTTCGACGGTCCCGGTCGGTTCCCGCCCTTTCACGTTGAGCCACAGCCGCGCGTAGTAGCCGCCTTCGCCCCACGCGCGGGTCTTCGTCCAGTCCACACAGTCGCGCAGCGGGGTGGCGGTGGTCGGGGTCTCGCGCAGCACCAGCCACCCATGCTGGATCAGCAGCTCGTTGATCGCGAAGCCGCCCTGCATCGCACGCGCGCCGTGGTCGCTGACCACGATCACCGTCGCGTGCCCAGCGTCGTTCAAGAGCCGTCCGAGTTCTTCGTCGACGGCCTTGTAGTAGCCGAGCGCGCGCTCGAACCACGGGTTGCCGGGCTCGTGACCAGGCGCGCCGGGGTCCAGGTGCCTCCACGCCGCGTGGTGCATCCGGTCGGGCCCCATCTCGACCATCATCTGGAAGTCGGGACGCCGCTCGGTCCACACGTGCCGCGCGATCGCGAAGTGCTGCGCGGTCATCGCGTGCAGCTCTTCGAAGATCCGGTTCAAGTCGCCGTCGCGAAACGACGCCACGTCCGACTGGTACGGGCCAAAGCGTGCATCGAGCTCTGCGCCGAACTTGGGCGGGAACGTCCAAGGCCCGTCCGCGTGAAGAAAACAGGACGCCATCACCCCGCGCACCGGCGCCGGTGGGGAGGTCAGCGGCACGAACAGCGCGGCGACCGAACGGCCGGCTTCGCCGAGGCGGTCCCACACCCGCTTGACCTTCACGTCGCGGCTCGTGGCCAGGCGCAGATCGTAGGTCGGCCGCGACCGCTCCACGACGCGGTTGCGAAACCCGTAGAGCCCGAGCGCGCCCGGATCCTGACCCGACACCATCGACGTCCAGGCCGGCACCGTGATGGGCGGCATGGTGGATCGAAGCGGGCCCCAACGTCCTCGGCGACGGAGCGCGGTGAGGTTCGGCATCTCGGCGGCCCAGCGATCGAACGCGAGGGCCGGGGGCACACAGTCCAGACCGACGACGAGCACACGGGACATCGGCGCACCCTAGCAGGTCGCTGAAAAGCGACCTGCTCCTTGCCGTTGCCCTTGCCCGTGCCCTTGCCCGCGTCGTGGACGCCGTGTGTTTCGCGACGGCGAGGCCGCGAATCGGAGCCCGATGCCCACGGACCGTCGGGCCGAGGCATCGAGGCCCGATATTGCTGGTCTCTCGCGGGGTTCCTGCGGGCCCAGACGCCTTCGGCTTTCTTGGGGCCCTGGGAAACGGCTCTGCAGCAGAGCCTCCCGCGCGAGAGACAATATATTGTCTCTCGCGCGCGAGGCTTCGGAGCAGGTCCGGAGCCGTTCCCGACGGGTTCCAGGACGGCCGAAGGCGTCCGCACCCGTCGGGACGCCGCGAGAGACCAGACAATATCGAACGGGCTCTCGCCCACCTTGAGCAGGTGCTCGTCGCGCTGATCAAGCGATCTGACCGCTGATCCGCGGGCAAGGGCAAAGGCAAGGGCAGGGGCAAGGGGCAGGCTGCGACAACGCCCTGCGGGCGTTCTTCAGCAGCCTGCAGGACCGCCCGCGACCTCCATTGGGCGTTTTCCAACCCGCGCCCACTGCGCTACAGGGCCCCATGACTGAAATCCAGCGAGTGGCGGTGTTGGGCGCAGGAACGATGGGGCACGGGATCGCGCAGGTCTGCGCCGCCTCTGGCCTCACGGTGTCGTTGCGCGACCTGAACGACGAAGCCTTGCAGAAGGGGCTCGCCGGGATCCGCAGCAGCGTGGATCGACTCGTCGGCAAAGACCGGATGACCCGCGAGGCGGGCGACGCGCTGCTCGCGAAGATCTCGACGACGACTTCGGTCGAAGAAGCGGTCGCGCATGCGGACCTCGTGGTCGAAGCCGTGCCCGAAGTCATGAAGCTCAAGCTCGAGGTCTTTCAAGCCGTCGAGCAGCACGTGCCGAACCACACGCTCTTCGCGACCAATACCTCTTCCCTGAGTGTCACCGAAATCGGCGCCGCCACCGGCCGCGCAGACAAGGTCGTGGGGCTTCACTTCTTCAACCCGGTCCCGGTGATGAAGCTGCTCGAGATCGTGCGGGGCCTCCGGACCAGCGACGCGACCATCGAGTCCGCGCGCACGCTCGCGGCGCGCATCGGCAAAGAAGCGATCGTCGTGAACGACTGGCCCGGGTTCGCCACCAGCCGCCTCGGCATCATTCTCGGCTGCGAAGCGATCCGGATGGTGGAGCAGGGCGTCGCCAGCCCGGCCGACATCGACAAGGCCATGGAGCTCGGATACCGACACCCGATGGGTCCGCTGCGCCTGACCGACTTGGTCGGACTGGACGTTCGGCTGCACATCATGGAGCACCTGTTCGCGGAGCTCGGGGAACAGTTTCGACCGCCCGCGCTCCTGCGCCAGATGGTTCGCGCCGGCAAACTCGGTCGCAAGAGCGGCGAAGGCTTCTACGCCTACCCGTAGGCGGCGTCGGGCGGGCCTCACCCGTTTGTGGTAGGTGGTCGCCATGAGAAGACTTCTCCTCCTTGGTCTGGTCGTGGGCTGCACCGTGACGCTCACCGTCGACGCCACGCTCTACCGCCGACCCACCACCTACGATACCGCGGACAGCCCGCCGCCGCCGCTGCGCGCCGAAGCCAGCCCTGGCGAAGCGCCGGAGCTCGGCAGCATCTGGGTGAGCGGCCATTGGGAGTGGCGAGGGACGAGCTGGCGCTGGACGCCCGGCCGCTGGACCAAACCCCGCGAAGGCTACGTGTGGGAACCGCCGGTCTGCGTTGCGCTCGCCGGCACCTACCGATACCACCCGGGCTACTTCCGCCCGGCCGACGAGGAGCCGCCGGAGGAGTACCGAGCCCCGGGCCAGATCCAGCTGCACAACCCGTCGGGTGTGCGCCCAGACGTGCCGAGCCGCGTGCAGATCCGTCCGAACGAGCCGGCCCCCGAGACCACCTGGGTCGCCCAGCGCCCCGATCCGGTCGCGCCGGACACCGAACGTGAAGTCGGCGCCAACCCAGAGCTCGGCGGCGGCGAGCCGCTCAACCCGCGCGTCGGCGCGGGCCAAGACGGCGTCACCGGTCCGACCGCGGGCGAAGCCGGCACCCAGACGGTGGAGCTGACCTGCAGCCTTCCGATCGCCCGTGTGCCCCGCGCGCAGGGCCGCTTCGTCATCAACGGCACCGGCTTCGATCTGGCGACGGTCGTGAAGGTCGGCGGCACGGTGCAGAGCATCCGCAGCACCCGCCCGACCTCGCTCGACGTGAACATCGACCGCGGTGGCGTGGTCACCGTCCAGCGCGGCCAGACCCGCGTCGAGTGCGGTTCGATCGAACTGTTCTAGCAGGTCGCCCCGAAGGCGCCCTGGCCCTTGCCCTTGCCCTTGCCCCTGCCCTTGCCCTCGGTGATTGTTCCGCGACCAAGAGCGCGGCCAACGCGCACCAACCCACAACAAGCCAGCGTCGCGATGATCCCGTGACGCTGGTTTTGTGAGAGCCTCCCCGCGAGATGAGCACCGGCTCCATCGTCGTGGTGCGCGAGTACTTCACGACCGGCGATCCCCGTTTCCTCGAGGAGCTGTTCGCCTGCCAGGACCACGCGGCATTGGCGGGCTTCGCGCCGATGTTCTTCGGAGACCTGCGCCCTTGGGCCCGCGCCCAACTCGAGCGCTACATCGACGATGGGTGCGACCGGCCGTTTCACCGCGCGCTGGTCAAACGGGTCTTCAAAGCCGCCGAGCGTGCCGACGACGCGGAGCTCGTCGCCCGGTTCGCGGTGGCGTTCGACCGGCTCGTGTCGATGGAGCTGCGCACGGTCAAGAAACGCTTCTGGGGGCAAGGCCGCCGCGAAGTTCAGATCCTTCGCCGCAAAGGCAGCTACCCCGGTCGGCGCATCTGGTACGAGCCGAAGTCGGTGCAGAAGTGGAAGCCGCCGAGCCATGGTTCGGTCGGCGCGCAGTTCTCCTTGGCCACCCGTCAACATCTGCGGCGTCGCGCGCTGCGGTTTCTGCGCAAGCTCGGGCCACGGGACCCCGAGCGGTTCCTCGACTGTGCTTCGCTCAGCTTGCGGCTCTACGAAGACGCGCACTTCGACACCGGCGCGGACATCCCGGAGCGGTTCGCCCTGGTGAACTTGCTCTTTCAGTGGACCCCGGTGCTTTACCGCACGTCGCGCAAGATCTTCGTGACCCACGGCCGCAGCCTCGCGGATCTCCAAGCGTCGCTGCTGCACGAACACCTCTGGCTCGAGCAGCCCGAGCGCGTCGAGCAACTGCTGCCGCTGTGCCGCGCGCTTCTCGTCCGCCGCGCGCTGCTCGACTTCTACAACCGCGCGTTTCCCGACGCGCTGGACGAGGTGCCCTTCGAGCGACTGCGGCCACTGCTCGAGAGCGAACACCCGGACCTTCAGGCGTTCGGCATCGAGCGGCTGAAGAACGCAGAGGGACTCGAGCGGGTGTCGGTCGACGACTGGTTGCGACTGCTGCAGCTCGAGCATCCGGAGCTCTTGCCGATCGTGGTCCAGCAGATCGAAGCCCACGTGAGCCCGAGCCGGCTGACCGAAGCACAAAAGATGGCGATGGCGGTCCGGCCCGAAGTGCACGTCGCGCAGCTCGGACTTCGATGGCTGATCGAAGCCAACACAGATCTCGACGTGATGCTCCAGCTGCGGCACGCCACCTGTCCGGGTGTGCGTGCCGAAGCCGCGCTCTGGTTGGCGGATGCGATCGAAGAGCGGGGCAGCGTCGAGCAACTCCGCGAGATGCTCGATGCCCGCCACGACGACATGCGCTGCGCGGCGCAAGTGCTGCTCGAGCACGAACGGTTCCGCGACGAGACGAGGTTGTGGCTCGCGCTCGCGGAGTCGCCGTACCCGGAGATGCAGGCCCTGTTGACCCAGCACCTGGAAGAGCGCCGACGGGCGTTCGCAGGCGACGGGTCCGCAGTCCACCATCTGTGGGCCACGAGCCTGCTCTCCATCCATGGCGGCAGCCGAACCAAACGCCGGGTGCTCCGACAGATCGCGGACCGCATCGGCGAAGATCCGGGACAAGCCGAAGCACTCTTGCCCCTGCTTCGGATCTCGCTGCGTTCCGTGCGTCCCTCGGAACGCGGTGCGGGGTTGGCGGCGATTGCGCGGCTCGCGTTCACCGACGCTTCGTTCGCAGCGCTGGTCGCGACGGAACTGCCCGAGCTTGATCTCGGGTTGAACGCCGAACCGGTGCCCGCATGAAGCTCGGGTACGTCGGCACGAGCGCCGTGGACCTCGGTCCGTACCGGTCGACGATCGGGTTCAAACCGAACCTCTGCCGCGAGCCGGTCTGGTTCGAGGGCGCGCTCCGGGACCCGGTGCGTTTCCGCGAGGTCATGAGCGCGCTGCACGAGATCGTGGTCGGGGACCTGCGCCCGCCCAAGAAGGATCGCAGCCGTCACGACGCGTACCTCCAGCGCAAACAAGCCGACGAAGAGAAGCTGCGGGCGCAGCTCACCGAATCCGCGCAGTCCGAGATCCTCGCGGCGACGGTGGCCAAGCCGCTGCCCCCCGACTTTCAGAAGAAGTACCAGGAGGCCCATCAGATCTACTGGCACCTGCGCCGCAAGTGGGCGAGCGAACTGTGGCAGCACGACCGGGAACTCTTCCGGCACCTGGTTCCATGCGATCCCGTCGTCACCGTGGCGCCCGACGTGGTGCTCTTCGAAGGCTTCAGCAAAGACGAGTCCAGCTACGGCTGCGTCAGCCTCGACCGCGGTGCGATCGATGGCCAAAGCGTCTCGCTCGGCACCACCAACGTGGACTACTCGGTCGCGCTCTTCGAACACTTCCAGTCGCTGCGCAGCTACAAGGAGACGCGCCTGCACGTGGACCCGCAGGGGTTCGAGGTGAACACCGAAGGCAACGCGGACTACCGCGAAGAGAAGATCGAGCTGCCGCCGAGTTGGCTCGCGGGGTTCGGTCAGATCAGCGCGGCCGCGGCGCTCGATGCCACCGTCGTGCCGCTCTCCGTCGAAGCGCTCTACTCGCTGCTTGCCACACTTCGCCGCCGGCGTGCCCGCACGAGCCCGCGCGCGATCCGATTCGAACTCGAGCCGGGCAAGTCGCCGCGCCTCGTGCTCGAACCGTGGGGCACCGCGATCGAATCGCGCGGACCCGCCTGGGGCGGCCGCAACGAACACATCCGGATCTGGGGCCGCCGGCGCCTGCTCGTCCTCGCGCGAGCGCTGCCCTTCGTCGACCGGTGCGAAGTGCATCTGCTCGGCACGGGGCTGCCGAGTTTCTGGGTGCTGCACCTCGGACCGATGCGGCTCACCCTGGCGCTCAGCGGGTGGACCACCAATGACTGGACGAGCGGCGCGGCGCTCGACGCATTGGCTGGCGAAGTCGATCCCGACGAGACCACCATGGAGCAGGTCTCGCAGGTGCTCTTTCGCGAACGCGCGACTTCGTTCGCGGGCATCGCCTCCGACGTACCCGCGGGCGATGCGAAGATCGCGGCGGCGCTGCACCGCTTGGCCAAACGCGGCCAGTGTGTGTTCGACGTGGGTGCGGGCGTGTACCGCTGGCGGCAGATCCTGCCCGAAGCGATCGGCGAAGCGCAGCTCGGTCCAGAGCCGGTCGAGAAGACCGAAGGCCGCAAACTCTTCGCCGGTCACAAGGTGCGCATCACCCGCGACGAACGGGTGGGCGACAAGCGGCTCCTGCAAGGCACCGTGCAGGGCACCAAGTGCGAGACCTTGCTCGACCTCGACGGCCGCATGCGCCAAGCGGTCTGCATCTGTGCGCACCACAAGAAGTTCGGGATCAAACAGGGTCCCTGCCGGCATCTGCTGGCGCTCCGTCTCGAAGCGCCCGCCGATGCCATGAAGGGCGCACCATGACGATGCGCCGTAGTCTCAGTTTTCATCTCTTCGAGGAGAACCATCCGCACGAGCCCATCATGCCTCGGCGTTACGCCGCGGTGGAGTTTCGCTTCCCATCCATCCCCACGCCCGATGCTCTTGGTTGGCCCCGCACGCCCACTCATCGCTACCCCACGAAGGGACCCCCCATTGCATGGGGGGTGCCGGTAGCGAGAGTGGGCAGCGGGGCCTGGGGTGATCGGCCGTGGTCCGGAGCACGAAGTCGAGTGGGTGGTTCTCCTCGAGAAGATGAAGGGGGCTAGACAGCATGGCCTTCAAAGATTGGCTGCGCGGCACCTGGAAGAAGGTGAAGGCCTGGCTCGCCTACAACCCGAGCAAGGTGCCGAAGCTGCCACCCCCGAAGGTGGTGACGCTGCCCGAACCGAAGGCGCCACCCAAGTCGTGGGGCACGCCAGCGGGCACGCCGTTCGATCCGACGTCTCCGGCGGCGCCGCCCGCGGCCTCGGCGAAGAAGAAGAAGCCGCAGCCGAAACCGATCGATCCGTGGGCGACCGGAACGCTGCTGAAGTTGTCGCCCGAAGAGTTGCGGGCGCGGGCCATGAAGATCCAGCCTTGGAAGACCGAGTGGATCGGCCGGGTAGACGTCATCCCGCCGCAGGGCGACGAACGCACGGCGCTCATCGATCGCGGGCTCGTGCTGCGCGGGTTCTTCACCGAAGAAGAACTCGCTGAGATCCACGAGCTCGGCGACCTGTGGCTCGAGCACCACGAAGCAGCGAAACTCGCGAAGGCCCGCGCAGCACAGAACGCGGACGCGGCGATCGCGGCGCTTCGCCAAGAAGAAGCCGAGCGGAAGGCGGAGAAGAAGCGCCTCGCGAAGGAGCGGCGGGAGAAACGCCGCGCGGCGATCGAACACCGGAAGAAGACCGACATCGTCTTTCTCGGCCGCGGTGTCTCCGGCCGGCTCGGGGACCGGCGTGCCCACGTCGAGAAGCTCGGCGCCGCGGGGCTGCCGGTGCTCGCGACGCCCGCCGATGTCGCCCAAGCACTCGGGCTCCAGATCCCGAAGTTGCGTTGGTTGGCCTTCGCCTCCGACGCACCGGAGCGCTCGCACTACGTGCAGTTCGAAGTGCCGAAGCGGCGTGGTGGCACGCGGGTGCTGGCGTCCCCGAAGCGCGACATGCGCGCCGCACAGTCGTGGATCCTGGAGAACATTCTCAGCAAGGTGCCGCTCCACGACGCGGCGCACGGTTTCGTGCCGGGGCGCTCCACCAAAACCTGCGCCGCTCCACACCGCGGTCGGCCGGTCGTGGTGAACTTGGACTTGAAGGACTTCTTCCCGTCGATCCTGCTTCGGCGCGTGTCCGGTTTCTTCGAGGCGCTCGGGTACTCGCCGGCGGCCGCCACCATCCTGGGGTTGCTCTGCACCGCGTCGCCGCGCCGGACTGTCCGCTACGATGGAGTCTCCTTCGAAGTCGCGGTCGGCGACCGTGCGTTGCCGCAAGGCGCCTGCACCAGTCCTGCGTTGAGCAACTTGATCGCCAAGCGGCTCGACGCACGGCTTGCGGGTTTGGCCAAGGCCCGCGGCTTCGTCTACACGCGCTACGCCGACGACCTCACCTTCAGTGGACCGAAGGACGAAGTGCCCCGCTTGCTCGCGCGCATCCGCCACGTGGTCGACGAAGAAGGGTTCGTCGTGCACCCCGACAAGACGCGGGTGCAGCGCAAAGGCGGCCGGCAGATGGTGACGGGCATCGTCGTCAACGACAAAGCCCGGCTCACCCTGCGCCGCGACGAAGTCCGGAAGCTTCGCGCGATCCTCCACAACGCGAAGAAGACTGGCCTCAAGGCGCAGAACCGCGACCAACACCCAGACTTCGTCGCCCACCTGCGCGGCAAGATCGCCTACCTCGGCATGGTGGACCGGGCCCGCGCCGACGAGTTCACCACCGCGCTCGAAGCGCTGCTCTAGATCCCGCCAGTTCAGTTCGCCTCGCCAGTGCGGCCCCCAATGACAGCCCCGGGTTCCCGCACCCGCCGCCCGACGCGCTTCAGCCGAGCGCCACCGCCAGTGCTTCGAGCAGCGCGCCGCGCCGAGTGCTCCGCGGCATCTCTCCGGCGGGCGTCTGAACGAACGCATCCAGCCAAGGTTCGATTGGACCGCGGGCGAGTATGCCGTCCAGTGCATAGAGCGAGAGCTCCTCGACCCCGCTCCCGCGACAGATCGCCACGTCGTCCGCGAGCTCGGACACATCGCGGTACGGACGTTCGTCCCCGAGCGCGCCACCACCCACCACACCGAGCGACACCGACGACGACCGCCGCGCCAGCCGCGCGAGCAGGTCCCGCGCGATGCGCCGGTCGACCAACCCGAGCGCGTACCCCTCGAAGAGACTCGTGTACGCCATCGGCTCGAACGCGCGCTCCGACAGCCCTTCGATCGAAGTGCCGAGCCATTGCTGCCAGCGGGCTCCGAACGAGAGCATCGGCGGCGCCACGACATCCACCCGCCAGCCGCGCTCCCGAAGCGATGTGGACAGTGCGCGGTGAGAAGCAACTCTCGGGCGCCGGACGGGGAAGCGAGCCAGCGGTGTCACCGGGACGGGGTTTGGGGGCTGTGCCCCCAAGAAGTACCCCACCAGTCGCGCGATGCGGGCGTCCAGCCGAAGCACCGACTGGCCATCGCGCAGCACCGAGCGGGTCCACGCGATCGGTGGCTCGACGTCGAGCAGCAGCGTGGTTGGCGCGAGGCCTTCGGTGAGCCGGTCCACGTGCGCCGCGAACGCGTGCACGTTGCCTGCGTTCGGCCACCGCCCATCGTGGTCGGAGAGCAGCGGCCAGAGCGTGAGTTTCGTGCCCGCGTCGGCGGCGCGCCCTTGCAACCGGCTGAACTCGGACCGCGTCTCCGGCGCGTCGAACAGGGCCACCGCCAGCTCGATGCCGCGTCGCGCCAACGCGTCGAGCAAGGGAGGGTCGAGTGCAGCGAGCGGCACATGCTCCGAGTACAGCCGACGCATCACCTCTTTCGTGTAGCAGTGGCCCGTCGCCGCGACGAGTCCAAGCGGCAACGAGCCCCCGAGGCACAGGTGTCAGCCGGCAGGGTGCTGCGACCCAGCCGTCAATGCCTTGCGGGCCGGGGCGCGGCGTGCGTCCGCGGCGCCGGTGCGTTCGAGCCGCGCGAGGATCCGCGCTCGCTTCTTCGCCGACAGGGTGCGCACCGAGTACACGGTGGTCGAACGCACCGGCCCGAAGCCGACGTACTTCAAGGTCGCGGTCTTGAAGCTGCCGTGGAGCGCGCGGTTGTGGGCGAGCGTGTACCAGAAGCTCGGGCTGTCCATGCCGGTCACGAGGCGCGCCGAACGACCGGCGAGAAGACCCACTGGAAGCGGTCGTCCCTTCACGTTCTGGAAGGCCCAGCCCGGTAGGAACGCTCGGTCGATGAGCCCTTTGAGGGCAGCCGGCACGCCCGCCCACCACGTCGGGAAGACCCAGGCCACATGGTCGGCGCGTTGGATCGCTTCTTGGGCTCGAACCAGGTCCGGCTCCAGCGTCTGCCCCTCGCGAAAGCCGAATCGGAGCGTCGGGTCGAACTCGAGGTCCGCGACCTGAAGGCGGGACACGGTGCCGAACTCCGCTGCGCCCTTGGCGTAGGCGTCGGCCATCGCGCTGTGAAACGAGTTCGGATCCGGATGCGCTTGCACGATCAGTGTGTGGGTCATGGCGAACAACCTAGTGATGCACAGGAACATGGGTAGACGAGTGTATGCATCCCGTGCATGCATGAATGCATGGCATCCACCAACGGTTCCGCACCCCTTCACGCGTGGGACGATCTGCGCATCTTTCTCGCGGTCGTCCGCGCCGGTTCGTTCACCGACGCAGCCCGCAAGCTCGGGGTCGAGCAGTCCACCGTGAGTCGCCGCATCGCGGCGCTGGAGACGAACCTCGAAGCCCACCTCTTCGACCGGACCCCGCGGGGCCTGCGCAACACCCCACTCGCGCAACAGCTCCGAGCACGGGCCGAGCGGGTGGAGGCTGCGGTGCTCGCTTTCGACGACGACGCACGCGGCACGGAGCGCGCGGTCGCCGGCCAGGTTCGGCTCGCACTCACCGAAGGGCTCTCGCTCTCGGTGGTCGTGCCGACGCTGCTGCCCGAACTGCGCCGCACCTACCCAGAGATCACGGTCGATCTGCTGTGCGACTACCAGTCCGCCGACCTGCTCCAGCGGGAAGCCGACATCGCCATCCGGTTCTACCGACCGACCCGCGGCGACTTGGTGGCCAAGCGCGTCGCGCGGTTGCCGACCGCCATCCTCGGCCAGCGCGATTACATCCGAACCCGCGCGCCGCGCAAACACCACCGCACGGCCGACCGCTTCGACTGGGTCGGGTTTCACATGCCTGGTTTCCGCGCACCCGAAGAGCAATGGCACCAGCAGTGCGTGGGGGTGGAGCCCGCGATCCGTTCCAACAGCTACGTCTCCCAGGTGGCCGCGGTCCGCGCGGGGCTGGGCCTTGCGTTGCTCACCCGCTCGCTCTGCCGCATCCACCCGGAGCTGCGGGAAATCGAACTCGGTCTGCCCGAGGGCCCGGTGCTCGAACTGTGGCTGGTCACCCATCGCGCGATCCGAGACTTGCCTCGGGTCGCCGCGGTCTACGACCACCTCGAAGGCGGCCTTCGCGCGCTCGACGGCATGTAGCGGCCGTCGGCTTCGGCTCCGGCTTCGGATTCGGCTTCGGCTTCGGCTTCGGATTCGGCTTCGGCTTCGGCTTCGGCTTCGGCTTCGGCTTCGGCTTCGGCTTCGGCTTCGAAGGGCAAGGGGAAGGCATCCTCTCCTGCGGATTCGGATTCGGACACCGAGGGCAAGGGCAGGGGCAAGGGCACGGGCAAGGCTGTCCGAGCGAAGCGGCGGCGGGACTTCCGACCAGTGCATGTCAAACTGCCCCCCTTCATGGAGGACCGGCGCGCCAAGCTCGAGCGGAAGCTCTACAAGAAGCTCAAGACGACCTGCACAGCCTGGCAGCTGCTGGCGCCGGGCGACCGGGTCATGGTCGCGATCAGCGGGGGCAAAGACAGCTACGTCATGCTCCACCTGCTGCACAAGCTGGTGCCGCGCCTCCCGTTCGAGGTCGAACTCATCGCCGTGCACCTCGACCAGGTGCAGCCCGGCTACGACGGCGCGCCGCTCGTGGAGTGGTTGCAAGCGTCGGGGCACCGGTTCGAGATCCTCCGCGAGAACACCTACGAGGTCGTGGTCGACCGCACGAAAGAGAACGGCACCTACTGTTCGCTCTGCTCACGTCTGCGGCGCGGCATCCTGTACACCGCGGCCGAGCGCCTCGGCTGCAACAAGATCGCGCTCGGCCACCACCGGGAAGACACGCTCGAGACCTTCCTGATGAACCTGTTCTACGCCGGCAAGATGCAAGCGATGCCAGCGGTCTACACGACCGACGACGGCCGCTTCGACGTCATCCGGCCACTCATCGAATGCGACGAGGCGTCGATCGCCGAGCTCGCCGCGATCGAGGCGTTCCCGATCCTTCCGTGCAACCTCTGCGGCAGCCAAGACGGCCTCAAACGCGACGCGATGAGTGCGCTCCTCACGAGCCTCGAGAAGGACAACCCGCACCTGCGCTCGGTGATGCTCAACGCGATTCGCAACGTGCGGCCGACCCATCTTCTGGATCCAGAAGTCACCGAAGCCTGGGCCAAGCGCCCCGCCCACATCCCGCCGAAACAGCTGGCGGTCTCGACCACCCAGCACGCGGGCGCCGAACCCGTGATGTCCAGCGCAGCGCAGCCGGCGCCAAGCGGCAAACACCGACTCCCTTTGGCGGAGTAGCGTCCCCGGATACCGGCGCGTCGCTGGTAGAGTGCCACCATGCGGATTCTCTACGGCGTCACCGGTGAAGGCATGGGGCACGCGATCCGGTCGCGGGTCGTGCTCGAACACCTCATTCACCAGGAAGGCCACGAGGTCGAGATCCTCGCGAGCAACCGCGCCGCGACCTACCTCGCCGGCGTGTTCGGCGAAGGGGTCTCCGCGGTCGGCTCCAAGGTGCGCAGCATTCACGGGCTGCACATCGTCACCGAGCAGAACCGGGTGCGGAAGGGCAAGACGCTCTGGTCGAACGTGCGCGAGGGTCTCAAGAACCTTCCGAAACAAGTCGGGACCTACTTCGATCTGCTGGAGGAGTTCGAGCCCGAAGCGGTGATCAGCGACTTCGAGAGTTTCTCGTACCTCTACGCGAAGGCGCACGACCTGCCCGTGTTCAGCATCGACAACCAGCAGGTCATGAACCGCTGCGAGGTGCCGGACGAAGTGGTCGGCGAAGACCGCGCCGAGTTCGACCTCGTGAAGGCGTTCGTCAAAACCAAACTTCCGTTCTGCGACCACTATTTGATCGCGACCTTCTTCGAGCCACCGATTCGAAAGCAGCGAACGACGCTCTTCGGACCGATTCTGCGCGCAAGCATTCTGGACGCCCCAACCAGCGACGGTGACCACCTGCTCGTCTACTCCACAGTCCAGGAGAACACCGCGCTGCTCGATGCGCTCAAGCAGTCGGGCCTCGAGTGCCGGGTGTACGGCATGCGAAGAGACCTCGAAGCCGACGAGACCGACGACAACCTCGTGCACCGTCCGTTCTCCGAAGAGACCTTCATCGCGGATCTCGCCTCTTGCCGTGGGTGTGTGGCGTCGGCTGGGTTCACCCTGATGGGTGAGTGCGTCGTGATGCACAAGCCGCTCTTGGCGGTGCCACTCGAAGGTCAGTTCGAGCAGACCTTCAACGCCCGCTACCTGGCCCACCTGGGGTACGGGGCCATGGCGGAAGCGGTGACCGAGACTTCGTTGAACGCGTTCCTCGAGCGCACCGACGAGTTCTCGCGCGCGCTGGCCGGCACCACCCACGACCGCAACCAGGGTCTGCTCTCGCACCTCGACGCGCTGCTCGATCAGGCCGCCGCAGGCTTGTTCTAGAACACGTTCGACCAAGTTCGTCCTTCTCAAACCCACGGCGCGTCTGCACAATCCAGTGGTGGGGACGACACAGGAACCAGTCGTCGGTCGGACGATCGCGTATGGCGAAGTGCGTGCGACGATGGTGCTCGTGCACTCGGCGGTCACGCCGGACAGGCAGGAGTGGGCGGGCTATGTCGAGCGGCTGGCGTCGTACCAGCCCGAAGGTCCGCGCACGTTGCTGGTCGTCACCGCGGGCGGCGCGCCCAACGCTGCCCAGCGGCGTGCCCTCTTCAAGCTCGGCTACGAAGCGTTCGTGGTGGCGGTGATCACCGGCTCGATGTTCCACCGCGGGATCATCACCGCCATCAGCTGGGGCGGCGCCAAGATCCGTGGGTACCGTCCCAGCGAGATGGATGTCGCGCGGACCTTCCTCGCCCTCGAACCCGCGCAGTGGAGCAGTGTTCGACGTCTCGCCGACGAACTCGGCGAGAAGCTCCGCATGGCGGCTCCGCAGCCGATGCCCCAGTAGCCTTACGCGGGCTCGTCCGAGTGGCCCGCTTCGGTGTACGCGTCCGCCTGCAGTGAGAACATGCGCGCGTAGAGGCCGTCCGCTTTCGCCAGCAGCTCCTCGTGGGTGCCGATCTCCACGATGCGGCCGCCCTCGAGCACCACGATGCGGTCCGCCATCTTCACGCTGCCGAAGCGGTGCGTGATGAGGATGCTGGTCGAGTCGTCTTTGAGCGCTTCGAAGCGTTCGAAGATCGCGTGCTCCGCTTCCGCGTCGATGCTCGCGGTCGGTTCGTCGAGAATCAGCACCTTGCTCTTGCGCATGAACGCGCGCGCGAGCGCGACCCGTTGCCACTGACCGATCGAGAGCTGCTCGCCCCCGAACCAGCGGCCGAGCGGGGTGTCGTACTTCTTCGGCAGCTTCTGGATGACCTCGTCTGCGCCGGCACTCTCCGACGCGCGGAGCACCGCGTCGCGATCGTGCAAGCTCGGCAACCAGCCGAGCCCGACGTTCTCGGCCGCGCTGAAGTGGTAGTGCACGAAGTCCTGAAAGATGACGCCGATGCGCTGGCGCAGCTCGCCCCGGTCCATCGTCGCGACGTCCGAGTCACCGATCAGGATCGACCCTTCTTTGAGTGGATACAGTCCGGCGAGCAACTTCACGAGCGTCGTCTTGCCGGCGCCGTTGGGGCCGACGAGTGCGATGGTCTCCCCCGGCGCGATCGTCAGATCGATGTCTTCGAGCGCGGCGCGCTTGCTGCCGGGGTATCGGAACGAGACCTTCTCGAACCGGATCTCCGGCGGCACGTCCGAGACGTCCGCGTCGCCGACTTCGAGCTGCGCCACGTCGTCGTCCGGGATGGCGAGGTACTCGAAGAGGTTGTTCATGTAGAGGTTGTCCTCCCACGCGCGCGCGATCGAACTCATCGCGCTCTCGAACGACCCTTGCCCCTGCCGGAACACCGTCAGGTAGAGCGTCATGTCGCCGAGGGTGATCTGGGTGATCACCGTCGCGCTCACGACCACCACGTAGATGGCGTAGAACACCCCGGTCGAGAGCAGCCCGAGCAGGGTCACCGCGATGCCTCGGCGCCGCGCGAACGCGCGGTCCTCGGCGTAGAAGCTCTCGTGCAGCGCGCGGTGTCGGCGGAGCAACTCCGGACCGAGCGCGAAGAGTTTGACCTCTTTGACGTACCAGTCGCTCGTGAGCAGTTGCTGCAGGTAGTACGCCTGCCGCTCCCGCATCGTGCGGCGCGCATGGATGAGGTACTGCTCGGACGCGTAGCGGGTCTCGGCGAGAAACGGCAGACCGGCGAGCGCGAGCGCGAGCACCGCCCAGCCACTGAACTGCGCCAGCAGGATGCCGTACCCGATGAGGGTCACGGTGTCTTTGGCCAGACGCAGTCCATGCGTGATCATCTCGACCGGCCGCCACCCGCTCTCTTTGCGGGCGCGCTCGAGCTTGTCCATGAAGCGCGCGTCTTCGAAGTGCTGCACCCCGAGCCGAAGCGCTTTGGCAAAGATCAAATGGTCGACGTGCATGCCGAGCCGCGCCCGGAGCAGCAGCCCGAAGTACCCGCCGCCTTGGTTCGCGAGGTGTGCGGCCAGAATGAGCCCGAGCTCCACCCCCACCCACACGATGCTCGGCCCCGCCGGATGGTCCGGGTGTTCGATCGCTGCGACCACCGCGTCCACGATGCGTTTGCCGACGTACGCGATCGCGACCGGCAAGAGCGCGCCGAGCAAGTTGCAGAGCACGTACCGAAACGTGAGGCTCCGCTCCACCTTCCACGCGATCCCCACCGCCCGCCGGAGGTTGGAGAGCAACATGCGCAGCTGCGCCCACTGACTCCGAGGCGGCTCCTCGAAATCGGCATCGGGATCAACTTCAGGATCGGATTCGGCTTCGGAGTCGGCGGCCTCGGCTTCGGAGTCGGCTTCGGCTTCGACTTCGGCTTCGGAGTCGGCTTCGGCTTCGGCGTCGGCTTCGGCTTCGGCTTCGGCTTCGGAGTCGGCTTCGGAGTCGGCTTCGGCTTCGGCGTCGGCGTCGCCGTCCCCGTCCCCGTCCCCTTCCGGGATGACCTCGTCGTCTTCGATCTCCTCGCTCACCGCGCGGGCTTACCACATGCCCGCTGGGAACACAGACCTCCGATCACCCAGACGAAGGCTGGCCCTCGAGCCACGCGAGCCGCCGCGCCAGAAGCGCCCGGATGGCGTCGGTCGGGGCCAGCTCCACCGCGACCGCCCGGTGACGCGCCGCCTGCTCCAAGCCGCCCGCCCGGTGGTGCAGGTCGGCCAACACCGCGGACCATTGGTAGGAACCCGCGAGCCAGGTCGGCGGCTCGAACCCTTCGAGCGCAGCAAGCGCGGCGGCCGGTCCCTTCCACTGCGCCAGCGCGACTGCGTGGTTCAGCCGGTGCACGGGCGAGACCGCGATCAGCGACGCATACCCCTCCACGACTTGGTCCCAGCGCGTCTCCTCAAAGCTCGCGGCCAGACAGTGCTCGGCGGCGATGCCCGCTTCCGCGTGGTAGCGGGAGAAGGTCTCCCCGCGCGCGGACCGTTCGAGCCAACTCAGTCCAGCGTGGATCTGCGCGGCGTCGAAGAGGCGGCGATCTTGTTCTTCCAACAGGAGCAGCCCGCCCGACGCGTCTTCACGGGCACCGGCCCGTGCGGCATGCAGATGCATCAGCGCCAGGAGCGCGCAGGTCTCGGGCGTGGGCGCCGCTTCGTTGTTGGATTCGTGCGCCGCAAGCACACCCGCCAACCGGATGGCCTCATCGCACAGCTCCCGCCGGAGTGCGGCGTCGGGGTGCGAAGAGAGATGACCCTCGGTGAACATCGTGTAGAGGACCGCGTGCACGGCCGGACGGCGCTGCTCGATCTCCGGGATCCCCTCGAGTTCGAGTGGGGCCTCGCGCAACCGGGCCCGCGCGCGGCTGAGCCGCTTGTAGATGTTCGCTTCGGTCCGGAAGAGGCGGAGCGCAATCTCGCGGACGTCGAAGCCGCAGAGCGTCTTGAGCGCCAGCACCAGTTGCGATTCGACCGGCAGCGCTGGGTCGCAGCAGACCAGCAACATCCGGAGCAGCCCGTCACCGACTTCGCCCCGAAGATGGGTCTCTGGCGGCGAGGCGTCTTCGACTTCGTCCATCGGGTGCCGTTCGAGGATCCCCTGGCGCCGAGATGCGGTTCGCAGCTCGGAGCGCAGCTGGTTCTGCGCCACCCGAAACAACCACGCGCCTGGATCGTCCGGCTGGCCGCGCACCGGCCAGGTCTCGAGCGCGGCTGCGAGCGCGGACTGCACCGCGTCCTCCACCTGCTCCAGGTGCTCTACGCCGACTTGGCGCGAGAGCACCGCCACGAGCCGGCCGTACTCGTGGCGGAAGAAGTGCTCTACGAGCGGAGCCGGCTGGGGCGTTTCGATCAAGGACGGTGGATCTCGATGACCTCGACTCCAGAGCCCGGACTCACCAGACCCGGGCAGCCCTGCGCGATCTCGATCGCTTGTTCGAGGGTCTCGGCCGACACGATCATGTAGCCACCGACGAGCTCTTTGACCTCGACGAACGGACCGTCGGCGGGCGCTTCGCTGGCGACGAGTTTGCCTTCGCCGAGTTTGCCGCCGAGGTCGGTGAGGTTGTCTTTGAACTTCTCTTTCCACGCCCCGAACTTGGCGTACATCTCCTGCATCTGGGCAGGGGAGGGTTTGGACCGATTTTCGCTCGGCAGGCTTCGTTGCAGACACAAGTAGCTGGGCATGATGGGTTTTCCTTTGGTCGTTGTGCGTCGTTGTGACCCACACCTTACGACGCGCGGGGCGGTGCACGTTGGACACCGCCCAAGAAAAGAAACAGGCAAGCCGCAAAGAAGCGAGGCGGCGACCGTTATGCGACGCTCCGTGCTCATGAAACGACACCCCATCGAAGCGCGCATCGACGCGGCTGTGGCGCAAGCGCATGAGTTGGTGATCGGTCACCTCGTGCACAAGGCGTGGGATGACCACGACGACGGGCACGTCCTGCGCGCGGTTCTGGCCGCGCGGACCGGTCAGGCGCCGCTCGAGGCCAAGACGAACCTCCTCGAAGACGACCTCGGCAACGCGCTCGTCCGACGGCAGGGATGCATCGGCGCGGTGCCGGGGGACGGGTACACGACCTACCACGACCTGCTCTTCGCGGACGGCGCGCTCGTGAGCAGCTACTACGGGCACGACTACGGTCATCCCGGCGCGTTCTACTTGCATGCGCCCACCGCCGAGGTCCTCGAGGAAGTGGCCGCGCTCGTGCGCGCCGCGGCCGTCGCTGCCGAACTCGAACTCCACGACGAGCCGATTCAGCACGCCGTCCCGCGGTACCGAGTCGAACCACTTCGCGTCTACTGAAGGTGCGGCGCACCCGCGTCCACCTTCTCCGAGATCCCGAATGCCGCTTGCGGTACCGTCGGCTGCACTCAAGGCCGTCGGCGCGTTCCCGGACGACACCCTGGTGGAGATGCAGAAGGGGTTGTCCCGCATCACGGCGGACCACGCCCGGTTCGCGGGGAGCACTGCGGCGATCGTGCGCAAGGCGGATGCCAAGAGCGCGCGGGCGCTGCACGCGGAGTACACCGTACAAGCCCTCTTCACCGAACTCGGTTCGCGGCTCTATGGCGGGTCGGGCCGCTACGAGAACCGGACGCGTGCGTACCTACAACCGGAACACGCGACCGAGGCGCTCCAGAAGATCGCGGTGCTGATCGAGAAGGGAGACACGTTGAGCGACGACGAGATCGAGGTGCTCGTGGCGCTGCTCACGCCGCCGGATCTGAAGGACGAGCGCGGGTAGCCCGCCGACTTCGCGTCCACTGGGCAGCCGCCAGGGCGAGCAGCGCGAGCCAGGCCGCGAGCAGGGCCCACCGCCAGTGGCGGCTCGGCGGTTCGAACCGCATCTCCACGTGGTGGTTTCCTCGAGCCACTGGGATGGCGCGCACGAGGCCGTTCGCGCGTTCGATCGGCGTGGTCGTGCCGTCGACCTCCGCGACCCAACCTGGGTAATACGCTTCGTTGACGACGACGTAGCCGGGCGCCTCGGCCTCCACATCGAAGGAGAGTGCGTCGCGGGTGCTCCGCCAGCCGGTCGCGTCGGTGTGCGCGAACCCGGCGGGGGGGGTCCACGTCCGGGCGTCTCCGTCTTCCAGCACCGCGATGGCGGCGGGCGCATCGACCTGCACCATAGAGAGCGCGGTGGGCCGGTCGGGGGCCCGGACCACCGCGGTTGTCCAGTAGGCGAGGGGCAGGGCGTCTGGGAACGACACGACGAGCGGCGATCGCGCGTAGCCCCCCGCGGCGACGAGGTCGGCGGAGCGGGGCGCGAAGTGGCGGTCCCAGCCGTGCAAGAAGTGCGGTCCCTGCAGCGCGATGTTCACGCCGAACTGTGGCAGCAGTTTCGGAGATTCTTGCAGCCGCGCGATGGTGCGCTCGAAGGACTTCAAGAGCAGCGGGTCTTGGTAGCCGCGGAACTCTCGGCGCCCAAGTCGGGTGCCGGAACGACACGAGATCCCGAACTCGTCGAGGTAGCGACCGTCGTGTCCCGCGTTCGGTGCGAGCGCGAGCGCGGACCGGTCGGTGCCGGGGTGCACGCCGCTGCGGGTGTGCCGCTCGGCTGGCAACGCGCCACTGACCTCGGCGAAGAGCAACGCCGCGATCGCCGCTCCGAACGCGGCCCGCTCGAAGTGCGCGCCGAAGAGCCGGATCAGCACGAAGAGTCCGACGAGCGCGAACGCGGGACCGAGCCCTTCCGCAAGAAGCACCCCACAGAGCAGCGCGCCGACCGCGACGATCCAGCGCTGCTCGAACCGGCGGACCCAGCCGAGCCAGCGGTCGAGGTTGGCGACGCCGCCCGCGAGCAGCAGCGCGGCGCAGGGCCCGAGCCACGCTTCGTAGCGGTGGGGCAACCGGAAGAGCGACACGCCCGGGATCCACTCGTGCGCCATCCCGAACACCGGGGTGTGGGCGCCGAGCGTGAGCAGGATGGCGAGCAGCCCCACGCCGACCGCGAACCGGGAACCGAGTTCCCGTTCTCGGAGCGCGAGCGGTGTCAGGGCGAACACCATCCAGCCGACGAAGAGGTGGTTGCCCGGCTGTGGCCAAAGCAACGCGATGAGATCGTCGAACGAGAGCGCCTTGTCGGCGATGGACTCGAAGCTCCGGCCGGCCTGCACCGAATGTTCGGCCAGCTCGAGACCCGGCACGAAGACCGGTGAGACGAATCCGATCGCGAGCACCAGCGCGGCCATCGATGCGCGCACGAGGTCGAAGGTGCGCGCCCGCGCTTTCTGCGCGACCGACGGGTCGATCGGCCGGGTCCGGAGCTGCCGGAACGCACGCAGGCCAGGCCAGAGACGCGCGATGGTGTACAGCAACGTGAAGGTCGATGCGTGCCAGAGCGCCGGCGGGGAGCCGGTCCACGCGCACAGCCCGAACGCGAACGCGAGCAGCGCTCCGTCCCAGATCCGTCTGCGGCGGACGAGCCCTTCGGCGGCCCACAACATCAGAGGCAGCCACGCGAGCGCGCTCGTGAGGTTGAGCTCCCAGTTGTGTCGCATGAACGGTGCGCACATCAGCATCGCGGCGCCCGCCACGCTGCTGCTCCACGGAAACTCGAGCCGGCGCAGCCACATCAGTCCGAAGCCGCCACACAGGACGAAGCCGAACACGACCCGGAACACCGCGAAGCCCCAGTGCGGGGAGGAGCCACCGACCGCACACAGCGACCAGTTCAACGGGTGGTAGGTGGCGGCTTGTGGGTCGGCGAAGTACGGGTAGCCGAGCCGGTCGTAGGGGTTCCAGAGCGGCAGCTCGCCTTCGTGGAGCGCGTCGCAGAGGTAGACCAGGTCCGGCCAGTACTGCTCAGGCACATCCCACTCGAAGAAGCGCGGCTCGCCGGTCACGAGGCCGAACACGATCGGCCAGAAGAGCGCCACTGCGACACCCACGATCGCACCCAGCGCGATCAGCCGGTCGCGGCGCGCCCGTTCGGCTTCCCACCGAAGCGAAGGCGGTTTGGGCGTGGGCCGCTTCGATTCGGTTCGGGCACTCACGGGGTGGGCATCCGAGCTGCGCTGCGAATGGTGACGGTGCGGATGGCGGGCGTCGCAGTCACGGCTTCAAATACAGCTCGAGCGGCGGTGCGTCGCCGACCTGAAAGGTCTGGTGCCGGGTGAAGCCGAGCTCGGCCGCGAGGTCCCGAAGCTCCGGCGCGCGCCAGCTGCGGCTTCCGAAGAGGATCGCGTCGAAGGTCGCGTCACCGCGCGATCGCGGATGAATCGTCTCGAGCGGAGACTCCACGTAACCGAGGTATGGGTAGCGCAGCTCGACCTGCATCGGCCACGGCGTGAGCACCCGCCGTACCTCGGGCTCGCGCGCGAGCGCTTCGAACGCATCTTGGTGCGAACCGATCGCATCCGCATAGACGAACGTCTGCTCCTCCGCGTCCGGTTCGGTTGGCGCCCACAGCCCAAGCACCCCGAGCCCGAACGAGAGCGCGACGGGCGCCACGCGCAGCAACGACCGGGGCGAGAAGGTCGTCGGCATCGATGCGAAGAGCGCACCGGCTGCCAGAACGAGCAGCCCGGGATGCGCGGGCAACGCGTAGCGCTCGAGCCAGAACATCTTGCTGAAGAAGACGAAGTTCGCGAGCACCAGCAGCACGATCGCAACCGCGGTGCTCTCCACCCGCAGCGCGCGCGCGGCTGTCGTTGGTTTGTATCCGCGCGCGACCGCGAACGCGATCACCGCGGCAACGAGCACGATCCAGCGCCCATGCCAGAGCAAGAGCGATGGCCAGACCGTCAGCAGGTTCGAGAGCTCGAGCGGCCGGTCCGCGAAGAGGTTCGCGTGGTGGGGAAACACGAAGTAGCCCGCGTGCACCTTCTGCCAGACGAAGAACCCGACCAGGGCCCACACCGGCAAGGTCGAGAGCGCGATGCGTTTCCACGCGTAGGCCTTCGCGCGGTAGCCCTCGAAGAGCAGCGCACCGGTGATCGCAGCGGCGGCGAACACGCCGGTCTCTTTGATCCACACCGCCAGACACCCGCAGACGATCGCCGCGCCGAGCTGTCTTCGCGCATAGAACGCAAACCCCGCGACCGCGAGGGTGGTCAGCGGCATCTCGGGCAAGAGCATGTTGCCCATGCTCATGAAGAGCGGCGTGGCCGCCATCAACGCGAGGGCGGCGAACCCGGTGCGGCGATCGAAGAGGGTCGCGCCGAGCAGGTAGGTGAAGAAGAGCGCGAGCACGGTGAACGGGAGGACGACCAGATGTCCGGTGGCCGGCTCGGGGCCGAACGCGCGGAACGCGGCGCCGGCCATCGCATAGAGCAGCACCGGATGACCGCGGCTGTAGTCGTCGGGAAAGACGCCGGGCGTGACCACGAGGTCGTTCTCGGCGACCCACTTGCTGCCCGGTACGTAGACATCGGCTTCGTCCCACCAGTACGGCAGGTCGATCGGGCCCGGCCGCACGAGCGCGACCCAGGCCACCGAGAGCGCGAGCGCGGCCACGAGCGCGCGGGTGGCGCCCCGCTGGCCGTTCGCGCCGGGGCCCGCTCGGCCTGGAGCGGCTGTTGAACTCGAGCCCATCGTTGCGATGCGGCTTAGAGCCGGTGGAGCTTGATCGTGTTGGTCCGACCGGAGGATGGCCACGCGGCGATGAGCGCGAACGCGTCCCCGCGTGTCGCAAGCTTCTCCCGCACGATGAGGGAGGTCGCGATGCGGAGCGTCTCGTCCAGACCTTCCGGAGGCACCTCGAGCCGCGGCATCACGCCCCACTCGAGCGCGAGCCGCTGCGCGACTTGGCTGTTCGACGTGACCGCGATGATCGGCGCCCGCGGCCGGAACTCGGCGAGCAGTCCGGCCGATCGTCCGTCGCGGGTGAAGCAGACGATGGCTTTGAGATCCAAGTGGGTCGAGAGCACCGCGGCCGCGCGCGCGGCGGCTTCCGGGTGTTCCCAGTCTTCGTGGGCGACCACCTTCAGGTCGCGGAACATGCGCGAGAGCTCTTCCACCCACTCGCCTTCGACCTCCATCGCGATGGCGGCCATCATCTTCACGGACTCGACCGGGTAGCGGCCCGCCGCGGTCTCACCGCTGAGCATCACCGCATCGGTTCCGTCCATGACGGCGTTCGCGACATCGGCCGCTTCGGCGCGGGTCGGGCGCGGGTTGCGGATCATCGAGTCCAGCATCTGCGTGGCGGTGATGACGATCTTTCCGCGCAGGTTCGTCTCCCGGATGATGCGCTTCTGGATGAGCGGCACCTTCTCCGCGCCCATCTCTACCCCGAGGTCACCCCGCGCGACCATGGCGCCGTCCGCCTGATCCAGGATCTCGTCGAGCCGTTCGATCGCCTCCGGCTTCTCGATTTTGGCGATGACGGGGGTGCGTTCCCCGTCCTTGTTGATCGCGAGGGCCTGCGTCTCGGCGATCTCGGCGGCGGACCGGACGAAGCTCAACGCCAAGAAGTCGACCGCGAGCACGTCCACCGCGAAGCGGAGATCTTTCCGATCCTTCTCGGTCAGCGCGGGCGTGCTCAGGTTCACCCCCGGGAGGTTGAGTCCCTTGCGGTCGGAGAGCGGTCCACCGACCTCGACTTCGGTGACGACTTCGTGTTCACGGATCTCGGTCACCCGAAGCCGAAGAAGGCCGTCGTCGAGCAACACCGCGTCTCCGACGTTCACGTCCTGCGGAAGCGCCGGGTAACTGACGCTGACCTGGTCCTGGTTGCCCGGTTCACCCGCGGTCGTGAGGGTGAACGTCGCGCCGTTCTGGAGCTCGATCGGCCCACCGGGGAACTTGCCGACCCGCATCTTCGGACCGCAGAGATCCGCGAGGATCGCGAGCGGCCGCCGCGCCCGGCCGGAAGCCTCGCGCACCTTTTTCGCCATCTCTGCGTGCGACTCGTGGGTGCCGTGAGAGAAGTTGAGCCGGGCGCAGTCCATGCCCGCCGCGACCAACTGGTCGAGGATGGCAGGGTCGGAACACGCGGGCCCGAGGGTGCAGACGATCTTCGTACGACGCATGGCGGGGTCCTAACACGCCCGGCCCCCCGTTGGACACGGTGGTACGGCGTTCCTGGCCGCAGGCCCGAGGCCCCAGGCGTGGCGGAAATTAAAGGAGCCCGCGGCGGCGGGATCGGGTAGTAGCATCAGGCTGCGAGCACGGTTCCAGGCCGACCGGAACAGAAACGGATTTTGGGGGTCCGTGTGCGCAGCAGCCTGGCACCACTGTGATCGAAGACGGCATCCCCACCCAAATCGGGCGCTACACCATCGACCGCCTCCTCGGCGCGGGCGCGATGGGATACGTCTTTCTGGGCCGGGATCCGGAGCTCGACCGCTCGGTCGCCATCAAGACGGTCCGCGACCTCAAGATGGCCGAGGACGCGCTCAGCACCTTCCTCGAGCGTTTTCGGAACGAGGCCCGGGCGGCCGCACGGCTGCATCATCCCAACATCGTTCAGGTTTACGACGTGGGCGAAGAGCCCGAGGTCGGCCCCTACCTGGTCTTCGAGTACGTCGCGGGCTCCACCCTCAAGCAGATCCTCAAGAGCAAGGGGCCGCTCGAGCCCGCGCGGGTGATCCGGCTCGCGACCGAGATCGCCGATGCGCTCTCGCTCGCTCACGAGAACGAGATCATCCACCGGGACATCAAACCGGACAACCTGCTGGTCACCCCGGACGGCCAGACGAAGCTCGCGGACTTCGGCATCGCGCGCATCCCGAACGCGTCGCTCACCCGCGAAGGTCAGTTCCTCGGCACGCCCTGCTACGCCGCGCCGGAGACGCTGAGCAAGGGCCGCTACGGACCGCACAGCGATCTTTTCTCCTTCGCCGCGATGCTCTACGAGTCGATCTCGGGGGCGCGGGCGTTCCCGGGCCAGGACGCGGTCGGGGTCGCACACAAAGTCATTCACGACGACCCGGTTCCGCTGCGCCAGGCGGCAGACGAAGGCACCAAGATCCCGAAGTCGGTCGAGGCGGTGGTCATGCGCTGCCTCGACAAGGATCCGGCCAAACGGTACCCGGACGCCGCGACCTTCGCCGAAGCACTCACGGATGCGTACGTCGAAGCGGGCCTCGTGCAGCCCGAAGAGATGTCCCGCCCGCCGAGCCGCCGCATCTCGCTCGGGCCGCGCACCGAGCAGCGCTCGTCGTGGCCGATGTGGGCGGTCGCGATCGGTGTGATGGCGGTCGGTGTGGCGCTCGTGTTCGCGTTCGACGACGGCGGCGGCCCCATCGAAGCGGCCCCGGACGGCGCGCTCGAGGATGCTGGATCGGAAGAGGTGGCGGACAGTGGGACCGGCATCGTGCTGGAGGACGCAGGCCTCCAGGACGTGGGCATCGACGCGGGACCGCCCGAAGCGGTCGACGCCGGTCCGCCGGACACGGGCGCGAGCGAACTGACCCCGCACGAACGGGAAGAAGCGGCGAAAGACGCGCTCGACCGCGCCCGCGCCGCCATCTCGGATCGGGACGCCGACGCGGCCCGCGAAGCACTCGCCGAAGCGCGCCGGTACGATCCGGGCAACCCCGACATTCGAGAGCTGACGGCCCGCATCGACGCGCTCGAACCCGAAGGTTCGTGAGCGCAGAGCCCCAGGATCCGGATGCCCAGGATCCGGCGGCCCAGGATCCGGATGTCCAGGATCCGGATGTCCAGGATCCGGATGTCCAGGACGCTGCGCTGTTCCGCGGCGCCCCGATCGTGGGTTTCATCCGCCGGGACGAGACCCGGAAGATCCTCCGCATCCTGCTCCCGATGATGCTCCCGACCGCGCTCGGCGCGCTCACCATCGGCTACGCGTATGCGCAGCTGGACGCGATCGATCCGATGGGCATTCAACCTCGGACCGCCCGGACCGCTCAGCACCGGGGCCATGCGCCGCCCGGGGTGGATGCGCCGCACGGGGTGGATGCGCCGCGTGTGGATGCGCCGCACGGGGTGGATGTCGAACCCGAGCGGGACGGCATCGGCTACGTCGCGATCGCACCGGTAGCGCGCCACCGACCCGGCACGGTGCGTCGGCACGACGCGAGTCTGTGGTGGCTCTTCGGGCTCGGTCTCCTCCTCGTCGTCAGCGGCCCGGGGGTGGCGATCTGGGGGCTTCGGCGAAGCTGGAAGGACGATGCGTTTCTTCTGCTCCGGGTGGACGCACTCATCCATCGTGAGAACGGAGAGACGCTCCAGGTCCCGTGGGACGACGTCGAACGCGTGGAGTGGAGCGACGCGCCCCCGGGGGTGCGGCTGAAGATGCGGTCGGGGGCGCCGATCCTGATCCCCGAGGCCTTCGCAGGCGTGTCCGGGCCGGCGCTGGCCCAACAGCTCGAAGACATCCGTCGCAAGGCGAGCTTCGGGCTGCTTCCGCAACAGCGTCGCTGAACGGCATCCGCGTGTCCGTGGCCTCGGGCGCCGTGGTATCTACGAGTCATGTCTCGCAAGCGGACACCGATCGTCGTGCCGGCACTGCTCTCGCTCTTGGCGTTGCCGTTCTGCGGGTACCTGGCGGGCCAACGCGTGCCGCCCCCGGCGATCGCGCAGACCGACTACGACCCGCAGCGCGCGACCGAACACAACTTGCTGCGCGAGTGGGGCCTCGAGCAGACCGACGAAGGCATCGCCGAGATCGACGGGCCAGTCGGCGAGCCGCTGTGGACCCTCGACCTCGAGGTCGCGCCCGGTGAGTGCGTGGGTCTGGTCACCGCTGCGGAGACCTCCTACCCGCCACGTCTCGACTTCGTGCGGGGCGACGAGGTCGTCGTCGACACCGTCGGGCGCGAGGGGCACCTCTCCACGTTGACCTACTGCGCGAGTCCCATGGGCAGCGAGTCCGACACGATCACCGCGCGGCTTCGCTACGGACGTGCCTATCAGGGCGGCTTCCACGGCAAAGACGGGGACGACCGCGCGGGACAGGTCCGTCACTGGCTCTACCGCGGCCACTCCGCGACGTTCGACTTCTTCACGCTCCCGCGAGGGGTCGCGAACGAGGAGATGCGCCAAGACCGCTGGGTCCGCGAGACGATCGGCTGGGCCCGGACGCTGGACGAAGAAAACGTCCTGGATGGAGAAACCCTGTTCGGGCCGAACGAACTCACCTTGGACGGTGGCGCCCTGCTCCTCCCCGCCACCCCGGCGACCTACCGGACGCTGCAGTTGGCGGCGCTGCTCGACACGACCCGAGAGGTCGGCGACTACCGTCCGCGCGTCGCCTCGAACTCCCCCCGGCTCGGCACGCTCGCGTTCGATCCGTCGGGTCGGCGCGATCCGGTCGCGCGGGTGCAACTCTCCAACCACCGGGTGCTGCTCGTGGTGGACACGAACGAACTGGGCGCGCTCGAAGAGCCCTCTCGGGACCGCTCTGGCCCGTGCGCGGTGCTTCGATTCGCGTTGATGGACGCGCACGCCACACCGCCGACGATCGTGCGCACCTCCGTGGATTCGTGGGAGTCGACGAGTCTGACGGGCGACGGGACCTTCACGACGGATCGGCTCTGCCCTGGAGAAGGCCTCGTCTACTACACGGTCGATTACACGGCGCAGATCCCCTACGTGCTTCGGGTCCACCACGGCAGCGCAGAAGCGGTGCGCGGTCGCACCAGCGTGCCGACCCTGCCCCCGCCTCCCGCGCTGACGCGTTTGCGGGCGGAGTGCGCAGACGACCAAGCGGCGTCGTGCCTGACGCTCGGGCGCTACCTGCGGGACGGCTACTTCGGGCACGTGGACGAAGTCGCGGCGCGCGAGGCGATTCGGTCTGCTTGTCTCGGCGACGCACCCGGAGGTTGCCGAGACTACGCGTTCATGGTGGTCGAGGACGATCCGCGAGAGAGCCGCCGGGCGCTTCTGCGTGCCTGCGAAGGAGAGGGCGCCGTGCTCCGCGAGGGCGCACGGCGGGCCCGCGAAGAAGTGGCGCCGCCCGAGGAGATCGCGGAGGTCGAGCCGGAGAGCGCACACGACGCGGAGATGGCGACGGCTGCAGAAGGCGCAGCCGAGGGTGGAGAGGCGGACGCGGAAGGTGCGGCTGAAGATGCGGCGGCGGGCGCCGTGCCTCGGACGCCGGACACCGAGGACGCGGCGGACGCGGCCTACGATGCCCTTGCGTGTGTGCTGCTGGCCGACCGGTACCGCACCGGATCGGCCGACACCGAGTTCGATCTCATCGAGGCGAAACGGCTGACCCGCCTCGCCTGCGACGGCGGCAACCAGCCCGCATGCGAGCGAATCAACACCTTCGCGCTGCTCGAACTCTGAAACGAGCGGGTTTGGCTCGGATCGAGCTGCCCACCCGCAGACCGGTGGTTGCTTGCGGGGGCGGTTGACCCCAAAGACCCCCGGCGTACGACGGGGCGCGCTGTGCCACCGACGTCCCCATCAAACTGTTAGGCTCCGCTGCACGTGCCCGCGATCGACATTCCCTTTTTCGGCAACCTGGTTCTCTGCCTGATCCTGGTGTCGGCCGCCTACACCCTCGCGATGGCGCTCGGCGCCGCGCGCGGACGCCCGCACCTGCTCGTCGCCGCCCGCCACGGCACCTTCGCGACCTGCGCGCTCGTCGTGCTCTCGGTCGTTCTGCTCGCCTACGCGTTCCAGACCCACGATTTCCGGATCCGCTACGTCGCCCGCTACAGCGATCGCTCGATGCCCTGGTGGTACCTCTTCACCTCGCTCTGGGGTGGCCAGGACGGCTCGCTGCTCTGGTGGACCTTCCTGCTCGCCGGCTACACCACCGCCGTCACCCGTTGGCTCCGCGGCCGCTTCATCGAACTGCAGCCTTGGGTGCTCGCGACCCTGATGAGCATCATCGCGTTCTTCGCGATCCTGATGCTCTTCGCCGCGAACCCCTTCGCCACCACCGTCGGGGTGGCCCCCTCGGACGGGGAAGGCCTCAACCCGCTCCTGCAGAACTACTGGATGGTCATCCATCCACCGAGCCTCTACATGGGCTTCGTTGGCTGGGCCGTGCCCTTTGCGTTCGTCGTCGCCGCGCTGGTCACCGGCCGTCTCCACGACGAGTGGGTCAACGCCGCGCGGCTTTGGGCGATGATCGCGTGGACCTTCCTCAGCATCGGGCTGTTGCTCGGGTGCCTCTGGTCCTACGAAGAGCTCGGCTGGGGCGGCTACTGGGCCTGGGACCCGGTCGAGAACGCGAGCTTCATGCCGTGGTTGGTCGGCACCGCGTACATCCACTCGGCGATCGTGCAAGAGCGCTACGGCATGCTGAAGGTCTGGAACGTCTTTCTGATGTGTCTGACGTTCTTCATGACCATCTTCGGCACGTTCCTCACCCGCTCCGGAATGATCGCGTCGGTCCACTCCTTCGCGCGCTCCGACATCGGGATCTACTTCGTCTACTACATGGTCTTCTTGATCATCTTGTGTGGCGCGCTGATCGTCTGGCGCCTGCCCAAGCTCCGCGGCGAACACAAGATCGAGTCGCTGCTCAGTCGCGAGTTCATGTTCCTGCTGAACAACTGGATGTTCATCGGCATCATGATCTTCGTCTTGGTCGCCACGACCTGGCCGCTCATCACCGAGTGGTTCCGCGGCGAACAGGTCACCGTCGGACCCGCGTTCTACAACGAGTGGATGGTCCCCTTCGGGCTCATCCTCCTGTTCCTCACCGGCGTCGGGCCCCTGGTCGCGTGGCGCAAGGCCACCGGCAAGAACCTCAGCCGCGCGTTCCGAGCGCCGGTCGCCGCGTCCATGGTGGCCGTCCTCGCGCACCTCGGGCTCGGCGACATGTTCGGGTTCCCGGCCCTCGTCGTGCCCGACCAGCTCTACGACACGCTGACCGGCAAAGCGCTCGCCGCGTTCCACACCATCGCGCCGCTGCTCTCCTCCACCGTCTGTGCGTTCGTCGCCACCGCGGTCCTTCAAGAGTTCGTACGCGGCACCCGCGTCCGCATGAAGTCGAAGGGCGAGTCGATGTGGCGCGCGCTCACCCAGCTCATCTCGCGCGCGCGCCGCCGCTACGGCGGCTACCTCGTGCACCTCGGCATCATCGTGATGTATGTCGGGTTCACCGGCGCCGTGTACGACACCGAGCGCGAAGCGGCGCTCTACCCGGGCGCGTCGCTCGAAGTCGGGGACTACGAGCTCCGCTACGACGGCCCCCGCAGCGATGCCGATCCGAACAAGAGCATGACCTTCACGGACATGACGGTCTTCGACCTCGACGGAGACGACATCGGTCGCGTGTCGCCCGCGAAGTTCGTCTACCGCACGAACCCCGAGCAGCCGACGACCGAAGTCGCGATCCGAAGCAACGCGATCGAAGACCTCTACGTCATCATGAGCACCGTCGACGGCGAGTCGCGCCGCGCGACCTTCCGCGTGATCGTCCGCCCGCTCGTCAGCTGGATCTGGCTGGGTGGCATCATCCTGGTGCTGGGCGCCGTGCTCGCCATGTGGCCGAGCGCCAAGGACGTGCTCGACCGGCAGCAGCAAGTGAAGGACCGCAAGAAGCGCGGTCGCGCTCGAAAGGCTGCCGCGGCCGTCTCCCTCCTCGCCGCCCTGAGCATGGGAGGGCTCGACCCACCCACCGTGGCGGCACAGGCCGACAGCTCCAGCTCGCTCCATGCCGGCACGGTCGAGATGAACGGGCCCGAGGAGCGACACCTCTTCGGCCGCCTGCTCTGTCAGTGCGGCGCGTGTCAGCGCCTGCCGCTCGACAACTGCATCTGCGACTGGGCCGAGAGCCGCCGCGCGGAGCTTCGCGCCCGCATGGCCAACGGCGAACCCGTCGCGGATCTCATTGCGTCGTTTCGCGCCCAGCACGGCTCCGCATCCATCAGCATTCCCTCCGACGCCGGCATGGACCGCGCGCTCTGGGCGGTGCCGCTCGTGCTCTTCGTCCTGGCGGCCGGCGGCGTCTTCCTGCTCGGTCGGAAGTGGCGCGCCAAGGGTGCCGCGGCGCCCGGGGTGACCGAGAGTGAGATCGCGTCTGCGGGCGAAGCGGACAAGGACTACGACGACGCACTCGAAGAAGAACTTCGAAGGTTGGAGGAGCGATGAGCACGTTTCTTCCCTGGCTCCTGATCACCGGCGCGGTGGCGGCCTTCCTGTTCGCGCTCGGCAACCTTTGGGCGAGCTTCCGCGCGGCCTTCGGCGGCACCGATGGCGAAGTGCACGGGCTCGTCGAAGCGGCCTCGCGGCGCGCGCTCTTCGAAGAGAAGGACACGTTGCTCCGCCAGCTCTCCGAACTTCGATTCGACCGCGATGGCGGCAAGATCTCGGACGCCGACTTCGAGGCACTCGACCAGAAGCTGCGCGCCCGAGCCAAACAGGTCCTCCGCCTCATCGACTCCGACGTCGCGCCATTCATCTCGGAGGCGGAGGAGCGCATTCGCGAACGGCTCGGGTTCGAGGCGGCCCCCTACCGTCAGTCCGCGAAGCCGGTTTCGCACGAGGAAGAGTCCGACGCCGACGCCCAGGACGAGGACGCCCAGGACGAACCGCCGAAGCGCCGGCGGAAGACGAAGAAGTCCAAGCCGTCTCGATCCACCCGGTCCGCGGAAGACCCGCAAGACGACCCGGACGAACCCGAGTCGGCCGGGCTCGACTGTCCTGAATGCGAGACCGTCAACGATGCCGACGCCGTCTTCTGCAAGAAGTGCGGCCACCGTTTCGAATCGGCCGCGGACGGTTCGGACGACGCGGAGGATGCGGCGTCCGAAGACGACGACGCGGCCGAGGAGGCGAACCCATGACCAAGCGCCTTCAGACCCTCGCCCTCGTGCTCTTCGCCCTCGGCATCGCGATGCCTGCCGCATCGCAGCCGCCGGCCGCACCCGACGAAGCGCCCGAAGCACCGAACGACGCTCCGGCACAAGCCGACGAAGACGTGCCCGCCCGCGGACCCGCCGACGTGCTCTCCGGCACCCGTGGCCGACCCGCGGTCCCCGCGCCGACGGGCCGGCCGCGCTCGCTGGAAGTCGCGCGCGACAGGGCAAGTGCTGCGGTCCCGGTCGGCGTGATCGAGATCCTCGTCAGCACACCCGAAGGCGCGCCGGTCGAAGGTGCACCGATCCGGGTCGGCGTGATGCAACAGGACGGCGGGCGCGAGAGCCTCACCGGCGAGACCGACGCCGAGGGCCGGCTCCTGATGTCCGACCTGCCGACCGGCTCCGGCCAAGCGTACCGAGTGAACCTCTCCTACGAAGGCGCCACCTACGCATCGAACCCGTTCCGCCTCGAGCCGGACCGAGGACACCAAGTGTTCCTGCGTCAGGCGCCGGTCACCCGCGACACCAGCCGGCTGCTTCAGCGCATCGGCCAGACGATGCTCGAGTACCGCAACGAGCGGATTCACGTCACGCAACAAGCGCAGATCGACAACCTCGGACAGGAGACCGTCGTCTTCGGCGAGGACGGCTTGCACATCGATCTGCCGCGCGGCTTCACCGCGTTTCAGACCCAGCAGACGATGACCGACCAGCGGCTCATCGCCGACGACACCGGGTTCGCGTTGAAGGGGTCGCTTCCGCCCGGCCGCATCGCCCTCACGTGGGCGTTCGATCTTCCGATGGATGCCGACGCCGACGTGCACGTGCGCTTCCCGGTCCCGTTCCGCACCTGGCGCTACCGGGTCATCACCCAAGCCGCCGAAGGCATGGAACTCGAAGTCGAAGGGTTCCCGCCCTCCGAGGTCCGCGAAGGCGCGGGCCATCGATACCTCCACACCCAGCTCGAGCGGACCCCGGAGAGCCCGGAGCTCGAGCGCGTCGACATCCTGGTCAGTGGCATCCCGGGCCCCGGTCCGATCCGGTTCGCTGCGCTCGGCGGCGCGATCATCTTGTTGCTGCTCGGACTCCTGCTCGTGACCCGCGGCGGTGACCGCAAGGGGGCGCTCGAGCGCGCCCGGCGCGAGCGCGAAGAAGAGCTGCTCGAAGAAGCGGTCGCGCTCGAAGCCGCACTCAAGGCCGAAGAGATCGGTCCCAAGTTCCGCGCGCGGCGGATGGAGGAGATCGTGGGCGAGCTCGCGTCGCTGCTCCATCTCGACGCAGGGTTCCGCCACGCCACCGGTGCCGACCGCAGCAAAGCACCCGCGAAGAAGAAGCAGAACTAGCAGGTCGCTGAAAAGCGACCTGCTCCCTTGCCGTTGCCCTTGCCCGTGCCCTTGCCCGCGTCGTGGACGCCGTGTGTTTCGCGACGGCGAGGCGCGAATCGGAGCGCGATGCCCAGCGGACG
>JAXMNT010000024.1:0-108657 GCA_034670305.1 Deltaproteobacteria bacterium
GTCCGCTGGGCATCGCGCTCCGATTCGCGCCTCGCCGTCGCGAAACACACGGCGTCCACGACGCGGGCAAGGGCACGGGCAAGGGCAACGGCAAGGGAGCAGGTCGCTTTTCAGCGACCTGCTAGCCGAGCCTTCGGGCAGTTGCGCCTCAGCCGAGTCGGGTGAGGATCGCGTCGAGGCCGGGGCTCTCGGCGCCGCCCTCGAACATCGCGACGCCCGAGCGCTCGTACGCTTCGGTGCGTTCTTTGAGGACGAGGTGCACGTCGGTGCCGAGCTGGCCGGGGAGGGCCAGGTCGAGCTCGAAGATGTCGCCGGCCACGAGCGTGGTTTCGGGGGTGGCGCCGGTCTCCGTCCACAGCTTGGCGAGCAGATCGAAGTAGGGTCCGCGTCGCAGCAGCACCGGCCGCTCGATGTGATCGATCGACATCGACTCGGGCACAGCGTCGAAGCGCGGGTCCGGCTGCGCGGGTTCCGCCACGACGAATTTGCGCGCGTCGCCGAAGACGCGCAGGTTCTCGCGGCCCTTGGGCGCGAGCACGTCGATCTTGTGTTCGACATCGTCCGTCGCGGAGTTGGTGACCACGCAGATGTGGGCGTCGCCGGCGAGCAGGGTCTCGACGACCTCTTTGGCTTCGGGGCGGAAGACGGTGTCCGCCTTCGGGTAGTTCTCGAAGTACAGGCGCTGAAGCAGCGCGCGACGTTCTTCGACCTCCGTGTGGAGACCTCGTTTGTCGAGCATCAGGTTGAGAATGATGGTCGCACGCAGGTAAGGATCGGCGTTGCCAGGAGCGACGACGAGCCCTTCGTAGGTCCATCCGTGTTTCGTCGGCGCTTCGGCCACGAGCGCGGCGGTGGCGTCCCACTCCGCGTCGATGTCTTCGTTCCCGAGCAATGCGCGCACTTCGGCCATGTAGGCCGCGAAGAACGGGCCGGCCTCTTGTTCGACGTCGGTGAACGTTCCATCGAAGTCGAGAATCACGAGGGAGTGGCGCATCGGGAGCGCGCCTCTTAGCCCGAGGACCCCGATCGCACAAGCCGCCCCCCGAACGGCGTCCGTGAACGGAGTCCACCATGATCCGCACAGTGATCGTCTGCGTGGTCGACTGCGGTGCGTGCGCGAGCGCGGACGCATCTTGTCGTCGTCCCGGTTTGGTGCCAGGTGTGTGCGATGAGTTCTGCCGCGCCCACCCAACCCGAGACCGTTCGGCAGGATCGCGCGTTCTTCGTCTTCAACGCGGTCGTCAGCGTGGTCGCACTCGCTGTGCTCGCCTGGCTGCTGGTGTTTCGGCGTGGCGAAGAAGGACAGCTGGACCTCTCGTTCATGCCGACCGTCAACGCGTCGCTGAACGCGACGGCGGCGGTGTTGCTGACCGCGGGGTGGCTCGCCATCCGCAAGGGGCGCATCGGTCTGCACAAGCGGCTGATGACGGCCAGCTTCGCCGCCTCTGCCTTCTTTCTCGTCGGCTACCTCGCGTACCACTACGTGCACGGAGACACCCGATACGAAGGCGCGTACCGAGGCGTCTACCTTCCGCTGCTCATCAGCCACATCGTGCTCTCGATTCCGGTCGTACCGCTCGCCTTGAGCGCGTTCTACTTCGCGTGGCGCGAGCGGTTCGAGACCCACAAGAAGATCACGCGCATCCTCGCGCCGATGTGGATCTACGTCAGCGTGACCGGCGTGATGGTCTACTTCTTCTTGCGCTAGCCCGACCGGGACGCGTTCTCCCGCGCGGCCCGGATCGCCATCACGCCCTCGAGCAGCATCCACGCGGTGAGCGCCAGCAGCAGGGCGGCGAGACCACCGAGCAGCCAGCGCTCGGCGGCGACGAACTCACGCAGCTTCGCGATCAGCGCGACGATCGCGACGAGCGTCACGATCGTCATCGGGATCACGAGCGGCAGCACGGGTTTGTTGCGCACCGCGAAGTAGAGCGCGAGCACCATGAGCGTGAGCGCGGCGAGCAGCTGGTTGCTGGCGCCGAAGATCGGCCAGAGCACCCAGCCGAGCTGCGTGGTGGAACTCCCGGTCGGCACCTCCCCGAACGCGAGCGCCGCCGCGGGGACCACCGCACACGCCGTCGCCACGAAGCGGTTCTTGAGCGGCGCGATGCGGGTGGCTTCGCCGAGCTCCGCGAGGATGAAACGCTGGATGCGCGTCGCGGTGTCGAGCGTGGTCGCCGCGAAACTGATCACCAAGACCGCCATCAGCGTACGCGCGAGTTCGGTGGGGAGGCCCACCGCTTCGAGGAACGCTCCGCCGCCCAGCACGAACGCCGCCGCTTTGTTGGCGCCCGCGTGCGCCCACGAGTCGTAGTAGGTCGCCCAACCCAGATCCAACACCGGCCCCTGGCCCGGCAGCGTGCAGGCACCCACGAGTCCGATGCCGGCGACCGCGGCGAGGGTGGATGCGAGCGCAAGCGAACCTTCGCCGAGCATGCTGCCGTAGCCGACCAGCCGCGCGTCGCGCATGCGGCCGAGCTGCTTCGACGTGGTGCCGGACGAGACGAGGCCGTGGAACCCACTGATCGCACCACACGCGACGGTCACGAAGAGCACGGGGAAGATCGATGGCGCACCTTCTTCCGGCGTGCGGATGGCGGGCGCGTCGAACTCGGGGTTGGCCACCACGAGTCCCAAGAAGAGCAGACCCAGTCCGACGACGAGCTGATGGCTGTTGATGAAGTCGCGCGGCTGCAGAAGCAGCCAGACCGGCAGGAGGCTGGCGACCGCCGAGTACAGAAGCAGGAAGACGATCCAGCCGTCGCGGGCCTCCGACGGAGTCCAGCCCCAAGCGGTGAGATCGACCGGCGCCTTCGTGCCCACCCAGACGAGCGCGTAGAGCACCGCGAGCGCGAAGAGCGAAGGCCACAAGGGCCGCATCTTGCGGCGGTGCAAGAGCCACCCGACGAGCACCGCGAGGACGATCTCGCTCTGGATGGGAACCACGCTGGTGGGCTGCGAGACGAAGAGCCCGGCGATGGCCATCGCGAAGACGGCGAGCACGAGCCAGACCAGCACCACCACGAAACAGAGGAACAAGACCCGGGCGCGTCCGCTGAAGACTCGGCCAGCGATGTCGGCGATGGAGCGACCGCCCTCGCGTGCGCTGACGACGAGCGCTCCGAAGTCGTGAACCGCGCCCATGAAGATCGTGCCGACGACCACCCAAGCGAGCGCCGGCAGCCAGCCCCAGTACGCCGCGACGCACGGCCCGATGATCGGGGCCGCGCCGGCGATCGAGGTGAAGTGGTGGCCGAGCAACACATGGCGGTCGGTCGCGACGAAGTCGACTCCGTCTGCGAACTCTTCCGACGGCATCGGCCGCTCGTGTCCTTCGGTGTCGACGAGTTGTGCGTCCTCGAAGAGCTTCTCGCCCAGGTAGCGGGCGTAGAAGCGGTAGCCGAGCACGAACGACGCCAAGATCAGCGCAGCGGCGAGAACGACCACGTGAGTTCAGTCGGGGGAGGTCGGCGGCGCGCCGGCGCCGGCGAGCGCGAAGAACGACGAGACGAGGTCCGACTGCACCGCGGCCGGATCGGGGGCGGCCAGTGCGGCGCTCGACAGAGGACCGGAGGCGCGCGTCCGGAAACGCTGCAGGTGGGCCGCGTCGACCTCGAACCCGCCGCGGTCGTCGTAGGCCGCTGGGATGCCGACCATGCCCACGCCTTCGTCGTAGAAGCGGTAGGTGCGCAGGGTGATCGCGCGCCCCGAAGGAATGTGCATCACGCGCACGATGGGACCCGAGTGGTGCGCCAGGTGGGCACCGCCCGGCGCGAACGCGAGCCGGTCGGTGTCGAAGCATGGACCAAGCCGCTGGACACGCCCGGTCAATGCATCGCGCACCGTCACGTCGCCCCCGCCGTCCTCGGACGCCACACAAGTGGCGATGGCGTCGCCCGTGTCGCTCACGGCGTGCATGCGCGGCACGTCCTGGCGCAGACGCTCATTGCCTTCCGCGTCGATCACCCGGACGAGCTCGTTGCTGTCGATGATCAACGCGTCGCCCGCGAAGCGGAGCGGCAAGATGCCTTCGGGCGAGGGCGTGGAGGCCTTCTGGGCGCCGGTCGCGACGTCGAGGATCGTCACCGACTCGGAGGTCGCGAACGCGAGCAGCGCGCCGTCCGGGTGGTAGGTCGCCTGCAGCACGTGGCCGGGCAGTTCGATGCGCGCGCGGGAGCGGCCACCGCGCACGGCGTAGAGTTCTGCCAGGTCGCGTTGGCCATCGTCGGCGCGCCGCCACGAGACGAACACCGATCCACCATCGGGCGCGACCTGGACGTAGCGGGCCGCGCTGGCACCAGCCGAACGGAGGCGTGCTTTGCGGCGGCCCCGCGCGTCGAACACGAGGACGGCGTCGCCGACCGCGAGCGCGACGATGCTTCCGTCGGCGGCCACGCTGGCCTGTCCGCAGGGACCGTATTCGCAGCTGGGCGTGCCTCCGAGTCGGAGCGTGGGGCCGGGGCGCGCGGAGGACGCGTTCTGAACCCGCACGACCGCATTGTCGCGGGTGATGGCGACGTTGCCCGACGGGTTCACGGCGATGAGTCCGTTGAAGCGCGCCAGCACATCGCCGCTGCGCACGTCGCATACTCGGTTGCCCTGCTGGTAGAGCGGTGTGCCGCCCTCGGGGAAGAGCGGGTTGCCGGTGCCGCTGCACGACGAGCTGAAGGTGCCCGCGGCGCCCCAGGTCTCGATGCCGGCGCGACCCCACGTGGCCAAAGTCTGACCGTCTGGAGACCAGGTCACGCCCCACACGGAGTGTTCGCCGCTGCCGCCGGGCAACAGAAAGCGCCGCTCGCCCGTCGCCGCGTCGAGGACCTCGAGGTCGGGGCCTTCGGCGAGTGCGATGAGCGTGCCGTCCGGGCTGATCGCGAGCGCGCTCACCGATTCTGCCGTCGCGATGAGCTCGCCCGTCTCGCCGGTCCGGAGATCGACCGAACGAACTCCGTCCCGCTCGACGACGAAGGCGCGCGCGCGGCTCGGGTCGAGCGCGTAGTGGTTGGCGTCGCGGACTTCGAACGCCGCCACCCGTTCGCCGGTCTGGGCATCGAAGGAACGCACGCGGCCGGCACGAGACCGTCCGACGATGAGTGACCCATCGCCGGACCAGCCGACCTCGACGACCGCGTCGTCCTCGACGTCCGCGTCGAAGCGCAACATCTGGCGCACCGAGCCATCGCGTGGGTCGCGGACCATGATGTGTCCGTCGTCCATGGTGGTCAGGAGCGCGCCGCCGCCGGGCCGGTAGTTCGGGGCAAGCCAGCGCCGGCCTTCCTCTGCGGTCAGCGTCAGCTTGATTTCGCCGCTGGCTGCGTCGAGCAGCCAGATCTGTCCGGCCGTCCTCGAGTGCACGGTCAAGGTGGCGCCGCTCGGTGCGAACTCGAAGGTCTCGTTGCCCTCCGAGCCCACGCCGGTCGAGTGCACCACTCCGTCGGGGGTGCGCAGCACCACCTCGAACGCGTCCTGGTCGCCGGACATGCCCAGGTACGCGAGGGTCGTATCGTCCGGATGGACCGCGAACCGGGTCGCGTCGAACATCAATCCAGGACCGAGGAGCCACTGCCACGAGTTCTGGTGCAGGTCCCAGCGGAGCACACCCCCGGAGCCGTCGAACCCGGACGAGGACGCGACGACGACGCTGCGGCCCGACCGGTCCGGGAGCACCAATCGGTGGCCGGTGCGGATGAACACGCGGCGGCTGGCCCGCATCTCCCCGGTGCGCGCGTCGACGACGCTCGCGACACCATCGGCGCTGACGAGTGTGATTTGGCGGCTGTCCGGGGTGAACGCGAGGTCGGAGAGACCGCGCCGATGGGCGGACTGGAAGACGAGCTCCGGGGCCGCCGCGGGTGCGTTCGCATCCCACTGTCGCATGGGGGGCGGCACGTCCGACGCCACGAGCATGTTCGGCGCAGCGACCGGTTCGGGCCGCTGCATGTTCTGAGGGGTCGTGTGTACGGGCGGTGGACCGCAGGCGACCGTGAGGAGGAGGACGGGGGCGACGAACGACCGGATCATGCGCGAGAGACTACAGCGAATCCATGCACGAGGGGTGGAGGCCGCGGACACCCCTGCGCCGCCAGGGTTCGTCTCAGGTCACGGTGCGAAGCACGAACCGTTCGAGGGCGCGTCCGAGCCGATCGGGTCCGGTGCGGCCTTGCAACCGGCGCTGCGCCTCGACGTACGCGGGCACGTCGCGCGCGCGGCGCGGCAACCTCGGATAACCCGCGCGGAGGGTGCGGATCGAGGCCTTGAACATCGCCTGTTCGGTCCGCCCGAACGACCACCCGAGCTGCTCGCGCACGGTCTGGGGAAGCAGGCCCGAGGTCATGGTCTTGTACCAGGACATCAGCGGCCTCGCGGAGGGGCGCGCAGGGGTCAGGAGGAACGCGCTCATCTCCCGCGCGGGACCCCCGACCGCGATCTGATCCGAGTGGACCATGCGATCGAAGTAGCGGCTGAACGCGGCCCAGTCCGGCGGCAGCTCCGATTCGGGCACGCCGAAGAGCATCGCGAAACACTTGGCCTCCGCGTAGTACTGCTCGCGCTCCTGCGTGGTGAGCGGACGGACGACGAGCTCGTACACCTGCACGGCGGTGTAGATGAGCGTGGTGTGCACCCACAGGAGCGAAGGCGCGTCGTTCGCTTCGTAGGTCTGACCTTGGTGGAACGCGCCGACGTCTTCGCGGATCGGCCCGCGGATGTGGTCGTGAATGTGCCGCACCCGCCGAGATGCGGAGAGCACCATCTCGAGGTCCCCGAACAGGATCGCGTTCACGTGCTGGAAGGTGCGTTGAAACCGTCCAAGCGGATCGGTCCGCGTCGCGCTGTGTTGGTCGACGGCGTGCGCGACGAATGGATGTGCGAGTTGGAGGAGGGCCGCGCATCCGCCGCCGAGAAAGAGCACGGACTCCCGCGCAATCTCCCACGTCATGCTCCCCGGCCCGTACAGCCCAGCACTCGGCTCCCGCACATGCTCCGTCGCCCGCCGGACCGACTCTTCGTAACTCTCGCGACTGACGTGCATGCCGTCCCGCAGGATACCCCACCCCCCACACCCTCGCTTGCCCTTGCCCCTGCCCTTGCCCCTGCCCTTGCCCTTGAGTGCAGGCGCGGCGCTTCGGCTTCGGCTTCGGCTTCGGCTTCTGCGTCGGCTTCTGCTTCTGCTTCTGCTTCTGCTTCTCCGTCGGCGTCGGCGTCGGCTTCTGCGTCGGCGTCGGCTTCGGCGTCGGCTTCGGCTTCGGCTTCGGCGTCGGCGTCGGCGTCGGCTTCGGCTTCGGCTTCGGCTCCGGCGTCGGCTTCGGCGTCGGCTTCGGCTTCAGATTCGTGAGTGCAGGCCTCCCCGTTCGGGCACGGGCACGGGCACGGGCAGCCTCGGCTTCAGCCCCCGCTCACCGCTTCTTCGGCACCGGCGAGAATCGATCCATCACCCACCGGGTCGCGCCCGGCAGGTGCCGCGCCGCCGCATAGAACTCCGGGTAGATGACCCGATCCCGCTTGCGCTCCACCGCGCGCACCACCCGCTTCGCGAGCCCCTCCACCGTGCCGGTCGGAAGCATGGCGGGCGGCGCGTCGTACCGGTCCATCGCGGCCGCCGCCATGTTGGTCTCCACCGGGCCTGGGTACACCGTCACGACGTGCACGCCCGCCTTCGCGACCTCCGCCCGGAGCGCTTCACTCGCCGCCGCGAGGCCCGCCTTCGAGGCGCTGTAGTGGACCATGCCGAGGGTCGGCGCGATGCCCGCGAGCGAGGCCACGTCGACGATCGCACCATGGCCGCGTTCGATCATGCCGGGAAGGACTCGGGCATGCAGGCGCAGCGGTGCGAGCAGATTCAATCGGAGCAGCCGCTCCCCCTCGTCGACCGGCACATCCACCGTCTGCGCCACGATCTGGATGCCGGCGTTGTTGATGCAGATGTCCACCGGGCCGAAACCGGCTTCTGCGCGATCGACCACGCCGTCGATCGAATCGAGCACCGTGAGGTCGGCCGAGATCACCTGCGCGCGTCCGAGTTCGGTCGCGAGCGTTTCGAGTTTGCCCACCGAACGGGCGACCAGCGAGACCTGATCGCCACGCGAAGAGAAAGGGCGCGCGAGCGCTTCGCCGATTCCCGAACTGGCGCCCGTGACGAGTACATGCATGCGGGCGAGCGTAGCAGGACCGCCACGCGGTTCAGCGTGCCGTCACGGCCGGAAGTGCCATTGCTCCATGCCGGTGCCGAACATCATGTCCGCGGGCACGTCGGACCAGCCGACGAGGGCAGGGTCGGCGAGGATGCGTTGGGCGACAAAGACGCACGGAAGGTTGGGCAGGCGTTCGGTGGTCAGGGCCAGCAGGGCATCGCGGAGTTGACGGCGGCGTTCTGGGTAGAGCGCGTGTTTCTCTCGCTCCACCAGATCGTGGATGTCGTCGGTGTAGGCGTCGTGGCGTACGTCGGTCGCGTAGGCGCCTTGGCTCAGTGGGAGGCTCCAGTAGCGGCGCGGCAAGGCGTCGCGGGCCCCGCGAAGGATGTGGAGCAAGAGTCCGCCGTGGCCCTGATCGAGGTACGCGCGGTGCGTGCTCGGAATGGTCCGCACGCGCACGACCCATCCCATCGCCCGCAGGTCGGGCACGAGGACCTCGCCGAGGCGTTGGTCCATTTCGGTTTCCGCCGTGATGAGGTCGATGGTCGACCCCACCAGACCGAGGCGCTCCATCTCGGCGCGGGCGACGGCGGGCTCGTAGGGGGTGATCGTCGCACCGGGCGGCAGGTCGGAGACGGGTGCGTGGGCGACGCGTCCCGCGTCTCCGTAGACCTCGCGCGCGATGCGCTCGCGGTTGAGGCCGCGCAGCATCGCGCGACGCACCTCCAGCCGACCGAGCAGCGGGTGGTTCATGTCCGGGTTGAGGAACGTGAAGAACGGAGACGCTTGAATGTGCACCGCGTCGGGGCGTGTGCGTCGAAGTTCGAGGGCCTGGTCCATCGTGATCGCGTTCGGGATGGTGAGGTCGATCTCACCGGCTTCGAACGCGCGGATGAGCGCTTCCGAATCCGCGACCTGGATTTCGATCCGCTCGAGGTTGCCTGGGCTCCCTGGGAACTCCGGGTTGCGCTCGGCGACTGCGCGCGTGCCGGCTTCGAACTCGACGACGCGGTAGGGGCCGAGACCTGGGTGCGGGTTCGCGCGCCGGAAGTCGCGAAGTGCGTCGTACCCCCCGTCCCGAAACGTCTCTTCGAGCACGTGCGAGGGCCAGACGAGCGGGGTCTCCAGTGCTTCGGCGAGCCGACCGTCCCACGTCACCACGAGCGTGCGATCGTCGGGCGCTTGCCAGCGCACCGCGTGCTCTGGCTCGTAGGCGTCCCATGGGAGGGTGAGGTCGCGCGCGACCACGGGCCGACCGTCCGACCAGCGCACGCCTTCGCGCAGCTTCCACGTGATCTCGAGCCGTCCGTCGGCGAGGAACCGCACGAAGTCGTTGTCGATGCCGGGGGTGTGCTCGAGGAACCAGGGCTTGTGGGTGTGGTCGATGTCTTCGTGCAGCGGCTCCCAGTACGCGACCGCGTTCAGGGGACTGCCGAGCAAGCTCGTCATTCGATTGGCGCCGATGCGCAGTACCGGGCGGGCCGACTCTGCGCGGGTGTCGGTGGGGAGTGGCTGGGGCTGCAGCACCTCGACGACCGCCGGTCCGGGGATCGCCGCCCACACGGCCACGAAGGCGCCGACTGGGAGCACCACCCGCGCGGTGCGGTCGAGCCAGAGCGAGGCCCGCGGCTTTGCGGTTCGGACGAGCGAATGGGAGACGATGCTGACCACCAGTGCGATCGAGCTCAGGAAGTAGGCGATGAGAAAGAGAATGTCGGCGAGCGTCAGGTAAGAGACCGACGGCAACGAATCGGCGACCGTGAACTGAAACGCGAAACACGAGAGCAGCGCGGTCACGCCGATCGAGCTTCGCGGGGCGATGGTCTCTCCGGGCAAGAAGAGCGCGACCAACGAAACGAGCGCGATGATGGCCAAGGGCAGGAACAGTTTCAGTGCGACGGTCACGATCGGGCGTTTGAGCATGACCTCGTAGCCGACCCGATGAACGGTCGTCGGCAGTCCTTCGCGGGACAGCAGGCCGAGGTCGGAGCTCACGGTGCGTTCGGTGACGCGGGGATGAAACTCTGGTTCGTAGAGCCAGTCGGTCAGGCTGAACCGTTCGGCCATGCCGCTGCCTGCCGCGTCGGGCACGAGCCGCCCATACTCTTCGGGCAACTCGAGCACGACCGCCACGCGCTGCTCGTCGTAGGGAAACCGCTGCATCGGGAACTCGCCCCGCAGCGTGCCGCGCATGCGCCAGCGCGCGGTGTGCCAGTCGCGGTCGCTCGCTTCTCCCAGCGGGGTGCGGTTCAGGGTGGCTGCGTTGGCGACTTGGAGTTGCTCCGGATCGAAGTCCCCCCGCCACTTCGCCCAGAGCTCGAAGTCGACGTCGACCATCCCGTCCCTCAGCTGAAAGCGGGTGACGTCGTGCAAGTACACGCCGACGTACACGTCGCGTGAGGCATCCGCGTGGGCGGGGGCGTGGCCGAGGAGAAGCACCAGCAGGACGGCGGCCGCGGTTGCGATCTTGGCGCTGGACTCAGGCATCGACGCCGATCGCGTCTGCGATGTTGTCGAAGCCGGCGTCCGTGACCGCCTGGGCGAGGCCTTGGCAGATGCGCTTCGGCAGGAGCGGGCCGCCGTAGATGAACGCGGTGTAGAGCTGGACGAGGGTGGCGCCCGCGCGGATCCGCGCCCACGCGTCCTCGGCGTTCTCGATGCCACCCACCGAGATCAAGAGCAACGAGTCGCCGGCGACGCGGCGGAGGCGCCGGAGCACATCGAGGCTCCGGGTCTTGAGCGGTGCGCCGCTGAGTCCGCCCGCGCCGAGTGCTTCCACCGTCGCGCTCGGCGTCTGAAGACCGCTGCGATCGATCGTGGTGTTGGTGGCGAGCACTCCGTCGAGCTCGAGCTCCATCGCCATGCGCGCGACCGCCTCGATGTCGGCGTCGGCGAGGTCCGGTGCGATCTTCACGAGAAGCGGCACGCGCGCGTCGCTGTGCGCGTCGAGTGCGTCGCGGACCGCGCGCAGGAGCGGCGCGAGTTTCTCCACCGCCTGCAGGTCGCGCAGGCCCGGCGTGTTCGGACTCGAGACGTTGACGACGAAGTAGTCGGCGTGGCGGGCGAGCCGCTCGGTCGAGAGCACGTAGTCCGCGATGGCTTCGTCTTCCGGCACCACTTTGGTCTTGCCGATGTTCACGCCGACCAGCACCTCGCGTGGTTGGCTCAGCCGCGGCACCGCGGCGAGCGAGCCGCCGTTGTTGAAGCCCATTCGGTTGAGGAGCGCGCGGTCGGATTCGAGCCGAAAGAGGCGGGGCTTGGGGTTGCCCTCCTGGGGTTGCCCGGTGAGCGTTCCGATCTCGACGTGGCCGAACCCAAGCGCCCCGAGTGCTTCGAACCCGACCGCGTCCTTGTCGAACCCTGCGGCCAATCCGAGCGGGTTCGGAAAGGTGCGTCCGAGCGCGCGCACTTCGAGTCGCGGGTCGCGCACCTGGGCCATCGAGCGCAGTCCGCCGGTGACGAGCGGGACCCTGGCGGCTCGACGGAGCGCACCGAACGCGAGGTGGTGGGCCACCTCGGCGTCCATCCGGTAGAGGAGCGGCCGAATCAACCGGTACAACATGCTGGGACCATGCCTCAACCCGGTCGGGAAGGCACGGCTGGGCTGCTCGGATGGGCTCGGCGCCCAGCCCCAGGCGCTACCAGTGTTCGTGCGCCCAGAGCGACTCGACCGGCGGCCGCGCGCGCACGACCTTCATCAACGCGCCGTCCACCAGGACCTCCGCGGCGGGCACCCGCGCGTTGTAGGTCATCGACATCTCGCGACCGTAGGCGCCGGCGCCGTAGACCGCGAGCAAGTCGCCGGCCTGGACTTGCGGCAGGGGTCGCTCGAGCGCGAGGAAGTCGCCGCTCTCGCAGACCGGTCCGACCACGTCGCAGGGACTGGTCTGTACGCCGAGCGTGGCGCTCGGAAGCGCCACCGGCGCGATGGCGTGGTAGGCCTCGTAGAGCGCGGGGCGAAGCAGCTCCGTCATGGCGGCGTCCACCACCACGAAGCGCCGCGTGCCCTGCGTCTTCACGTAGAGCACCCGGGTCAAGAGCACGCCTGCGGGGCCGACGAGCGCACGGCCTGGCTCGGTGATCAGATCGAACTCCGTCGCGCCCGACTGTCGGAGGCCTGCGGCGATGGCGCGCCCGAACTCGAGGGGCGGCGGGTAGGGGGCCGCTTCGCAGCCGTAGTGCATCGGCCAGCCGCCGCCGACGTCCAGGCTGCGCAACGACGCGCCCGCCGCGCGGCACTCGAGCGCGAATCGACCGAGGATCGCCACCGCTTCGGTCAGCGGCGCGGTGGAGCCGAGTTGGGAACCGATGTGGCACGCCACGCCTTCGAGCTGGAGGTCCGGGCTCGAGACGATGCGCCCGAGCACGCTGCGCGCGACGTCGAGCTCCAGGCCGAACTTGGTGCCGTGCAACCCCGTCGCGATGTACGGATGCGTCTCCGCGTCGACGTCCGGGTTCACCCGCAGGGCGATGCGCGCCTTGGTACCCAGCGCCCGCGCTTCGGAGGCGACGACGTCCAGCTCGGGCACGCTCTCGACGTGGATCGCGCGGATGCCAGATTCGATCGCAGCGCGGATCTCCTCCGCACGTTTGCCGACGCCGCTGAACACGATGCGGGACGGATCGATGCCTGCGGTCTTCGCCCGGAGAAGCTCCCCGCCGGACACGATGTCGGCGCCGCAGCCGTGACCGGCCAAGCGCGCGAGAATCGCCATGTTGGCGTTGGCCTTGATGGCGTAGGCGATGAGCACGTCTCGATCGGTGGCCGCCGCCATCGCCGACCGGATGGCGCCGAACGCCGTGTCGATCTCTGCGCCGGAGTACACGTACGTCGGTGTCTGCTGGGCGAGCGCGATCGCGGCGAGGCTCACGCCCTCGCAGTGCAACTTGCCGTCCTTGCGCGGGAACGAAGCCACTTCGGGCACCTCGGTGCGTGCGAAGGAAGGCGCTTTCGGTGCGTCGCCCATCAGCCGGCCTCCGCGCGCGTGGCGAGTCGCTGGGTCAGTTCTTCGATCGCTTCCAATACCCGCGCGCGGGCGGGGCCGCCGGGCAGGTCACGGCGCTCGACGGCGGTCTCCATGTCGAGGGCGGCGTACACCGTCTCGTCGAACGTCTCGTGTTCGGCCCGGAGTTCGGCGAGTGAGAGTTCGGAGAGCACTTTGCCCTCCCGCACCGCCTTGCCCACGAGTCGGCCGACCACGTGGTGCGCGTCTCGAAACGGAACCCCGCGCGCGGCGAGCCAGTCGGCGAGTTCCGTCGCGTCCAGGAATCCTTCGCGCAGCGCGGCCTTCATCTTGTCGGCATCGAACACCGCGTCGCCGATCGCGCCGGTGAGTACTTCCAGCGTGTCGTCGACCGTGTCGAACGCGTCGAAGACGGGGGCTTTGTCCTCCTGCATGTCGCGGTTGTACGCGAGCGGCAGGCCCTTGAGCATCACCAGCAACGACACGAGGTCGCCCACCACCCGGCCGGTCTTGCCGCGCGCAAGCTCTGCCATGTCCGGGTTCTTCTTCTGCGGCATGATCGAGGAGCCGGTCGTGAACGCATCGCTCATCTGGACGAAGCCGAACTCCTGGCTCGACCACAGGACGAGCTCCTCGGCGATGCGGCTGAGGTGCACCGCGCAGTTGGCGAGTGCGGCCACGGCTTCCACCAGAAAGTCCCGGTCGCCGACCGCGTCCAGGCTGTTGCGCATCGGCCGCCGAAACCCGAGCGCCTTGGCGGTCATGTCGCGGTCGAGCGGGAAGGTGGTGCCGGCGAGCGCGGCGCATCCGAGCGGCGACTCGTTCATGCGCTCGGCGGCGTCGAGGAGTCGGCCGCGGTCTCGGTCGAGCATCTCCGCCCACGCGAGCAGATGGTGGGCGAGCCGCACCGGCTGGGCGCGCTGCAGGTGCGTGTAGCCCGGCAAGAGGACCTCGACGGTGTCGGCGGCGCGTCGCGCGAGCATGGCGAGCATCCGGTCGATGCGGGCTGCGGTGTCCCAGCAGGCGTCGCGGGTCCAGATGCGCATGTCGGTCGCGACCTGATCGTTTCGGCTGCGCCCGGTGTGGAGTTTGCCGCCCACCGATCCGATCCGGTCGCTGAGGGTGGCTTCGAGGTTCATGTGCACGTCCTCGCGCGCATCGCTCCACTCGAAGTCCCCGGCCGCGACTTCGGCGCCGATGCTCTCGAGGCCCGCCACGATCGCATCCGCTTCGTCCGCGGTCACCACACCGCGCGCGGCGAGCATTCGGACGTGCGCGATCGATCCACGGATGTCTTGCGGCGCGAGGCGCTGATCGACATCCACGCTTGCGCTGTAGCGCAACGCGACCGCGTCGAGCCCACCTTCGAACCGTCCGCCCCAAGCTTTGTCCGACATAGGGCGCGGGAATAGCACGTGCCGGCCAAACCGCGACCGGCGACGCCCGGCGCGCGGTTCCCGTGCCCGTGCCCGTGCCCGTGCCCGTGCCCGTGCCCGTGCCCGAAGCCGAAGCCGAAGCCGACGCCGACGCCGACGCCGACGCCGACGCCGAAGCCGACGCCGACGCCGAAGCCGATGCCGATGCCGAAGAGCGGGATTGTCGCGGAGCGGTGGGGCAGTCGAGCGGAGCGAGCGGTCGGCCCCCGCAGGAGGCATCCGACAATCCCCATGTAGAAGCAGCCGAAGCCGAAGCCGACGCCGACGCCGAATCCGACGCCGAAGCCGAAGCCGAAGCCGAATCCGACGCCGAATCCGACGCCGAAGCCGATGCCGAAGCCGACGCCGACGCCGATGCCGAGGCCGACGCCGAGGCCGACGCCGACGCCGAAGCCGAAGCCGAAGCCGAAGCCGACCGCCGAAGCCGAAGCCGAAGCCGACGGCCGAAGCCGAGGCGGATGCCGAGACCGATGTCGAGACGGAGGCCGCCTAGCGGGGCGGGATTCGGAGTTCGATGCGTCGGAGGAGGCGGGCGCCGGCGGGGAGGGCGAAGGCGTCGATGGCGACGGCGGCGAGGGCGGCGACGCCGGGGGCGACCCAGCCGAGGGCGGCGCCGGCGACGAGCGGCGCACCGGCGCCCACGGAGAGCAGCACGCCGCGGAGTGCTTCGCTTCGGGCGGCGCGCGCCATCCAGAGGGCAGCGGAGGCGTCGCGAATGTCGGTCGTCGCCAGCGCGATGCCTCGGTCGGCGCCGGGGCTGCCAGCGGCGCTGAGCAGGATGGGGACTTCGGCGGCGGCCAGCATCTCGTCGTCGGCCCCGCGCCGGCCCACCGCGGCGACGAGCCCACCAGAGGCGCCGAGCCGGCGCACTTCTTCGCCGCGTTCTTCGGGAAGCAGCTCGGCCTTCACGAGGTTGACGTCGAGTTGCCGCGCGATGACTTCGACGGTGGCGCGGCTGTCCCCGGAGACGAGGACCACGACGATGCGCTGGTCGAACATGCGCTGCACCGCGGCCCGCGCACCGATGCCGACCTCGTCGCGGAGCGAGAGCACCGCGCGCACGCGTCCTCCCACACCCAAGAAGAGCGCGGTGTGGCCCCGGCTCTCGCCGCGCGCGGCGGCGGCATCGGCGACGGCCACGCTGATGCTGTGATCGAGGAGCAACTGTCGGTTGCCGAGCACCGCCGTCTCCCCCGACGCGGTCAGGGCCGTCACGCCGCGCGCGGGGTGGTGGACGACCCGTCGCACCGTGGCGGGCGTGAGGCCGTGTGCTTTGGCGTAGCGGACGACGGCGTCGCCGAGCGGATGGCTCGCGGCGGCGCCTTCCATGCCCGCGGCGAGTGACATCAGCGGACCGGCGTCTTCGTCGCCCACGACGCTGATCTCGGTGACTTCCGGCCGGCCTTCGGTGATGGTGCCGGCGGTTCCGAGGGCGGTGGTCGCGACCCGGCCAGCGTCTTCGAGGGCGCGCGGGTCATGAAAGACGATGCCGCGCGCGGCCGCGCTCGTGGCGGCGGCCACGAGCGGGGCTTCCGCGGAGCGACGCGCGGCGAGCAGCGGCGCGGCGACCAGCACAGCGGCGGCGGCGGTCAGCGCGCCCGCGAGGCCCGGTTCGCCGGTCAACGCCAGTCCGAAGAGCGCGAAGAGCACCGCCGCCACCCCGCCCCACCGGGCGACCTGCTCGGCGAGTCGGACCACGCGTGCGCCGCCGCGTTGGGCTGTGCCGAACTCGGCGCCGCGACAGATGGCGCGATCCTCTCCCACTCGGGTGGCAAGCAACCGGAGCGCGCCTTCGGTGACCCGGGCACCGGCGAGCACGGAGTCGCCCGCCGAAACGCGCACCGGCGTCTGCGCGGTCGTGTGGGTGAGCACCCAGCCGTCGCCGCCCTGGACGACTCCGTCGACCCCCACGACTTCCCCTTCGACCGCGAAGATCTCTTCGCCGGTTCGGATCCGGCTCGTGCGTACTTCTTCGTAGCGCAGTTGCGGGTCTTGATCTTCGATCGGCACCCGCACTCGAACCGGCAGTGGCCGTCGCAGCTCGCGCACCACGGCGTCGACCGGCTGTCGCGCCTTCGCGTCGAGCCAAGTGCGCACGATCATGGCGCCGGCGGCGACCGCGGCCCCGGCCAAGAGCGAGCGCGCCTCCGCGTCCTGAACCCGCGCGATGAACGCCGCGATGGCAGCGAGGATGGCCCCGGCCGGGCCCACCGCGCAGGGAAGCCAGCCGACCTGGCGCGCGATCGATCGACTTCGAACGAGCGCGATCAACGCCACCAAGACGGTGATGCCGGCGGACGCGGCCGCGATGCTCTCGCGGCCGGACGCGAACGCCAACCCGAAGCCGATGGCGCAGAGAGCGAGGGTGGCCAGCGGCGCGGCGGGTGGCGGCGTGACGTTCAAGGACGCGAACGAGGAGATGTCCGCCGAGGTCGAGGCCGACGCGAGGTCGATGCGGGGGCGCGTCGCTTCGCGGACGCGCTCGGGCACGCTGCGGGGCGGGAGCGGTCGTGCGGCACGGGCTTCGTGGGCACGGGAGCCCCCTTGAAACGCGCGCAGGCAGGCCTCGCTGCAGAGGTATCGGACCCCATCGTCGAGGGCGAGCACCCGGGCAGCGCGGAGCGGGTCGGTGTCTTGGCCACACGCGGGGCAAGGAACCGGATCGAGCTGTGGGCGCGCAGGGTGCACCCCTGGCCATGTCGCACTCGCCCGGCGCCTTCAAGCGGCGGCCCCGATTCCCGAAGCGTTGGTTCTCGGTGAGAACGACCGTGCGTCTGCGAAAGCCGTCGAAAAATGGACCGATGGAGGCGCGATGTGCGAGCAGGGAGGCATGTCCCTTCGTGGGTGCGTATTCGCCTGTTTGGTGGTCGCGTGCGGCGAGCCACTCGTGGTTCAGCCCTTGACGGAACCGACCCCCCCGCCCCCGACCGAGGTCGCGCCTGTGGCTGCTTCGCCGCGGTCGGAGCCAGCGCCGGTCCAGCGGGCGCCGGAACCTCCGCGCGGACCCACCGAGGAAGAGATCGCGGAGGCCCGGGCCGAGGCGGCGCGCGAGGCGTTCGAAGCAGCGTTTCCCAACCACGGGGTCAGCTTTCACTTTCTCGCGCGGGTGCGCGCGCGGCCCCACCACGAAGCGGCGGTGGTCGGCTACATGCGGCGCGGCGCGAACTTCCGCGCGAGCGAGCGGGTTCCCGGGGTCGGGTGTGCGCGCGGCTGGTTCGAGGTGCCCGGCGAGGGGTTCGTCTGCCGCGGCGAAGGATTCCTGATCGGCGCGGAGCCCCAGGTGTTCGAGCCGTCGCCGAGTCCCCCGGCGCTCGAGGATCCGCTCCCCTACCGGTACGTCTACACCGCGCGCGCGGACGTCGCGCAGTACTGGCGCCTTCCCACGGTGGGCGAGGAGTCGACCGCCAACGACACCTTCGAGTCGATGCGGTCGGCGGAGGCCGAACGGTTGCGCCGACTGTCTGCGCCGCCACCCCCGCCGCCCAGCGTGGATGCCGGGGACGACGGGGGCGAGGTGGCGGGCGACGTCGAGGAGACGCCGGAGCCAGATGCGATCGTGGAGGCCGAGAACGAGATCGAAGCGCCGGCACCGCCGGGCAGCAGCGACGCGGAGGTGGAAGACGCGGTCGACGAAGAGCAGGCGCCCGACCCGAGCCTCGTCGCCATGGCGCAAGGCGAGATCCAGATCCCCGACTTCGTGCGACTGCGCATGGGCCGTGGCTTCTACATGAGCGTGGACGCGGAAGAGCGCGACGAACGGCGCCCCTTCTGGCGGACGATTCGCGGCGCCTACGTGCGCGCAGACCAGGTCTCGACCAACGAGCCGCCGACCCACCGCGGGGTGGTGGTCGGTGGCGCCTGGCAGTTGCCGATCGGCTTTGTCTACCGCGGTGGCACGCGTCGACTTCGCCGCGTGGCCGCCACCGAGCGGTTCCGAAACGCGGGCACACTCGAGCGGCACACCCCGGTGGTCGCGGCCGAGACCCTCCAGCGCAACGGCCAGGACTACATCGTGACCGCCGATGGGTTCATCGTACGTCGCAACGCGATTCGACTCGCCGAGCAGTCGGAGCGGCCGTCCGAAGTCGGCGAAGACGAACGCTGGATCGACGTGGATCTCTCCGAACAGATCTTGGTGGCCTACGAGGGCGACCGGCCGGTGTTCGTGACGACGGTCTCCACGGGTCGCGACGGACACGACACGCCTTTGGGTCTGTTCCAGATCAAGTCCAAACACGTCTCGACCACCATGGACGACCTCGACGCGGGCGAAGAGAGCTACCTGATCGAAGACGTGCCGTGGACGATGTACTTCGAAGGCAACTATGCGATGCACGCGGCGTTCTGGCACTCCGGCTTCGGCCGGGTGCGGAGCCACGGGTGCGTGAACCTGGCGCCGGCCGACGCACGCTGGGTGTTCCAGTGGTCGCTGCCGATGTTGCCGGCTTCCTGGCATGGCGTCTTCAGCGAGCGCGGCCGCCCCGGCACCTGGATCCGCATCCGGGACTGAGTCGGGACCGAGTCGGCTTCGGCTTCGGCTTCGGCTTCGGCTTCGGAGTCGGCTTCGGAGTCGGCTTCGGCTTCGGCTTCGGAGTCGGCTTCGGAGTCGGCTTCGCCTAGTCGGCTTCGGCTTCTACTTCGGAGTCAGCTTCGGCTTCGGGGTCGGCTTCGGAGTCCGCGCCCGACGCGATCGGCGTTGGAACTGCGGTAGGCTGCGGCATGCGTTCCCTCCTGGCCACCATGCTCATCTTGCTCGCGGCTTGTTCCGAGGATGGGTCCTCGCTGCTCGTCGACGTGCGGACGGACTTGGTGCCCGGTGTGGAGTTCGACGGGGTGCGCGTGACGCTTGGCGACGACACGCGCGAAGTGCTCGCTGGCGGTCGCGACTTTCTCTCCGGGGTCCGGGCGGCGACCTTCGAAGGGGTGTCGTCCGGCAACGTGCGCCTCCAGGTCGAGGTGCTGATGGGTGCCCGTGTGGTGGTGACCCGACCGGTGGAGGTGCTCGTGCGCGGTCAGACCGCGGTGACGGTCGCCATCACCCGATCCTGCTTGGGCATCGCCTGTCCCGGCGACGACCCCAGTCAAACGGCGTGCCTCGGCGGCGTGTGTGTCGACCCGGGCTGCGTGGACGAGCGGCTCGAGCGGTGTTTCGAAGACCCGCTCTGCGAGGCGGCGGCCGACTGCCCCCCGCGCGCCGCGTGCGCCACGCCCGTCTGTACGTCCGGGAGCTGCGTCTACGACGGACGTGACGGGTGCGGCGACGCCGAATACTGCGATCCGGCGGTCGGGTGTCGACCGCGCCTCGAGATGGACGCGGGCCCGGGCGATGCCGGTGCACGCGACGCGGGCCCCGAGGATGCGGGGGAACCAGAAGACGCCAACCCGGACGCCGCGGCAGACGGTGGAGCCGACGCGGGCAACGACGCCGGGACGGATGCGGGAACCGACGCCGGCACCGACGCCGGTTGTCCGCGCAACCTCGGGTGCAGCTACGGCACGCCCGGGGAGTGCGCGTGCGGCTGGACCTGTCTGCTCTTCGGCGAGGGCACCGGATGTCGCGAACCGGGTCCCAACGAGCTCGGCGAAGCCTGCAACGTGTCCACCGATCCCTGTGTCTCGGGCCTCGAGTGCGTGGAGCCGCCCTTCACGACCGACGTGTGCCGGCGCGTGTGCGACGTCCCCGCGTCGTGTGGTCCGGGCGCGTGGGCTTGCGTCGGGTTCGCGGATGGCGGGGAGGGCGGCATCTGTCGGCAGCTCGACTGCGACCTCGTCGCCCAGGACTGCGAGATCGGCGAAGGATGTTTTCCAGACACGACGATCGGTCGCAACAAGTGTGAGGACCCAGGCCATCAGACGGTCGGACAGCCGTGCGACGCGGGCAACGGCTGTGTCCCCGGCACGGTGTGCATCGGGTCGGGCGGGTTCTTCTGCCGAGAACTCTGCGACCCGGACGGCGCCGACACGTGTTCGTCCGGAACCTGTACTCGGGGCACCGCGCCGCCGGTGTGGGGCGTTTGTCTCTGACGGAGGCCTCAGGCCGCACACGAGGGCGTTTCGGTGCGCGCGTCAAACCCGTTACCCTGGGGCCATGACCTTGCTTCGTTTGGGATGTGGTGTGCTCTGTCTGGGGCTCCTGGCGTGTGGTGACGACGACGCGGGCGTGCCGACGCGGGACAGCGGCGCGGTCGACGCGCCTACGGAACAAGATGGGGGCGCAGTCGACGGGGCCACCGAAGACAGCGGCGGCGTGGACGGCGGCGGGGTGGATGCACCTTCGACCGAAGACGCGGGCATGGAAGACGCCGGCCCGGCGGAAGACTCGGGCCCCCCGGAGGATGGTGGAAGCGTCGACACCGGCGTCGTCTCGATGCCCTGCACCGCACCCGGCGCGTGCGACCCCTTCGATCCCGACGCGTGCGGCGCCGACATGAACTGCGTGCTCGGTTCCGACGACATGACGGTCTGCCGGGCCAGCACCGGCACGGCGGCGACCGGCGCCACGTGCAGCCGCGCGGAGGACTGCGCGGGTGGCCACATCTGCATCAACTTCGGCGGCGAAGCCACGTGCCAGCAAATGTGTCCCGATGGGAGCATCGGGTTCTGCAGTGGGTCCGAGAACCGATGTTCGGGCGGCATCGGCGACGAGTGCGTGCGCTTCTGTCAGCCGCGTTCCGAGCCCTGCGACATCTACGCGCAGGACTGCGTCGACCCCGAAGACGGCTGCAACTTCTCGACCGATCCGGAGACCGGCGCGCGCTACACCGGCTGCCGCCCGGCGGGACCGCAGACCCTCGGCGAAGCGTGTGGCAGCGACCCCGGCTTCTGCGCGCGGGGCCTCGTGTGCATCCGAGTCGATGGCGAGGCGACCTGCCACGAGGTCTGCGACGCCGAGGACCCGACCGACATCTGCAGCGATGTCGGTCAGACCTGCTCGGGCCTGAGCACCGGGTTCATGGTGACGTACTGCCGCGACGCCTCGTAGGTCGCGATAGCGACCCTTGCCCTTGCCCTTTGCCCTTGCCGCGCCGGCCGGAAGGGTGCCGGCGAGACGTGATGGGGAGTCGCAGCGCTCTACCGCAAGAAGATCCGTGGGTCGTTCGGTCGGGCGTCGATGTGGAAGTGGTCGCGGTGCCCTTCGTTGTAGTTCGGCGTGAGCACGCTCGAGAGCAGCCGGGTGGCGACCAGGTCGCAGGCGATGGCCCGCAGCGCGCGGGCGCGTCGGTCCCCCCGTGCCGGACCGGTGCAGGTCTCTTGCATCGGCGTCGCTTCGTAGTGTGAGTACACGCTCAGCCAGCCTTCGTCGGTCCAGAACCGGTTGAGGTCGAGCGCGAGCCCCATCGTGTGGAAGCTGGTCGTCGGGTGGTTGCGGTAGCTGCTCAGGATCTCCACGCCGTGCACACCGTGCTCCTTGAGCACCCGCATCAACTCGGGGAGCCGGAGCGCCATCTCGCAGGAGGTGAGGAACGGCCGCTCCTCATGGGTCATGCGCCACCACACGCCTTCGATCGGGCCGAGCAGCTCGACCGGTGAGGGCACGATGCGGCTCGGTTGCAAGGCAGGACGGAACGGCACGCCGGCCTCCCGCAACGCCGAATAACATTCCTCCTGCGCGCGAATCGACCAGTCGGCGCGGCGGTCGACCCGCCAGTTCGCTCCGGCGGTCTCGGCCCGGTAGTTGTGGAAGGTCGGGACACGGGCCCAGATCGCACGCGCCGCGCGGCCCGCCGGATCGCTCGAACGCACGCCGTATCGACCGGGCGGGGCGGGCACTGGCGGGGAGGGTGGGACCGGCAGGCTCGGCTCCACTTCGGCGACGGTCTCGCCCGTCCCACCAACTTGGTCGTCCGGCCCGCTGCCTTCGTTGGCCGCGGTCTCGGGTGCACCCGGCAACCGCCATCGGCTGTCGAAGTAACCCTGGGCAACCGCTCGGTTGCGCGCCTGGACCCGCGCCTGTCGGGTGGGAATGGTGCGCCGGTTGTAGACGATGTAGTCGCACACGAACTCCGGCAGTTTGTTGCCGCGCCCGACGACCTCCGGGGTGACCCCCGCCTGCACGATGACGTAGCGCTGTGGCGCGAGCGGGTTCGGGTAGACGAAGCGCACGCCCACGTCGTTGCCGGTGTGGCGGGTCTCTCCGACCACCACCGCGTTGGCTTCGAGGCGGATCGGGAGCGCACCTGCGATGCGCTCGAGCACCGCGTTGTCGCCCGGCGACGCGTAGAGCACGACGTGGGCGTTCTGCATGGTTTCGATGTCGAGCTCGGTGTCGGCCATGACCTCCTGGCGCAGGTCCCAAGACCACAGTGGCCAGCCGCGCGCGCCCCGCTCGGCCGCGTCCCGCAGCGCGTCCGTGTGCTCGGCGTTCTGGGTGCCGTACACGTGCACCATGCGTTCGTAGTACGCGTCGGTGATCGGTCCGCTGAGGCCCGGCTTCTTGTGCATGCCCGCGTCGTCCGGAAACCCGGCGGCCCAGGTGTTCGCCCCTGGCCGTCGAACGAAGTGTGCGACCTGACCGAGCGCTGCGGCCTCGCCGCGGTACACGGCGGCGCCGTCGATGGTGATTTGCGTCGGCCCGCGCAGGGGCGCGTCTCGCAGGTCGATCGAGAACGCGCGGGTGTTCTCGGTGGTGACCGTCAACGTGCCCGCCGCATCGTCGGCGACTGCATGCACCGTGGCGAGTTCCGGGAACACATCGATGCGGGTGACGTCCACCCAGTGCTGCCGGGACGCCCGGTAGTCGCCCGTGACGACGGTGACCTCGCGCGGCGACCGGTCGCGCCGGGTCTCGAGTCCGTCGTAGACGCGGCCATGGCGGTGCACCCGGTAGAGGATGTCGTGGCCCATCTCGTACCAGTTCTCGTCTGCTTCCACGCCTGCCCGCTGGAGCGCGGTGGTGAACTCCCGCACGTAGGCAGGACGCATCGGTCCGGTGTCGGTGGTGCCGTGGTAGTAGCGGAAGTCGGTGTTGTTGTAGTTCCGGGCGAGGTGGATGCCGCTGTACCGCGGCACCTCGGTGCGCTCGACGTCCCGCAAGCGCCCGCGGCCACCGAGGTACTGCTGCCAACTCGGCGCGCCCGCCATCGCCTGGACCACGGCGAAACGGGACGCGTGGCGTGCACCGATCGCGTACGCGCCCACGCCGCCGTTGCTCAGGCCACCGAGGACCACGCGATCGGGATCGACGCTGTAGTGCGCCTGCACGTCGTCGATGACGTCGAGCACGTCTTGTTCGCCCATCCAGCGCCACATGATCTGTCCGAACCCGGTCGGCGCGACGACGATCCAATCCGGCGACCAGCGCGGCGTGTAGTCGTCGTACAGGTGCTGGTCGTACGTGAGCCAGTCCATGTTGTTGCCGAGCACGACGCCGAGGAAGAGGTTGCCGTTGGACGAGCCGCCGTGGAGCGCGACGTAGAGTGGGTAGGTCTGGCTCGGGTCGTAGTCGGGCGGGAGGTAGACCGCGTACCCCTGCAGCACGGTGCTGATCTCGCTCCGGTAGCCTCGGTTGACGATCTCGCCTTTGGCGAGCGGGTAGGGGTCGACCCCGCCTTCGGCCTGGGTGAGGTAGCGCGTTGCCCGTCGTCGCCACGCAGCGGCGGGTTCTTCGAAGCGGTCTTCGATGCGGTCGGCGGTGTCGAGCAGGTGCTGAATGCTGTCCAGGGCACCGGCCGGAACCGTGGCCGCGGCCCGCAACGCCGTGAGTCGTTCCCGGGGGCCCTGCGCCTCCGCGAGGGAGAGCGACATGGATGCCAACGCACACGCGAGGACCAACCGGACGAACATGCGCATACGTTAGGAACTTCGAGTTGCGGGTCAAATGTTCCGATCGATCTTAACGAGAGGGGATCTCCTGAGATACGCTGCGGCATGTTCCTCATCCTCGGTCTGGGTCTCGCCGCCGCGCTCGGCATCGCCATGGTGCTCGCCATCAAATCTCCGCGCGAGACCGACGGCCGCAGCCAGGCTGTGGCCGGCTTCAACGTGTTCTGGGGTGTCGTCACGATGCTCTTCTTCGCCCCCGCGGGCTGCCTGGCCGCCCTGATGGCGTTCGATCGCGCGCCCATCGGTGGCATCGCCATCGGTTTGGTGAGCCTCGATGGATTTGCCCTCGGGATCGCGTTGTTCGTCGCGGCGCGCCGGCTTCTGAAGCTGCACAAGCTCGAGAAGGTCAAGAGCATCGCGTACTGGTCGTTCGTCCACCACGCGGCGGTGGTCGTCGCGTTCGTGTTGGCGATGGGCGCGTTCGACGACCTCGCCTTGTTCACCACGATTCCCTGCGCGATCGGCGCGGCGCTCGCCTTTGGTCTGATCCGGCGGGTGGACCGGGACCGGGCCGCGGCGGAGAAGGAAGGGGTGCTCGAGCCCGACCCGGACAAGCCCCAAGCGTTCTGAGGTCGCGGTCCCGCATCGCGGGGTCGACGGGGAGGGACATCCGCGGTACCTCCCGCGCATGACGAAGGTACGGATCGAGACCGATTCGATGGGCCCCATCGAGGTGCCCGCGGATCGCTACTACGGCGCGCAGACCCAGCGGTCGATCGGCAACTTCCCCATCGGCGACGAGCGCATGCCGATCGAGATCGTGCGGGCGTTTGGCTACCTGAAGAAGGCGGCCGCCATCACCAACCACGGCCTCGGCAACCTCGAGCCGGAGATTCGCGATCTCATCGTGAAGGCGTGCGACGAAGTCATCGCCGGCACACTCGACGATCACTTTCCGCTCGTGGTCTGGCAGACCGGGTCGGGCACCCAGTCCAACATGAACGTGAACGAAGTCGTCTCCAACCGCGCCATCGAGCTCGCGGGGGGAGAGATGGGCAGCAAGAAGCCGGTTCATCCCAACGACCACGTGAACAAGTCGCAGTCGAGCAACGACACCTTCCCGACCGCCATGCACATCGCGGCGGTGCTCGCCTTCGAGCAGGGTTTGTTGCCGAACGTGCAGGCGCTTCGGGACACGCTCGCGAAGAAGTCCGAAGCCTTCCAAGACATCGTGAAGATCGGCCGCACCCACCTGCAGGACGCGACGCCGCTCACCCTCGGACAGGAGATCAGCGGCTGGGTCGCGCAGCTCGACCACGCGCTCGCCGCTGTCCGGGCAACGCTCGGACCACTGCGTGAACTCGCGCTCGGCGGCACCGCGGTCGGTACCGGCCTGAACACGGTGGAGGGCTACGCGGAAGCGGTCGCCGCGGAGATCGCCAAGTTGACCGGCACGTCCTTCGTGACCGCGCCCAACAAGTTCGCCGCGCTCGCGGCGCACGACGCCTACATCTTCGCGTCTGGCGCGCTCTGCCAACTGGCGGCCGCATGTATGAAGATCGCCAACGACGTGCGGTGGCTCGCGTCGGGTCCGAGATGCGGCATCGGGGAACTCGTCATTCCGGCGAACGAACCGGGCAGTTCGATCATGCCGGGCAAGGTGAACCCGACGCAGGCCGAAGCGCTGACCATGGTGTGCGCGCAGGTGGTCGGGAACGACGCCGCCATCAAGTTCGCCGGCACCCAGGGCAACTTCGAACTCAACGTCTACAAACCGGTGATGGCGTACAACCTGCTCCAGTCGATTCGGCTCCTCGGCGACGCGTGCGCGTCCTTCGACGAGCGGTGCGCGGGCGGCCTCGAGCCAGTGCGCGACGTCATCGAGAAGAAGCTGCACGGTTCGCTGATGCTCGTCACCGCGCTCAACCCCCACATCGGCTACGACAAGGCCGCCAAGGTCGCGAAGTACGCCTACGAGAAGGGCATCACGCTGCGGGAAGCCATCGTCGAGCTCGACCTGATGACGGCCGAGGCGTTCGACGCCGCGGTGAAACCGGAAGAGATGGTCGGACCGCTGCCGCGAGACCCGTCTTGAGCGTCTCGATCCACGGGCACGACCCGGGCACCGATCTGGCGGACTTCATGAAGGTCGCGGACGTGGTCTACGCGGATGACCCCGCGTACATCGCGCCGCTCCGCATGGAAGTGAAAGAGCGTCTGACGCCCGGCAAGAACCCGTTCTGGGCCCACGCGGAGGGACGGCTCTTCACCGCCCGCCGAGACGGCCAACTCGTCGGCCGCATCAGCGCGCAGATCGACCACGAACACCTCAAACACCACCAGGACGGCGCGGGCTTCTTTGGGTTCTTCGACACCATCGACGACGCCGAAGTCGCCGACGCGCTCTTGGCCGAAGCCGAAGCCTGGCTGCGCGCCAAAGGGTCGACCGTGATGCGGGGCCCGTTCTCGCTCTCTATCAACGAAGAGAGCGGCGTGCTCGTCGATGGGTTCGACACCCCGCCCGCGCTGATGATGCCGCACCACCGCGTGTACCAGAGCGGCCACCTCGACCGGCTCGGGTTCGTGAAGGCCAAAGATCTCTGGGCGTGGAAGTACGTGGTCGCCGAGCCGCCGAAACGCGCGGCCCGAGCTTGGGAGTCCATGCAGGCGCTCCCCGAAGTCCGGTTTCGCAGCGTGGACCCGTCGCGCATGCGCGCGGAGCTCGACAGCATTCTCGACATCTTCAACGACGCTTGGAAAGACAACTGGGGTTTCGTCCCGGCCACCGAAGCCGAAGTCGAGAAGATGGCGAAAGACATGAAGCTGTTGATCGACCCGCGCCTCGCGTTCTTCGCCGAGGTGAAAGAGGAGCCGGTCGGCATGTGCGTCTGCTTGCCCAACTTGCCCACGCTCACCCACGACCTGAACGGCAGACTCGCGCCCTTCGGCTGGGCGAAGTTGCTGTGGCGCCTGAAGGTGAAGAAGCCGCGGGCCGGTCGGCTCATGCTGCTCGGCATCAAACAGAAGATGCGCGGCAAACGCCGCTACGGTGGCCTCAGCACCGCGATGTACGCGGAGCTCGCCTACCGGGGCATTCAGCACGACTTCGAGTGGGCCGAGCTGAGCTGGACCCTCGAAGACAACCGGCCGATCAACCTCGGCATCAAAGCCATGCGCGCGAAGGTCTACAAGACCTACCGCGTGTACGAGAAGCCCCTCGCTTCCACCTCGAACGGAGCCCGCTGATGCTCGACGCCGGACTTCGCGCCCTCCACCTCTTCGGCGCGGTGCTGTGGATGGGCTCCGCCATCTCGATGGCGCTCCTCGCTGCGATGGCATCGGCCGATGACCAGACCAAAGCGGCCACCTTCGCCCGGACGATCGTCCGCAAGGTGAGCACCCCCGCGATGGTGCTCGCCTGGCTCGGTGGCCTGACCATCCTCGCGATCGGTTGGTCCGGGTACGCGCGGGCTCCGTGGATGCACACGAAGTTGCTCTTGGTGTTCATCGGCGCTGGGCTCACCGGTGCGCTCGGAGGGCGGCTCCGCCGGATGGCGGAAGGCGAAGCGGCGAAGGTGAAGCCGCTCGCGATCGCGCTCGTGGTGGTGCTGGCGTTGGTGATCTTCATGGTGCTGCTCGGGCCACACCTGATGCCTGCCCGGGCCTGACCGCTCTTCTTGCCGCTACGGGCCTGGCTCGCTTCGCGAGACTGCCGGGTCTGAGCCACCCGTGGTCCCCTGTGTGAACGGTGGGCCACGTCTCGCGGGGGCTGGATCGGCAATTCCTCCGTGATCTCGCGGCTGGCACGGGTTTGGCTTAAGCTGCACTCCATGACCCGCGTTTCCTTCTCTCTCGTCGCACTCCTCCTGGCCCTCGGAAGCGGCTGCGCCGACGATCCGCACCTCTCGGTGCTCGGCAACGTGGAGATCGAGGTCGATGGTTCGACCACGGGCTTCGAGTTCGCCCAGCAGACCAACCTCATCGAAGAGGACCTGCTCGAACCCGGCGAGACCCTGTTCGCAGGGCACTGCCGGATCGGCGAGACCGAAGAAGGCCGCTTCGTCAGCGTCGCCCTTGTCCGCCCCGACGCCGCGAGCGAAGGCATCCAAGCCGAACGATTCCGCATCCGCATGCCGGTTGACGGCGGCACCCGAGGGAGCCGCGTCGAAGCGCTGCTCGGCGGCACCGACTTCTCGGCCACCCTCGACGACGCCGGTTGCGACGTGACCGTGGACTACGTCAGCAGCGACGACGCCATCGCCGGCCTCACCTTCGACTGCACCATGCGTGACGCCGACAACGTCGCCGCCCGGGCGGTCGGTGAGCTGCACTACGGCGCCTGCACCGCGCAGTAAAAAGAGCCAGCAACCAAAACTGCGGTTCCCTGCCCTTGCCCCTGCCCCTGCCCTTGCCCTTGGGTTCAGAAGCAGAGTAGGCGAAGCAGAGTCGGCGACAGAAGCAGAGTCGGCGACAGAAGCAGAGTCGGCGACAGAAGCAGAGTCGGCGACAGAAGCAGAGTCGGCGACAACCGCGCGCCAGGTGATCGGAAGCGGCTTCGGAGATCGGGATCGGCTTCGGGATCGGCTTCGGTAGCGGATCGGGCACGGGCACGGGCAAGGGCACGGGCACGGGTCACACAACGCATCCTCTCCTTCGGATTCGGATTCGGATTCGGCATCGCCCATCGGACCTTCGGCTTCTGGATCGGCATCGGCTTCGGGATCGGCTTCGCATTCGGGCTTCGGCTTCGGATTCGGGATCGGCTTCGGCTTCGGCTTCGGCGTCGGCTTCGGCGTCGGCTTCGGAGTCGGCTTCGGCGTCGCCTTCAGCGTCGGCTTCGGCGTCGCCATCAGCTTCCATCGTCTCGCGGCTCCTCCACGTCGGCCTTCCCCCCACGCTTCCCCACCGCCACCTCCACCGCCGTCCGCCACCGCAACCCCACCGGCCCCTCGCCGGCTTCGACCCCCTCGAGCTCCACGCCGCCGACCTCTGACGTGCACAAGAGCGGGATGCCGAACTCCGCGTACCGCGCGACCACGTCCGGGTGCGGGTGGCCGTAGCGGTTGCTGCGACCCTGGCTGGCGATCGCGACCCGCGGCTGCACCGCCGCCAACAGCGCGGCCGACGACGACGTGCGCGAACCGTGGTGTCCGACCTTCAAGACATCGGCGCGCACATTCATCTCCGCGAGCTCTGCTTCGGCGAAGCCTTCGGCGTCGCCGGTGAAGAGGATGCGCAGCCCGCCGTGCGACACCCGCAGTACGAGTGAGTTGTCGTTCGGATCGTAGCCGGGATCGAACGCGGGACACGGCCAGAGCACTTCGATCCGCGCGCCCCCGATCTCGTGGGTGCCACACACGTCCGAGGCGAACCGCACCCGCGTGCCGCGGCTTCGAAACGCGCGCAGCAGATGCGCGGCCGGCCCGTGCGGGTTCTCGTGCCAGCCCTGGCCCGACGCCCAGAGTTCTTCGACCGGCACCTCGTCGAGCAGCGCGCGCAAGCCTTCGTAGTGATCGGGATGCGGGTGCGAGACGACCACCAGGCGCAGCGCCGAACGCCGCCGCGCCTGCAGCAGCGGCCACAGGGCCCGCGCGCCGGGATCCGGCTGGCCCCCACCCGCGTCGATCAGCATCGCGCTCCCGTCGGGCAAGTCGACGATCGAGCCGTCGCCTTGGCCGACGTCGAGGAAGGTCGCGCGCAGCTGGTTCGGGTGCTGCTCGTGCCGCAGCCACATCTCCGCGCCGCCGACGCCCACGACCACCAGCACCAACAAGACGAGCCGGCGCCGGCTCGTCGGACCGAGCAGCAAGAGCGCCGCCACACATGCGAGCGTGCCCTGCAGGATCGACGGCGGCGGCAGCCGGCCCTCGCCGAGGCCGGCGAAGAACGCAGCCGCGGCGGTCAGACCGTCCACGCCCAACGTGAACACATCCGCCGTCAGACCTCCGAGTCCGATCCCGGCGAAGCACGCGTGCAAGAACGCGCATGGCACGAGCATCAGCGTCGCCAGGGGAAGCAAGACGACGTTGGCGAGCACGCCGCCGACGGGCAGCGCGCCGAAACACCAGACCACCAGCGGCGCCGTCGCCACGGTGGTCCGCCAGCTCAGCGTCCACGCGAGCCGGAACGCGCTGCGTTTCGAGTCCTCCGACCTCTCGAAGCCAACCCGCGGCCGATGCATCGAAACGATCGACGCGGTCGCGCAGACGCTCAGCAAGAAGGCGGGCCGCACTGCGTCGTCCGGCGTGACCACCGCGAACACCAGACACGCGAGCCCCGCGATTGCGACTGGGTCCGGCCGGCGCCGGAGCGCGTACAGCCCGAGACCGCCCGTCGCCATCAACGCGGCCCGCCACGCGCTCGGTGCGCCGCCTGCCATCACCGCGAACCCGAGCGCGACCGGGATGCCGAGCAGACACGCGGCGCGGCGGGCATCGAGCACCCGGCCGCGCAGGAGCCGCTCCGAAAGGAAGACGACGAACCCGACCAGGAGTGCGACGTGCAAACCAGAGACGGCGAGCAAGTGCGCGAGTCCGGCGCCGCGAATCGTGTCGCGGTCGTCGCGGTCGACCGCCGCGCCGTCGCCGAGCAAGAGGGCGCGGGCGACGCCCGCCGCGTGGGGCGGGAGCGTCGTGTTCAGCGTTTGTCGCAGCTGTCCGCGCGCGCGATGAAGCGTGCCGCCGAGGATCCCTTGGTCGATGACTCGGGGCTCCGCGACGAGCGTGGCTTCCCCATCGACCGGACGCGCGTCGAGCCAGCGCGGGTGCGGCGTCTCGTTGACGAAGCGGGTCGCGGGCCGAAGCCGAACGAGCAGCTGCGCGCGGCACCGGGGCGGCAAGTCGAGCGGCTGAATGCGCAACCGCATCGGTGCGACGAGGGGTGCGTCGCCCTCGAGCAACGAGCCCTCCACCAACTGCACGGTGGCGACCGCGTCTTCGCTGCGGTGGCGGACCGACTCGACCACGACCTCCATGCGCGCGAGCCCGCGCGGCACGTCGTGGGTGCTCGGCCGTGGCGCCGCGACGAGTCCTGCGGCAAACGCACCGACCGCGAGCAGCAGCGCCCACGATCGCGCCCGGGCGCGCTGCCCCGCGTAGCCGAGGAGGGTGCAGAGGACCAGCACCGCGAGCGCCCAGGGCGCGCCGCGGCCCGTGTCCGGCAGGAGGGAAGCGCCGAGCAGCAGGCCCGCGACCCAGGCGGCGGCGATGAAGGCGAGAAGCATGGGTAGGGGCACACAGCACACGCCGTGCCGTTGGAGGTTCACGGGGTTTCTGGGGCGAGAAGGGTGGCGGCCGACTGGCGGAGCGGTGGCGGGCCGCCGGATCCCGAAGCCGAAGCCGATGGCGAAGCCGATGGCGAAGCCGAAGCCGATGGCGAAGCCGAATCCGAATCCGAAGCCGAATCCGAAGCCGAAGCCGAAGCCGAAGCCGAATCCGAATCCGAATCCGAATCCGAATCCGAATCCGAATCCGAAGCCGAATCCGAAGCCGAATCCGAATCCGAATCCGAAGCCGAATCCGAAGCCGAATCCGAATCCGAATCCGAAGCCGAATCCGAAGCCGAATCCGAAGCCGAATCCGAATCCGAAGCCGAATCCGAATCCGCTACCGAATCCGCCACCCGTTACCGCTGCCGAGTCCGCTGCGCCCCTCTCCGCTGGTTAGGGGAGGGCGACTCCGGTCCAGACGGCGAGGCCGGCGCGGCGGAGGACGATGTGGTGGTACATGTCCGTGTAGATCGAGAGCGGCATCACCTGGTCGAGGTAGGCGGTGTCTTCGCGGTAGGTGATGGTGGTGCCGGGTGCGTCGAAGAAGGTGGCGCCCCAGATGTCGAGGAGGACGTCGACCTCATGGGCCAGCAGGCGATGGGAGGCGGTGGTCTCCATCGGAATCGCGGGGTCGCGCATCATGCTGCAGTTGCCGCCGAACCCACTCGGCGGAACCGTGGCCGCGGCCGGGTCGATGAGCTGGGTCCGCAAGCGGCCGCGGGTGGCGGCGGCGAAGTCGCTTCGTGCGACCCGGTGTTCTTCTAGGACGAACCCCGCGTCCCGGGCCGCCGGAATGGACGGGGCGTACAGGACGAACGTTTCCCCACGTTCGCGGTGGGTGACGAAGACATCGTGCACCGCGGCCGAACCGGTGTTGCGAATCACGATGTGGCGGTGGTCGGCGCGCCAGGAGGGTCCTCGCCGCAACGAGAGTGCGACGCGCTCGCGGGTGTCGGCCTCGTAGAAGACGAAGCGCTCGCTCTCGCCCTGGCGGTTGACCCAGGACGCGGCTGGGAACGCGCGCAGCGCATCGACCCAAGGCACTCGGTTTGGAGGAGGTGTGTTCAGCGCGGCCGGCGTCAAGGTGAGCTCGTCCCACACGAGCTGTCGGGTCGGATCCGACGGGACGCGTGGCCCTCGGACGCCACGCATCGGGTTCAGCTGGGCGCGTTCGGCGACAAGGGTCTCGCGCGCCCGCGTGGCGGCTCGGCTGTTGGCCTGCCGGGGACTGCGCCGCGCATCAACCTGCGGGTACCAGACCGAGGCACGCCCCTGGGTGAACCCGACCTCGAGGCCGATCGGAACCCGCCGGTTTCCGCTCGCGTAGAAGTGGAGCACCGGGAGCAGACGAATGCCGGAGTCTGGAGGCAGGTGCCGCGTCGCGCTGGTGGACGGGCGCGAACCTCGAGCCGACCGATGGAAGTAGGGTGGCAACACCACCGGCGCCTGGGCCGGTGCGCCGCTGGCATCGAACGCTTGCACGCCCCACTCGTGCGCCCAGACGGTCTGCGCACACCAAGACGCCGCTTCGACGGGGGCCGAGGGAGATCCGGCAAGAGCCAGCATCGCAAAGACACCCACGAAGAAGAACCGCATGCTTCTACGACGCGCGGGCGCGCTCGATGTTCCACTGGCGGCGCGGGGAGCCCTGGACGACAAGCGCATCGACCACAGGATACGGTCCACCATGGCCAAGCCTGCCCCCCCGACTTCCACCGCCAGAACTGCGACGTTCACCGCCGCGCTGCGCAGGCCGCATGGCCCACCGCCCGTCACGAAGAACCCGCTCTCGCTGCTCCAGTACATGCGCCGCATGCGCGCGGGTGCGACGACGTTGGTCGGAGCGCGTTTTGAACGCTACGGCGACCTCTACTACGCGCCGTTCCTCGGCCGGGATGTGTACGTGCTGCGGCACCCCGACCACATCAAAGAGGTGCTCGTCACCCAGGCGTCCAAGTTCGGCAAACCCCGCAGTGGCATGACCGCGTCGCAGCTCAACCGCCTGCTCGGCGAAGGCCTGCTCAACGCCAACGGCGACTCGTGGCGTCGGCGGCGCCGGTTGATTCAGCCCGCGTTTCGACCCGACCGGCTCGCGCACTACGCCAAGACCGTGGCGCGGCTCACCGACGCGCGCATGCAACACTGGCGACCTGGGGCGCGCCTCGACATCAGCCGCGAGATGATGGAGTTGACGCTGGCCATCGTGAGCAAGGCGCTCTTCGATCACGAGGTGTCCGGCCAGACCGACCGGGTCGCGGTCGCGATGAACTCGTTCCGGGATTCGTTCGGCGGCCTCGAAGCCATCTTCCCGGACTGGGCACCGGTGCCGGGCAAGAAGCGCATCCTCGCTGCGATCGCGGAGATCGATGCGATCGTCTACGGCATGATCGATCGACGCGGCGCACGCGATGCCGATGCGGAGGACGCGGGCGATCTTCTGTCGTCGCTCGTCGCCGCCCGCACGCAGGAAGACGGCCTCTCGCGGGAGGAACTGCGCGACGAGCTGCTCACGCTCTTCATCGCCGGACACGAGACCACCTCGCACGCATTGAGCTGGACGTTTCACCTGCTCGGGAAGCACCCCAAGATCGCCGAGCGGGTCCGGGAAGAAGCGACCGCACTCGGCCACGCGCCGGGCTGGGACGATCTTCCGGCCCTCGCGTACACCAAGCAGGTCCTCGAAGAGTCCATGCGGCTGTACCCGCCGGCCTACGCGGTCCCGCGCGAAGCCATGGAGCCGGCCGAAGTCGGCGGCTTCACCATTCCGGTCGGCGCCGACGTCGTGGTCTGGGTCTACCACGCGCACCGCGATCCCCGCTGGTTCGCGGAGCCGACCCGCTTCGACCCGGGCCGCTTCGATGCGGAACGCCGCACGTCGATCCCCCAGTGCGCGTACCTTCCGTTTGGTGCCGGCCAGCGCACCTGCATCGGCAAACAGTTCGCGATGATGGAAGCGCAGCTCATCCTCGCCCGCATCGCCCAGCAGTGGCGCTTCCGACCGGACCCGAGCCACCGCGTGCAGGCCCACCTCTCGGTCACGATGGCGCCGAAGGGCGGCCTCCCGATGTTCGCGGAGCGCGCGCATTGATCCGGGACTGCGGTCGGCAGGAATGCGCAGGCGCGAAGGGGGCGTTGTAGCCCGGTGCTTCATGCGCGAAATGCGGTCGGCGTGGGTTGGTTCGTCCTCTTGTGCGCGTGCAGCCACGAGTGTGGGGCGGACCCGAACGCCCCGTCGCTTTTCGACACCGAACCGGAGGTCGAGCTCAGCGACGACTCGTGGTCGGTGGGCGCGCACCGCGTGACCCAGCGCGTCGTGCGCGAGCCGACCTGGAGAGACAACGTCTACCGGCGGGAGCTCAGGGTCTGGCTCTCGGCGGGGGAGGACCGCACCGCCCGATGGGTCGAACTCGGCCACGTACGCAGCGAACGAAACATCGGCATCGCGGAGACGACGCCGCCGGCGATCGTGGCGGGCCACCTGGCCGTCTTCGTCGCGTCGACCACGTTCGTGGTGCGCCCGGACGCGGAGGTCGTGCGGGTCGATCCGTATGAGGTTGCCGGCTTCGAGGAGCTGACCCTGAACGGACACTACGATCTCCGTTCGCGCCGACTCTTCATCGACGGCACGCGCTGGCGCATCGAGCTCGAGAGCATCCTGCCAGGGTCGAGCAGCGGGCAGCAGCAGCAGGCCGCCTTGAACGAAGTGCCGCCGCCCATCGTCTTCGAGAGCGACGACGCCGGCGGCACCTGGCGGGTGGCGTCCGCACCGGATTGACGCGCTCCCCCGTTGCAGCGCCGGAAACGATCGGCTACATCGGTCTCCCCAGGGATGCTTAGCTCAGCTGGATAGAGCGTCGGCCTCCGGAGCCGAAGGTCAGAGGTTCGAATCCTCTAGCATTCGCCAACACCCTCGCAGTTCCTGACACCCGCTCGCAGCAACCGGTCTCCCGGATGGGGGCTGCGCGTGTTACCAACCGACGCGTGTCTTTGTGCTGTCCGAAGTGTGGGGCGCCGTTCGAGCTTCCGAAGTTTGATCACGGCGTGCTCGCGTGTGCGTCCTGCGGAACCTGTTCGGTGCGCACCGGCGGGGTACTGGCGGTCACGGGCGCAGCGGCGCCGCTCGCGGACGTGCACAGCCCCCTCAAGGTGGGACGGCGCGGTACGCTCGGCGGCGAACCAGCCCACGTGCTCGGGCGCACGCAGTTCGACTACGGCGACGGGCGCTGGGAGCAGTGGACGGTGCGCCTCGACGACGGCCGCACGGTGTGGGTGCAAGAAGACGAGGGCGAGCTGACCTTGCTCGACCAGCAGACGCAAGGGGAGGGGCCGCTGCCCGCCATGCGCATGGGCGGACAGGTCGCGGTGCTGGGCCAGACGCTCTTCGTCCAAGAGATCGGTGAAGCCATCGTGCACGGGGTGCGCGGCGAGGTGGATCTGGCGTGGACGCCCCGTCGCGCGCTGCACTACGCGGCTGGGTTCGTCGGCGAACGCCAAGGCATCGCGCTCTTCAGCGAAGGCGCGGTCGTGCTCGCGACCGGGCGGGCCATCGGCATCGGCGACGTGTCGTTCGGCGTCGGGCAACACGGGGCCGCCCAGTGAGCGCGCGCGATCTCCAGTGCCCGAAGTGCGGCGCGCCGCTGAAGGTCCTCGGACCGTTCTCGAAGACGATCGCGTGCGCCTACTGCGAAGCGCAGATCGATCTCACGAGCCCCGAGTTCGCGTTCTACGGCGGGCTCAAGCAGCCGCCGATCACCGCGCCGCTGAAAGTCGGCCAGACCGGCCAGTTCGGCGGCAAACAGTACGTGGTGGCCGGACACCTGCGGCTCGCCGAGCAGGACTGGTGGTGGGACGAGTTCCTGCTGCTCGCCGCCGACGGAACCTCCCGCTGGCTCCAGTACGACGACGGCACGTTCTCGTTCTACGACGGGGTCCGGCTGGAGCATCCACTCGACCCGATGTCGATCGGCTCGACCTTCCACCTCGGCAAGGTGATGTACCGGGTGCTCGACCGCGGGCGCGCCACCGTCTCCCGCATCGAAGGCGAGCTCACCTGGAAAGCCAAGGTCGGCGATCCGATGGCGTGGATCGACGCGGTCACCCCCGACGTGGTGGGCGATCCTGCCCGGCCCAAACGGGTCGGGGTCGAGTGGTCGGTGCACGAGCTCGAACTCTTCGGCAAGACCTCCGTGACCTGGCGCGAGGTCGGCGCGGCATTCGGCATGACGGCCGCGGAACTCGAAGCCGGCTGCTACCGCTTCGACGACGACGAGGACGACGACGACGACGACGACGAAGGCATCTTCTCGAACAAGACGATGCTGATCGCGGCCGCCCTGTTGATCTTCGTGGTGCTGCTCTACGCGGCCGCCCAGTTCGGCGGCGACGGCGACGACGACTACGGACAACCCGGTGTCGCCGCGGGCGCCGGAGGTGGCGTCGGCTACGGCGGGACCCGCAGCCGTCCCCGCACCAGCTACCGCCGCGGCGGCTACAGCCGCGGCTCAGGATTCTCGTTCGGCAAATGAAAGACGACCCCATGCATCGACCCACCCGACCGTCCACCAGTCTGCTTCGACAGCTTCGTGCGGCGCTTCCGCCCGCGGCGACCGTGCCTCTCGCGATGGCCAGCCTGGCGCTGCTGCTCACGCCCGCCTTCACCCGTGCTCAGGAAGCGGCGGAGACGGTGCACCGGGCCGGCGGCGGGTTCGGCGCGGAGGCGCTGCTCTGGGGCGTGGTGCACACGTTCATCTACGGCATCGTCGGCATCGCGCTCGCGGCGCTTGGCACCAAGGTGTTTCAGTGGGTGATGCCGTTCTCGGTGAAGGACGAACTCGAGAAGGATCACAACCTGAGCGTTGGCGTGGTGATGGCCGCCATGGTGCTCGGCATCTGCCTCATCGTCGCCGCGACGATCAGCAGCTAGAGCGCATGGCCGCCGACGACCTTCGCCCTCGATCCAAGCTGGCCTGATGCCCGGTCCGGCGTCGGCGCGTCGTCGACAGAAACGAGAGCGGCTGGAGTCTTGGGCGCTGCTGACCGCGGTGCTCGTCGCGTCGGTCAGCGGGATCACCTACGAGCTCTTGCTCGGCACCACCGCGTCGTTCCTGCTCGGCGACACGGTGCGCGAGTGGTCCCTCACCATCGGCGTCTTCCTCGCCGCGATGGGACTCGGTTCGTGGCTCTCCCGTTTCGTCGCGCTGCCTGCGACGAAGGACGGTGAAGAAGAGGTCTCGACCCTCGCGCTGCTCAAGCCGCTCTTGGTCACCGAGATCGGCATGGCGCTGCTCGGCGGGTTCAGTGGGCTCGGCCTCTTCGCGGTCTACGCCTGGGCGGAGCCGATGTTCCGGCCGGTGTTCTACGTGGTCGTCGCGCTGCTCGGCGGCGGGGTCGGCCTCGAGGTGCCGCTGCTCGCCCGCGCGATCGGACGCTACGGCAACCTGCGCGAGACCCTCTCGAGCGTGTTCGGCGTGGACTACGGCGGCGCGCTGCTGGCGAGCGTGCTCTTTCCGCTCGTGCTCTACCCGACGCTCGGCGTGGCGCGGACCGCGATGGTCGCGAGCCTCTTCAACCTCACCGGCGCGGTGTTGATCGTCGCGACGCTGCGGGTGCCCGCGGGCGGCGACTTCGGCCGCCGGGTGTACCGGCCGGGTGTGTTCGCGATCCTCTTCGCGATGGTCGCGATCGTGCTCGGGCTCGTCTTCGCGTCGGGCCTCACGCAGCGGGTCGACGACGCGCTCTTCTGGCCGGAGGAGATCGTCTACGCGGAGCAGAGCGAGTACCAGCGCCTCGCGCTCACCCGGCACCCGGAGGGCGACTCGGTGCAGCTGTACTTGAACGGGCACCTGCAGTTCAGCTCGCGCGACGAGGTCCGCTACCACGAGTCCCTCGTGCATGTGCCGGCGGCGCTCGGAACCTCCGCGCCGCGCACCGCGCTCGTGCTCGGCGGAGGCGACGGACTCGTGGTGCGGGAGCTGCGGCTCCTCGGCGTCTCGGAGATCGTGCTCGTCGATCGCGACCCGATGGTCACCGAGCTCGCCCAGCGTCATCCGCTTCTGACGGAACTGAACGAAGGCGCGTTCGACGGGGAAGGGCTGACGGTGGTGCACGACGACGCGCTCGAGTGGCTGCGGCACACCGAGGCGCGCTTCGATCTCATCGTGCTCGATCTGCCCGACCCGTCGACGCCTGGGCTGGCGCGGCTGTACAGCGTGCAGATGTACCGGCTGGTCGCGCACGCGCTCTCGGACGAAGGCGTCGCGGTGGTGCAGGCGGGCAGCCCCTACTACGCGCGGGAGGCGTACTGGTGCATCGACGCGACGTTGCGGGCGGCGGGGCTGCACACGCTGCCGTACCGAACCAACGTGCCCTCGTTCGGAGAGTGGGGCTTCGTCGCCGCGTCGCGCCGCCCAATCGAAGCGCCACACACGTTGCGGCTGCACGACCTCGACTACCTGACCGAAGCGGTGTTGCCGACGTTGTTCGTGTTCCCGAACGACATGGCGCGGACGGAGCAAGCACCGCACACGCTGCTGCAGCCAACGCTGCCGGCGCTGTTCACCGAAGGCTGGCTGCGTCGAGGTTCGTAGGGCCGCGCTGGCTTGCCCGAAGGGCTCTGCCCGCACGGCAGGGCCCCTTGCCCCTGCCCTTGCCCTTGCCCTTGCCCTCGGTTCTGAAGCCCGAATCCGAAGCCGACCCCGAAGCCGATGCCGAAGCCGATGCCGATGCCGATGCCGATGCCGAAGCCGATGCCGATGCCGAAGCCGATGCCGAAGCCGATGCTGACGCAGATGCCGCAAGGGCGCTGGTGGTAGGGTGGCGGGCATGGATCTGGCGGAGCTGTTGGTCGAGCGGGCGTTTTTGGACGCGGCGGTGCTCGACGAGCTGAGGCATCGCAGCCGGGCGCAGGATCGGCCGCTGGTGGTGCTCATCGTGCAAAGCGGGATCATCGAAGAAGAGCTGCTGGCCGAACACGCGGCGCGCGGGCTCGATACGATCTTGCTCGAGCTCGATCGCGGCGAGATGGACGAAGAGACGCTGCAGCTCTTGCCGGCGGCGATCGCGCGTCGCTACCTCGCGCTTCCGGTCGCGCCGGATCCGGACGGCAAGAGTCTGCGGGTGGCGTTTGCGGATCCCTACGACGAAGCGGCGGTCGATGCGGTTCGCACCCACACCGGGCTGCAGGTGCAGCCGCTGGTCGCGACGGTGTCGGACCTGCGCACCGCGATCGATCGCGCTTACGGCGTCGCCGCGGAAGTGACACAGCAGTTGGATCGGCTCGTCGGGCCCGCGACCGCGCCGATGCACCGGCTCGAAGACTCCGCGACGCCGGAGCAGCGGCACCAGGCCTTGCTGCTCGCGCTCATCGACGCGGGGGTCCTCACGCGAGAAGACTACGTGCAAGCGCTGCTGCGTCTCCTCGGTCGTTCGTGAGCACGCTCACAAAAATGCACGAAGCAGTTGGCAGGTGGCCTTCGGGTCGCGCAGGCTGAACGCACTTACACCAACGGCTGGGGCGCAGCGTTCCGGATGTCAGAGGACCCATTTCCATCGGTTTCGTAGGCGCGTCCGCGCCTTGACACCCCAGGGGGTGCCCGCTAGCGTCCGCCCGCTCTCTCCACCGGCCTTCGGTGGGCTTTGCATGGATGTTTGGAGGACTGGTGATGAGGAAGCTGATTGGCTTGATGGCGCTGAGTGCGCTTGCCCTTGGTGGCTGTGGGGACGACGACTCGGGTGTCGTGGATGCTGGTGGCGACGTGTTGATCATGTTCGACACGGGCGATGATCCCGTCGACACCGGAACGCGACCCGACGTGCCGCGCGCCGACACCGGCGGTACCTGTGGTGACTTCGGTGCCGCGTGCACGCCCGACCGCGGCTGCGCCCGGTCGACCTACTGTCAGGACCCGCTCGCGGGCGAGATCGGCGGCGCCGCCGACCCGATCACCAACCAGCCCCCCGGAACCTCGCTCGCGACGAGCACGTTCCCCGGCGGCTACTGCACCCCGGACGACTTCTCGGGTGCCAGCCTCAACATCTGCGACGCGGACGATCCCGACGACCCCACCTGTGGTTCGTGCGGCGAGTGTCTGAACTTCGGCCAGGACTCGGTCTGCTTGCTCAGCTGTGCGCCGAGCGCGACCGACAACGACATCTGCCGCGACGGGTACGCCTGTCTCCTCGGTGCGGACGTCTGCCTCGGCGGTTGTGTGGCCGACCCGATGGAGATCGAATGCCGCTCGCACCGCCGCGACACGAACGGCATCCCCGGCATCCAGACCCGCTTCGACTGCGACCCGATGTTCACCGACGGTGACCCGGCCAACTGTGGCGGCGACATGAGCAACTTCGACGAGCTCGTGTACGACACCGAGTCCACCGCGGTCTGCAACCAGGACACCTACCGCTGCGACGAGCCCGGCACCGCCGGCGCCGAAGCCGGTGACACCTGTCTCTACGACGACGACTGTGAAGCCGATGGCCGCTGCCTCGACGAGAGCCGCTTCGAGTGGCCCGGCGGGTACTGCTCCAAGGACGGCTGCTCGGTGGCCGGCATCGACTGCGCCGGCGACGGCGTCTGCGAAGGCCGTGGTCTGAGCACCGACGGCACCTTCACCCTCTGCCTCGAGCCCTGCACCATCACGGTCGCGGACGACGAGATGCCGGCCACGTGGCTCGGCGACACCGGCGGCTGTCGCGAAGGCTACCAGTGCTTCTGGAACGGTCGTGGCGGCGAAGGCGTCGAGGGCAACGGCTTCTGCCTCCCCGGCGACTTCAACGAAGTGACCGAAGAGAACGTCGGCGAGCCCTGCGAAGACACCGACGAATGTTGGTCCCCCTTCGGCCGCGGCCGCTGCTTCACCCCGAACACGGACGACGCCGGCGTCTTCCGCGACGGCTACTGCACGGTCAGCGACTGCGCAGCGCCCGGTGCCCCGGACAACCTCTGCGGCGAAGGCAACAGCTGTGTGACCCTCGGAACGGACTTCGACGCCTGCGTCGTGAGCTGCACCGAAGGCGACGACTGCCGCAGCGGCTACGGCTGCATCGACCTGGACGGCATGCCCGGTGGCGAAGCGATCTGCTTCCCCGGCTGTGGCGCCGACGCGGACTGCCCCGGCGCCGAGACCTGCGACATCCCCGCGGGTGAGACGCAGGGCATCTGTCGCCCCTAAGTCGAACTCGACACTGAATGAGAGAGCCTCGGTCTTCGGACCGGGGCTCTTTTGTTTCCGTCGCGGGAAGCGGACGGCGGGGAGCTCGCGGAGGCCGAGGCTTCCGTACGCCGATGCCGATGCCGAAGCCGATGCCGAGGCCGAAGCCGAAGCCGACGCCGACGCCGAAGCCGAAGCCGACGCCGACGCCGAGGCCGAAGCCGATGCCGAAGCCGATACCGGTGCCGAGGCCGAAGCCGAAGCCGAGGCCGAAGCCGAAGCCGAAGCCGACGCCGAAGCCGAGACCGAAGCCGAGGCCGAAGCCGATGCCGGTGCCGAAGCCGACGCCGAAGCCGATGCCGAAGCCGAGGCCGGTGCCGATGCCGAGGCCGAAGCCGAAGCCGAACCCGAATCCGAAGCCGAAGCGGAAGCGGAAGCGGAAGCGGAAGCGGAAGCGGAAGCACTGGCACGGGCACGGGCAGGGGCACGGGCACGGGCAAGGGCACGGGGCACGGGCACGGGCACCCGCACCCTCCGGCCGTTTGTTCGCCGACAACGTTGCTTTTGCTTGCGGGGGCGGGGGATGTCCCCTAAGACGCGCGGTCTGGAGACTTACGGATGTATCTTGCTATCTCGAAGAAGTCGCGGGTCAACAACCGCAAAAAGACCAACCGCCGCAACGCCAAGAACAAGGCGAAGCAGCGTCGCCGCCGCAATCGGGTCAAGAACCGCCCGATGGGTCGCAAGTAGCACCTTCGCGTGAAGCCTCTCTTCGTCGTCAGCGATTCGACGGGTGAGACTGCCGAGCGGGTGGTTCGCGCCTCCCTGCTGCAGTTTCCCGATCACCGCGTTCGGCTGAGGCTCTTCACGCGCATTCGTGACGAAGCCGCCATTGGCGGGGTCATGGACAAAGCCGCAGAGGTCGGTGCGATGGTGGTGTTCACCCTCGTGCGGCCGGAACTGCGCGACTTCATGTTCGCGGCGGGCCGCGAGCGTGGGGTGGAGACGGTCGATGTGATCGGCTCGCTCATCCACAAGGTGGCGAGTTTTCTCGAAGCCGACCCGCTCAACATCCCCACCGCGCAGATGTCGCTCTCGGAGGAGTACTTCCGCCGGGTCGAGGCGATCGAGTTCGCGGTCAAGAGCGACGACGGCAAGGAGCCCCGCAACCTGCGCAAGGCCGACCTCGTCCTCACCGGCGTGAGCCGCACCAGCAAGACGCCGCTCTCGACGTACTTGGCAGGACGTGGGCTCAAGGTGGCCAACATGCCGCTGGTGATGGGCGTCGAGCCGCCCGAAGAGCTCTACCAGGTGCCCGGCCACAAGGTCATCGCGCTGACGATCGACATCGAGCTGCTCCTCGAGATCCGCAAGCAGCGTCTGTCCCAGCTCGGCATGCCCACCGACGCCAACTACGGCATGCGCGAGCACGTGCGCGCCGAGCTCGAGTTCGCCCACAACATCTTCAAGGCGAACCCCGAGTGGATCATCATCAACGTGAGCAACCGGGCGATCGAAGAGACCGCGACCATCATCCTGGAGTCCTACAAGGACCGACAGGACGACGGCTCCTGGGCCCCGATCCCCGTCGTCTGACCGCGATCCCCATCGTCTGACGGCGCCGCTGACTGCGGCTGCCGCTGAGTCTGCCGCTGCCGCTGAGTCTGCCGCCGCTGAGTCTGCCGCTGCCGCTGCCGCTGAGTCTGCCGCAGAGTCTGCCGCTGCCGCTGAGTCTGCCGCTGCCGCTGAGTCTGGCGCCGCCGCTGAGTCTGCCCCTGCCCTGAGTCTGCCGCTGCCGCTGAGCCTGCCGCTGCCGCTGCCGCTGAGTCTGCCGCTGCCTACGTCTTCTTGACGTACGCGTCGCCGACGACCGTCACGAACTGCGACAAGATCCCATCGGCGACCCGAAGCCGGCGACTCAGTTCGCGCGCCACGTTCATGATCAGCAGCGAGTACGACTTCAGATCGCGCCGGTAGAAGAGGCGTTCGACGTGTTCGCTCGTGATCCGCACGAGGATGGTCGGCGCGACCGCCCGGACGGTGGCCGAGCGCGGCTGCACGTCGAGGATCGACATCTCGCCGAACCAATCGCCGGGTCCAAAGAGCGCCACTCGGAACTCGCCGCCGCGCGGTCCCTGTTTGACCACCTCGAGCTCGCCGCCGATGACGACGAACATCTCGCGGGAGGCGTCGCCTTCTTCGACGACCACGGAGCCGACTTCGGCGTGCATGGTCGGCAGTTCGCGGGAGAGCAGGGCGAGCGTCTGGTCGTCCAGGCCGCCAAACAGCCCGACGTCGCGGAGCATGTCCGCCGTGATTCGAGGTCCCGGGCGCTCGTCTTCGGTCATGCCAGCGGTGTAGCACAACGGCCGACCGCGGAGGAAGACCACGCGGCGAAGGGTGCCGTCCCCTCATAAGCACTTCGTGAAGTGCTTATGCCGGGTGCGCTGGTTTTCTTGGTGTGGGGACGGGGGGTCTCTATCCTGGTCCCATACTCTGCTCGTGGTGCGCGCCTGGTCGTGTGCGTCGAGGGGAGGGAAGGGTTCTTTCTGACGTGTCTTTCCGTGGCCAAGCCATGGACCTCCCTCGGCCACTGGGGCCGTTCACCCTGCTGCGCCGTTTGGCGGTGGGCGGCATGGCGGAGGTGTACGTCGCGAAGACCAAGGGCATCGGCGGCTTCGAGAAGCTCGTCGCGATCAAGGTCATCCACCCGCGCTTCTCGGAGGACGACCATTTCGTTCAGATGCTGGTCGAAGAGGCCAAACTCTCGGTCCTGCTGACCCACGCGAACATCGCGCAGACCTTCGATCTCGGCTGCATCGACGGCACCTACTTCATCGTGATGGAGTTCATCGAAGGCGCGGATGCGTACAAGCTGCTCAAGCGCATCGACGCGCGCCCCGCGCGCATCCCGCTCGATCTGTGCGCGTACGTCGTCTCCGAGGTCTGCCAGGGCCTCGACTACGCGCACCGCAAACGCGACATGAGCGGCGTGCCGCTCGACATCGTGCATCGGGACATCTCGCCTCAGAACATCCTGCTCAGCTTCGCGGGCGAGGTGAAGATCGTCGACTTCGGGATCGCCAAGGCCGCCATGCGAAGCGGCCAGACCGAGGTGGGGGTGATCAAGGGCAAGTACTACTACATGTCCCCGGAGCAGGCGTGGGCCGACCCCGTCGATCACAGCAGCGACATCTTTTCGCTCGGCATCGTGCTGCACGAGCTGTTGACCGGGAAGATGTTGTACGACGAGGACAACCTGCCGCGACTGCTCGACCGCGTGCGCAAGGCCGACATCGAACCGCCGTCCCGGCAGCGGACCGACATCCCACCGGAGCTCGATGCGATCGTCATGAAGGCGCTCGCGAAGTACCCGAACGAACGCTTCGGGAGCGCGCACGACTTCGGTCAGGCCCTCACGCGGTTTCTCTACCAGTTCCGCCCCTCGTTCACGCCCGCGCGCCTCGCGGGCATGATGGGACAGCTCTTCCCCAGCGAGATCGCGTCGTCCACCGGCAGCGTGCATCTGCCGAGCGGGGAGCAGGTCCTCTCCAGCATCTCCGCCGATCCGGAGCCACCTCTGAAGACCGAGTCGGGGGCGAAGACCCTCGATCCGATGAAGCCGGAAGAGTTTCGTCCCGATCCGCAAAAGAGTGTGATCTTCGACCTCGGCGAGTTCGGCGACGAGACCACCAGCCGCGAGGTGCCGGCGGGGCTTCTGCCGAAGAAGAAGACGAAGTCGGGGCGGCGTCCGATGCCTCCCGAGGTCGACGACGAGGGCGACGACGACGAGACCATCGTCGCCTCCGCGCGCTGGAAAGAAGCGGCGTTGGTCCCGACCGGCGGTGCGCCACCTCCCCGTCCACCCCCACCGGGCATCGGCGGCGTGCCGGACCTCAGTCCCGCCAAACCGGACGATGGCTGGGAGGACGCGACGGTCGTCGATGCCGACGGCGACATCCTCGCGCGCATGCGCGAGATGCTCGAGCGCAAGGTGGCGCGCGAACGAAAGTCTCCCTCCAGCGACAAGCCGCTTCCGAGCCCGCCGCTCTCCGCCCAGGAACGGGAAGCACGCGACCGAGGCCTGCCGCCGCCGCCGCACCCGCCAGCTGCGCCGCCGCCACCGCCGCCCCGCGCGCTCGCCGAGGTGCCCGGCACGCTGCCCTTGATGGACGGCGCCACCGCCGAGCTCCAGCCTTCGTGGCCCCCGGCGATCGCGAGCCACGCGCCGGGCATTCCGGATCTCTCGACCGGCACGTGGGAACCGGGGTCGGAGCCGGGCGCACCGGGCATGGGCGGGCCGGGCGTGCCGCCTGCGTTCAGTGCGCCCGCAGCGCTCGCCGACACCTACGAGATGAAAGCCATCCCGGCTGCGAAGGGGTCCAAGGTCTTCTGGATCTTCGCGACGGTTCTGTCTTTGGCGATCGTGGTGGGGGCCGCGGCGGGTTACTACGTCCGTTCGAACGCGGTGCCGCCGTTGACGCTCACCATCTCTTCGAGGCCTTCGGGCGCCTCGCTCGAACTGAACGGGCGACCGCTCGATTCGGTCACGCCGACCAGGCTCGGGGACGTGGAGGCCGGCACGTACGAAGTGCGGGCGTTCCTCGAGGGCTACGAATCCGAGACACGCACGGTGGCGGTGACGACCGGCCCGGTCGAAGTCGTGCTCGGACTGACGCCGCAGCGGCGGGACCTCATCCTCGACTCGCAGCCGAGTGGGCTCGAGGTCTCGGTGGATGGCGTCTCGAGAGGGCGGACACCGACCCGACTGGCTGGGCTCCCGCTCGGCCGCGCGATCCACGTCGAGGTCCGCCTCGACCGCACGCGGGTGGTGGCGCGGGACATCGACGTCACCGAAGACCTCCCCGAGACCCTGACCCTCTCGGAACTCTCGAACTAGATCGCAGTCAGTCGAGCACGCGGTTGTCGATGAGGCGCGTGGTTCCGATGTGGGCGGCGACCAGCACCACGCAGCCGGGGCCGTCGCCGTAGGGCTGGAGCGTTTGCGGATCCACGGCTTCGACGTAGTCCACCCGGTCGGCTGCGGCTTCGATGGGTTCGAGCGCCGCGCGTTGCAGCGCGTTCCGGTCGCGGATGCCTTCGACCCACAACGACTCGGCCGCGGCCAGACCTCGTGAGAGGGAGAGGGCGCGTGCGCGTTCGTCGGGCGAGAGGTAGCGGTTGCGCGACGAGAGCGCGAGGCCGTCGTCTTCCCGGACGATTGGACAGCCGACGATCTCGATGGGCAGGTTCAGGTCGCGGGCCATGCGCGTCACGATCTGGAGCTGCTGGTAGTCCTTCTGTCCGAAATACGCGGTGCTCTTGCCCACCATGCCGAAGAGTTTGGCGACGATGGTGGTCATGCCGTCGAAGTGGCCGGGGCGGTGCACGCCTTCCAGTCGGTCGGTCAGCCCGCCCACCCGGACCTGGCTCGAGAAACCGTCCGGGAACACCGCGTCGTGCGCGGGGGCGAAGAGCACGTCGACGCCGTGGGAGGCGCAGACCGCGCGGTCTGCGTCGAGCGTGCGCGGGTAGCGGTCGAGATCTTCTCCTTCGCCGAACTGGAGCGGGTTGACGAAGACACTGACCACGCAGAACGAGTCCGGCGCGGCCGCATCCATCAACGACGCGTGGCCGGCGTGAAGCGCGCCCATCGTCGGGACGAGCGACACCGTCCGCCCCTCTCGGCGCGCGCCCTCGCACAGGTCCCAGAGGACCGACAACTCCGCGACGTCACGCACGGCGACGACGTCAGGCTTGGGGGCCGTAGCCGTGTGCGGGAAGCGGCGGCTCGTTGTTCTCGGAGCGGGGTGCTTCGCCTTCACGGACCAATCCAAAACTGTGCGCTTCGGTGGGGAACACGCCGGCGCGCACTTCTTCGATGTACTGCGCGGTCGCCTCTTTGCCCTGCTCGAAGAACTCCGCGTAGCGTTTGACGAACTTCGGTCGCAGGTCCGGGGTGAGGCCGAGCAGATCGTAACAGACGAGCACCTGGCCATCGCAGTGCGGGCCGGCGCCGATGCCGATGGTCGGGATCGAGAGCAGCTTGGTGATGCGTTCGGCCAGATCGGTCGGCACCCCTTCGAGCACCAACGCGAAGGCACCGGCGTCTGCCACAGCAAGCGCGTCGTCGATGACGCGTTCGGCGGCTTCTTCGGTCTTGCCCTGCACCCGGAACCCGCCCATCGCGTGGACCGACTGCGGCGTGAGCCCGACGTGCGCCATCACCGGGATGCCCGCGTCGACGATGCGCCGAATGGTCGGCGCGGCGCTGCGGCCGCCTTCGAGTTTCACCGAGTGGGCGCCGCCTTCGGAGAGAAAGCGGCCGGCGTTGCGGAGCGCGTCGCTTTCCGAGACCTGGTGGCTCAGAAAGGGCATGTCGCCGACGATGTGGGCGCGTCCCCGACCGCTGCGGATGCCACGCGCCACGGCGCGGCAGTGGTAGATGACCTCGTCGACGGTGACGCCGAGGGTGCTGTCTTGCCCCTGCACCACCATGCCGAGCGAGTCGCCCACGAGCAGGATGTCGACTCCCGCGTCGTCGAACATGCGCGCGAAGGTCGCGTCGTACGCGGTCACCATCGTGAGGCGTTCGTGCTTCTGCTTCATGCGCAGAATGCGCGGAACGGTGACGGGCCGGCTGGAAGCCAGTTCGCGGGTCATGGAGTGCTTTCCATCTTCGTGGTCGCGGCCCAGCAGATTCCGGGTCCACGCCGTCGGACGTGCCCTCACTCTAACCAGGCCCACAGAACACGCCAAGGAGAATTCGGCTACTCCGCCTCCGGCCGGATCTTCCAAAGCCCCGCCCACGCGATCGGCCCCGCCATCGCCATCACCCCCCACCGAACGAGCAACACAGTACGCGCATCGCCGACGTCGTCGGTGCCCATCGAGGCGAGCGCGACCGCCACCTGTCCTTCCAGCAACGTCTCCAAGAACCCGAGCGTCAGCCACAGGGTGGCGCCCACGAATCCGAGGGCAGCGCTCGAGACCGCCCACACGGTCAGGCGCACCTCGGACCCGTCCGCGCCTTGTCGCATCGCTACCAAGAGCACACCCACGAACGCCACCGGTGCCAGCGCGACCCCCCACGAGAGAAGGAACGGGCCGAGGGTGATGCCGGCGGCCACCCCCACGCTCAGGCTGAGTGGGACGACGAGCGGAGCAAGTCTCATCGGGCTACTGGCCGCTCACGCGTCGGCGAGTTTGGCGAGCCGGCCTTCGATGGCGATTCGAAGATCCGAATCGTCGTCCTCGGGCAACAGCGCCAGGGCGCGCTTCAACATGCGCTTCGCTTCGTCGTCGAGGTTCAGCTCCATGAGGAGGCGGCCCGCTTCCGCGTGGTACTGCGCGTGGTTCGCGCGGTCCGAGCCACGGGTGAGCGCGGCAAAAAGATCCGCCGCGCGGTCCGGGGCGCCGACCTTCTCGTGGAGCGCGGCGAGTGGCAGCACGGTGCTGGGCGGAAAATCGAGCACCTTGCGTTCGGTCATGAACGACACCACCCGCTCGAGTTGCCCAATCGCTTCTTCGTCGCGTTCCACCGCCGCGTACGCGAGGCCGAGCTCTTGCAACATCCACCAGTCCGGTCGGATGTCGTCCATGAAAAGCGAACCGGCTTCGAGCACTTCCACCGCTTCTTCGGCCATCTCGTGTTCGAGCAAGAACCGCCCCATCGCCAGGTAGGGGCGGTGGTCGTCGTCGAACGTCTCGACCGCTTCTTCGAAGAAGCCCATCGCCTCTTCGAACTCACCGTCCGCATCCGCGATGCGCGCGAGCTCGATGTACGCGCCGAGCAACGGCTCGCCGACCTCGTCGTCTTCGAGCTGATCGATGAACTCGATCAGCGCGTCGCGTCCGCCTTCGTTGTCTTCGGTCAGGAGACGCACGCGGCCGATTTCGAGCCAGAGGTACTTCGGCGGCGTCTCTTCGTCTTCGAGGGCTTCGGCGAGGATGGCTTCGAGCAAGGGTTTGGCGGCTTCGGAGTCGCCTTTGTGCACCAAGAGGATCGCGTCGGAGAACGCGTCGCCGTAGCCTTCGTACTCATCGGCTTGGTCAGGCTCCCAGCTGCCGGACACCGCGAGCAGGATCTCCTCGTCGGTCACCTCGGCGTCGGCCGCCGCTTCGACGGCTTCTTCGCGCTCGAGTTCGTCCAGGATGCTCTGCGCTTCCGCCCGCACCTTCGCGCTCGCGACCACCGTCAGCGCCCCCGCGAGTTCTTCGCGGGCCATCTCCTCGTCGTCCTGGTCCAGAAGCCGCTCGGCTTCGGCGATGCGACTGAGTGCGATCTCGTCGCAGGCGGCGTCGATGCGCTCGGCGATGGTGGCCTTCTCGGATTCTTCCGCCCGATCGAGCGCGCGTTCGAAGGCGAGCTTGGCCTCTCCGAACCGGCGCTGCTCGAAGAGCGACTCGCCTTCGCGAAGCGGACCATCGCTCTTGCCGCCGAACAGCTTGCCGAACAATCCCATTACTTCTTGTCCTTCTTGTCGAGACGCTGCTTGGCGGCGGCCCGCACGGGACCGGCGACCCCGCGGCCCTTGGTGAGCAGCTTCAGATCGGCGGGGCGCATGTGGGAGATGAACTTCAGCGACAGACCCACGGGGGTCTTCGGGTTGAAGACCAGCGCGCGCTTGATGCCGTAGGTGCGGATCCACTCTTTGCGCTGCCCGATCGCACGCAGGATGGAGATGCTGATCTCTTTGCTGTGGGCGATCGCGGCGGCTTCCGCGGCGGTCATGGTCGGGCTCGTGATCGCGGCGTTGGAGACCATCTTGTTGGGATCCCGCACGAGCAGCGAGCGGGCCGCGGCGTCGCCCACCATGGCGAGGCGAAGTTTGTCCGAGAGGCTCATGTCCCGGATCCGGAAGCTGAGCGGCTTGAACTTGTCCTTGAGTTCCTCGTTGCCGTCGACGGGGTCTACGTCGATGGCGGCTTCGTCGAGTTCCTCCGCGAGGACCTCCGAGAAGGCGAGGTCGCTCGGAAGCGGCTCGTCGGTCGGCTCGGGGATGAGCTGTCCCTGAATCGCTTCCACGTGTGCGTGGAACGAGGGGATGCCGTGCAGCTCCACGCCGTGTCGTGCACACAGCTCGATCAGCCGATCGGCGGTCGACATCCGGGTGTGTTTGTTCTTGTAGAGCGCTTCCACGATCAACGGCGCGCCGATGAGCCGCTGCTGGTTGACCGCGATGAGTTCACTCATGCGTTCGCTGCAGACGCGCGCGATGCGGGCCAGGGTGCTGTTCGCGGTGTTCGGGTTCTGGATGAGCCGTTCGAGGACGGTGTCTTTGGCGCGGAACGTGTCCGCGAGCGCGTCGATCACCGCGGTGTGCAGGTCGTTCGCCTCGCACGCGGGCAAGAGCACCGCGTCGGGCAGCCCAGCCAAGCTCTCCGTCGCGGCCCGACCGACCATGTCGTCGTCGTCCGCGCTGAGCTGACAGAGCACCGTCACGAGGGCCGCGCCCTTGACCGGGACCAAACCCTTGGCCGCCATCATCTTGGCAGGCGTCGGCGCGTTCGGATCTGCGAACCGCCGGATGCTCTCGGGCAGGTCTTCCTTGGCGAGGGGGAGCGGTGGCGCGTTCTCGATCATGCGTCCATGGGCATATCGACCCGCTCCAGGCAGGTCAACGCTTACCGTTCCGGACTGGCGGCCTATTACCGGCCGTGGAACTCCGGGGTGCGCTTCTCCAGCAGGGCCGCCATGCCTTCCTTCGCGTCGTCCGTGGCGAGCGTCTCGGCCTGAAACCCTGCTTCGATCCGAGCGGCTGCGGCCGGATCCCAGTCGAGGCCATCGTAGAGCGTCTTCTTGATGAGCCGCACCGCCAGCGGGGCATTGGCGGCGATGGTGGCGGCCAGTGCGCGCGTGTGCGGCAGGACCTCGGCCGCGGGGAGGGCGCGGCTCACGAGGCCCATCGCCGCCGCTTCGGTGCCACTCACCAAGGCGCCGGTGAAGAGCATCTCGGCCGCCCGGGAGACCCCCACCAGCCGAGGCAAGATGTAGCTGATCGCCATCCCGGAGCTCAGACCGAGCCGGGCGAAGTTCGCGCCGTACTTCGAGTCTGCGGCGGCGATGCGGACGTCGCACATCAGGGAGAGCCCGAAGCCGCCGCCGACCGCGTGCCCGTTGAGGGCGCCGAGCACGGGCACCTCGAGGGTCCGCAGACTCAGGAACGGGGCGTACATGGCGAAACTGCGCTCGTGGGGCAGACCGGCGCTGTCGAGCTGGACGACGGACTTGAAGTCGGCCCCGGCGCTGAAGCAGTGTCCTTCGCCGCGCACGACGAGACACCGCAGGCCCGGGTCGGCCTTGGCCGCCGTCACCGCCTCGCCGAAGGCTTCGAGCAGCTCCGGGGTCATCGAGTTGCGGTTGTCGGGGCGGTCGAGGACGATCTCGCCCACGTGGGGATCGGCCCCGGGTTCGTAGCGAACGGCCGGCGTGTGCATGGTGCGGGTATGGCACAAAGGTCCACGGTTGGCTGCCGGGTCGCTGTCTTCGCGAGGTCGCGGGGAGGGTGACGAAAGTCACGCGCGAATGGTCTGCCGCGACGCGTGAGCGAGCGGGGCACGAGTGCTTGCTCGGTCGGTCCGGTACGATAGGGTGTGGGCGTATGTCGGACTGGGGGGTTCTCCTCGTCTGACCCGAGGAGAATGATGATTCGTTGGCTTGTCGAGCGCCGGTCCTACCCGGTGCAAGCACTCTTGGTCTGTCTTGCCTCTGTCGTTGGATGTGGGGACGATTCCGCGCCCACCCGCGACGCCGGGACCGACGCGCCGTTGATTCCGGACGCGCCCATGATGCGGGACGGTGGTCCCAGGTGCGAGAGCGAAGCCGAGTGCGACGACCGGGTGATGTGCACCCGTGACCTGTGCATCGACGGGACCTGCCGGAACGTCGTCGACAACACCAACTGTGCCGACGAGCTCTTCTGCAACGGCGTCGAGATCTGCGACCCCATCCGCGGCTGTATGCCGGGACCGCTCGAGACGTGCAGCGATGGAAACGTCTGCACCATCGACCGGTGCGACGAAGAAGCCAAGGTCTGCCAGTACGGCCCACGGGACTTCGACGAAGACGGGGAAGCCGACTTCTTCTGCGAAGGCGGCACCGACTGCGACGACCGCGATCCGACGCGTGGGTCGCTCGTGGCGGAGGTCTGCGACGACGGCGTCGACAACGACTGCGACGAGCTGACCGACGAAGCCACCTGTGGCCGGCCGCGTTACGACACCTGCGACGACGCGCTCGACGTGAGCGCGGGCGGTTTCTTCGAACTCGACTCCACCGGCGCGACGCCGGACTACGAGCTCGACTGCGCGCCGCGCGGCCGCCGCGACATGGTCCTGACGTTCACGCTCACCGAATCCCAGAACGTCACCGTCACCGCGGAGGGACGTTCGACGACCTACATCGGGCTGCGCACCACCTGCGACGACAGCGACACCGAGACCGAGTGCGCGGGTGGGTTCCCCGGTCAGATGGCGGCCCGTGCCCTCGAGCCGGGCACCTACTTCCTGATCGTGGCCGACATCGGCGGCGACCTCGCGATCGACGTGGAGTTCTCTGAACCCACGCCGCCTCCGGCCAACGAGACCTGCGACATGCCCATGGACGTGAGCGCGGGCGGCTCCTTCCCCAGCACCTTCATCGACGTCAACGACGACGAGATGACCAGCTGTGGCTCCACCCGGGCGCCGGACCTCACCTACAGCTTCACCCTCACCGAGACCCGCGACGTGACCGTGTCGGCCATCGGCGAAGGTCCAGACAACATCGCGATCGGCGTGTACACGACGTGCGGCGAAGCCGGGTCCGAGCTCCGATGCGCACGCGGTGCGCCTTCGTCGGCGCACCTCTACTCCCTTGCGGCGGGCACGTACTTCATCGTGGCCGAGGGGTCGGCCGCCCGAGAGGCGAACTTCACGCTCGACGTGGTCTTCGGAGCGCCCACGCTCCCGCCGCCCGGCGACCAATGCAGCAACGCGATTCCACTCGTGGCCGGGGTCGAGGCGACCGGTACGCTGGCAGGGTTCCAGGACGACGAAGCGATCTCCTGCGGGTTCTTCTTCCGCGACGCGATTTACAGCTTCGAACTGACCGAAGCGAGCGACGTATTCGTCGACTTCGATGCAGGCGGCTTCGGGTACATGAGCGTCCGCTCGGACTGCGACGACATCGCGAGTGAGACCCGCTGCTCGACCGGCAACCCGACCCGGACTCGGCTCCGCAACCTGGCGCCGGGCACCTACTTCATCATCGTCGAGGCGACCTCGGGCACGGGTTACAGCTTGAACCTGACGACCCAGTCGCCCCCGTCCGTACCGACCCCGGTCACGGGCAACGACGTGTGTGGCTCGGCGCACGTGATCCCGCCCACCGGCGGGCTCTACAGTGGGAGCACGGTGCCTGCGCTCAACGACCTGAGCACCCGGCTCTGTGGGAGCAACGCGACCTCGCGCGACGTGATGTTCGAGCTCACGCTCACCGAGCGCAAGAGCGTCTTCGCGACGCTCGACGGCAGCTCGTACGACACGGTGCTCCATCTGCACCGCACCTCGTGCGTGGACCGTGGCGAGATCGCTTGCAACGACGACATGGGCGGTGGTTCCTCCACCAGCGCCCTCGACCGGGAGCTCGATCCGGGGACCTACTATTACGTGGTCGATGGATTCGGGTCGGCTTCCGCCGGCGATTACATCTTCGAGGTGATCGTCTCCGATCCCGAGTAGCACCATGACCTTTTCCCGCTCCGCACTCCTTCTCCTCTTCTTGGTCGGCTGCACCACCGGCGGACCGCGACCCCTCCCGATGGAAGGGTTCGATGGCGATGTCGAGTTCGACGCGGGTCCCGTGGATGCGCCCGACGCAGGCCCGCTGGAATGTTCGGCGGGTTCGACGGTCGGGGACGACTGCGCCAGCGACCCGCAGTGCTCGGATGGGTGCTTCTGCAATGGCATCGAAGCGTGCTCGGACGAGGGGGTCTGCGTCGCGGGCACGCCGGTGGTGTGCGACGACGAGATCGATTGCACCATGGACGCGTGCGACGAGATGGCGGACCGCTGCACCCAGGTGGCGATGGACGAGCTGTGCCAGGACGACGACGCGTGCAACGGCCTCGAAGTCTGCGACACCTCGCTCGGATGCCGGACCACCTCGCCGCTCTACTGCAACGACGAGAACTCTTGCACGGTCGACTCATGCGACACGGAGATGGGCTGTCTGTACAACCCGCGTGACCTCGACGGGGACGGCTTCACCGACGGCCGCTGCGGCGGCGACGACTGCGACGACGACCCCCGCTTCGGCACGATGATCTACCCCGGCGCACCGGAAGACTGCATGAACCGCCGCGACGACAACTGCGACGGGTTCCGCGACTTCAACGACCCCACCTGCCTGCCGATGAACGGTACCTGTGCGGCGGCCCAGCCGCTCGACGGGCCGGGCACGTACTCCGGCTCCACCCGCGGGCTGACCGACGACGTCGACCTCTCTTGCAAGACGAGCGGCCCCGATGCGTTCTTCACGTTCACGCTCCCCGAGACCATGGACGTTCGGGTGACCGTCAGCGGCGCCTCCGGAACCGCCGTCTCGATCCGGCGCGCCGCGGTCTGCGCCGCCGGTCCCGACATCGGATGCAACGACTTCAGCCCGCCCACGCTGCTCCGCCGAAGCATGGCGGCCGGCGACTACGTCATCGTGGTGAAACAGTCTTCGGGGTCCACCTTCGACCTCACGCTCAACTTCGAGCCGCCCACGGTCATCCCCCCGGTGGACACGTGTGGTGCCGGCACCGTGGATGTGTCGGCCGGTGGCACGTTCGAGGGCATGTTCGGTGAAGTCGAGGACGACTACCGCCTCAACTGCAACGGCAACAGCCGGCGGGACGCGGCCTACACGTTCACCATCGACGAGCCCAAGGACGTCGTGCTTCGGGCCTCGAGCACCGCGCCGAGCTTCAACACGACCTACATCTCGCTCGTGACCGACTGCGACGACTCCGACAGCACCATCGCGTGCCGCTCGAGCTCCGGCACCGCCGAAGTCAGCGTTCGGGACCTGCCGCCCGGCACCTACTGGGTACTCATCGAGGACAGCCACGCATCGGCCGGCACCTGGTTGCTCGATGTCTCGATCATGGACCCAGCACCCCGGTCTCCAGGAGACACGTGCTCGTCGGTCATCGACATCACCAGCAGCACCGGGACCGCCGCTTGGTCGACCGCGGCGCTCGATGTCGGCGCTTCGTGCGGCACCTCGTTCTCACCGCGGGACGTCATCTTCACCTTCACGCTCGACACGCCGCGCGACGTGGAGCTCACCACGACCTCGAGCAGCTCCCACTGGACCGCTTTGCATGAGGAGTGCGGTCGGCCGTCCACCGAGCGCCGCTGTCGCAACGGCGGCACGACCCTGACGCAGAACTTCCGAAGCCTCGAGGCCGGCACCTACTTTGTCATCGTGCACTCGAGCTCCAGCTCCGGGAACGCGACCGCACGCATCGTGACCAGCCCGCCGACCCCGATCCCGCCGAACGACCGCTGCTCCGGTGCGATCCCGATCGTGGGCAGCCGCGTGGCGACCGACACGCTCGTGGACTTCGAAGACGACTTGAACATGGGCTGCGGCGGCTCCAACCCCGACGCCTTCTACGAGATCACGGTCGCCACCCGCACGGGCATCACCGCGACGGTCGAGCCCGTGGCCGGCTTCACCCACAGCCACAACCTATCGCTCCGCAGCAGCTGCACCTCGGTTGCGCTCGAGTGTCACACCGGCCGCCCCGCCGTGATCGACACGGTCCTGGACCCCGGCACGTACTACCTGGTGGTCGAAGCGTCCCCGTTCTCGGCCTCCGACTACAACATCCGAGTCTTCACCTACATCCCGTAGCGCGAGCGCAAGCAAGCGCCCCTTGCCCATGCCCGTGCCCATGCCCTTGCCCGTGTCCGGGCGACCAGGCAGCGGCATCGGCTTTGCCATCGGGATCGCCATCGGCATCGGCATCGACTGCGCCGGCCGTGGGAGGCGCCGCCTGGCGCGTCCGACCCCGCGGCCGCAGGCCGCGACGCGGACCGGCGCAGCGCCGGTCTGCTTTGTCGTTTTTTGGACCCTCGCGACCCACTCCTATATCGCTGAGGCATGGCGACGGATGGAAAGGTGGTTCGACCGTTTGCGTTCTTTCGAGCGGGAGCTCGTTCGGAAGGAGCGCGGGTGGAACGACCGGTTCTGGTGTTCGAGGAGGTCTACAAATACTTCCGACGGGACCAGCCCACGCTGAGAGGGATCAACCTCACGATTGAACGGGGAGAGTTCTGTTTCGTCACCGGTCCAAGCGGGGCGGGGAAGAGCACTCTTCTGCAGTTGGTCTACCGGAAACACACGGTGGATGCGGGCCGCATCCTGTTCTGCGGGCGAGACATCGCGCGTCTCAGAGACGATTCGATTCCGTTCTTGCGGCGCAACCTCGGCATCGTGTTTCAGGACTTCAAGATCGTGAAGCACTGGTCGGTGTTCGAGAACGTCGCGGTGGCGCTGGAGATCCTCGACATGCCGCAGCGGCTCATCCGCGCGCGTGTGTCGGAGGCGCTCGAGCGGGTGGGGCTTGCAGGGCGCGGTCGGGATCGCACCGAGAACCTCTCTGGCGGCGAGCAGCAGCGGGTGGCGGTGGCACGGGCCATCGTGACCGAGCCTGCGTTGATCCTCGCCGACGAACCGACCGGCAACCTGGATCCCCATCTGGCGATCGACATCCTGACCCTGTTCGAAGAGATCAACGAGACGGGCACCACGGTGCTCTTTGCAACCCACGACCACTCGCTCATGGCGAAACGGGATCACCGCATCATCGGATTGGACGACGGACGGGTGCTCGAAGCACGACGTGGTCTGAGCAGTTGGGGCGGCGACGGCGCATCGGACATCGATGTGGCCGAACCCAGGGGTCTACACGCCGTGCCTGGCTCGGCTGGCTGACGAGGAAATCATGGACTGGAAGTCGACCTGGGCGAGGGCACGACGTGGCGTACGGGAGGAGTTTCGGCTCTACCTGGTGGCCGTCTCGAGTTTGAGTGTGGCGTTCGTGTGTGTGGGGGGCGCGCTCTTGGCGGTGACCAACCTCGATGCGATGGCCGAACGGTGGGGACGCAGCGGCAAGGTCAGCGTGTACCTGCACGATGGGGCCGAGCGCGACGATGTCTCGCAGATCCAAACCGTGCTCGAGGCGCTCCCCGAAGTGCTCGAGGTCGAGCTCCTCAGCTCGGCCGAAGCGCGGACGCGGTTTCTGGAGCAGTCGGAAGTGGGCGGTGACCTCACGGCACTCCCGGCCGAGATCTTCCCTGCGTCATTGGAAGTCCAGCTCGCGCCCGGCACCCCGCGCGCCCGCGTCCAAGAGATCGGGGAGCGCGTTGCCGGTCTCGGCGCAGTGGACGATGTCGAGACGTACGCCGGCTTCTTCACCCGGCTCGAAGGTCTGCTCTCGGCCGGCCGGGGACTCGCGGGTGCACTCGCACTGCTCGTCGGGCTCTGCGTGCTCGCGGTCATCGGCAACACCATCCGCCTCGCGGTCGCGCGGCGGAAGGACGAGATCGAAGTGATGAAGCTTTGCGGCGCCACCGACACCTTCGTACGTCGGCCGTTCGTGGTGGAGGGCACGCTGCAAGGCGCACTCTCGGCGGGACTCGCGCTCGTCGTGCTCTTCGCAGGGTTTCTGGTTCTGCGTGGCCACCTCGACGCGAGTGTCGGCGCGCTCGCCGGCATCAACGCCACCTTCCTTCATCCGGCCATCGTCGCCGCGCTCTTCTTCGGCGGCGGACTCATCGGCGCGCTCGGCAGCGCGTTCTCCCTCAAGCGCTACCTGGCCGTCTGATGCGACTGCGACGTCTCCGGTTCCTCGTCATCGCGTTGCTCGCTGGGCTGGCTGCCACGCTGCCCGGTTCGGCGCAGCCGGCTTACCCACTCTCCGCCGGCATTCCGCTGGCGCCGACCCAGTTCGCCCAGCCCCAGGGCCAGGCCTATGGGCCGTACGGACAGCCAGGCCCCGGTGCGCCCAGCACCGGTGCGGCACCAGGGTCGCCGCTCGCTCAGATCGAAGGGCAGCTCGCGGTGTTGACCGCAACGGAAGCCGAACTCGAGACGAGCGGCCACGAGATCACCGTCGAGCTCGAGCAACTCTCCGAGCGACGCGCGGCTGCGACACGATCGCTTCGCACCCGCGCCCGGGCGCTCTACCGCATCGAACGGGCCGGCATGCTGCCGCTGAGCGGCGGGTTCGACGCGATGCTCGGCCACCTCTCGCGGCTCGAGCGCCTGCGGCGCGTGGTCCGGTCCGACATGGCCGCGCTCCAGTTCTTGCGTCAGCGGGCGCGCGCACTTCGCAGCGATGCCGAGCGGATCCACGAACGCAGCGCCGATCTCGGCGTCGAGCGCGCCGGTCTCGAGCAGCGCGCCGCCGAGCTGCGCGAACAGTCGCGCATCCAGCAGAACTACGCGGGCGCATTCGACCCGCGTCTGTTGCCGCCGCTCCCGATGATGCAGCCGCAGGCCGCGCCTCGGCCGCAACCGAGCGGCCCGGTGTACGGACAGATCCGGCTCAGCGACACGCCGCGGCCCGAGGTCTCTGCCCGCGGCTTCGCGACGCTCCGCGGCGAGCTCCCGCTCCCGGTCGCAGCGGGCGGCAACGTGCGTCCGGGCACCCGCGACGGAGCCCAGGTGCTCGAGTTCCAGCCGCCGCGCGGCAGCTCCGCGATGGCCGTGGCCGATGGCCGGGTCGCGTTCGCGGACCGCTACCGAAGCTACGGCATGCTCGTCATCCTCGATCACGGCGGCGGCTACTACACGCTCTACGGTGGGCTCGACTCGGCGGCCGTGCAGAATGGCGAGTGGGTGGGCCGCGGCGCCCGCGTCGGCCGCGTGGGCGCGACCCTCGCGTTCGAAGTCCGGCGCGGCACCCGCGCACTCGACCCCTCCGCCTGGCTCGGCCTCTAGCAGCAGCTGTATTCCGCGAGGTGGGATGGCGTGAACGCTTCCTACGCCGCTGGTCTCGCACACGAACGGCCGCCCGCAGCAGGACGAATTAGAGAATCCGCCCCGCACGAGTGCGTGGGGCGGATTCGTTGGTGCTGGGTTCGGGCTTTACTGGAACATGCCGTATTCGGACTGGAGGTGTGCGAGCACGTTCTCCAGGTCCGCGTCGCTGAGCTGGTCGGCGCTGAACGCGGGCATGCGGTCTTCACCGTGCCGCACCAGTTGGCGGATCTCCGCCGCGTCGTCCGTCCGGCCGTGAAGGTCCGGACCGACGCCGGGGTGACAGCCCGCGCAGAAGTTCGCGAACACTTCGCCGCCGGCCGCTGCGTCGCCGCTGACCGGACCCTCGTACTGGCTGAGGTCTTCACCGCCGCCCGAGTGCTCGTGGTGCTCGGGGCCGTCGCCTTCGCCACCGCTGCCGTCGCCACCGCCACAGGCGAGCGCAACCACGCACACCACACCGACCAGGGTCGCCATCCAGGACGTCTTCATGAATCTGTCTCCGCTCTCTTGTTTCTTGTAGGGCATCGTCATGCGGACGGCGCGTCTTCGCGCCCACGCTTGGTGGAGATCTGTACCAGCTTTTTGGACTGGATGTGCTGCGCAGCGTCCGGGTCGACGAGGTCGCTGTGACACGAGGCCTTCTTGCCCTCGTCCGCGCCGACCGCGCCGCGCGTCTTGGTCGCGAGGCGGTGGATTTCATCGGGGGGAAGCACGCCGCGCTGCTCCAGGATCGCCTTCTGCTCGGGTGTGAGCGCGGCCGACTGAACCACCTTGAGCCGCTCGAAGTCGGGATCCTTGCCGCTGGCGAACTCGACGATCTCCTTGCTGATGCGTACCGAACACCAGTCGTGCCCGCACATCGCGCAGAAGTCGGTGTCGACGTCGAGGTCTTCGTCGTGCAGCGCGCGGGCGAACTCCCCATCGAACGCGAGCTCGAAGTGTTTCTCCCAGTTCAGCGCCGCGCGGGCCCGGGTGAGGTCGTCGTCCCAGTCGCGGGTCTCGGGCACCCCGAGCGCGACGTCGGCGGCGTGGGCCGCGATCTTGTATGCAACGCAGCCCTGTTTGACGTCGTCGCGCTTCGGTAGACCGACGTGCTCCTTGGGCGTCACGTAGCAGAGCATCGCCGCGCCATGGTACGCCGCCGCGGTCGCGCCGATGCAGCTCGTGATGTGGTCGTAGCCGGGGAAGACATCGGTCACGAGCGGTCCGAGCACGTAGAAGGGCGCGCCGTGACAGACGCGGCGCTGCAGCTTCATGTTGAACTCGATCTGATCGAACGGGACGTGGCCCGGGCCCTCGACCATGACCTGGCAGCCCTTGCGCCAGGCCCGCTCGGTCAGCTCGCCGAGCGTCTGCAGTTCGAGCAACTGCGCGGTGTCGGTCGCGTCCGCGAGGCCGCCGGGGCGCAGGCCATCGCCCAGCGAGAACGAGACATCGTATGCGCGCATGATGTCGCAGATGTCTTCGAAGAGCGTGTACGTCGGGTTCTCTTTGCCGTGGGTGATCATCCACTTCGCGAGCAAGGAACCACCGCGCGACACGATGCCGATGAGGCGATCCTTCACGTACTTGAGGTGGTCGCGCAGCACGCCGGCGTGAATGGTGAAGTAGTCGACGCCCTGCGCGGCCTGGTGACGCAGCATGTCGAGAATGTCCTGCTCCGAGAGATCCTCGATCTTCTTGCCGATGATCATCGAGTAGAGCGGCACGGTGCCGATGGGCACGTTCGAGGCGCGGATGATCGCGTCGCGGCAGGCGTCGAGATCCCCTCCGGTCGACAGGTCCATCACGGTGTCGGCGCCCCAGCGCTCGGCCCAGTGGAGCTTCTCCACTTCTTCGGTCGTGCCGGAGGACACCGGTGAGGCGCCCATGTTCGCGTTGACCTTGGTCTTGCTCGCCCGGCCGATGCACATCGGGTCGAGTTTGTAGCCAAGGTGCACTCGGTTGGCAGGAATGATCATGCGGCCGGCGGCGACCTCGTCGCGGATCTGCTCGGCGGTCAGGTGCGGCTCGCGTTCGGCGACGCGCTTCATCTCCGGCGTCACGGCGCCGAGTCGCGCGTGCTCGAGCTGGGTGATCGGTTCGAATCCGGCCGGGGCTTCGGCGAAGCCGTTGGCGCCGCGCGTCCAGCCCTCGGGGAGGAAGTCCCAGGCGGTCTTGGTGCTGGGCGCCGGCATGCCGGGGGTGTCGGGGGACGAGAACATGAGCGGTCCGCCCACGTCCTTCGGGTTGGCGAACGAACCAGGGGTGGTGCCGGCCTTCGTGGAAGAAGGGTTGTCGGCGCCGTGCAGGGGCAGGTCGTGTTTCAGCTCGGTCATCTCGTCTCCATGTCTCTCTTGAGAATGCAGGAAACGGGTGAGCGGGTGCCCATCGCGTTCCCTACGCCGGTACAAACCGGATCAGGTTCGACGGGTACGTCTCAGCGCCCCATTGGGCGCGCCCCGCGCGATGCCTAGGACATAGTGCACGTGGGCGGCGTTGGGAAGGGCCGCGGCGGGAAAGGTCGGCTCTACAAACCCTGGTCGCGGAGCCAGGTGACGTACTCCGCGTAGAAGTCGAGGTGGTCCCAGCGGTTGAACCCGCCGGGTTCGTCGCCAAAAAGCTGTCCGACTTGGTCGAGGTGGTCGGCGGGAATGCATCCGAGGAACCGCCCCCACTTCGCGCTCGAGACCCGGACCACCCCATCGTTGGGCTCCGGGTCGCCGAAGCCGCCGTCGAAGAGGGCCTCGGCCACCGCGAAGAGCGGGTCGATCGGATCGCGCTCGGCGGCCCAGCGCGAGATGAACGGGGGCGCGTCGCCGTCGGGCCGGCACATGCGGAACGCGAGGTTCAGATCCGAGCGTCCCGCGATCGAGTAGTAGGGGATGCCCTCGACGTCTGGGTACCGTTCGTTGAAGGCGGCGGCGCCCTCGAAGCTGAGATCCTGCATGGACCGGAAGATGTCCGAGTCCTCGTCGAGCTCGTCCCAGAGCACGCCGCCGACGAGCTGAAGCAGTTCGTTCACGGCGTCGCGCAGGCGGGGGTCTTCCGCAGCTGCGTTCACGAGGTCGAGCAGCGGCGTGCCGAAGTGCGGGGTGGAGATGGTGGAGACCGACGCGACGAGATCAGGCCGCGTGTGGGCGACGTAGCGCACGTCGAGTCCGCCTTGGGAGTGACCGATGAGGTTCACCTTCGCGCGACCGGTCTCGGCCAAGATCATCTCGACGTGCGCGAGGAGCTCCTCCCCGCGGTGCTCCGAGCCGTTGAAGGGGTCGACCGCGGGCGTGAAGACCTCGGTTTCGCCGAGTTCGGTCTCGAGGTGCGCCGGGACGCCGTAGAAGTAGTCGGTGATGTCCCACGCGCCGACCGCGAGGGTCTCGAACCCAAAGAAGCCATGCGCCAGCACGATGGGGTAGGGCGCGCCCAGCGGTTCGGGCGCCGCGTCTTCCGCGGCATCCATCTCGCCCGCGTCGGGCTGGAGAAGTGCGTCGGATCCGGCATCGGCGATCATCGCGTCGACCGGGCGTGCGTCGGACGCACCGGCGTCCTCGAACGGGGTCGTGTCCGAACCACCGCATGCGCAGAGAAGCGCGAAGGCCGCGCCGAAACCCAATCGAATACTCACCAGGACACCCCAGTCTGAACGCACGTGGTCGGACTCCACTCCGACGCCGAGCGCGTGAACACCATACGCCAAAACGGGAAAAATGCCCGTGCGTGAAGCCCTTGCCCTTGCCCTTGCCCCTGCCCTTGCCCTCCCGAATCCGAAGCCGAAGCCGAAGCCGCGGCGACGCCGATCCCGAAGCGAATCCGATCCCGAATCCGAAGCCGAATCCGAAGCCGAATCCGAAGCCGAAGCCGAATCCGAATCCGAAGCCGAATCCGAAGCCGATCCCGAAGCCGATCCCGAAGCCGATCCCGAAGCCGCTGCCGCTGCCGCTTTCCTTGCCTCCCCTACCAACGCGAAGAGCCGACCGCAGGTTGTGTGTGCGGTCGGCTGATCACGGTCGTTGGACGCGGCGCCTTACTCGGCGGTGGCTTCTTCTTCTTCGGTCGAGGGCACGGTGAACTGGACACCGGGCGCTGCGATGGGGGTGGTGGAGCGGCGGTTGGACATGCCGAGGAAGCCGCCGCCGCCGCCGATGGGCGTGGAGCCGGCGCAGGAGACGTTGCCGGCGGCGTGGAGGGCGCAGCAGAAGTTCCAGCCGCAGCCGGCTTCGACGATGTTGCCGAAGGCGGCGACGGCCGGATCGTTGTCGCGCAGCCATTCCCACGGCGCGGTCACGTCGTCGGTCTCGGACTCGTTGTGGCCCGTCTGACCGAAGTCGTTCGCGCCCCAGCAGCGCATGGTGCCGTCTCGCAGGGGCGCGCAGGAGGAGTCCGCGATGTTGCCGAGCGAGGCGACGTTGCGCAGTCCGCGCACCGCGACGGGCGAGGTGGCGTTGTTGTCGCGGCCGGTCTTGCCGTCGCCGATCTGTCCGTCTTCGTTCGAGCCCCAGCACATGACCGTGCCGCCGCGGCGAAGCGCGCAGGCGTTGTAGCTCGCGCCGCCGATGTCGGTGGCGTCGGTGATGCCCGAGACCTGGACGGGCGTGGGCGAGGAGTCGGTCGCGCCGTTGCCGATCTGACCGTAGCTGCCGGAGCCCCAGCAGAAGACCTTGCCCTCGTTGTTGCGGGCGCAGAGCGACGAGGTGCCGATGGTGATCTCTTCGATGCCGGTGAAGTCCGGGATGCGCGCCGGCTCCATCGTGGCTTCGCCGCGGGAGCCGCGACCGAGCTCGCCGCCGTTGTTGTTGCCCCAGCAGGAGACGCCGTCGTCGGCATGCACGACGCAGCCGACCATGCCGTAGGCGGTGCCGCCGACCGCCACGTACTTCGCGTCGGTGATGCCCTCGATCGGGATCGGGAGGCTCGTGGAGAGTCGGCCGGAGAGGTTGCCCCAGCAGGCGACCTGCCCGTTCTTGCGGAGCGCGCAGGTGCGTCCGAGACCGGTCGCGACCTGTACCGCGTCGGTGATGCCGTCGACGGGGGTGCCGCCGGTCGAGGGGTTCGGGCGGCTCGAGCCGGTGCCGAGCCGTCCTTCGGACCCTTCGCCGAAGCAGTAGACGCGGCCGTCCTGGATGCCGCAGACCTGGTGGCTGCCCACCGCGAAGTGCAACGCGTATTCGAGGTCGCCTTCGCCCGCCGCGAAGGTTGCGCGGGTGCTGGGCGTGGCTTCGAGCGCCGCGATGTTCGCGATGACCTCACCGGCCTCGTGGAGCGAGTGCGGGTCGCCGTTGCCGAGCCGTCCGTCGCCGGCGGTGCCCCAGCAGATGAGCTTCTGCTCGGCGGTGATCGCACAGGCGTGGGTGTCGCCGGTCTGGATGCGCGCGGCGCCGGCCAATCCGGTGACCGCGGTCGGCGTCGGGATGTTGCCCTCTTCCGAACCGACGGCGAGGAGCTTCGCGGTGTAGTTGTTGTAGCCCCAGCACTTCACTTCGCCGGTGGCCAAGAGCGCGCAGCTGCGGCGGGTGCCGAGTGCGAGCTGGCTGACGCCGGTCAACGCGGGCACGGCGACCGGTGCGGTGGCCTTCTTGCCGGAGCCCTCTTCGCCGTTGCCGAGCTGGCCGGCGTCGTTCTGACCCCAGCAGTGCACGCCCGCGGCGGTGAGCGCGCAGGTGTGGTTGCCACCCGCGGCGACCTGGGTGACGCCGGTGAGTCCGGCGGCTTCGACCGGGGTGTTGGAGTTGCGCGAGGTCTCGCCGCCGCTGCCGAGCTGACCCTGGGAACCGCCGCCCCAGCAGCTGACCTGGCCACCGGTGCGGTGGGCGCAGGCGTGTCCGCGGCCGGCGCTGATCGACGCGGCGTCCGCGAGGGCTTGCACGGCGACCGGCGACGTGGAGTCGTTGGTGCTGCCGTTGCCGAGCTGTCCTTCGTTGTTGCGGCCCCAGCACTGCACGGCGGTGCCGATCCGGGCGCACGTGAAGCTGTGACCGGCCTGGACCTCGTCCACGCCGCTCAGACCCGCGACGGCGACCGGCACGTGCGTGACGTCCGTGTTCCCCGAACCGAGCTGGCCGTAGTTGTTGTTGCCCCAGCAGGACACGGAGCCATCGCGGCGAAGTGCGCAGGTGTGCGCGTTGCCGCAGGTGATCGCCTTGGCGTCGGTCAGGCCCGACACGGGCACCCAGTTCCACCGGGTCTGCCCCGTGCTGTCACCGAGTTCGCCGTCGAGGTTGCGCCCGGCGCAGACCACTTCCCCGCTCGCCTTCATCACGCAGGTGTGACGAGCGGCCGCACAGACCTGGGGTTCGATCGGGGGAGGGGCCGCTTCGGTGGGCGTGCCGGTCGTGCCCTCTGTGCTTTCGGTGCCCTCGGGCGCCGCTTCTTCTCCACCACATGCCACGCCCAACAGCGACAGCACCACGATCGTCATCCACGTCATTCTCATCTTGGAAGTCCCCTTTGCGAGGCCACCCAGGCCCCAAGCGGCGCTTGTAGAACGTGGTTCAGTTTTACGGAAGCACCATTTCTCCGTCGTCGAAGCAGCCCGCCGGGACACGAGGTGCGGGTGTGGGCAGTTTCGGAGGTCGCGTGATAAGGGAGGCGCAAGATGGCCGACGAAGACGAGACCGCGCGATACACACCCGCTGACATCGAACCGCGCTGGCAGGCGTTCTGGGCGAAAGACGACACCTTCCGCACCCCGGAGTCGCCGGGCGACAAGCGCCTCTACCTGCTGGACATGTTTCCTTACCCGTCCGGCAACGGACTGCACGTCGGTCACCCGCTCGGCTACACCGCGACCGACATCCTCGCGCGCGCCAAACGCGCCCAGGGCTACGACGTGCTCCACCCGATGGGATTCGATGCGTTCGGTCTGCCGGCCGAGCAGCACGCGGTGAAGACCGGCACCCATCCGGCCAAGAAGACCGCGGAGAACGTCGCGGTGTTTCGGGCGCAGCTCAAGGCGCTGGGCTTCAGCTACGACTGGTCCCGCGAGGTCAACACCACCGATCCGAAGTACGTGCGCTGGACGCAGTGGATCTTCCTCGAGCTCTTCAAGCGGGGACTGGCGTACCAGTCGGAGGTGCGGGTGAACTGGTGTCCCGCGCTCGGCACGGTGCTGGCGAACGAAGAGGTGATCGACGGACGCAGCGAGCGTGGCAACCACCCGGTGGAGCGCCGCGCGATTCGCCAGTGGGTGTTGAAGATCACCGAGTACGCGGACCGTTTGCTCGACGGCCTCGACGACGTCGACTGGCCGACCTCGACCCGCACGATGCAGCAGGAGTGGATCGGCAAGAGCCAGGGCGCCGAGGTCGCGTTTCAAGCGGACACCCCCGATGGACCGCAGCCCCTGCTCGTCTACACGACGCGCCCGGACACGCTCTTCGGCGCGACGTTCATGGTGCTCGCGCCGGAACACCCGATGGTGCAGACGCTGACCACCGAGGCGCAGCGCGCAGCGGTCGAGGCCTACGTCGAGCAAGCGAAGCACAAGAGCGACGTCGACCGGCAGAAGACGAAGACCGGCGTGTTCACCGGCGGCTTCGCCGAGAACCCGGTGACCGGCACCAAGGTGCCGGTCTGGATCGCCGACTACGTGCTCTGGGGCTACGGGACGGGGGCCATCATGGCGGTGCCGGCACACGACCAGCGCGACCTCGAGTTCGCGCGCACCTACGATCTTCCGGTCGTCGAAGTCGTGAGCGCGGATGGCACCCCGAGCGGCGAGATCGAGACCGCGGTGGCGGACGCGGGCATCGCGCTGAACAGCGGCAAGTACGACGGTCAGAAGACCGAGGACATGAAGAAGGCGATCATCGCCGACCTCGAAGCGGCCGGACAGGGCAACGGACGCACCCAGTACAAACTCCGCGACTGGATCTTCAGCCGCCAGCGCTACTGGGGCGAGCCGATCCCGATCTATTTTCCGGTCACCCTCTCAGAGGGCGTCACCGATCCGAGGAAGGGCGAGGAGGGCGTCGACTTCGTGGTGGACTACGACGGAGCCATCGCGGTGGAGGCGGATGCGCTCCCGGTCGAACTTCCGGAACTGGACGACTACCGGCCCGGTGAGGATCCGCGCGGCGTGCTCGCCCGAGTGCAGGACTGGCGGCTCTTCGAACGCGACGGACAGTGGTTCGCGCGCGAGACGAACACGATGCCGCAGTGGGCCGGTTCCTGCTGGTACTACCTGCGCTACTGCGACCCGCACAACGACCAGCTCGCCTGGTCGGAAGAAGCGGCCTCGCGCTGGCTGCCGGTGGATCTCTACGTAGGCGGCGCCGAACACGCGGTGCTCCATCTGCTCTACGCGCGCTTCTGGCACATGGTGCTCTACGACGCGGGCTACATCCCGAAGCACGCGCCCGAGCCGTTCGCGAAGCTCGTACACCAGGGCATGCTGCTCGGTGAAGTCGAGATCTACGGATACGAGGGCGCCGACGGACCGGTGGCGCTGGAGTTCGTCCAGGAGACCGACGACGGCGTGTTCGTCGATGGCCGCGATCAGTCTCCGCTCACCCGCAAGGCGCTCAGCGAAGCCGACGTGCAGAAGAAGGGAAGCGCGCTGTCGTGGAAGGGCACGGACGTGCCGGTGCTCGCCAAGGCGTTCAAGATGAGCAAGTCGCGTGGCAACGTGATCAACCCGGACGACATCATCCGGGAACACGGCGCCGATGCCCTGCGCGTCTACGAGATGTTCATGGGGCCGCTCGAGGCCACGAAACCCTGGAACACCGCGAACATCGCGGGCGTCAGCCGCTTTCTCGAACGGGCGTGGCGGCTCGCCTCGCAGGCCGAGGACGTGCCGTGCGACGACGCGCTGGAGAAGTCGACGCACAAGTGCATCGACAAGGTCACCGGCGACATCGAACACATGCGCTTCAATACCGCCATCAGCGCCATGATGGTGCTCTCGAGCGAGCTCGCGAAACAAAAGCCTCCGCCCAAGTCGGGCGTGTCGCGGCTCGCGCAGCTGCTGCATCCGTTCGCGCCGCACCTCGGCGAAGAGATGTGGCATCTGCTCGGCCACGAAGGGTCCATTCAGCGCGCGCCGTGGCCCGTCGCCGATCCGGAGAAGTTGATCGACTCGGAGGTCGAAGTGCCGGTCCAGGTCAACGGCAAGAAGCGAGGGGTCGTGCACTTGTCGCCGGACGCCGACGAAGCGACTGCACTCGCGGCGGCGAAAGAGGTGCCCAACGTCGCGGAGCTTCTCGAGGGCAAGACACTGCGCAAGACCATCTGGGTCCCCGGACGGATCCTGAACCTGATCGTCGGCTAGAGGACGTGGCTCGGTCGGTCACGCGCGCGTTCGCTCGCACCGGAGTGCTTCTGGCGTTCTGGATGGGCGCGGTCCCGGTGCATGCCTGGCACGTCCTGCCTCCAGGCGCGGATGGGTGGCGCGGGCGTGAGGCCATCCGCGGCGTGACGATCGGCCCCATCGAGTCCATTCAACAACCCGGCCGTGGCTACGGGAGCGAAGCCTCGGGGCGGCTCTTGGATCACTTGGCGGCGATGGGTGCGAACTGGGTCTCGCTGACGCCCTTCGGCCGGGTGTGGGGACTCGAGGACACCCAGATCCAGATGGACTTCGAGGCGCCGTACGAGACGAACCGGCAGGACGTGCGGCGCATGATCGAGATGGCGCATGCGCGCGGCCTCAAGGTGCTGCTGATCCCACACCTCTGGGTCGAGACCGAAGGCTGGCGCGGCGAGATGGCGCCGACCGATTGGGAGACCTACCAACAGAGCTACCGGGCATTCGTGATGGCCTGGGCGCGCGACGCGGCCGCGGCCGGCGCCGATGGGTTCAGCATCGGCGTCGAGTGCAAGAGTTGGTCGGGGCGGTTCGGACGCTACTGGCGTTCGCTCATCGACGAAGTCCGGTCGGTGTTCCCCGGAATGCTCACGTACAGCAGCAACTGGGACGAAGCGGAAGATGTGCTCTTCTGGGATCAGCTGGATCTCATCGGCATCAACGCGTTCTACCCGCTGCACCACGAAGACGACGCGAGCGACGAAGCCTACGCAGCCGGCGCGCGTGCGATCGTGCCGAGCGTCGAGGCGCTGGCGGAGACGCTTCAGATGCCCGTGCTCTTCGTCGAAGTCGGCTACACGACACGCGCCAACGCGGCGGTGCAGCCATGGCTGTGGCCGGACGGCATGGAAGGCGTCGTCGTCGACGAGCGCGAGCAGGCGAGGGCGCTTGCCGCGAGCTTCGATGCGTTTCTGGAACACGAGTGGTTCGCGGGCTTCTTCCTGTGGCGCTACTACGCGACGCTCGAAGACATCTCCCAGGAGAACATTTGGGGCTTCTCGCCCCATGCGAAGATCGCCGAACCGATGCTGATCGAGGTGTTCGACGCCCAGTTCGGGGTCGAGACGCTTCGGTGGCCGTGGGACCCCGAGTTCGAGGGCCCCTGGCAATCCGAGCCGCTGCTCTCGCCGGCCCCGTCGCTGGCGGAGTGGCGCTGACACCTTCGGTGCCCGGTCATCCCGGTGGTGTGCCCCATCGCCGCCTGCCCGCTGAGCGTCGCGGTGTTCCGCGCAGTGTTCCGCGCAGTGTTCCGCGCAGTCTTCCGCGCAGTGTGCCTGGTCTCATTGGCCGCTTCCCGCACCCGTAGTATCAGTGCGGGGTGTGGTGACGAACGTCCGGTGTGTGGTCGGACGCAGAGGATGGTGTGTGTGATGCTTGATCGTAGAACGTGCGGACGCCTCGGCGCCGCCATGTGTGCTGTGCTCGTGTTCGGAGTCGCGCCTGGTCGCGCGCAGCTCCTCGACCCGAACGAGGATGGCCTTCGACCGCCGATGCAGCGCGTGGAGACCTCCGGCGCGACGGTCCTCCGTCTGTTTCACCAGCCGGTGTCCCCTGGGGATCCGGTGGTGGCTGCGCGTGCGGTCCTCGCATCGGTCTCGGGCGCCGCGCATCTCGAGGGCATGGACCTGCGTCCCCGCCGCGTTCTGCGTGCGCATGGCGTGACCGTGGTGCGCTTCGATCGCTACGCGTTCGATCTCCCGGTTCTGTCGGCCGCCGTCAACGTGCGGTTCGATTCGCAGATGCGCGCGGAGAGTGTGATTCTGGCAGCGGGATCCGAGGCCGTGGAGCCGCCGCCGGTCGAACCGATCGAGGCGCCCCGGGCCAGCGCCGTGCGCGCCCTCGGCTGGGTGGCCGCCCGCCCGGTGGGGACCCGCCTGGTCGCGTTCGACGATGGCGAAATCGTCCGGGCCACTTGGGAGATCGAAGTCCAGGGCGCCTTGCACGAGCGGGCGTTTGTGTACTTCGACGCCCGGAGCGGAGACGAGATCGCACGGAAGTCGATCCTTCGTCACGACCACGGCCGCGTGTGGGACCCGAACCCCGTCGCCAGCGACGACATGCCGATCGACGTCGAGCTTCAGAACCTCACGAGCAACCGTTTTCTCACCGGCCGCTACGTGCGCGCCCAGTCTTGCGACCCGGGCGGCGCCGGTTCCTGTGTGCCGACCCAGCGGGCGGTGGCGGACGCCGAGGGGCACTGGCTCTACGATCCCGACGAACCTTCGTACGAAGACGAGTTCGTCGAGACGAACCTCTACCACCACTCCGATGTGGTCGCCGGCTACTTCCGGGACACCCACGCCTTCGAGTGGACCTGCTGCGACTCCAGCTCGATCATCGAGGCCATCGGCAACTACGTCGAGCGTGGCGGTCGCCCCTACGACAACGCGTTCTACTCGCCGTCTGCATGCAGCCGCGACCAGTGCGCCATCATGGCGTTCGGTCAGGGCAACCGCATCGACTTCGGCTACGACGGCGACGTCGTCTACCACGAGTTCACGCACGGCATCGTGGACGTCACGGCGAACCTGGACATGTTCATCATCGATCGGGAGCTGGGCATCAGTTACGAGCCGGGCGCACTCAACGAGGGCTACTCGGACTACTTCTCGTCCACCATCACCGGGGACCCGCAGCTCGCCGACTACGTTTCCAGTGGCGGCGGTGGCGGCGAAGCCTCGCTTCGCGATCTCTCGAGCGGACTCGTGTGTCCGGGCGATCTGTTCGGAGAGGTGCACGCGGACGGAACGATCTGGGGCGGCGCCCTCTGGACGGTCCGCGAACGCATTGGTGCGGAGAAGGCGGACGCGGTGGCCTTTGCAGCGCTTCTGACCCTCTCACCCACCGCGACCCTCGATGAGGCCGCGACGCTCGTCGTCAGCACCGCAGAGATGCTCGATGCCCTCGACGACAGCGATCGTGCCGCGGTGACCGCGGTGATGGAAGAGCGCGGATTGCTCGGGTGCCGGCGCATCGTGCCGATCGAAGAAGGTCGGGCGCACGGCGGCTACAGCGGCGTCGAGTTCGCGACGGGCAGCCTGGGCGCGGGCGTGGTGCCGCTCCACTACTCGATCGAGATCCCGGTGGACGCGACCAGTCTCACCATTCGCATCCGCAACCTCACCCCCGCGGGCGTCTACGATCTCTACCTGAAGACCGGCTCGCCGGTGGCGTACATCGGCCCACGCACGCCTGGGCTCATCGGCGACACCTCGTTCGAGGCGGCCCGCGTCGTCGCGCTTCGGGAGGGCACCGACTACCCGCTGCCGCGATGCCAGACGCTGTACATGGCGCTCCGCGCAACCGACCTGAACACCGCGGGTCAGAGCATCTACACGATCGCGGCCGAGATCGAACGCAGCGGCGATCTTTCGGCCGAGTGTCCCGTGATCATGGAGGACGCCGGCATGGATCCGGACGCCGGCACCGTGGAGGACGCGGGGGTCGCAGAGGACGCCGGGACCGAGCCTCCGGCCGACGAGGGAGGCTGCGGATGCCGCATTCTCGGCGCCGGCGCGCCAGATCCGGCTTCGAGCGCGGCCGGTTTGGGACTATTCGCGCTGCTCATGTGGCGGCGCGTCAGGCGTCGCTGAGTGCAATTGCTGCAAATTCGCAACATCGTGGACGAATTGGGGACGCCCCTTCAGGGATAGCGCTTGTCCTGGCGTGTCCGATTCTGGTACCACCACAGGCTCCCGGGCACCCGCTCGGGACTCTTTCGGAGGAGTGGATGACGAACCCTCAGATGGTGATGTACGAGGAGGAGTTCAACCAGATCAAGACGATCGTCGATCGTCTGGTCCGGGAGGCGAACGCCCAAGTCGTGTTCATCATCGACAAGAACGGTCAGCTCATCGCAGCGGCGGGCGAGACCGAACAGATCGACACAACCTCACTCGCGTCTCTGACCGCAGGCAACATCGCCGCGACGGGGGGCATCGCCAAGTTGCTTCGCGAGAACGAGTTCACCACCCAGTTCCATGAAGGCGAACGGGCCAACATCCAGATCAAGCTGGTGGGCAACCGGGTCATTCTGGTGGTGATCTTCGACAACAAGACGAGCCTCGGTCTCGTGCGCCTTCGGGTGAAGAAAGCGAGCGAGGAGCTGGACACCATCTTTGCGGTGCTGGTGGCGAAGGTCCAAGACCCGAACCACGAGACGCCATTCGCCGAAATCACCGACGACGACATCGACAACCTGTTCAACGACTGAACGCGAAGAGGATCAACGATGTCGTTCATCAACTACCTGTCGCGCGAGATCAACTGCAAGATCGTCTACTACGGGCCTGGGCTCTGTGGAAAAACGACGAACCTGCAGTACATCTACAATAAGACGAACCCCGAAGCGAAAGGCAAGATGATCAGCCTCGCGACGGAGACCGAGCGAACGCTCTTCTTCGACTTTCTCCCGCTCGCGCTGGGCGAAATCCGAGGGTTCAAGACGCGCTTTCACCTCTACACCGTGCCTGGCCAGGTCTTCTACGACGCGAGTCGGAAGCTGATCCTCAAGGGTGTGGACGGTGTCGTGTTCGTCGCGGATTCCCAAATTGCTCGTATGGAAGCGAACATCGAATCCATCGAGAACCTCCGCACCAACCTCGCGGAGCAGGGGTACAGCCTCGACAAGCTTCCCTACGTGATTCAGTACAACAAGCGCGATATGCCGGCGATCGCACCGGTGGAAGAACTGCGCCAGGTACTGAACCCGCACGGAATCCCCGACTTCGAAGGTGTCGCCGTCAACGGCGACGGTGTCTTCGAGACGCTCAAAGCCATCGCCAAACTCGTGCTCACCGAGCTCAAACGCGGTGGGGCCGGGGCTGGCGGAACGCCGGGTCGGTGATGACCTGCGGCACCATGGTGTCGCGGCTCTCGACCCTGGTGTCGCGGCTCGCGCTCGTCGCCGTCGTCCTTCTCTGCGGTTGCGGCGAGGGCCCACCCACGAGTGCATTCGAGCTCGCGGGGTTCGTTCGAGCGGCCGGCACCGAGACGGCGGTCTCGGGGGCACGGGTGCGGTTCGTGTCCGACACCCTGTACGAAGTCGAGACGACGACGAATGGGGACGGGTTCTACGAGATGACCGTGGAGACCGATGCCCCCTTCGGCCAGGTCCGCGCCGAACACGCCGAGTACCAGCCGCGGGAGACCACGGTGTTCTTCGACTCCCCGTCGCGGCGCGTCGACCTCATCGTCCGCCCTCTCTGAGTTGACTTCGCGGCGGCTGGGCCGGAGTGAGGATCGCGTAGACCATTGCCGTGACCCTCGTGGGTCCCTACGGTGCAAGGGTGACATTCGCGATGATCCGTGGGCTGTGGAACCTCCTCAAACTTCCGCTGCTCCCCTTGTGGTGGGTTGGACGCGCGGTGGGACGACCCCGCGGAGGTTGGCTGCACGTCAAGATCCGGCCGTCGGTCGTCGAGATGCAGGATCCCAAACGGTCGTTGCTCCGCCTCCTGCCAGGATTCGAGAAAAGCCTGCCAACGTCGCTGACGACACTGCGCAGGCTGGCTGACCACGCAGCCGAGGACGACGGCGTGCGCGGGGTGCTGTTCACACTTCCCCGGATCCAGACCAGTTGGGCGCTCGCCGAAGGGCTGCGCAACCTGATCGCCCGGCTGAGCGCCAGCGGGACGAAGGTCGCGGTCTACCTCCCGGATGGCGCGGGCCACCTCGAGCTCTTCGTGGCTTCGGCCGCGGGCCGCATCCTCATGCCGCCCCAGGCAACCCTCGTGACACTCGGCCTTGGCGCAGAGGTTCGCTACTACAAGGGCCTGCTCGACAAGGTCGGCGTGGGCATCGAACCGTTCGCGCGGGCGGAGTACAAGACCGCGGCCGAGTCGTTGTCCAAGGACGCGATGAGCGATCCGCAACGCGAACAGCTGGGGGCGCTGCTCGACACCCTGGACGGCGCGTTGCGCTCCGCGCTCGCCAAGCGCGGCCTCGATGCGGCGGCGGTCGACGAAGTCTTCGAAGCGGGCATGATCCGCGGGGAAGCCGCGATCGCCCGCGGGCTGATCGACGCCGTCTGCTACGACGACGAGTTGCCGCTTCACGTCGATCCCGGCGGGAAGGTGAAGTTGATGGCGGGGGGGCGCTTCCTCGCGTTCAAAGACGCCCGCTTCTTCCGTCGCGTGCTCTCCCGGCCGTCGATCGGCGTGGTCGCGGTCCACGGCGGCATCGGACCGGGTCGCCGAGCGGACCAGATCGTCGCGTCGCTCCGAATCGCCCGCAAGGATCCGCAGATCAAGGGCGTGATTCTCCACATCGACTCCCCCGGAGGCTCCGCGCTCACGAGCGACCTGATCCACCGTGAAGTGATCCGCCTCAAGGAGAAGAAGCCGGTCGTGGCGTGCTTCTCCGGGGTCGCTGCGAGCGGTGGCTACTACATCGGGGTCGCCGCGGACGCCATCGTGGCCGAACCAACCACCATCACCGGCTCCATTGGCGTCGTTGCGGCGCGGCTCGTCGCCCGGCAGTTGCTCGACAGCCTCGGAGTCAAGACCGAGGTCGTACGCAAAGCCCCCCACGCCGACATGTTCTCGCCGGCGCGCGAGATGGACGCGTCCGAGCGGGCGATCCTCGACCGCGAACTGGACGAGTTCTACTCGGAGTTCGTGGACATCGTCGCAACCGGTCGCGGACGGGATGCGAAGGAGATCGAGCCGCTTGCCCGAGGCCGGGTCTGGTCCGGTACCGCGGCCAAAGAGCGTGGGCTCGTCGATGTGCTCGGCGGTATGGACGCCGCGATCGAACAGGTGCGCGAGCGCGTGGGTCGCGGCGGCGCCAAGCTGCCGGCCCGGCTTCTCATCCCCCGCCGGTCGGACGTTCCGCCCGCCGAACCCCGCGCCGCGGCGGCTGCGATGGTCAGCCAGACCCTCGAAGCGATCGCCCCCGGAGCCTCCATGGCGCTCGAGCTGGCGACGACCGGAGAACGTTTCCTCTACCTCGCCCCCGGCATCCCCACGATTCGCTGATTCGGGCTTGAAATCATAGGGCTTTTGTCTCTCTGACCCCGCGCTCACTTGCACGTGCAGTGGAGCTGTCAAACGGGCCTTTGCCGCTCCTCACGGACCCGTCTTGATGGTCTGTGCGGCACCTGAGAGGGTTCCCCCGTCACCAAGGGGTCTGCCCCGGGGTGCCTTGGGGGATGAGGAAATCCGAACGTGCTCTCACTACGCAAATTGACCGACTCTGCCACCGACTGGCGCCGTTTCCTGCATGCCGAGCCCATCGGCGAATCCGACGTCCAGCGCCTCAGCTGGACCGAGATCTCCCGCCGCCCCGAGTTCGAGGGCCGCTGGGTCGCACTGCACGACTGCCGCTTCGACGAGCGCACCGGTCGCGCCACCGAGGGCGACCTCGTGGACGCGGACGAGGACCTGTCCACGCTCTGCGCCCGGGTTCAGGACCGCTGGAAGAACTGCGCGATCCTCTTCGTGCACTGATTTCCTGACGCTACGGGCCTGGCTCGCTTCGCTCGACTGGCGGCCCTGCGTTCTGGCGTCGCAAGGCCTGGCTCTGAGCACCTTCACGTGCTCGCCGCCTGTTCGTTGGGGTCACTGAAAAGGCATCTGGGGCACTTGGCGGCTGTGCGCGGTGAAGGCACTCCCGCCGCCTCTACGACTCACTTGGGGAGTGCACCAGTTGCTCGGCCTGCGGCCTGCGCAGGTGACGGGTGGAGTCGCCTGACTCGCTGGCGCTGTTCGTGCCTGGCTCGCTTCGCTCGACTGGCGGCCCTAGCGGCTCGAGAGCAGGGTGTTCAAGCGGCCACGCCGCATTCGGTGGTGGAGCTCGACCGCGAACGTGAAGCCGGCGAAGGCCAGCATCATGATCCCGGTCGGCACCATGCCGATGCGCAGGTGGACGAGACCGAAGACCAGCAGCCAGACCGCGGCCATGCGCGACCAGGTCTCGGAGGGAATGCCCGAAAGGTCGAAACGCGGGGTCCGGTAGAGAGCGGCGACGAACTCGTCGATCCGTGGGTCCTGAATCGGGGCGACCGCGTCGCCCGTCCGGTGGAGGGGCACGCCGCAGCGGTGGCACTCGAGCCCATGGTCGAACCGGTCACCGCAACTGCGACAGCTGAGCGGGGCTTCCGCGACGGTGGCCCGCACTTCCGCAACGCCGGTACGGATCCGCTTCAAGGCCCGGACGAAGCTGGCGTGGGCCTGCTTGAACGTCTCTTCCGCAGCGGGATCACCAGGGTTGGCGTCTGGATGGAGTCGTCGGGCGAGGCGGCGCCAGCTGGCGCGGAGGGTGGGTTCGTCCTGAATGTGCGCGAATCGGCTGGCCATCGTCTCTCCCTGAAGCACGTCCGACATCGCCCACCCCGAAAGGTTCCCCGAAAGGTTCGTTGGAGGGATGGGGATTGTTCGACTTGGCTGAGCGTCGACGCGTTGGGGTGCCCAACACAGCGATTCTACGCTGCCGATCGCCCCGAACTCCCCTACATCGGTCCCATGGGGACTTCGATGCGGGGCGGCACGAGGAAGTAGACCAGCCGTGAGTCGAGCGGAGAGCCGTCCCCGAACACCGTGAGGCGGGCCCGGTAGACGAGAGGCGAGGTGGCCGGCTCCTGGAAGTCGTTCATCACCGGCACGACGTCCCAGCACACGTCCGTGCCCGGTGTCAGGGCGGGGAACGCGTCGTCGTGCCCGTCCGCGTCGGTGTCCTCGGTCGCGAGGCCTGCGGTGCAGCGCCCGACGCCGCTCGTGTTGGTCTCCAGGTAGTCGATGAAGCGCAGGGCGTCCCCATCGTCCTCCGGCTCGTCCGTCGGTTCGATGGTGACCCGGATCGGTACGCCATTGACGATCTCGTTGATGGCGCCCGTCACCGCGGCGCGCACCGCGGCACCGTCTCCGTCGAAGACCAGCGGGCTGCCATCGGAGGCAAGGGAGTCGCTCTCGGTGGCGATCGAACGGAGGTTGGCGCGTGGCTCGTGGCCGGAGTCCGCGTCGACCCCGACGAAGGTGATCGACTGAGCGAGCAGCCGGGAACCAGCCGCCGCCGCGCTGTCGACCGCGCCGCAGCTGCACTCGTCCTGTTCGTCGGTGATGGTGACCAGGATGCGGACCGCTTCTTCGCGGTACCGAGGACAACCGATGGTCCCGGAACCACCGCATCGGGCCCCGCTGCATGCGGTCGGATCCGCCACGCATGCGACCGACTGGTACAGGCTCTCGTTGGCGCCGCCGCCGCTGGCCGAACCGGGGATCGCGCTCTGGGTGCTCGCCGGGTTCGGCTGGATGCCGAGCAGGTTGCGGTAGCTGTTGCCGTTCCCCTCGTAGGTTCCGACCCCTGTGTACACGGAGGCCACGCAGGAGCTCATGCCTGGGTCGGCGATGCAGGTGCCTTCGAAGCTGCACACCTGGCCGGCCGCGCACATGTCGTCTCCCATGCAGGGCGTGCCGAAGTCCTCGCACGTCAGATCGGAGATGATGTCTCGAACCGCGCTGCGCATCGCGCTGATCTCACCGTCCATCGATCCGGTGGTGTCGAACAAGAAGTACACGTCCGCGATCTGGATGTTGGTCCGGAACTCGAGCGTGTCGCGGTCCGGGGTCGGGGCCTCCTCGAACGGCACGACGAACACGAAGTCGCCGCGCGTGCGCGGGTTGTCGTCGGCGGCGAGCGGGTCGGTGCCGGCCGCGATCTCGATCAGATCGCTGACGCCGTCGCCATCGCTGTCCCCGTCCACCCTGGACGTGCCGGCGATGCGCTCGTCCAGGTCGCTCACCCCATCGTTGTCGGAGTCCGGGTCCCGGAAGTCGGGGATGCCGTCCATGTCCGTGTCGACCGGAGGCGTGCTCAACTCGCGGTCGCCGGCTTCGTCGGCGTCGGACACACCATCTGCGTCGCTGTCCAGGTCCGCCACGTCCAGGATGCCGTCCGCGTCGGTGTCCAGGTCGCGCTCGTCGCCATCCATGATCGTGTCGTCGTCCGAGTCGGGATCCTTGAAGTCGGGGATGCCGTCTCCGTCTGTGTCCACCCCAGGCCCACCGAGCGCGAGTTCCGCCGCGTCGTTCACGCGGTCGTTGTCGTCGTCGAGGTCCGCGAAATCGGGGCGGCCGTCGCCGTCCGAGTCCGCGACCGACTCTTCGAAGTCGAGGATCCCGTTGTCGTCGGAGTCTTCGTCCCGGAAGTCCGGGGTGCCGTCCGCGTCCGCATCCCGCGGAGGGGTGCGTGGGTCGTCGTCGCCCGCTTCGACCGAGTCGGAGATCCCATCCCCGTCGGAATCGAGATCTTGGTAGTCGGGGGTTCCGTCTCCATCGGTGTCCGTCCCGTCCCGCCGACCTTCGTCCTCGTCCGAGATCCCGTCGCCGTCCTCGTCCTCATCGCTTCCAGGGGCATCGACCATGCCTCCGCCATCCCGTCCCGGGGTGCCGGGTGGGGCAGGCGAGCATGCAAACGCGAGCACGAACACGAAGAGAAAGCCGTTCCGCATGACGGCAAGGGTACTGGTTTCAAAGGCCGCCGGCCGTTGTCGGCACGAATTGATAGACATGCCGACCTGTTCGCACATTTCAGCCGTCGGTTGCGGTCAGACCCGGAACGCTGCGAGCGCGAAGAAAGGGTCCCCGATCAGGCGTTTCTTGCCCCGCAACAGCTCGTTGTGTTGCCCCACCACGTCCCGGCAGGCTCGAACCACCTGCTCGGCGGGGGTCTCGTGCTTGAGGAACTCGGCCAGCTGGGCATCCGACGCGCGGGCCATGCCCATCACGCCCTGGTGCTGCAGCATCACGAGATCCCCCGTGGAGACGGTGACCTCCATCAGGTTGGGCACCCAGGGTCCCTCCCGCTGCCCATAGCTCGAGACCACGTACGGAAGCGGGTTGCCTGGGGTCTGAAGGCAGGTCCGATGCAGTCCGCGGTAGCCAAGAACCAGTGTGTCGATGGACCCGAGCCAGCCCACACGGAGTCGGTTGCCTTCCAGAACGGCGACGGCCAACGAGGCCGACGGCCCGCCCACCATGTCGTCTTCGGGGTGGGGCTTGGCGCCTTCCAGGAACGCGGCGCGGACCAGGCCGAACAGCCCGACCATGCCTGGGAGCGCGGCGGTCCGGTAGTCCTCGCCGCGGACCCAGCGGTGCACGGCGTCGAGCATCGGTGCGGAGATGGTCGCCGCCCCGGAATCCCAGCCGCACGTGCTCGCGGAGCTGGCAGCGACGACGAGGCGCTGGCCATCCGAGAAGACCCGGACGAAGTCGGTCGCGGAGGTGTCGTTGACGGCAAACCACACGCCATCCTGGTGATGCAGGGGCGCGTCGGCGGTGTCTAGATGGGACATCCCGAACTCAATCGAGCGCCGTGCGCAGCAAGAGCAGCACCGCGAACGCCTCGAGCGCGTCCCGGATGTCGATCGGACTCCCGTCCCGAGCCCGCCGCACGATCTTTCGGAACGCCAGCCAGCGCACACCCGGCACGCCGAGCCAAGGAACCAGCAGCGCGCCCTGGTCGACCGGGCTGCCCGCGTCGCGCGCCACCGCCCGGAGCACGTCGCCCACGAGTCCGTCGACCCGGACGATCGCATCCGACAACCTCGCGGCGGCCAGGTCGGCTTCGATCTGGCGTATCGCTTCTCCCTGCGCATCGGGAAAGAGCGGCGCCCAACTCGGGCCGGGAGGCGACGCACGAAACGGAATCGAAGAACGGCTCAAAGCCTGGCCGCCACCACCAGGACGTGGCGCGGACTTCAAGGGTTCCACGGCGGAGGGGAACGTGGAGTTGCCGACGGGCAAGGTCCCCTGGGCGATGGCCCGCTCAATGCTCGTTTTCCAGACGGCTTCCGTGGCCGCACCGATCTGTTCCTCGAGCGCCTTTTCTGCGCGTGAGAACTCGGGGGACTCCGGTGCCGACTTCTGGGGTCCGCCGAGCACACCCCGGGCCTCGAGGTCGTCGAGCGATGCCTGCACGAGCACATCGAGCGCCGTCATCACCCCGTCGCCGTCCGTCGCGATGGTCCCAAAGCTCGGTCGGCCATCCGGGTTGAGAGAGCGGTTCAGTTCGTCCAGCCCCATCACGCCGGGCAGGTCGCGTTTGTTGAACTGGAAGACGATTGGCGTGTCTTCGAGGCTCCGCCCCTGCTCCGAGAGGTTCTGGACGAGGTTCTCCATGCTCTCGAGGTTGGCGTCGAACCGTTCGCGCTGCGAGTCCGCGACGAACACCAGTCCGTCCACGCCGGTGAGCACCAGCTTGCGGGTCGCATTGAAGTAGACCTGGCCCGGGACCGTGAAGAGCTGTAGCCGGACGTGATGCTCCCGGACCTCGTGGGCCCGCAACGGCAGAAAGTCGAAGTACAAGGTGCGGTCCACCGGGGTCGCGAGGCTCACCAGCTGTCCACGAGACTCCGGTGGGGAGGCGGCATGAATGTGCTGTAGAGAGGTCGTCTTTCCGCCGAGACCAGGTCCGTAGTAGACCAGCTTGACCAGCAACTCCCGAGTGAGTGGATTGACTTGGGCCACGAGGTCGCGAGCGTGCACCGCGAGCGCTCAGACATCAACGGGCTTCCTTATTGCCACTACGGGCCTGGCCCGCTTCGCGGGACTGGCGGCCCTAATTCGCGCCCGTCGCTGCGTGCACGTGCTCGCCGCCCATGCACTTGGAGGTGTTGAAGAAGCACTTGGAGCATCTGGCGGCTGCGCGCGTCCACGCGCTCCTATCGGCGCTCTCGGGGCCCACTTGGAGAGTGCACCAGTTGCTCGGCCTGCGGCCTGCGCAGGTGCACGGGTGGAGTTTGATTTCTTGGTACGACGGGCCTGGCCCGCTTCGCGGGACTGGCGGCCCTAATTCGCGCCCTTGTTTTTCGGCGGGGGAAGGGTTCCCCCTCCGCCCGTTGGGCTCCTCCCCACCTGGGCTGCGTGCACGTGCTCGCCGCCCATGCACTTGGAGGTGTTGAAGAAGCACTTGGAGCATCTGGCGGCTGCGCGCGTCCACGCGCTCCTATGCCTGGGGGCACGGCCCCCAAACCCCGTCCCGGTGACACGGCTGGCTCGCTTCGCTCGGCTGCACCGTGTCGGTTCGGCGCTTGCTGGGGGCGAATGGGTGGGTTCTGACGCAACCCTCCACCCGGCTGGAGGTTTGCGCTATCGTCCGCCCGGCCCCGCGTGGGGTGGAACAGGACGAGGACAGGTCAGATGCGTGTCATTGATGGTTGGAAGATGGGGCTGCTGGGCGTCGTCGCGATGTGTGTGGGATGCGGCGGCGGGAGCGCGAACCTGACAATTGGCGTCATGCCAGAGGGCGGGAGTTTCCACGGCGTCTGGCAGTCGCCGCAATACGGCAACATGCACCTGTGCCAGACCGGCTCGCAGGTGGTCGGCGACTACGAGAAGGACGAACGGCGCGGTCGCATCCAGGGCACGATCCAAGGCGACACGCTGCGCTTCACCTGGGAGGAGCAGCGCCAAATGGTCATCGGGCGGACCCAGACCACGCGTGGTCGCGGCTACTTCCAGATGACCCGCCGGCAGGACAACGACCTTTTCATCACCGGTGAATGGGGCGTCGACGATTCCGAGACCGGCGGCGGTCCGTGGAACGGTGTGAAGATGCGACGCGGTGCGCCAGAACGCTGTGTCGCGGCCAGCGATCAGGGTGGATCCAGCAGCGGCGATGGCTACGACGACTACGGCGACGACGACTACGACGACGGCAGCGCCGTCGACAGCGGCGGCGGCGGCGGTGCGTATCAAGAAGACGCGGACACGGACGACCTCGAAGGTCTGGACGACTTCTGATCATGGCCGAGACCGTGTTCAAGAAGGCGTCGGGTGGTGACTGGGTGGAGGCCTCCACCCACGCCGACCAGGAAGAAGCACTGGCCGCCGGCAAGGCACTGTTGCTCAGCGACAAGAGTGTGGAGCGGGTGCGGGTGGCCGGTGAGGTGTTCGCGCGTGGGCCAGGCGGCATCGTCATCGAAGTCATGAGCGACTGACGGCCCGAAGCCGTGCCAGCGCGAAGGAAGTTGGGGAGGGGCTCTGCCCCGAACAGGTCGGAGGGAGATGCGCCCGTCCCCCGCGGACAACAAACGCATTGCGCGTGGTGGTAGGCTCGCGGGCATGTCGGACGAACCGAAGACCTTCGAGGGCGAGAGCGCGGATGTGACCTGGGATGGTCGCCTCTGCATTCACATTGGCGAGTGTGGGCGGGCGGAGGGCGAGCTCTTCGTGGGTGGCCGCGAGCCTTGGTGTCAGCCCGACGTCTCGGCCGCGGATGATGCGCTGGACGTGGTCCAGCGGTGTCCCACCGGCGCGCTCTCGATTCGCCGCAAGGACGGGGGCGCCATCGAGACCGCGCCGAAGGGCAACCAAGTCGTGGTCGCGAACCACGGGCCGCTTTACGTCACGGGAGACTTGGCGATCGATGGGGCTGCCGACGACATGCCTGGCGTGAAGTTTCGCGCTGCGCTTTGCCGGTGCGGCCTCTCGAAGAAGAAACCCTTCTGCGACAACAGCCACGAAGAAGGCGGCTTTCAGGATCGCGGCGCCATCGGCTCCAAGGGCGACGGCTTCGAAGGGGAGGGCGGTCCGTTGACCATCTCCCGTGCGAAGAACGGCCCGTTGCTGCTCAGCGGCAAAGTCGAGCTGCGCACCGCGAGCGGTCGGCTGGCCTGGCGCGGAGAGAAGTGCGCGCTCTGCCGCTGTGGCCAGTCGAAGAACAAACCGTTCTGCGACGGATCCCACAAAGCGGCCGGCTTCGAAGCCGACTGACCGCGTACTGAAGAGGCCGCGTGCAGGGCAGTGGGGGTGTCAGTGCGCGTTCCTGTCCATGAGCGCTTCGAGCGTCGTCCCGCTGTCCCGTTCGGAGTCCGTCAGGAGCTGCGCCGGGTCCTGCCGCCACGCGTTCAGGTCGAGCGGCAGCACGTACACCTGGCCTCCGGTCGCGAAGATCATGCGTCCGTCCGGGGTCCAACTCGCCGCGGTGGTGCGCTCATCGATGTCCAGCCGCGCTTCGAGGACACCACGCGCGTTGTAGACGCGCGCACCTCGATCGGTCGTCACGAGCATGCGCTCTCCGTCGGGGGACCAGGCCACCGAGCGGGCAACCTCGCCGTCCAAGAGCCGTTGCCCGCGCACGCGTTCGCCGTTCTGCGGATCCCACCCGCGCAGTTGCCCTTCCAGATCGACGGTGGTCAGTTCGCTCCCGTCCGGATGCCAGCTGGCGTCGTAGATGCGCGCTTCGTGCGCGCTCCAGCGGCGGATGACGCGGGCGTTGCCAGCGTCGATCAACGTGACGTGACCATCGAACCCGGCGCTCGCGAGGAACTCGCCCGACGGATGGAAGCCCACCCACCATGTGCGCCCGTCCGCAATGGGGACACTTCGCAGTGCGCCGCTCGCCTGATCGCGCAGCAGGATGGCACCGTCCCCGCTCGCAATCGCGAGCGTCTGCCGATCCGGCGAAAGCGTCAGGGCGTCGCCAAAGTGGGGCAGCCGCGCGACCAGCTCGCTGGTGCGCGCCGCAAGATCGTGAACCCGCAGGGTTCGGTCCATCCCGGAGGTGGCCACCGTGTCGGCGTCGACGAACACGGCGGCCCGGACCGGCGCGGTGTGCCCTTCGAAGACGTGGTCCATGCGGCCCGTGCGTGCGTCCCAGACACGCACGACCGCGTCGTCGCCCCCCGCCAGCAGCCAGTGCGAATCGGGGCTCCAGACGGCGACATCGATCCGGCCGCGACTCGGGGCCACGAACGACACCCCCTCGCGGGTCGTTGGGATCTCCCACTCGACCACCCGGCGATCCACGCCCCCGCTGAACAGCCGGCTCCCCGACGAATTGAAGGCGAGTGCGGCGATCCTCCCCTCATGCCCGTCGAACCGCGCCACCGGTCGCATGCTCTCGGCGTCGATGATGGTGATCTCGTCGGCGGCCAGGGCGAGCCATCGTCCATCGGGAGACACGGTCACGATGTCGTAGCCGTCCCCGAATCGCGTCTCGGCGACCAGGGCGCCGCCCGTGCGGTCGAATCGCCGCAGGACGCCCTCGTCATCCACGGTGACGATCTCCTGCGGCGTCAGATCGAGGCCTCGCATCCTGGAGCGGGCCCCGTTGACCAAACCGCCTCCGCCTCCGATCCGTCGAACGACCGAGGCGGAGGGCAGGTCGACCACGACCGCCTCGGGACCTGAACTGCTCAACACGGCGACGGACGCCTCGCGGGGGCAGAGGAGGCGCCAGGGAACGGCAGTCGTTGCTTCGATCGTCTGCCGCATCTCGCCGGTGTCTGCGTCGAACACGGCGATCTGTCCGTCGCTCCCGGCACCCAGCAAGGTTCCGTCTGCAGCGAAACACACCCCGTACACCCGGTCGGCGGGGTGCTCGACAATCCGGAGCAACTCGCCTCGCGGGAACGACCAGATCCGAATTTCACCGTCGTACGCGCTCGTCGCGAGCCGTGCCGATGCTGAATCGAGCGCCGCCTGAAAGACCGTCCCACCGTGTCCTTCGAGCACTTGCTGTACGTGCCCGGTGTTCAGATCCCAGATCACCGCGCGCCGGTCTGCCGAAGTGGTCACAAGCCATCGGTCGTCGTCCGAGACGAGCACGTCGTAGATCCAGTCTTCGTGCTCGCCGAACGTCCGCGCCTGCTTGGCGAAACGCAGAGCGCGGGCCGCCGCCCAGGTGGCCGCGGGGCCCGCGAGCCAATCCCCGACCTGCGTGGTCTCACGCAGCGCGCGGTTGGGCCCGCGTGGATGCTCGGGGGACTCCGCCATCGCGGCCGCGGCAAACAACTCGGCGCCGAGGTGGTCGCCCCTTCGAAGACGACGCACGGCGCTCTGCCAGTGGACTTGGGCAAGGCGTTCGTGAGTCTCGCGCTCCTGGCCGCGCGCGCGCCGCTCGGCAACGACCGCTCGTTCTCGCTCGGCCTCGGCCACCTGCTGCTCTCGAACGATGAACACCACCGCAGCGACGGCGAGGACCACCAGGGAAGCCAGGGCCCAGGTCAGCGCCCGATTGCGTCGTACGAAGCGCGTCACGAGCTCCCACGACGTGTACTCGTAGGCTCCGACAAGGCGGCCCGTTTGAAAGGCTTCGAGGTCGCGCGCCAGCTCCCGTGCGTCGCGGTAACGTTCGGTCCGATCGCGCGCCATCGCCTTGTCGATGATGCTCACCAGATCGGGGGGCGCGTTCGGCGCCCGCTCGGACAGGGGCACCGGCGGTCCCTCGAGAAGCTGGCGGAGCGCATTGCCCTCGTAGGGAGGCCGTCCGCAGAGCGAGTGGTAGAGCAGGGCGCCGAGGGAGTACACATCCGCTCGCGCGTCGAGCGGCTCGGCACGCGCTTGCTCAGGCGGCATGTAGGCGGGCGTGCCCATGATGGACCCTTCGCGGGTGAGCGTGTCGTCCTCGTTGGCCGCGTCCAGGGTGTCGCGCGCGTCCGCCACATCGTCGGTGTCGCCGATGCCTTTGGCGAGTCCCCAGTCGATGACGATCGTCTCCCCGAACTCGCCGAGCAGGACGTTGGCCGGCTTGAGATCGCGGTGAATGATCCCCTTCTCATGCGCGTACGCAATCGCCTCGACCGCCGGGAGAATTCGCGGGACGAGCGCCAGCCGCGCTCCCGGATCGGACGCCTCGTCGACGACGACGTCGAAGGCTCGACCGCCGACGAGCTTCATCGCGAAGAAGGGGCGACCGTCCGGCCACTGACCAACTTCGTACACCGGCACGATGCTCGGATGTTGAAGTTGTGCCGTGATTCGCGCCTCGCGTTCGAAGCGCAGCCGCTGCTGAGGCCTCGGATCGCCGAGGAGCTCTTTCACGGCAACCAGTCGTCCGGTGCGCGTGTCCCGCGCCTCACGCACGACGCCCATGCCACCTCGCGCGACATCGTCGCCGATGACGTAGTGCGACGGGTCGACGGTTTTCAGCGAACCGTCTACGTCGGCGTCGCTCGTCGTGTTGTCGTCGTCGGCGGCGAGTGTCCGCGCCGCTTCCAACGAGTCGCGACCGGGGTCACTCACGCGTGGACCATCGCATCAGCGCCCAAGGGTCGCTTGGTCAGGTCTCGTTGACAACTGGGGTTTCAACCGGGGCCATCCTGGATCACGCTCCGGGGACCGGTGTAGCGCGCCCGGGGGCGCAGCAGGAAAGGCGCACCTCGCTGTTCCTCGATGTGGGCGATCCATCCGGCGAGGCGTCCGATCGCGAATAGGGCGAGCGCTCCGCCGCGCGGCAGGCCGAGTGCGATCCGGGTGGCGACGAGGCCGACGTCTAGGTTGGGTGCGCCCTCGCCCGCGCTGGCCGCGGCTTCCACGACCGAGCGCAGCGTCACGCTGCGCTTCTTCCGGTCCGACGCGACCGCTTCGAGCAGCGACTTCGCCCGCGGGTCGCCGTCCGGGTAGAGCGGATGGGAGAACCCTGTCACGAGCTCGCCTCGTTGGCGGCGTGCCCGCAGGGTGGGCGCGGCTCGGTCGGGGCTGCCCGTTTCGTCGAGCAGCGCTTCGAAACGTTCGGTCTCGCCCCCGTGGCGTGGACCGGACAAGGCTGCGTTCGCGGCGGTGAGACAGACACACGTTGCTGCACCGGTGGACGCGACCACTCGAGCCGCAAACGAAGACACGTTGAGTTCGTGTTCCGCCGCCCACACCAGGGCCCGGTTCACGAGTCGCCGCTTGGGCGCGGTCGCGCGCACGCCATACGCCGTGAGCAGCGCGTGTACGGTGCTCGGGGACCGGAGGGCGAGGCGGGCATCGGCGGTGGCGACGGCGAGCCCGGCGGTGCAGTGGCGCACGATGGATTCCGCGCTCGGTTCGACGTCTCCCATCGCGAGACTCTGCAGCACGAACCCGAGCCGTGCGGTGACGGTCGTGGCAGCGGCGGGAATCGCGATCGGGCGCGTGGCGCGCGGAGCCACCCAGGGACGCTCGAGGAGCCACGCGACAACCTCTTCGAACGCGGCCCCCTGGTCGACGAGCGCTCCTGCGGGTCGTCCGCGGTAGACAGGCCCCTCCGGGTCGATGCGCGAGATGCCGGAGTCGAGGACCGGTTCGCCCCAGCGCAGCGCACCAGCGGCCACCGCACCGTGTCCGGACCGGGCATCCCGCCGCGCACAGAGCCGCTCGACGTCGGCCTGGCTGTAGACCCGTCGCCGGCCGCCGCGACCGCTGCCCTCGCGGGCGGGTGCGCTGCGCACGAGCCCGCGGCTCACGTAGGCGTAGAGCGTCGCCTTCTGCACACCGAGCCGTGCACACGCGGCGTCGGCGCTGAGCCACGGTTCTTCGGTCGGGTCGGAGGGGTGCATGGTCGAATCCACTATATTGATCACATGATCAACGTTGATCAATGTTGGGTGAGTCACGAGAGTGGGTCTCGGAGGTACCCCATGTCCAGTGATTCCCAAACCACGCCCGCACATGTCTCGTCCGGCGTCGACGAGCCGCAACCGCCCCCTGTCGTCGATGCACAGTCTGTGTCGTCCGGACTCGAAGGCGTGGTGGCGGCCGAGACCTCGGTCAGCGAGGTCGATGGCGAACGCGGCGTACTGATCCTGGCAGGCCAGCCGGTTCAGGCGTTCTCCCGCCACAGCTTCGAGGAGGTGATCGCCATCCTGCGCACCGTCTCGGGTGAGACCCGCCCCCGCGCACTCGACCCGCAGGTCATCCAGGTCCAACTCGCGCTCGCTCGGAAGGAAGCCTTCGCGCGCCTCGATCATCTCGGAGACGCGCTCGACGCGCCCGACGCGATGTCGGCGTTGCGCGCGGGCATCGCGCACTTCGACACGCGCGACGAAGACGCCGACGTCCAACTGGCGGGTGCGATCCCGGTGCTCGCGGCGGCCTGGCAACGCCGGCAGCGCGGCCAAGCCGCCATCGCTCCATCGTCGGGCGCAGCACACGCGGAGGACATGCTCCGTTTGTACGCGACCGGCGCGTCCCCGGAAGCCGCGGCGGCTCTCGGCGCGTACCTCGCGACGGTGGTGGACCACGGGCTCAACGCCTCCACCTTTGCGGCGCGCGTGGTGGCATCGACCGCGTCCGACACGACGTCTGCGGTGGTGGCCGCCATCGGTGCGCTCAAGGGACCGCTGCATGGAGGCGCACCCGGTCCCGTGCTGGACATGCTCGATGCGATCGGCACCGCGGACCGAGCCGAGGATTGGATCACGGCCGAGCTCGCGGCGGGCCGCCGGATCATGGGCATGGGCCACCGGGTCTACAAGGTCCGAGACCCGCGCGCGTCGGCGCTTGAAGCAGCGGCTGCGAAGCTTGGCGGGTCGGGTCGCATCGCCCTGACCCATGCCGTCGAGTCGGCCGCCCAGCGCGTCCTCGAACGCGTCAAACCAGGACGCCGGCTGCGGGCCAACGTGGAGATGTGGACCGCGGTCCTGCTCGACGCGCTCGGCATCGACCGCGCCCTCTTCACCGCGACCTTCGCCGCATCCCGCGTCGTCGGCTGGTGCGCCCACGTCCGCGAGCAGCGGCTCCACGGCCGCCTGCTGCGCCCTTCGTCCAAGTACATCGGCCCGCGGTAGCGGCGCATCGATTCGGGTTCGGCTTCGGCGTCGGATTCGGCTTCGGATTCGGATTCGGATTCGGGGTCGGCGTCGGCTTCGGGGTCGGCATCGGATTCGGGGTCGGCGTCGGCTTCGGGGTCGCCATCGGATTCGGGGTCGGCGTCGGCTTCGCGCAAGCAAGGGGGCAAGGGCAGGGGCAAGGGCAGGGGCAAGGGGCACCCACCCACCGGCACGGGCATGGGCGAGGCACGTTCCGCGACTTCGAGTATGTTCGGTGACATGCGGAACGCTCGAACACTCGGGGTGGCGGCAGCGCTCGTCGCATCCTTGGTCGGCGGCTTCCTCTGGTGGACCACGCGCATCCCGCCCGGTGGCCCCGACGAAGACCCGACGGCCCCGCGTTTCGCGGAGGACATCCCGAAGATCGACGTGCACGTGCACGTGCCGGCCGGCATGGCGGAGGGCACCGTCGACCTGCTCGGGCGGTACGGCGTGCGCCTCGCACTCAACGCCTCCGGCGGCAGCCCGGGCCGCGGCCTCGAGCAGACGACGGCGGCCGCGCGCCGGACCAGCGGGCGCCTGCTGCCCTACTGCAACCTCGAGTGGCAGAACGTCGCCTACGAAGACTGGGCGCAATACGCCGTCACCACGCTCGAGCAGTGCAAGGCGATGGGCGCCATCGGGCTCAAGATCTACAAAGCGCTCGGGCTCGGCTACATGAACCGCGACGGCACCTTGCTCGCCATCGACGACCCCCGCCTCGACGTGGCGTTCGAGCGGGCCGGCGAACTCGGTCTGCCGGTGCTGATGCACAGCGGCGATCCGCGCGCGTTCTTCGAACCGCCCACCGAGGACAACGAGCGCTACGCGGAGCTCGGCGCGCATCCGAGCTGGAGCTTCTACGGTCCCATTCCCACCCGTCCGGGCGACCCACCGCTTGGCAACTGGCCGAGCTGGATCGAAGTGCTCCGCCAGTTCGAACGGCGGGTCGGCCGCCACCCGAACACCACGTTCGTCGGCGCGCACTTCGGCAACGCGCCCGAGGACCTCGACTTCGTCGCGCGCATGCTCGACGCGAACCCGAGCTACGTGATCGAGACCGGCGCCCGTGTCCCAGAGTTCGGCCGACATCCGGTCGCGCGGCTCAAGGCGTTCTTCGAGCGCTACCACGACCGCATCCTCTTCGGCACCGACTTCCAGCGCATCCCCGCCGGCTTCGTGCTCGGTTCGGTCGGCGACGAACTCAACACGATCGGCGACGTCGCCCCCTTCTTCGAATCGCACTGGCGCTTCTTCGAAACCGAAGACGTCGACTTCCCACACCCGAGCCCGATCCAAGGCGACTGGACGATCAGCGGCATCCACCTCCCGCGCCCCATCCTCGAAGACATCTACCACCGCAACGCCGAGCGCGTCTTCGGCCTAGAACTCCCCGCCCCCGACCCGCCAGCAACACCCACGCCGACCCAATAGCTGGACCGGACTGCCTCGGAATCGGCTACGGCTTCGGAATCGGCTTCGGAATCGGCTTCGGCTTCGGGATAGGCTTCGGGATCGGCTTCGGGATCGGCTTCGGGATCAGCTTCGGCTTCGGCTTCGGGATCGGCCTTCGGGATCGGCGTCAGCGGCAGCAGCTGCCGCGACCCTACGTCAACCGCTCCACGTACCCCTCCGGCGCCACCGCGCGGTAGAGCCGCTCGACGAATGCGCCGACTTCCTCGCGCGCCACGGGAACCCGGCTCTCGCGCACGCCGAACTCGATCGGTGCGTCGCCTTCGCCGTGATCCTCGTAGGAGAACCCGCCGTAGGTCTCGAGGTGCCCGAGCCGGAAGCCATGCAAGGCGAGCCGGTAGAGCATGCGCGCCATCCAGTAGCGGGGCACCTCCGCGTGCGCGTCGCCCACCGAAACGCGTACGACCGTCGGGCTCACGTCTTGCACGCGAAGCCCGTCGGACTCGAAGGGGAGCGGGTGTCGCTCGGCGTCTTCGAAGGGCGGGAAGGGCGCTTCGGGGACCTCGTCCCAGGACGTCGGAGGCGCGTCGGGCGCGACATCGGCGGTGAAGACGAGCGCACGGCGGACCCCGGTCATCTCGCACGTGGCGCCGGGCGCGACGAACACGAAGTCGCCGCGTGCGTAGGCGCCGTCGAGGTCCGCGTCGATCACGGCGACGAAACCACCGCGCTCGAAGGTTCGGGCTTTGCCGTCCACCAACTCGACCCGCGCGTTGCCCACTTCAGCGATGCCTCCCAGCGGCCCTCGCAGCAGATCGAAGAGTGCGGTGGGCGGTGACGGATCGACGTACGGCTTGATCGCTTCGGGCCGGTCGGAACGGAGCGTGCGTTCGCCCGGCGCGATCGGCCGGCGTCCACAGAAGACGAGCGTGTAGCCGCTGCGCCGGGTGCCCGGGGCGAAGACGAACGGCTCGTAGGGAGGACGCAAGCGGCCGGGCCAATGCAAGTGCCCATGCGGATGCAGGAGCAGGTCGCCGGCCAGGTGTTTGTAGCGCGCGGTCTCGTCTCGGGAGACGCGGTCGAGCACCACGGTGCGCATCGGAAATCCGTCGGCGAGCGAGTCGCCGGTCGGCATCGCAACCGCGTACTCGTCGGAGATGTTGGCGTGCGCGAAGTACACGGGCTCGGACGCGGTGGCGATCTCGATCTGCAGGTCGCCCACGGTGCCGACCACCATCAGATGATGTTCGAACCGGCCCGGGCGCGCGGCGAGTTCGGCGAGGTTCGTGCGCCGGAGCGGAAGCGGCAGCGGCGTACGACTCGGCGGGAAGGTCCAGTGCGCGGTGGCGGGATGCCGGCGCGGGGCCGAGGGATCCGCGCCCGTGTCGACGTCGAGCGTGGGGCCACCCTTCCAGCGGAACGCAGTCCCCGCGACGCGGCGTCCGAGGTGGTGTGCCGTGCGCAGATCCCCGCTTGGGACACGTTGTCCCGACCGCGAGCGCGCCATCGCACCGAGCGAACTGCCAAAGCGGTTGAGGTCGGATTCCTGGTCGCCTCCGCGCGCGGCGAGGCTCGTCCAGATCATGCCGTGCTGGGCGGCAAAGACCGAGAGCTGGACGAGCACGTTGTGTTTGTCGCCGCCCATCGTGGAGGAGTGCGTGAACCCCGCGGCCGGTTTGTCGCGCCAGCGCTGGCCCACCCACGCCTGCTTGCTCGACGCATCCATGAAGGCCTTGAACGGTGCCGACACGCTGCCCATGAAGGTGGGGGAACCGAACACGAGCGCATCGGCGGCGTGGAGCACGTCCCAGTCCATGTCCGCATCCACCGCGTGCAGCGTGGCGACCGAGCCGGTTGCTTCCACCCCTTGCTGAACGGCTTCGGCGAGTGCGCGGGTGTGTCCGCGAACCGAGTGGAACACGATGGCGACCCGCACCTCCTTCGCCGCCGGCTCAGACATCGACGCGCTCCTCGATCCACGGCACGACGACGTCCATCAACCGCTCGACGTCCGGGGCGTGTTTGGCGCCGAGTTCGTCCGGTTGGAAGTAGTGCGCCGCGCCCTCGATCACCTGGAAGGTGGCGTCCTTCATGTGCATCGCGGCGCGGAGCCGCGCGACGTCGCTCGGGAAGACCTCTTTGTCCTTCTCGGCGTGCACCATCAGGGTGGGCAAACTCAGCGTGGCCAGCGTCGCTTCCAGGTTGGCGTTCGACGCGCGGCCCGACCAGGTCGAGAGCCAGCCGCGTGGCGTGACCGTGCGGGCGAAGCCGATCCGCGCGACGTTCATCAAGTCCGGTCGGTCGCTGATCAACGATCCGTACTCCCGCGGCGACGGGTCGAGGGACAGATCGGTGTAGTTCAAGTTGGCCATGGTCCGCGGCACCACCCACACCGTCTCCGCGTGCGCCGCTCTCATGGTGGCGCGCTGGGTGTCTGGGTCGAGTTGGTCGAAGTCGCGCGCGCCCGCTTTCGCCGCGGCTTCTCTCATGGTGCCAAGCACTGCGTGCGCGCGTTCGTCGAGCGCTTGCACCCGCACCTCTTGCGCAGCGCGGTAGCGGCGCACGAACTCGGGATCGAACTGGCTCGATGCGGGGGCGGGCACGTGCCCGTTGCGCGGGTCGTACATGTCGAGGTCCCGGTTCCACTTCGAGCCGTCCTCGTCGACGACCGAAGGATCGATCGCACCCAAGAGCACCTGTCCCTGGCCGCGGTGCGCGGCGACCACGCACAGGAGATCCGCCGGCATCAACGTCGCGCCGCGCAGCTTGGTGGGGTCGCCCGCGGCGGTCTGAGTCAGCCGCTCGGCGGGCGGAAGCTGGGCTTGGGATTGGTAGAAGCCGAAGAGCGAGCCGCCGCCGGAGTTGCCGAAGAGCACGACCTGTTCGATGCCGCGACGCTCCTTCAAGAAACGGATGCACGCGCCGACGTCGAGCAGCAGGTCTTCGTGCACGCAATCGGAGTCGTCGTTGGGGCTGCGCGAGTTGGCCGCGAGCACGGCGAAGCCGGCGTCGACGAGACGCGGCACGCAGTAGTGGTGGGTGAAGTCGACCCGCGGATGCATGACGACCACGCCGACACGGGGGGTGCGGCCACGCGGGGTCCACAGGAGTGCGTGCAGCTGCCGGAAGTCTTCGGTCCGCAGCCACTTGGACTCGAGGTCCGCGTCTCTCGGCGGCGCGCGAAACATCCAGGGGAACCCGCCCCAGTAGGTCTTGGAGATGAGGATCACGGGCAGAGGGTACACTTGGCCCATGCGTTTGCCTCTCACCCTCGCGACGACCCTGTGCTTGGCCCTCCTGGTCGGGTACGGCTTGCTCTCCCCCGCGCACTCCGAAGCGGATGCGATCGGTCTGCCACCCGAATGCGTCGACGGAACCTCGGTCGGGTTCTGTCATGGACCGCAGTACTGCCAGCGCGACACCTGCACGTCGGATTCGAGCTGCGGCGATGGGTTCGTGTGCCGCGAACGAAACCTGTGCCTCGAGACACACTTCTGCGGCGGTGGACGACCGCCACCCGACGCCGACTCGAGCGGCACCACCGTGCAGAACGTCACCGGGGTGTGCGGCGCGTGCGCGGGCACCTGCGAGGTCTCGATGGTCTGCGTGCCGGGCGCGTCTGAAGAAGGAGGCTGCGGCTGCAGCGCGCCTGGAATGCCCCGCTCGAAGTCGATGCCGATCGCGTTGCTCGGCCTGTCCCTCGGGGCAGTCTTCGGCGCCCGCCTCCTCCGCCGCCGCTGACAGCGCCGGCCACTGGGCTGCGGGTCTACGTACCTGTGAACTTCGCTTCGCGGCGTTCCACGAACGACTTCAGTCCTTCGGCCGCGTCGTCGGTGTCCATCAAGGTGCGGGCTTCGTCGAGCAACGCGGCGGCTGCTTTCTCGGGACCCTCTTCGAACGTGAGCCACGCGCTCCGAAGCGTGGCCTGCACCCCGAGCGGTGCGCGCGAGGCGACGGTGGCCGCGAGCTCGAGCGCGCGCGCGTCCGGGTCGTCGTGCAGCTCTTGCACGAGACCGACCCGCAGCGCTTCGTTCGCGGGCATCCGGTCCCCGGTCAGGATCCATCGCATGGCGTTGCCCCAGCCAAGCTGGGTTGGCCACCGCATCGTGCCACCGCCAAACGGGAAAATGCCTCGATTGATTTCGATCTGACCGAAGCTGGCGTCCGGCGAACACACGCGGATGTCGCACGCGAGCGCGAGTTCGATGCCGATCGTGAAGCAGTAGCCACGGATCGCGATCACCACCGGCTTTCTCCGGCGGCGCCCATGGAGCCCGAGCGGATCGACGCCGTCGGGTGGAAAGAGCGCTGCCCCCGACGCCACCGCGGGGCCCACTTCGGCCAAGTCCAGCCCAGCCGTGAAGGCTTTGCCCTCAGCGCTGACGACCAGACATCGAACGTCGTCGTCGTCGTCCGCGAGCGTGTACGCCTCGGCGAGTTCGCGCAGCATGGTCAAGTCGAACGCGTTCAGTTTGTCGGCGCGGTTCAGCCGAAGGTGCGCGACGTGGTCGGCGACGGAGTAGGTGATGCGCTGCATGCGCCGGAGTCTACCGAAGCCGAAGCCGATGCCGAAGCCGGTGCCGAAGCCGATGCCGAAGCCGACGCCGAAGCCGAAGCCGAAGCCGAAGCCGATGCCGACGCCGATGCCGATGCCGAAGCCGATGCCGTAGCCGAAGCCGATGCCGTAGCCGACGGCGAAGCCGATCGCGACGAGTGGTGACTCAGCCGAGGGCGGCGATGCCGCTGCCGTCTGGGTCGGTGCCGTCGACGTAGCGGGCCATTGCTTCGCTGAGGTTGGCGGCGAGCGCCATGATGCCTTCGTCGTCGAGGTCGGTCGTCTCGATCTGGGGGCCGATGTAGACGTCCACGTCGCCGGGTGCGAAGAGCGCGCTGCCCTTGCGGTTGACCTCGAACATGCCGCGGACCGCGATCGACGCGACCGGGAGCGCGGAGTCGCGGGCCATGAAGAAGACGCCGCGTTTGAATGGCTGCACTTTGCCATCCGCGGTCCGGTGGGCTTCCGGGAAGGTGAGGATCGAGAGCCCCTTCGAGGCGCGGTCGCGCGCTTCGGCACAGAGCAGTTCGGTCTGGTTGGACGCGCCCTTGTGCACCGGGATGCCGTGGGTCGCGCGCATCATCCAGCCGTAGCCGGGGATCTTGAAATGCCACGCGAGCATCAGTCCGACGAAGGGCTGCGGAATGCTCGCGCACGCGGTGTGCGCGTCGAGCACATTCACGTGGTTCTGGCAGAAGACCGTGGGGCGCTCCGGATCGAAGTCGGGATGGAAGGTCACACGCAGGTTGCTGCGCGACACGCCGAGGACCTTGGAGAATGCCTTGGCGGACCAGAGGGACTGAGCGGCCGGGGACCTCAACCGTTGCGCCGCCACCGACACGAGCGACGTCCCGATCATGACGCCGAAACCGGCGCCCCAAACGAAGGCGGAGAACGGAACCTGCCAGAGCAGTTGCGTGGGGGGCGGGGAGTCGCTCACGCGGGTCTGGATAGCATGAGACGGCAATGCTGAAAATTGCAGTTCTGATCCCGCCGCCCGCGCGTTGAAACGCGTTGCAGTCGAAAAGCGCGGAAGCGCTCAGCGGATGGCGGACAGCCGCTTCGGGAGCTCGAGCGCAAGGTGGTAGACGACCCAGCCCACCCACTGCACGAACATCAGGAGCGACAGGATCCGGCACCCGAGGAAACCGAGCGCGGCCAGGATTGCTTCTTCGGAGAGGCCCTGCGAGGGGCTCAGCAGCGCGGCGCTCGCGTCGATGTCGAGTGCCCATCCGCCGAAGAGTTCGGCGAGCCCGAACATGATCAGACACATCACGGCGCCACCGACCGCTCGCCTCACGAGGCGTTTGGGCTTCTTCTTCTTCGCTTCTTCGCGGCGCGTGCTCATCGCGCTCTGCCGTTCTGGTCGCGGGCCACGGCGGTGGTGAGGGCGAACATCAGCGCGTCGCCGATGGGCCCACCCATCACGTAGTGCGCGGCGTGGTCTCCTTGCCGGGGCGCGCCGAACAGGGCGGCGGTGGCGTAGAGGGACATGAAGGTGTCGCGGTCGCCGTGCTGCCGCGCGAGCGCGAGCGTGAAGCCGGTTGTGCTGACGGCTTGGCCGAGGATGACCGGACCCGAGTCGATGTCGCCCGACCCGCCGTTGCCGCGTGGGTACTCGCGGACCGCACCGAAGCCGAACAACGATCCGACGAGCTCGCCCTGAATGGATCCGTAGAGCGATCGGCTGAGCTCCATGTCGGCGAAGGAGACGAAGTAGGCGGCGAACGCCGTGCCGCTGCCGCGTGGTTCGTCGACCGGCCGGCCTCGAAGATCGACGCGCTGGATCAGCAGCCCGGTCGCGTCGTCTCTGTAGCGGGTCTGCAGCGTCTCGAGCAGTCGGGTCAAGAGCGCGCTGTGGTCTTCGCCGGTCGCCCGGTCGTGCAGCGCCAACGCGCCAAAGAACGTGACGTTGTCGATCGGGAAGATCTGTCCCGGGTAGGTCTCGAGCAATCCGATCTCGCGCGCGCGGCCCGACTCCATCAGCCGCACCAGATGCGCGATGACGCGCCCTTCGAGCGCGGCGTGCGGCGAGTCGGGCCGGAGAAACCGATCGTACGCAAGGGAGAGCGAGAGGTAGCCGAGGTAGCCCATGTGCGGCCGGCTGCTGCCGAGGTCGTCGAGCGGGTCGTAGCCGCGCCACGCTTCTTCATCGAACGCGCGCGCCCGTTCTTCGACCAGCGCGTCGAGGCAGACGTCGATCTGATCGAACCAGTGCGCGACGACGTCGGGGTCGTCCGGGTGGGTCTCGATCAGTTGCCCGTAGCCGAGCACGGCCATCTGACGCGTCGCGAACGCCCACTCGCCGTCGAGCAGGGGGCTCCCGGTCGCGAACTGTCCGCGGTCGACCTCGGAGGCGACCCAGTGATCGACCCCCTCCGCGAACGCGGCTTGGGTGGCGAGCTCTCCGTCATAGAGGTCACGGCCGGGTGCAGCGATCCACCAGGCCGCCAGTTGGAGCGTCAGGTACATGGCCAGCAGGGCGACGCCGAGGGCAGCCAGTCTTCGCACGTGGGTCATGTACCAGACAGCGCGCTCAGACATTCCCGGACGTGGCCGCGGCCAGTGAGTTCGAGCCTTCGGTCGATTTCGACTTGCCAACCGACCGCCGGTTGGTTATTAACCGACTGCCGGTTGGCTATTACCCGACCAGCGGTTGATTACGATGACCTTCCAACGCGCCAGACAGCCCGAACAGAAAGCCCTTCGCCGGACAGCCATCCTGGAAGCCGCCGCGGATCTCTTCGATGAGAAGCGCTACGACGACGTGAGTCTGCAGCAGGTGGCCAAACGAGCGGGCGTCGGAAAAGCGAGTCTTTACACGTACTTCCGGACGAAGGAGGAGATCTTTCTCCAGCTCTACCGCGAGGACATCGAAGCGTGGTTGCTCGAGATGCAAGACCGGCTCGCCACCATTCCCGTCGGGAGTCCCCGAGTGCTCGCGGAGCAACTGTCTGCGGCTGTGCTGGCCTGTCCGCGCGCCTGCCGTTTGGGCGTGCTGCTCTCCTCGGCGCTGGAACGGAACGTTCCGGTCCCCGTCCTGCTCGAGTTCAAGTTCGGGGTCTTGGCGATCTCCGCCAAGTTCATGGCGTCGCTCGCGCGGGTGCTGCCCGGCGTGCAGCCGGCCGAGCTGATGGGCTTCATGGTCGACCACTTCGCGCTTGTGGGCGGGCTGTGGCCGATGGCCCACCCGCCGCCCGAGGTGGAGGCGGCCCTCGAAGGCGTGGACGAGCTCGAGCCGTTGCGCGTGCAGATGAAGCCAGCGCTCGAACGGAGCCTGCGCCTGATGTTGGTGGGGCTGCTCGCGGAAACGGAAACGCCCCAGAAGCCGGCTTGAAGACCATGTCCTCGGAGTTCCGGGGACCGAAGAACGACGACCGCTTCGGCGGAGAGAAAGATGGAGATGACCATGGCAAAGTGGACGGCAGAGAACATCGGCGATCAGAGTGGCAAGACGGCGATCGTCACCGGTGCGAACAGCGGGCTCGGTTTTGCGACCGCGTGCACGTTGGCGGACAAGGGCGCGCACGTCGTGCTCGCGTGTCGCAGCAAGGAGCGCGGGGAAGCGGCGCTCGAGAGGCTCACGCAAGCGCACCCGAGCGCGCGCGCCGAGTTGATCCTCGTCGACCTTGGAGACCTCGCTTCGGTGGAGGCGTTCGCCAAGACCATCACGGAGAAGTTCGACGCGCTCCACGTGCTGGTGAACAACGCCGGCATCATGTTCCCGCCGTTCCAGAAGACGGTCGACGGGTTCGAGTCGCAGTTCGGCATCAACCACCTCGGCCATTTCGCGCTCACCGCGCAGCTGATGCCCCTGCTCGCCAAGACCCCCGGTGCGCGGGTCGTCAACGTCTCGAGCGTCGGCCACAGACTTGGTCCGGTCGATCTCGAAGACCCCAACTTCGAGTCGCGCAAGTACGGGAAGCTCAAGAGTTACGGGCAGAGCAAGCTCGCGAACCTGCTCTTCACGTACGAGCTGCAGCGTCGGCTCGAGGCCGCGGGGCTCGACGTGCAGGCCATGGTCGCGCACCCGGGCTGGACCAACACCAACCTGCAGGACGAGACCGCCTGGATCCGCTGGTTGAACCCGATCTTCGCCATGCCGCCCCATCAAGGCGCGCTTCCGACGCTCTACGGTGCGCTCGCCGAACAAGCGGAAGGCGGCGCGTACTACGGGCCCGACGGCCTGCTCGAGTGGCGCGGCTACCCCAAGCGCGTGCAGTCGAGCAAGGCCTCGCACGACCTCGAGAAAGCGGCCGGTCTCTGGGACCTCTCCGAACGGCTGACCGGCGTTCGGTTCGACCTGACGAAGAAGAAGCCCGCCGCTGTCCGCGCCGTCGCGTAGCCCAGGTTCCGAGCGCCGCCTGGGGGCGGCGCTCGGCTACGGCTCTTCGTAGCCTTTGCCGGTTTTCTGTTCGATGAGCTTGTCGGCGCTGGCTTGCATCGCGGCTTCGGAGGGGAACGACTTCGTCTGGCTCCGGCCGTCCGAGCCGATGCGGCCGTAGCGCACCGTGTGTTCGGTGCCGCTTGTCGTGATCTCCCAGAACTTCGAAGACGAGCCATCGACGAACTCGAAGTATCGCGTCGTGCCAGCGGCCGGCGCGGAGGGGGCGTTTGCGCTCGGCGCGCTGCCCTTGGCGCTGACCACACTCTGGGCAGGAGCCTTTGTTTTGGCCGCCTTGGCTTTGGCCGCCGCCTTGGCTTTGGCGGCCGCTTTGGCTTTGGCGGCCGAGCTGGCTTTCGCCGCAGTGTTCGAACCGGTCGCGCGGGCGCGCGCGATCTCCGCGAGCTTGGCTTTCGTCTTCTCCCGGGCAGCGGCTTTGGCTTTGGCAACGGCGGCCGATGCGATGGCGCCGACCGCGGCGGACTTGGCCAAACTCGACTGCTTCGGTTTCGAAGTCGCCGCCGCGCTTCCCTGGGTGACAGACGCCTTCGATGAGGAGGCCTTCGGTGAGCCCTTCGAGAGCGAGGGCGCGGTCATCGTCGCGTCGATGCGCACGCCGATGTAGCTCGGGAAACGCGGCACGCCCTTCTTGGTGAGCTCCTGGTAGCGGTAGGTGACGATGTCACCGATGTCCGGGGGATCTTCACGCTCCTTGTCGGTGAGGCCCGTGCCCACGTTGAAGCGGGTGCCGTCCGCGAGCTCGAGGGTCAGGGCGCCGCATCGGCCTTTGTGTTTGCCCTTGCCCGCGACGTGTCCGACCACGACGCCTTCCGCGTCGTGGAACGTCTTCACCTTGAGCAGCGTCGTGGAGCGGCCCGGCACGTAGGAGGACTTCGGCTTGCGGAGCATCAGCCCCTCGCCGCCGAGCGCTTCCACGCGCGCTAGCTCGTCGCGAAGGTGGGTCTCGCCTTTGCAGACGATGTGTTCGAGTGCGCTCGCATGGGTGCAGTCCTCGAGGTGCTCGTGCAGGAACTCGATGCGGTACTCGAAGTGTTTGTCCTTCTTCGGCGCGTCGAAGACGACGTACTTCACTTCCTTCCAGTGGTCGCTGCGATCTTGGCGCCGCACGATGCTCACGGTCCGGTTGAACTCACCCCGGTCCACCCAGAGCTCACCATCGAGCGGTTCGGAACCGAGGTCGTCGACGAACCAATCCGGCGCGTAGAACTCGTTGCCGAGCCGGGAGAGGAACGTCTTGCCCGTCCAGAACGCGCGCACGCCGTCGAGCTTCTCGCTCATCCACCATCCCACCATGCTCTCGACCCCGTCCCATTTGTGGGCGAGCAGCAGCGGTGGCACGGCCGCAGCTTTGGCGGCTTGGGCGGCGGTGGTTTTCTTCGACGGAGTGAAATGCGCGCCGCCCACCCGGGCCTTCTCCGCGTCGTCGCCGCGCAGCCGTTTGAGGTGCTTGCAGCTGCGCTTCTCGATCGGCGCGCCCTGGTGTTTCCAGGCCGGACAGGTGCAGCTGTAGACGCCGCCGGTGTTCGTCAGGGTGTACTTGTTGCTGCCGGAGCCATCGACTTCGATCGAGTCGCCGTCCGCGAGGTCATTCGCCATGCCCAAGAATCCTCTGATCGGTGGTTTGCATCAATGGTCGCGGAACGGGAGCCGCACCCGCTCGCACGGTCAGAACGAGAGCCGGTAGGTCTCGAGGGTGCCGTTGATGGTGCACACGGTTCCGTCGCTCGGGTTCTGCAGAGTCACGCCGACGAAGTCCATGTCGATCATGCCGGCCGCTTCGTCGTACGTGCGCACGACCAGGCTGCCGCCGATCGGGTCGGGTGCGCCTTCGCTCAACACCGCGGCGGAGTCCCGCGCGATGTTCGTCCAGGTGGTCGAGACGACGACGTTCACCACCGAACCCGTGTCCACGCGATGGCGGGTCGAGAGCGCGTAGGTTCCCGTGCCCTCCATCAGATCGAGTTGCACGCTGCCGATGAGGCTTCCGCCGGAGGTCGCGCTCACGGCGATGGAGTCCGAGTTGCGCACCACGACGACGTCTCCGTCGAACCGGGGCCCGCAGCCGCTGAAGGTCAGGTCGACCCGGGCGTCCATGCGGCCGGCATCGACTTCGCCTCCGCCGCTGTCTTCTCGGGGCCTCGGCGCGTCGAGGCCGTTGGCGTCCTCGGGCGGTGCATCGAATGCCGAGAGCGCATCGATGGCGGCGTCCGAACCCGGGCCACCGTCGCTGCCCATGCGCACGTCGTCGGTGCAGGCGACCAGCAAGAAGGAGAGGGCGGCGATTCCCGAAGACAGGAGCGGCGACAAGAGGGTGAGTGGCACGCGCCGTTGTACGTCGGGCCGGTGCCGATCTCCCGCCGGATCGAAACGCAGTGTCGCATGGTCGAAACGCAGTGTCGTCCGGTCGAAACGCAGTGCGGTCTCGTCGGAGCGCAGCCTCACAGACCTGCCACCGGCAGTGTAACCGCGTACAGGCCCTGACGGGCGGTGATGTACAGGGTGCGCCGGTCGGCGCCGCCGAACGCGCAGTTGGCGGGCTGACGGTCCACCGCGATCGTGCCCCACGAGGTTCCGTCTGGATGGAAGACTTCGACGCCCGCGCTGCCGGTCACGTAGACGTTGCCGGTCTCGTCCACCGCCATGCCGTCCGGGCCAGACACATCCGCGAAGCGCCGCTCACCAGAGAGGGTTCCGTCGGCCGCGACGTCGAACGCGCGGACCAGCGCGCGCTCGGTGTCGGCCACGTAGAGCACAGACTCGTCCGGCGAGAGTGCGATGCCGTTCGGGCGGCGAGAGTCCGCGTCCGTGTACTCGGCGATCAACGTGCCGTCTGGCGTCACGCGGAACACGCCTCGGAAGTCGAGGTCCTGGTCGCCTTCGGAGCCGTAGCCCGGATCGGTGAAGTACCAGGTGCCGTCGCCTCGAAACACCAGATCGTTTGGCGCGTTCAGGCGCATGCCCATGTACTGGTCGAACACCAACGTCTCCGTCGCGAGGCCACGCACCACGCGCCGCGCGGCCTGCGCGCAGGTGGTCAGGCGGCCGGTGGCGTCGGTGGCGTTGCCGTTCGCCCCGTTCGAAGGACGCCGCACGATCTCGATCGTGCTGGGTGGCGTGAGCGCGTAGATGGTGGCGTTCCCCGGATCCCCGAACGCGAGGTCGGAGAAGACGAGACGCGCTTCGGAGTCGCGCCAATGCGGTCCCTCGAGGAATCGAAAGGCGACGTCTTCGTGCCGCTCCGCGACGAGCTCGACCGTGCCGATGCCGTCGAAGGGGTCGACCGGGTCGCGGGGGCCGGCGTCCGTTCCGGCGTCCTCCGGCACCGGTGCATCGACGCTGGCGTCGAGGTCCGCGGTGTCGGCTCCGGGCGCGTCGCTGGTGGGCGCGTCGACGGCCGAGTCGGTGCTGCGGGCATCGCGGCCGGCGTCCGTGCCTGCGTCGTCGTCGCCGCAGGCGACCAGAAAGAGTGCGCACGCGAGCCATGTCGGAGAGGTTCGGAAGGTCATCGTCGAACGGTCTCGTTCCCCCGCCCGGGAGTCAATCGTGCGGGCCGTGTCCGTTGCGGAAGCCGACGCCGATTCCGCCGGCGATGCTGAAGGCGAAGCCGACTCCGAAGCGGATGGCCGAAGCCGAAGCCGATGCCGAAGCCGATGCCGAAGCCGATGCCGAAGCCGAAGCCGAAGCCGAAGCCGATCGCCGAAGCCGAAGCCGAAGCCGAAGCCGAAGCCGATGCCGAAGCCGATCCCGACTCCGACCCGCGCCGGTCAACCGCTCGACGGATCGAGGCTGCTGGCGGGCGCGTGGGAGGCGCTGAGGCGTTCGGCCAATCCGGCGGCCACGTCGCCTCCGACCAGGGTGAGTTTTCCGGGCGCGACCTCGGCGGTGCGCATCCAGGGCACGAGCAGGCCCGGTAGAGGCGGACGGCACCAGCACTTTTGGGGGCCAGCTTCGTGCGGACAGATCACGACCTCCAGATCTCTGAAGGTGGCGTCGATCGCACGCTGCTGGTCGACCTCGGCGAGTCCTGGCCGCCATCCGAAGATCAACACCTTCGCGTCTTGTGCCCGGAGCGCGTCGATCCGTGCCTGACGCACCACGCCCTTGGGCCAACTCGGGGCGACCAGCGCGTCCAGCGAAACCGCGAGCCCCGCGTGGTGGTGTCCTGGATCGATCCGCTCGAAGGGCACGGTCTCGATCTCGGTGAACCCCTCGGCTTCGGTCGGCGGCTCGAAGTGGTCGTAGAAGCTGCGCTGCGCCACCGGCGGGATGAAGCGCGGATCCTGTTTGGAGAGCTTCTTGATCTCGTCGGGCGATGGGAGCCGGCCGTGCGCAGCGACCATGCGGTCGATGACGTTGATCTCGGCGTCGGCTCGGGGCGTGTCGAAGAAGACGCAACGCACGCTCGCGCCGGCGGCCCACGCCGCTTCCATGGCGACGCTGCGCTGCGCGCGGCTCGGGTACGTCGCATCCATGAGGATGCGCGTGGTGCCTTCTTCGAGTTCGTCGGTCATCGTTTGGGCGAGCTGGTTCAAGCTGCCGCCGCGATCGTCGCGGCTCAGCCGAACGAAGCCTTCTGCGGTGAGCGCCTTCGCGCGGGTGGACTTGCCGGCGCCCTGCACGCCGACCGTGAGGACGACCTCGCGTTTGGTGGTGCGCACCGCGCGTTCGAGCCGTGGTTCGCGCACCAGCCGGCCGAGTGGGTATTGCTCGTCGAGCAGGGCGCGTTCGTCGTCGCGCAGGTCGAGGGCGGCGGCCTCTGCGGCCCATCGCGCGGTCTCGGGCCGGCGCGCGCCGGGGAGCGGGACGAGGAGCGGATGGAGCGAGTAGAGCCACGCGAGCACGATGGTCTGAGGCGACACACCGCGCTGTTCCGCGACGAAGCGCAGGTCCTCGTTCTGTCCTAGGCGCTTCCACCGTTTCGGGCCGCCGAGCGGCGAGTGCGCCAGGACGGTGAGGCCATGCGCCAAGCAGTGTTCGACCACCCCGTTGCGGGCGGCGGTGTCGTCGAAGGGGCTCAGCGCCACCTCGACCATCGCGATGTCTTCCAGTGCCATCGCTTCGCGGAGCTGGTCGAGCCGCACGTTCGACAGGCCGATGCTTCGGGTCAGGCCTTCCTTCTTCGCGGTCCCGAGCGCGCGGATCGAAGTCGAGAAGGTCGTCTGTCGATCGGGCGCGTGCAAGAGCAGCACGTCCGGCGCGCGACCGAGCGCGTCGCGACTCTTCGACGCGTGCGCGAGGATGGTTTTGCGGCGCCCATCCGGCCGCCAGCCCACTCGGCCGCCCATCGCGGTGCGCAACATGCCGCACTTGGTGACCACCGTCAGACCCTGCATCTCACCGAGCACTCGGCGCAGAAGGGCTTCGTTCTGATGCAGGTCTTTCGGGGTCCGGCCGTAGGCGGCGGCGGTGTCGAAGAGGGTGACCCCCGCTTCCTTGGCGGCGCGCAGCGTCTCCTCCGCGGTCGCGGCGGAGACGGCCGCTTCGCTCAACCGCATGCAGCCCATTCCGACGTGTCGATGCACGCGACGACTATCGCACGTTCCGCATGGAGTAACGTTGCGCCTCGGGCAGCGACCCTCTCCCTCCGAGGGATGCTCGTCCCTGCGGGCCAACTCATTCCCTCATCCACCCCACGGAGCCGTTTGTGACGCGTCCTTCTCCTGCCACCTCTACCCAGAACTCTTCCGACGCCGCGTTGCTGGGTGCGTCGCTCACGCTGCGAAGCGGCGAAGTCTTGCCCAACCGGATCGTGAAGAGCGCGATGAGCGAGGTGCTCGGTTCGAAAGAGCACGCGCCGACCCAGCAGCTCGAGCGGCTCTACCGGCGCTGGGCGCGGGGTGGGGTGGGGCTGCAGATCACGGGCAACGTGATGATCGATGGCCGGGCGCTCGGGGAGCCCGGCAACGTCGTCGTCGAGAGCGAGCGGGACCTCGGTCTGCTCGAGCAGTGGGCGCGGGCCGGAACGGTGCGGGGCACGCATCTGTGGATGCAGCTGAACCACCCCGGCAAGCAGGCGCCGAAGTTCCTCAACGCGGAGACCGTCTCCGCTTCGGCGGTGCCCTTCGGCAAACAACTCGCCCCCGCGTTCGCGGTGCCGCGCGCGCTCGAAGAACCCGAGATCGAAGACATCATTCGGCGCTTCGGCGAGACGGCGGCGGTCGCCCAGAAGGCCGGTTTCCACGGCGTCCAGATCCATGGCGCCCACGGCTACCTGGTCGCGCAGTTTCTCTCGCCGCACCACAACCGGCGCACCGACCGGTGGGGCGGCTCGCTCGAGAACCGCTCGCGGTTCGTGATGGAGATCTACCGCGAGATCCGGCGGCGCGTGGGCGCGTCGTTCTCGGTCGGCATCAAGCTCAACTCGGCCGACTTCCAGCGCGGCGGCTTCGACGAATCGGATTCGGTGGTCGTGATGCAGCAGCTCGCGGAAGCCGGCATCGATCTCATCGAGGTCAGCGGCGGCACGTACGAGTCGCCCGCGATGACCGGCGCCGGCGCGCCCAAGAAGAAGAGCACCCGGGAACGGGAAGGGTACTTCCTCGAGTTCGTGGAGAAGGCCCGCGCCGATGTGAAGGTGCCGCTGTGTGTGACCGGCGGGTTCCGCACCCCGGCGGGCATGGCGGACGCGCTGCGGGCCGGGGTCGACTTGGTTGGACTGGCACGCACGCTCGCGGTGCAGCCGGACTTTCCGAAACAGGCCATCGCCGGCAAGGACGTGAAGAGCGTGGTCCGCCGGCTCTCCACCGGAAACAAGACCGTCGACATGATGACGATGCTTGACGTGACCTGGTACGAGAACCAGCTCGCCTTCATGGGCAACGGCAAGTCGCCGCAGCCGGATCTGTCCGAGTGGCGGTCGACGTTCACGACGCTCGGACGGATCGGATTGCAGGCCTTCCGAACCCGCCGCGCCTGACCCAGTCTTCCGCGACTACTTCGTGGTCGGGGATTTCTTGGCCCCAGGCTTCTTGGCCGGGGACTTCTTGGCCGCAGACTTCTTGGCCGGGGATTTCTTGGCCCCAGGCTTCTTGGCCGGGGACTTCTTGGCCGCAGACTTCTTGGCCGGGGACTTCTTGGTCGGGGACTTCTTTGTCGGGGACTTCTTTGTCGGGGACTTCTTGGTCGGGGACTTCTTGGTCGGGGACTTCTTGGCCGGGGACTTCTTGGTCGGGGACTTCTTGGTCGGGGACTTCTTGGTCGGGGACTTCTTGGCCGGGGACTTCTTGGTCGGGGACTTCTTCCCGGCTTTGGTCTGCGCCCGGACCGCTTCGTAGGACGCGATGTAGCCGTCGACGCCGACCTTGGCGATGGCTTGGCCCACGACCTCGAGCGGCACGTCGTCGATCGACCTGAACCGAACGCAGCTCTTGCCCATGTCGAGCTTCTTGCCGGTGGCTTTCCACGCTTCGCGGAACCAATCGCTGAGCGATTCGTCGCCGTAGACGCACGCCAGGTAGAGCGCCATGTGCTTCTTCTGGGACGCGATGGCGGCCAGCTGGAGCGGCTGTCCGTTGTACGTGTCCGGATAGCGGGTCAGCGGGATCGTCCAACCGATCATGCCGTACTGAATGCCTTCCTTAAAACCAGCGGGGAGGTTCTTGTTGATCACCGCCCGGAGTTTGGTGAGCGCGGCTTTGCGGTCCGGCGGGGCAGGGCGGCGAGGTAGGCGGCGGGGGTGAGGGTGGGCATGGGGTCGGAAGCTATCAGAGCTGGGTGACATGGGGCCCGCGTCGAAATCCGAAGCGGATGCCTCTGAAGCCGATGCCGACGCCGATGCCGACCCCGAAGCCGAATCCGAATCCGAAGCCGAAGCCGATGCCGACGCCGAAGCAGACGCCGAAGCCGAAGCAGACGCCGAAGCCGATGCCGAAGCCGAAGCCGAAGCCGATGCCGAAGCCGATGCCGAAGCCGATGCCGAAGCCGAATCCGAAGCCGAAGCCGAATCCGAAGCCGAAGCCGAAGCCGAAGCCGAAGAAGACGCCGAAGCCGAAGAAGACGCCGAAGCCGATGCCGGTGCCGAAGCCGATGCCGACTCCGTTCCGACTGGTCAGTCGCCGCGGGTCAGCCGGTCGACGCGTTTGAGCAGCGTAGGCATGCGGTGTGGGCCCGCCATCTGCTTCACCCACGCGGCGGCTTCGTCGATCGGGCCGGTGGAGGTGACGAAGAGGGGGCGTTTGGAGTCGCCTCGGAAGACTTCGCGGCCGGGGGCGCCGTGGAACGAGGTCTTGGCGACGCCGACCACGGTGAGGTTCGCGGCACGCTCGCCGAGCGCGTCGTACAGGTGTCGGCCGAGGCCGGGACGGCCTGGGCCCAGATCCACGTAGCCGTCGACCACGACGCAGCGCGCGTCGGGGAACGCTTCGAGCAGGGGCAACACACAGGGGAGCTCGCGGAGGTAGAACTGTCCCGGCTGGTACCCAGCGAACGACTCGAACGTGCGCACCTCTTCCTGGTCCGGCGTCGCCTGGTCCCAGCGCAGAAAGCCGACGCCCGCGGCGCGCGCCTGGGGAATGGACTCGTCGTAGAGCACGTCGACCGCAACCAGCATCGCCGCATCCTAACCACCGCCGCTGAGCCCGCTTCCTGGATCGGCGTCGGCTTCGGAGTCGGCTTCGGGATCGGCTACGCGCCCTCGGCTCGGCGTTCCCGCCGCAGCCTGCCCCTTGCCCCTGCCCTTGCCTTTGCCCTTGCCCGCGGATCAGCGGTCAGATCGCTTGATCAGCGCGACGAGCATCGCGACGACCTGCTCGAGGTGGGCGAGAGCCCGTTCGATATC
>JAXMNT010000025.1:0-107592 GCA_034670305.1 Deltaproteobacteria bacterium
CTTCTTGGTGGCCTTCTTCTTGGTGGCCTTCTTCTTGGTGGCCTTCTTCTTGGTGGCCTTCTTCTTGGTGGCCTTCTTCTTGGTGGCCTTCTTCTTGGTGGCCTTCTTCTTGGTGGCCTTCTTCTTGTCGTCCTTCTTGGCGCTCTTCTTCTTGGCGGCCTTCTTCTTGGCGGCCTTCTTCTTGGCGGCCTTCTTCTTGGCGGCCTTCTTCTTGGGCGCCGGTGGCGGCGTGAGCGACTGCCACACCGCGAAGGTCACGCCCTGCGGGTCCTTGCAGATCGCGAAGATGCCCATGCCGGGCACTTCCTCGGGCCCAAAGGCGATCGTGCCGCCCGCCTTCTCGACTTTCGCGATTGCCTTCGCGGTCGAGTCGACACTCGCGTACCCCACCCACGCCGGCGGCATGCCGGGCATCGCGCCGCTCAGGCCGCCGAACACGCCCTCCTTGTCCGAGACCATGCTGTAGACGCCGTCGGGCATCGGCACGTCTTGGTAGGTCCAGCCGAACACGGCCTTGTAAAACTTCTTCGCGGCCGCCGTGTCTGACGTCTGCAACTCGTGGTGAACGAATCTGCTCATGGGAATCCTCCGTCGGCGCGCTGGCGCCGTGCCCCCGTCCGCCGAGGGCGACCGAGGGTATTCGGACGAACGAACGCTTGAACAGATCAAACGGTCGGAAGTCGATCTTCGTGGGTCGAGCGCTCGCCGGTTTGGACCCGCCACAGCGACGCGTAGAGCCCGCCGAGACCGAGCAGTTCGTCGTGCGTGCCGTGTTCGACGATGTGCCCGCAGTCGAGCACGTGGATGCGATCTGCATTCCGCACCGTGCTCAGTCGATGGGCAATGACGAGGGTGGTCCGATCTTGCGTCACCCGCTCCAGACTGCGCTGGATCGCCGCTTCCGTTTCGTTGTCGACGGCGCTCGTGGCTTCGTCGAGCACGAGCACCCGTGGATCGCGGACCAGCGCGCGCGCGATCGAGAGCCGCTGGCGCTGTCCACCGCTGAGCTTCTGTCCGCGCTCGCCAACGACCGTGTCCCAGCCATCGGGCAGCGCTTCGATCATCTCGAGCGCTTCCGCTTGGGTGGCCGCCCGCACCAGTTCCTCCTGCGTCGCGTCCGGCCGGCCAAACGCCACGTTCTCACGAACGGTTCCGTGAAAGAGAAAGACGTCCTGTGCGACCAAGCCGATCGCACCCCGAAGCGCCTCGAACGAGAGATCGCGGACATCGGTGCCGTCCAGTCGGATGGCCCCATCCGTTGCGTCCCGCAGACGGAGCAAGAGCTGCACGAGGGTGCTCTTGCCGGCGCCGGTGCTGCCAACGACGGCGTGGGTCTCGCCAGCGCCGATCTCCAGGTCGAGTCCATGCAAGACCTCGTCGCCTTCGCCGTATCGGAACCGAACCTGCTCGAACGAGACCGCGCCGCGCACCTGCTCCGGGGACGTCTCGCCTTCGCGCAGGGTCGGCTTCACATCGAGGAGATCGAGGATGCGCCGGGTGGATGCCATCGCGCGCTGGTAGAGATCGAAGGTCTCTCCAAGGCGGGTGAGCGGCCACAAGAGCCGCTGGGTGATGAACACCATCACGCTGTAGGTGCCGACCTCGAGCGTGCCCTCGAGTGTCAACCAGCCGCCAAGCACCAGCGTCGCGGTGAAGCCCAGCAAGATCGCCATGGAATCAGCGGCACGAATGCGCTGCTGACCCGGATTGCCGCCGCGTTGCTGTCTCGGTACCGCGCGCTCTCCACACGGATCCGTTCGACCTCGCGCTCGTGTGCGCCGAACGCCTTGATGGTCGCGATGCCGCCGAGATCGTTCGCGAACGAGGTCGCCAGATCACCGGCCCGCTCCCGCACCTCGAGGTAGCGCGGCTCGAGTTTGCGCTGGAACCGAAACGAACCCCAGACGATGAGCGGGACCGGAAGGAACGCGAGCGGCGCGACCTGGGGCGCGAGGATGAGAAACGAGAGGCCGACCGCGATGACGGTGGTGGCGGTCTGAAGGATGTCGTTCGCGCCGCGGTCGAGGAAGCGCTCCAGCTGGTTCACGTCGTCGTTGAGGATCGCGAGCAGGCCACCGGTGGAACGATCCTCGAACCACGCCATGTCGAGCGTCTGGATGTGCCGCCACGCGTCGAGTCGCGCGTCGTGTTGGATGTCCTGCGCGAGCCCGCGCCACCGGATCTGAAACAGGTACTGGAAGCTCGACTCCAGCGCCCAGATCACCGCGTTGACGGCGCCGAGCACGAAGAGCTGATGGAGCAGGTTCGTGACGCCGAACACGTCGGCGACCAGCGAACTCTCCTCCCGCACCACGATGTCGACAGCCATGCCAATCAAGAACGGCGGCGCGAGATCGAACAGACGGTTCAGCACGGAGTACGTCGACGCGACGACGACGGCGCGCCTCCGGTTCGCGGCGTACCGCCAGAGACGTTTCAGCGGAGCATCGGCCATGAACCGGCTTGCCACGGGTGCCTGGGCGGGACCACCACTGCGAGCCAGCGCCGCGATTCCCGAGGCCGCGATGCTCGAGCCCAGCACCGCGATTCCCGAGGCCAGCACCGCGATTCCCGAGGCCGCGATGCTCGAGGCCAGCACCGCGATTCTCGGAGCCGCAACCGCGGTTCTCAAGGACCCGCATTGCTGGCACGATTCCGTGTGCGAAGGGCAGCCCAGTTCCTCGAAGAGGGCCACTTCTTCTTGGCGATGGAGCGACTGGTGCAAGCGTGGCGGAGCGGACCGGCGGCCGCGCTGCTCGAAGCCGTCGTGCGGGTGGCGCCCCACGCAGAGACCGCACTCGGAACCGCCCTCCGAGCGGTCGACGGCAAGGTCGACCCGGCGCTCTGGGACGAGGTCCTTGCACGCGAGCCGTTTCGAGATCTCGGCGCGCTCGCCGACACCGCCCATCGCACGTCGTCGAAGGACGCACAGACCCGAATCGCGCGGCTGTGCGCACTCCCTTCCGACCCCCGTCGGTCGGCGGCATTCGGCAGGTGGCTCGTTGCGATCCCGTTTCGCGCCACGTCCACCCAACCCGCGTGGGCACAGATGTTCGACAGCTTCCGCGCGCTGCCCGATCCCTGGACCCTGGCGACCGTGGAGCGTGTGGCCGCGACGGATATTCCGGCGGGCGCCACGATGCAGAAGTGGATGCGGCAGCAACTGGCGCAGCTTCAGGAAGACCTTCGAGGTGCGGAGAAGATCCCGCCGCCGGCTGGGTTCGAGTCCGTCGAGCAAGCGCTCGCGCGTCGGTTTCCCCAAGCGCCCGCTCCCAGCCTGCCGGGCGCGACGTCGATCGGCGCGGCTGCGTTGCCCGAGGTCGGCACGCCTACCGGACACCCGTTCTGTGGGGAGCTCGTCTCCGGGCTGCGCACGAGCCAAGACGGACACTTCCTGTCGGTCACCCTCGGGCGGCTGCACGGCCAGCTCCCGATCCGGACATGTCTGTTCGACCTTGGCGAGGGAGCTCTGCCATTCGAGTGCCTGCCGGGCGCGCCGCCGCTCGCCTTCGGAGACCGGCAGGTGGCCGTCGCGGCGCCGCACGACGAAGACGAAAGGGCGCAGGCGATCCAAGAGCCGCGGGGTGTATTGTTGCTCGATCGACATGCCTCATCCCGCGAGTGGTGGGACCTCGAGGACCTGCTGCCGGCCGGCGCTGCGATCCTCGCGATGACGTTCGGGGGATCCGGTGCGCTGTACGTGGTGACTGGACACCGCCCGCCCGACGGGCACCATCCGGACCAGACGAGTCTGTTGCGTCTGGATCTGGAGACGGGCGAGGCCGAAGTCGAGTGGACCGGCGGCGCCCGCAGCCTGCGCGCGATCGAGGTCTCCGTGGACGCGGATGAGCGCTTCGTCCGCGTGGACATCCAGGGCCACCAACACGTCATCGACCGCGACGAGAAGCGCCTCCGCAATGCCTACCGATGCACGCTCCAAGCGATGGGCGCGTCGTTCGTCAGCCCCGGCGACGGCAAGGGGCTCCGGACCCGATTCATCGACTGGGTCCTTGGCCGGGTCACCCACACACTCGCTCCGAGAGACCCAACGAACCTGTCGGTGATCGATTGTCGAGGTGCACGCGTCGTCGTGCAGCACCGCCGACAGCACACCCCGATGAAGCCGCCTCAACTGGCGACGCTCCACGCATCGAGCGCCACGACCTACGAATTGAAAGACCTGCGGCGGTTGAAAGGAGACCGCGACACCCTCGCGGTCCTGGACCCAGAGGCCGAAGGCGCGCTCCTCACCACCGAACGCGGCGAAGTGGTCGCCACCGAGCGCGCCGCACGCTTCCTGCCGACGTCGGACTGCGTCCTCGGGGTGGGGTTCTCGTCCAACCACGCGTTGGTCTGGGGCGGCCACCGCGCGCTGGTGCTCGAGCTCGAGGACCGTGCGCTGGGCGCTGTCGAACATGGCCTGCAGGAACGCAACCTGCTCCATGCAGCTGCGCTCTCGGACGACGCGCTCTACGTCGGCATCGGCAAAGGGGGCCTTCGCCGATTCGATCGTCAGAAGAAGTGGAAGTCGCAGACCCTCAAGGGACACCGATTCCCATTCGCCCGGCTCGCGGTCTCCTCCACCGGCATGTTGGCGTCGGCATGCACCGACCAGAAGTGCAACCTCTGGAGCGCCGCCGGGGTCCGCAAAGCGTCGCTGCAACACCTGGCGCCGGTGCTCGGGGTGGACTGGCACCCGAGTGGCGACGCTGTCGCCACGCGGAGCGGGTCCATCCTGCGGGTGTGGCAGACCAAGGGCGGCCCACTCATCCGCGAGGTGGAGCTTCACCCGTTCGAAGCAGTCGCGTCCCCGGACGACCCAACGAAGGCATCGCCCGAAGAGCTGGTCCGCGTGTCGGGCCACCACGCCATCGTTTGGATGGCGGACGGCGCCACGTTGGTCTGTGCCACGGCGGCCGGTCTCGTCGCGGTGAACCCATCGAACGGCGCCACCGATCTGCTTTGGGGGAACGCGCCCGTGCACGCGCTGGCGTCTCATCCAGGTCGGACGCTCGTGGCCTGTGCGACGGAGGACGGCGGGGTGTGGCTCGTGAACGCATCGGGGGAAGCCCGCCGCATCTGCCAGGTTCGTCCGACGGGCGTGCTCGCCTTCGACCGCGAGGGCGTGCGCCTCTTCATCGGGAGCACCGACGCGGTCGGCGCCTACACCGTGGTCCCGCTCACGTTTCCGGAGCCCGCGTGAACGCGAAGACGCGCAACAAGATCCGCAAGCTCTGGAAGAGTCCGGACGAAGGGGTGTGGCGGCAAGCGATCGAGCTGGTCGAGAGCCTCGGGGACACCTCCGCACTCGGCGTGCTGGCCGCCGATCTCGACGTCCGGTTCACCATGGACGAGTCCGCGGTGGCGGGCGACCGCCTGCTGGCGTTGCTCGCCGCGGGCCCGGAGGAGCCATCCCTCGAAGAACTTCGGACCCGATGTGCACGCATGCGCTTCGGGGCCACGTCGATCACGCCGGTCCATGGCGCCGCGTGGCTGCGGGTCCTCCACGCGCAGCAGACCGACGACTTCGACTGGAACGCGCTGCGAAGCCTCCGCGGCATGTGCCAGCTCACCCTCACGCACGTCGACCTCCAGGCGCCTGGGGCCACCGACGCGCCGTGGCCACCACTCGACCGGCTCGAGCTCAACGGCACGTTGCCGATCCACTTGCCACGTCTCTCGGCCCAGCGGCTCCGCGTGGACACGCAAGGCACGGTGCACTTCGGCGCGCACCTCGCCGCGGAGGAGATCCACGTGCGCGGCGAGGTCGTCGACGTGCGTGGCTTGGCAGCGAGTCCGGCGCTGCGTTCGTTTCTCTGCGATCGAACCTCGGTGGTATCGCTCGAAGGGTTCGAAGCCTCGAAGCACACTCTGGAGCAACTGCACTTCGGGACCGCCCCGCAGCTGAACTCGTTGCATGCGCTCCGGGACGCGACCGCGCTGAAGCACTTGTACGTCGGAGCCTCGACGCTCGACACACTCGACGACGTCGGCACGATGCAGGCGCTGGCGACCTTGTCTCTGACCGGTGCCGCGGTGTCGGACCTCGCGCCTCTGCAAGGGCTGAAGCACCTCCGCGTGCTCGACCTGCGCCGGTGCGGGTCGGTGCGTTCGCTCGACCCGATCGCGGACCTCGAGCTCGACCTCGTCGTCCTCGCGGGCACCGCGGTCGTTCCAGATGCCGTGCCTCCGAGCCTGCGACATCGAGTGAGCTGGGCCGACGAACCGCAGCTCATGCTCTTCGGTGCGCCGGCCGTCGGTCACATCCGCAGAGAGCACCGCTGGAGCGCGTTCCCGACGTAGGTTGCCCGACCGTCTGAAGGATCGGCGGATGCGCACGACGCAGCACGACGACAGCCGCCACAGATCATCGCCGCCTCAGGACATCCGGACGAGCACCACGCCGGCCACCACGAAGAGCGCCGCGACGATGCGGCGGCCCGCGAGCTTCTCCTTCAGCACCACCGCGCCCAGCAGCGCCGCGAAGAGCACGCTCGTCTCGCGCAGCGCCGCGACCGGCGCGATCGGCGCTTCCGTCATCGCCCAGAGCGCCGCCATGTAGCCGCCGGCCGAGAGCAGCCCCGCCCCGAGACCGAGCCACCGCCGCTGCCACATCACCCGTCGCACCGGCGCGCCCCCCACGACCCCGGCTCCGATGCCAAAGAGCCAGCCCTGCAAGCAGGTGAGCCACACCGAGTACGACACCGCGCCGGTCTCGCGCGCGCCCACTCCGTCGAGCATGACGTAGGTCGTCGTGCCGGCCGCGACCGCGAGCGTCCACGGCAACGCGCGTCGCCGAGAACCGGGCGTCGCGCCGTCCGGTTCGTGGTCGCCTGGCTGCCTCTTCCTGGTCTGCCCGATCAGACCCACCCCGATCACCCCGAACGCGATCAGCCCGACCCCGGCGCCCGTGAACGGAGTAGGGCGTTCGTCCACGAAGAACCACGCGAGCATCGTGATGAAGAGCGGCGGCAGCCCGCGCGCGATCGGATACACGAACGAGAGATCCGCCCGCCGGTACGCCGCAACCAGCAGGGCGAAATAGGTCGTGTGCACCACCACCGAGAGCGCGAGCAGCCCCCACACGCTTCTGGGCGGCACATCGACGACGAAGAGCAGCGGCGTCCCTACGAGCGCCCAGGCGAGCGAAAGCCCCGCCGAGGTCGGGAGCGGATCGTTCGCCGTCCCGTCCTTCGCCCGCCGCCCCTTCAGCAGCGCGTTCCACCCCGCGTGCACCAGCGCCGAGCCCAGCACCACGAGGACGACCAGCGTGCTCATCGACCGCTTTCCGGCCGAACCAGCACGGGTGGGGTGGCCCGGACAGCATGGGGCGCGGTGGCGATCACCCGCGCACCGTGTGCCACCGGACCAGCCCAGGCAACACACCAGGGACCGTGGGGCCAGGTTGCGGTTGACATCGCAGGGCCCGCGACTAATTTCCCCGCTCTTCGGCTCGCCGGAGCGTTGCCATCTTAGCTCAGTTGGTAGAGCAGCGGTTTCGTAAACCGCAGGTCGTCGGTTCAAGTCCGATAGATGGCTCCAACACGATCCGTCAGAGATCGCCAGCCAACGCATGCGGCGCGTGGTGTGTGCGGCGGCCTCATGCCCTGCGCCCTTCTGACGGTAGGCACGGTTCACCCAACCCTCGATCCCGGATCGAGGCGGTGCGGGGGTCGGGGTCTCGTTCCTCGCGGCTCCGCACGTTCCGCCTCATTTCGAAGGGTGGAACGAGTTGCAGCGCGATCGTCTGTACGGGAGCGCCGTTCGCGCTACAATGAGGGTCTTGCGCGACGTCACCACCCATCTGGCTTGGCTGGTCCTCGGTTCGCTGCTCCTCTCTGTTTCGGCGAAGGCACAGTCGGGGGCCGGTGATCCCTCGGATCTCGCCGCTGACGCCGAGGCGCCGGTCGTCGACCAGGTCTCGGAGGCGGATTTGGCGCGCGCGCAGGCCGCCTTTGATTCCGGCATGGCACTGGTCCGCGAAGAGCGCTGGGCCGACGCCGAGGCTCGCTTCGCGCAGGCGCTCGAGATCCGTTGGTCGGCCCCCGTCGCCGCCAACCTCGCGCTGGCTCAGTCGCACAGCGCGCGCCTCATCGAGGCCTTGTTGAACATCGACGAGATCCTGAGCCGTCCAGGGCTCGCTCCCGAGATCGTGGCGATGGCCGAGTCCCTGCGCGAAGAGCTCCAGGCGCGCCTGGCGTATGTGATCGTGGAGGCGCCGGCGCAGGTCGATGGTGAGGACCTGCTCGTGACGGTGGACGGTGTGGTGGCGCCGGCGGGCCCAATCGCGCTCAACCCGGGCGCCCACGAGATCGTCGCGCGCGTCGGGGAGCGGGTCATCGGCCGCGCGCCCGCCAACGTCGCCGAAGGGCAGACCGTCCGAATCGCGCTCGGTGATCTGACCCCTGCAGCGGTGGCGCACAGTGTTCCTGACCCTGAGATCGGACCGACACCCGAGACGCCGGGGACATCCGCGCCGCCCTCGCGGGTGGGTCGTCGCCTTGGCATCACCCTGGCCGCGCTGGCAGTCGTCGGTGTGGTGTTGGCGCTCGTGTTCACCGCGCCGTACGGCACCCCCGGTGGTCAACTCGACGGCGAGCTGGGAACTCTGGAGGTAGGCGAATGAACGCGTGGCGGACATCGGCGCTTCTTGGCTTCTTGGCGCTTTCGGCGTGTGCGGGCGACGCCACGCAGATCGTGGTGGTCGTCGACGCCGACGGTCCGCTCGACGACGTGCGCGTGGAGGTGGTCGGTTACCCCGAGATGCTCGGCGGCACGATGCCTTCGCTGCCGACGACCGCGGTGCTGCGCCATCAGGGTGGATCGCTCGGCCCGTACGAAGTCGTCGTCCAAGCAACGCGTGCGGGCCGCACGATCGAACGGCGGACGCATGTGCGTTTCGTGTCGGGGGAGACCTTGGTGCTGGCGAACTGCCTGCGCGAAGGATGCGCCGATGTGGCCTGCGGCGGCGAGACCTGCGGAGAGGCCGGATGCGAGCCCATCGCCGAGGTCGCGCTCCCGATGTGGACAGGGATGGCGCCGATGGGTGGGTGCAATCCCGCCAGCGACGCGGGCGTGGATGCGGGTGGCGACTCCGGCCCCGTCGATGGCGGTCCTGACGCGCCGACGCCCGATGCCGGGACCGATGCCGGGTGCGCGCTGAGCCTGTGTGGCGTCGACCCGGTGCATCTGCCCGGAGACCCCGTCACTCCGAGGGAGTGCGGCGGTCGCTCGGTGCGCGTCGAGATCACCTTGCCAGGCGATGCGCCCAGGACGGTGGACGTGTTCCCGATCTACATGCGGGAACCGGGCGAAGCGACCCTTCTCCTCGAGGCCACCGACGACCCATCGTGCCAACTGACCACCCCGTTCACCGTCGCGGGCCCCGAGGCCATCTCCAACGACGGGCGCGCCGGCTCCGTCCGAGACATGGACGCGCGCCTCGGCGCGGCCTTCGTGGTCGGGGATCGCGGCGTGTACGCGGTGCGCGATCAGTGGTTCGATCTCAGCGACGCGGGGGGCGCCCCGGAGAGCCTCGAGGCGGTGCGGGTGTACGAGGACTTGCCGCACGTGGGTCCGCGGGACGCCACGCGGCACTTCTACCGCGTCCACATCGACGCCGATTTGGCCGTGCTCGGTCACGACAGGCTGACCATTCATGCCGATGACGATTCGGAGACGCGGGCCCTCGGGCGCGAACGCAGCGGACTGCGTCTTCTGCTCGCGACGAAGTCGGGCGTCTACATCTGGGATGGCACGACGCCGGACCGAATCAGTGGACGCGACATCGCCCGCGGTGGCGCGGTGGCACTCTCGAGCATCGTCGTGCCGGAGCAGGGCGACGTGTGGGCCATCGACTCCGGCGGCGATCTCTTCAACTACTCGACCACGGGCGGAGCGACGGTCCCGGATGTGGCCGTCGACCTCGGCCTGATCGGCGACCTCGAGCTGGACGAAGTGGTGGAGCGCCGCCTTTGGATCTGCGGCGACGAGGGCCTTGCCCTGTACACGCGTTCGGGCGCGAGCCTGGGCACACCGGTCGCGCGGCTCTTCAGCGATTGTCGCGACTTGGCGCCTGCCCGAGACGGTGGCGTGTGGGCCGCGACCAGTCTTGGGCTCGAACGGTACGACTCGAGTGGTGCCCGCCGAGCGCTAATGAACATGCCCGGCGGCGCCACGCATGTCGCCACTGCGCACACGGTGGACGCACGGGAGACCTGGGTGCTCCGCAGCGATCAAACGATGTTCGTCTTGCGTGCCGGGCCGTAAGCAGACCCGTCCGCAGCGCCCTCGAGCGCTCTATCGAAAACCGCTGTTCTCGAAGAAGCCGCCCATCGCCATCGACATCGAGTCCATCGCCACCGGACGTCCGCGCACGAGTCGTACCGTGTGCTCGCGGACGGGGTCGTCGCTCCGGAGCCGCCGTGACCACGTTCGGTATCCGGCCAGCCGCACGATCACGAGATGTTCTTCACCGTCGTCGGGCAGCTGGAACGTCGTGGGCGCACGTTCCCCATCCACGAAGACTCGGGCCCGGCTGGGACGTACCGCGAGTCGGAACGGGGGGCGTTCGGTCTCGCTGGGGGTCTCGGCTTCGGTGGGCGTCTCGGTGACGGGTGTCTCGGGTTCAGCCGGGTCCATCGTCGTGGCCTCTACCGGCCCGCTTTGGCCCTCGTCCGGCGCTTGCCGGGCCGGGTCCTCTCGAGGGACCGGGCCTTCGGCGGTCGTCACATCCGTCACATCCGGTGTGCTGGTGGACGAGACGTAGAACACCAGCCCCAGCAACAACACGACCGCCCCGACCGCCCCGATCACGAGAGGGCGTCTGTCCGGAGCGCCTGGCTCCTCGCTCTCCTGGCGGATCACCATGGTGGCGAGGTTGCGTTGCGACGGTGGCGCGAGTTCCGGGAGTTCCGGGATCTCCGGGACCTCGACCTCGATGACCGGAGGGGGCGCGGGGATCGTCGGAATCTTCTCTGCGATCGGGGGCAGTGGGATCTCTGCGAAGTCGTCCGTCTCGATCGCCTGACGGGGATGCGACAGGCTGCTGGGGCGACTCGACTGTCGGCGCTCCCGATCCAAGTCCCACTCGACGAGCTCCGAGACGTCGTTGAAGTCGAGGTCTGCCAGCTCCAGCATGATCACACCGGAGTCGCCGGGCTCGTACGCGGCGGACACCGCGTGGAGGATCGCTTTGGCAGCGCCCCGTTCTTTCGGGGTCTTCACCATTTCGGTGGCGAACCGGTTCGCAGTCACGAGAAGCGCCTCGCGCATCGCGCGCGCGTTGGGGTAACGCGCCTCGCGTTCGCGATGGAGCGCCCGCTCGATGTACGCCTCGAAGCGCGGGCCGAGGTCCGGCCGATACGTCGACAGCTTGGGCGGGTCCTTGGTCAGGATCTTCACCAGCAAGTCGCCGACGTTGTCGGCATGGAAGGGGAAGTGCCCGGTCAAGAGTTCGAAGAGCATCACGCCCATCGACCAGACGTCGGCGCGCTCGTCCACGTCGGCCAGACCGCGGGCCTGCTCCGGTGACATGTACTCGGGCGTGCCCGTGATGTTGTTGTCGGACGTGGGGATGACAGACTTCAGCTGACGGCCAGGCGTGCGCCCGACCGCTTTCGAGAGTCCGAAGTCGAACAGCTTCGGGTAGACGCCGTCCGCGTCCTCCACCAGAAAGACGTTCTCAGGTTTGATGTCGCGGTGGGCGAGGCCGCGGTCGTGCACCGCGCAGAGGCCACTGAGGACCTGGGCGATGATGCGGATGGATTCGGGTGTGGCGATCGGGCCAGTGCCCAGCCGTTCGGCCAGACTCTCCCCTTGAAGGTGTTCCATCACCATGTACGCGGAGCCGGCCTGGGTGCCGAAGTCCAAGACTTGCACCACGTTCCGGTGGGTGATCGCCGCCGCGATCTTCGCCTCTCGGACAAAGCGTGCCTTGAGATCCTCACCCAGCTCCTTGAGGAACTTCACCGCAACTGGGGTCTCGAGCGTCAAATGGCGCGCCCGCCAGACGATGGCCATCCCGCCTTCGCCGATGACCTCTTCCAGCTCGTAGCGTCCGTCGAGCACCCACCCTGCGTGGGGGCCGATCTGAGGCGCAGCGTCCAACCTCCTTATCGTAGCAGGCCGCGGCCGCGATCCCAGCCGAGTCCGGCCAGATGGGCACAGAGGGCTGTGTTTCTGGGGGGCAGTCCTCAGATACGGGTGGATCGCAGTGCCTTGGCGACACGGCGTTGACTGGCTTCATGGCCACGGAGCGCGGAGGAGTAGGCCAGCCGAAGCCCGAAGCCGAAGCCGAAGCCGACGCCGAAGCCGACGCCGAAGCCGACGCCGATGCCGCCGGGTCTATACTTCGCCAGTGGAGCTTCGTTTTCCTGAGGTGGACCGTGCGCTGGAGCGGTTTGGCGCGCGTGCCGCCGAGCTGCTCGGGGTGTCGGCGGGCCCGGTGCGGCTCTTCGAGGGTCCGCCCTCGGCGTGGAAGCTGTCCCTCGAGGCGGGCGAGGCGCGGATCTGGTTGCGGGACCAGGAGTCGGCGGATGGCGCGCTCTTTCAGCATGCGGCCTACGCGCTCTCCTACGAGCAGTGCACCACGCCCGGGTGGGCCACTGCGCTCGAGCGCACGACGCCATCGAAGCGCGACGCGCTGGCCGATGCGCTGACCACCTTGCGCCGGGAGACGCGGCTCGCGCCACCCGCACCGGAGCCGCTCGACGCGCACTCCATCGACGCGTTCGGCGACGAGGCCTCGTTGATCCGGCCGCTCCTGGACAGCTACCGCGACCACTACGGGCGCGGGCTGGAGCTCGTGCGATGGCCGTCCGGGCCACCATCCATCCTCTTTCCGGACGTGGTCCAAGAACAGAGTGTCTTCGCGACCGTGTCGGTGCCCTTTGCGGAGGACGTGCGTATGCGCGCGTACCTGCGCGATCTCGGGTATGGGCTCCTCGGTCGCAAGATGCGGCTGGTGCCGACGCCGGCCGCGTTTCGTGCGCGACGCGCGGCGGTCGGACTCGGTGCGTCGGGATTCGCCGCGCGTTTGATCCGCGCCCGGATCCCGGTGCTGCGCACGAGGCCTTGGCTCGTCGGGCTCGCCGAAGGGACCTTCACGGTGAACCTTCGGAGCGCGCGGCTCAACCGATGGACTCGGCTCACCCGCGAGATCGGTCGCCGGCTTCATCCGGAGCTGGCGGCGATGTGGCACACGCACTTCCACGCGCTGGGCCACGACATGGGACTGCACGTCTTCGCGCTGCACCGGATCCCGGAGAGCGGGATGGCGGACTTGAAGGCCCGGGCCCGCCGCGCGGCGCAGGGACGTCGGCGCAACGCGCTGTCGACCGCCGCGTTCTTCGAAGGCGAACTCACCCGCCGCTGCGTCGACATCTGGGACAAACTCGCGCACCCCGCGGAGTTCGCAGCACGCTTCGCGGCCGAAGCAGCGGGCGACGACCGCTAGGCCTCCGATTGTCCGAAGCGAGGCTGGTTGTGCGGCGGCCGTGCTCGCTGCGGTGTCGGCCGGGGCGCGTCCCGAACCCAGATGTCCGCAGTCGCGGAGGGCAGGCGTGGGTTCGGTCCAAGGGAGGTGTTCGTCGTGGTGTTCGATCCTCTCGGCCGGTATTCTCGCGCGCACGCGGATGGGTCGCGATCCACTCCGTGCACGCTGGCTCTCATGAAACGTCTCCTCCCCTTCTTCACGCTCTTGGTGGCGCTGGCTGCCGCCTGCGGCGACGACGACGGGTCGATGGCGGATGCGTCGTTGCCGGACGCAGCGATGGACGCACCCCCGGAGTGCGTGGACGACGTCGACTGCGACGATGGCTTGTTCTGCAACGGCGCGGAATCCTGTGCGTCGGGCCGTTGCCTCTTCGAGGACGCACCGAGCTGCGACGACGGCGTGGCGTGCACGCTCGATCTCTGCGACGAAGAGCTCGACGCCTGCGTGGCGGTCGCGCCAGACGAAGACGGGGATGGCGCAGGGGACGCGGCGTGCGTCGACGCCGACGGGACGCCGCTTGGGTCCGACTGCGACGACACCGACGCGTTCCGTTTTCCAGGCAACCCGGAGGTCTGTGACCTCGACGGGCACGACGAAGACTGCGATCCAGACACCTTCGGCGCGCGCGACGTGGACCACGATGGGTTCCTGGACGCGATGTGTTGCAACACGCGGTCCGACGCGACGCCCGTGTGCGGCGACGACTGCCGCGACGTCCGACCTGGCGTGAACCCGATGGCGACCGAAGCGTGCGACGGGGTCGACAACGATTGCGATGGGCTCATCGACGAAGGCGTGATTCGGGCCGGTCACCACGACGCGGACGGCGACGGCTTCGGAGACGAGTCCCGGCCGCGCATGGCCTGTCCCGGGGTGGGGCGGTTCGCACCGGAAGGCACACCCTTCGACTGCGACGACGACGACGTCTCGCGCAACCCGGGACAGGTCGAGATCTGCGACATGGTCGACAACGACTGCAACGGGCTCGTCGACGACGACACCCGCCCGGTGGAGTGGTTCGCGGACCTCGACCGAGATGGGTTCGGCAGCCGCGACAGCGGCGTGGTGTCCTCGTGTGTGCCGGTGGCCGAACACAGCTTGCGGGACACCGACTGCAACGACGACGATCCTGCGATCCACCCGGCGGCGGGTGAACTCTGCGACGCGATCGACAACGACTGCAACGGGCTGGCGGACTTCGAGATCGCGCCGGGCGATTTCGAAGACGACGACGGAGACGGGCTGGTCGACATCGCGTGCGGACCGCCGCGCGGCACCGACTGCGACGACGAGGACGCGGGCGCCGGACCCGGCACGCCCGAGAGCTGCGATGGGCGCGACAACGACTGCGACGATCTCGTGGACGAAGGCGCCATGGACCTGCTCTGGTACTTCGACGGCGACGGCGACGGACACGGTTCGTCGGGCAGCGACCGTCCGATCGTGCGCGCGTGTTCCCCGCCGGCGGGCTACGTCGGCAGCGGCGCGGACTGCGACGACGTCGACGCGATGCGGGCCCCGGGTTTGCCCGAGACCTGCGACGCGCTCGACGACGACTGCGACGGCGCGGTCGACGAGGAGGGCATCTGCGCGTGTCCGACCGGCACGCTCGACTGCGACGGGAACGGCACGTGCGAGACCGACATCACCAGCGATGAGATCAACTGCGGCATGTGCTTCTTCGCGTGCGAGGGCGGGCTCGGCGCCAACGAGGTCGAGTGCGTGTCAGGGACCTGCGCGGTGACTCGGTGCTTCGAAGGCCGCGGCGACTGCGATGGACTCGTCTCCAACCAGTGCGAGACCGTGCTCGCGACCGACCCGATGCACTGCGGCGGCTGCGGTCGCGCATGCACCCCGGGCGGCACCGCGACCGGCGTCGGTTGCCGCGACTACGAGTGCGTGATCACCGAATGTGCACCGGGGACGGGCGACTGCAACGGCGATCTCGCCGATGGATGCGAGACGAACACGAGCCTCGATGCGCATCACTGTGGCGGCTGCGGAAACGTGTGTCTCGGGACGTTTGGACCCGCCAGCTGTGTCTCGGGCGAGTGCGCCGCGGCCTGTGTGCCCGGCCGCACCGCCGACTGCGACGGACGACCCGAGAACGGCTGCGAAGCGGACTTGCACGATCCGGCGACCTGCGGAAGCTGCACGACGACGTGCGATCCCGGGGGGCCGTTCACCGTGGGGGTGTGCGACACGGACGGACCGAGCCCCGCCTGCCGAGTGCAGTGCATGGACGGGCGCGCCGACTGCGACGCCACCATCGCGAATGGCTGCGAGAGCTCGATCGCCGCCACCAACTGCAGTTGCTCGGATGGTGGCATCGACTGCACGACGCTCTACCCGGCTGGTGCGACCGTCACTTGCGTCGGTCGTTCACCAGGCTCTGCCGTGTGCGAAGTGCGGGACTGCGGGCCCGGCGCGAGCGAGTGTGGCGGGGCCTGTGTCGACCCGACGAACGATCCATTTCACTGCGGCGCATGCGACACCGTGTGCAACGGCGCCGAAGCCTGCGTGGGTGGCGCGTGTGTGTGTGCGAGCGGCACCGTGTGCCCTGGAATCGGTTGCACCAACACCGACAACGACCGCGACCACTGCGGCGGCTGTGGGCGCCGGTGTCTGACGGGCGAGTTCTGTGACGGGGGCACGTGCGTGCTCGACTGCAGCGGAGGCCGGACCAACTGCGGCGGTCTGTGCGTCCGAACCGCTTCCGATCTCGACCACTGCGGTGCCTGCGACAACGCGTGCGCCGCGTTCGAAGACTGCGAAGACGGGGTGTGTCGCCTCGAGTGCGCGCTGCCTCGCGTGCAGTGCGGAAGCACCTGCGTCGACGTGCGCGTCGACGACATGAACTGCGGCGATTGCGGGGTGGCGTGCCCGGCCAGCGGCACGGGGTTCACCGGTTCCAGTTGCATGGGTGGAGACTGCACGCCGAGCTGCGACGCCGGCCTCGGCGATTGCGACGGCTCCATCGCGAACGGGTGCGAACACGATGTGCTGAGCGACGCGGCGAACTGCGGCGCGTGCGGGCACGATTGCGGCGTCGGCGGCGTCTGCACCAGCGGCGCCTGCGATCCAGTGATCGACCTCGAGACCGGAAGGTTTGCGGCGTGCGCAGTGCGCGCCGGCGGCGCACTCGCGTGCTGGGGAGACAACTTCAACCGGCAGCTCGGCGTAGATGTCGACGGGACCTTTCCACCCACTGTGGTGCCGCTTGCCGACGTCTCCGACGTCGCGGTTGGATGGGCGCATGTCTGTGCGATCGCGTTCGACGCGACCACCCTGCGTGAAGAGGTCTTCTGCTGGGGAACCGACACCCGCGGCCAGCTCGGCGATGGCGCGGGCACGCGGGCGGAGCCCTTCACCCCGACGCGCGTGACCTTGCCGTCCACGCCGATCCAGATCGCGGCGGGTGACGTGCATTCGTGTGCGCTCTTGCTCGACGGCACGGTGTACTGCTGGGGCCAGAACAACTTCGGTGAGAGCGGCGCAATGGTGGGTGTGACCGTGGTGGAGACACCGCGCCTGCAGATGAGCGATCCCAGCATCTTGGAGATCCAGGCCGGCTACCACCACACCTGCGTCGCGCACGCAGGACCGCCCTACGTGACCTGCTGGGGCAACGGCGCGAGTGGGCAGCTCGGCGACGGAACCAACACGACGCCGCAGCCGACGCCCACGCCGGTCAGCAGCAGCATCGGGACCGGGGATCACCTCGCGCTTGCGGTCGGCGTCGACCACACGTGCTCCGTGCGAACCGACGGGCTCTACTGCTGGGGCACGGGCTCGAGCGGTCAGATCGACACCACGACCACGGTCCCGGCGCTTCAATCGACGCCGGCTGGGTCTGGCCCCGCGCGCGATGGCGCCGCCGGTTCCCACACGTGCGTGGTGTTCGGCGCGGCGCTCTTCTGCCGCGGCTACAACCACCCCACGTCACCGATCGTTCCCGGAGGTCCGCACCCGCTCCCGTGGACCCAGGTCCTGGCCGCCGGGGTGCATTCGGTCAGCCGGGGAACCGCTTCGGGGTTCGTGCTGGCGCGACTGCAAGACGGACGGGTCGTGGGATTCGGCGTGAACGGCAACGACCAGCTCGGCGTGGACACCGGCGGCGGGTCGTCGTTGCCCGTCCTCAACCGGGACCTGACGCCATGAGCCTCCGAGCGTTCCACGGCTGTCGGATTCTGATGTGCAGCATCGCGTTGGTGGTGGCCTGCGGCGACGACGACTCCACTATGCCGGATGCGGGCGCCATGGACGCGCCCGCCGAGTGCACCGTGAGCGCCGAGTGCGACGACGGGCTTCACTGCAATGGCACCGAGACCTGCACCGACGGGCAGTGCCTGTTCGGCGCGGTGCCCGACTGCGACGACGGCATCGCGTGCACCTTCGACGAATGCGACGAAGAAGCAGACGCCTGCATCCACGCAGCGCCCGATCTCGATGGCGACGGCGCGCGCGACATGGCCTGCGTGGACCTCGACGGCGAACCGCTCGGATCCGACTGCGCCGACGACGACCCGTTCCGGTTCCCTGGCAACCCAGAGGTCTGCGACACCGAGGGCCACGACGAGGACTGTGATCTGGAGACGATCGGCGACCGTGACCTCGACCGCGACGGCTTCATCGACGCGGTGTGCTGCAACCCGGACGAGAGCGGCGACGTCGGCCTCTGCGGCAACGACTGCAACGATGCACGCGCGAACGTGAACCTGGAAGCTGCCGAAGCGTGCGACCGCGTCGACAACGACTGCGACGGCGCGATCGACGAGGGTGTGTTGGTGGCTGGATTCGTCGACGCGGACCGAGACGGCTTCGGGGACGAGACGATGCCGCTCGAGGCGTGCGCGGGTGCACCCGGGTTCGTTCTGTCGGGGGGCGCATTCGACTGCGACGACACCGACATCGCGGTCAACCCCGGCCAACTCGAGATCTGCGATGGTCGCGACAACGACTGCGACGACGCCACGAGCGACGACGATGCGGTGCCGGTGAACTGGTACCGCGACGTGGATGGGGACGGCTTCGGCAGCGCGCTCTCGGGCCTGACCGTGAGCTGCGAACCGGTCCCCGGCCACTCGCTCCGCGACACCGACTGCAACGACGCGGTCGCCTCGATCTCCCCGGCTGCCGCCGAGGTGTGCGACGCGCTCGACAACGACTGCAACGGGCTGGCGGACTTCGAGATCGCGCCCGGCGACTTCGAGGACGACGACGGCGACGGGCTCGTCGACATCGCCTGCGGTGCGCCCCGCGGCGTCGACTGCGACGACAACGACCCCGACGCCGGTCCAGGCACTTCGGAGCGCTGCGACGGCCGCGACAACGACTGCGATGCACGCGTGGACGAAGGCGCCGCCGACCTCTCGTGGTTCTTCGACGCCGACGGCGATGGCCACGGCGCCGAGAGCGGGGCCAACCCGGTCGTGCGCGACTGCGTGCCGCCGCCCGGGCACGTCGCGAGTGGCGCGGACTGCGACGACGCCGATGCGGACGTGCGACCCGGCGCCACCGAGGTCTGCGACATGGCCGACGGCGACTGCGACGGAGCGGTGGACGAAGGCGGCGTGTGCAGTTGCCCCACGGGGCTTGGCGACTGCGACGGAAACGGGACCTGCGAGACCGACACCACCCGCACCGTCGACCATTGCGGCGCATGCGGGAGCGACTGCGCCGGGCGCGCCGACGTGGGCGCGGCGCGATGTCGCGCCGGCCGCTGCGAGGTCGCCGCGTGTGTGGCCGGAACCGAAGACTGCAACGGCACGTTCGACGACGGCTGCGAGACCGATGTGCGCAACGACGCGTCTTCGTGCGGCGCATGCGGAGACGCGTGTGTGGCAGGTCCGCAGGTCGCCACGATGCGGTGCTCCGGTGGACGCTGCCGGGTTGGCACCTGCACCGCCGGCTTCGGCGATTGCAACGGGGACCCGGCGGACGGGTGCGAGGTCGACCTCTCGAACTCCAGTCTCCACTGCGGCCGCTGTGGCGCGGCGTGTCTGGGCACCGGCGGTGGCTCGGCGATGTGTGTCGCGGCCGTCTGCCAACACGAGTGCCGCGCCAACTTCACGGAGGACTGCAACGGCGATCCTCTGGACGGGTGCGAGACACCGACCGACACCATCACCGACTGCGGCGACTGCGGCACTGTTTGCATGGGCGACGGCATCGGAGGCGACGCGGTGTGCGAACTCGAACCGGCCAGCGGAGGTCGCCTCTGCGGCATTCGGTGCGACCCCGGATTCGCGGACTGCGACGACAACCCGGAGACCGGGTGCGAGGAGATGGTCACCGACACCGACTGCACCTGCGGCGGCACGCCGAGCGAAGACTGCACGACCATCTTCGGGACCGGCGCGACGGCTTCTTGCCGCGGAGACAAGGGCGAAGCGCGCTGCTTCGCGACGGCGTGCGGCACCGGAGACAGCCTCTGCGATGGCCGTTGTGTGAACACGGGGTTCGACCGAGACAACTGTGGCGCCTGCGGTCGCAGCTGTGGTGGCGGCGACTGTGTCGCTGGCGCGTGCGACTGCCAACCGGCCGGAACGACCCCTGCGTTCTGCGCGGGCGACGGCTGCGTGGACCTCGACGTCGACCCCGCGCACTGTGGCGGTTGCGGCGTGCGGTGCACGGCCGGCGAACGCTGCGAGGGGGGCAGCTGCGCGTTCGATTGCGGCAGCCGCACCTTCTGCGGTCTGTCTGGTTGCGTCGATCCGCTCTCCGACCCACTTCACTGCGGCGGCTGCGACATGCCTTGCGGTGCAGGCGAGCGCTGCGATTTCGGTTCGTGCGCCCCCGACTGCACCTTCCCCGAGGACGACTGCGGAGAAGCGACGTGCTCGGATCTGCGCAGCGACCCGTCCCACTGCGGCCGGTGTTTCCGAAGCTGTAGCGTAGGCGCGAACGCGACCGACGCCATGTGCGATGGCGGAGCGTGTGAACAGGTGTGCGATCCAGGGTTCGCGGACTGCGATGGCGACGCAGGCAACGGATGCGAAGCGGACCTCTCTGCGCCCGAGACCTGCGGAAGTTGCGACCACGACTGCGGCGCCGCGGGGATGTGCAGCTTCGGCTACTGCGACGAGGTGCTGTCGGTCTCGGCGAGCCAACGCGTCTCCTGTGCCATTCGCAGTGGAGGCGGTCTCGCGTGCTGGGGCGACAACAGCACTGGCCAACTCGCTCGCGACCCCAGCGGTCTCTCGACGAGTACGGTTCCGCTGCACATTCCTCTCCCTGCCCCCGTCTCGCAAGTGGCGATCGGATTGAACTCGATCTGTGCGCTTCTGCACGATCCGTCCCCGCGGGTGTTCTGCTGGGGGTCGGATGCCTTCGAGCAGCTCGGCGATGGGCCGGGACAGCCAGGCGGTCGCGTGGCCGGCTACGAACCGTTCGAGGTCTCAGCGCTCTCCTCCGTGGACGAGGTCGTGACGCTGGAATCGGGCTGGGCCCATGCGTGCGCGCTCACCCGTACGGGCGGGAGCCGCGAAGTCTACTGCTGGGGCAACAACCATCAGTTCCAGGCGGGCGTCGCCGACGCGATGCCCGTGGACACGCCGACTCTGCGTGGCTTTGCCTCGGTCCCACAACGCCTCTTCATGGGTGCGGACACCAACTGCGTGGAGGTGTCTGGTGCCGCCGGTCAAACCCACCTCGAGTGCTGGGGGGATGGGCGTCTTGGCCAGACCCGGACGTCCACGTCCAGCGCCACGCCGGTGGTGAGCAACTACGCTTCCAGCGACGACTTGCGCTCGCTGGGTCAAGGCCACCAGCACGCGTGCAGCGTGGTGGCCGGCGGCCTGTGGTGTTGGGGATCCGACGCCTCCAACCAGACCACGATCGGGTTCACGACGCCCACCCCCACGAACGTATCGACACCAGCGGGCGACCTGGTGGAGGTGGTCTCCGGCGGCAGCACGACGTGTGTCCGTGACGCCGCTCGCGCGGTGTACTGCACCGGCTTGAACACCGCGGGCGGGCTCGTCGATGGCGCCCCGGATCCGACCCTGGACTGGGAACCGATCATCACGCCGGCACCGATCGCGGCCATGGTGGCCGGCAACAACCACCAGTGCGCGCTCAGCACCGGAGGACACGTGTATTGCTGGGGATTGAACGCGTACGGCCAGCTCGGCTACGAAACCGCTGGCAGCCACAACGGCGTCCTGCGGCAGGTCGAGGGGTTGACCCCATGATGCGTACTCGACCCACGATTCCACTGGCACTCTCGAGGTGTGCTCTGCTCGCGCTGGTCGTCTTCTCGAGCGCGTGCGGTGATGACTCTGCAGTGACGCCCGACGGTGCGATGGACGACGGCGGAACCGACGTTGGGCCCGAGTGCCTGAGCGCTCGAGAATGCGACGATGGGCTCTTCTGCAATGGCGTCGAGACCTGCTCGGAGGCCGGCGTCTGCGTGGCGGGCGAGGACGTGTTCTGCGACGACGAGGTCGCGTGCACGACAGACTTCTGCGACGACGAGATCGACCGCTGCGTCTCGGCTGCGCCCGACCTCGACGGAGATGGCAGCGGCGACGCTTCGTGCGTGGACGGGGAGGGCAACCCGCTCGGCGCCGACTGCAACGACGACGACCCGCTGACCTTCCCGGGCAATCCCGAGGTCTGCGACTTCGAGGGCCACGACGAGGACTGTGACCCGGAGACGATCGGCCGACGCGACGTGGACGGAGACGGGTTCACCGACGCGGTGTGCTGCAACGGCGACCTGTGCGGCACCGACTGCGACGATCTGCGCGCCAACACGAACCCCGCGACCACCGAGGTGTGCGACCGGGTCGACAACGACTGCGACGGCCTCATCGACGAGGGCGTCCTGATCAGCGGCTTCGTCGACGCGGACCGCGACGGGTTCGGCGACGGCACGATGCCGCTCGAGGCGTGCGCGAGCCGGGCAGGCTTCGTGGCGGCGGGCGGCCCCCTCGACTGCGACGACACGGACCTCGCGGTGAACCCCGGCCAGGTGGAGATCTGCGACGGGCGCGACAACGACTGCGACGACGCCACCACCGACGCAGACGGCCGCCCAGTGGAGTGGTTCCGCGACGCGGACGGCGACGGCTTCGGCAGCCGCGCCGGCGGCATCGTCACAAGCTGCGAGCCGGTCGCTGGGCACTCGCTGCGCGACAGCGACTGCGACGACGACGATGGTGGCATTCATCCCGCCGCGGCCGAAGCCTGCAACGGGCTCGACGACGACTGCAACGGCGCGGCGGACTTCGAGGTCGCGCCAGGCGACTTCGAGGACGACGACGGCGACGGACTGCTCGACCTCGGATGCGGCGCGCTCGGCACCGACTGCGACGACCGCGACCCGACCGCCGGCCCCGGAAGCGAAGAGGCGTGCGACGGGCGCGACAACGACTGCGACGAGCTCGTGGACGAAGGCGCCGACGACCGAAGTTGGTTCGCGGACATCGACGGCGACGGATTCGGCACCAACGACGATCCGGACAACCCGGTGATCCGATCCTGCGTGCCGCCGCCCCGCTACGTGGGCAACGTCGACGACTGCGCCGACCGCGATCCGGATCGTTTCCCCGGCGCGGTCGAGACCTGCAACCGGCTCGACGACGACTGCGACCGAGCGGTGGACGAAGACGGTGTGTGCGGGTGCCCCGCGGGGCTCTCGGATTGTGACGGAGACGGCTCCTGCGAGACCGACACGCGGAGCGACGCGGCGAACTGCGGTGGCTGCGGCAGTGTGTGCGCGATGGAGAGTGGTGTCGTGGAGGTCGCGTGTCGCGCGTCGGTGTGTCGAGTGGAGCGCTGCGCGCCGGGCCGCGGCGACTGCGACGGCTTCGCCCGCACCGGGTGCGAGTCCTTCTTGTCGGACGACCCGGCGAACTGTGGGGGCTGCGACCGCGGGTGCTTCGCGGACTTCGGCACCGGCGTGCTCGAGACGTCGTGCGACGGCGGCGCCTGTCAGGTCGCGTTCTGCGACGACGGGCTCGGGGACTGCAACGGCCGCATCGTCGACGGCTGCGAGCGGCCGCTCTTGAACGATCCGCTCAACTGCGGCGGGTGCGGTGTCGTGTGTCCGTCGGTGCTCGGACCGCCGCGTTGCGAGTCCGGCTCGTGCGTCGCGCCTTGCGTGCCTGGGCAAACCGCCGACTGCGACGGGGACCCGCGCAACGGCTGCGAGACCGCGCTCGACACCATGGAGCACTGCGGCGGCTGCGGCACGGTGTGCCCCGCTCCAGCGGTTGGGCTCTCGAGTGCGTGTGTGCGGCGCTCGGAAGGAGCCGTGCCGAGGTGCGAGGTGCATTGCGAGGGCGCGCGTGCCGATTGCAACGACGATCTCTCCGATGGGTGCGAAGCGACGATCACGGAAGATGCGTGCGGCTGTCCCGGAGACACGATCGTCAACTGCGCGGCCGCGTTCGGCTTCGGCAACTCGGGCCGCTGCGAAGGTGGCTTCGGTGAGGCCAGCTGCGTGCTCGAGACCTGCGCGATGGGCGAGGTGTGCGACGGCGCCTGCGCGGACATCGACGGCGACCCGGCCAACTGCGGCGGCTGCGGATTCGAGTGCGGCGGTGGTGGCACGTGTGTGGCGGGCACATGCGAATGCGGCGCGCTCGACAGCTGCGACGGTCGCTGCGTCGACAGCATGAGCGACCCGTTTCACTGCGGGGGCTGCGACCGCCCGTGCGCCGCGAGTGAGGTCTGCGACGCCGGGACGTGCCGCCTCGAGTGCACCACCGGACTCACCGACTGCGGCGGCGGGTGCGTCGACACCCGCACCGACTTCTTCCACTGCGGGGGATGCAGCAACCCATGCAACTCCATCGAGGCGTGTGAACGCGGCGCGTGCGTGCTCACGTGTTCGCGGACCGGCCTCACCTCCTGCGGTTCGGCGTGCGCGGACCTCGAGGTCGACGACCAACACTGCGGCGCCTGCGGCAACGCATGCCCTGCGCCCGGCGCGGGTGCGTCCTCGATCGGATGCGAGGATTTCGCGTGCCGGACGACGTGCGATGCAGGCCTCGCGGATTGTGACGCCGACCCGACCACCTGCGAGACGAGCGTTCTTGCGGACGCCAACAACTGCGGCGGCTGCGGCATCGACTGCGGCATGGGCGGGGTCTGTACGGCCGGCGTGTGCGACACGATCGTCCAGGTCGACACCAGCAGCGCCCACTCGTGCGCGGTGCGGAGCAGCGGCAACCTCGTCTGCTGGGGCCAGAACGACAACCGTCAGCTGGGCGTGGCGGCCCCCACTCGGAGTGCGACGCCGGTGCAGGTCCCGCTCACCGGTGTCACCGACGTCGCGCTCGGGCAGGGCTTCAGCTGCGCCATCGCGTTCGACGGCGGCTCGGGCGAAGACCGCGTGCACTGCTGGGGCACCGATGCGCAGGGCGAGCGCGGTGACGGAGGCGGTGCGGAGGCCGCAAGCGAGGTGCCGCAGGTCCATGTGCCGCCGGCCGGCTTCTTCCCGGTGTCGGTGGTCGTCGGGACGAGCCACGGCTGCGCACTCTACGAGGACTCCGGCGGTGCGACCGCGCTGCACTGCTGGGGCGAAGGCGAAAACGGACAGTCCGGCAACGGCGTCCTCACCGATCGCTACGACCAAGGCGCCGTCGCGCTGTCCCCTTCCGTCGCGCACGTCATCGCGTCCGGTCACGGCGTGTGCGTGGAACCCGTGGATACCACGGGCGGCCTGGCGCTGACCTGCTTCGGCGCCAACGTCGACGGGCAGCTCACCCGCACCGCGAGCGCGCGCGAAGTGACTCCGGCCGCAGGGGCGACGATGCCGTTCGAACGCATCGAGTGGCTCGCGATGGGCGACGGCCACGGGTGCGTGGTCGTCGGTGGCCGACCCTGGTGCTGGGGCAGCGACGCGAGCAACCAGATCGGCACCGGCGGGACGAGCCACATCCCCGCCGCTGCGCCGCCGATCCCGGGCGCGCGCATCGAAGAACTCTCCATGGACGCGAACGCGACCTGCGCGCTGACGGACGCGGGCGCGGTCTACTGCCGTGGGGAGAACCCGATGGGCCGGCTCGTCACGGGCGGCCCCGATCCAGTCACCGCCTGGACCCGCATCAACGCGCTCGGGTTCGCCGCGGTGCAGTTGAGCGACGGAGCCGGCGCCCACCGCTGCGCCATCGTGGCCAACGGCGACGTCTTCTGCTGGGGCCAGAACACGGACGGCCAGACGGGCCACGGCACGTTGGACGAAACAGCGGCGCCAGTCCGGCAGGTCGTCGACCTGACGGACTGAGGGCTGGGCCGCCGGCCTGGGTCGGCGTCGTGGGTATTGGGCCGGAACTCCTCCGACCTCCCCCCTGAAACGGAACGGGCGCTGGCGAGTGACGCGACGCGCCGGAGAGAACTCGTCCACCCCGGCGCTCGAGCCTGTCCTCTTCGCCCTCCGTTCGGCAGCGGTTGGGGCGTCGGCTTCGGGATCGGCTTCGGCGTCGGCGTCGGCGTCGGCTTCGGGATCGGCTTCGGCGTCGGTTTCGGTGCTGGCGTCGGTTTCGGCGTCAGCTTCCACGTCCAGTTTTCGCGTCCAGTTTCGCCAGACGAAAGAGAACGAACTTAGGGCGGAGCCAAGTGCTTCTGGAGCGTTGATATGTAGTCGCTCGGGTCGGTGAACGCGCCCGCAGCCAGCTCTGGGCCAGCTCGGACTTGGCGAACGCGTGCGCTGACTCTTCGCTCAGATCGCCGTCGTGAGCGACAGTGTAGATGCCGAACAACTCGTCGAAGTGCAATCCCACGAGCTGCTCCACCAACGGGCACCTGCCGGAACAACGGTGGTCGCGAGAAGCGCTGGCGTACTCCGCGGCAGCATCGTTCATGGAGTCCGCGATCGACTCGTAGCCGTCCGATCGGATCGCTGAACCCGTGGACCAGAGCGGTTCATGCACATCGCACATCCACCGCAGCGCTTGTGCGCACGACGCGGAGCGTAAGCGCTCATCGAAGCGTTGTACGAGGGACGGTTCATGCGCCCGCTCGCAGATCTCGAGCCACAGTTGGTACTCGTCGGACACCTGGTAGATGCTAGCGCCAACGCCTGCAATCACTCTACGAGTTCCACCCGCCAGGCCAGTCCGCGTCGCGGCAGCGTCCATTCGGAGACGCCGCGCGCGCGCGGTTCCATCCACGAGCGCGCTTGGTCCGGAGTGAAAGTCCGTGGGTAGTTCGCCAGCACCAGCAGGCGCTGCTGAAGATGCACGTGGGCGTCGTTCACGTAGAGGAGCCACAGCCAGACGATGCCCTCCCGCTCGGTCGGGTCGTCCATCGAGGAGATCACCACGCTCGAGGTTCCCGCGTCGATGTCTTCGCAGGCGGCCGTCCATTGCGTCAGGTAGTCACTGGGTTGCCAGAAGCGGAGAGAGACTCCGAAACTCTCGTTTAGGTTGCCGAACGCGATCCTTCCCACAGCGTCCCCGAAGTCGGTGCGGGCGCGGGGTTCGAGGCGGAGACGGAGTTCGTGCTTCACGGGAGTTCCGTAGTCAACTCGCGCAAGCACCCGAGTTCATCGACCGGCACGCGCGCCGGCAAATCGTCCAGTCCCGCCCGAACGAAACTCACGCCTCCGCACGAATTCATCCAAGTGAGTTAAGACGGATACCCACGAAGTCCACGCAAGCCGACGCCGACGCCGACGCCGAAGCCGAAGACGAAGCCGATGCCGGTGCCGAAGCCGATGCCGGTGCCGACGCCGAACCCGACGCCGAATCCGAATCCGAAGCCGAAGCCGACGCCGAAGCCGACGCCGAAGCCGACGCCGACGCCGAAGCCGACGCCGACGCCGAGGCCGACGCCGACGCCGACGCCGACGCCGAAGCCGAAGCCGACGCCGAAGCCGAATCCGAATCCGACGCCGAGGCCGACGCCGACGCCGGCACCGACCTCGGCGGTTTGGGTCAACTGACCCCTGCGGGGTGCGCCGGGCAGGACACACCGCCTCGGACTGTCCCGCGCACCGCAGCGGATCGGTGTTTGCAGTGCATGGGTGCATGGGACGTTTTCGTTGGGTGTTCGTGGGGATCTTGGTCGTGTCGGGCGGATGTGCGGCGGGCGAGATGTTCGACCCCTTCGTCAGCCGAGACCCGGAGCGGTGCGACGGGATGGACAACGATGGGGACGGAGACGTTGACGAGGGGCACTTCTGCTCGCCGGGCGAAACCGAGACCTGCGGGGAGGGCGGTCTGCAGACGTGCAGCGGCTCGTGTCGTTGGAGCGCGTGTGAAGGGGCGGGCGTGTGTACGCCGGGGGAGACCGCGGCGTGTGGCGCGTGTGGGACCCGTGCATGTCAGGCGGACCAGACTTGGGGCGCGTGCAGCGACGAAGGCGAGTGCGAAGCGGGCACGTCGCGCGCCTGCGAAGGCGGACAGCAACTCTGCACCGCGTCGTGCGCGTGGGACTTCTGCCTCTCGAGCGAATGCACGGCGGGCGAGACGCGTGGCTGCGGCAACTGCGGTTCGCAGACCTGCGAGCTGCTCGAAGACGGCGCGACGCTCTGGGGCATCTGTTCGGACGAAGGCGTGTGCGCGCCGGGCGAGAGCGGCGCGTGTGGTCTCGGCGGCGAACACACCTGCACCGAGACTTGCGAGTGGTCGGATTGCGAAGGCACCGGCAACTGCTTCACCGGCGCGGAGCGCGGGTGCGGCATGTGCGGCACCCAGACCTGCGGCACCGGTGACGCGGCGGGTCCGTTCGAGTGGGCGTCGTGCACCGACGAAGGATCGTGTCTGGCGGGCGAGACCCAGTCTTGCGGGCTCGGCGGCATCCAGACCTGCGGCACCGACTGCAGCTGGGGCGCGTGTTTCGGGGAGGGCGACTGCACCGAAGGCGCCACCCGGGATTGCGGCTTCTGCGGCACCCAGACCTGCGGTGCCGACAACCGCTACGGAGACTGCGAAGACACCGGCGCGTGCGAACCGGGCGCGACGGCTGGATGTGGACTCGGTGGTTCGCAGACGTGCACCGCGATGTGCGCTTGGGGCGCGTGCGAAGGCGAAGGCGAATGCGTTGCGGGTTCCACCGAGGCCTGCGGCAACTGCGGCACCCGCTTCTGCGGCGTCGACAACATGTGGGGCGCGTGCAGCGGCGAAGGCACCTGCGCGGCGGGTGGCAGCGAAGCCTGTGGGCTCGGCGGCACGCGGACCTGCGACTCGGCGTGCAACTGGGGCAGCTGCGCGGGCGAAGGCGAGTGCACGCCGATGCAGACCCGCAGCTGCGGCTTCTGCGGCACCCAGGTGTGCGGCGGCGACTTCAGCTGGGGCGCGTGCACCGGGGGTGGCGTGTGCGAGCCCTTCGACTCGCAAGGCTGCGGGCTCGGCGGCACGCAGTTCTGTGGGTCGACCTGCGGGTGGGGCGCGTGCAGCGCGCAGGACACCGGCCTGTCGATCGGCAGCGGCGACTACACCGTGGGTGCAGACAGCGCGGCCTACGATTTCGGCAGCGCCTTCACCGTCGAACTCTACGTGCGGGTTGCGGCCACGCAGCCTTCGTCCTTGCCGGCGCTCGTGAGCACCCGGAGCAACGCGTCCGGCTCGACGTCCGGGTGGCGCATGGGCCTCAACTTCGTGAGCGCCTTCGGTCCGCTCGGGGTACCGCTCATCGGCAGCGGGAGCCAAGTCTGGGTGCCGGATGCCGGACCCGACATCCGCGACGGAGACCTGCACCACGTGGCCGTCGTCTGTTCAGGGCCGCTCATCTACTACGTCGACGGAGTGGAGATCGACCGCGAAGGCACCTGCCCGTCTTCGCTGCGCAACGAGATAGCGGCGGGACCGATCGTGCTCGGCGGGGAACCGAGCATCACGCCCGCCTACGGGTTCGTGGGCGACATGCACAACGTGCGGGTGTGGAACGTGGGGCTGAGCGCGGGTCAGATCTCGAGCCACGCGATGGGCACGCATCCCTCGGCGATGGCGTCGGGCCTGGTCTCCTGGTGGCGGCTCGACGAAGGCATGGGCCAGACCGCCGCGGACGAGCGCGGCGTCGGGGCGATGACGCTCGGCTCGACGGCGGGCGTGGACTCGAACGACCCGAGCTGGACCCCGCTTCCCTGAGTCGCGGTGGCCCGCTTCACTGAGTCGCTGTGGGCCGTTTCACCGAGTCCGCGTCGCTGAGTCCGCGTCGAGGGTCGCGCCGTTGCGGAGCCGGCAAGCCGGGGTTGCTTCCCGCACGCCCGACGGATGGAGTTCAGAAGCGCGTCGTGGGCCGGTACACTGCGCGCATGAAGACCGCTCAGGTGACCTCCCTCGATGGACCCGACGCACTCGACGTGCGCGAACTCGACGATCCCACTCCGGGCAAGGGCCACCTGCTGGTCGAGGTCGCGGCCGCGGGCGTGAACTTCCCCGATCTGTTGATGAGCCGCGGGCTCTACCAGTTGAAACCGCCGGTCCCCTTTGCGCCTGGTGGCGAAGTCGCGGGCACGGTGCAGGCGGTGGGCGAGGGCGCGACGCGGTTCAAGGTGGGCGACCGGGTGATGGCGCTCACCTTCTACGGCGGCTGGGCGTCCAAGGTGGCCGTCCACGAGAACCAGTGTGTCGCGGTGCCGGCCGGCATGGACGACGTGACCGCCGCGGCGTTCGCGTTCACCTATGCGACCAGTTACCACGCGCTCGTCGACCGGGCGCGCCCGGTGGCCGGCGAACGTCTGCTCGTGCTCGGCGCGGCGGGTGGGGTGGGGCTCGCGGCGGTGGAGATCGGCGCGGCGCTCGGCCTGGAAGTCATCGCCGCAGCGTCCACCGAGGAGAAACTCGATCTCTGCGAGGCGCACGGCGCGACCGGCCGGATCAACTACCAGACCGAAGATCTCAAGAAGGCGGCCAAGGCGTTTGGCGGCATCGACATCGTCTACGACCCGGTCGGCGGCGACTACGCGGAGCCGGCACTCCGGGCGCTGCGGCCCGAGGGCCGGCATCTCGTCATCGGGTTCGCCGCGGGCGACATCCCGGCCATCCGGCTCAACCTCTGTCTGCTCAAGGAGTGTGAGATCGTGGGCGTGGCGTGGGGCGCGTGGGCGATGCGCCACCCAGAGAAACACGCGGCCCACATGACGTCGTTGCTCGAGCTGTGGGCGCAGAAGAAGCTCCGGCCGCACGTGTCGAAGACGTACCCGTTCGCAGAAGCCAGTGCGGCCCTGCACGCGATGGACCGGCGCGAGGTGAAGGGCAAGATCGTCCTCGTCCCGTAGCAGGTCGCGGAGCGACCTGCTCCCTTGCCCCTGCCCTTGCCCTCGCCCTTGCCCGCCTTGTTCGTCCCGGGCACGGGCACGGGTAAGACCGCCTTGCGGCGTTCTTACGGATCGATCGAGAAGACGAAACTTCCGCGCGGCTGCCGCAGGTGGCGCTCGGTGATGGTCTGCATCGGCACGACGTCGCCATCGACGTAGCGCGCGGCGAGCGCGTCTGCGGCCGGTTTGTCCCCAGCGGCCTTGATGCGCACGACAATCGCCATGAGCTCGGCGGCCTTCGCCGCGAACTGGTCGAAGTGGATCGTGAACGCGCCCCGGTCTTCGCCGTTGGCTGCCTGCGCTTCTGGGTCCCACTCGACCACGCCGTTCTCCATGAGCCAGCCGAGCTGGATCGCGGCGAGCTGGCTGTACGCTTTGCGGTTGCCGCTCGCGGTGTACATGCCGCGCGACACGTGGCCGAAGGTCCACACCATGGAGTCGAGGTACGTCTCGTGCGCGGCCTGCTCGGTGAGGATGCCGCGTTCGCGCAGCAGCTCCACGAAGAAGAGCGCGCCCGACTGCGCCTTGAGCTCCTCGAGCATCGACGCCATGCCGCCACCGAAGATCTCCGTGTCGTTGCGGTCGTTGACCTTGTACTCGTTCGCCGGCCCGAGGTTGTGGGTGGCCTCGTGGAGAATGGTCGACATGAGCCCGGCTTCTGGCGAACTCGTGTAGAGCGCCATCGTCTCCGGCGAGAGCAAGCTCGCTGCGGTCTGCTGTCCGCGCGCCAAGCTGTCGGTGTCCGTGTAGAGGTTCGTCATCGCGACGGTGCGGCCGCGGCCCTGGATGGCGACCGGTCCCCAGTTCGGCAAGCTCTGACCGATGGTCGCGCCGAAGGGATCGCGGTCGTCGCCATGGTTCGAGACGATCGCGATGAAGTCCGGCATGTGGAACGCGACTTCACGCGCTTCGTAGACGTCCGGTGCGAGCGCCGCGAGCGAGTTCTCCATGTCGCCCTGGATCGGCGTGAGGCGGTCCTGCCAGACCAACGATCCCGTGTCGATGCGCGCGAAGGTCATGTGGAACCCGGCCTTCAGCGCGCAGGGGTCCCAGTACACCTCGTCTGGCGCGACGCGGACGTACCACTTGCTGTTGCGCGCGTTCATCGCGGCCCAGGCTTCGTCGGCCGGCTCCCACTGGTTGGTGGTGAACGCTTGCGCGGCAGCCTCCAGGTAGGCGACCAGCGCGGCCTCTTCTGGGTCGGCTTGAATCGCTGCGACGGCTTCGCGGAGTGCCGAGGCAACCTCCGCCATCTCTGGGTACGCCTCGGTGTACGGCACCGCGCGCAGCGCGCCTTCGCCTTCACCGGCCCGGACCACCGTGAACGGGGTCGAGAGCTCGGCTGCATTCGGTTGGCTCGTCAGACGTCCGCAGAAGCCGTCGGTCTGAAGTGCCGCCGGGTAGACGTCGACCGGCTGCGCCGGGTGGCCTTCGATCGCCGAACACGCGGCTTCGTTCTCGGTGTGCGGACCAAGGCAGTCGCTGCCCCAGTTGCGCCGGAAGAGCGAGCGGCTCGCGGCGTCGTCTGCGACCTGGTCTTCGAGCGCGGTCATGCCGACCTGGCGCGCGTAGAGCCGGTCCATCAGTCCACCGACCACGAGCATCTTCTGCGCGAACGCGCGGTGGGCCGGCGGCAAGGTGGAGAGATCCGTGTGCAGCAGCGTCGGCGCGGTGGTCTCGAGCTCGAGGCGTACCAAGCGCTGACGCTCGTCGCTCGTCGGGGGCTCGGTCGAGGCCGCGAGGATCGCATCGCGCGCGGCTGTGAACGCCGGCGTCGGCGCACCGTCGGCTCCGACCCAGGCCGGCGCCTGCGGGTAAAACGCCAGCGTGCGCATCTCATCCGCGTCCGGCTGGCCGTTGTCGTTGCGGTCGGCCTCCCAGAAGATCGGCAGGTTCAGCCGCACCGCGAGCTGGTTGAAGCGCAGCCGCTCCATCGCGGGGGGCGGGCCGTTCGGAGTCGTGGTTTGGTCGATGCCCGAGGATCCGGACGGGCCACAGGCGACGACGAGTGCGAGGACGAGAAAACGTTTCATCGCGCGCGAAGTTGTCCCCTGCCCCGCACGGGCGCAAGCCGGCCGGGGGTGCGGCATGGGTTGCGCCGGCGACCCATCCCATCAGCGGGCAACAACCTCGTAGCCCATTCGGGATGGTTTGGGGGTCCGCGAAACCGGATCAGGTCCACGTGGGACCGATCACGTCGGTGTGGATCCGGAGCTGACTATTTCGACGCGAGCTTGAGAGCGGCCTTCAAGGTCTTGCCGTCAAAGCCGGGCCCACGGTTCTTGAGCGCGTGTTCGAGGAGTGCAGCAGCGTCTTTCCCGTACGCCTCCACCCAGTCGTAGGCGTAGCGTCCGGGTTGAGTCTTGGGCTTGAAGTGAAGCAGCTCCTGCGCTCTTTCTGAGCTGCTGAGCGAAGCGACCAGCAGTTCTAGACCGGAGTAACGACCACCTGGCTCGAACGCCTTCATGAAGACCTCCATGTCCTCGTCCCCAAAAGACGTTTCGCGCCGAAAGGCAAACGCGGTTGCAAAACGCAAGCCCCATTCGTCGTCCCGCAGCCCCTCTCTGATTTTGCGCATCTCGTCGACCGCGGCGCTCAGCTCATCTCCATCCAACTCGGAAGCCAGTACCGACAGCGCCCACACATAGACGTTGTGGTCGTACCTGCCGGAGAGGACAAACGGGTTGTTCGGACTGGCAGAAAGATCCTCGATCGACACCGATGGCGGATCGCCCGACAACCGCCTCGTCAGAGTGGCGGAATGAGTCAACACCTCGAACACTCCCGAGAGCCCGAAGTGCTCGAACCAGAAACGGATCAAGGCGCGTACGTCGGCCCAGCGAAAACGTCGGTCGATGTAGGAACCATCCTGGTCGAGAAAGTAGAGCGCGGCTCGGTAGTACTCACGAGTGGCGTCGAACTCGAGCTCTTCGGGCGCCGGCGAGTCCGCCGTCATCTCTTCGGAGAGGCGTCCAATGGTCTTCGCAGCTGCACCGTTGACCTCGAGTGTCGAGCCGTTCTCAGGGCCTCCCGCCCGTTCGAGACACAGAGTGAGCCACGGGGCGTCGTCCGATGGATCGTGTTTATGCGGTGTGCGAAACCCGTGAAGCTTCGCACGAGTTGCCTTGGTCCACTTGATGTCTTGCGTCATCGCAGCCGCAGTGTACCGAAAATGAGCGAGCCACGGCCGATCGACAACGTAGAAGAGATAGGAGCGGTTCGCGCGCTCCGTCCGGGGGACTCGCTCTACGCTTTTGAACGTGGTCTGAGGGTTTCGTTGGGTGGGTCGCGTCCGACGCCGATGCCGAATCCGATGCCGATGCCGATGCCGATGCCGACGCGGATGCGGACGCCGACTCCGATGCCGACCGATGCCGACGCCGACACCGATGCCGACGCCGACGAGCGGGGGGTCAGTCGGTGCAGTGGGCGATGTGGTGGGTGTGGGCGCGGCGGCGGGCGGCGCCGACTTCGAACTCTTCGACCACCCGCTCGAATGCGCGGCACGCGCGGCGGGTCTCTCCTGCGGCCAGCCACATCTCCGCCATCTCGGTGATCGCGTCGTCGCGCAGTAGGGAGTTGGGGAAGTCGTCGTAGACGGCTTCGAAGGCGTCGCTCGCGGCGTCTTTGTCGTCCAGTTGGTCCCGGTGGATGCGGGCGATCTGGAGCTGGGCGGCGGCGAACGAGGGGAGGGTGTAGGAGCCTGGCGTCATGGTGCCTTCGCTGCGTTCCAGCATGCGCTCCAGCCGTTCGATCGCCGCGCGTGGCTGTCCGTCTTCGACGTCCATGGTGGCCAGGCGGACGTTGGCGTCATCCCACCGGTGTCCCTGCGGGTAGGGGTGCTCCGAGACGATGCGTTCGAGTGCGCGACGGGTCCCCGCTCGGTCGCCTGCCTCGAGCCGCAGCGTCGCCTCCCGGCTCAGGAGGTCGTCGCCGAGTTTGGTCGCGCCCACCGCGTCGTAGAACGTCTCGATGCGTCCGAGCACCGCGTCCACGCCGGCTTCTTCTTGTAGGTACAGCAGCCGGGTGTGCAGCGCGCGGCCGGCGGGGCCTTCGTCGGGGAACTCCAGCACCACCCGCTCGAGGTCGGCGATGCCGCGCGCCCGCTGGTCGAGGTGCTCGATGCGGATTCGCGACGCATCCAAGAGCGCGCGTGCGGTGCGGCGCGAAGGCGGCTGGGTCGCGACGATGGCGTCGAGGTCGGCGACCGCTTCGGCATGGCGACCGGCACGACGCAAGGCGCGGGAGCGGCGGTAGAGCGCTTCGTCGCGGTCGACCCGCCGGTCGGCCTCCTCGGCGGCGCGTGCCCAGGCTGCGGCCGCTTCGTCGTACCGGCCATGCCGCTGATGCCGTTCGCCTTCGGCGAGCGCGGCCACGTGGGCGTCGGAGTGTGGCCGCGAGAGGGTGGGCGGGCAGCCGAATGCGACGCAGCCGAGCAGCGCGAGGCCGAAACGCGCGGTCACGAGGTCGCGAGGGAGGTGAGCCGCTCGATGGCCTGCGCGATGTCCTCGTCGCCGAGGTCGCGGTGGGTGACCGCACGGATGCGCCGCGGGCCGATCGCGCCAAGCAAGACGCCGAGTCCGGTGGCGTCCACCATCCAGGGCGCGGCGTCGCGCGGTACGTCGAAGACGACGACGTTGGTCTCGACCGCGTCGGCGTCGCATCCATAGCCGGCGTCCCGCAGTCCGGTGGCCAGGGTGCGGGCGCGCATGTGGTCGGCCGCGAGGTCGTCGAGGTGGTGGTCGAGCGCGAAGCTGGCGGCGGCGGCGAGGAGACCGGACTGGCGCATGGCGCCGCCGAGTCGCCGTCGAAGCCGAAGTCCGTGCGGGCGCTGGTCGGCCCGCATCGCGATGGCCGAACCAACCGGCGCGCCGAGTCCCTTCGAGAAACAGACGCTCACGGAGTCCGCGGGGGCGGCCAAGTCGCTCAGAGACAGGCCGCTGGCGACGTGGGTGTTCCAGAGGCGCGCGCCGTCGAGGTGCACGGCGAGGCCGTCGGCATGGGCTTTGGCCGCGATGTCCACGATCCACGCCTGGGGGTAGATGCGGCCCCCCGCTTGGTTGTGGGTGTTCTCGAGCGCGACGACCGCCTGCCGTGGCCGGTAGAAGTCGTCGGGTCGGCGCGCGGCCTCGAACTGGTCGGGGTCGAAGGCGCCGAGTTCGCAGACCGGGTGGATCTGCAAACCAGACAAACCCGCCGCGGCGCCGCTCTCGTACAGCGCGATGTGGGAGCCGCCGCTCGCGAGGATTTCGTCCCCGGCGCGGGCATGCAGCGCGAGGCCGATCTGGTTGGCCATCGTGCCGGACGGGACGAAGAGCGCGGTCTCTTTGCCGAGCATCGCCGCGACCCGCTTCTCGAGCGCCTGGACGCTCGGATCTTCGCCGTAGATGTCGTCGCCAACGGGCGCCTCCACCATGGCGGCGCGCATCGCCGGCGAGGGGCGCGTCACGGTGTCGGAGCGAAGGTCGATCACCGACTACACGTCGTCGGTGTATTCGAGGTCGGTGTCGTCCTCGTCGTCGTCGTCGTCGTCGTCGTCGTCGTCGTCGTCGTCGTCCTCGTCGCTCTCAGGCGCGGTGTACTTGAGGTCGACGTCCGAGTCGGAGAGCTGCCCCTCCAGAAGTTCGAACAGCTCGTCGATGTCGTCGCCGCCCCACTCGTCGAGGATCTCCGAGATGAACTCGTAGATGTCGCCGGAGTCGATGCGCCGTTCGATCTCTTCGACTTGGTCCTCGGTGAACACTTCGATGAGGTCTTCGCGCAACGTCTCTGCGTCGCCCTCTTCGATCGCGTCGGCCGCGGAGAGTCGGATTTGCCGGATGGCTCGCTTGTCGAGGTAGATCTCCATTGACCCTTGCTCTGCGTGAAGCCGACACCCGCGCACGACGGCAGCGGGTATCCTCTGATGACGGGATCGGTATCCCGAGGCGATGGGGCACACAACCCCGAAAACGACCGCCGCACGGGCGGACGCAAACGGCGCGAACTATAGAGATGGGCATGGGGCTGTCAACTTGGACCCGAGACGGGAGTTTTTCCCGGCAGTGCACGGCGTTTTCTGCGGCGCCCGCGCCGGCGGTTCTCACCCGTCCAAGTTCCCGGCTCGCCGTTGTGGTCGTGGCGCTGTCTTGCACGATGGGTGTCATGTCGGCCGGGCGGGCCGAGGCCCAGGCGTCGGACCCATCGGAGTTCGAGCTGCCCCCTCCGCCCAGCGAGCACGGCACGCAGCTGGCCGGAGAAGCACGTCTCGATGTGGTCTTCCCGCTCGCCCAGGGTCGACTGTGCCCGCCGGGCGAGCTGTGTGTGTTCGGCGGCGGGGGCGGCGTGGCCGGCCTGCTCGAGTGGCGGTACCCATCCGGACTGGGTCTGGGCATCGGCTACGACGCGTGGTTCCTCGACGGCAACGGGGTTCACGAGCTCAGCACCATGCAAGCCGTTCGGTTCAGCGTGCGGCGCTTCTTCATGAAAGAACGAGAAGTGCACCCCTTCATCGGTGGCGCGGTGGGCGCGCTGCTCTTCGGCGACACGTTCCGGCGCAACGCCTTCGGCGGGCTCGTGGACTTGGTGGTCGGGTTCGAAGTCGAGATTTCCCCGACCCTCGCGTTCACGGCGGGTGTGATGGTCCGTCTGTTCAGCACCACCGAGTTCGAGTCGCGCAGCGACGGTGTGATCCGCGGCGAACGATTTGGCGTCGATGGCGCCGCGGCGTTGCAAGTGGGACTGGTGCTGCTGCAGCCCAGCAGCTGAAGGTCGTTTCTTCTCTGCCCTGCCGTGTTTGGCGCTTGACGCGCCTTCGGCCTCCGGGTTCCACTTCGGCCCGAATGTCCTGCCCCAACTGCGGCCGCGCGAACGACGCTGGCAGCGTGTTCTGCGAACAATGCGGCACACGTTTGCAGGCGGCCGCGCCTGCGGCCGCATCGGTCTGCGGCCGGTGCGGTGGATCGAATCAGGCAGGCATGCGGTTCTGTGTGCATTGCGGGAACACCCTCCAAGCGTCGCCCGCGGCACCGGCCCAAGCGTCCCCCGCGGCACCGGCCCAAGCGTCGCCTGCGGCACAGGCCCAAGCGTCGCCCGCGGCACAGGCACCGGCCGCGCAGCCCGTGCAACCACAACCAGCGCCGCGAGCGGTGGCGACGGTCCCAGAACCTCCCCGCGCGTTCCAGTCCGTGGCCGTGGGTGCGGGCGCGCCTCAGCCGACCTCCATCTCCGCTTCGGTCGGTGGGCAGCCCGCCCAACCCGTTCAACCGGTCGGATCCACGGGTGGGCCCGTGTGTTGGCGTTGCCGTGGGGTCGGCGACTCGGGCGGCGGAGACTTCTGCAAGTTCTGCGGCGCCCGCTACGCCGACGAAGGGACCGCCGGACTTCCGGCTCAGTCCGCCTTCGGATCCACGGCGCCCGGGGCTCCGGTGGCGGCGCCCGTTGCGCAGCAGACGCCGGCGGCGGCGACCGGAAGCGGCATGTTGGTCTCGATCCTCAAGGATGGGTCGGACGGACAGGCATACCCCGTCCTCGGCCAGCAGACCGACATCGGCCGGGTGGAAGGCGACGTCACGTTGCCCGACGACCCCTACCTCTCTCCACGGCACGCGCGCATTCGCGCACAGGGCAACGCGTTCGTCTTGCAGGACCTCGCGAGCGTCAATGGCGTGTACGTCCGGCTCCGCGATGCGCACGAGATCCAAGACGGCGAGAGCATCCTCTTGGGTCAGCAAGTGCTCCGTTTCGAGATCCTGGACGACTCCGAGATCTCCCTTGGACCGGCCAGCAACCGCGGTGTGCTGGCGTTCGGTACCCCAGAAGTCCCGCGATACGCCCGACTCGTGCAGTACACGACAGAGGGGGTAGGCCGCGACATCCATTACCTGTATCGTGACGAAACCGTGCTCGGCCGCGAAATTGGCGATGTGGTCTTCACGGACGACCCCTTCTTGTCCCGACGTCATGCGGCGATTCGAATCGAACGGTCTACCAAAAAGGTGACCTTGAGAGACCTTGGATCGTCCAATGGGACGGCCGTCCGGTTGCGCGGGGAACGACCTCTTCAACCTGGCGATCAATTTCGCGTGGGACGACATCTTTTCCGATTCGATCAACCTGGTGCACCTCGATGAGTGACAGCGAGCCCGAGGAGCGGGAGATCGACGACGGCGAGGAGTCGGGCGTCGAGACCAAGTCGGACTCGTCCGACGAAGCGACCGACGAGCGCGAGGATTCGAACGACGCCGAAGACGGTGGAGACGATTCGAACGAATCCGACGACTCGGAAGACGACAGCGATTCCGACGACGATTCCGACGACGATTCCGACGACGATTCCGACGACGATTCCGACGACGATTCCGACGACGATTCTGGCGACGACGATTCTGGCGACGACGATTCGGGCGACGACGACGATTCGGGCGACGACGACGATTCGGGCGACGACGATTCCGGCGACGACGAAGATGGTTCTGACGAGGACGAAGACGACGACGAAGATTCCGCTGCGGACGAGGACGAGGAAGAACCCGGTTCCATCGAGTTTCGCTACTTCGGAACCTCCGACGTCGGCCTCGTGCGCGAGCACAACGAAGACAACTTCGCGATCGTGGATCTCGGCACCGGCGAGTCTTACTGCGGGGGCGAAGGCGAAACCGCCAAGCCGCAAGAAGAGACCCAGTCCGGTGAGGTCGCGCCCAAGGGCATGATCTGGTCGGTCTGCGACGGCATGGGCGGCGCGGCCGCTGGTGAAGTCGCGAGCCGCATGGCCGTCGACACCATTCGTGAGGTCATGCTCGCCGGTGGACCTCCGCGCGACCGGGACATGTTCGCTCGGCGGTTGGTCTTCTCCATCGAAGAGGCGGGCGCTCGGATCTTCAGCGCGGCCAAGATGGACCGCGGCAAACGCGGCATGGGCACCACCGCCACGGTGGCCGGCCTCATCGATCAGATTCTTTTCGTCGGGCAGGTCGGCGACAGCCGCTGCTACGTGCTCCGCGAAGGTCAGCTTGGTCTCATCACCAAAGACCAGTCGCTCGTGAACCAGCTCATCGAAGCGGGTCAGCTGACCGAAGAAGAAGCGGAAGCATTCGAGCACTCGAACATCATCCTGCAGGCGCTCGGCACCACCGAAGACGTCACCGTTGACCTGACCTTCCTCGAGGTCCGCCGCGGCGACCGCTTGATGCTGTGCTCGGACGGTCTGTCCGGGCTCGTGCACACCGACATGATTCGCGAAGTCATGGGAGACGGGGACGACCTGCACGCCATCGCCAACCGCTTGGTCGAGATGGCCAACGGTGGAGGCGGCCACGACAACATCACGTGTGTGATGGTGGATTTGACCGGCGACGGGCTGAAGACCTCCGAGGGCGCGACCGCGCCCGTGTACATGCAGTACCCGCTCCCGCCCGCCACCGAAGACGAAGGTCTTCCGATGCGGGAGCCGACGATGAAGGCGTCGATCCGCAAGCCGGGATCCGACGTCAAGCGGGACCCTTACGACAGCATGGCGCCTCCGGCGGAAGTGCCGACCAGCCGCTCCGCGTGGGGGTTGCTCGTGGCGCTCTTGTTGCTCGTCGGCCTGGTGCTCGCGGTGGTGTTCATGACCCGCGAACCGGAACCCGAGCCCATCCGTGAGACGCCGCGGACCGAGGTGGTGGACGAGCCGGAGCAGGTGGAAGTCTGCGTGCGAAGCGACGTGCGGAACGGCGAGCTGTACGTAGACGAACAACCGTACGGCCGCATCTCGGAGGGCAGCCGGGTCTGTGTCGAGCTGTTGCCGGGATCCTACCGGTTCGAGGCACGCGTCGACGGCAGTGCGGTGGCCGGGTCCACGCTGACGGTGCGCGAAGGCGTGCCCGCGGATCTCGATCTGCGCTTGCCGGAAGGGGCCACCCAGACGGCGCTCGACCCGGACGGCGAGCCGATCGACCCCGAGGACGGGGATCCCGAAGACGGGGATCTCGAGGACGGGGATCCCTTGGACGACCCGGTCGATCCTGAAGACGACCCGGAGCCCACCCGGATGCAGACCGCCACCCAGATGGGCACCGACGGCGAGACCGCAACCATGACCGCGACCATGACCCCGACCATGACCACCGCCATGGCGCCGACCATGACGACTGCGACCATGACGACTGCGACCATGACGACTGCGACCATGACGACCGCGACCATGACGACCGCAACCATGACGACCGCGACGATGACGACCGACACCACGGCGACGATGACCACCGCGACGATGACGACGACGATGTCGGACACCACCGGTGTGCCCGACAACCCGTTCGGCGAATGACCTCGATCCGGGGCCGCTCTTGATTCGTCTTCAGCAGACCTTCGGCGCCCACACCGGACGCAGCTACGCGTTTCAAAAAGCGGTGGTGCGCATCGGACGCATGCCGGACTCGGATGTCGTCTTCGACGCGCACGCGGACCTGGACGCGTCGGGCCGGCATGCCGAGCTCCGACACGAAGGCAGCGCGTGGGTGCTGGTGGACGTCGGCAGTCGCAACGGCACCTTCGTCAATGGGCAGCGCATCCAGCGTCACTCGATCGCGCACGGCGACGAGATCGAGTTCGGACCCGGGGGGCCGCGGCTGACGGTGGAGCTGAGCGCTCCGGCGGCGCCTTCGGTCGCGCCGCCGGGCGGCATGCCGGCCCGTCCAGACGCAGCGACCATGGCCTCGAGCCCCACGCCTGAGGTCGGGTCGCGACCCGATGCCCCGACGATGGGTGCGACCCCCGCCTCGGTCCCACCACCTCCGATGGGCAAGCCGACGCAGGTGGACGAGGTCGTGGGTGACGCCGAGACGATGATGGCGACACCGAAGCCTGCGACCTCGCCTGGGCCGACGCCGCCGTCGGGCTTGCCGTCTGCGGCGGAGGTACCCGAGCCGAAACTCTACGGCCAGAAGACCGTCGGCGAGATGATGATCAAGGCGGTCCAGGAAGCGCGGGCCAGCGCCACGCCCGAATCGACACGGCCCACCCGCTGGAAGTTGGCGGCGGTGGTGTTGGCCCTGCTCGTGGTGGGGGTGGTCGTCGCCACCGTGGTCGTGATGAGCCGAGGCCCGGCCGGCGCGCCGGATCCAGCGCACATCACCGCGGCCAACGCCACGGCGCTCTACCGCGTGGTCGCCCAGGACGGTCCCAACGAACAGACGCTGTGCTCCGCGTTTGCGGTCGCGCCCGGCATGCTCGCCACCACCGCGCGTTGTGCGCATCAGGTCGAGGCGAAACGCGCCGCCGGACAGACCGTACAAGTGGGGCAGAGCCATCAGATGCACCCCATCGGCCGGGTGTACCGCCACCCGAACCACGTGGAGGGATCCACCGGCGCCAACGTCGGGCTCATCGAGGTCACGGACGCCGCCACCGGAGTGGTGTCGATGGCGCCCGCGATGACGTTGGATGTGGTTCGCCATGGCACCACGCTGCTCGCGTTCGGCTACGCGCACGGGACGGCCAACGGCGCGCTGGTCGAGGTGGATCGCGTCGAGCCGCTGCCCACGGGCGGACGACTCTTCCACCACGACGGCACGGTCTCGGAGGGTTCCGCACTCTTCGATGCCTCGGGCCTTGTCGTGGGTGTCCATGTGGTCGACGGGGACACCCTCGAAGGCACCGGGCACGCGGTGGGCTCGGATCTGATCGCCGCGTTGCTCGCGGGCATGCAGTAGAGCTGCGCGAAAGCGCAGCTCCCCTTGCCCGTGCCCGTGCCCTTGCCCTTGCCCTCGGTTCCGAAGCCGACCCCGAAGCCGAAGCCGACCCCGAAGCCGAAGCCGACCCCGAAGCCGACCCCGAAGCCGACCCCGAAGCCGACCCCGAAGCCGACGCCGACGCCGAAGCCGACGCCGACGCCGACGCCGACGCCGAAGCACACGCCGACGCCGCCGTTCCTCACGCCGGTGGGGACTGGTGGCCTTGTACGTTTCGTTTCTGTGGCGCGTTGAGGGTCTGGATGCGGTCGAGGTAGCGTGCGAGGTTTCTGAAGGAGGTGACCTGGTCTCGGTACCAGGGCGTCAGCCCGCTCCGGAGGCTGTGGAGCTGGGCGAAGATCGCGAGGTCTGCGACGCTCGGGTGGGGGGTGCACCAGTAGCCGTTCTTGGGCGCGCGCTTGTCCAGCTGGGCGAGACGCACGAGGAACTGTCGGCGGAACTCGACCTGCCCACGCCGCAGCGGCGACACCGACCCGGCCACGCGCTCGCGCATGGGAAGCACGACCGCATCGGGGGCGGGCCCGAAGAACGCGGGGCGGGTGCGTTGCCAGCTCTCGTCGTCGCCCCAGCGGGCGCCGATGAGGAACGCGTTCAGATCCGAGTCGGCCATCTCCTCCCAGAGCTGCGCTTCGACGTCCTTGGCATCGAACGCGTCCGGTCGCAGGGCGGCGATGCGTTTCAGGATGTCGGTCGAGTCGATCACGACGTCGCCGTCGAGCTTGAGGACGGGGACCTGACCGGCCGGGTTGAGATCGTTCCAGTCGATCGGCTTCTGCCGATGCTCGGACGTGTACGGCAACCCCGCGAGCTGGAGTGCCCGATGCACTTTCAGGACGAACGGGGAGTAACTGGGGAGGGCGGGATCGTCGGTGGTTCCGACTTCGCAAACAATGAGTTGTGGGGTCTTGGCCATGGGGGCTCCTTCGGCGGACACAGGTGGTGTCTGGGTGAGCACGCACCCTGCCTTGTCCGAGTGTCACCTTTATGTCAGGTTATGTCGGGTGACCCGGACCGTGCGACTTTTGGCCATGACGGAGCTGCTGCGGGCTCGGCGCACCGGCATCACAGCGGCGGAAATCGCCGAGCACTTCGGTGTCACCCTGCGGACGGTGTACCGCGACCTCGCGGCGCTCAAAGTCGCCGAACTGCCGCTGCGGGCAGACCGGGGTCGGGGCGGCGGCTACGCGCTCGACCGGAGCTACACCCTACCGCCGGTGAACTTCACAGCGCGGGAGGCCGCGGTGCTGATCGCCGCGGGCGAATGGCTGTCGAGGATGCGGGTCCTGCCCTTCGCGAACACGCTCACGGGCGCCGTGCACAAACTGCGGGCGGCTCTCGGCGAGCGGGGGCAGCGCGAACTGGAACGACAGCTGGACCGCATCGACTTCGTTGGTGTGCCGGCACGCGAGGTCGCACCGCGGGCACGCGAGGCGATCGAGCGGGCATTCTTCGAGCGCCGTCCGGTCGAGCTGACCTACCGAGGCGCCCGCCGAACCGACGCGCTCCGAACCCGCTCGGTCCGCATCGAGTCCATCGTGATGGACCGTTCCGAGACCTTGCTCAACACCGTCGACACGGACACCGGCGACGAACGTCAGCTCCGCTTGCACCGCATCGAACAAGCGATCGTGCAGTAGACGCCGAGACTTCTACTCGGCCGCGAGTTCGTACGGATAGGCCACCGAGAGCTCTTCCTGCGTGAAGCGCGGGAAGCGCAGGCTCTGCACCACGTTGGCCATGCAGATGCCGTCGTCCGGATTGCCGACCCCTTCGGCCACTGCGCCGGTCACTTCGCCGGTCTCGCCCCGCACCGTGAAGCGCAGCACGACGTGTCCCGTGAACGAAGGCGCGCATCCTTCGAGCGCACCCCGCAGCGGCTGCATCGTGGCGATGATCGCTTCGCGGGGCGGGGTCTCGGGAAGCGGAGGCGCGGGCGCTTCACCGCCGAGCGCGCGCAACCCTTCCCGCGCGGTCATGTTGTTCCGGTCGAGACGCATGGCTTGCTGGAGCGCCGCGACGGCTGCTTCGCGCTGGTTGTTCTGCGCGAGCGCACGACCGAGCAGGACGAAGTAGTTGGAGTTGGTGTCCTCCAGCTGGACCGCCTGCTGGAACGCGCGCACCGCGCCGCCCATGTCGCCCATGGCCGCGCGGGCGTTGCCGATGCCGACGAAGGTACCTGCATGGTTGGGCTCGATCTGCGCGGCGGCTTCGTACGCACCGGACGCCGCCGGGTAGTTGCGAAGTCGGAACTGCGCTCGGGCTTGCTGCCGCAGGGCCTCGGCGGCTGAGACTCCGGACACCTGCACATTGGTGTTGTGGTTCGGGTTCTGACGCATCGTGGGCGCCTGATGCATGGTGGGCGGCGCCTGGACGGCGACCTGGGCCTGTGCCGACGCGCCACCCCATTCGACGAACGCGCGTGCGGCGCGCGGGGAGAGACCGAGCAACGACTCTGCGGCGTCGCTCCCACCGCGTCGCCCGACCGCCGAGGCAATGCACCGCGCGAGGCCCGGGGTGGGTCCGACGTGCCAGGCACGCATCTGGGATTCGCGATCGCTGGAGCCGCCGGGGCACGCTTCCATCAGGGCCAGCACGCCGCGGCCGCGGTCGTCGTTCCTGAGGCTGCGGGGCACACCGAGCATCGCCTCGCGGAGTCCCCGCGCGACCTCACGAGCGACCCGGCGGTTCACGCGCGCGCTGCGCAACTCGCGCTCGAGCTCGGACCCATCGTCGGGCGGGATGTAGGGGAGGGCGGCGGGTGTGAGTGTCGCGGCGGCCACGAGCGCGTCGCACTCCCCCATGGTGACGCCGTAGGTGTTCGCGCACAGCACCGAACCGTTTCGCTGCCGGGGAAAGAGCGCCGCGAGTACTTGCACGTTCATGCCGCTCTGCATGCGCTCCAGGGTTGCCTGCAAGCGGGCTGCGTACTCGTTGCGGGGAGGCGCACCGGCGCCGAAGATGGCCGAGTGCACCGCCCGGCGAAGGTCCGTGTCGAACGCGTTGCCCCCGTTGGCGGCATCGGCTTGCAGGTCGGCGTCGATCCGCGAGGCGAGTGCGCGCGCGGTGTCGCGCGGCATCTGTCCATTCTGCACGAGTCGTTGGACCACGCCCGGGTCCTGCGCGTGCGCCGAGGGCGCGACGCAGAAGAGGACCAAGGCTGTCGCCACCGGGAGGCCAAGGGCCAGGGTGGGTCGTGCGGAGAAAGATCGTGTCGTCATGCGTTTGTTGGGTCGTTCGGTCGCCGGGAGAACCGGTGTGCCGGTAAGGACGGACCGCCAGGGTGGCGTATTCTTCGGATCTACCGGGGGGATGGCAAGCGGCCTGGTCCCCGTCGTCGAAACACGGCAAATTGTTCGGGGATCCGCCCTTGTTGTCCAGGAAGTGGGGCGTGTGTGCCGAACAGGCGCACCGCGCAGGTGGCGGACGCTCAGGCCTTCGGGCGGATCGCGGAGGCCAGATCGGACGCGAGGCGCTCGAGGAGCGCGTCGCCGCGTGCGCGGGCGACGTCGATGGTCTCGTCTTCCGCAACTTCGACCCGGAGGTCGAAGTACTGCTTGAGTTTGGGTTCGGTGCCGCTCGGACGGAGCATCACTCGGTGTCCCCCGTCGAGTTCGAAGATGACGAGGTTGGCGGGGGGCAGATCCGCCGCGGTGGTGTCGCCGTTCGCGGTGCGGGTGCCCGCGCGCAGGTCCGTCGTGGCAACGACGGAGAGCCCAGCCAAGGTGGCGGGCGGTGCGGTGCGTGCGCGCTCCATCGCCGCCTGGATCTGGGCCGCGCCATCGGTTCCGGGCAGAACCCACGACACCTGCTTGTTCAGGTACATGCCGTAGGTGCGCCACGCGCTTTCGAGCTCGTCGACGATCGTTCGACCGCGTTCGGCGCACCATGCGGCCATCTCCGCAGCGAAGACGGCGGCACTGATTCCATCCTTGTCGCGGATGACCGGACCGACCGCGTAGCCGAGCGCTTCTTCGTACCCGAGCACGAGCTCGTAGCCTTCGGCGTCGAGCGCCTTCGCGCGGGCGTGGATCCACTTGTGGCCGGTGAGTGTTTGTTCGGCCCGCACGCCGGTGTGGGCGCCGATCGCACCGAGCATTGCAGTGCTCACGATGCTGCTGAGCACCAGCGGCTTGCGGTCGGTGCGGGACCACGGCCGCGCCGTGAGCGCGTAGTGCGCGAGCAAGCAGCCGATCTGATCTCCGGTGAGGTTCACGTACCGGCCGTCGTGCAGAATCGACATCGCGAGGCGGTCCGCGTCGGGGTCGTTCGCGAGCACCAAGTGCGCGCGCTTTTCGGCGGCTAGGGCCAGCACCAGATCCATCGCCCCGTCTTCTTCCGGGTTCGGAAACGCGACGGTCGGGAACGTACCATCGGGCGCCTGCTGCGATGCCACCACGGAGACGTCTTCGAAGCCCGCCCGCGCGAGCGCGTCGACGACCACGTCGCCGCCGACGCCGTGCATGGCGGTGTAGGCGATTCGGAGTTCGACGGGTTTCGCGAGCACGTCGAGCCGGATGTCGGCCGCATACTGGGTGTACGCGTCCCGCAGGTCGGCGCCGATCGCCGTGTGGCGGGGCGAAGAGAGATCGGTGCGTGCGACGGAGCGGACACTCGGCACCGCGTCGATGGCGGCGGCGATCTTGGCGTCGACGGGCGGCACGATCTGCGACCCCATCCAGTAGACCTTGCACCCGTTGTACTCGGGCGGGTTGTGGCTGGCGGTCACCACCAGCGCGGCCGGCGCCTGCAGTTCGTTGCTGGCGAAGACGACCATCGGCGTAGGCGCTGGCTGCTCGAAGAGCGCGACGCGGAATCCGGCACCGAGCAACACCTCCGCAGCGGCGGTCGCGAGCCCTCGACTCGTCCGGCGGGCGTCGAACCCGATCACCACCGGCGCCTCCGGCACGCCTCGACAGGCTTCGAGTGCGTACGCGACCAGCCCCGCGGTCATGCGCACGATGGTGGCCTGGTTCATCCGGTTCGGTCCGCCGCCCATCAGGCCGCGCAAGCCCGCGGTGCCGAACTGCAACCGGCCGCGGAAACGTTCGGCGAGGTCGGCTTCGTCGCCAGCCTCCAGCAACGCCTCGAGTTCGGCGCGCGTCTCCGCTTCAGGGTCGTCCTCAATCCACGCGCGAACGGTGGCGGCCAGGGTCTCGTCCATAAGCGGAGAAGGGTAAACCAAGCCCCCCGAGCGCATCCCGAAAATCGAGGAGCGGTGGCCGGATCGATGGTCCAGCCGCCGGTTTTTTGACCGGTCGGGATCGGGTGTGCGAGTTGTCCTCACTGCGGAGGAATCGATGCTGGGAGCCCGAGTCACGGATGCGGTCGAGTACATGCAGCGACGCCAGGAGTCGAAGGGGGCGGTGCGCATCGTGCGCCGTCGCCAGCCCGACAAGTTCCGGTGGCGCGACGCGGTCTCCAAACTGAGCGGAGCGGCGGGTCGCATGCGCGGCAAAGAACGCATGCGCATCGAAGAGCCGGTGCGCGAGGTCGTCTTGGACCTGAGCGACAACCTGCTTCGGCGCGAATGCGTCATCGACGCCCGCCGCTTCAACGTCGACCTCGACCGAGGAGAGGTTCTCCCATTCCATCGGATGGGCGACCTGCGCCGCTACGCGTTCCTTGTGGGGGCCGACGTGCAGATCATCGAGCGCTACGTGGAGCTGCCGGACGACTTCTTCGCGCCGATCGACACCGCCGCATGCACCGTCGTCAGCCGCGCTATGGCCAACCACCATCGCAAACGCGCCCAGCGCGCGTGGCTCGAGATTCCGGATCCCGACGGCGGGCAGCGGCTTTCGCCCCACCAGCGGCTCATCGTCGCCAAGGCGGAAGAAGACGCCCAGACCGCCAAACGCTGGGCCGCCCTCGCCCGCACCCTGGTCGACGACAAGAAGCCCTAGCTGCTGGCCGGCTGAGGATCATTGCTCGCGCGACGCGGTCCTGATACCGACGTGGCATGAGTGAAGAGATTCCGGTCGTCGACCTCTCGGACGCATCCAGCGCAGCCTCCGCCGAGGCGATCCTCAAGGGCTTCGGCGACTTCGGCTTGGTCTACGTGAAGGGCCATGGCGTCGACATCGACCGACTGCACCGGTTCTACGATCTGCTGATCGCGCTCTTCGCGAAGCCAGAGGCCGAGAAACAAACGTGGGCCCGTCCGGACATCTGGTACCAGCGCGGCTGGACCCCGCCGAACACGGAGCAGGCGGTGGTCGCGGGCGGACAGCCCGACTTCAAGGAGTGCTACTTCGCTGCGCCCATGGAGCTCGACGCGCGCCTCGGGTTGATGTTCCCTGAGATCTACTCCGAGAACTCCTGGCCGGAGGGCGCCGACGACTTCCGCGACGAGTACCTCGCGCTCGGCCGCAGTGTGCATCGGGTCGGCCTCGATCTGCTCCGGGTCTGTGCGACCGCGCTCGACCTGCCGGCGGAGATCTTCGCGGAGGGCACCCACGGTGGCCCGCACGTGACGCGCGCGCTCCGCTACCTCGCCCTCGACGAGAGTCAGGTCGGCGGAGACATCGTCTGGGGCGAAGAGCACACGGACTTCAACTTGGTGACCCTGCTGCCGGGTGGCCGCTTCTTCGACCCCTCCGGTCAGCCCTGCGGTCGCCCCGATCCGGACGCGGGCCTCTACCTGCGCACCCGCCCCACCGCCGCGCACCCCAAGGGCCGCATGGTCCATGGCCGGCCCCCGCCCGGCTGCATCGTCGCGCAGGTCGGGCAGCAGCTCGAGATCCTCACCGGCGGCACCATGCTCGCCACGCCCCACGTGATCACCGCACCCAAGGCGCCCGGCTACACGCGGACTGCGTTCGCCCACTTTGTCCATCTCCACAGCGAGCAGCGCCTCTTCCCCCACGACAAGTTCCTCACCGACGACGTCATGCGGGCGTACGGGCCGCCGGTGCTGGCCGGGACCTATGGGCTCAAGACCCTGGTCGACATCGGGCTGGCGCCCAAGAGCGCCCTCGACAAGCTCGGCTACCACCACTACGACCGCCTCGCCGACGCGAGAGCGCCCGACAAATCCTGACGCCCGCTCGGGAAAGTCAAACATCGGTTTCGGTTGCGGTATGCTTCGACACCGATGATTCCGCCCCCTCCGATGAGTCGCCCGCGCGCCGCGATCCTCGCGCACCGCCGCGGTGAGGGCAGCGTTCAGGCGGTCCTTCGGGCCTGCATGGAGCACAGCGAGTGGCTCGTGCCGATCCACTTCTTCCCCCAGGGCGAGCTGCAGTCGGCGCACAAGGTCGCGTTCGGTCCACGCCACCAGATCCCACCCGCGGAGCTGTGGGTGTTCTCGGAGCAGGGCACCGCCCAGCAAGCCTTCTCACAAGGCGCACTCCTCGGTGCGTACGTGGCGAGTGTGCCCGGTTGCCGCCTGTTCCGCGGGGTCCCTGAGGACATCACCCGGGTGAAGATCAACGGCGGCGGGTTCGATGAGGATTTGCTCGAGTTCGACCGGGCCGGTTTCGACCAGCTCTCGGAATGGGCGGCCACCATCGATCTCGAGGCGTCGTTCGCCGACCCGGACGGCAACGCCTGCCGCGAGCGCATTCGCAAACACGCCGCCTACCACGTGCCGCTGATGCCCGATGGGCGGATGATCGCGAAGCCGGGCCACGGCGGGTTCGCCCAGCCCGGCGTGATCTGCACGAGCGCCGACAACTACGAAGCGTTCGTCGGCGCCCTGGAGCCCGAGCTGGCGGCGCAGCTGACCCACAGCATCGTCGACGGAGGCGGGTTGTGGCGGGAACTCGGCGGCCAGGAAGTGGATGCGCTCTACATCAATCCCTTCGGTCCCGGCCGCACCGTGACGCTGCCTCGAAACGCTGCGGCGCCCGACTGAGCAGGGCCGCGTCCCGAGGATCGGCGCTCGACCCCATTTCCCCGCCTTCGAGGCAAGGGTGTGAGCGAGTCGGTTGTCCCGACCAGGCGCTTGTTGCACCCTCCGCCGCATGATTCGTCTCGAGAGCTATCTGCAGGGCCAATGGACTTCGGGTGAGGGCGACGGTTCGACGTTGGTGGATCCGGCGTCGGAGCAAGGGGTCGCCACCGCCTCCACCAAGGGGCTCGACTTCGACGGTGCGCTGCGGTTCGGCCGCGAGAAGGGCGGCCCCGCACTCCGGGCGATGAGCTACGCCGAGCGCGGCGCGCTGCTCATGGCGATGAGCAAAGCGCTCCATGCCGAACGCGAGCAGTTGATCGACGACTCGATCCTCAACGCGGGCACGACGCGAACCGACTCCAAGTTCGACATCGACGGAGCCACCGGCACGCTCGCGTACTACGCGGGCCTCGCGAAGACGCTCGGATCCGAGCGGACGCTCGGCGGGCTCGGCACCGTCGAAGGGGAGGGCGAACAGCTCACCCGATCCAAGCGGTTCTGGGGCACGCACATCCGCACGCCCGTGCGCGGCGTCGCGGTACACGTGAACGCGTTCAACTTCCCCGCGTGGGGCTTCGCCGAGAAGGCCGCCGTCGCATTGCTCGCGGGTGTGCCAGTCGTGACCAAACCGGCGACCGCCACCGCGCTGCCCACTTGGCGCTGCATCAAAATCCTGGTCGACGCGAAGATCCTCCCGGAGGGCGCGCTGCAGCTCGTGTGTGGCAGCCCCGGTGAGATGTTGACGCATCTGCGCACGGGCGACGTGCTCGCGTTCACCGGCAGCGGCACCACCGGCGCGCACCTGCGGCGGCTCGAAGCGGTCACCGAACGTTCGGTTCGGATCAACGTCGAAGCGGATTCGCTCAACGCCACGGTGCTCGGACCCGACGTCGAGGTCGGAAGCGAGACGTGGTTTGCGTTCGTGCGCGACGCGGTCCGCGAGGTCACTCAGAAGACCGGGCAGAAGTGCACCGCGACCCGCCGCATCTTCGTGCCGAAGCAGCACATGGACGCAGTGCTCGAAACGCTCGCCGAGGAGATGGGCCGCGTGCCCTTCGGTCATCCGGCCGCAGAGGGCGTGCGGGTCGGTCCGCTGGCGAGCGCGCAGCAGCACAAGGACGTGCGCGAGGGGCTCGACGCCCTGGTGGACGCGGGTGCCAAGATCGCATGGCAGGGCAGCGGCGCGTTCGAAGGCGCGACGGAGGGCAAAGGCTACTTCGTGCACCCGACGCTCCTGCGCGCGGACAGTCCCCGCGACGTGGGCCTCGTCCACGAACGCGAAGTGTTCGGACCCGCGAGTACGGTCATGCCCTACGACACGCCCGAAGAAGCCGCCGAACTCGTCGCGCTCGGCGAAGGTGGACTGGTCGCCGCGATCTACGGCAACGACAAAGACGCGCTGCGGACCTTGGTCGAAGGCATCGCGCCGTGGTCCGGGCGTGTCTTGATCGGCAGCAAGAAGGTGGCGGACCAGGCGATCTCCCCTGGGCTCGTCCTGCCCAGCTGCGTGCACGGCGGTCCAGGCCGCGCGGGTGGCGGCGAGGAACTCGGCGGTCGCCGCGGCCTCGATCTCTACACCCAGCGCACGGCGGTCCAGGGCGATCGCGCCCTGCTCGACAAACTCTTCGAATAACCCTCGCACCCGAACGGGTTGTATCGCCGTTGTCTCCTGCCCCTTCATTCGAACGCCACTCCGACGCCCGAAGGCTGCGCCGTGGCTCCATCCGCGCGCGGGCCTCGAGAACCGAAGTGTTGGCCCCAGGAATCGCAGTGTTGACCCCAGGAATCGCAGTGCTGGCCCCAGGAATCGCAGTGCTGGCCCCAGGAATCGCAGTGCTGGCCCTGGTGTTCGGATGTGGCGAGGGGTGCGGCGAGGACACGCCCATCGCCACCCGCGCCCGGGCCGCCGAACTCCCGCCGGAACCCGCCGAGCAGCCGCCCGCAGAGCCGCGTCCGCCGGGGTACCCACTGATCGACGACTCGGTCCTCCTGCGCGCGCCCGCCCGCTACGACCACCTGGTGCCGCGGCTCGTGCCGCCGACCGGGCCCCGCTTTCGGAACCTCGTCTACGAAGCGAACAACCTTGCGATGCGGGGGCCACGGGACGAAGAGAACGGCTTCTACGAGAGTACGGGCCACGCGATCGCGCAGCGCTGGCGCGATGCGGCCGCGGGCGTGAAGCAGGTGTTCGCGTTGCGAGACGCGCTCTTCAGCCAACAAGACCATCCGATCGACCACGACCCGGTCGCGATCATGATGCCGCCTGGCTGGGTGAGCATCGCCGTGCACGAGGTGATGCAGGAGCGCACCGTCCAGCCGGTGCACGCGCCCCCGATCGACGCCGACGAGGAGTGGGCGGCGTTCGCGACCCCCGCGACGCTGTTCGGAAGTTTTCCGCCGAGCGAGCGACTGCACGAAGTGGCGACGCGGCCCCGGACGGTGCTGGCACCCGAACGCCTCCGCGTCACCAACGCGCGCCGTGCGGTGCACATGCTCGCGGCGGATGCGCAGGCGATGTTGGATGTGGCGGCGGAAGGTGCGGACGCGGTGGCGAACGCGGGTGCCGACCGGATCTCTCGGAGCGACATCCTGTACTTCGGGGAGCGCCTGCGGCGGGAACACATCATTCCGATCTCGGTCGAGAACCCGAACGCGCACGAACAACGCGACGAAGACAAAGGCCTGCGCCCGTTCGGGTACGACGTCTCCGACGAAGCGGTCGGCATGGTCCGTCGGGCGATCTACCAACGCCGCCTCGACGACGGGGACATCGCGATCGAGCGCTACCACATCGGCCGGCCGGAGGAACGCCAGCGCGCGATCGCGGTGTTGCGTGAGCTCGTCGGAACCGACCTGCCCGGCGAACACCGGGTGTGGTTGTGGGTGCACGGTGGCCTAGACGCGCGCGGCATCCGGGGCCGGGACGCGACGCCCTACATCGGCGGGTTTCGCGCCGAGGTCGCGTCGCACGGCGTGAACATGGAGCGGGTGCGTTTTCTGTCGAAGCCGCATGTGCCGATCGGCGGACGCAACCTCGCCGCTCAGCTCGACGCGAACGCACGGCGTTTCCGCGGTATCGAGCTTCCCCTCAGCCTCAACATCGGCTCCAACCTGCTGCACCGGCTCTTCACTGAGCTGGAGCGCTAGCCCGTCCGAGTCGCACTCTGGCCAGGAGCGCGTCCCGGGCGTAGACGCATCCCCAGCTGAACGCGACGAGCGCGACCACGAAGCCACTGGCTTCGGCCATCGAACAGTTGCCCACGAGTGACCCGCCCATCCGGCCGTAGCAAAACGGAATGTGCACGATGTACGCGACCAGGCTTCCGCGGCCGAGGGTCACGAACGCGCTGCGGACCCGCGGGCCGAGCGCCACCGAGAGCAACCCACCCGCGCACAGGACTCCGAAGCCTCGGCAACCGAGGTCCAATACGTTGAACCACACCGCGGGGTGCCGGCGGGTGAGGACGTCGTCGGTGGCTGTCACCCACGCGTGGGTTCCGAACTCGAACACCCAGGCGCCAACGACCGAGACGACGAGCCCTGTTGCCAAGATCAAGAGGGGCGCACCGGCGATGGCGGTCGCGGTTCGGGCCTTGTGGCCAGCGGCTCGGAGCGGCTCGGACCGGAGCAGCCGGAGCAGGACCATGCCCATTCCGAACCATGCGTATAGCGGAACGAGGGGCATCGCCCCGTACGGAGGGCGGTCGGCGACGAGCGCGACCAAGGGCGCAATCACCTCTGGCGCGAACGGGCTGAAGGCTGAGATCCAGGGGCAGAGCATCGTCGCAAGGAACGTCAGCGCGATGACCCGGAAGTGCTGATGTTTGCGGGCGTCGCGGTCGACGACGCCGGTCTTCGGGAGGAACGCGCCGCTCACGGCGATGCTCAGCCCGATCACATGAAGCACATCCGACCGCAGAAAGGTCTGCACGCCCTGCCACCCATCGATGAGTGCGTAGGCTCCGCTCACGAGGTAGCCGTAGAGCAGAATCTGCAGCCCGCGGCGGATGAGGGCGCGCCGCACCGTTGCAGCAGACTCCTGCTTTCGGACCGCCGCTTCCAGCCGCAACTCCACCGCGGCGCCGGCGAGCAAGAGAAACGCCGGCAGCGGAATGGTGCCGAGGACGCGCGTGAAGCGGTACGCGGCGTCGTGGTGTTCGGGCGCGACCCAGCCGTGGAAGGCGTGGCCCTGCACCATCAAGATGCTGGCGACGCCCCGCGCCACGTCGACGCCGGCGATCCGTTCAGCCACCCGCTGTGGCTCCAAAGACCACGCCTAGAACGTCGACGGCTCGTCGGAACCCGCGGCCTTCGCGGCTTCTTGATCGGCGACCTCCTCGGCGGAGCTCGAGTCGAGATGCATCCACTTCTTGAGCAGCGGGGAGAGCACGAAACACAACACGGCCGCGCCGCAGGCGACGTAGCCGATCTGCTCGAACACAGTGACGTAGTTCGCCAAGTTGTCGTACGAGGTCAGGAGTTCCGGCGTCATGCCATCCGCGCTCGAGAGCAGCCCGGTCTCGAGGGCGAGGGAACCGGGGCCGTCGCCGCTGTCGGGCGGCGAGGTCAACAGCGCGATGAGGCCGGCGAGGTGGTGCGCCAGCGCGGAGCTGAGGAACCAGGCGCCCATCACCATGGCGGTGATCTTCTTCGGCGAGAGTTTGGTGACCATCGAGAGCCCGATGGGCGAGAGGCAGAGTTCGCCGGTGGTGTGGAAGAAGTACCCACCCACCAGGAAGAGCAGCGGCACGACGGCAGCGGCCTGGCTGACCTCTTCGCCGTCGACCACGAGATTCACTTCACCACTCGAGACGAAACCGCCGGCCCAGCCGAGCACCAAGAATCCGAGCCCGAGCTGCGCGATGCCGAGCGCGAACTTCACCGGGATGTTCGGCTCCTTCTTCACGCGGCCGAGGCCGGCCCAGATCATCGTGAAGACGGGCGCGAGGATCAGAATGAAGACCGGGTTGACGCTCTGGAAGATGGACGCAGGCAACGCGCCGCGGTCCACGTTGGTGTCGGTGAAGAGCGTGAGCGACGAACCCGCCTGCTCGAAGAACGCCCAAAAGAGCGTGGTGAAGAAGAGGAGGATCAGAACGACGAACAGCCGCTCGCGCACGATTTTCTCGGAGCGCATCGCCTCGAGAAAGATGATGCCGATGACGAGCAGGGCGAAGGGGGTGAGCACGTAGCTCATCACTTCGAAGTACCGGATGAGCACCGCGAACGCGCCGACCGAGAGGAAGGCGAGCATGTAGGTCAGGTACTCGGCGCTGATCCCGCCGATCTTCTTCTTGAGCAGCTCGAGGTCGGGGGCGTCGCCGTTCGTGCCGAGGGAGGACTGGCCCCATCCGAAGACGGCGAGTCCCGCCAACATGCCGAAGCCTGCGAGCGTGAAGCCGTAGAACCAGCCGTAGGTCTCGCCGAGGTACCCACAGAGCAGCGGTGCGGCGCCGGCGCCGAGGTTGATGCCCATGTAGAAGATGGTGAAGCCGCGGTCGCGCCGCGGGTCGTTCCGGTCGGTGTACAGACCGCCGACCATCGAGGAGATGTTCGGCTTGAAGAAGCCATTGCCCGCGATGAGGAACGCGAGCGCGATGTACAACATGAACTCGGTCTCGATCGCCATGGCGAAGTGACCGACGGCCATGAGGACCGCGCCCAGCATGACCGAACGTTTGTAGCCGAGCAGTTTGTCCGCGACGATGCCCCCGAGGAACGGGGTCGCGTAGACGAGCGCGCCGTAGGCGGCGTAGATGCCCTTGGCCTTGTGGTCGGACTCCGTGGCGTCGAGGTCCGAGAAGAGCTGCCGCACCAGGTACAGCGTGAGCAGCGCGCGCATCCCGTAGAACGAGAAGCGCTCCCACATCTCCGCGAAGAAGAGCAGCGCCAAGCCCGGCGGTTGCTTCTCGGGCGGGTTCTTGGGGGCGGGCTTCTTCTCGGTCGAATCGGTCATGGGCGGCGCAACGATTGAAGCGATGGGCCACAGAGTCAACCGGAGTCCTCACGGGACGGGCCCCGAGCCGGCACCCCTGCGCGGATCCCTGCGATCGCTCACGATCCGGAGCCAGCCTGCGCCCACAAACCACTATGGTTCGGCCCAAGATGCACCAGCCGCTGCTCGACCACTTCGCCGCCGAAACCGCTGCCCTTCACGGACAAGGACTCTTCAAAGAAGAGCGCGTCATCACCACCCCACAGCAGGCGGCCATCGAGGTCACCGGCGGGGCGAGCGTGGTGAACTTCTGTGCGAACAACTACCTCGGCCTCGCCAACCACCCGAAGCTCATCGAAGCGGCGCAAGCAGCGGTGGCGGAGCACGGCTTCGGCATGGCGTCGGTGCGGTTCATCTGCGGCACGCAGACCATCCACAAGACGCTGGAAGCGCGCATCGCGCAGTTCCTGCAGACCGAAGACACCATCCTGTACTCGAGCTGCTTCGACGCGAACGGCGGCTTCTTCGAGACCTGCTTCGGCGCGGAAGATGCGATCATCAGCGACGCGCTCAACCACGCGTCGATCATCGACGGCATCCGTCTGTGCAAAGCGCAGCGCTACCGCTACGCGAACAGCGACATGGACGAGCTGCGCGCGCGGCTGGAGGAATGCAAGGACGCGCGCTTCAAGGTCATCGCGACCGACGCGGTGTTCTCGATGGACGGCTACTACGCGAAGCTGCCGGAGATCTGCGACCTCGCGGACGAGTACGGCGCGATCGTGTTCGTGGACGATTGCCATGGCGTGGGCTTCACCGGCGACAGCGGCCGGGGCACCCACGAGAAGCTCGGCTGTCTCGGCCGCATCGACGTGCTGACGGGCACGCTCGGCAAAGCGCTCGGGGGCGCGTCGGGCGGGTACACCTCGGGTCGAAAAGAGATCATCGCGTGGCTTCGGCAGCGCAGCCGCCCCTACCTCTTCTCCAACACGCTCGCACCCGTGATCGCGGCGACCTCGATCGCGATGTTCGACCTGCTCGAGTCGGAAGGCGCGGCGCTTCGCGCCAAGCTCTGGGAGAACGCCGCCTACTTCCGCGAAAAGATGGAAGCCGCCGGGTTCAACCTCTTGCCCGGCGACCACGCCATCGTGCCGGTCATGCTCGGCGACGCGCGGCTTGCGAGCGCGATGGCGGACAAGCTCCTCGAACACGGCATCTACGTCATCGGGTTCTCGTTCCCCGTGGTGCCGAAAGGGCAGGCGCGGATCCGCACCCAGATGTCGGCCGCGCACGACCGGGCGCACCTCGACCAGGCCATCGAGGCGTTCACTGTGGTGGGCAAAGAGCTCGGGGTGATCTCGTGACCGCGACGATGCGCGCGCTCCGCAAGATGGAGAAGCGCGAAGGCATCTGGATGGACGAAGTGAAGGTCCCCGAGATCGGGCCGAACGACGTGCTGATCCGGATCCGGAAGACCGCGATCTGCGGGACCGACATTCACATCTACAACTGGGACGACTGGGCCCAGGCCACCATTCCGGTGCCGATGACCGTCGGCCACGAGTTCGTGGGGGTGGTCGAAGAGGTCGGTTCGCACGTGCGCGGGTTCGAGCCCGGCGACCGGGTCAGCGGGGAAGGGCACGTGACCTGTGGCCACTGCCGCAACTGCCGCGCGGGCAAACGTCACTTGTGTCGGAACACGGTCGGCGTCGGCGTGAACCGCGAGGGCGCCTTCGCGGAGTTCCTCTCTTTGCCGGCCGTCAACGCGTTCAAACTCTCCGACAAGATCCCCGACGAGATCGCCTCGTACCTGGATCCACTCGGCAATGCGGCGCACACCGCGCTGAGCTTCGATCTCGTCGGTGAAGACGTGCTCATCACCGGCGCGGGTCCCATCGGCATCATGGCCGCGGCCATCGCGCGGCATGTCGGTGCCCGGCACGTCGTGGTCACGGACGTGAACCCCTACCGCCTCGAGCTCGCCCGCAAGATGGGCGCGAGCTTGGCGATCGATGTGCGGGAGCGGAGCATTCGCAGCACCATGCCGGAGCTCGGCATGACCGAGGGGTTCGATGTGGGGCTCGAGATGAGCGGCGTGGGCAGCGCGCTCGTGAGCATGCTCGATGCGATGAACCATGGCGGACGCGTCGCGATGCTCGGCATTCCTCCGAAGGACGTCGTCATCGACTGGAACCACGTCATCTTCAAGGGGCTCGTCATCAAGGGCGTGTATGGCCGAGAGATGTTCGAGACCTGGTACAAGATGAGCTCGATGCTCCAATCGGGGCTCGACGTCGGACCGTTGCTCACGCACCGCCTTGGGATCGACGACTTTCAAGAGGGCTTCGACATCATGCGCAGCGGCGAGTCCGGCAAGGTGGTCCTGGACTGGGCTTCGTGATCGTTCCGCGCGCGAAGGTTTGGTTCGGCGTGCTCGCGCTTTCGGCGCTCATTTGTCTTGCGGCCGGATGCGCCGAAGCGGACGGCTCGTGTCTCGGCGGAGACGAGTGCGTGCTCGAGTGCCCGGACGGGTTCTGCAACTTCTACTGCGCCGACGAAGCAAGTTGCACCGGCAGCTGCGCGGGCGGCGACTGCAGCATCAACTGCACCGGCAACTCGTCCTGCAACTTCACGTGTTCCGACGGGTGCGCGTTTCACTGCTTCGACGAAGCGAGTTGTGCGTTCGCGTGCGAAGGCACCTGCCGCGAAGTGCGCGACTGATGCGCCGCTCGGCCGCCGGCCGGCATGACGACGCCATTGCTTCGAGCACCTCGTGTTATCAATGAATCCATGCAGTGGTTGCTCGCGCTCGCGGTGGTGTTGTTCGGTTCGGCATTCGACGTGACCGGTTGCGGTTCGGGCGGGGGCGGCCCCCCCATCCAAGAAGGGGCGACCCGGAGCTACACGGTGCAAGGAGAGATCCAGTCGATCTCCGATGCCAAGGACCGGGCCTCGATCGCCCACGAGGAAGTCGAGGGGTACATGCCGGCGATGACGATGACGTTCTTCACCCAGAACCCGACGCAGCTCGAAGGGCTCGCGGCCGGCGACCGGGTGGAGTTCACGTTCCAGTCCGACGGCCGCCACGTCATCACGGCGATCCGAAAGCTCTAGTACCGCAGGTCGAGCGGTCTCAGTCCGGGATGCTCGACTGGCCCAACACGGATCGGCGAAGCGGTTCGTACTCGGGCAGGAACGACTTGAAGCGTTCTTTGCGCGACGGCTCGTCCGGTAGTTCGTAGGGCTTCGGCTCGATGTCGAGGATCGACTGTTCGTCGACCTCGTCGATGAGGCGCTTCGGGAGGTACTTCTCGGCGTACGCCTTGTAGATGCCGCTCGAGATGAAGAGATCGAGCAGCTGCGGGTCGAGGTGGTTGTCCTTCTTCATGAAGCCCATGATCCGGATCGCCTCGCTGAGCTTCTTGCCCTTCTTGTAGGGCCGGTCCTGCGCGGTCAGCGCTTCGAACACGTCGGCGATCGCCATCATGCGCGCGGGCAGACTCATGTCGCCGGCGTAGATCCCCTTGGGGTAGCCGCCGCCATCCATCTTCTCGTGGTGGCCTCCGGCGTATTCGGGAACGCGGGTGAGGTTTCGCGGGAACGGCAGCGCTTCGAGCATCTGAATCGTCTGCACCATGTGCCCGTTGATGATCAGCCGCTCGTCGTTCGTCAGCGTGCCTCGCGAGATGCAGAGGTTGTCGAGCTCCTCCGGGGTCAGGAGCGGCCGCTCGTCGCCGCCTTCGAGGTAGGTCTGGGCGCCGATGTTTCGGATCTCTTCTTTGGCTTCGTCGCTCAGGAACTCACCGCCGACATTCGCGCGTTCGAGGAACGCGAGCTGTCGGGTCAGGTCTGCGAGTTCCTTCTGGTAGCGTTCCTGGGCGTTGCTCTCACCCGCGGCCTGCGCCTCCAGCATTCGGATCCGCGCGTCCCGCATCAGCACTTCGAACCGGGTCCGGACCATCGCGATGCGGTCCCAGATCGTCTCGAGCTTGGTGGCCTTGTCCATCACGTGGACCGGCGTGGTCACCTTGCCGCAGTCGTGAAGCCACGCGGCGATCTTCAGCTCGTACCACTCCTCTTCGCTCATGCTGAACTCGTGGAATGGACCGGTCGTGATCTCGCACGCCGCTTCCGCCAGCATCAGCGTCAGGATGGGCACCCGCTCGCAGTGTTCGCCGGTGTAGGGCGACTTCGAGTCGATCGCGGAAGCGATCATCTGGATGAAGCTCTCGAGCAAATTGCGCTGACCCTCGAGCAACATCTGGTTGTCGAGGGCGATGGCCGCCTGGGACGCGAGCGATTCGACGATGCGCTGGTCGTCGGCCTGAAACTCGACGAGTTCGCCCGTGGTGGGGTCCTGTGCGTTGAGGAGCTGCAGCACCCCGATGACCCGGTGTTCGTTGTTGACGAGCGGGATGGTCAGGAACGACTTGGAACGGTAGCCGCTCTTGGCGTCGAACCGCTGCGTGCCGGAGAAGTCGAAGCCGGTCGCATCGTAGGCGTCCGGGATGTTGATCGACTGCTTGAGGTGCGCCGCGCAGCTCGCCACGTTGTTCTGGTTGGCGGTCCCGTGTTCATCGAACATCGGGATCGGCGTGAAATCGATCGGCTTGCCGGTGGTTCCGCCAAGCGCGATTCCGAGCGAGTCGGTGCGCATGATGGCGAAGCGGAGACAATCGTCGTCGGTGCGCAGATAGAGGGTGCCGCCGTCCGCGTTGCAGAGCTTCTTGGACTCCAGCAGGATCGTCTCGATCAGACGATCTCGGTTCCTCTCGGCCGAGAGCGCCACCCCAATGCGGTTGAGCAAGGCGAGACGCTCCACCTCCTCGCGCAGCGTGACCATGCGAGTGGAAATACCATTGTCTTAGGAGAAAGTCTTTGTTCGCACGCGGCCGAGCATGGCCTCAGCGGCGGATGCCCCCAGCTGGGGACTCGGTTCTGTCAGAGCCCATCCACCCACCCGAGGCCGTGTCGAACTAGTGTACATTTACTGCTGGCTTGTAACGTATCGTGGCAGTATCCCGTCGGGGTAGGATCGCGCCATGAAGGGTCAATTGATGAATCGAGTGTTCCAGGGTTTTGGGTTCGTGGTCGCGCTGGGGATGTTCGCGTCGCCAGCGCTGGGTCAGGGCAATCAGCCGTCGACCACGCTCAATCAGTTCCATCCCTCCCAAACCGTGGAGGATGGGTTCGCGCTCAGCCGGCCCGACGACCTGGGTCATCTCCGGTTCGGCGCCCAATTGCACCTCGACTACGCCAACGACCCACTCGTCTACGAGAGCGACCTCGGGGACTCGAGCTCCGAGTCCCAGCACATCGTGCGTCACCAGCTCACCGGCACCCTTGGGCTCTCGCTCGGGGTGCTCGATCGTCTGGTCATCTACGCCGGGTTGCCCATCAACCTCGTGATGTCCGGCGACGACACGATGCTGCCGATGGGTGTCGCGGCGACCGATGGCGCTGGCCTCGGTGACGCCTACCTGGGCGCCCGCATCCGCCTCTTCGGCGAATGGAACGAAGCCATCGCGCTCGCCCTGCAGATCACCGCGACCTTCCCGAGCGGCGGTGGGGTGTACCGGGGCGACGAGACACTCACCCTTCATCCCCAGCTCCTCTTCGAGGCGCGCGCGGCGGACAAGGTGCGTCTGACGGTGAACGTCGGCGCCCGACTCGGCGAAGACCAGACCTTGCTCGGCGATGTTCGGGTCGGCGACGCGTTGACCTTCGGGCTCGGTGTGACGGCGTCCCTCGTCGGGACCTACACGCGCCCCGATGAGACCCGGCTCGACCTGCACGCGCAGGTGTTCGGCTCCTCCTTCTTCGGGGACTTCTTCGGCGGTGAAGAGACGCCGCTCGAAGCCCTCGCTGGCCTGAAGCTCCACCTCGGAAACGGGCTGGTCGTGGGCGCGGCCGGTGGCGCGGGCATTCACCGCAGCTACGGCACCCCCGATGCGCGTGCGGTCTTGAACCTCGGCTGGGGCCAGGTCCGTGAGGTCGAAGAAGAGCCCGAGCCCGTGGCGGCCGACACGGACCGCGACGGCATCCTCGACGACGTCGACGAGTGCCCGACCGAGGCCGAAGACCTCGACGGATTCGAAGACGAAGACGGCTGTCCGGACCCGGACAACGACCAGGATCAGGTCCCGGACACGACGGATGAGTGTCCGAACGAGCCCGAGGATCGCGACGGGTTCGAGGACGAGAACGGCTGCCCCGATCCCGACAACGACGGCGACGGCATCCCGGACACGACCGACCAGTGCAAGGACCAAGCAGAGGACATGGACGGCTTCGAAGACGAAGACGGCTGTCCCGAGGCGGACAACGACGAGGACGGACTCGTGGACGCGGCCGACCGCTGTCCCAACGAAGCCGGCCCGCCCGAGAACCAGGGCTGCCCCGACACCGACCGCGATGGCGACACCGTCGTCGACCGGCTCGACAACTGCCCCGACGAACCAGGCACTGTGGAGAACCAGGGCTGCCGGGCACGGCAGCGGGTCCGCATCACGGAGGGCGCGCTCGAGATCTTGGACAAGGTCTACTTCGCGACCAACCGGGACGTGATCCAGCGCCGCTCGTTCCCGCTTCTGAACAACGTGGCCGCGGTGCTCAACAACCACCCGGAGATCCTGCACATCCGTGTCGAGGGCCACACCGACGATCGCGGCGACGACAACTACAACCTGGATCTCAGCCAGCGGCGGGCCGCCGCGGTCGTGACCTACCTCGTCGAGCGCGGCGAAGTCGACGCGTCTCGATTGGTGGCGCAGGGCTTCGGCGAGACCCGGCCCATCGAGCCGAACGAGAGCCGCACTGGACGGGCCGCCAACCGGCGGGTCGAGTTCAACATCATCCAGGATGGCGAGTCACAGGGCGCCACCGTGCCTGAAACCCCGGCGCAGCCCCCTGCGGAGACGCCCGCGGAGTAGTCGACACACAGACTCGAGAAGGGGAGCCGGGCGACATGGTCGTTCGGCTCTTTTTCTTGCTCTGCGGGTCCTCACGCGTGGCCTGCCTCACAAGGGGTACCACCGAGATATGAGCGACGGCATCTACCAGGTTCCCCTCCCCGACAACGCGCCCGTGACGGCGTTCGAACCAGATTCGAAAGAGCGGGCGAAGCTCGACGCGGCGCTGCAATCGATGGCGGGGGAGCGCATCGAGATCCCAGCCGTGGTCGACGGCAAAGCCGTGACCGGTGGCAAGACGAGCGAGGTGGTCATGCCGCACGACCACGGGCATGTGCTCGCGACGTTGCACCACGCGAGCGCCGACACCGTGCGCGAGGCCATCGCGGGCGCGATGAAGGTCGCGCCGATGTGGGCCGCGATGCCGTTCGAAGAGCGCGCGGCGATCTTCCTGCGCGCCGCGCGTCTGCTCGAGACCACCTGGCGCATGCGCATCAACGCGTCGTGCATGCTCGGTCAGTCGAAGACCTGTCACCAGGCCGAGATCGACGCCGCGTGCGAGCTCATCGACTTCTTCAAGTTCAATGTGGCGTTTGCGCAGCAGATTCGATCGGTGCAGCCGATCTCGTCGCCGGGGATCTGGAACCGCTCCGACTACCGGCCGCTCGAAGGCTTCGTGCTCGCGATCACGCCGTTCAACTTCCTGTCGATCGCCGTGAACCTCGCCGCCGCGCCCGCGCTGATGGGCAACGTCGTGCTCTGGAAACCGAGCAGCACCTCGGCGCTCGGCTGTCACTACGGGCTCGAACTCCTGAAGGCGGCTGGGCTTCCGGATGGGGTGATTCAGCTCATCCCCGGCGACGGCCCCGAACAGGGCACCGCCGCGCTCGAGAGCGAACACCTCGCGGGCATTCACTTCACCGGATCGACGGGGACGTTCCGCCACCTCTACCGGGGTGTGGCCGAGCGGCTCGAGTCCTACCGGACGATTCCGCGCGTGATCGGCGAGACCGGCGGCAAAGACTTCATCGTCATGCACCCGAGCGCGGACGTGGCCACCTGCGCCACAGCCGTGGTGCGGGGCGGCTACGAGTACCAGGGACAGAAGTGTTCTGCTGCGTCGCGGCTCTACGTGCCGAAGTCGATGTGGGCCGAGCTCTCCGAGCGGGTGGCCGCCGAGCTGAAGCACGTGAAGGTCGGCGACCCCTGCGACCCGAAGAACTTCCTCGGCGCGGTCATCGACGAGCGCGCGTTCGATCGCATCAGCGGCTACCAGAAGCTCGCGAAGGAGACCGCGTCCATCGTGGCCGGAGGCACGTCGGACAAGAGCCGGGGCTACTTCGTCGACCCGACGCTCGTGAAGGTGGACGACCCGCACCACCGGTTGATGGAAGAAGAGATCTTCGGACCGGTCGTCACCGCGTATGTGTACGACGACGACCAGTGGGCCGAGACCCTGGATCTGGTGGACTCGACTTCGCCCTACGCGCTGACCGGCGCCGTGTTCGCACGCGATCGGTCCGCGGTGATCGACGCGATGGAGCGGCTCCGCAACGCCGCCGGCAACTTCTACGTGAACGACAAACCCACCGGCGCGGTCGTGGGCCAGCAGCCGTTCGGCGGCGCCCGCGCGAGCGGGACGAACGACAAGGCCGGCGCGATGTGGAACCTGCTTCGCTGGGTGAGCCCACGTTCGATCAAAGAGAACCTCGCGCCCCCGACGGACTGGCGTTACCCGTTTTTGGGGTAGGGGCGCACGCGACGCGATGACCGAAACCGACGACGAGTCGGCGTCAGAAGACGTCGCCGAGCCGGTGACCGACGGTGCGTCGTCCTTGGCGTCCGCGGAGCCAGAGCCGGCGACGCGCAACCCGATGCTGGTCCTCGCCATCGGGGTGCCGGTGGTGTTGCTCACGTGGTTGCTGTGGCGGTGGATGTACATGGGAGAGCCGTACATCCCGAAGCGGGTGGCGCCTCCCGACCATGCGGCGCCGCGCTGAGGGCCTGCGGCCCGACGCCGACGGCGGTCTGAAGCCGAATCCGAAGCCGAATCCGAAGCCGACGCCGAAGCCGACGCCGACGCCGACGCCGAAGCCGACGCCGAAGCCGAAGCCGACGCCGAAGCCGAAGCCGAATCCGAAGCCGACGCCGACGCCGAAGCCGGATCCGAATCCGAAGCCGACGCCGAAGCTGACGGCGACGCCGACGCAGAAGCAGAAGCAGAAGCCGGAGCCGAAGCCGAAGCCCAAGCCCTCTCCGAAGCCGATGCCGAAGCCGATGCCGATGCCGATGCCGATGCCGACGTCCGACGCCGATGCCGACGTCCGACGCCGATGCCGAACCCCGACCTGCCTCCAGCGGTGCGCCCCTTCTCGCGGAGGTTGGTGCTGGCCCGATGGATGATCCAGCGTAGCGGTCGGCGGGGCGGCGCCTCAAAGGAGGTCTTCGTGGCCGCTCCGCCGACGCCGCTCCGCTGACGCCGAAGGCCGCGGCCCGTGCCGTTTGTGGTCAGGCGCGGACGGCGTCGGGGGCGTGGGTCAACGCGTCTGCGTATCGGCGCACGATGGTTTCTACGGACTCGATCTCTCGAACCCCGCTCACGCTCTGGCCGGCCTGGAAGTAGTCGCGGTAGCTGCCGCCTTTGGTCGAGGCCTGCTTGAGCTGCCAGATGCTCTTCGCGGTGTAGAACATGCGGGCGTAGTGCTTGAGCTTCGGGTGGCGGAGCATTCGTTTCATCACGAAGCCCGCTTTGGTGCCGACCTTCTTCACGTACTCGGTCTCGATCACCGCGACGGGCACGCCGGAGATCTTGTCGGTCAGCACGATGTCGTGCGCCTGCGCTTTGAGGATGGCGCGTTTGTAGTCGTCGTGCGCGTGGCACTCCTCGGTGGCGATGAACCGGGTGCCCATCTGCACTGCCGCGTAGCCGAGTCCGAGCATGCGCGCGAAGGTCTGTTCGTCGCCCACGCCGCCGGCGCACACGAGCGGCACGCCGAGGTCGCCGAGCTCTTCGATGAGCCGCTCCGGCGCTTGTTCGCCAGCGTGGCCGCCGGCCTGGCGGTTCACGCAGATGAGTCCGTCCACCCCCGCGTCGAGCGCCTTCTGGGCCCACTTGCGCTCGGTCACGTCGTGGTAGACGACGCCGCCCACCGAGTGCACCAGTTCCACCACCCAGTCCGGGTTGCCGAGCGCGGTGACGAAGAAACGCACGCCCTCGTCGAGCGCGATGTCCACCCAGCGCTTCATGCGGTCCAAGTACACCTGCGAGCTCTTCTCGACGATGGCGTTGAACCCGATCGGCTTGTCGGTGGTGCGGCGGATGAGCCGGATGCCTTCCCGCAGCTCGTGTTTGTGCACGAACGACATCGAGATCGGCTGGATGACCCCCATGCCGCCGGCTTTCGCGACCGCGGCGATGAGCTCGGGGTTGGAGCAGGGGTACATCGCGCCACAGATGAGCGGGACGTCGACGCCGGTGTGTTTCAGAAACGCGTTCTCGGACATGCGGCGGCATAGCAGGCCACATCCCGGCGCGCGACGCGCATCCGCGGCCAAGGAGGGGTGTGCCGTAGGGCGGCCGACTCGTGCACTTCCTGTTGAAGCCCGCGCCGTCAGCCGCGCTGCCGGTCCAAGCCGTCGACCCGCCGGTAGGGGACGTGTTTGTAGTACTTGGGCCGGGGGTCGAGCCGCACATGCAGCCAGAACACGCCGAGCCCCGCGGTGCTCAGCCACATCGAGCGGGTGCTCAGCCGCTCCTTCACCGCGAGACCCACTGCGCTCCACAAGGCGTCCACTTGGTCGTCCGGTGCACCCCGCAGGAAGGCTGCCAGGTGCAGGTACACGGGCGGGTCCACCCGAGGGCAGGGCACGACCAGCACCGCGTCGCCCGCCAGGTTGGGGAAGGACACCACGGGTGCCGTCGAGAAGTGCGTGGAGAACGCATTTGGGTTGGGCGTGCGGCCCTGGAAACTCGGCGCGTCGACGAGCACACACTCGAAGGGCTGGTCGGTCGTATCGAGCCGAACCGGAGGCGTCTCGAAGAAGAACGCGTCCCATCGGCTCGCTCGGAGCGCCTCCGCGAACTCGGAACGAAAGGAGGCGTCGCCAATCCAGCGGTCGACAACTTCCGCGTAGGTCGCGTCGAACCGAAGCCGTTCGGTGCGTTCGGAAAGGAGCCCGCGTTCGATCTTCATCGCTTCGACGTCAGTAGCGGGCGACGTGCGAGATGGGGGCGGGAGACTGGAGCAGGAAGAAGCTCGGCGTCGTGCGCGACGTGAAGCCGAGGTCGAGGTAGCTCCACCCGAAGAGCAGCGACGCGTCGCCCTCATGAACGGAGACCAGTGGATCCCGCAGCCGCGACAGATGCGGCGGGTTCGGGCGGGCGCCGTAGTCCAGCATCAGCGCCTGGTCCGCGCGCACCTGACCGCCGCGCCGCTTCGGAAGCCGGTACGCGTCCATCGGGAAGACGCCGTAGGGACCGAAGGTGAAAGGCGCGCCCTTCTTCTCCATCGGCCGGTCTGGCTGTTCGAGTCCGTTTTGCCGCAGGCGGGTGTTCCAACCCATCAGGGCGCCGGTTTCGTCGCGGTGAAACGACTTGCGGAACTTTTTCCAGCTCAGTCGCTCCACCCACCCGGGCACGCCCAGACTCACGCCTCGGTACTCGTGCTCGGCGATCGCGTCCGGCGACACGCGGTGGCCTTCCGCGAGCAAGCGGTACAGGCCATCGGTCGTGAGGGCGTAGACGTCTTCGGGAGTCATGCGCTGGATCTCAGAAACAGCTCAGATGAAGAGCGTGTCGCAGCCGAACTGCACCGCGACGCCGGCCGAGCCAGTGTCGCGAAGGACCTCTTGGGCCATCTCGCAGCTGGCTGGGCACAGGATGACCGTCGTCGGCTCGTCGTCGTTGTCGTAGTACCAGCCGCCGAAGGTGCCGCAGGCGGCTGCGTTCTCGACCTTGCGGAACGCGGTCGCGTCGCCTTCGGTCTGCAGCAGCACGTTGACCTTGTCCGCGTCGATCATCATGCCGTCGGGCGGGGTCGGGATCGGCACTTCGCAGTTGATGCGCGCGGTGTCTTCGACCCGGCTCGCGACGGCATCGAAGAAGGTGTCCCACGCGCTCGAGCTGGCCTGGTCACAGACCTGGGCGCGCACGCCGCCGGTGCGTTCGACGAGCGCGGTGTACGTCCAGCCCGGGTTCTCCGGGGTCGAGTCGTCCGGGTAGGTGCAGGTCACATCCGGGTTGGATTCGGAGCCCCAGCCGTAGATCCCGTTGAACGTGTAGCCTTCGAAGAGCGTGCCGTAGGTGTCGGTGAGGATGCCCGGTCCGAGCACGTTGCCGTTGAACGGGTTGCCGCCGCCCGGGAAGTCCTCGAGGGAGATCTCGGTCAAGCGCGGGTCGCTCGGCTGGCACATGCTGCCGCAGCCCTCGGTCGTGCAGGGGCGGGTGCAGGTGCGTGAGTTGTCGTCGCTCGCGATGACGATCGTCTTCGTCGAGTCGGCGCGAAGTTGGTCCAGCCACGGCACCGAGCCGCGGGCTTCGCCTTCGCGGTAGCCCTCGGTCTGTCCGAGCGTGCCGAGGAACGTCTCGACCAGCTGCGTGGATCGAATGTCGACGCTCGCATGGAAGAAACGGTCGTTGTTGCCGCAGCTGCCGTCACCGGCCAGGGGGGGCGGAATGCAGACGGGGAACCGGTCGCCGCCGCCGTCGGTGCCGCGGAGGGAGAGCATGATGACGCGGTAGTCGAGTCCACTGTCGCCGATGCGGGCGGCGAAGTCGTTCAAGCCAGCGGTCACTTCGCGGACCGCGGGCTCCATGCTGGTCGAGTTGTCGACCATCCAGATGATGTCGACCGGCCGGCGGGAGACTTCCGCTTCCGAAGTCGCGGTCGCGCACGCGGCGTCCGGATCGAAGGGGCTGTCGGGGATCATCACGTCCCGCCCGGGTGCGTCGACCGCGCCATCGGCGCCGCCTCCGTCTCGGGACGGGCGCCGATCGTCGTCGCCGCACGCGGTGAGCATCGAAGACGCCACGATCAGGCCGACCAGCGTGCGGCCAAAACGCGTCGACCACGACGCAAACTTCAGTTCAAGTCCAAGCACCCTAGGCTCATAGCCAACAATCCCGGCAACGTCGACGCGACCCCATCGGTTGGCTCAGAAACCCTACAAACTGAGTTTGCCGGCAGTTGCGGCCTCGGGCAGAGTCGCGCGGTGCACGTGCTGCAAGATGCGTCGATTGCTGGCGTCTGGCGGGTGGGCCCAACCGGGTCGGCGCCCGAAGCCTTTCCACGGCCCTGGATCGGGGTGCTCGCGGGTCTGCACGGAGACGAACCGTGCGGCGTCGAAGCGCTTGCGGCGTTGCGGGACCGCTTCGCGACGACGGATCTGCTGCGCGGCTCGCTCGTGTTGATCCACGGCAACCTCGCCGCGAAGGGCACCCGCCACACCGACGGTGGCGTGGACTTGAACCGGGTCTTCGATCTCTCGTTCCGCGAGTCGCTCCCGGAAGCCGAGTGGTGCAGCGAACACCGCCGCGCACTCGAGCTCGCACCGGTCTTGGACGAGCTCGACGGGGCGCTGGATCTTCACTCGGCGAGCGCGCCGACCGAACCCTTCGCGATCGCGATGCGCGGCGGGGTGGACGTGGCGCGCGGGCTCGGGCTCGAGTTCGTCACCCACGGCTGGGAAGACTCCAGCGACATCGCCGAAGGCGTCGCGGTCTCGCGGGTGGCGCGGCGCGGCTTGCCGGCCATGGGTGTGGAGTGCGGCAGCCACGCCGATCCATCCGGGCTCGCGACCGCACTGCGCGTCGTCGATGGGTTCCTCGGAACGCTCGGACTGCTGCCGCCCGTCTCGACGCCGCATGCGGAACCCAAGGTCCTCGAGATCTTCGCCTCCATCCCGCGACCGGATGCGGACTGGCGCTTCGCACAGCCGCTGCTCGGGTTCGCGAAGCTCAGCGAGGGCGACTTGATCGGTCCGGGCGTCGTCGCGCCGAAGGATTGCGTCGCGCTCTTGCCCAACGACCAGGTCGACGTCGGCAAACCCTGCCTCTACCTCGCGCACCCGTGAAACTCGAACTCGATCCCATCGGCGTGGTGCGCAGTCCGTTCGCCGAACGACGGGATGCACCGAGGCAACCTCGGGTGGCGGCCGACGCCAAGGGCACCATCGAGCTGCGCGCCGACATGGCGGACGCCGTGCTCGACCTCGACGGCTGGCCGTACCTCTGGGTGCTGTTCTGGTTTCACCTCAACGAGACCTGGCGGCCCCGCGTCACCCCGCCGCGCAGCTCCAAGAAACGTGGCGTGCTCGCCACCCGTTCCCCCTACCGGCCGAATCCACTCGGCCTGAGCGTCGTGCGGCTCGAGCGCGTGGAGGGCCGCGTGCTGCACGTCGCCGAACTCGACATGCTCGACGGCACCCCCGTGTTCGACATCAAACCCTACCTGGCCTGGTCCGACGCGATCCCCGACGCCGGCGGCGGCTGGCTCGACGACGAGGAACACGCGGTGACCGGCGGCCCGCGGCCCCCCGACCCGAAACGCACGTGGACGGTGACCTTCAGCGACCGGGCGCGCGGGCAGCTCGCATGGCTCGCAGCCCGCGGCGTGGAGCTCGAGTCCGACCTCGCCGCCGCCCTCTCGCTCGGACCCGAGCCGCACGCCTACCGCCGCATCAAGAAGGACGGCGACGCGATGCGCATCGCGGTCAAAGAATGGCGCGCGCGGTTTCGCACCGAAGACCGGACCATCGAAGTCTTGGAACTTCAAAGCGGCTTCCGCCGCAAAGAACGCCCGCCGCTGCATCGAGACTTCGACACCGAAGTCGGCTGACTACCGTCGATCGCAGGACGGATCAACGAGTGGTCAGGAACGCCGCGACGAGGCCGGCGTGGGAGAGGGGCTTTGTGAGATTGGTGATGTCGGTGTTCGTCTCGTAGTCGAGGAGCACCACATCACCGCGCACGACGTGTTGGCGCAGCTGATCGAGTTCTTGGGTCAGTTTGTGTTCGAGGACCCACGTGTAGATCGGCAGGTAGATCTCGCGGCGTGCCTCCAGGTAGCCAAGCAACCGCTTGCCCTCCAGCCCCTCTCGGTGACCGAGACACCTGCCGTTTTTGCGCACGGTTCGTTTGAGGCCCTTCATTGCGGTGACGTCGAGCTTCTTCGGATCGACATCCGCGGTCTCGAACACCTTCAGCGCCTGCCAGATGCCTTCCACACTCTGTGCGGTGCGGCCATCGGTGAACGGGATCGGGATGCCGCCGTGGGGGAAGAACGGGCTGAACCGGACCCAAGGTTCGGCCGCCTTCGACGTGACGTCGATGATCGTCGCTTCGGGTAGATCGCGCTCGAGCTTTGGAAGCGAGCTGCGACGACTGCGCACGAGGACTTCACCCATCGCGGGACTGTAGCGAGCCCCTGTGACGCGTAACGCTGCGTCCGTTGTCGGCTCAGTCGGCCTCGCGTCTTCGACGGAGCACGAGGCCAAACGCGGCGAGTGCCGTGACGCAGAGCAGGAGCACACCACCTTTCCACACCGCGGGGTTCTGGTGGGCTCGGCCGCAGACCGTGTACCAGGCCCGGTCGCCCGTGGGCGTCTCGGTGCAGGCGAAGGTGAAGTCTTCGTCGAAGTCGTGCGCGCAGAGAAACGCGTGGCGGGTGTGGCCGGTGATGTCGGTGGCTTCGACGTAGCAGGGGCCAGTCGGCTGGTGCAGGCCCGTGCTGACGTGGGTGGTCGGATCGAAGAGGAGCGCGATCGAGGCGAGGGTGACGAAGTAGCCGGCGAGCATTCCGCGCAGGAGCGGTGGAGAACCGGCTGCGGTCGCACCCACCTCCGGTCGAGCATCTGCCTTCGTCTTGGAGCCGCGCAGCACGAGGATCGCGTAGAGGGCGATGCCGACGCCGAGCGCCGCGTACCCAGGCGCGCCGCCGTCGAGCTGCTGCAGCGCGGTGATCTGGACCATCATCAGCAGCGTGGTCAGGCCGGCGACTTTGGCGAGGCCGACCCAGAAGGTTCGGCGCTCCGTGGCCTCTGGATCCTTGCGGAGGCTGGTGTCGAGGAGCCAGTTGAACGCGCCGACGAACGTGAGCACCCAGAGCGTGCTGCTGCACGGCGCCCCGAGGATGCGGGTGGCGATGGGCAGGTCGGTGTCGTGCCACGTCCACCAGAGAAACTTGGCGCCGACGATGTCGTACGGCGCGTAGAAGAGCAGGGCGAGCAAGCCGCCGAGCGCGGCGGTGGGCCATCGACCGAGCCCGAGGCTGCGGGCGGCGACGGTCGGGTAGTACATGAAACAGACGTAGACGCACGGGATGTAGAGCGGCATGCGCGGCGTCAGCATCACGGTGGCCTGGGCCTGCCAGAAGTTGTCGACGAGCGGCAGCGCCATGAAGATGAAGTCATTGGCGGTGCCCGCAATGAGCGCGGCCCACCAGACCAACAAGTGGCTGCGGCCGCGGCTGCGCGCGTGCACGAACGCCGCCACCGCGCAGGCCACGAACAGGAGCTCGCCGATCATGAAACTCGGCAGCACGGACCACTGCTCGACCGGGTTCGCGAAGTGCTCGAACCGACTCCACCAGCCGTTGGCGTACGGGTCCATCAGTACGTCACGAAGGGCGGAAGCTCGGCCACCGTCTCATCTGCCTCATGGGCCGACACGCCGCGGCCGCCGAAGACGTCTTGGCCGTAGGTGCGCCGCACCCGGCGCAACGTGCCGTGCAGCCGGTCCCACAGCATCAGATGCTGACCGAAGTTGACGTGGAAGTGCACGTGGTGGTCGTCGTGGTAGCGGGGCGGCGCTTGCCAGGGAAGGCGCGAACGCAGGTCCACGCCGGAGTGGTCGATGATGTTGAAGACGAGGGTGTACACGAGGACGCCGGAGATCACGCCGACGTGCATCGGCACGTAGAAGATGGTCGAGATGGAGGCCGCCTGAAGCGCGAGCAACTCGACCGGATGCAGCGCGAGCGCAGCGTAGGGGGTGGGGGCAATGAACTTGTGGTGGAAGCGGTGCACCCGTTTGTAGATCCACCGGATGTGAAGCGCGCGGTGCACGTAGTACGCGAGCAGATCGATCAGCAGCCACACCCCGACGATCGACGCGAAGAAGTATGGGAGCCCGTACTCGTCGACGTCTGTGTAGAGCAGGGTGGGCAACCCGTGTTCGAGGATCGCGTAGACGAGGACGCCGGAAAGCGCGCCGCCGAGGGTCAGGTTCAGCGTGCCGGAACGGGCGGCCGCTCGGGCGTGTTTGTCCGAGAGGAACCGCTTCGGCTGGATCTTCCAGGCAGCGGCTTCGTCCCGGCGGCGGCGGTAGTAGCGGAGGTGATAGAAGCCAGCCACCCCGTGGTAGATCAGCAAACCGCTGAACACGGCGCCCACCACACAGAGCCCTAGTTTCAGCCAATCGATCCCCATTCCCCCTGTCTACTCGGATCATACACATTACACAATGTGTATGATGTGTTGCCAGGGCCACGAGACCTGCATGCCCAAACGCAAAGCCTGGAACGGATCCCCACCCTCGACGCCGGCCGAAGCCCGTCGGGTGTTGCTGGAAGCGGCGCGGGACTGCCTCGAGCGCCTTGGTCCGACCAAAGCGAACCTCTCGGACGTGGCCCAAACGGCGGGGGTGACCCGTCAGACGGTCTACCGGTACTTCGAGGACGCCGACGACCTCTTCCACTCGGCCGCGGTCCTCGCGACGGGGGGCTTGCGGGAACGCATGCGGGCCCAGGCCCTCCGCCAGCCGACGCCAGCCACCCGCATCGTGGAGTGTCTGGTCTTTTGCGCGCGCGAGGTTCCGGCCGACCCGCACCTCGCGATGCTCGGCGGCGCGAGCGACCGGCTCTCCGTCTCCACCGCGCTTCGGCTCTCGCTCGTTCAGGAAGAGATGACGTCGCTCAGTGGTGGCCAGCTCGGACTGACCGATGTGGAACGCGACGAGCTCGCCGAGCTCCTGCTCCGGCTGATGCACTCGCTGTTGACCGAACCGGGCGAACCACGCAGCGAAGTCGAACTGCGCGCGTTTCTCACCAGCTGGCTCGTACCGATGATCGAAGCCCGCATGGGCTAGACTCTCCCCCGATGACGGCGAAGAAGAAGTGGGGGTTCTTGCAGCCCACGCCGACGCCGTACGATCCGCTCGAGTGGGTGCAGATGCCGCTCGAGGAGCGCGGGCGGCTGGGGTGTCAGGCGTGGGCGCTCGATGGGTACGGCACGCCGCCCGCGGTGTTTCTCGTCTACCTCGCGAAGATCGCGCTGTACGTGTTCGGGTGGGCGGCCTGCTGCACCACCAGTCCCGCGCTCGGGCCGCTCTCTGAGATCGGGACCTGGTGGCTGCACCCCCTCGCGTTCCAGAAAGCCATTCTGTTCAGCATGCTCTTCGAGGGGCTGGGTCTCGGTTGCGGCAGCGGTCCGCTGACCGGCCGCTACATGCCGCCCATCGGTGGCCTGCTCTATTGGCTGCGCCCCGGCACCACCAAGCTCCCACTCTTCCGTTCGGCGCCACTCATCGGCGGCCACCGGCGCACCTGGTTCGATGTGGCCGTCTACGCGGTGTTCGTCGGCGTGTGCGGGTGGGCGCTCGTGTCGCCCGAGATCGCGCCGGTGCAGCTGCTCGTCGTCGTGGTCGTCGTGCCCTTGCTCGGGGTGCTCGACAAGACGCTGTTCTTGGCGGCGCGCGCCGAACACTACTGGGTGACCGCGCTCGTCTTTCTCTGGGCGAGCTCCGGCGACGCAGTCGATTCGGTGACGCTGGTCGCCGGCAGCAAAGCGGTGATGCTCGCGCTCTGGTTCTTCGCGGGGTTCTCGAAACTCAACCACCACTTCCCGAGCACCGTGTGCGTGATGACCAGCAACTCACCGCTCACGCGCGGCACGCCGCTTCGCCGCTGGGTGTACCGGAGCTACCCGGACGACCTGCGCCCTTCGCGGTTCGCCGTCGTACTCGCCCACGCCGGCACGTTGCTCGAACTCTCGATTCCCCTGGTGCTCGTGTTCGCCACGGACGGCCCCTGGCTGACGGTGGGGATCGGGCTCGCGCTCCTGCTGCATTGCCACATCACGAGCAGCGTGCCGATGGCCGCGCCGCTCGAGTGGAACGTGCTCATGGTCTACGGGCTCTTCGCGCTGTTCGTGGCGCACCCGGAGATCCAAGTGTTCGATCTCGGCCTCAGCGGCCTGAGCGTGTTCCTGCTCGTCGCGCTGCTCGCCATTCCGCTCCTCGGCAACCTCTTCCCGAACCGGGTCTCGTTCCTGCTCGCGATGCGCTACTACGCGGGCAACTGGCCGTACGGCATCTGGCTCTTTCGCGGCGAGAGCTACCGCAAGCTCGATCGGCTGACGAAGAGCGCCGCCTGGGTCCACGACCAGCTCGCCCGCTTCTACGATCACGCGACGGCGGTCGGACTGGTCGGCAAGGTGCTCGCGTTCCGGCTGATGCATCTGCAGGGCCGCTGTCTGCCCAACTTGATCCCGAAGGCCGTCGATCGGCTGCAGGACTTCGAATACGTCGACGGCGAGATCATCGCGGGCCTCGCGCTCGGCTGGAACTTCGGCGACGGCCACCTGCACAACGAAACGTTGCTCGCCGCGATTCAAGCCCAGTGTCAGTTCGAACCCGGCGAGCTCCGTTGCATCTTCGTCGAAGCCCAGCCGCTCTTCGGCAAGACGCTCGAGTACCGAATCGTCGACGCGGCCACGGGACGGATCGAGAAGGGCACCTGCGACGTCGCCGAACTCCGAACCCGCCAACCCTGGCAATGCACCCCGGCGGAGACGGCCGATCCGAGGACCGTGTCGTGATCGAGGTTGGTGAGCTGACCAGATATGGTTGGTGTCGCGTGCGCCCTCTTCGCCACCGCGTGCATCGCAGCCAGACCGTGTCGTGACGCAGATCTGTGTCGTCGCTGCGTGTCCCGGTGATGCGGACGAGGTGATTCTCCTGGTGGACCGAGCGGGTCGACCCCACTTCTGGTGTCCCATGTGCGGCCTCTCTTGGACGACACCCCCATCGCGCGCTGGTGCCGAAGAGACACTCCTGTCGTTGCCCCGCGACAAGTTCCGCCTCCCGACAGCCGCGGAGTCTCGGCAGCTGTTGCACGAACTGAGCATTCTCGAAGCGAAGGAGCCGCTGTCCGAAGAGTTCGTGCTTCGTGTGGGCGCGAGACAAGGGCTCATCCTGGATAGGTGGCCATGAACGCGGATTGAGCCCACGTCTTGAATCTGCTCCATCGGTTCCGGTACGGAGACGAACCGCTCAGCCTGGTCGATGGCTGGCAACCCAAAGACCGAACGGTTCTGAAGTTCGTGTACGAGGTCTGGATGTTCCGAGACGGTGGCTCCTACGAAATCGATCCGACCTGGTCGGAACTCGTCGATGACGCGGCGTCCAGCGTGGCCTTGGTGTACCTCGATCGTTGGTCGCTCTTTATCGAGGCGGGACGTGTGTTCCGGAATCCACCGTTGCTCAATCGTCTGTTTCGGCGATCAGCGCTGCACCAGCATTGGCCGTTTCTCTCACAGGCCGACCATCGGACGACGGAGGCGCAGACAGCGAGGCGGCTCCGGTTGGTTCCATAGCTGCACGGTGAGAGCTGTCAGCCGCGTGAGCTGATGAAGTACGTGGATGGTCGTGGTGAGCCGACGCGTGGGTTCACGGTCGAGTCGTTCTCGGCCAGCTCCGCCGAGGACCCAGACTCCTCGCCCGGCTTCACGGGGAATGGCTGCCGCTCGAAACGTCAGTCGAGCGGGCGTTCGTCGAGTTGGCCGAAGAGGGTGTGGTGCGAGACGACGGCGGAACGTGGTTCTTCGTGGCCGGTCCTGTGCTGTATGGATGAAGGTCGGGGATGGGCTAGGCGCTGTTGCTGCTGACTGCTGGTGCTTCTGCAGCTGACCCGTTGCTGGAAGCGGATGCTGTTGCTGACTCTGCGTCGACGCTGCTGCTGACGCTGCAGCTGACGCTGCTGCTGACTCTGCGGCTGACGCTGCTGCTGACTCTGCAGCTGACGCTGCAGCTGACTCTGCAGCTGACCTGACTCTGCAGCTGACCACTGCTCTGTTGTGTGGTGTGAACTCCCCCACACTCTCCCGAACTCCCCCGAACTCTCCCTGAACCAACGAACCCGCGGTCGGTGGCTGCACCCTGGGCAGGAGTGAGTCGTCGACGAGAAGGTTGACGGCGGTTCTGCAAATCCGACGCCGAAGCCGAAGCCGACGCCGACGCCGATGCCGAAGCCGAAGCCGATGCCGATGCCGACGCCGAAGCCGAAGCCGACGCCGAAGCCGAATCCGAAGCCGAAGCCGAAGCCGACGCCGACGCCGAAGCCGACGCCGAAGCCGAAGCCGACGCCGACGCCGACGCCGAAGCCGACGCCGAACCCGACGCCGAACCCGAAGCCGACGCCGAAGCTGATGCCGACGAAGCCGAACCCGACGCCGACCCCGACCCCGACGCCGACGCCGACACCGAACCTGATGCCGACGACGCCGATGGAACACCCAACGGAACACTGCCGCGCCCCTTCTCGTCAGAGGTTGGCTTGCCCGCGGGGTGTCCGACCGTAGCGGTCTGGGCGGCGCCGCGTAAAGGAGGCCTTCGGCCCGGCGGGATGCCCGCCGCTTCACTGCGCGCTTCGCGCTTGCTCGTCCTTGACCCGGCACCACCCAGACCGCTGAGGGCGCTTCGCGCCCCCGGGCAGTTCGCTCGGAAGGCTGACGACCGGGAGGTCCTACGATGCTGGTATTCGACAAGTCGCTTCTTCTTCTCTCTTTGCTGGTGCGCGAGGTTCTGCCTCGCATTCGCGAGGCGTCGTTGAAGTCGCAGCTGCGGCGCGCGGCGCAGGCGGTTCCTCTGCTCATTGCGGAGTCTCGGAGCGCGCGGGGTGGGCGGAACCCGGACGGGTTCTCGCGCGCCCTGGGCGAAGCGCGCGAGGTGAAGGCGGCTCTTCAGGTGGCGGCGGTGATGGGGTACGTCGAGGCGAGTGACGACGTGTACGACTTGGCGGACCACGTCTGCGCGATGTTGTTCAAGCTGAGTCGGACGTAGGTGGCTCCGGCGGAGCGTCCGTTGGGGGCGCTCCGCTCCGCTCCGCTCCGACTCCGAAGCCGAAGCCGAAGCCGAAGCCGAAGCCGAAGCCGAAGCCGAACGCGACGCCGAAACTGATGCCGAACCCGACGCCGAACGCGACGCCGAACCCGACGCGGACGCCGACCCCGACTTCCGACTACTGCACGCGGACCCGGAGCTGGTAGGTGCCGCAGAGGGCGGCGCCGGGGTGTTCGACGGAGCCGACGCGGATCCACATGAGGCCGTCGGCGTCGTCGCCGTCGTTGGGCAGGCAGTTGAGGTCGTGGAAGACGCTGACGGTGTTCTCGCCCGTGTCGGCTGTGTCCGAGCAGGTTCCGGCCCCGTCGTTGCGGTCGCCCGAGCCGCAGTTGTAGGAGAGCGTGCCGCTGTCGCAGGCGAAGCGGACGTCGAGGGTCGGGGTGATGCCGGCGGGGAGGTCGCTGACGGTGACGGTCACGTTGGGTGGGCCGCCGCCGGGCACGATGCGCGGGCTGCGGTCGTTGATCTGGATCGAGTACCAGTCCTCGTCGGTCTCGTCGTGCAAGGTCGCGTAGCGGGTGACGGTGCTGTCGGGAATGTCGGACTCGGTGCCGAGGTGGTGGGGGTCGGACTCGGTGCTCGGTTCTGCGGCGTCCGCGCACGGGACGCACGCGTACTCTCCGCTGCAACGCATCGAGGGATCGCAGACGCCACAGTCCAGGGTCTCGCCGCATCCGTCGGTGACGAGGCCGCACTCTGCCGCGAGGCTGTCGCAGGTCGCGCATGCTTCGTAGGCACACAGATGGGTGTCTTCGTCGCAGTACACCCGCATGCCTTCTTCCGGCTCTGCGCAGGGTGTGTTGGGTGGGCAGGCGTTCCGGCAGCCGTAGTCCGGCTGGTCGAACGTACTGTCCCTCGCGCACGTGCCATCGTCGCAGCGGTGCTCGAAACTACCGCACGGCGGCGGCCCCGAATCGAGGTTGGCGTCGACCGCCACCCTGCTGTCCACCCCCGCGTCCCCCGGTGCCGCGTCTCCGCCGCCCCCATCCTCGGGCGACTTCACGACCAGACATCCCATCGTCACGACGAGACAACCCCACTTGATACTGCGCGACATGACGTTTCCTTCTGGACCCCACGAAAGCTTATGCAGAGATTGGACCGAGAGGAAAACAACTGTGATTTCGGCGGAGAGCGACCTCGTCTTCAGGAGAGTGCGTTGCCCCAGTCACACCGCTGAGCCGCACCGGCACGTCCTCGAATGGCGATGGGAGGTTGGCCCGGCTCCGGGTGGCAGACCCGAACTCGACGCGGCCGCCAAGCCGCTGAGTCCAGTTGAAAACGAGCGGCCTCTCACCGCGACGGGGGTTCAGGCACCGGTTCGGCGGCCGGACACGCCGGTTCGGTGCAGGTGCCGCCAGCAAAACCCCGCGTCGGGCGGCGCAACCATGGATGCGCGTGTAGGATGCCGGCGCCATGCGTTTCTCGATACTTCTCACGCTCGTTCTGCTGGTTCCCCCGTCGTTTGTGGGGCCCGCGCACGCGCAACGATCGCGCAATCCGTTCGATGCGGAGACGACGCGTCTCGCACGCGAGGTCGAGCGGAACGGGCGGCGGCCGGAGCGGGCGATGGTTCCGCTTCTGGACCTCATTCGGTACGGCGAAGAGACCTCGCCAGGCACGACCGACCGGGCGCTCTCGCGGCTGGCCGCGAGCCGCCGCATCGATCCCATGGTGCGCAGTTTCGCCGCGACCTACCACGCCTACGGCATGGTCGGCGCGGGCGATCCCGCCGGTGCGCAGAGCCGGCTCGACGAGCTCGGGTACGTGCGGCACTGGCAGGTGGTCGGGCCGTTCGACAACGAGGGCAAGAGCGGGTTCGACCGTGAGCTGCCTCCGGAAGCCGGACGTTCCGGGCCGGTCGATCGAGAAGCGCGGTTCCAAGGCAAAGAGCGCGAGGTCTCCTGGCGCGCGTACCCGCCGGATCTCAACCGGTACAGCTACGTGGATCTCGACGCGGTGTTGCGTCCGAACGTCAACGTCTGTGCCTACGCGGAGACGTTCGTGTTCAGCGAACGCGCGCAGCCGCTGACCTTGTGGCTCGGTTCGGGCGGGGCCAACAAGGTGTGGTTCAACGGCGAACTCGCCGGTACGGACACGGAGTACCGTTCACCAGAAATCGATCGTTCGGTGGCGCTCGTCGGCGCACGCGCGGGCTGGAACCGGGTGCTGGTCAAAGACTGCGTGGCGGACGGCAAGTGGGGGTTCTTCCTCCGCATCGGCGACGTGCGCGGCGGGCAGGCGACTGGCCTACGAATCGATCCGGGCGGCGCGACGGCGGCGGCGGCGGCACCCGAGCGCGCCGCGACGTTGCCCACGGCGCCGACCGCGGTGCTCGCACGCCTCGAAGCGGCGGTGGCCGACGACGACGAGGACGCTGCGGCCCGAGAGGCGCTGGCGCGGTTTCTCGCGGCGACCGGGGCCGACGATGGCGACGCCAACCGGGTGCGGCAGTTGGCCGAGCGCTCGGTGGAGCTGCAGCCGAACGTCGATCGCATCCTCTTCGCAGTGCGCCAGGTGGAGTCGCGGGCGGAGCGCATGCGGCTGGCCCAGCAAGCGGAAGAACTCGCGCCGCGCGACCCGCGGGTGCGGCTCTTGCGCGCCGAACTGGTCGCGGGTGGACCGGACGCCGGTCGCGCGCTCCGCATGCTCGACTTCCCGACGAACACCATCACGGGGATGAAGGCCGCCTGGCTGCGCGCGTCGATGCTGGAGGAGGACGGGCTCCCGCTCTCGGGTCTCGCGCTCATCGAAGAGATGAGCGAGACGAGCGGCGGCGCGCTCTCGTGGGTGTCGCGCCTGCGCCGCGCCTACGCGAACCTTGGCCGGCGCGAAGCGAGTCTGCGGCTCACCGAACAGGTCCTGTCGATGGCGTACGACAACGCGGAGGCTCGGCGCATCTTGATCGCCGACGCGCTCGAGCGCGACGAACGCGACCGGTTGCGGGCGGAAGTTCAGCACCTGCGCGCGGCGTTCCCCGGTTCGTCTCGGGTGCTGGCGGAAGCCGCAGGGCTGCACGAAGGGCTCGGTGAGATCGACGAAGCGCTCGAGCTGTACCGGACCATCATCGCGACGTGTCCCGACGAGTCCAGCCACCACGTACAGTACGGACGCGCGCTGCTGCGCCTCGGGCAGCCGGGGCCGGCGGCGGATGCGTTCCGCGCCGCACTGGTGCTGCGGCCGCAGGACGGTCAGACCCGGCGCATGCTCGAACGCATCCGTCCCGCTGCGCGCGAAGACGAAGCGTTCGCGGTCGACATCGAGGAGATCCTCGCCCGGCGGCTCGAGTCGAGCGACTGGCCCGCGACCATGCTCCAGGATCTGACGGTCAACACCGTGTACGAGAACGGGCTCAGCGCCTCGTTCCGGCAGATCAGCTACCAGGTGCACTCGGTGGAAGGCGCACGGCAGATGCAGAGCTACCCGATCTTCCATGAGCCCGGCGCCGAGTGGGTCGAGGTGCGTTCGGCCCGCGTGCACCGTGCCGATGGCCGAGTGGACGAGTCGATCCGCACCGGGACCCGGAGTCTCGGTGACCCGCGCTACCGCATCTACTACAACACCGCCGCGCTGGTCGTGCAGTTCCCGGATCTCGAGCCAGGCGACACGGTGGAGCTTCGCTACCGGGTGGAGAACAACAGCCGCCGCAACGAGTTCAACGACTACTACGGGGACCTGCGACCGTTGCGCGGCCGGGTGCCGGTCCAGAACTTCGACTACGTGCTCCGCACGCCGACTTCGCGCGAGTTCTACTTTAACGAGCCGAACCTTCCCCGGCTGACGCACGAACGGACCCAGTCGGGCGACCGTCGCATCGACCGGTTCCGCGCGACCAACATCGCGCCGGTGCGCTCCGAGCCGCGCATGCCCGGCCTCACCGAAGTCGCGCCCTACCTGCACGTCTCCACGTACGACAGCTGGGAGCGACTCGGTCGCTGGTGGTGGGGGCTCGCGCAGGATCAGCTGCGGCCCGACGAAGCGCTCGAGCGCACGGTGCGCGAGCTCGTGGACGGCGCGACCGACACGCGCGAGAAGGTGGCGCGCATCTACGGATGGGTGCTGCGCAACACGCGCTACGTCGGCCTCGAGTTCGGCATCCACGGGTTCAAGCCGTATCGGATCACCCAGGTGGTCGAGCGGGGCTTCGGCGACTGCAAAGACAAGGCGTCGCTGCTCTACGCGATGTTCCGGATCGCGGGCATCGACGCGCGGATCGCGCTGGTGCGCACCCGGAGCAACGGCGACATCTCGGACACGCCAGCGTCGCTCGCCGCGTTCAACCACGCCATCGCGTACGTGCCGGAGCTCGACCTGTTCCTGGATGGAACGACCGAGACCAACGGCACGAGCGAGCTGCCTCCGCAGGACCAGGGGGTCATGACACTCCTCGTCGGTCCAGAGACGGTGGAGCTGCGCCGCACGCCGGTGCTGCCGGCCGCACGACAGCTGCAAGAGCGCACCTTCGATGTGCAGCTCGCGCGCGACGGCTCCGGCACCGTGCGTGGCCAGGAGCTCATCGTCGGGGCCATGGCCGGCGGCTACCGCAGCAACTACGAAGCCGAAGGGACCCGCGTCGAGCGGTTGCAGCGCGAACTCTCCGGCATCTTCCCTGGCGTCGAAGTGCAGGAGCCCGTGTTCGAGAACCTGGACGACTTCGAGTCGCCGGTGCGCTTTCGGTACGAGGCCACCGTGCCGCAGTTCGCCGAGCGCACGGGGACCCAGCTGCAGGTCGCCACGTGGCCACTCGGTCGGCTCGTGTCCGCGTTTGCCACCGCGCCCACCCGGCGCCTTCCGATGGATCTCGGCGGCCGCTACGCGTACCGCGAGCGGCGGATCGTTCGCCCGGCGGCGGGACTCACCATCGCGCGTCTGCCCGACGGCGGGGAGGTGGAGTCGCCCTTTGGCTCCTTGAAGGTCGAGTTCAGCCGAGACGGCAGCGCGATCGTGATCCAGACCGAACTGATGATGAACCGCGACCGCATACCGGTTGCTGACTACCCCGCGTTCCGTGCGTGGGCCGAACAAGCCGACGCGATCTTGCGGCAGCGACTGATCTTGGAGGGGGCACAATGAATCGCCCGACGGGTGGAGTGGGTTGGGGGTTCTCGACGGCCGCCGCGTTGCTGATGGGCGTGCTCTGCGTCGCCTGTGGACCACGCGGTTCGGGATCCACGTCGTCCACACCGACGGCGCTGGAGCAGCTCCGTGCCCGTGCGGAGGCGGCGCCCCAGGATGCGCAGATCTGGGCCCAGCTCGCCGAAGCCGAGATGCTCCACGACGGGGGCGATGCGTCGCGCGCCCGTGCGGCGATCGACCACGCGCTCCAGCTTCGACAGGCCCCGTCGACGCTCTTCTTGTCTGGGCTCGAGTATGAGAACCACGGACAGCCGGACGAGTCGCTCGCGGCCTACATCGCGGCCATCGACGCCGCGCGTGCGTCCGACGATCCGCTCGCGGGCGTGGTCGCGGAGGTCTCTCTCGACGCGGTCCGACATCTGCGGGGTTCGGCACGCGGATACGACGCGGCTCTCAATCCGCTGCTGCGCCGGGTCCTGACCGAACCGGGCAAGCTCGGCTTCGTCGCGGTGGAAGCGGCGAGTGGCCTACTCCGCCGGAGCGCGGCGCGGCGCGGCGACACACCCATGCGCGAAGAAGCGACGGCGGCCCTTGGTTGCCTCACCGAATGGCGCGCCGCCGGGCCCTTCGGTCCGTGGGCGATGCTCGACTTCGACCGGGCCTTTCCAGCAGAGGCGGTCGGTGCGCTCGGCGCGGAGTACGACCTCGGACCGGGCGCGGGCAGTCACCCGTCGTTCGAACCCAAACACCACGACTGCCGGCTCGACCTCGCGGGTCCCGACCACCGCGGCTCCGGCACGACGGTGGCGGAGTCGTTCTTCGAGGTCGAACACGCCGGGCCACACCTCTTGACCATCGACAGCGCGGCGGGTCTGCGGGTGCGGGTGGACGGCGCCGAAGTGGCGCGGGTCGATCGCCGCGACCGCATGTTGCCGAGCTTCACGTACGTGTCGCTGCCGCTGACCGCGGGTCGGCACGAGCTCGAGATCTCGTTCGTCTCCAACTCGGGTGCGGTCTCGGCAACGGTGATGCTGGACCGCAACGACCGGGTGCAGCCGGGGTACGACCCACAGCGTGGCGTCGAACTGCCGACCACCGAGACCCACCTCGGTCACATCCTGCGGGCGCTGGCGCTTCGGGGTCGGGGCGACGGGCTCGGTGCCCGAGAGGCGTTCCGTCCCATCGCGGAGGCGAACTCGGCCGCGACCAAGTTGTTCGCCGCGGAGATGCTCGGCGCCGACCCATTCATGCCACAGCGGCGCGCACAGGATCTGCGGCGCCGGCTCTACGAAGAAGCCGCGGCGCTCGACCCGCAGTCCGTGGTGGCGGCGCTCGCGCTGGTGCAGGCGCAACAAGGGGAGCAGGAGCAGTTCGCGGCGCTTCGAGCGGTGGTGGAACGGTTCCCGAACCTCGCGCCGGTTCAGCTCGCCTGGGCCGGAGCGTTGCGGCAGCGCGGGCAACAGTCCGAAGCGGAAGTCGTCATCCGCCACGTCGCCGAGCTGCTGCCGGCCGAGTGCGGTCCGGTGCGCGCGCTGCGGGGGTTGATCCGCTCCAATGACCGCGTCGCGGAAGCCAACTCGCTCGTGGAGCGGCTGATGCAGTGCAACGCGTCCTCGTCGGAGCGACTCGAGCTCCTGATGCGTCGCCGGCAGTGGGACGAAGCGCGCGCAGAGATCGAACGTCTGGAAGCCTTCGCGTCACCCGAAGCGACCCGAGCCCAGCAGCTCGTGCTGGCGGTGGCCACCGGCGACACCGCCACCGAGACGCGGATCCGCGCGGAGCTCGAAGAGGAGTCTCCGGACAGTCGGGACTCCACGCTTGGCCAGGTCGACCGGTTGCTTGCGGCGGGCGACCGCGCGGCGGCGATTCGTTTGCTCGACGAGGCGGCGGAACGCGACCCAGCTCGGATGAGCGGGCTGCGTTCGGTCCGACGGGACCTGACGGGCCGGGACGAGCTGGAGCCGCTGCGACTCGACGGGCTCGCGCTCATTCGTGCCTACGAGGACGAACACACCGGCGACCACGCGGCGGCCGGACAGGTGCTGGTGCTCGACTACATGGTCGTCCGGTACTTCGACGATGGGTCGTCTCGCACGCTCATTCACCAGGTGACGAAGATCCAAGACGAGCAATCGCTCGAGCGCCTCGGCCAGATCTCCATTCGGGGCAACCTGCTCACGCTGCGTTCGGTGAAGCCGGACGGCCGGGTGCTCGAACCCGAAGCCATCGCGGGGCTCGACAGCATCCCGATGAGCGACCTCGAGATCGGCGACTACGTCGAGTACGAGTACGTCACGACGAGCGGTCCGATGGTCAACGGCGCCATCTCGAACTCCGGATGGTCCTTTCAGAACTACACCGAGCCGTTCGTCTTCAGTCAGATCATTGCGCTGCTTCCCGAAGGCCTGGACCTGGTGGTGGATCGCAGCGGTGGTGCACCTGAGGCGGTGGAGACCCGCCGCGGTGAACTGCGGCAGCTGACGTGGACGATGGAGAACGTGCCTGCGCTTCCGCAGGAACCGAGCAGTGTTCCGCTTCCGCCGTTCCGTCCGTACATGGCGTATGGGCAATGGACGTTCGTGAACCAGTTCCAAGCGCAGCTCGAAGGGCTGCGCGACAAGGATCCGTTCGACCCGGCGGTCGAGCGACTGGTGGCGCAGGTGCTCGGCGATCTGCGCGATGCACCGGCGCCGCAGAAGCTCGCACGGCTGCACCGCTGGGTGCTGGAAGAGATCGATCCTGCGGGCGGGTGGGGCGGCTACGCGCCGGTGATGGTCCATGCGCGGCGCGGCGACCGCACGCGGGTGCTGCGTTACATGCTGCAGATGGCTGGCTTGCCAACCGACATCGTGATCGTCCGCGGCCTCGGCACGCCCGACCCGCGCACGCTCGCGAACGACGACGTGTACGAGACCGCGGTGCTTCGGGTCCGAGCGCCGGGCGCGCAGCCGCTCTTCGCCTTCGCGGAGATTCGAGGCACCACGTGGGATGTGCTCCCGGTCCAGGTGCGGGGCCAAGAAGGCGTCGTGCTCGCCGTTCCGAGCGAAGGAGACGCACTCGAACGGGTGACCCTCCCGGACCCCGGCCCGCAGATGGACCGCCACGTGGCGCACCTCGACGTGCAGCTCGAGCGCACGGGCGACGCCCGCGTGCGGGTGCGTGAGACTTTCTACGGCACCACCGCCGCGATGTGGCGTCAGCAACTCAAAGAAGTGCCGCCGGCAGAGCTCCCGCGTCTGATGGCGGAGCAGTACGTGCCGCGTCTTCTGGTCGGTGCGGAGGTCGAGTCCGTGCAGGTGGGCGGCGTCGAGTCTTGGGACGCGCCGATCACGTTCGACTACGCCGCGCGCGTCCGGGGTTACGCCCGTGTCCGTGGCGGTGCGCTGATGTTGCCGCCCATGCACCCGAGCAACCTCACCCGAAGCCACGCGCCGCTCCCGGCGCGCACGACGACGCAACTCGTTGGCGGCCACGTGCGTGAAGTGACGACGGTGGTCCGCGGCGTGTCTGCACAGACGCCGATTCCGCAAGCGGTCCAGTGGAGCGAACGCGGCATCCAGTACGCCCGGACGAGTCGTCGCGAAGGCAACGACCTGGTCGTCGAGCGCCATGTGCACGTCCCCTGGGGCACGGTGACGGCCGCGGACTACCCCGCGTTCGCGGTGCTCATCCGGCGACTCGCCGCAGTGGAGAGCGCGGAGATCGAGGTGCGGTAGGAACGGGGGCCAAGGTGTTCCCCGTGCCCGTGCCCGAGGGCGTCGTTCCTTGCCCTTGCCCCTGCCCTTGGGGTCCTAAGGGGCTGCGTTGGAGTTCGAAGCCGACGCCGAAGCCGCATGCTGATTGCCGCTGATTCTGCCGCTGATTCTGCCGCTGATTCTGCCGCTGATGCTGCCGCTGATGCTGCCGCTGATGCTGCCGCTGATTCTGCCGCTGATGCTGCCGCTGATGCTGCCGCTGATGCTGCCGCTGATGCTGCCGCTGATGCTGCCGCTGATGCTGCCGCTGATGCTGCCGCTGATGCTGTCGCTGATGCTGCCGCTGATGCTGCCGCTGATGCTGCCGCTGACGGTGCCCGGGGATGGGCGCATGCCCCGCCGCTGCTGCGTCCCTCCAACTCCCCCCTCTCCCGAAACCAAACCAAGAGCCGACGAGAACCGGCCACCAAGCAGGAGAGCCCCGCCCACGAGAAACAATCCAGCGGTTGGCTCTGGGGCTCAACCGGAATGACTGGTGACTTGCCAAGCGTGCACGTGGTCATGCCTGCGGGCGTTGCGTGACTTGTCGGCGCCCCTCCGTTTTGGGGGGAGTTCCGTCGCAGAAACCCCAGGGTGCCGAAGCCGGACGCCGACGCCGAAGCCGATGCCGATGCCGAAGCCGATGCCGACGCCGAAGCCGAAGCCGACGCCGAAGCCGATGCCGATGCCGATGCCGAAGCCGAAGCCGATGCCGATGCCGATGCCGATGCCGACCCGGTCACCCTCCAGTTTCAGTACGCGGGGGCGGGGCGGAGTTCGTGCATGGGGGCGTACTCGGGTTCGTAGTCGGCGAGCGCGTCCGCGCAGCGATCGGACCACTCGCCGTAACCGAGCGTGTCGCGCGCGGCCTGCATGCAGGCGCGCCAGTGGGCGAGGGCGGGCTCGACGAGGTGGCGGCGCAGCGACTCGCGCTCCTGGGGGATCGCGCCGATGGTCTCGTCGACGCTCTCCACCGCACCCGGCACATCGAGCTGCATCAGGTCTTGCGCGAGGTCGTGCTGAAGTTCTCCGCGGAGCGCCGCCGCGGCAACGCTCTGGCGGGAGAGGCCGAGGCCGTCCACCCGGTTCAACGCAGCTTCGGCCCGGCGCATCTGCGCCATGCGCCGCTGCATCCAAGGACGCAGCCGACGCTCGACCCAGCGGGTCGCGTTCCGCTCGGTGGCGGGGCCGGTGTAGGCGGGCGGCCGGTTGTGGCGGGCTCGGCGGAAGAGGGTGTTGGCGCGCTCGAACCGAGCTTCGGCCACCGCTTCGCGGGTGCGCCCAAGCTCCGCTGCCCACTCGGTGGGGGACAAGCCGGGGGAGGTGGCCATGAGTCGACCGCCGTGCCGCTCCCACAGCCGTTCGGCCCGTCGGTAGGCCTGCATCCGTTCCTGCCCACGAGCGCTCTGCGCAAAACGAACCTCGGCCTGGATCGCCTCGGCCGGTGGAAGGCGGCGGCGGCGCAGACGTCGAAGCGCTTCGGTGCGCGCTTCGGGCCCGAGCAGTTCGCTGGCCGCGAGCGCGATGCGGGTGCTCGCGCGTGGATGGGTGCGGGCGAACCGTTGTTCGAACAGCGACGCGTCCTCGAGCGCGACGTCGTGTGCGCCGAGCGCGCGTCGGAAGATGAACGCGTTCTCGAGCGACGCGGCGATCGCATCGCAGCGCGCGACGTCCTCTCCGCACACCGCCGCATCTCCCGTGACCGCGGATTCGAAGAACTCGGCGGCGCCGCCGAAGTCGCCGAGGGCCTGGTGCTCGGCGCCGAGCAGCATGAGCACATCCCGGCCCGCTTCCAGATCGCCATAACTCTCGAGCAGCGTCAGCCGCTCTTCGATTTGAGTTCCCAGGCCAAGGGGGCTGGTGCTGACCGCGTGCAGCCGCGCGTCGGCGGGTTCGGGCGTGCGCCAGAGCATCGGCACTTCCGTTCGATCGTCGGCGTGTGCACGGGCGGCCGGCGTCGTGACGAACGGGATCTCGGACCACGCGGCGACCCAAGTCTCCGCGTTGGTGGAGGTCTCGAGGCCACCCGCGCCTGTCTGGCGCGGCCCTGGGGCATCGTCGAAGGGCGCACGAAGGAAGGCCAAGAGTGCGACTACGAGCGCGAACCCGCGCGTGAAACGTTGTCGCATGGTCGACCTCAGCACCCGTTCAGAATGCCTTATGGGGGGACGGGCCACAACGGCACCCCCAGCCGTTGAGGATCACTCGGCGGCTTCGGGTTCGCCCGCGCCCGTTTGGGTCCGCGCTTTCTGGGCGCGCGGGCTGATGCCGGCCACCTGCAGCAGCGCCGGCTGCACGATCAACGTGGCGAAGAGACACCCTGCGACCGTCACGGCGATGAGTTCTCCGAATCGGCGGACCGGCACGAAGTTGGACATCAGGAGCACCGCGAAGCCAGCCATCAAGGTGATGGAGCTGACGACGATGGCGCGGCCGGTGCCGCGCGCCGCGCGGATGAGGGCAGGGTGGGCGCGCATGCCGCGTTCGCGGGTCTCTTCGCGGAAGCGGGCCAACACGTGGATCGTTCCGTCCACCGCCAAGCCGAGACTGATGGAGAAGATGATCACCGTCGCCACGTTCAGCGGAATACCGCGCGCGACCATGTAGGCCATCGTGAACACGAGCGGAATGACGTTCGGCGGGATGCTCAGCAGCCCGAGGCGAATGCTCCGGAAGAGCAGCGAGAGCAGCAGGAAGATGATGACGACGGCGGTGAACAAGCTGCCAAGGAGATCGCCGACGACCGCATCCGTTCCGACCGAGCCGTCGTACGCCTCGCCAGTGAACGTCACCGTCACGTCGTCTGGCAGCGCGCCTCGAAGCTCTCCTTCGAGGTCGGTGATGAACCGCATCGTCGCTTGCGCGCCGACGTCGCGGACCTTGATCTGCAAGCGCAGGTGGTCGCGTGCGGGGGTCACCCACGCACCGAGCGGGTTCGCCTCTGCAGCCCGCGCCTCGAGAAGTCGCGAGAGCGCTTGGACTTGCGCCGGGTTCACGAACGGAGCGGTGCGCGCGGTCTCGTCCTCGCTCAGCAAGAACAGGGTCTGCCGCAGGATCTCGTTCTGGCTCATCGTGGCGAGCACTTCGTCCCGCCCCGACGCATAGGTCGCCACGGTGTCGACCGCCGCCAGCAGATCGGGATCGTAGAACCGGCCGGGCTCGGTGGTCGTCAGACTGACCTCGAGTGGACGCACGCCATCGAGTTCGTCTTCGAGGAGCCGGGTCGTCTGCGAGACAGGGTCGTTCGCGTCGAACTGGTCGAGCAGCTTGTGGTCGACGCGCAGCAAGGTCGCGGCGTAGGTCGCGCCAGCGAGCAAGACCCCGGTGAAGGCGAGGATCTGCCAGGGCCGCGCGAGCACCCACGCGGTCATGCGCATGATGCCGACTTCGAGGTTGCCGCCAGAGTTCACTCGGCGCTTCGCGGGCTTCTTCACCCACGTCAAAATCGCCGGCAAGAATGTGATCGTGACCACGTACGCGGCCATGACACCGAGCGCGGCGGTGAGGCCGAAGTGCCGCAGCATGACGGTGCGCGAGACGATGAGACTCGCCAGGCCGACTGCGGTCGTGACCGAGGTCAGCAGACACGCGATGGCCATGGCACGCACGGTGCGCTGGCCCGCGATCAACTTGTCGTCCGTGCGGTGCAGCTCTTCTCGGTAGCGGCCGATCAGATGGATCGAGTCGCTGATGCCGATGATGATTAACAGCGTCGGTATGATGTTGTTCAGGACGTTGAACGGCTCACCGACGAGCGCCATCGCACCGACGACCATCAGCGCGGTGATGCCGACGGCCGCGATCGGAAGGATGACGCCGGGCATCCAGCGCAGGGCGATCGCCAGAAGCAGGAGGCAGACCAGAAGGGTGAGCGGCACCAGGATGACTTGGTCGCTGCGGATGTTCTCCACGATCGCGCTGCGGAGGTAGGGCAGCCCGCCGAGATGGACTTCCACGCCATCGGGCGGCGGGTGTTCCGCCAAGTACGCGCGCAGGTCTTCCACGTGCAGACGCATCTCGCGGCCGCCGAGGTTCTCGAGGAACAGGGCCGTCACCGCGACGGTGTGATCTTCGCTGACCAGCCGGCCTTCGATCAGACTGGACTGGGAGAGCGCGAGTTTGAGCTCTTCGATGTCCTCTTCGGTGACCTCGTCGCCGTCGACGATGGGGTCGGCGCGCAGCTCGACCTGGAGCCTCGGTCCAAGCTCACGGTACCCACCGGGAAAACGGTCGGCGTCCGCTTCGACGAGCGAGATCAGCGCATCGACGATGTCCGCCTGCAGTTCGCCGGCCGCGTCTTCGTCCTCTTCTTCGCCGAAGAGTTCGCTCTCGAGGTCGGAGAGGCTGCCGCCGTTCGCGTCCTCGTCCGGGTCTTCGTCGTCGAACTCGTCCGGTTCGTCGTCGAGGGGTGCATCGTCCGGGAGGTCTTCATCCGGGGCGTCTTCATCCGGGGCGGGTGCGTCCTCGGGTGCCTCTTCGGGTGCGTCTTCGTCTTCCAGCGGTTCGTCGTCGTCGAACAGCTCTTGCTCCAGATCGTCGAACGACTGGCTCGTGTGGCTCGGCTCGATGCGCCGGGGCATCGGCGTGCGTGTCAGGCTGACGACCTGCTCGATCCAACCTTCCTCTTCGACGTGGCGCGTCACTTCGTTGAGGTACTGAAGCGGGGCCGGGCGGAGCACGTCGTCCGCCTTGATGAGCAACACCATCACGCGATCGGTGTCGCCGAAGTCGTTCACGAAGCGGTTGGCCGCCGCTCGTTCGTCCTCGTCCCCTTCGAACGAGGAGATCAAACTCTCGACGGAGGGATCGACTTCGATCTTTGGGATCTGCGATGCCAACGCCGCGGTGACGACGAGCAGACACCCGAGCACAAGCCCGCGTCGCGTAGTCACCACTGTCGCGAGCCAAGTCAGCAAACGTCACTCCGTGCGGGCCAGTTCGGATGCCGACCTCGAAACTTCGTCTGGGAAGCCTCCAGAATCATTGCACCAGTCGTCATGCCGTCCGCGTCCGCGAGAGTCCGCGGAGGCCAGTGTCTACCCGCGTCTTTGGGGTTCCTGCAAGCGCTCGCGCGAGGTTTCCGAACCGAGTGCGCCTCCGCTGAGGCCCCATCGCCGACCGCTGGCTGCGTTGCCACGTCATTCCACGGCGTGAACATGTTCTACCGGGGCACGGGACCCGCACGTCTTCGGTGGATCGGATTCGCGGCCGTGGGCACAGCGTTGGGGGGCCAAAGAGCAACCAGGCATCGTCCCATGTTCCGGGATGGGATGTTGGGTGAACCGTCGTCGCTTGCACACAGACGCCAAAGGGGTCAAGTTAGTGACTCATCTATGGGTTACTAACGGAGATCCCATGAACTCGAATCCTTCCCTCACCGTGCGTGAACGTTTCGCGCGGATCCAACCCAACCTTCTGTGGACCTGGGGTCCCGGCGCGCGGCTCCTCGGAACGCTGGCGGCCGATCTGTCCGAGACAACCGACGGGGTCGATCCCGGGACGATCCTGGCGCGGGCCTCGGATGCGTCGCTGGCGCGGGCTGCGTTGGCCCACGCCGACGATCTGCGCGCCGTGGAGCAAGCCGTCGAAGGGCACCGGTCTCCGGAGTGGAGCCTCCTGAACCGCACCCCCGTCGCGTACTTCTCGATGGAGTTCGGCATTCACGAGTCGTTGGCGATCTACTCGGGTGGGCTCGGTGTGTTGGCCGGCGACCACCTCAAGAGTGCTTCGGACCTGGGGTTGCCACTCGTCGCGGTCGGGTTCTTCTACCGCGAAGGGTACTTCACCCAGACGCTCGACAAAGACGGGTGGCAGCAGGCGGCCTACCCGAAGGTCGAGCCGAGCGCGCAGCTCGCCCGCGCGATCGCGCCGGGCGGAGAACCGCTGGCGGTCGAGGTCGAGACCCGCGGCGGCGTCATCCACGCGGACGTCTGGGAGATCGGCGTCGGCGGCGTGCGGCTCTTCTTGCTCGACGCGGACGTCGAGCGGAACGACCCGGACGACCGCGCGCTCACCCATCGCCTGTACGGCGGCGACGAGCGCACCCGCATTCGACAGGAACTCTTGCTGGGCGTCGGCGGGTTGCGGGCGCTGCGTGCGATGGGCATCGAACCGGGCGTGCTGCACTTGAACGAGGGGCACTGCGCGTTCGCGGCGCTCGAAGAGGTCGCCGCCCGCATGGACCGCGGCGCCACCTACGACGACGCGGTGGACGCGGTGCGCGGACGCTGCGTGTTCACGACGCACACCCCGGTGCCCGCCGGCCACGACCGGTTCGTGCCCGAGCTCTTGCTCGAGCACCTGGCGCCTTACGGTCAGCGGCTCGGTCTGACGCCGGAAGCGCTGCTCGGACTCGGCCGGATCGATCCGCGGTCCGAAGACGAGACGTTCTGCATGACGGTGCTCGCGCTCAAGCTCGCCGATCGGGTCAACGGGGTGTCGTTCCTTCACGGGCGCGTCAGCCGCGCGATGTGGGAACGACTCTGGCCGAAACGATCCCGCAACGAGGTTCCGATCGGACACATCACCAACGGTGTGCACGTGCCCACGTTCATGGCACCGCAGATGTCGGAACTGCTCGACCGGCATCTTGGTGCGGGGTGGCAAACCACCCAGCACGAGCGGTCGACCTGGGCCCCTGCGTTCGAGTTGCCCACCGAGGCACTCACGACGATTCGGCGCACGCTCAAGGACGAGCTCATCGCCAAAGTGCGGACCCGGGCAAGCGAAGAAGCCCGCGCCCGCGGCGAGTCGGACGAGGTGGTCGCGGCGCTTGGCCAAGCGATCGACCCGAACGCACTGCTGATCGGGTTCGCCCGCCGCTTCGCCACCTACAAACGCGCCGCGCTCATCCTCCGGGATCGCGAGCAGCTGGTGAAGCTCGTGAACGATCCGGACCACCCGGTGTGTCTGGTGTTCGCGGGCAAAGCGCACCCGAAAGACGAAGGCGGCAAGAAGCTGCTCAAGCTGGTCTTCGAGGCGTCGCGGGACCCGCAGCTCCTCGGCAAAGTCATCCTGCTCAGCGGCTACGATCTGGGCCTCGGACGCGCGCTCACCCGCGGGGTCGATCTCTGGCTCAACAACCCCCGCCGCCCGAAAGAAGCGTCCGGCACGAGCGGCCAGAAGGTCGTGTTCAACGGCGGACTCAACCTCTCGGTGCTCGATGGCTGGTGGGCGGAGGCCTACGACGGCAGCAACGGGTTCGCGATCGGCGAAGGCGACGTGCATCAGGACGCGGGTCTTCAGGACCGACTGGACCGCGAAGCGCTCTGGATGGCGCTCGAGGAAGAAGTGCTGCCCTGTTGGCGCGACCAAGAAGCCTGGACGACCCGGGTCCGCCGGAGCATGGCGACCCTCGGCTGGCGCTTCAACGCCCAGCGCATGGTGCGCGACTACGCGGTGGGGGCGTACCTGCCGGCGGCCGGCGACATGCTCCGCGATCCGCGGGCCTGATCGTTCGAGCGTGAGGGCGTAGGGATCAGTCGGCGACGGGTTCGAAGCGGAGGGTCTGGATGATGGTCACGGGGCCACCGCCCGGCACCTCGGGAAACCTCAGCCTTTGACTTGCCGCGCCGACGCACGTCGCGGTCTGTTGGAGTGCATCGGTCGCGGTGCGGGCGGTGGCGCTCTCCACGCTACCGCTTGGCTGCACACGAATGACCACGCTCACATCTCCAGTGGCGGTTGGGTCGCGGCGCAGGAGCCGCTCGTAACACATCCGGTACCGGCGGGCGGAGCTTCGGATGACGCGTCGCACGGTCGGTTCCGTGAGCTCACCGGTGATCACCGTGGGTGCGAACGTCATGCGCGGTGCGATGGTTCGGACCGGTGGACGGCCCTCCTGAGCGCCGTCGCCACGCGCTTGGAGTCCGCCCAGCCCGTACATGGCTGTACCGCCACCTCCACGAGCGAGGCCGCCCAGGTCGTCCACGCCAGCAGGACCGATGAGGCCTCTGGCGCCCACTTGAATGTCGGCCGCGTGACCGACCAGCGACTCATCGAAGGCATTCGTCTCTCCCAGCAGTGCGTCCAGGCCCATCGGTCGGTTCTCTGCAAGCGGCGAGATTCTTGTCTGAAAACGAAGGGACCCCATCTGCGCAAGCACTCCGAGCAGCCCCCGCTCGCTGTTGTTCCGGGCATGTTCATCGAGTCGGTTGCAAGCCGCGCTGAAGCGCTGTTCCAGTGCCGTGTCGCCTGGATCCGCTCCTTCGTCGGTCCCGAGAACTCCAAAGCTTGTGGTGAGGCTGCGGCGGTCTGCGCCGAGCGCCATCATCAGCGAAATGTTCGGCGCTGGTGATTCTTCGTCTTCGTCTGCTTCGTCGTTCTCAGTCTGTGGGCCCAGCGCTTCCAAGACCTTCGCTTCGAACACAGGCAAGCGGAGGGAGATCAAGCGGCGATGGGCGAGGGCAGGCTCCACGCCCTCCGCGGCGCCTCGCTCGTAGGCCTCGATCGCGCCGTCCGTATCTCCCGCGCTGTCCAATGCCGCCCCGACCTCCAGCCACAGCTCGGGATGGGTCGCATCCAGTTCAGCCGCACCCCGCAGCTGCAGGGCAGCGTTCGCAGCATCGCCGAGCTCTGCGCTGGAACGGCCCTCGATGAGCAAGAGATCGAACTCGGCCTCCGCTCCGCTGTTCATGGCCGCTCGAGCCGCCGTCCGAGCCTCCTCGAACGCGCCTCGCCGGAACTGAAGCAACGCCACCGTGGGGAGGACATCGTTCCGGGCAGGGTCGAGCGCGATCGCCTGCTCCATCAACCCGATCGCTTCAGCCGGTGCACTGTCCATGACGGCCAAGCCCTGGTCGATCTTCTCCTGGGCCTGTTCCTCGGGGGTCGCGCAGGCAAAGAGCAGCAAGGCCAGAGAGCACCCGAACCAATGAGAAGGACGCATGGGGGATGGTACGTGCGGAAGCCCAGCGATGCCCCTGTTGCCTGTCCCTCGTCAGATCCACGTCTGGGCTTCCGGCTCCAACCATTTTCGCCGAAGTGCGTCGTACTTTCAGCGGTCGGCGCTTGACGCGCCTCTGGCCGCCCGCTAAACGCCGCGCGACGTGGCCTCCGGGCTGCATTCTTTGACTACCGAAGGTTCGTTGTGTGCCTCGTCTCGGTCCCGAGTGGAAAGCGCTGGGTCGAGTCGGTGGACTCGGCATGGAGATGGCTCTTTACCTCGTGATCGGGGTGAAGGGTGGCCAGTGGCTGGATGGCCGCTGGGGGACCGAGCCACTGATGGAGAGAATCGGTGTCGGCTTTGGCTTCTTCGCCGGGTTCTACCTCCTCTGGAAACTCACCCGACAGCACGGGGGCTCTTCCCAGAAGGGTGAAAAGACCCTAGCCCCGGGGCAGGAATCGAAAGACTCCGACACCACGACGACCGACGAACCCAAGACCCCTCCTCGACCATGAACCCCCAACTGACCCAACGAATCCTCATCAGCACCGCCGCCTGTGGCGCGGTCTTGGTGCTCGTTGCGTACGCCCTGTGGGGCGCACCGGCGGCCGTGGGCGCGCTCGTGGGCGGGGCGGTCGCGACGATGAACGCGCTCGCGATGAAGTTCCTCGTGACCATGGGCACCACCCCGGCCGAAGGCGCCGCGGACCCGAAGTTCATGAAGGGTCGTCTGTCGATTCTCGTGGGCGGCAAGGTCGTCGCCCTGATGTTGATCTGCTGGCTCTGCATCACCCGGTGGGGGGTCAGCTTCGATGGCTTCACCCTCGGCATCGGCGCGATGGTGCTCGGCATCCTGATCGGTTCCAAACTCACACCGCCGGCTCCGGCCGTGGCGGAGGTCTGAGATGGGCTTCTTCGACGAACACGCGCATGAAGCGGCGCTCCCCGAACACTGGAGCTGGTTCAGCCTCCTTCCCGAGTCCTGGCAAGAGGGACTGCGCGGCGTCGGCGAGTCGGCGGGCGGACCGGTCTCCAACGCGCTTGGCAACGAGGACGCGGGCGAGAAGTGGTTCTTCGGCGGTCACTTCGACGTGCTGCACGTCTGGGGCCTGCTCTTCGTGCTCTTGCTCCTGACCTACGTCGGCGTGCGCACCAAGTCGCGGCTCAGCAACACCAAAGAAGCGATCATCCCGGAAGACCGGCTGACGACCGCGACCTTCGCCGAGCTCTTCACGGGCGGCGTGCTGAACCTCATGGGCGGCATGATGACGAAGGAAGCCGCGAAGTACTTCCTGCCGCTCATCGGCACCTGCGCGTTCGTCATCTTCTTCTCGAACGTGCTCGGACTCATCCCGGGCTTTCTCCCGCCGACCGACAACCTCAACACGACCGCCGTCATGGCGATCATCATCTTCCTCGCGACCCACATCTACGGCGTGAAGAAGCAGGGGTTCGTCAACTACTTCAAACACTTCATGGGACCGATTCCGGTGCTCGCGCCGCTCATCTTTCCCATCGAGATCGTGAGCCATTGCGTGCGTCCCGTGACGCTCGCCATTCGTCTCACCGCCAACATGTTCGCGGACCACGCGGTCCTCGGCGCGTTCCTCGGGCTCAGCGTGGCGGCTTCGTTCATTCCGTTCCCCGTCGCCATCTACGTGCTCGGCATCATCGTCGTCACGGTCCAAACCCTCGTGTTCTGTCTGCTCTCGATGGTCTACATCGGCGCCGCCATCGAAGAGCACGAAGAACACCACTGACCTCAGACCTCAACCCCCTCGATTTCGGCGGACCACCCGTCGCGCAACCACGGATTCTCAGGAGTCACCATGAAAAAGCTGTTTCTTCGTTCGGTAGGATTTCTCACCACGCTCTGCATCGCGGTCCCGGCATTCGCCCAGGACGGTGAGGGCGCCAACTCCAACGACGTCGTGATGTTCAAGGCCATTGCGGCCGGCCTCGCGATCGGCATCGCAGCCTTCGGCGGCGCGCTTGGCCAGGGCAAGGCGGCTTCCGCTGCGCTCGAGGGCATCGCGCGCAACCCGAACGCCGCCGGCGCGCTCTTCACGCCGCTCATGATCAGCCTCGCGCTCATCGAGTCGCTGGTCATCTACGCCCTGCTCATCGCAGCTGGCTGGGTCGGCCCGCTCGGCTGAACCTTCCGTCTGCGCGACGGAATCGACGGTGTCTCCGCTTGCGGGGGCACCGTTTTTCTTTGGGGTCTGCCCTTCGGCGGGTTTGGGGGGAGGCGGCCCTTCGACGGAATGGGGCTCGGCCGATAGGTCTGGTCAGGGTCGCCAGGTGGCGCTATCACTGAGGGGATGACTGCAGCCGAAGAGAAGCGGAAGGGGATGCCCGTCGAAGCGAAGATCGGAATCGCCCTCCTGATCTTCTTCGGGGGCCCGATCGCGCTCGTGCTCCTGACCGGGGCCGGCGACTCCTTCAGCTACTCCGAACCGGTCGGCGCCGTGGCCGGCGATCCTGCGGCGTTCGAAGGCCGGCAGCTGCGCGTCGAAGGCATGCTGCGCGAGGGCTCGGTGCAGTTCCGCGAAGACCCCTGCGAGTGGCGCTTCACGATCGAGGAGCAGGATCCCTCCCAGGAGATCCAGAGCGCGATCAACGTGTCGTTCCCGCAGTGCGTGGTCCCGGACACCTTCCGGGACGGCTTCGGGATCTCGGTGACGGTGCAGGGCGAAGTGCAGGGCGACGGAACGTTCCTCGCGAACGAAGTCGTGCCCCGCTGCCCGTCGAAGTACGAGATGCAGGAGCGGCTCGAAGCGGGCGAAGAGATGCCCCACGAGCGCCCGACCACCTGAGCGCTAGCGGTGAAGTACTTCGTACCCGTCCTCTGCGGCGTCCTCGCGCTCTTGTCGACGGTGCGCGGCATCCATCAACTCGTCTGGAACGCCGACCACACCGGCCGGCTGCTCGGGTACCACCCAGTGGAGACGCTGTGGCCGCTCGTCATGGCGGTGCTCTTCACCTTGGCGGGCGTGGCCTCGTTCCGAGGCATCCGCGCCAAGTCCGCGGATGCCTCGGCCGAAGAGTGACGGTCAGCCGACGTCGATTCCGTCCGCGCTCAGTTCGCTGGCGGTGGCCACCCGCGCCTGGGTGCCGGGAGGCGCTTGGTACCAGCCGGGATCTTCGTCGTAGGTCCGCAGTTCGTCGCGCACTTTGAGGATGGTGAACATGCCGCCCATGTCGATCGTGCCGTGCGCACCCGGACCGCCGCGCATCGGGATGCTGTTCGGCGGAATGGGCATGTCCATGTCGCCCATGCCGGCCATGCCGCCGCGACCCATCGGCATGTAGCCGGGGATCAACCGACGCACCCGCCGGTCGGCGGGGTTGCCACGCACGCCGAGCACGTTCGGAATGCCGTGCCCCATCTGGTTCATCACGTGGTGGGTCATGTGGCAGTGCATCGCCCAGTCGCCCGGGTTGTCCGCCACGAACTCGATCACCCGGCAGCTTCCGGTCGGCACGAGCACCGTGGTGTGCGGCTCCTGGGCCGCGCGGGGGATCTCGCCGCCGTCGGTTCCGGCGATGCGGAACGAGTAGCCGTGCAGATGCACCGGGTGGTTGTCGATGCCGCTGAGGTTGCCGAACCGCATGCGCACTTTGTCGCCGCGTTTCACCACGAGTGGATCGGTGCCCGGGAAACACTTCGAGTTCATCGTCAGCACGTTGAAGTCGTTCATCTCGAGTGGGTTCGGTCGGCCCGCGCCGATCGGGATGTTCCACTCGTTGAGCATGATGGCGAAGTCGCGGTCCGGAACGAATCCGGTCGGTCGCCTCGGGTGCACGACGATCATGCCCATCATGCCCATCGCCATCTGGGTCATCTCGTCCCAGTGCGGGTGGTACATGAAGGTGCCCGCGTCCCGGAACGTGAACTCGTAACGGAAGGTTTCGCCCGGCTCGATCGGTCGCTGGCTCAGGCCACCCACCCCGTCCATGGCGCTCGGCAGGATGATGCCGTGCCAGTGCACGGTGGTCGGCTCGGGCAGTTTGTTCGTCACGTAGATGCGCACCCGGTCGCCTTCGACGACTTCGAGCGTCGGTCCACCGACCACGCCGTTGTAGCCCCAGCAGGACGCGACGAGCCCCGGGCAGAACTCGTGGTCCGCGATCGCCTCCGCGGTCAGATGGAAGACCTTCACGCCGCCGACGATCCGGTACTCGAGCGCGTGCCCGTTGGGGGTCACGACCGGCCGGTAGCCGCCAGTGCGCGCGGCGTCGCGTCCGGATCGGGTGCGCTGCGCATGCGTCTTCGCCGCCAGGGCGGTCGCCGCAAGCGCAGCCCCCGCTCCGAGCAAGAGTTCCCGGCGTTTGAGTTCGCTGCCCGTCTTCTTCTTGTCTTCCATCAGTGACCTCCTCCTTCGTTTCCACCCATGGGCATCGCGCCACTCAGCTCCGGTGCATCCACCAGCCGACCGGCGAGAATCTGTTCGAGCGCGATGCGGGCGACCCAGTAGTCCCGTTCCGCCATCACCCGCGCTTGCAGGGCTTCCACGTGGCTGCGTTTGGCGCGCAGCAACTGGAAGACCCCCATGTTCATCGCGTTGTATTGAAAGAGCGCTTGGCGCAGCACTTCTTCGCGCGCAGGCACCAGCGTCTCCCGAATGAAGTTCGCGCGTTCGCGCGCGACGACGTAGCGGTTGCGTGCCCGCCGCACCCCGGACCGCACCCGAATGGCGAGATCTTCGTAGCGGTGCAGCGCCATCGCGAGCTCTGCCTGCACGCGACCGATCGCGCCTTGGCCTTGGTCGAAGAGCGGCAGCTCGACCTCGAGCACAGGACCGATCTCCCACTCGCCGGCGGCCCGCTCCGCGAGCACTCCGGCGTGGAGCGCCGGCAGCGCGCCGCGAGTGCGTTCGAGTCCGACCCGGCGGGTGAGTGCGCGGAGCCGGTGCTGTCCGGCGGCGAGCTCGAGGCTTCGATCCATCGCGATGCGTTCGACCGTCTCCAACTCTGGGTCCGACGTGGCCGGCGGGGCCAACGTCGCCACCGTCGTCCAGTCGACCTGGGCGCCGGTCAGACCGAGCAGCACGTTGAGGTCTTCGCGCCGATCGAGCACTTCGAGTTCGGCCGTCGCGAGCTGCAGACGCGACTCTTCGTAGAGCGCGTGCTCCTGCGCGACATCGAGCTGCGGCACGTTGCCGGCTTCGCGCATGGCTTCGGCGCTCTCCCAGGCCGCGCGAAAGGTGACGACCACTTCGTTCCAAAGCGTCACGTTCTGCTGGGCGGCGAGCAGCCCGGCGAACGCGATGCGCGTCTCGTAGGCGAGGTCGAGCGCGGCGGCCGCGGCCATCACCCGCGCGCGTTCGTACTCCGCGTCGGCGACACCGGCGCGAAGTCCGACGCGCGCCAGGTCCGAGAGATCGACCAGTAGGCTGAACTCCAGCGCAGCCGATTCGTTGCCCTCCGTGGGGAAGAGCGCGCTGATCTCCGCGTCGGGGTTGCGGACCCGGCGGGCGCCGCGAAGATCCGCGAGCGCGACGTCGAGCTCGGTCATCGAGGCCCGCAACCCACGGTTGTTGAGGAGTGCGATCTGCACGGCAGCGTCGGCGTCGATCGGCCCACCGAGCAGCCCGTTCAAGTCCGACGCGAGTTCGTCGTCGTCGGAGTCGCGGCGCTGCAAATGCGCTGGATCGAGGTGCGCGGACTGAAGCCGGTCGTCCAGAAGATCCCGGACGCCCTCGAGTGAAGCGGTGGGTCCCGCGCACGCAGCCAGCAAGCCGAGTGCGGCGAGGAGCGGTGCCCTAGTGTCCATCGTGACCGTTCTCCTGCGCCGCGTCGCCGCGGCCTGTCGCTGAGTCTGTGGCTGCCGCTGAGTCTGATGCTGACTCTGTCGCTGTTGCTGAGTCTGTCGCTGCCGCTGAGTCTGTCGCAGCCGCCGAGTCTGCTGCCGCTGAGGCCGCGGACTCTGTGGCTCCCGCTGAATCTGAGTCCGCCCCGGTGTCGCCGTGCGACCCGTGCGACCCATGTCCGTGATGCATCCCGCCCATGCCGTCGTCGGGCAGCGGCGGGGCGGGATCGGCGACGAGCGCCCGGGCCAGAGGCGGGGTCTGCGCCACCTCGCTGGCCGGGTTGGCAACGCTGTGTTCTCCCCATCGCGGCGCAGCGGCGCAGCCGGCCACCAGGGAGAGCAGGACCACCTTCCCAGAAAACGAAAGGCGGTTCTTGACGAGAGCGGAAGAACTTGGCATCTTGAGTATACCCATACCGGGTATAGGTATCACCGAGGAAGACCATGATCAAGCCGGACGCCAAAAAGAACATCGACACCCGTCTCAAGCGCGTGTCGGGCCAGGTCGCAGGGATCCAGCGCATGGTCGACGACGAGCGCTACTGCGTGGACATCCTCATGCAGATCGCGGCGGTGCGTTCCGCCCTCGGCAAGGTCGGCCAGCTCCTGCTCGCTTCTCATGTCGACACCTGCGTGGCCGGCGCGCTGAAGGGCGACGACGCCAAGCAGCGTCAGGCCAAGATCGACGAGTTGCTCACGGTGTTCGAGAAGTACGGACTGCGGTGACCGCACCGCTTCCATCCCCCGAGTTCGCACCGGTTCGCCAAGACCCGGCCTGTTCTCCGTTCCAAGACCCTGTTCTCCGTTCCAAGACCGGCCTCGACCGGAACCGTCGACTCCACCCACGCTGCGCCCAAGGCGCCCGTCGCGACGCACTGTGCACGTGCCCCGCCACGACCGCCGAACCCCACTCCGCGTGACGACGTCCCTTCCGCCCGACGCCCCCACACCCCAACCAGGAGATGCACACACAACGAGGCAAGACCATGTTGAATGCACACGAAGCCCACGCTGAACTCGAGACCCTCAAAGACCCCGTCTGCGGCATGACGGTGACCACCAAGGCGACCCACCGGCACACCCACGAAGGCGAAGAACACCTGTTCTGCTCCGCTGGGTGCAAAACCAAGTTCGTCGCCGATCCGGCCAAGTACCTCGACGCGAAGGTCGCCGAGCCGGCCAAGCCGACCGCAAGTTGCTGCAGCACCCACGGCGGACACGCGGCACCGAAGCCGGGGCCGTCCGCGCCGAAACACCATCACCACCACGGCGGGCACGCCAAACATGCCCCCGCCGGCGGGCTCGCGAACGCGGTGCACACGTGCCCCATGCACCCCGAGGTCGAACAGGTCGGCCCGGGCGATTGCCCGAAGTGCGGCATGGCGCTCGAGCCAAAGGATTTCGTCCTTCCCGAAGAAGGCAAGACGGAGTGGACGTGTCCCATGCACCCCGAGGTGCTGCAGGATCATCCCGGCGACTGCCCGAAGTGCGGCATGGCGCTCGAGCCGCGGACCGTTTCGATCGCCGCGTCCCGCGCCAACCCGGAGCTCGCCGACATGTGGCGGCGCTTCCTGTTCGCGGCAGCGCTCTCGATCCCGCTGGTGCTCATCACGATGCTCGAGATGTTGCCCGGGCACCTCATCTCTTCGTGGCTCCCGCCGCGCCCGCGCGCGTTCGTGGAACTCGCGCTCGCGACCCCCGTCTGTTTGTGGTCGGCCTGGCCCTTCTTCGTGCGCGGCGCGAAGTCGGTCCGGAACCTGCACCTCAACATGTTCACGCTCATCGCGCTCGGTGTGGGTGTGGCGTACGGCTACAGCGTCGTCGCGGTGCTCGCGCCCGGTCTCTTCCCGGACGCGTTCCGCGGACACGACGGAGGCGTCGCGCTCTACTTCGAAGCGGCGGCGGTGATCGTCACGCTGATCCTGCTCGGTCAAGTGCTGGAGCTGCGTGCCCGCAGTCAGACCAGCGCCGCGCTCGAGAAGCTGCTCGGCCTGGCGGCCAAACACGCGCGCCGCGTGGCGGCCGATGGAACCGAGACGGAGATCCCGCTCTCGGATGTCCAGGTCGGGGACGTGCTCCGGGTACGCCCCGGTGAGAAGATCCCGGTCGACGGCGTGGTGCGAGAAGGCACGAGCACCATCGATGAGTCCATGGTGACCGGCGAGAGCCTGCCGGTGAAGAAGGGCGAGGGCGACGCGCTGATCGGCGCCACGATCAACAGCACCGGCAGCTTGCTCATGACCGCACAGAACGTGGGGGCCGACACACTCCTGTCCCGCATCGTCTCGATGGTCGCGGCCGCCCAGCGCAGCCGCGCGCCGATCCAAGCGCTCGCGGACGTGGTGGCGAGTTGGTTCGTGCCGGCGGTGATCCTCATCGCGATCGCCACCTTCATCGGCTGGTCGGTCTTCGGTCCGGAGCCGGCGATGGTCTACGGTCTGCTCAACGCGATCGCGGTCCTGATCATCGCGTGTCCATGTGCCCTCGGTTTGGCCACCCCGATGTCGATCATGGTCGCGACCGGCAAGGCCGCATCGATGGGCGTGCTCTTCCGCAACGCAGAAGCCATCGAAGTGCTTCGCAAAGTCGACACGCTGGTGGTCGACAAGACCGGCACGCTGACCGAAGGCCGTCCGGTGTTGACGGTGATCGAACCGGAGGAGACGTCCGGGTTGTCCCTCGAGCGGTTCGTCGGACTCGTTGCGTCGCTCGAGCGCGGCAGCGAACACCCACTCGCCGAAGCCATCGTGCGCGGCGCCGAAGAACGCGGTATCGCGCTCGAAGACGTAAGCGACTTCGAGTCGATCACCGGCATGGGCGTGCGCGCCAAGGTCGGTGGATCGGAAGTCGCGATCGGCAACCTGCGTCTCGCCGAGAGCGTGGGCATCGACCCGGCCGCAGTGGAGCCGCGCGCGGAAGCCCTGCGGGCCGAAGGCCAGACGGTGATGTACGTGGCCGTCGACGGACGTTTCGCGGGACTCATCGGGGTGTCGGATCCGATCAAGGAGACGAGCGCCGAGGCACTCGAAGCGCTTCGCCGCGACGGCCTCGAGATCGTGATGCTCACCGGAGACAGCGAGACCACCGCGCGCGCGGTCGCGAAGAAGCTCGGCATCGACCGGGTGGTCGCTGGGGTGTTGCCGGACGGCAAGTCCGAGGAGATCGCCAGGTTGCAGGCCGAGGGCCGGGTGGTCGCCATGGCCGGCGACGGCATCAACGACGCACCGGCGCTGGCGCTCGCACAGGTCGGCATCGCCATGGGCACCGGCACCGACGTCGCGATGGAGAGCGCCGGGGTCACGCTGGTGAAGGGCGACCTGCGCGGCATCGTGCGGGCACGCACCCTTTCGAGGCAGACTATGGCGAACATTCGCCAGAACCTGTTCTTCGCGTTCTTCTACAACGCCGCGGGCATTCCGATCGCGGCGGGGGTGCTGTACACGTTCGGCGTGCTGCTGAGCCCCATGTTCGCCGCCGCCGCCATGAGCCTCAGCTCCGTGTCGGTCATCGCCAACGCGCTGCGCCTGCGACGGAGCGCGGTGTGATGGAGCTGCATCCCGAAGTGCCGGCAGACCTGTCGCCCGAGCAGTGGTCAGGTTTGGGCATCCACGCGTTCCGTTCGCTGATGCTCACCGTGCTCGTTGGGTTGCTCGCTGCGTGTGGCAGCTGCGAGGTCGAGGACATCGAGGCCCCCGTGGATCTCGAGCCCCAAGAAGAACCCCTCGGGGCGGCGGACTGGGAGGACCTGGATTCGCCCGCACCGCCGGACGCGCTGGGCGCCAACCTGCACGCGGCCGGCGACACCCTCTGGTTGAGCTGGATCGAGCCGATCGACGCCGAGGTCGAGACCCACGCGGTTCGAGTGAGCGCGTTGCGGCAAGGCACCTGGACCGAGCCGAGCGACGTCACCAGAGGCGAAGGAATGATCGCCAGCTGGGCGGACTTTCCGAGAACGCAGGTCGCGGGCGGTCACCTCTACGTGAACACCATGCACCGGGCGGGCGACTCGCCTTGGGCGTACGAGACCCGGCTCTGGCGTGCGTCACTTGCAGGACGGGGGAGTACGGTGGTGCGCGCGGTGCAGGGAGAAGGCGCCGGTGGGGCAGGGGCCCAGGCGCCGAGCGGCGTGGGATCGGGAAACCGGCTGCTCTCGTTCGACGCATTGGGTGTCGTGCACTCCGACGGCACCCCGACCGAACACGGGTTCGTCTCGATGGTGCCGGAGGGAGCGGGGATCCGCCTCTTCTGGCTCGACGGCCGCGCCGGTCCGACCGGCGGCTCAACCGCGGTCTACTCGACGACCGCGGACGCCGCGACGGCGGCGGGCGGCGTGCCCGAAGCCGAGCAGGTCGACCCGCGGGTGTGCGACTGCTGTCAGACGGCCGCGGCGGTCTCGGGCGACGGAGCACTGGTCGTCTACCGAGACCGAGACGACGCAGAGGTCCGCGACATCTCGATCGCGCGGCGGACCGAAGCTGGATTCCAAGCGCCGCACGCGGTGCATGAAGACGCCTGGACCATCGCGGGATGTCCGGTGAACGGTCCCTCGATCGCGGCGGACGGAGACGACGTGTGGGTGACTTGGTTCACCGGCGCGGACGGAGGTTCGGTGCGGCTCGCGCGCAGCCGAGATGGAGGCGCCACGTTCACGGACCCCGTGACCATCGACGAGGCGCAGCCGCCGGGCCGCGTCTCGCTGACAGCGATTCATGCGGACGGCGATACGACGGGGGTGCTCGTGGTGTGGATGGCGCGCGCGAACGGCGGAGAGATCCGTGCGCGTTTCGTCGGCAACGACGGCGTGCCCGCGGCGCCGACCCGGGTCGCTTCGAGCGGCACGGATCGCGACCATGGCTTCCCAGTCGTCGCGGAACACGAGGGACACGTCTACGTCGCGTACCGCACCGTGGAAGACGGGCTCGGCCGGATTCGGATCCGTCGCGTCTCGACCTCCGATCTCGGCGCGCTCGAACCGGCGGAGGACGGCGCACCTGTCGTCGCGCTCGAGGTGGGGGCCGACATCCCGGATGTGTCCCTTCGCGGGGCAGACGATGCATCCGCGAGCGTGCGGACGATGGCGTCGGAGAAGCCGACGGTCATGGCGTTCTATGCCAGCTGGTGTCAGCCGTGCCGCGCCGAGCTCGGCGTGTTGGAGACGCTGCGTGCGGCGCATCCGGAGCTGCACGTCGTCGCGGTCAGTCTCGACGAAGGGCCCCACGCGCGGGCCGAAGCTGTGGCGCGCCGCTGGGGCTTCCTCGGCGACGTCTACCGCGACGAGGACGCGTCGTCGGCCTTCGGAGTGCCGCCGCTCCCGGGCACGTTCGTCTTCGCGGACGGCAAGGTGACCTACGCGGCGACCGGCGGGTTCGAACGCGACGCGCTCTGGCGCGCGGTGGGGGTCGATCCCCCGGCTGGGGTCGAGTCCTCCATACGGGCTTCGCCCATGCGCGCTTCTTCCATGCGAGCCGCCCCGCCGGAGTCCGAAGGGATGGCTGCCGGCCACGGCCACGATCACGCCGGCCACAGTCACTGAGTCGCCCCGAGGGGCGGAACCGGTCGCGGAGGCGGTCGCGGTCGCGGAAGCGGAAGCGGAGGCGGTCGCGGTCGCGGAAGCGGAAGCGGAAGCGGAAGCGGAAGCGGAAGCGGAAGCGGAAGCGGAAGCGGAAGCGGAAGCGGAAGCGGAGTACGTCCTCTCCCCATCCCGTGGTGACGCGAGCGCCTAGCGATGGCCATCTCGGCGGCCGGAGGCCGATATGGACACTCAAGATCTACGTGACGAGGTGGCGCGTGCAGGGACCGACGAAGGACGG